>JADKFC010000014.1 GCA_016717655.1 Saprospiraceae bacterium
CCCTTAATTAAAAAAAACAAAAAGCCGGCAACTCCCAGCGTCTTGAGGTAGGATTTATTGCCCTTAGTACTTTTTTCTGAGACCGATTGATGGTCTTTTTCAAACTTTTTGATGGTTTCCTGCCCCATGATCGCAAATTAACACAGAAATTAAGATTTGGTTGATTAAAACAATTAAAAAAGTATACAAACCACATCATTTTGCCAAGGTGAAATTGACGGGTATTCATGGGGAATTACGTGGTTTTAGTCTAAAAGACCATGAAAAACCAGTAAAAAGTGTACTTTTGCAGCCTCAACAAGCATAGGTTGATATAATGGAAAGAAATCACATCATCGGATTCATACTAATTTTCGCTACCCTACTCATTTTCAACATAGTAAGTTCTCCTTCAAAAGAAGAACTTGAAAAGAGTCAGCGGACGAGGGATTCCATAGAAATGGCATCCAAGCCCAAACAGGCTTTAAAAGCAGCCCCATCGCAAACAGCGACTACCGGCAAGGACACTACAACTCAAGAAACAGCATCTGTTTCAAGAGATACACAGATCGTTCTTGAGAACGAAGTAATGAAAGCTACATTGAGCTCATTGGGGGGTCGATTGGTTTCTGTTGAATTAAAAAAATACGACAAAGTTCAGGATATTAAAGGAGTTCCTTCCAAGTCGAAAGTGAGGTTGCTCAACGATGAAAAAAATGTGTATGATATCAGGGTAATTAAAGATGGAAAAAAACTATCTACCCAGAATAGTATTTATGCTCCTACCATATCGGGTAACACCATTAAGTTTAATTTACAGCTGGACAATAGACACCAGGTTACTCAAACTTATACATTGCAGCCCAATAGCTATGTTCTTGACTATAACATTTCAGGTACAGGCTTTAATGACCGCGATGTCAGTGTGCATTGGATTAACTATATAGATAAAATAGAGTTAGGGCATAGGTATGAGCAACAGACAAGTACTGTTTATTTTAAAGACAATGCTGAGGACAACGCAGATTATTGCAGTTGCACCTCAAATGACAGCGAAAACCTGAGTGGCAAAAGTGTTCAGTGGCTGTCGCACACCAATCAGTTTTTCAACAGTTCATTGATCAGTAAATCAGGAGGTTTTAAGGATGCTGCTTTAGCTACAGAGGTGATTGATTTTACCAAGAGTGAGGACCTTAAAAAACTGACTTCAGATTTTGAGGTACCTTTGACCAATGGCAGTCACCAAATGCAATGGTACATAGGCCCAAATGAGTTTCAAACCTTGAAGTCGTTCAATATTGGGCTTGAAGAAATCATTCCTTATGGATCCAGTATTTTTGGTTCTCTCAACAGGTGGGTGATCAGACCCTTCTTTGATTTTTTGACAGGCTTTATTTCAAGCAAAGGACTTGCTATTATTTTCCTGATTTTCCTGATCAAGATGATGCTTTACCCACTGTTGTATAAAATGTTGCACAGTCAGGCAAAAATGGCGGCTTTGAAGCCAGAGCTGAATAAAATCAAAGACAAACACAAAGAAGATCTCCAGAAACAACAGATGGAGTCTATGAAAGTATATCAGGAATTTGGTGTAAGTCCCCTGGCCGGCTGTTTGCCTATGTTGTTGCAAATGCCGATTTGGATAGCCTTATATCGCTACTTTCCTGCTTCTATCACCTTCAGACAAGAATCATTTTTGTGGGCTCCGGATTTATCTTCATTTGATGCCTTTATCAGACTTTCATTTGAAATTCCATTTATGGGATCCCACCTGAGTTTGTTTACCATTTTGTGGGCGGTTTCAACCCTTGTGTATACATACTATAGCACCAAGGATGTTGATATGTCAGCCAATCCAGCCATGAAATACGTGCAGTATTTTATGCCATTAATGTTCCTCGGCTTTTTCAACAGTTATGCAAGCGGTTTGACATGTTATATGTTTTTCAGTAACCTGATCAATATTTTGCAAACCATTATCACGCGCAAGTTTATTTTTGATGATGAGAAAATCCGTAAAGAATTGGATCTTCAGAAAAACAAGCCTAAGAAAAAGGGTGGATTTCAATCTCGTTTGGAAGAGGCCATGAAACAACAGCAGCGACTGGCAGAAGAGAAAGCTAAAAATAAAAAATAAGTTTTGAAACCAGCTGGTGTCATAGGGGCTGGTAGTTTTGGTATAACCGTTGCCAAACTACTTTCTGAAAATGTTGACGTTCTATTGTTTTCCAGGAAGGAAACTCTGGTGCAACACATCAACAATAAGCATGAACACCTTGGCTATGCACTTTCTGAGCGGGTGACGGCTACGATGGACCTGAAATTTATATGTTCCAGTTGTGATGTCATCTTTTTAGTTGTGCCTTCAGGAGCGATGCGTGCCACTATGCAAGCCATGTCTGGCTATTTGAGACCTTATCACATTGTTATCCATGGAACCAAAGGACTGGATACCAGCTTGATCAATGATGAAGATCTGGAGGCGGGTCATTTTGACATCAAACAGGTTTGCACAATGTCTGAGGTTATATCACAGGAATCATCTGTGCTGAGGATTGGATGTATGGCAGGGCCCAATCTGGCCAAAGAAATTCTTTCAAACCTGCCCGCTGCGTCTGTGATTGCTTCTGAATTTGATGAAGTGATCAAAACGGGCAAGGACTTGCTTACCAGTAAAAGATTCACCATTTTTGGAAGTTATGACCTCAAGGGGGCAGAAATTTCAGGGTCTTATAAAAACATCATAGCCTTGGCTTCTGGTATTGTTAGCGGACTTGGTCTGGGTAAAAACATGGAAGCGCTTTTAATTACCAGAGGACTGTCTGAAATGATTGAATATGGCACATCGCTGGGTCTGTCAGGGCAGGCTTTTTTTGGCGCAGCCGGCCTGGGTGACCTGATAGCTACTTCCACCAGTGAAAAAAGTAGAAATTTTGCTTTTGGCTACAGGTTTGCCAGAGGTGAAAAAAGAGATGACATAATCAACAGCAGTTCAGAAGTAGTTGAAGGGGTAAGAACGCTAAAAATAATCTACTTTTTAGCTAAGTATCACCAAATTCCACTACCAATTACCAACCTTCTTTACCGCGTAATTTATGAAGACTTTGATGTACGAAAGGCCATCGAAATTCTCATGAGCATACCCAATGCACCGGATGTAGACTTTAACATCGTGAGGTGATCGCAAAGCTACTATTTATCAAAATTTCCCCATCAATACATCAACCATGAATGTAACCATCGCTATAGTTGCGCTTACCTGCCTTGTGTCCTGGCTGGCATTCAACAATAGGAATTTATTTGACCAGCTGTGTCATTATCCTTATGCTGAATACAAGCGTGGAGAGAAGTTTCGTTGGCTTACAGGAGGCTTGATCCATGCAGATGTTTTCCATTTGTTTATCAATATGTATGTATTGTATGAATTTGGGAAAATGGTTGAATATTATTTCACAGAAGTACATGGTATGACTGCGGGAATGATAATGTATGTAACCTTTTATTTTTTCACCCTGGTATTATCCAATGTACCAACTTACCTAAAGCACAGAGATAATGCCCATTATCGGGCAGTTGGAGCTTCTGGTGCTACTTCAGCCATAGTTTTTTCATTTATTGTATTTGAACCCACTGCCATGTTGGGCTTATTCTTCATTTTACCAATACCTGCTGTGCTGTTTGGCATTTTGTATTTATTTTATTCTAGTTGGGCAGGCAAAAAGAATGCTGACAATATTGACCATGAAGCGCACTTTTATGGAGCTGTAGCCGGGTTTCTTTTTACAATTGCAATGAAACCTGCTCTTTTTTCACTTTTTATTCATAAAATTGTAAGCGTATTTTAATGGAGCCAAAAAAGCGAATAAGGAAGAGGAGTTATATTCCCAGCATCATTACCCTGATGAACCTGGGCTGTGGCTTTATGGCCATTGTTACGGCAGATTATTATAAAAGCTCCATTTTCCTTCTTTTCTCCCTTGTTTTTGATGTTTTGGATGGTTTTGCCGCCCGTAAATTGCAAGCACAGAGTGAATTGGGCAGGGAATTGGATTCTTTAGCCGATCTCACCAGTTTTGGAGTAGCTCCTGCTTACCTCTACTTTTTATTGAGCCCTGTTCAGGGCTGGCCTGCTATGATACCACCGCTGGCGATTGTTATAGCAAGCGCAGTGAGGCTGGCAAAGTTTAATTTACTTCCTCCATCACCTTATTTTACAGGACTTCCCACCCCAGCTACGGCAATGTTTTTAATAGGGCTGTTTTTGGGGATAGAATACGACAGCCAAATTATAAAAACCATTTTTAGCAATGTTTATGCCTATTGGGCTATTGCCTTTTTCTTTGCCTTTATGATGGTTAGTACAGTTCGTATGTTCTCATTAAAAGGGCTGAATAAGGATATGAGGCAAAACAAACTCCAACTGGTGTTGCTCGTTGTATTTATTATCTTATTATTGGTCGACAACAAGTTGGCGGCTCCTGTTATCATCCTTCTTTATATTATCCTATCATTGGCGCAATCGCTATCAAGAAAAGCGTAACCAAATAAAATTCATAAGTTTTTTCTAAATTATTAGTTAATTATACTGTTTAAGAGCCATTTGAGTAAACAATTTAGAATAAAATTTTGTTATTTTGCATAATATCATTTTTACGACATGGCCATCATAATCACAGATGAATGTATTAATTGCGGGGCTTGTGAACCCGAGTGTCCGAATAACGCCATCTATGAAGGGGGTGTAGAATGGGCTATTAAGGATGGAAGTACCATTCATGGGAGCTACGTTTTGGAAGACGGCAGAGAAGTCAATGTAGACGATTTACAAAAACCGGTCAGTGATGATTTTTACTACATTGTTCCTGATAAATGTACCGAATGTGTCGGTTTTCATGAAGAACCTCAATGTGCTGCTGTCTGTCCGGTAGATTGTTGTGTTCCTGATCCTGATCGCAGAGAAACAGAAGCTATTTTATTGGCCAGAAAAGAAAGGCTCCACCTATAATAATGAGAATCGCACTGCTGGGTTATGGAAAGATGGGCAAGGCCATAGAAAATGTGGCCCTTCAAAGAGGACATGAAATAGTATTAAAAATTGGTTCAAACAATACAGAAGACCTTTCCCATTTACGTCCGGACTTAGTAGATGTGGTTATAGAATTTAGCCGACCAGAATTAGCGGCAAAGCACATCACATTTTGCAATGAAAATGGATTGCCTGTAGTGTGTGGCACAACAGCATGGCAGTCTGATGAGGCTAATGTATATGATATCATTAAAAAGACCAATGGGGCCTTGGTTCATGCATCCAATTTTAGTCCCGGCGTGAATCTATTTTTTCTTCTTAACTCCTACCTTGCCAAACTTATGTCCAAATGGCCGGACTACAAGGTGTCAATCACTGAAACCCATCATACTGCCAAATTAGACGCTCCGAGTGGAACAGCTATTACCCTGGCAGAATCTATCCTTAACAATCGGGAAGACCTAAAAACTTGGGTTTTGGGTCCCTCAGACAATGATGAATTATTGAGCATACAGGCCATCCGAAAGGATCCGGCGCCTGGCACCCATACCATTCATTATTCCAGTACCATTGATGAAATATCGATCACCCATGAAGCGCATAACAGAGAAGGTTTTGCAACCGGTGCTGTAATGGCAGCAGAATGGATTATTGGCAAAAAAGGTGTATTTGCCATGAAAGACGTGCTTGGCTTATAAAACAACCTATCCTTCAAAATTGAAAGTCAGTGTAAAAATTTGGGAAGTGACATTTTCCAATACCTTGGATTCATTTAGATCTTTGTTGTAAATCAAAATGTTCCCTAAGCCCCTGCTGTATTTGATTTCCGGAGAAAAAATAAAGAACGGATAGAAAAATTGCATTCCAAATCCAACCTCCCATTGAAAGTCGTGAGGAGAAATTTTAATAAGTGTAGCAGCTTGTCTTGACTTGGAGCTACTGGCTATGTCGTAATTGTATTTCAAACCACCTGTAACAAAGACCCTTTTATCCTTATATGGCATAGACTTGTACCTCAGACTAAAAGGCAGTTCAAAAAACACAGATTCTACCTGTCTTTCCTGTAGTTCGTTAAAAATAAATGAACGATAGGAAAATGCAAAACCAGGCAAAAATCTAAAGTCAAAATATTCACCCATTTTTAGGTTGGCAATCATATGGATGTTGAAGCCACCTTTTCGCTTTCCTTCGGCAATTCTTATGCTGTCATTGCCAATAAAATAGCTGGATTGGTTGATGCGATACCCTGAAATGTTTGTTCCAAAGGCCATCCCAAAGTAGTAGGATTTGCCTTGAAAATCTTGATAGTTGTAGTTGTCTTTTGATCGTATTTGACCAAAAGCTGCTGCGCACATGAACAGTACTCCAACTAAAACCAAACTTATTTCTCTGCTACGTATACAGAACATATTCCAAAGCTTAATGCATAATAACGTGAATTTTTGAAACCTATTTTGTTTAACACCGCCAAAAATTCTTCAAAACAGGGAAAAGCACTGGATGATTCATACAAATAGTGGTAAGCCTTATTGTCTTTGGAGATCCATTTGCCAATCATGGGCAGGATGTACTTAAAGTAAAAGGAATACAATTGTTTGATCGGGAAAACCCGGGGTCTGGAAAATTCAAGGACCATGATGACGCCTCCTGGTTTTAATACCCTGTACATTTCTGAAAGGCCTTTATCCAGGTTTTCAAAATTTCTGACACCAAATGATGACATAACGGTATCGAAACGATGGTCTTCGAATTGAAGATCTTCGCTATCTCCGGCCACAAATTCAATGATCTTATCTTTCCCTGCCTTTTTTGCTTTGGATTTACCTATCTCCAGCATTTTAACAGCAATGTCAAGCGCAAATATATGTTCCGGTGAAAACTTCTTACATGCTTCCAAAGCCAGATCACCTGTACCTGTTGCCACGTCCAGGATTTGTTTGTGGTGGTAAGAGGCAATTTTATTCAATGCTATCTTCCTCCAAAGGATGTCACTTCCAAGAGATAAAAAATGATTGAGAAAGTCATAGGATCTGGCAATGCTGTCGAACATTGAAGTTACCTGATGCTTCTTCCCTTCTTCGCTTTGATAAGGGGTGACAATGTCGTGTTTAAACTGTGTCATCTATTATTGTACGCGCAAATATACACATTAGTTTTTATATGTAGGTCTGGCCCTCAAGCTCAACATGACCCTTATGTCATTTTACGATAATAACTGAGCCTTCTGAGTTGCCTCTGAATTCTGGAGCATACAAACATTCTATGCTTGCCAGGGCACCACTGTAAGCCCCTCTGTGAACCACCCTTTGCCTTGATTCAAAAACATGATCTCCTTTAGGCAGGCGGTCTACAAAATAATGTGTAGCCCCATCGGTCACATTTTCGTAATAGCCCAAACTACCTTTCCAATTGTAACTGCTAAGGGCTCGGAAAGGTTCAAGACCAGCTCCCCTTAAGTCACTCATGTGAACAAACTCTAAGTCCCTATCTGAATGCACGACCAGTCTGGAAACCAAAACATCTCCCGGGGTCAAAATTACATCTGCTGATAATGGAGTGAGTTTGATGGTACTTCCTACCCTATCTTCTCTGAAGAGCACCTTGCTGATGGTCAAAGCACTGTTTTGGGATTGTTTTACCTCTTTTACCGGGCTCAGATACTGGTAATACACTGCCCCAAAGGCAACACTGCTACCATTGTTGGCCAGGTCTAATTTACCCAGTTCAGGCTTTATTTCTTTCCCTGACCACTCCTGCATAAAATAGCTGGAACCCGCTGAGATCTTTCCACTCAGAGGTAAGCGCATTCCTCCGGCACTTACGCTAACTCCATCAGCATCCGTAAAATTGACCTGTCTTGGCCCCTTTTGTAAAAGAAGCGCAGAAATAGCGTCAGCGGTAGCTCTGGTGGATGCCCAGTGGTGGGTCTTCTTGTGAGACAAAAGCCATATTTTCATTTCCTCCAACTTTCCATTGTCTGCTCCTGATTCATATAAAAAATCCATGATCATAGCATGACTTTCAACCGGCATTTCCTGCCATCTCAATCCAGTGCCGGCATTCCAGTACATGCCGGTGGTTGTTTGGGTTTTAGCCTTTTCTATTAAAGCAGCAGCGGTAGTTTTCCATGCCTGCCCTTTGTATCTCAAATCATAGCTAGCCAGCATCACCTGACCCATCAAACTATATTGTTGGCTTGCTTTTAAAGCTTGATCTGAATAAAATTGATAAACCGGTTTAAAAGTAGCCTCCATAGGCAGATTTTTATAAAATGATCTGGCATATAAATGGCAAATGATGTCTTCTGAGGGTATGTAATTTTTTAACTTCGAAGCATCATTACCTGTTTCTTTCAACAACCGATTGTATTCGTTGAAAAGGTAATTATCCAGAAAAGAGATAGTGGGGGTCATCCATTCATTCTTTAAAGGGACTACATTAAAAGCATTGGCCTTACCCAGACTAATTGAGACTCTGCAAGTAGTATAATGATTAAAAGCTCCACCTTTAAACCAGCCAAAAGAGCCGTCTGCCATTCTTTGCTCCATCAATTTGTCTTTCCATTTTATTAATTCATTGTATTGCAGGTCGGGATTCAAAATTTGAAGGAGTTGTTTTGTCTGTTCTTTTTCCTTATTGGCAATTCCTACCCAAGGACTTTGTTCCAACTGGATATTTTTCCATGAGGCATTAGTTTCAAGGGCGCTTGAGCCCTCTGTTGTTTGAGCCGACCATTTATCCAGCACCTCATCCAACTGTGGATAAAGGTTTCTAATAGCCATGGCCAGCGCAGTAATATATAACTTATCTGCATTGTCAATGGCATTGTCATAACCATTGCTGACTACAAACGGCATAGCTTGTAGCGCAAACCAAGCGGGATGACTTGTCATTTCGATGCCATACTGTAAGGGCTTAGTATTTTGTAAAAAGGCTGTTTGCAATTGCGGTACATCTAACTTTTTCTTTTCACCTGGTCTAATGATGATGGGCTGACTTTCAGTGATGACCACCTCATTCGACAATAAGGGAAGGATGCCTTTTTCAGCGTCACCCCTCTTGCCTGAAATCACAGAAATAGTGTACTCTAACACAGAAGCTTCTGCTTCCGGAATATCCAAAGGCCATGAAACAGTGGCGCTGCCGCCATTTTCGAGGTATACGGGTGAAAGATTTTGTTTCACCCAGTTTTGGCAACTTTCACCTGAGAGTAAGTCTTTGAGTTCAAGATTAACAGTAGCCTCTCCTGCGGTTCCACTTTGATTGGCTATAGTTGCCGTGATTACTATTTTATCTCCTAAGCGAACCAGTCTTGGCATATTGGGAAGGATCATCCAATCTTTTGATGTCACCAATTGTTGATCACTGACTGCTGTTGCCAGAGCCTTGGTATGGGCAAAAATCTTCAGGTGCCATGAAGTCAGCGCTTCGTTCATCGTAAAATCAAATGTCAAATTTCCCTTCTCATCTGTATTAAGGTGGGGATAAAAAAAGACAAGTTCATTCAGATTGGTTCTAGGCGTGGGCTTAACCTGTTTTGATTCCTCTCCATTGGCAGTAGCATTTTCTTCGAGGGCAGATTTCATTTTACCACCTTCGCGACTATCTGGAGCAGGAGCAGCATCTGCCAAAGCCGCAGTACTAAATGCATATTGCCCATAATTTCTTAGAAAAATAACATTGAATGCATTATTGTAGCCTTCGTACAAATGTGGAAATTGACCCCCATCAGGAATCTCTTCCAAGTTGAGTGTGTTCCATTCAGGGTTTATATCATGATTGTATTGAAGACCAAAACCAGGTATATCCCAGAACAAATAGCCGTAATTATTTTGGAAAAACTGATTTTGCCAATTGTCTTTTTGCAAGGCATCTAATGATGCATCATAAAGAGAGGCCATTACTTCTGCTGCCCATTCTTTTGCCTTTGATCCCGAAATTTGCAATTTTATCGACTCTTTTGCTCCCGGTTCGGTTTTGTTTCGGATAGAAACCCACTTAACATCCAGTTCTTTCTCAGACCAGGGTACATCAATACTAATTTCTTCTGTATAAAAGCGGTTATTTTTAATGTATATGTAACTTAGCTGAAGTCCCCCTTTATCTTCATTAATTATTTTATACGTAAAAGTTGAAAGCTTCTTTACCGTAAGCCACTGTTGCTTAATTTTTTTATTTCCTCTCAATAAGGTTACAAATATCATTTGATCTCCTTCGACGGCACCTAAATTTACTTCCAATGTTTCACCGGCTTCAAAGCTTTTTTGATTGACAGCATGTTGGACATGTTTTAAAAGTGGCCATTTTTTGGCTTTGTAGTCAGTAATAACCACCACCTCTTTTACAGGCGTGTTTCCTTTGACTTCAAATTCCATTAGATAGACCCCAGCAGGTAAAAATGAAAAGTCGAATTGAGTTAAAGAAGAAAATGCCCTTGTGGCCACTTTTGAGTCAATGGTCCAATTCCTAAAAGTTTCTGGAAGTGGGGCTTGTTTAGGGGTAGGTAGAAAAGTAAGGTTATTTGTCCAGTAAGGTATGTTTTCAATGTGATGAGGCCCTTTTAAAGAAAATGCATTTACCACTACTTCCTGATCCAATTTCAGACCCGCCTGATTAGTCACTGTAACATTAGCGTACATTTTTGCAGACTTATCCACCTTGGTATCCATTTCCAGTTGGATGATAAAAGGCTCTTTTTGAAGCATCAAATCCTGGGTCAAACTCTGTGTCTCCCCATCGGGTGACAACACATCAATAATAATTTGGAATTGGTAGATCGGATGATAATTGTGACCTCGTGAAGATTCTGCAGTAAAATCAAAAACAAACCTGCCTTCGGTTGAAGTAGTAGTGCTTCCCTGAGTTATGATGGTTTCCTGGGTATTAAAATATTGGGGAAACCAACGGTAACAATAGGGGATCAGCTCTCTTCTCTTAATTTGGTATTTCACTGTAGCATTCTGAAGTGATAAACCGGAATAAAATTTACTCACCCCCTTGATTTCAATTTTTTGATCCAGTGCTGGCTGTCCTTGAATAGAATCTAACAATACTTCAAATCGAGGTCTTTTGTATTCTTCAACTCTTACCGCTTTGCTATAATCCCCACAAATCAGTTGATAATATCCATTCAGTCTGCCTGCCGGTATTTCTATTGACCCAGATGCGGATCCCCATTCATTTGTTTTTAACTTTACCGACCTTACCAATTGGCCATTGGCATCATTGAGTTTTATTTCAAGCTCTTTGTCGGGTACGATCGAAGGTACATTGTTTTGCGTAACACTTAAATGAAGAACTTTAAAATGGAGGGTTTGGCCCGGTCTGTAAATGGGTCTGTCTGTATATATCTCAGATCTGAAATAATCTGGCGTTTCATTTGGTTGTCCATAACTATAATGGGTTAGGTCAGCATCAAATAGGTCTTTACTTTTTTTCAACACTACACCCAAATTATGAATTCCCGCAGGTTTGTTGATTTTACCTTCTTTATCTGAGATGCCGGTGCCCACAGGCTGGCGGAGGTTGCCATTGGGATAATTGTATTCCAGATTGTAAAATTCTGCTTTTACCCCTTTTTCCGGTTTACCCGTTTTTCGGTTCACTACCAAAATAAAATCGGTTGCATTTCCATTGGGGTGTAAATAAGCTAGGTTGGTGACTTGAAACACTGAAGCAGTGAAAGCTCTATTAAATTCAGGCGAATCAGATGCCAATAACAAGAATTTTCCCTTCTTTAATGAAGGAAGTTTTCCTTCACTAAAAATTTCAAGGTGCTCTCCATTTTGGGTTAAACTGACCTTTGTACTGTAAATACTTTTTTCATTTTTCAATTGATCCTTCCAGCCAGCACCTTCCAATTCTTCATGATTCACCTTATAATAAGAAGGTAAGCTGATCACCTTTAAATAAATTTTATCCAGGTTTCTCGAAGTAATCTGGTAGGGAATTGATTGTTTTTCAGCAGCTGTACTTTCAACCATGACAGAAAGTGAAGGTTGATTGATCTCTGCGAGATAATTTTTACAAATCTTACCACCTATGCTCTCAGGGTACAAAGCAATGCCCTGATTGCAATAGTTCTTAGCTTTGATGAATCTATTACTGTCACTTGTTTCGAGGCTCATGGCAGCAAGTTCAGCATAGAACATACTGACATAAGGTTGTTTCCTAAAAGTAGTACACCCTGATGTTAAGGCATTCTCCAATCCAGTTTTCTGTTCTTTGGTAATCATTAATTGCCTGGCAAACTTCAAACGTTCCAGGTCAAAATAGGCTGCAGATTCCGTGTAAGCTTTTTCTTCGTTGATTTTCTGCAGTTGAAAGAACAAATCTATTAGTTTATGTTCGTTATCATGGCCAGAAAAGGTAGAATTATTGATGGCAAATTCTCTGTAACTTGATGCAATGATGGACATAGATCTCTCATCAGCCGTTTCTAAGAACCGGGGCCCGAAAATATCGATCGATAGCTTATATAAAATGTGTAAGATGGTAGGGAATCTATATTCTGATTCAGCTTGATCGGCCCCCGACACGATGACATTAAAGCCAGAAATTGGATAATTGGCCAGGTTGAGATTTGATGTAGATTGATTGAGATGATCGTCAATCATAGCTGAGAGAGCATTGAGGGAGATGGATTTAAGCCTTACATCATCTGAAGCTGTTCTTGCTGAAATTTCATATCTGTTTTCCTGGAGATACCGATTTAGGAAGATGGCATAATAGGCATGAATAATTTCTGTGTAGGGGGAGGTTGATTTTGTTAGAGCAAGTTCAAAGTGTTCCTGGACTCGTAGGGCTACATCTTCTCCAAAAACCAATTCAAGGTAGGCCATAAACACAAGGGCACGGGTATATTGCGGTGCATTGTTTTCTTTTTCTGCCTTATCAAAAATTTCTTTGGTTTTGTCCAAAGCAGTTTGGCTTAAACCCGATTCAAGAGCAGTATCAACTTCTTTCCAGGCAGCGTTGTAATCAAAAGATTGGGCTTGGACAGTACTTAAAACAATAGTAGCAAGCATAACACACATCATTTTCATATGAAGGACTTTTAGGGTCTAAATTTCAGTTAAAATTCACATTAGAGATGCCAAAAGTCAGAAAAATGATGTTAATGAAACCCTAATTTTAAAATAAAAAAAAGCCCCAGCTTATAAGTAGGGCTTTTTCTTCATAAGAATTAAGCTTCAATCATTTTTTTCGCCAAATAAAAGTCGATTTTTTCACAGCTGGTATCTGCGATTCTTTCCTCCATTGCTACCAATGTTTTTGGAGGTGGAATGATCACTTTTTCGCCTTTTTTCCAATTAAGTGGTAAGGCTACTTTGTGTTCTTCTGCAAATTGGAGTGCTTCTAGAGCCCTGATGATTTCATCCATGTTTCTGCCAACATTCATGGGATAGTACATGATTAATCTGATTTTCATCGAAGGGTCTATAAAAAACACGGCTCTGACAGCAGCAGTTTCACTTTCATTGGGTTGCAGCATACCATAAAGTTTACTCACCTTCATGTCGATATCTGCTATGATTGGAAAATTCAGGTAAACCCCTAGTTTTTCCCTTACATTATTGACCCAGGCCAGGTGTGAGTGGATGCTGTCAATGCTTAGTCCCAATAGTAGGGTGTTTAATTTATCAAACACGTCTCTTTTTTGGGCAAAACCACTCATTTCTGTTGTACATACAGGAGTAAAATCTGCTGGGTGGGAAAACAAAAGGGTCCATTTTCCCTTGGCAAATTCGCTAAATTTTATTCTGCCTGTTGTGGTTACGGCTTCAAAATCTGGAGCCTGATCCCCGATTCGCGGCATCATTTGGATTTCTTCTTGTAGCATAATTATGTTATTTTATGCAAAGCTACAGTCTATAAAAACGGCCAATGGGTGACCTGGGTTACCTTGAGCCATGAGCATAGGTGGTTAGATTATTTTTGCCTGGAAATCACATATTCCACCAATTCCTGCAGGTGGATATTGGCTTCATTTTGAGGAAGAGTCTGAATCATGGCAAGGGCTTTATCCTTGTATTCATTCATTTTCTGGATGGTAAAAGGAATGCCTTCTGAAGCCTTTACAAAATCGATGACTTCTCTTACCTTGTTCTCGTCTTTACTTTGATTTTTGATAATATAAATAATGCGTCGGCGGTCCCAAAAAGAAGCATTGTTGAGGGCATAGATGAGGGGTAAGGTCATCTTTTTTTCTTTGATGTCGATGCCCAGTGGTTTCCCCACATTTTCATCACCGTAATCAAATAGATCGTCCTTAATCTGAAAACACATACCAATATTCTCCCCTACCTGCCTCATAAATTCGATGCGTTCAGGGTCTTCGACTGTAGATGAGGCACCCAGGCTACAGGAGGCAGCAATGAGAGAAGCGGTTTTTTTTCTTATGATGTCAAAATAGATATCTTCTTTGATATCCAACCTTCTCGCCTTTTCCAATTGCAACAACTCGCCTTCAGCCATTGCTTTCACTGCTTTTGATACGATGTGCAACATTTTGTATTGTCCTGTATCAAGGGCTATGTGCATGCCCTGAGAAAACAAATAATCTCCTACCAAAACTGCCACCTTGTTTTTCCAAAGGGCGTTGATCGAAAAAAATCCTCTTCTTTGGTAAGATTCGTCTACCACATCGTCATGCACCAGCGTGGCAGTATGGAGTAATTCAACCATAGAAGCCGCGGTGAAGGTATCGGGATTGGTAGCTCCAAAAATTCGGGCACTTAAAAAGACAAACATGGGTCGCATCTGTTTGCCTTTGCTCTTTATGATATAGTGGGTTATTTTATCGAGCAACGGAATTTTGCTCTTCATCGCCTCCTTAAAATGGCTTTCGTATTGTTTTAACTCTGGAGCGAGGAATTCTTTGATTTTATCTGCAGGAGAGGGCATGGAAACAAACAATTACATAGTAATGGGCAGCAAAGGTAACAATTAGCCACCACACTCTTGTCTAAGAGCGGTTATTTGTTGTGTCCACAAATCTTTGCTTGATTTTTCATCACCCTGATCGCAAAAATCAGTGACTTCCAGGATTGTTTCAAGGGTAACATCGGACTTATACATCCTGAATTCGAAATATTCGGACTCATCATCAGCATCGAGCCATTTAAATCTTACGCGTTCATCTTCAATGTCATCAACCATTTCGGCGTCTTCAAAACTGCCATTCCAGCTGAATGAAAACAAATCTTCGTTGATCTCAACGCCGTCACAAAACCAGCGGACCAGGCAAGCGGGGGTGGTAATAAATGTATACAATAAGGTTGGGGAAGCCTTAAAGATAAATTCTAAATCTAATTTTACTCTTTTCATCTTTCTAAATCAAAAATTAAGGGCCGAAAGCGCAATGATAGGATATATAACGGCTAAATAAAAATTTTTTTTAATATTCATGCCTATTTTGAACTTTTTTTATGAAAAAATTATTGTTTTCCTCGCAGGTCACAGATGGATGAGTTGGGGTAAATGCACATTTTGGTTCTATTAAATCCCAAAAATTCCTTACTTTTGCGGCCTTTTAACACAGTTCAGAACAGATTTTTAGAATGAGGCAATTAAAAATCACCAAATCCATTACCAACAGAGAGAGTCAATCTCTTGAAAAATATCTACAGGAAATAGGTAAAGTAGACCTATTAACCCCTGAAGAAGAGGTGGATTTGGCCAAAAAGATAAAAGAAGGTGATCAGGAAGCACTGGAACGACTAACAAAGGCAAATTTGAGGTTTGTTGTTTCCGTTGCCAAACAATACCAAAATCAAGGTTTGTCATTATCTGATTTGATAAATGAAGGAAACCTGGGTTTGATTAAAGCGGCTCAACGATTTGATGAAACCAGGGGGTTTAAGTTCATTTCTTATGCTGTTTGGTGGATTCGTCAATCCATTCTTCAGGCATTGGCAGAACAGTCAAGGATCGTCCGTCTGCCCCTTAACAAGGTAGGTTCGCTCAATAAAATCAACCGTGCTTTTTCTGAACTGGAGCAAGAATTTGAAAGAGAACCTACTGCCGAGGAATTGGCTGAACTACTTGACATACCTTCAGAAGAAGTAGAAACCACTCTGGGTGTAGCAGCTCGTCACGTATCCATGGATGCACCATTTGCTGAAGGAGAAGACAACTCTCTTTTGGATGTGTTGGAAAACAATAGTTCACCAGATACGGATGCAGGACTTGAATATGTAGAATCGCTCAGAACAGAAATCGAGAGATCCCTCTCTACATTGACAGACCGACAGTACGATGTTATCAAACTTTATTTTGGTATCGGAATCGAACATCCCATGTCTTTGGAAGACATAGGAGACAAATTTGGATTGACCAGAGAACGAGTACGTCAGATAAAGGACAAAGCGATCAATAAACTTCGGTCTACCAGCAAGAGCAAGCTATTAAAAAATTACCTTGGAAGCTAAATTCGAAAGCGGAAGCAGGTAATTTTACGCAAGCATGAATGATATCAACTCTAAAATAATAAAGAAGGCACTGTACATCGGTGCCTTTTTTCTTTTCCTACATCTCAAAGCCAGCGCTCAGCAGGACACGACCATTGTTTTGGATAGTTTTGTGGTTACGGCCAGTCGACTCCCTCAGCCGAGCAATGCAGTTTACACCTATTCAACACCACCTCTTGCCGCCTTGCTTACACAGGGCACGAGCATCAATGATTATATCCAGACAGGACCCGGCGTTTTCACTTTGAGCAACAACAACTATGCACAAGACAGCAGGATAACCATTCGGGGCTTTGGAGCAAGGTCTTCTTTTGGTATCAGGGGCATTAAAATATGGGTAGATGACATGCCTGAAACCACACCGGATGGTCAAAGTCAATTGGACAATCTTGATTACCAATTGATTTATAATACAGAAATATTAAGGGGACCTGATGCTGCTTTGTATGGAAACGTGTCTGGTGCAATGGTAAAAATAAATCTAACGCCCTTTGACAGCTTGAAACAAGGATTAAAAATTCGACTTGCAGGCGGCAGTTATGGGTTCAGACAAGCCGGCTTTCAACTGGTTCCAAAAACGGGGAGTTGGAAATGGCAGATAGGGTATGCCTTTCAGGCAGCCAATGGCTATAGAGATTGGTCTGAATTCAGAAATCACATAGGCAATATAAGAGGAAGGTTTAAAAAAGGCAATCACGAGCTAAAAATCCTGATCAATGGTGTATTCAACCCCAGATCACAAGACCCAGGAGCATTGGGTTCTTCTGAGGTAAAAAACAATCCCCAACAAGCCAGGAGCAACAATTTACTCTACAAGGCGGATGAAAATTTACACCAGGAAAGAATAGCCTTGATTTATAAAAAAACGGGGGCTACTATGTACCATCAAATAAAAGCATACTATCTCAACAGACAATTCTCCAATTTTCTAGCCTTTACAACTTCCGGCCTTGGCGAAATCAAAAGAAAAAACCATGGCATTTATTTTGAAACAGGCAACTTACCACAATCCAAAAAAATAACCTGGATTTTGGGTGCGGATTGGCAATTTCAGCAAGATTTCAGGAGTAATTACGACAATCTGGAAGGAGAAAAAGGAAATCTCAGGCTAGCCCAAAATGAAATGTACAGAGACTTTTCCTTGTATAGTCTTAATTCGGTTCGATTGTCATCCAAGTGGAGAGGAGAATTGAATATGAGAATGTCATTCATTCAAACGGAAATGGAGGATCATTTTCATATGGATGGCGACCAGTCAGGAGCCAGAAATATCCAATCCTTCAACCCGGCTCTTAAGTTTACTTACCAGTTGAGCAAACAAATGAGTGCCAACATTATCGGCTCTACCGGATTTGAGTCCCCTACCCTGACTGAACTCTCGGTTGCACCCAAAGGAATCTCAGGTTTCAATACAGCATTAAGCAGTTCCAATACACGGTTATATGAAGTACACCTTCATTATGGCACCACAAATCATAAATACATAGACATACACTTATTTCACATCTCTGGCAGCAATGAAATAATACCCAATGAAATTCAAGTTTCCCCCGGCAGATTTTATTATGAGAACTCGGGCGCATCTCAAAGAAGAGGATATGAAATATCTGTCAAATGGCCGATATTGGATAGATGTCATTTGTTATGGAATTTCACCAAGAATCTCATGTTTTGGGACAATGAAAAAAACCCATTGCCCGGAATACCAAATTACTTTCACCAGGTGCAACTTTTAGCTGAACCTGTCAACCACCTAAAATTGAGGTTGGATCATCAGTTTGTTGGAAAAGTTTATCTGCGCAATGGATCAGAAGAATCAACTTCTTCCTATGTAGAAGCCAATTTTCAGGCAAGCTATACCATTGATGCAGAATATCAAGACATCGTTTTTAATCTGGGTCTAAATAATATCTACAATGCAGTTTATAGCTCCAACATACGCATAAACGCAAGCAACGGCAGGTATTACGAACCTGCTCCGCCTTTCAATTTCTGGGCAGGAATTCAATTTGTTTGGTAAAAAACGAAGTTAGATGGCATGCTAGCCAATAGGTAGTGATTTAAATTATTTGCAGTCAAATGTATTTTAAAAGCACGTAGATGTCATCATTTATTTTGCAGTAAAACATTTTTAACAAATATTTACAAAGATTAGTCAAAGCACCTTGCAAAGCTCCTTTTTTTTGGTAATTTTGCCTGAAATTTGATTTATGAGCTGGTTTAAGCGATTAAAGGACGGAATACAAACTGCAACAAAATCTAAGAAAGAGGCTCCTGATGGTTTATGGCACAAGTGTGAAAAGTGCAATGAACTATCTACACATAAAGAATTAGATGAAAACTTGTATTGTTGTCCAAAGTGCGATCACCATGTAAGAATAGGATCAGAAAAATATTTCAATATCATTTTTGATGGCAAGTACACCCGGCTATTTGACGAAATCGTATCCAAAGACATTTTGAAATTTGTAGATCTTAAGTCATATCAAGACAGGCTAGACGCCATTTATCAAAAATCCGAGGTTAGTGATGCCATTTCAGTAGCCAGTGGCAAAGTCAACAAAAAACCTTTGACCATCTGTGCCATGGATTTCACTTTTATTGGGGGCTCAATGGGATCCGTGGTAGGTGAAAAAATATCAAGGGCCATAGACTATAGCATAGAAAACAAAACACCATTGTTGATTATATCCAAGTCTGGTGGTGCCAGAATGATGGAATCTGCTTTTTCTCTAATGCAAATGGCTAAAACCTCAGCGAAACTAACACTATTAGCCAAAAATAAACTCCCCTTCATTTCATTGATGACAGATCCTACCACCGGTGGTGTTACAGCTAGTTTTGCCATGTTGGGTGATCTCAATATAGCAGAACCGGGTGCACTGATCGGATTTGCAGGTCCAAGGGTAATCAAAGAAACCATTAAACGTGATTTACCTGAAGGCTTTCAAACAGCGGAATTTTTGCTAGAAAAGGGCTTTTTAGATTTTATTGTCAATAGAAAAGACCTAAAACAAAAGTTGGATGACTTACTTACTATGTTTACCAATGTAGAAAGTGAAGCAGAGCTTAGCGAGGAGTCAGTTTCAGCTAGCTGAGATTTTCATTTTCTTCCTTAGGCACGATGCCAGTTTGTTCTCCAAAATAAATGGCAAAATTGTGCATTACATTGGCCAATTCATGGTTGTTGGTAGCTTTAAAATAGGTATCTGCCATCGATTTGAAGGTCTGAAACATCAATCTGTCCATTTCAGCAACCTGTAATTTAGAGGTCCATAGGTCGATTCTGAAAGTGTCAGCACTTACTTCATCAAACACAGAGAGGAGAAAAGCCTTGCAGGCAATAGGTTCTTTGCCTTGCGGATTGTCTGATGCGCTCCAGTAAATTTTATCGGGATGCTTTTTATCATCAAGTTCAACGTCGATTTGGATGGTAGAT
This sequence comes from Saprospiraceae bacterium, assembly GCA_016717655.1. Taxonomy (GTDB): domain Bacteria; phylum Bacteroidota; class Bacteroidia; order Chitinophagales; family Saprospiraceae; genus JADKBO01. Next base: position 19,916 of record JADKFC010000014.1, read on the forward strand.
TTGCCCTGCATTTGATTTTACTTTTTGCAAAAGTAGGAGAATGAGGTTTGAAATCCTAATTTTGTCACAAAGCCAAAATAATGGACACACAAAAAATAAATGAACTGGAACCCAAGGCCATTTGGGAGAATTTTGCTGCCATAAATGCCATCCCAAGAGCTTCTAAGAAGGAGGAAGGAATCAGGGCATTTATGATCGAATTTGCGAATAAACGCGGCCTGGAGGTTGCCACAGATAAAGTGGGCAATGTTTTAATCAAAAAGCAGGCAAGTGCCGGAATGGAAAACAAACAAACGGTTGTACTGCAAGCCCACCTGGATATGGTCCATCAAAAAAATAACGATACCCAATTTGATTTTGAAATAGAGGGAATCGACATGTACCTGGATGGAGATTGGGTAAAGGCTCGCGGCACCACCTTAGGCGCAGACAATGGACTTGGAGTTGCAGCTATTATGGGCATTTTATCAACAGATACTATTCAACATCCGCCGTTAGAGGCATTATTTACCATAGATGAAGAAACCGGAATGACAGGCGCATTGGGACTTGAAGCCGGCTTTATTCAGGGCAAGTTGTTGCTTAATCTCGACACAGAAGATGATGATGAATTGGACATAGGATGTGCAGGAGGTATGGATGTAACTGCTACAATGAAATACAATCAGGTTATGTGTCCAGCCATCCATGTTGGATTGAAGCTTACCATTAATGGCCTTAAAGGCGGTCATTCCGGAATGGACATCCATCTTGGGCTGGGCAATGCCAATAAATTGATGAACAGGTTTCTATATCTTTTGTGTCCGGAACATGGTGTAATGGTGAGCAGTATCAATGGTGGTGGCCTAAGAAATGCCATTCCAAGAGAAAGTATTGCTGTAATGAGCGTTCATCCTGATTTAGAAGCCAGGGTTAGAGCCGATTTTGAGATATTAAAAAGCGAAATCATTGCTGAGTATAAAATGGCAGAACCCAATCTTAAGATCAGTTTAGAATCTGTTTCAGGTCCAGAAAAGGCGGCAGATCCTTTAGTTGAAATGGCCATTATCAAAGCAATTGCAGGTGCTGCCAACGGAGTTTATCGAATGAGTCCTGGAATGCCAGACTTGGTAGAGGCTTCCAACAATGTGGCAAGGGTTGAAGTAAATGACGGCCAGGCCAAAATAATGTGCCTTACCAGATCATCTGTTGAATCCACCAAATTGGAAGTAGCCAATTCTCTCAAGGCGGTATTTGAATTAGCCGGTTTTGACTGTCAGTTTTCAGGAAGTTATCCAGGCTGGAGCCCAAATCCATTATCAGGACTGTTGGAATTGATGAAAAACCAATATGCACAGCTTTTTGGTATGGAACCCAGGGTGGTTGCATGCCATGCCGGCCTAGAATGCGGAATCATTGGAAGCCATTATCCAGGTATGGAAATGATATCTTTCGGCCCCACCATCAAAGGTGCACATAGTCCTGATGAAAGGGCCAGTGTTTCTTCTTCACAAAAATTCTGGAGCTTGTTGTTACAGACCTTGTCCAATATTCCTGATGTCCGTGCTTAGCATTATTCCAGACCTAAGGCGGGAATTTGAATTTATAACGAGCAGAAGTGGTGGTCCAGGAGGGCAAAACACCAATAAAACGGAGACAAAAGTAATTTTGCGCTTTAACATTTCCAGTTCAACTCTTCTTACAGATGAGCAAAAAGAAACTTTATTGTCTAAACTTGAGTTTACCTTAATTGAAGGATGTATTTTAAGTTGTACATCACAAAAATTCAGGAGCCAGCTCCAAAACAAAGAACATTGCATAGAAAAGTGTCATCAAATATTGCTCAGTGCATTGACCCCCATTAAAAAACGTATAAAAACAAAGGTTCCGAAGGCGGTAAATGAAAAAAGATTGCTAACAAAAAGAATAAACGCGTCCCAGAAGTTACAGAGAAGAAAAATTGGTGGAAACCACTTAAATCCGTGAAAAATTTTAATTTAAATATCTGAACCCATAGTTCATATTTTTTCAAATTTTTCCAAATAATATTTTAAAACATGGCTAAAATCGAAGCTATGTCCATTTAATATTTTTATATTTGCCTATATTTTGCAATTAATAATGGAATTAGAAAAGAGAGAATTCAGAGACAAAATCCAGTCTGCGCTTAAAACACTCAAACAATATCAAATTCCAAGTTATTCAAAGGCTACTATTCAGTTGTTTAATTCGTTTGGGCCTTATATCCTTTTGTGGATATTAATGTACAATTTGTGGGACTACAGCAAGGCGTTGGTAGTTTTGCTAGGTATATTGAATGCATTTTTTTGGTGCGCATTTTTATCATACAACATGACTGCGGCCACAATTCGTTTGTGAGATCGAGGCACATGCGCAACATAGTTGGATACATTTGTAGTTTATTCAGTGCTATTCCCTACAAATACTGGGCTACTTCGCACCATTTTCATCACAACCATAATGGAATGCTGGAGGTGAGAGACATCGGAGATTTGGATACCTTGACTGTACAGGAATTTGCTGCATTGACTAAGTTTCAGCGGTTTTGGTACAGGGTCTACAGGTCGCCGCTTGTAATGTTTGGCATCATTCCGATTTATTATGTGTTGATTCACAACAGACTTGCTTTGATCAAAATGCCTGAATTCAAAAAATTGAAATGGAGTCTTACCTTCAACAATGTTTTGTTGATTGGAGGAGTTACTCTTTTGTGTCTTTTATTGGATTGGAAAAAGGTATTATTTGTTCATTTTATTACCTTATTCTTATTTGCAATTGTAGCCATTTGGTTCTTTTACATCCAGCACCAGCATGAAAAGGGTTATAAACACTGGAAAGCCAGATGGGAATTTATTTATGCCGCAGTGAAAGGAAGCAGCTACTATAAATTCCCCGGAATCTTAAATGGGTTTACAGGAAACATTGCCATCCACCACATCCACCACCTCAATCCGGCAATTCCCAATTACAATCGGAAAAAAGTGTTGACGCCATTCCATGGATCAATCAGTATACCACTGAAATTACTTTCTGGGAGAGCTTGAAACTGGCCACACATAAACTTTGGGACGAGAGTTCAGAACGTATGATTACGTTTAAAGAATACTATCAGATGGAAAAAAATGGCTTAATCAAGCTAGCTTAAAGGTGGCCAGAGTAACGGTAATTAACACAGGTTTTTTTAAGCTCGATGGAGGGGCTATGTTTGGCGTAGTTCCAAAATCCATGTGGTCAAAGCTCAACCCAGCTGATGACAATAATATGTGCACCTGGGCCATGCGTTGTCTTTTGGTAGAGGAAGGTGATAGAAAAATTTTAATTGATACCGGGATAGGTAACAAACAAAGTGAAAAATTCAGAAGCCACTTTAGCCCATCCAATATCATTGATTTTAAAAGTGATTTGGATTATTATGGTTTTGACGCATCTGAGATTACCGATGTCATCTTGACCCATTTTCATTTTGACCATGCGGGCGGTGTATTATCACTTGATCACAAAGGAGAGATAGTGCCTACTTTTCCCAATGCCAAAGTGTGGTCAAACGACTATCACCTCAACTGGGCCTTGCAACCCAACGAAAGAGAAAGGGCTTCTTTTTTGAAAGAAAACATCCAGCCCCTGCTCGATTTCAATCTTCTGAATTTGGTGGAATTGGGAGAAAGTGTAAAATTTTCAGAGACTATTACACTTGACTTTGTATATGGTCATACAGGGGCAATGATGATACCTACCATTCAATTGGCAACCGATAAAAAAATAATTTTCTGCGCTGATTTGTTGCCATCCAGTTTCCACGTAGGCTTACCTTATATCATGGCATATGACGTCCAACCCCTTGTGAGTTTAAGAGAAAAAGAAGAATTGTTTGACAGGGCTTGTGATGGAAAAACCTTTTTGTTTACTGAACACGACCCCTTTACCAATTATATTAGCGTAGAAAGAACTGATGCTGGAAAAGTAGTGCTTAAAGAGCGGATGGATATACTCGACTAAGATAGTTTTATTTCTTTTGCTTTTCCAACAGTTTCTTAAAGCCGTCTGAAAGTTTGGTCCGCGTTTCAACCATGGACCCAAATTCATTTTTATACCTTAATCCTAGCCCAAACTTCTGCCTCCTGCTGGTCAGGCTGATTTCATCTAAGTCATATTTACCATATAATTTTAAGTTCAACTGTCGGTCTTTGGTCAAAGCATATTCAATGAAAAACTCAGGGACTATGTAATTATTGAGGTTAATAATTGAATTTTGCCTCACGTAGTTACCTCCTACATTGATAGACAACCTTTCATCTAAAAATCTGAACTTGTTTTTCAGCTTGACTTCAATTTCCGTTGGCAGCAGGGAGTTATTACCTGTTACACTTTGAAAAGTAGAATTGTTGCGAAGATCGATATCAAAATCAATACCTGAGATCAAACCATTGTCTTCCAGGGCTTCATTGACCAAGCCTGTAACAAACATAGACAGCTGACTACTCACAAATTCGCTTAATGTACTAATACCGGCGCTTTGAATAAAGTTGTTGTTCGTGACCACATCCGAAATTGTGTTGGAAGGAATAAAGGAATTAAAAACAATGAGACCAAAAACCTGACTATTGTAATCAGATTCATTGTTTCTGAGTAATCTAATTTTACTATCTGTATAACTCTTTAACTCACCTGTGAGGTTGGGAAATTCAAAATCAAATTTAACAGAAGGATTAAATAAAGTATTACCCAAAATCAATTTTAGATTTACCGCTGTAGAAACAGCTGCTGCATTTACCAATTGGTCGGTAACAAGGTATTCTGTCAAGAATGATGTAAGTGGGGTCTTTACAGCATAATCGGCTTCAATGTTGAGGGTAGCATTGATGGGATCACCTGTCCATCGAATGGTACCTCCCTCCCTAACCAGGAAGGGTTTGTTAACAAAATTAAAAGCGGTAAAAAGGTAATTACCCCGAGCTATCGTATAGACTCCAAACATGTCAAATTCACCTTTGTTAGACATGGAAATTCTAAGATTGCCGTTGCCCACTCCCGTAATGATGTCATTTTTAAATTCATCAAAAATCATATTGACAACTGCATCCTGGGTCATGGTAAGGTTCATTTCTATTGAAATACCTTCCACCTTCACATCCTGGCTTATGGAAAGACTATCTTCATTTTGGGCCAAAAACTTTTCTTTGTCAATAAAAGAGATAAAACTTTGATCTGAAGAAGTACGAGATTCTCTAATCGGAATATTTATTACAGTTCCCGGTCTAGTAATGGCATTGATAACCATTCTGGGCGTATTTACTGAACCACTAAAATCAACTGATACCTGTCCTCTACCCAAGCCATAGTAGATGGGATTGTCAAATTTGGAAGTATTAATAGCAATTACATTGTCTCCTCTAATACTGGCATCGAGGTAAAAATCTTTAAACAACTTGTGGGTAAGTCTACCTTCAATAAAACCTGGATTCCCTTCAGAATCTGTCAGTTTAGCGCCAGTTAAATCAATAAAACTCTCCGTAATTTCAAAATCCTGATTGTCAAAATAATACGTTTCACCTAAGTAAATAACCTCCAACTGGCCTGCAAATGCCTTGCCCTTGCCATCAATTTTAATATCCGGGAGTTTTCCACCTACGTCTGCATCAATGTCAACATAGCCTTTTACATCTCTAATACCAGCTTTTAGAATGTACTCCAAAAATTTGAGTGATACTTTTTTACCCTTTACTTCTGCATCGAGCATTTTTGTATCAAAATTGTATTCACCATTTAATTTCAGGGCCATGCCATCAGTTGCCCTGCTTAGGGATAACAATACTTCCATAGGCTTACCTTCTTCTTTGCCCACGTCAATAGTCAATTCGCCATAGGAGTCATTGTTCATCAAAAAAGAAGGAATATGAACGGTACCTGTAATGCTAGGAGAAGGATTGAATATATCACTTACTTTTAGCGTGCTGTTGAGTTCACCTCCCATTAATATTTTATCGTATTTAATGATGGGATTAATCGAGGCAACATCAAGTTTAACCACATTAACAGCTAAACCTTTATTCATGATATCTCCTATTTCCAATAAACGAACACCATCTGTGATGGTTACATTTTCCAAATCAATAAATTTCTTGCCAAATGAAAATTTCGATTCATTATTGATTTTCCATCTTTTTTGAAAAAGTCTGATATCATTGTCAGTTATTGAAACTGTATAGCCCTTTTCATGAGGACTTAGGGTGCCTGTTAGCTGAAGATTTTGAATTGAATCAACTATTTTAGAAGCATCTATTTTAAATTGAACATCGTTGCCAGCCATGACAGATTGAATTTCCACGGCATTTAACTTTTTACCTGATACAACAGCACTGTCTAAGTGTAAAAGAAAATCACCAGTGGTTCCTGTGTTATTAGCCATCAGTTGAACATTGTGGAAGATCAGATCATTCACTTTTAGAAGTGGCAGATTAGAAACAAAGGAAAGCTCTTTTCTATCTGAATTAACAGATCCTTTTGCTTTAAATTGATGCAGATCCAGGTTTTTAAGTCCTATAAGTCCAAACAGCTTTCTAGCTTCAAACAACTCAACATCGAAAGTAAAACTTTGGGTATTTTGCAGGGTTGTTGCCTTTAATTCAAGCGACTTTGTATGGTAAGGAAAATTACTTTTTACTAAAAACTGAATATCTTCAACTACGGTGTTCAGATTATAAAAACCTTGTAAATTGAGGTTGACAATTTCAGAACTGAAATCAAGTCTTCTATTTTTACCCTTGGTTTGTTCAGCGATGAAGGTCACCTTACCCAGATCGTACAAGGTATCGTTTCTCATGATGCGAACACTATCGCCAGTAATTTTTCCAAGCAAGGAGTTGAGCGTATTGCCTTCTCCTTGTATAACCAAATGGCCAGCAATTTTACTAATGTCTTTTGAAAGATTCAGTGCCTGGAGGTTGAGATTTTTCACATTGGCATCGAAATTAAAGTTGGGCAACTGCTTATCAAACGCCAAACTTCCATTGAAATTGAAATCAATATTTTTATCAGCAGATATAAGACTACCCTTAAAAGCATTGGATGCCAGGTTGCCTTTAATTTTTATTTTATTGTAGTTGTAATTTTTGAATTCCAACCTATCCACTTCTGCCTCCAACTCTGCTTTTGCATTTTTGAATATGAGGCTTTCCCCATCCTTAATTTTTGCTTTGAATGAGACTTTGCCCAAATCAGCATTATTGCTCCATTTTCCAAGATTAAAATCAGTAAGTACTAAATTCCCCGCATATTTAGCTTTATCATTTCCCTTCTTAACATCGAGTCTCAGATCAAGATCGGCATGTCCAATTTCTGTGTTCAATTTACCAAAGGCCACAAAATCGTTGAGATAGCCATCAAAATTGCCATTGAAATCAACCTTTCCCAGTTGATAAAAATTGGCAGGAGGATTGAAACCAGGTATGACATCTCCAATAAATGAAATATTGGTTAGCAGTTTTTGCACCCTGAGATTCAACAACATTTCTCCCGGATCCTGCAAATTACGTGCTCCAAAGTCACCTGCAAAAAATAATTTATCTTCTAATCTTACCGTTAACCCCGATCCTTTGATGTTGGCTAATCTACCTTTAAGTTTGCCATCTAATTCCAGTGACTTGTTATGGTATGACTTATAAAAATCAGATTTTGCAAATGCAGGAATGAAATACCCCAGTTCTTTGAGAGAAACAAGGCCTTCTGAAAAATCGGCATCAATAATTACTTTATTCGCAAAATCAGCAAATGACTCAATGCCTTTGTATTTCAAAACCACTTTATTGCCCAGGGTAGAATTACCTGTTTTGATGTAAAACTCTTCCAATGACAACATTTGATGGTTGATGATCAAAGCAGGCACTTCCATTTTTTGCAGAACAAATCCTGATGGAGATTCAAATGCAACATTGTTTATTTTGGCATAAATATCTTCGATACCTCCAAATGATAGATTGTCGATGTCAAGATTGATATGGTGAAAAGCTATGTGTTCAGGATTAAAAAGAAAGGCTTCGTTACCTGTAGACTGAAGTCGTTTGTCTAAATTGACAATGCCATCAAGAATATTTAGCGCTTTGATGGTGACACAAAGTTGAGGAGCGTTCGAAGATTTGGTTTCTCCATTTTTAGTTTCAGGAGATTTTTCTGTGCTAAAATCTAGTCTTTGAAATTCTGGTTTGATCAGGTTTAAATCCCCTACATCAAATATCAGGTTTTTGGTATCAAAACGTTTAAAGTTGATTTTTCCTTCTTCCAATCTGGCAATCAGGTTGACTTGACGGGGTTCGTCCAGCAAAGAAAAATTCAGTTTTTTAACATAAAACTCTCTTAGATTAATTACAATCGGATCCTTACTGTTAGAACTTGAAGAAGATGATAATTTTTCAAGTAATTTCAACAGATTAATTTTACCATCTTTGGGATCCACCTCTACAGAAATTCTGGGATTAACAAGAGAAATGCTGCTAATTTCCAATCTTTTTCTAAAAAGTGAAAATAGATTTTTTGAAAGATTAACCTCCAATTTGTCAACTGCCAGGAGTGTGTCTCCTTCCATTTGTTGAATGGCAAAATCAGATAAGCTTACACCTTTAAAAATGCTCAAATCAATTCTTGAAAGGCTGACCTTGGCTTCAATCTTCTCAGAAAGATAATTGGTTACTTTTCCTGAAGCCCATTGCTGAACGACCGGGATATGGAGCACAGCTGTAAGTAATACGGGAAAAAGCAAAATAAAAATAACAAGCCAAACCAGCCATCGACCTGCTTTTTTCCAAATTTGTTTTGCTTTTTTTTCAGTCATTGTTTAGTTTATCACCCTATAAACCGAACGTAAAGATAGCCCTTTTTACCCTTAATTTTGTGTTAAATCCAGTGATTTGGCACCAATCAGGGCCTTTTAAAGAAAAATTATGATTGATTTGGTGTCAGGTTTTGAGAAACCCATTAAAACACTTTTCTTTGCCCTGCGTTTACGTAAAAAACTAATTTATGTTTGAAAGTATTGAACACCTTGAAATCATTGAGCACTCGGCCTCAGAATTTGCAAAAAAGCACATCCTTCCTCATGTGATGGAATGGGACGAGGCTCAGCATTTTCCCATAGATTTGATGAGAGAATTGGGAAAACAAGGTTTTCTTGGAGTTCTGGTACCCAATCAATATGGGGGAGCTGGTCTTGGTTATCAGGAATATGTCAGCATCCTAACAGAGATTGGTAAAGTATGTGGATCCATTGGATTATCCGTTGCCGCACATAACAGCCTTTGTACAGGACATATTCTGGCATTTGGCAACGAGGAACAAAAGCAAAAATATCTACCAAAATTGGCATCTGGTGAAAACATAGGTGCATGGGGATTGACGGAAGCCAACACAGGCAGCGATGCCATGAGAATGAAATGCGTAGCCACCGAAGATGGCGATTATTATGTATTGAATGGAACTAAAAACTGGATTACGCATGGTAAATCGGGAGATGTAGCCGTGGTGTTGGCCAGGACCGGAGACCTTTTAGATTCAAGAGGTATCACCGCATTTATTGTCGAAAGACAAACACCCGGCTTTAAAGCTGGTAAAAAAGAAAATAAGTTGGGGATGAGGGCATCCGAGACTGCTGAACTCATATTTGAAGATTGCAGAATTCATAAAAGCCAGGTACTCGGTCAGGTGGGTGATGGATTTATTCAGGCCATGAAGGTCTTAGATGGGGGAAGAATAAGCATTGCTGCTTTGTCTTTGGGTATTGCCAAAGGTGCCTATGAAGCTTCTATCAAGTATGCCAAGGAAAGAGAACAATTTGGCCAGCCAATTGCCAATTTTCAAGCGATTTCATTTAAGCTGGCTGACATGGCTACCCGAATTCAGGCTGCAGAATTATTGACCCGAAAAGCAGCAGAATTGAAAAATAAAGGAGAAAAAGTTACAGAAGCCGGTGCCATGGCCAAATATTACGCTTCAGAAGTATGTGTTTATGCTTCAAACGAAGCAGTACAAATATTCGGAGGGTATGGCTATACTAAAGATTTTCCTGTGGAAAAATTCTATCGCGATTCTAAACTGTGTACCATTGGTGAGGGAACAAGCGAAATCCAAAAACTGGTGATTAGCAGATCTATTTTGAAAGGATAATCAATCTACTTTTTTACCTGACAATGCAGCACCTAAGACGCTGTCCATAGCTCTGTGGGTAAAAGGCTGGGCATATTCATTGATTTCCTGGATGAGCCCCATGATGCTATCTTTATTGCCAGTTTCTACCAATAATTCTAAGTTTTTCTTTCTCTCAGTTAGTCCATTTAGTTCTTCTGTTGTCATCAATGTAGAATTGAGTGAAATAAACTTTTGGATAGAATCGATAAGTAGTTTTCCTTCGTTTAATGCTTCAATTCGTTGCTTTTCTTCCATGTCATTTTTTGCATTGTGAATAGAATCTAAAAGCAACATGGCCATTTCTTCATCAGATATTCCGTAGGCTGATTTAATCACTACCTCCATCGAAGTCTCAGATCTTAATTCACGGGCCTTTACAGTCAAAATGCCATCTGCATCAAGGGCAAAAACTACCTCAATCTTGGGAAGTCCGGCTGGCATAGGAGGAAGGTTGCTTAAAATAAAGGCCCCTAACTTTCTATTGTGTTTCACCAGATCTCTCTCTCCCTGATAAACAGTGATAGCCAGGTTCTTTTGCCCATCTTTTGAGGTGGTATAATTTCTGCCTATTCGGGCAGGCACTTTCGTGTTTCTGGGCACTATGACATCCATCAAACCACCCAGGGTTTCTATACCCAGTGAAAGAGGGGTTACATCCAATAGTAACAAATCTTTTCTATTACCAGCAAGGATGTCTGCTTGAACAGCTGCGCCTAAGGCTACTACTTCGTCAGGATTGACATCGTCATGTACCTTGGCCTGAAAATATTGAGACACAGCATTCTTAACTGCAGGTATTCTGGTAGACCCTCCCACCATGACTACATTGGAAATTTCTGTGATGGCAATGCCAGCGTCTCTCAATGCTGCTGCTGACAATTCAATGGTTTTAAATATGAGAGGTTGAAACAACTCCTCCGCTTCGATTTTTGAAAGTGACAAGGTAAGTCCATTCCAAAGCCTGGTAAATACAGTATTTTGAGATAAATGTATCTTGGCCTCTTCTGCTATCCATTTGAGTTCATACCATTTTTCCAAAGGCAATAATTGCAGTTCGTTTCGATACGTGTTTTTCCACTTTTCAGCAATGGCCAAATCAAAATCATCACCTCCCAAAAATGTATCCCCTTTCGTAGATAAGACTTCAAAAATCCCATTTTCAATTCGCAAAATGGAGATATCAAATGTACCCCCACCCAAGTCATAAACGGCAATGGTTTCCTCCATATTTCTGTCAAGTCCCAGACCGTAAGCCAGGCTGGCAGCTGTAGGTTCATTGACAATTCGCAACACATCTAAGCCTGCCAATTTACCAGCGTCTCGAGTTGCTTGCCTTTGTGCGTCATTAAAGTAAGCCGGAACTGTAATTACTGCCCGACTAATCTTCCTGTCTAGAGCAGCTTCTGCCTGGATAACAAGAGCTTTTAGTATAAAAGAACTTAATTCTACCGGGGTGTAAAACTTATTATTGACGTTTACCCTGACCAGCCCCTCGTCCTCATAATTCTCTAAAAACGTATAGCCGAAAGTATTTTGGATCTCCTTCATATCCTGGAAGGATTTACCCATTAATCTTTTAATTGAATACAAAGTAGCTTTTGGATCACTTCCCATCTGATGTTTTGCCTCAATGCCTACAATGTAAGAGTTGTCCTCAAAGAAGTGAATGATGGAGGGTACCATGGTTTTACCCTTGTAATCCCTTATAATTTGCGGCTTACCTTCATTGTCGGCAACTGCAATCAAACTATTGGTGGTTCCGAGGTCAATGCCTACGACCAGATCCTGTGATAATGGGGACATTTGAGTCAAACTTCCCGTCTTAATGTCAATTGGAATTTTCATCTGTAATCAATATGCAGAAACAAGAGAGGTGCTTAAAAGTTTATTTAAGCTTCATCCATTGCCCATCTGGGATCTGGAGAAGTTGCAAGATCTGAGAAATCGCCTTCCTGGAATTTGAACCAAGCTGCCATAGCAATCATTCCTGCATTGTCAGTACAATATTGAATATCAGGTACATAGAGTTTCCAACTCAATTCATTAGCCATAGTTAACAAGGTTGTTCTCAGCCCTGAATTGGCTGCAACACCACCGGCAATAGCAATTTCTGTAATTCCGGTTTGAGTGGCAGCTTGTTTAAGCTTACTCACCAGCATGTGGATGATGGCATTTTGGATAGAGGCACACAAATCATTCAAGTTTTTATCAATAAAGTCTGAGTCCTTCTTTTTTTCCTTTTGAAGAAAGTAAAGTACTGAAGTCTTGAAGCCGCTGAAAGAAAAGTCGAGACCTGGCAATTTTGATTCAGAAAAAGTAAAAACAGCTTTGCCAAGCTTTGCTCTTTTATCTATTTCTGGTCCGGCAGGATAGCCCAAACCCAACATTTTACCCGTTTTGTCAAATGCTTCTCCGGCAGCATCATCTATTGTCTGGCCCAGAACCACCATTTTAGTTCCACTATTAACTTTCACAATTTGTGTATGACCACCTGATACAGTGAGACATAAGAAAGGAAAGTTGGGCTTAGGTTCATCAATAAAATGGGCCATGATGTGAGCTTTCATGTGATGCACTTCAATAAGTGGTTTGTCCAGGGCCAATGCTAGTGCTTTGGCAAAGCTGGCTCCTACCAATAAACTACCCAGCAAGCCAGGCCCTCTGGTAAAGGCAATGGCATCAATGGTTTTAAATTGACATTCAGCCAAAGACATGGCATGATTGACAACTGGAACGATATCAATATGGTGTTGCCTGGAAGCAACTTCTGGCACTACGCCTCCGTATTGTTCATGGATTTTCTGACTACTGGTAGTGTTAGACAAGACAATGCCATCTACCAAAACAGCGGCAGAGGTATCATCACAACTACTTTCTATGGCAAGAATGGTCATTTTATGGTGCAAATAAAAACTTTAATTTTGTCATACACCAAGATTTTCTAAATTTACATCTTATTATTTCAACAAATTCTTCGATTTTGGCGATATTTGTTGGAATTATTTTGATAATCAATTATTTAGGTAAATTATTAGAAACCTTAGAAAACAAATAAAATACTTATGAAAGTAGCGATAAACCTACTCCTGACTGCCCTCATATTTCTGTTGATTTACATGATCTACACTTCCATTAGAGAGCCTATCGCATTCCAGGAAGAAAAAGGAAGAAGAGTTGATGTTGTCATTGCCCGATTAAAGCAGATCAAAACCAGTCAGGAAATATACAGATCCATCAAAGGAAATTTTGCAGGAAGCTTTGAAGAGTTGATCAATGTACTAAAGACGGATAAAATCCCTTTTGAAAAGATTGAAAACGATCCTAGTGATCCTACGAATGAGGATAAATTCATTCGTTCTACCTCTTATGCACCCGCAATAGACACCATTAATGCTATGGGTATCAATCTTGATTCAATTCCTTTTGTGCCATTTACCAGTGGTCAAAAATTCGAAATAGCAGCTGATACTATAGAATATCAAAACTCTAAAGTTCCGGTAGTTCAGGTAGGTACTAAATGGAAGGTATTTATGGGGCCATTTGGTGATGCCAAATACAAAAAATACGACAAGTATTTTGATCCTGAAAAAATGTTGAAATTTGGTGACTTGACCACTCCAAACCTGAATGGAAACTGGGAATGATCCAAATTGATTTTAGTTCAGACTTTTTAGATAAAGATATTGCCAAGCTGTCTGTCATCTCTGATGCAGACAGTTTTGTTTATGGCCTATTCGATCATCAGCATTGTATGGTGCACAGAGGCAAACTTTTGCCTGAAAATGCAGCTTTATTCATCAAAGATTGGCAAGATAAAGGAGTTACTGTCCATTATATGAGTCCTTCTGCTGCTTTTACACATCTGCCTGTTAATGAACAAGATGGACATAACAATCCCAATATTTATCGAGATCATTGGGTAGATGAAAATATCTTATGTTTCTATGAGGACGCTGCAATCATCAATTCCAGTTGGGATTACAAACACATTACAACAGCAAGTTTTCAGTATTATTCACTCAAAAATGATAAAAGAATCTGGCTCCATTTTTTGGATCAATCAGTACAGATCGCTTGTTTCGAAGAAGGCAGGTTTATGTTCTTTAATCAATACGAGATTCAAACAGCAGAAGATGTTATTTACTATACTTTTGCTTTAAGCAGACAAGTTTTCCAAACAGAACCGGGCGACATTCATGTCGAATTTTCCGGGCAGTTAACCCTCAATTCCTCTTTTTACCAGCTATTGTTTCGCTATATAAAAAACCTGGAAGCCGCTCAGCCAACTGCATTTCAGACAAAAAATGAAGATTTGGCAGACCATATTTACTTTGATCATTTTTTGAACATCAAGTCGCATGCGCATCATTAGCGGAACCTTTAAAGGCAGAAGGTTTATTCCCCCGGCAAAAAATTGGCCAACACGACCTACAACCGATGTAGCCAAAGAAGGACTTTTTAATATATTACAAAATAGGTTGGACTTTGAAAGTGTCCGCATGTTGGATCTTTTTGGAGGAACCGGCAATCATTGTTATGAGTTTATTTCCAGGGGATGTTTGGATGCCACCTATGTTGATCAATATGGGCCAGCTACTCAATTTGTAAAAAAAATTGCGGAAGAACTCCATATCATGGACCAAATCCACATTGTAAAAATGGATGTGTTTAAATTTATTGAAATGTCGGTAATGGGATATGACTATATTTTTGCAGGTCCACCCTACCCTTTGCCCAATTTGCGGACGATTCCTGCCAGGATTTTTGAAAAAGGACTGTTAAATAAAAATGGTATCTTTGTACTTGAACACAATCCCGACCATGATTTTAAGTCTCATCCCCATTACCAGGAAGAGAGAAAATATGGCACAACAATTTTCAGTTTTTTTATAAATCCTTCATAGTCCATGAATTTGCTTCATTCCATAGCCCAATCGTTTGCAGAGGGTGTCTTAAAATTGTATAATCAGGAAGTCGATGCCCATGAAGTATTGATCAACCCCACCAAAAAAGAATTTGAAGGTGATTTTACCATAGTGGTATTTCCATATAGTAAACCTGCGGACAAAGCACCTGCAGTTATAGGTGAGGAGCTCGGACAACATCTCATTGAAAATTCATCTTATGTAGAGAAATACAATGTGGTAAATGGTTTTCTCAACCTTTCTTTTAATAACCAGTTTTGGTGGGAGTGTCTCAATAAGATGCACCAGAGCCCATCGTACGGCATTAGTGAAAAAAATGGTCAAAAAGTTTTGGTTGAATTTTCTTCGCCCAATACCAATAAGCCATTACATCTCGGACATATACGCAACATTTTGTTGGGGTGGTCTGTAACCAGAATACTGAAGCCTGCGGCTATGAAGTGATCAAAACTCAGGTTATCAATGACAGAGGAATTGCCATTTGTAAAAGTATGCTTTCCTGGGTGAAATTTGGAGGAGGTGTTACTCCTGCAGAAGCGGGAATAAAAAGTGACCATTTTGTTGGAAATTACTATGTCATATTTGAGAATAAGTTTCAGGAAGAATACAAAACTTGGCAGGAATCTGAATCAGGACAGCAGTTATTAAAGGAAAAAGGTATCGAGGAAGCAAATGCTGCTTCATTTTTTAAAGAGTATAAAAATCAATACTTCAATTTATATAGCACACTTGGCAAAGAAGCCAGGGAAATGCTGCAACAATGGGAAGCAGGTGATCCCGCAGTAATTGAGTTGTGGAAAAAAATGAATGACTGGGTTTACCAGGGTTTTGAAAGCACGTATAAAAACCTGGGCGTAAGTTTTGACAAAAATTATTATGAGTCTGAGACTTATCTGCTGGGCAAAGAGACGGTGGCCATTGGATTGGAGAAAGGAGTATTTCAAAAAGAAGATGACAACAGTGTTTGGATTGATTTGACAGATGTTGGAATGGATCGCAAAATTGTTTTACGATCAGATGGAACTTCTGTATACATTACCCAGGACATTGGTACTGCAATGTTGAGGCATAAAGATTTTGGTACTGAAAAAATGATATATACTGTTGCCGATGAACAGGATTACCATTTTAAAGTTCTGTTTGAAATTCTTAAGAGATTAAAAGAACCCTATGCTGACGGTCTGTATCACCTGAATTATGGAATGGTGGATCTTACCACAGGTAAGATGAAATCAAGAGAGGGCACCGTAGTTGATGCTGATGATCTTATGGCAGAGGTAATTGAAGAAGCAGCTGCAGGCTCATCTGAGAGAGGTGAATTGGCCAACCTAAGCAAGGCCGAACAGGACGCCATCATTACTAAAATTGGCATGGCCGCACTTAAGTTTTTTATCCTGAAGGTACAGCCACGAAAAAGAATGACATTTGATCCGAAAGAATCACTTGACATGCAAGGTCAAACAGGTCCTTACATCCAAAATGCGTATGTTCGGATTCAGTCTATATTTAGAAAAGGAGGCAGTTTTAGTATCTTAAATCAGTCGATTCCAAACCTATTGGAGCCTAGTGAAAAGAGCTTGTTGACCATGTTGTACTCCTTCCCTGATGTAGTGAATGAAGCCGGGAAGACCTACGACCCTTCCCATTTGGCGAATTTCTGTTATGTTCTTGCCAAAGAATTTCACCGATTTTACCATGAGGTCAGAATTCTGGGGGCAGCCACAGAGGAAGAAAAAGCTTTCCGTTTGGGTATTTGCCAAATGACAGCTAAAGTTTTAGAAAAAGGAATGAAAATGTTGGGCATTGAAATGCCTGACAGAATGTAACCACCATAAATGAAGTAAAATGTCTGAAGAGAAAATATACTTAAATTTTATTGAGGAGATCATTGAAGAAGATCTCAAGAGCAATAAACATGGAGGAAGAATTCACACTCGTTTTCCTCCTGAACCCAATGGATATCTCCACATAGGCCATGTGAAGGCCATCACCATCAATTTTGAATTGGCCAAAAAATATGGAGGTAAAACCAATTTAAGGTTTGATGATACCAATCCTACTACTGAGGATACCGAATATGTTGATGCTATCCAAAAAGACATACAGTGGCTGGGTTACCAATGGGAAGGCAAAGCCCTTTATGCCTCTGACTATTTTGAACAATTATATCAATATGCCCTTCAATTAATTGAAAGTGGTGATGCATATGTTGATGACAGTTCAGCAGAGCAGATTGCTGAAATGAAAAAGACGCCTACAGAAGCAGGTGTTGAAAGTCCTTTTCGCACAAGATCTATTCAAGAAAACCTGGATCTTTTCAGGAGAATGAAGGCTGGGGAATTTGAAGATGGAAGCAGGGTTTTAAGGGCTAAGGTTGACATGACCTCACCCAATATGCACATGCGAGACCCTGTTATTTACAGAATTAAACATGAGCACCACCATAGAACAGGAGATCAATGGTGTATTTATCCAATGTATGATTTTGCCCATGGCCAGAGTGATAGCATTGAAGGAATTACCCATTCATTGTGTTCATTGGAATTTACCCACCACAGACCTTTGTATGAGTGGTTTATTGAAAAACTTGGCATCTTCCCTTCCAGGCAAATAGAATTTGCTCGAATGAATGTTACCTACATGATTACAAGCAAAAGAAAGCTGCTAAAACTCGTGGAAGAAGGCATTGTAACAGCATGGGATGACCCAAGGATGCCAACCGTATCAGGAATGCGCAGAAGGGGTTTTCCTGCCGGGGCTCTCAGAGCATTTTGTGAAAAAGCAGGTGTGGCAAAAAGAGACAATCTCATTGAAATTGAGTTATTAGAGTCATGCGTCAGGGAAGAATTGAATAAAACTTCCCTTAGGGCGATGGTAGTAATGGATCCTGTCAAGGTGGTAATCACCAATTATCAGGAAGGTGCTACTGAATGGTTAATTGCAGAAAACAACCCTGAGGATGCTGCAGCCGGTGAAAGACAAATGGCATTTTCTAGAGAGTTGTTCATTGAAAGGGATGACTTTATGGAAGATCCTCCTAAAAATTATTTCAGATTGTTTCCGGGAGGCACAGTAAGACTCAAACATGCCTATATCATTACTTGTCAGGAAGTGGTAAAAGATCAAAATGGTGAAATCGTACAATTAAATTGCACGTATGCTCCTGACAGCAAAAGCGGCTCTGATACCAGTGGTATTAAAGTAAAAGGAACCTTGCATTGGGTAGAGGCTAATCTTTCTATCGAAGGTGAAATACGAGATTACGACAGATTGTTTACTGACCCAACACCAGCAGGTCATGAAGACAAAGATGTGTTGGATTTTATAAATCCTCATTCTTTGGTGGTTAATAAAAAAGCAAGGTTCGAGCAATTTTTAGCGAAGGCAGTGGCGGGATCGCCATACCAATTCTTAAGAAAGGGGTATTATACTGCAGATATGGAAACCAGTGAACAACATCCGGTATTTAATGCTACAGTCAATTTGAAAGACTCATATAAAGTTCAAAAATAATGAATGAACTTATCAACCAGATCGTATCAGATCCGGGTCAAGCCTTACTGATTATTCTCAACTTAATTGTCATTGAGAGTCTTCTAGCCATCGACAATGCAGCGGTATTGGCAAGTATGGTTTTAGAATTACCAAAAGAACAAAGAGGCGCAGCCTTGAGATATGGAATCTTGGGAGCTTATGTTTTTAGAGGACTTTGTTTGCTCTTTGCATCAATGCTTATGCAATTTTGGTGGCTCAAGCCCTTGGGAGGTTTGTATTTACTTTATTTGGTGTGGAAGTGGTGGAATGGTGAACAAACAGCAACCACGAGTGATGATATCAATAAGCCCCAAAGCAATTGGATGTATAGAAAGACCATTGGCTTAATCGGTCCCTTTTGGGCTACCATTGTGGCCATAGAAATCATGGATCTTACCTTTTCCATCGACAATGTTTTTGCAGCTGTAGCCTTTTCAGATAACATTATTTTAATTTGGATTGGTGTGTTTTTAGGCATACTTGCCATGCGATTTGTTGCCCAGGGTTTTGTTGTTTTAATGGAAAAATATCCCTTTTTTAGAAACAAGTGCCTTTGTAGTTATTGGCGTTTTGGGCATCAAATTAATGCTTTCACTTTTGGAACATTTTGCCCCAAATATGCAAATCAGCCAGTTTTTGGGAAGCCATGCTGCAGATTGGGGATTTTCTGCGGTTACCCTGTGCATATTTTTCATTCCCATTCTTTTCTACCGATTTATCCCGAAAAAAAAGTAAACATTTTTGCTTTCATTTCATTTAGATATAAAACCATGTGAAATGTTGTTGAAAATCATGATAGTTTTGGGAGCCGTGGTAGCCATGGAAGGAGTTGCCTGGATAGCCCACAAATATATAATGCACGGCTGGGGTTGGAATTGGCATGAAGACCACCATAAACCTCACTTTGAAAAAGAAGGTTTTTTTGAAAAAAATGACCTGTTTTTTGTTGTTTTTGCCATACCTAGCGCCACCAGTTTTATTGTAGGATCTTTAATACCAGCATACCATTTACTCATTTTTGTTGGTTTAGGAATCCTGATTTATGGTGTGATTTACTTCCTGATCCACGATGTTTACATACACAGGCGTTTTTCCTGGTTTAAACAACTTGACAATCCTTATTCAAGAGCTGTTTTGAGAGCACACGGAGCCCATCATTCCAAAAACACCAAACAAGACTGTGAATCCTTCGGACTTTTGTTTGTACATCCTAAGTATTACGGTAAGAGGTTAAGCCAGGACTAATTACTGGTATAATCTCTCTTCCGAAAACATGACTTTTATATAATACCTTGCTTAAATATAAACCCTGAGGATAGGCGATTTTGTTTATCTGCCCAACCCTCTTCCCCGCCAATCTGCTTTGGAATTCGTCAGCTGAAATCAATTTATTTCCCAAGTCAATTAAATCCTGAGCCAGAATTCTGACCATCGACTTCAAAAAGCGATTGGCTGTAATGGTGAAAACCATGCAATTTTCAGTAGGAAAATCCCAATGACACTCACTTATTTCGCAGAAAGTAGTATTGTGCCTTTCCGGCGTTTTACAAAAACCTTTAAAATCGTGGTTGCTTATGATCCAATTACATGCTTCGGTCATTTTGTCGGGGTGTAGAATAGGTGTGTTCAGATACGTACTTAACTCACTGGTATAAGGGTTTTTTAATGTATGAAAAAGAAAGGTATAGGTCCTGGAAGTAGCATCGTATCTTGCATGGGCTTCATCTGAAACGGGAATCACCTCGTGCACAACTATAGAATCGGGCAAAGCAAAATTCAATTTATTTATATCAGGCTTCATTTCAGCATCGAAATGTACGAAAAATTGAGAGGCATGAACACCACTATCGGTTCTACCACAGCCCATGACCGATATTGGCATACCTGTTACTTTTTGAAGGGCGTTTTCCAAAATTTCTTGAACAGAAACAACCCCATGTCTTTGACGTTGCCACCCTGAAAAATGGGTTCCCTTAAATGAAATGTGAAAAAAATACCTCATTTGTTAACTTTGCAATTTTCCAAGATATTAATTAATATGAAAATAGTGTGTATGGGGGCAGCTAACAAATATTTATTTGCTTTTATGCTTATCCAAATTATTTTGGGATTCAGCTCATGTAGCGGACCTAAAAAATTAAATGAGCCTGCGCCGGAACCTGATTATTTTGTTGCACCTGACCTGAGATCTTCCATCAATATAAATTACAAGATTAAAAAACAGTCTCTAACAGACACCTTCAATTTTGTAATGGATGAGATGATGAAAGAAGACTTAAAGTTCGACGACTACAATGCTTCTGTAAAACTTAAAAGAAATGGTAATGTTTTGGTCGAGTTTCAAGGTAAAAGTGCCCTTGTCACCATTCCTATTCAAGTAAATTTATTAAAAAAGACCTTTATAAAAGATTTTAAAGCCAATGGGAATCTTGAAATGACTTTATCTCAATTTTGATATTTCCAAAGATTGGAAATTGAGCACGAGTACCCTGATGACTGATCACAAATGGACCAAAAAACCAACAATTGACCTGGGTATAGTTGATCTGCCTATTGAGACCTTAGCCAATTTTGTAATCCGCAAAACAAGGGGTGAAATGGAAAAACATTGATGCCTCCATGGCTACTGAGTACAATTTGCCATTGATCATCCAGGAGGTAGCAAAATATACGCTAACACCATTTGAACTTGACAGCATCTATGGTGGATGGTTTCAAATGGTGGCAGATTCTGCTTTTCTTACCCCGCCGGCAACACCAAGTCATACATTGAAGGTAAGATTTCACTCAAAACCCAGGTTAATCTTAGCTCATCTCGTCCAAAAGAGGAAACATTTAAAGCCAGGGTTCCTCCATTTGCCTGGAAAGAGCAGGTGAGAGACAGTTCACTTATCCAATTAATCATGGAGTTGGACTACGATCACATGACCAGAGTAGCTCGAAAAAATTTTGTAGGAAATAAATTTACAGAAGGTGGTAAATCGATAGAAGTACTAGACGTGGTGGTTGGCAAAAGTAAGGGTAAGCTTCAGTTAAGTGTTTCGGTTAAAGGCTCTTTCAATGGCCAGCTTATACTTGAGGGAATTCCTTCATTTGACAAAAACAGGTCACTCTTGTATGGTTCCAATGTGGAAGTATCGGTAAAAACAGGTAATGTTTTGCACAAAGCGGCATCATGGTTACTCAAAGGAAAGATTAAATCAGAGTTGGACAAGATGTTGCAATTTAACATCACTGAGAATTTGGACAAGGTACAGGAACAAGTCAACCAGAATGTGATAGCTATGAATAAAAAATACAAAATGGATCTGAGGGCAGTGATAGGCAGTATTGTGGTTGACAACATTGCCCTAAGACCTGATCGGGTAAATGCCTTTATTTCCGTTAAGCTTTGGCTGGGAACTACCCTTGACACCCTTTATTTATTCCAAAAATAATGACATGGCTAAATTGAAAGTAGTATTCATGGGCAGTCCGGATTTTGCGGTTAATTCGCTTCAAGCTATTCTGGAAGGAGGCTATGACGTGGCGGCAGTGGTCACAGCAACTGACAAATTGGGTGGCCGTGGAGGTAAACAAGTATTAATGACTGATGTTAAAAAATTTGCCCTTGAACACGGACTTAGATTACTGCAGCCAGAAAAACTCAAATCACAAGCATTTTTAAGTGAATTAAAGGAAATCCACCACGATGTTCAGGTGGTAGTTGCCTTTAGAATGTTACCCGAGGTGGTGTGGTCTTTGCCCCCAAAAGGCACTATCAACGTACACGCTTCTCTTTTACCTAAGTATAGAGGAGCAGCTCCTATCAATTGGGCCATCATTCAAGGAGAAAAAGAAACTGGTGTCACTGTATTTAAATTGCAACACGAAATTGACACAGGAAAGATAATAAGGCAGGCAGCCATTCCCATTGAGGATAATGACAATTTTGGGACATTATACAATAAATTAAAACAACTGGGAGCCAGCGAACTGATTGAGGCCTTAAATGATATTAGTACAGATTCGGCGCATTACTTACCTCAGTCAGATGAATTGGCAAGTCATGCACCTAAAATATTTCATGAAACCTGCCAAATTAATTTTTACCAGGGCAGTGTACAGGTTCATAATTTTATAAGAGGTCTATGCCCTTATCCAGCAGCCTGGTTCGAGTTTGGTGGCCAGGAAATGAAGGTAATGACTGCAAGGCCTATTCAGGAAAAACACAGCCTTGTACCGGGCGAATACAGAACTGATTACAAGAAGAATTTACGGATAGCAACGGATGACGGTTTCATTGAATTGCTGAGGGTCAAATATGAGGGCAAAAGAGAAATGGAAATTGGCGATTTTCTCAATGGCTTTCATTGGAATCAAAGTCAGCCATAGTAAAAGCAATATTGCTGATATATTTTCCATCACTTCTGTCTGCAACCGGGTTGTTTAATACCATTGAGAAACTCTGGGGATCAGAAAAGACATCCTTCATGTTTTTCACTCTGGCGTAAGGGACTTTTTCTTCATCTAATAAATACATCAATTTGGATGATGGAAGGTTTTTTGCTGACTCTAATAATTCAATTTGCAATGCCTGTCTATGTTTAAGCCTCATCTGATTGGTAGCAAACATATCCAGTTTACTTTTATTCCATCCAAAAATACCTGCTAACTTTTCAAATTGTCCATCAGAACCAACTGCCAACATGATAGGAAGGTTATCTGATGTTAAAATTACTTCCCCATAAGGTGCTATGTTGGGATGCAGGGTGCCAATTGGCTGTGCCACATGATTTTCCATCAAATAGTTAGTGCCTTGGTTCACAAGGGCGGATAAAGCTGACTTGTAAAGCGAAACGTGAAAAATATTAGCCTTCCCTGTCATTTTTTTTTGAAGAATGCCAAGTAATACTGCTTCTTTTATTTGATGAGCCGCAATAATGTCAATCATGGCAACCGGCATTTTTGCCAGGTGTTCACGGTCCCCACACATGGATATAAAACCCGATTCTGCCTGCATTACCAAATCATATCCAGGGCGTGGGTCGTCATATTCAAAGGCATTTAATTGAACGATGATGGCATCACTATTTATTTTTTTTATCCAATCAAGAGCAATACCCAGCTTTTCTGCAGTTGCTTTTTGATAATTGGTAAGCACCACATCACAATCTTTGATGTAAGAATAAATAATTGCTTTATCTGTTTCAGATTTTAAGTCACACATTACCACCTTTTTACCATAGTTGGCACTGTGGTAGTAAGCACTGGCATTATTGATTCCGACTTCTCCCTCTAATTTCCATGCGCGGGTGACATCACCACCAGCCGGACCATTTTCAATTTTCACCACTTCTGCTCCCAACTCAGCTAAAAAACTGCCTGCAAGAGGTCCGGCCAACACACTGGCCAATTCAACGACACGCAAGCCTTTTAAAACTTCCTTTAATTCCATATCTTGTCTGTCAAATCTTTAAAGAAGCAAGATATGTACTTGTTAGATGCCAAACAAATCAAAGAATGGGATATCGCTACCATTAATGATCAAAATACTACTAGCCTCGAACTAATGGAACGAGCTGGACAAGCGGTATTCAATGAAATGGTAAAGGATATTCCCAACACCGATCAACCGATCTACGTACTTTGTGGTACCGGTAACAATGGTGGAGATGGAATGGTAATAGCCAGGCACCTGCGTAATAGCTTTTATAATGTTAAAATAATTGAACTTTCCTCAGAAGGCAATAATACAAGTCCGGATTTCCTGAATATGAGAAAAAAAGTTATTGCCCTGGGTAACATTGAAATTTTACCTTTTAATGAAATTACTATTTTAGGTTTAAGAAAGGATGGAATAATCATTGACGCTTTGTTTGGAACCGGATTAAACAGACCAATTGACGGAAAATTGGAAGAATTGATCCAAAGTTTAAACTCCATGTCATTCAAAGTATTAGCGGTTGATGTACCTTCAGGCATGCTGATAAATTTATGGCCTACTACTCTGGCATTAAAAGCATCCAAAGTTTATACCCTGCAATCCCCAAAACTACCCTTCTTTTTGGAAGAAAACCAAGCCTGGATGGAAGAGTATTGTGTTATTGAAATCGGTCTTTCTGTTAAGTTTCAACCCATTTCAAAATACCAATCAATAGACGAAAGTTTAGCTCGTTCATTTGTCAAAGGTCGCAATAGGGTGAGCCATAAAGGCAATTATGGTCATGCCGCTTTAATAGCTGGAGATAAAGAAACAGCTGGAGCTGCTGTATTGTCATCAGGAGCAGCCAACAGGTCGGGAGCAGGTTGGGTAACTCTTTTTTCAAGAAGTGAAATCAATTCAATAGCGGTTTCAGTAAACCCAGAAATAATGACAAGGGCTATTGATATTATGCCTGATAGTACCTCATTTTCAAAGTATGATGCCATTGGCATGGGCTGCGGTTTTTCTACAAGGGCTACCTCTGTAAAATGGTTAAATATTATGATTGAACGACAACCCCATCATTTAATCCTGGATGCCGATGCGCTCAACATTTTATCTGCTTTTCCTGCTTTGTTGGAAAAATTACCAAAATCAAGCATTCTCACTCCACACCCAGGTGAATTTGATCGATTGTTTGGCTTGCATGCCCGAAATTGTGATAGGATTCAAACCCAGATTAGCAAATCCAAAGAGCTCGGATGTTACATTGTATTAAAAACTAGTATAACAAGTATAAGTACCCCAGAAGGAAACCTCTTTTTCAACACCGTTGGCAATCCGGGTATGGCAAAGGCAGGAAGCGGAGATGTACTGTTGGGCTTAATGACTGGCTTACTGGCCAGGTGGAAGAATCCAGAAAAGGCAGCTTGCCTTGCTGTGTTTTTACATGGCAAAGCCGGCGACCATGCCAGATGTAACTATGGTGAAGAGGCAATGAAGGCATCAGATCTAATTCAAATGCTACCTCTTGCATTTAAGACTATTTGCGACTAAGATTTAATGTCCCGCCGGCGCCGGCTGGTCAAATTTTTCTGACTTTACTTTAATAAAAAGTGTGGCAATAGAGGCCAAGAGCAAAAACAAGCCTGCACAACGGATGGCATTACCAGGATCACCTCCCAGGAAATGTTTGTACAAATATCCAAAAGTCAATGATTCTATAAACATAGGAATGACAATCATCATATTTACTATTCCCATATAAATACCATTTTTTGAAGCGGGTATTGAACTTGCCACCATAATATAAGGAATGCCCATCATGCTAGCCCAGGCAATGCCAATATTAACCATAGGCAGCATTAGCATATATTTATTTGTAATCATGGGAATTAGAAACATGCCCAAGGCAGCCAAAAAAAGGCAGGCCATATGAACCCGTTTTGCAGAATATTTTTTAGCCAAAACAACAAGTAAAAAGGCGGTTAAAAAAGTGACAATATTATAAAAGCCATTGGCTAAACTAGTCCAGCGTGCTGCTTCATCATATACTTCTTTATTCTCGGGGCTGGAATTCCATATACTTCGGGCTACACTCAGAGAAATAAATTGCCAGTAAACAAACATAGCATACCATTGGAACAGATATACCAGTGCAAGTTGCCACAATGTCATGGGCATTGTAAGAATGGCGCTTGCGATGTCAATAAAAGGAGAAAATATACCTTTTGGACCGGACCGCATGTTTTCCAGTTCTTCGGGTGTAGGTTCATCTTCAGGGGTCTTCAGATTGGACCACATTACAGAAGTAATTGAAATGACACTGCCCACCAAAAATGCTCCATAAACCCAATAGGGAATTCCAGAAGCCGTTTTTTCCGAACCAAAAATTGTTGCGAAAATGGTAGGTGAAACAGCTGCCAGGGTTATTCCTAAGCCGGTAAAAAAGGATTGCGTTTGAAAGCCAAGTGGAAACTGTTCTTTTGGTAGTTTATCAGCAACAAAAGCGCGGTAAGGTTCCATTGCTGTGTTATTACCGGCATCCAAAATCCAAAGTAGTGATGCGGCCATCCATAGGGATGTACTAAATGGCATAAATAAGAGAGCAAGGCTGCAGGTAAGAGCACCAATCATAAAATAAGGCTTCCTCCTACCCCACCTAGGAGACCAGGTCCTATCACTTAAGGCACCAATGATAGGTTGAATAACCAAGCCGGTAATGGGCCCTGCCAAATTGAGCAGGGGCAATTGTTCCGGATCCGCATCTAAAAAGGTATAAAGCGGAGTCATAGAATTTTGCTGCAACCCAAAACTATATTGAATGCCTAAAATCCAACATTCATATTGATGATCTGACTTAAAGTCAAAGGCATTTTAATCTTACTCATAATTTGGCTTTTAACGAGGGTCAAAGCTAATGGATTTTAACAAACAGGGCTTTATGAGAAATAAAAATTTAGAAAAAGACTTTTCCATGAAAGGTAAAATTGCTATTTTGGTATGATTCTTGGTATTAAAGAAACATACTGCTAAACCAACATGGGAGATGACCCTGAGATATCTGGCACACGAGTCTGAATCCTTTCAGACCAAAGGTATCTTTCACACCTACATTTACACACATTCGTTGTGTATGTAGTTTACCTAATTTTAAGAGTTTCTCGGGGTCACTCCAACTTTTCTCCTCCCTTCAATTCCTGGTTGTTTTTCTAAATAAATCTAACTATTTGGATATCAATATTTTAATAATTTAAATTTGAAAAGATTAACCATGATTTTTACAAGAAAACCCTTGAAAAATTATACATTAAAAAAAATTGATACTTAATATAATTTCCAATTACATTTGCACTTTGAATATTTACATCAAAACGTTTGGCGATGGCTACAAAAAGAATGAAAAAGCTAAAGTTGCTGTGAAAAAATCAGCGGCAAAACCTGCAGCAACACCTGTCTCTAACCCTGCAGCTAAAAAAGCTGTGAAAGCGGCGTCAAAACCTGCTGCCAAACCAGTAGCTTCAAAACCGGCTGCTAGTGCAGTTAAAAAAACGGCAGCTGCAAAAAAAGCGGCACCCGCAAAAAAGGTCGCACCAGTCAAAAAGGCTGCCCCGGTTAAAAAGGCTGCTCCTGCAAAAAAAGCACCGGCAGCACCGGCAAAGGCAGCACCTAAAGCGCCGATTAAGGCTGCTCCTAAAGCTCCGGTAAAGGCTGTTCCTGCAAAAAAAACAAGCCCGGCAAAGCCTGTAGCTAAAGTGGTCGTTACTTCAAAGCCTAAAGCCGCTGCAAAAGTCCAGCCCAAGGCGGTAGCTAAAGCTGCTCCCCCGGCTAAATCCGCTCTTGCAAAACCAGTGGCCAAAGCCAAGGTAGAAACGCCTAAAGCACCACTTAAAAAAAATGTTGAACCTCAAAAACCGATACCATCAAAACCAACTAAAATCGCTAAGGCTGAAGTTACCGCTCCTAAAGCAGCTAAACCTCCAGTTAAAGCAGAAACGAAGATTGATAAAAAATCTTCCACCGCTGTTGCTCCCAAAGGCAAAGCAGTAGAAAAAGTAGCCCCCAAAAAGCCGACGAAACCTTTGCCTACAATTGATAAAGTACAATTAGAAAAATTAGAAAATTCGTTTGATAATCAAGCAAAAATTGAATACCTAAAGGAAAAAAGAAATATGCAACCAGACCCCCCATCATTACCGGTACAAACTGTGGTTCACAGGTACAACGATAAAGATCTGGAAGAATTCAAAGCCATCATAGATGACAAATTGGAAAAAGCCAGGTATCAATACGAAAACTTAATTGAACAAATTAAGGAAATCACAGAAAATACAAGCGGTGATTTCACAAAGGACCTTACCGACTTTTCATCTTCACAATCAGAAGTGGAGATGCTCAATTCAATGGCTACCAGACAAAGAACTTTTATTTCAGACCTACAGAATGCCCAGGTCAGAATTAGAAATAAGACCTATGGAATTTGTGCGGTGACCGGTGAGTTGATTGAAAAGAAAAGACTCATAGCCGTACCTACTACCACCAAGTCTGTACTTGCCAAACAACATGGCGAACAAGCTGCTGCAGTAGTAGCCGCTGCACAGGCTGCTTCTTCTAAGAGAGATTTAGACAGCGAAGAAGAGGAAGAAGAAACAAAGAAAAAGAAAGTAAGCGAGCCTAAAAAACCGGTTATTATTACCAAAGTGATTAAAAAGCCAGGTTCCGCCAAGACAGCTAAAAAAATCGATGACGAGGACGACGAGCTAGATGAAATTTTGAAAGATCTGGATAGTTTTACTGAAGGTCCTGAAGAAACTTTTGAAGATGACATCGATATCGCTGATGACGAAAGCTCAGATTACGAAGAGCCATACGAAGAAGGTGAAGACGATGAAGAAGCATAATTAAGAAAAAGCCGGTTTAGACCGGCTTTTTTGTTTGCTTTAATGGATTGGGGACAATTAAGCCTTTTCAAGAGTGAAACCAAAGGTACTACCTAAACCCAGAGTACTGCGTACATTAATGGTTTGATGATGGGCCTCCACTATGTGTTTGACAATGCTTAAGCCGAGTCCGGATCCACCAATTTTACGCGATCGACTTGTATCCACTCTATAAAAACGATCAAATAGGTGTTTAAGATGTTTGTCTTCTATTCCTACCCCATTATCAGAAACTTCAATTAAGATCTGGCTTTCAAGGTCATAAAAACTCACTTTGACACTACCCCCTTCCCGGCCATATTTTATGGCGTTTACTACCAAATTGGTCATCACCTGGCGGATGCAGTCTTTATCGGCATTTACTGTGGTGTTGGGAGAAGCCCCTTCTTTGAATTGAAGCTTGATTTGTTTTTCCCAGGCCATCTTGTCCAGATCATCAAATATTTCTTTGGTGAGCACTTTGATGTCAAACTTCTTAAATTCTAATGCCACCGCATCCGATTCCAACTTACTGATGGTTTCCAGGTCCTCTACTATGTTTTGCAAACGGTCCGCATTGCCACTTGCTTTTTCCAGATAGTTGCGGTTGATACTGGGATCCTCTAAGCCACCATCTAATAAAGTATGCAAGTAGCCTTGTATAGAAAATATGGGAGTCTTTAGTTCATGGGAAATATTTCCCACATATGATTTACGGTATTCTTCAAGGCTTTTGAGCGATTCAATTTCCTGCTGGGTATCTCTTGTCCATTCGATCACATCTTCAGTAACTGCCTCAAAGGTGGCTGATCCAATATCTACTGATTCTTTCTCCTTTTTTGTAAGCTTGGCATCTCTGATAATTTTGTAAATCACCTTAATTTTCCTGAAAACAAATCTCTCTAAAACATTTTTAACAATGTAAACATTAATGGCTAATCCCATAAATACAAAAAGTAATTGAAGCCATGGAGATGGAAAATACCTGGAAAGGAGGTAGTGAATAGAAATAAATACCAGGTACAGGAAACTAATACAGGCAATCACAAAAAATGTTAATTGCCTTATGGATAGATTTTTGAACACTTTTTAAAGGTGAAATTAAAAATCTGCAAACAAAGAAGAGTGATTTCAATGTTAATTTTTAAATAAAAAAAAAGCACCAACATTGTGGTGCCTTTTAGCGGAAGAATAGGGATTCGAACCCCAGGTACCCTTTCAGGTACGCCGGTTTTCAAGACCGGTGCAATAAACCAACTCTGCCATTCTTCCTTTTCTCTCTTTAGAGAACGCAAAAGTACAACTTTTCATTTACATAGCCAAAAAATAGAGAAAAAAATATTCTTAATTCATGTGATAGCAGTACTCATATATGCCAGTGAATCATATTTAATACTAAGATTATCAACATTCTACGATATTAACAGGGATGTGAATTGCAAGCCCTCCGTCAGAAGTTTCTTTGTATTTATGGTGCATATCATCCGCCGTTTGTTTCATGGTTCTGATCACGCCGTCTAAGGTTACTTTTGCTTTTGCTGGATCTGACTCCAAAGCGATCTGTGATGCTGTAACTGCTTTGATAGCTCCCATTGTGTTGCGTTCAATACAGGGAATTTGTACCAAACCTCCAATGGGATCACAGGTCATGCCCAAATGATGTTCCATTGCAATTTCTGCTGCCATCATTGCCTGCTCACTGCTTCCACCCAAACATTCTGTCAATGCTGCAGCAGCCATTGCTGATGACACCCCAATCTCGGCCTGACAACCACCCATCGCCGCAGAAATGGTAGCTCCTTTTTTAAATAAGCTTCCCATTTCACCAGCCACAAAAAGGAAGGTAAAAATGTCATCATCTTTGGCTTCGGGAGAAAACAAAAGGTGGTACATCAAAACTGCCGGGATTACACCAGCCGCGCCATTAGTAGGAGCTGTTACGATTCTGCCGTAATTGGCATTTTCTTCATTCACCGCCAATGCAAAACAGCTCAGCCATTTTAAGGTGGTGCTAAAAGTATGGGCCTGGTTTTTAATACAAGCCATCCATTCGTCTGTATTGTGGATATCCTTCTGACCAGGCATTAGCTTTTCTGCCATTTCAAAAGCTCTTCGCTGAACATCCAGTCCTCCTGGTAAAGAACCGCTCTTTTTACAAGATTCAAAAATGCAGGTCTTCATTACTTGCCACAGTTCCAACATCTTTTCCTTTATCTCATGCTCATCTCTCAAAGCTCTTTCATTTTGAATCACCACTTCTGAGATGGATGCATTTAACTGTGTGCACCATTTTTTTAAATCTTCACCTGTATCTATTGGATAGGGCATTTCAAAACCATGGCTCTTTTGCTGATCTTCTCCTTCACACAAAACAAAACCACCTCCAAGTGAATAATAGGTTTTAGCCATAGAATGCTCTCCATTAAAATGAGCTACAAAGGTCAGAGCATTCGCATGATACGGCAACATCTGATCATACAAAAAATGAATATTGGTCTCTGTATTAAAGTCAATAGTCTTTACTGACATCAGGTCAAGCTTGCCACTTCCTTCTACATCCTCAAATACGGGAATTACATCTTCAACCGGAACGGATTCGGGCTGCCTGCCCGTCAATCCTAAAACAACAGCCATGTCAGTACCATGGCCTTTGCCGGTCTTCGCCAATGAACCATATAACCAGACATCTACTGAATTCAGCTCAGCCATCTGCTGCCCATCAACTAGTCTTTGCCCAAAATCAAGCGCCGCTTTCCATGGTCCCATTGTATGAGAACTTGAAGGACCAATACCTATTTTAAAAATATCAAAAATACTTATCCTCTCTCCCAAAATCGTTTATTTAAGAAAGGTAGATTTGATGGATTCATAAGCAGGAAGTTGGTTTTTATGCCATTTCTGTAGGATGGTTCCATTCTTCCATAAAACCAGGCCAGGATTGGATCTAATAACCGTCTTTAATAAGATGTCATCTGCTGTTAAGTAGGTGCCTTTGATTCCTGTTTCAAGAGCCAAATCATCAGCAGCTTCCTTTGATATACCTCCAATGACAACAGAAACCTCATTACCCTCTGCAAGGGCATTATCCAAGATAGGTTTCATTGATTTTAGATCTGAAATGAAAGAGGTCGGCCAAATGAAATCAGTCTTGCTTACCTCTTTATTCATAAGCTTTAAAAATTTCTTTTTAGGTGGGTTTTGCCCGGAAATTTGGGTAGTATCTACAACAAATACAGAATCCTGTACAATACTTTTAATTGATTCAGTTTCAAATTTTACTTTTGGTGATAGAACCATAAAGTTGTTTTTAGGATTGGCCAGGAACATATCCGTGAAGTCGACACCATCAAAATCAGTAATTTCAAATTCAGATACCTTGGTCCTGGGTATGCTGGCTTCTGTTTTGATTTGTTCCAACACCTCCCACTTTTTGTCATCGCCATATTTTTCGGCCTCCTTCATATATTGATCATACGGCACCTCAATTACTTTACCTGATGTAAGATCCTTAATACTAAACGCTGTTATTTTTACAGCGGCCTGGGCATCATCTTCTGCCTTTCTTTGAGCAGCTATATTGGCTCCATTTTTAAAAGGTCTGAAATCAATATGGGGTTCTGTCCAAACAAAATTGTACAAACAATAGCCAATCAAAACAGCGGTAGACCCGAATACAATCCAGCTTGATTTTTTATTATCCAAAAGTTGGTGCATGAGCTTACTCCTTTCCACAAAATAGATGGAAGGAAACAGTAGTGCCAGGTCTTTGAAAAATGATATTCTGGGTTCTAGCTTAATAAAATCACCAAAACAGCCACAATCTGTCACTTTCATGTTGGATGCCTTATAAGCCCCCCAGTTTCCTAAATCAAAAAAGTTGACTCCTGCTGGAACATAACCCGTCATATAAGTAAAACCGGTAAGAATGGTAAAGAACACAACCAGGCCAAAAAACAACCAGGCTGTTAGTTTAGGCTTATAACCTAAAAGCAACATGACGCCAAGCACAATTTCAAAAACGATCATGCTCACTGAAAACAAAATCGAAACGCTGGATAGCATTGGAAAGACCGGTGCAATATATGAAAACCATGTTTGAGAAAACACAGATTCAAATTCACCAAAATACTGCTCCATTTTAAAAGCCGTTCCCATTGGGTCGATTGCTTTTACCCAACCAGAAAATATAAACAAAACCCCACAAAATGACTGAAAAAAGGTCATTAGGTAGGATTTATGAAGTTTGAGCAAGAAGGCTATAGCCAGGGTTAAAATGGCAGCCACAATACCTATATTCAGTACCAGGGATGTAATACTCATATGATAAATTTTATTTATGCAAAAATAATCATTAGTGCTTAGAAAGAATGTTAACATACACATAATATGTCTAAGATCCTCAATTTGCAACATATAACACTGATTATCAATACTATAAAACAATATTTGAGCTCCCTTTTCAGGAGTATTGCCCCTGCGGTGCCGGAATAATAAACATCATTCTTTTTAGAAAAACACAATATTCTTATCTTTGGTCAATGAACCCACCGAGTTTTAAGAAACCTCTGATCAATGTGATCGATGAGGACTACCTGATTCCACACCTTAATCGGAGAAGAAGAGTGGCAGCATTGTTACCTCACAATTATGCCACCAGCAATAAAACGTATCCAGTTTTGTATTTGCACGATGGACAGAACTTATTTGATGATCATGCTCCATTTGGAAATTGGGGTGTCGACAAACAGTTGGCAGTATTGGCAGAATTAGGCATAGAAGTCATTGTCATTGCCATAGATCATGGTGGTAAAGAGCGCATTGCAGAGTATTTGCCCTACGACAATCCCAAATTCACAGAAAAAAAAGGGGAACAGCACCTTCAATTTATGATGGAAGATTTAAAACCGCACATTGATAAGAATTTCAGGGTTAAATCAGGCAGGGAATACACAGGAATAGGTGGGAGTTCAATGGGAGGTTTGATAAGCCTCTATGCAGGTTTTAATTTTAACGAAGTTTTCGGAAATCTAATGATATTTAGCCCCAGTATCTGGATTTCAGAACAAGTATTTAAACAAGCCACCCAATTTAATCCATTTGGATCTACAAAAATTTACCTGTACTCAGGAGGGCAGGAAAGCCATTCACTAAAACCATCCATGGATTTTTTAGGGTCTATTTTAAAAAGCAGAGAAAGAATGACCGGACAAATAGAAATTATGGAAAGTTACAACCCGGCAGGAACGCATCAGGAATATTTTTGGGGGCAAGAATTTCCTAAAGCGTTAACCTGGTTGTATTCAAATTGAAATCAATGCATAAAATCAACATAACTCAAAAAATCACAGAAAACCATCATTGGGTTTTACCCGTTTTTGAAAACGATCTTTCTCAATTTGAATTCAAAAAATGGACGGGTCTACCCCAACCATATGAATTCAAAGCAGAAATAGGAGAAATCAATACCTTGATCCATCCCGGATTTGAAAAAAAGAGATGGTTATTGGGATTGGGAAAAAGAAATGGTGCTGAACAACTGATTCAACCTTTTCGAAAGGTAATTTACCAAAATCTAAAAGTGGGGGGTAAAATGGTGGTAAAAGCCGACCTTTTTACCGAAGAACAACTTGAGGTTTGTATGATTGGTTTGCTAATGTCTGGTTATCAAATCAAAGCCATCAAAAAAGACAAGCAGGAAAGTGAAATCAAAACAATTGAAATATACGCACCCCAGTCCTTTGCAAAAAAAATACTTCAAAAAGCAGTAACCATAGCCAAAGCTTGTTTTTCTGCCATGGATTTGGTCAATATGCCTTCAAATTATAAAACACCCCAATATTTGTCAGAATATGTCAAATCAGCCGGACAGGAACAAGGGTTTGATGTTAGGGTAATTAAAGGAGCTGCCCTTCTAAAAAACAAGCTACATGCCTTGCATGAAGTGGGAAAGGGAAGTGAGAATGAACCTGCTTTTATTATCATGGAATACAAAGCAGCTAAAAAACCAGTTGCCAAAATTGGTTTGGTGGGTAAAGGAATCACCTTTGACACAGGAGGTATTTCATTAAAGAATCCTACCAACATGCATTACATGAAAAGCGATATGGCAGGAGCAGCGGCTGTTATTGGAGTAATGCAAGCAGCAGCTGAGTTGAAATTACCCATTCATTTGATTGGCATAGTGCCAGCCGCTGAAAACGCAGTGGGTTCAAAGGCTTACCGTCCAGGCGACATTATACAAAGCTATAGTGGCAAGACCATCGAAGTAATTGATACTGATGCTGAAGGTCGACTGGTTTTAGCTGACGGACTTGCTTACATGACAAAAAATTATAGCCCTGATTATCTAATTGACCTAGCAACCTTAACAGGTAGTTGTATTGCCACCTTAGGTTATACTGCTGCGGGACTTTTTACACAGAATGAAGAATTGGCCTCAGAATTATACCAATCCGGAAGGATTACAGGAGAAAAGAACTGGCGACTTCCTTTGTGGGATGACTACAAGTCACAAATGCAAAGTGATATGGCAGATATTAAAAATCTGAGCAGTTTACCCGTTGCCGGTGCCATTACTGCTGCAAAGTTTTTGGAAGCTTTTACTGAAAACCATTCAGCATGGGCCCATCTTGATATCGCTGGAGTCAGCTTTACCGACTCTGAATACTTAAAATCCCGGAGTGCAACTGCTTATGGCGTAAGATTGTTGACACACTGGATGCTGGGTAAATGTTGAGTTTAAAAAACCATCATCTATGATGGCTTACATTCATATCTTAAGGCCAATCAATTTGGCGATTGTTGTATTGACACAGTCGATCGTCTATTATTTAGTGTTGGCTCCACAGCTTTTTGAAACATCTCTTTCTCCCATTCAATTTGGGTTATTGATGCTATGTACAGCCATCATAGCCGGCAGCGGATATATTATCAATGATATCTATGATGTGGCAACAGATCAAATCAACAAACCTGAAAAATGCTATATCCCGATGCAGATTTCAATGCCAACTGCATGGGGATATTATTATTTTTGGATTTCCCTGGGCATGATCATTGCCACTTATCTTGCCATAGTAAGTCATAACCTTCCTTTGCTGGCCCTCTACCCTCTTAGCATTTGGCTTCTTTGGCTTTATGCCAAAACACTTAAAAAATCAGGGGTCGGAGGCAATTTGGTAGTGGCTTTTATGACATCATTTGTTACCCTAATTTTGATCGTAGCAGAAAGACTGCAGTTAATGAAATCAGAAAATTCGAACTTACTGCAATTATTGCTGGGCTTTGCCTTTTTCTCTTTTTTAGTAAATCTGGCGAGAGAGTGGGTAAAAGACATTGAAGATATGGATGGCGACAAAGCCATTGAATCTATTTCATTGCCAATCACCATCGGTATTGACAAAACTAAAAAATGGATCCACCTTTGCCTGGCAACTTCAATAATTGCTTTGATTTGGTTTCAATGGATATACCCACATTCTTTCCATCAAAGCATCTTTGCCTATGTATTTGTAGTGGCACCTATGGTAAAGGCCGCTATCAAACTAAGCAATGGAAGAGAGAAAACGGATTATCACAAAACAGCCAATTTTTTAAAACTCATCCTCTTCGCAGGCATGATCTATTTATTACTTTTTAGTCCTATTGTAAAAGCATATGGAATTGCGCAATAAAAAAATCATTCTTGGATCCAAATCTCCAAGGAGAAAACAAATCCTCGAAGATGCAGGCTTCAATGTTGAAGTGTTTTCATTTGATGTGCCGGAAGATTATCCCAATACCTTAAAAGAAAATGAAATAGCTGAATTTTTAGCTGTTAAAAAAGCACAGCCTTGCCTTCATTTGGCAAAAGAGCAATGTCTGGTCATTACTTCTGACTCCATCGTAGTGCTCAATGGCATTGTTTACGGTAAACCAACTTCCTATGAAGACGCCTTTAACATCCTTTCTGCTCTTTCTGGAAAGGTGCATCAGGTATATACGGGTGTTTGTGTAGCAGATTCAAATTCTACAGTTTCGTTCACTGAAAAATCTGACATCAAATTTGCCCATCTGGATGCAGAAGAAATCCACTACTACCTTGAAAACTACAAACCCTTTGACAAGGCAGGAGCCTATGGCATACAAGATTGGATTGGACTTTGCAAGGTGGAATGGATTCATGGTACTTTTTCCAATATTATGGGCCTGCCTATGGCCAAACTTTACGAAGTAATAAAAAAGTGGCAGCATTAAGAATAATCTCATAATTTTGCAAAGAACAAACGCTTTGAAAAATGTACCCGAGATTGCTTTTGGCAACTTGCCAAATGTGCCTTTATATAGGCATTCATTCCCCTGCCCACTCGCAAACTACCATTGATGGCAACATTGAAAATGTATTTGATGCCTGGTTTGACAATACCGGCAATGAAGAAGAGGATTTTTTAGGTTATCTGACTGCTCTGGATGAATATAAGAATGAACCTTTAGATCTCAATGAATTAAAAGAACACGATTTAGATAACTTTTTTTTCCTAACAGATTTACAAAAAAATGATCTCCTCTCACATTCAAGTATTGTGGGCTATTTTTTATGTCTGGAGGAATTGCAATCTATACCATCATTGGATGAAAACACCATCCTGATGCTGAGGCCATTTTTAAAGGTTGAAAATCTGGAAAAAGCCCTATTTACCCGATCTTCTATGAAAGAAGGGAACCGCATTTTTTATGTCAAATGGAAACAAAAGTCAAAGTCAAATCTTGAAACAGAACTTGCAGATACAACGATGTTGGGATCAGCAGCTCATTGGGTAATCAGATACAAATGGGAGGGTTCAAGTGTCTTCAAAGCCGGTTTTGTAGCAGAAACCGATGGAGGTGAATCTATAGTATGGGATAAAAAAAGGAAGTGGGCTGACTACTTTAGTTGCTATTTTCAATTGAAACGCAAATGGAAGTGGATTCACGAATTGATAATAGGAGACTTTGCACCCAGCTTTGGTCAGGGTTTGATTGTGCACAATGGATTTGGAGCTGGTAAAACTTCCATGGTGATGCTCATCAGAAAGCAGGGTGCCGTATTCAGACCCTATACATCCGTGAATGAAACAGGCTATTTCAGAGGAATAGCCAATGTTTTAAATCTTTCTCCCTCTTTGAAAATGGCATGGTTATTTTCAAATAAAGACATTGATGCCCATCTTTCTTCCCAAAACCAGGACTCCACTCAAAGTGAAATTGTTTCGATCCTAAAAAGCGGATATCATAGAACCTTGAATGAGTTGGGAAACAAACAGAATGCCAATCAAAAAAATATTGGAATTCAACTACAATGGACCCACAACAGGGCGACCTTTAGCATCAACCATCTTTCCTACTTTTACAGCATGCCTATTGCCAAAGGAAATGATGCATATGAGCTTTATAATTTTCATGGAAAAAACAATCACCTTACCAGCATTGATTGGAAATGGTCATTTAAAAATTTTTCCACCTTTGGCGAGCTCGCAAGAAGTCACAACAATGGATGGGCTGTTACCAGTGGTGTCTTATTGTCTCTTGACAAGACAATTGATTTATGCCTTCATTACAGAAATTATGGCCTGAACTATGTTGCCCTTGATGGTAGTGCATTGGGAGAATCATCAAAGCCACAAGCTGAAAAAGGGATTTATTTGGGCACGGAATGGAGGCCTGCTCATAAATGGAAAATTGCTGCTTATCTTGACTTTTCGCAATTCCCCTGGGTAAGGTATCAAATAGATGCACCATCTAATGGAAAAGAGTTGCTGGTTAGAATAGAACACACCATAAAACGAAAATTCAACGTGTATTTGCAATACTTTCTGGAAACAAAGGAAATCAATGAAAATTACATACTGGAAAAAATTGAAGGGTTATCCATCAGACAGAGACATAAAATCAGATTGCATTATGCATGGCAGGTTCATCCATTTTTGGAGCTGCGGACCAGGGCTGAAATAAACATGGTAATACTGCCAAGTTCATCTGAAAAAGGACATTTGCTGTACCAGGATATTATTTACCATCCGACGTCCTCAACTTTATCTTTAACGGCAAGAATGGCTATCTTTCAGACAGATGGCTACAATTCCAGGATATATGCTTACGAAAATGACCTATTGTATGAATCAGCGCTTCCATTTATGGCTGGTATTGGACGACGTGGCTATTTCAACCTTAGATACAAATTCCATAAATCAATTACGGCTGAATTTAGATTTGGCCAAACAAGCTACCAAAACAACCATAGATTTTACCCGGAAATAAATCAAAGTGCCAATTCTCAAAAAGAGATTGAGGTAAAATTTCAATTAAAAATTCAGCTATAAAAAAACGGCCACAGACAAATTATCTGTGGCCGTTTTAATATTAGAAAGTGAAATTTATTTCTTCATCCAAGCGGCGATAGAAACTTCATTCATCTTTACATATTCATCATTTCCTGCAGCAGAGGCCAACTCTTTTGACAATTTTGCAGCTTCAATGGCTTCTTTGTACCTTCCAAGATCTGCTAGAATTAAAGCTTCTTTTCTTACCTGCCAGAATTTTGGACTGCTAACGTTATTGGCTTTTTTAACCCATTCCAAAGCCTGTTCCAGGTCTTTGCCTGAATCATGGTAGTAAGAAGCAGCATTGTAATAGTCGTTGGTACTTGGACCCGCCATCACCTTTTCAATATTGGCCATAACAACTTTGTCAACTTCAACGCCAATTTTAACCGGAACCAATGTTTTTTCCCAGCTCAAGGTCATTGTAGCTTGTGTGGTCTCAATGTTGTTGAAATCGATTGTGAATGTTTCCACTTGTTGGCCCAACATTACAGGTTTCACCATAACAGAAACATCTGGCGTTTTTTCAATATAGGCAGACCAGTTGCCACCATCATATTTGTAAAAATTGATAGCCCAGCTATCAGCACCTGGCTTGGTCAAAAGACCATAGTCACCTTTTTTTACAGAAACGCCTTCTACTGAAACATCTTCAGAAAAACTGACCTTGGTTACACTATTGGCACCAGTTCTCCAGAAATTACCAAATGATACAACGGCATCAGCACCAAATATTTTTCTTCCTTTGGCACTTGGACGAGAATACTCGACTTTAATATCCGTAAGACCTACTTTCTGCTCGATTTTACATGAAGGACTCGCAGCAGGAGTTGAAATTTGCGCACTTACACCCGAAATATATACACAGGTAAGGGCAACAATGGCTAAACGTAGCTTTGTCATGATGTTAAATTGTTAGTGATTTTAATTGTAGAATAAATCATTTGTTGCGACAATTGTTCATGCATTAAAAAAAATTAGCGCTAAAATGTTAAAGTTTTATTATATAAATAATATTCATAATGTGTTATTAATTGATATTGTGTATAATATAAATTATTTATTTTAAAAATCAATAAAAAATGACTTTTTTTAAAATTTCACTCCTTGACAGGTGACCACAATACGATTACCTTTAGCGAAATTTATCCCTATGATCATATTTGGAATCACCCTCATGATTCTGATTTTTTTTGGTAATAGCCTATTAAAAGAGGCTTAATCAAAGAAAAGATGAGAAAAAAGCAAGTCCTAAAGACTTGCTTTTTTTATGCCCATAAATTTTCGGCATATTTATATCCGTTGCCGGTTTGGATAAAAGCAATATCCCAGGATTCATCCAACTTTCCTTCGGCTTTACTTTTTTTGATTGCAGCCAGGCAAGCTGCTCCCTCTGGTGAAACAAAGTGTCCTTCCTTAACAGCAAAAGCCTTTAACGCTGACCGCATTTCTAGCTCCGAAACAGAAATTGCAAAACCTTGGCTTTCCTTTAGGGTGGTCAAAATTAATTTATCCCCAAATGCCTTTGGTACCCTTAAGCCATTTGCGGCTGTCTCATCAGGCTGGTCCCAGACCTCAGAGCTTTCTGCTCCATTTTGCCAGGCTTTTACAATGGGTGCACAGCCTTCTATTTGAACAGCTACCATTCGGGTTGTTATCTCATCTATCCAGCCCATTTCTTGCATTTCTTTGAAAGCTTTCCAAATGCCAATCAATCCAGTTCCTCCCCCTGTGGGATAAAAAATTACATCAGGTAATTTATAATTTAATTGGGCAGCCAGCTCATACCCCATTGTCTTTTTCCCTTCCAATCGATAGGGTTCTTTTAATGTTGACACATCCCAGGCGCCCCATTCTTTGTTTTTTTCTGCCATGAGAAGACCGGCATCCCTTATAGTTCCTTCTACTGTATATACTTCCGCATCCATCAAAGCCACGTCAAAAGAAAACATCTTTGGCGTTTGTTTGGGCATAAACACAGAGGCCCTTGTTCCTGCGAGTGCGGCGTATGCAGCTAAAGCACTTCCTGCATTCCCTGCTGTGGGGGTGCAGAAATGCGTTACACCCAATTCAACAGCCTTACTAACTGCAGCCGACATGCCACGTGCCTTAAATGAACCTGTGGGATTGGTGGATTCATCTTTCATCAACACGGGCCTGCTCAAACCAATAGATTTTGCCCAACCCGACAATGGGCGAACCTCGGTCATTCCTTCACCTAAAGAAAAGATGTTTTCTGTTTTAAAAACAGGTAGATACACCTTCCAATCCCACATGCCAGTTCTAGGCATTTCCGACCAAACTGGTCTTTTTTCATGATTATTCAAATTATACCTGGCTACCAAAGGCTGTGAGCAATGCAGACAATAATTAATTAAAATATGAGCATCATATTCACCACCACATGACAAACATGCTAAATGACTCAGTTTGGAACCAGTATTCATGCTATTTTTTCGAAATATAGATTATTTTTTATGCTTGTTGTCCTCAAAAGTGCGAAAAGTCGTATAAAAAATGACACAATAAGGCATAGATTTTGAATTTTTAAATCGAAATGGGAACCAAAGAATATGGAATACCAGTCAAGCCCAAGTC
The DNA here is from genome assembly GCA_016717655.1 of Saprospiraceae bacterium. Lineage (GTDB taxonomy): Bacteria > Bacteroidota > Bacteroidia > Chitinophagales > Saprospiraceae > JADKBO01. The sequence goes on from JADKFC010000014.1 coordinate 61,806, forward strand.
ACAATGTTTGGCCAATAACTATCCCTTTGAAGGATTATCCTCGCATGACCCTTCAGGTCTTGCTCGGATGATCCTTTCTCGATCCCAAGTCACAATGTTTGGCCAATAAATATCCCTTTGAAGGATTATCCTCGCATGACCCTTCAGGTCTTGCTCGGATGATCCTTTCTCGATCCCAAGTCACAATGTTTGGCAAGTAATTCTCTTCCCCTTGAAGGTATCCTCGGTTATCCTCGATTTTCCAATGACCCTTCAAGGTCGTCCTCCACCCCCGTTGATCCTTTCTCGATCCCAAGTCACAATGTTTGGCGAGTAATTCTCTTCCCCTTGAAGGATTATCCTCCGCGGCCCTTCAGGACTTTCTCATCCCAATTCACGGTGTTGCTCGGTTGATCCTTTCTCGATCCCAAGTCACAATGTTTGGCCAATAAATATCCCTTTGAAGGATTATCCTCGCATGACCCTTCAGGTCTTGCTCGGTTGATCCTTTCTCGATCCCAAGTCACAATGTTTGGCAAGTAATTCTCTTCCCCCTTGAAGGGTTATCCTCGCATGACCCTTCAGGTCTTGCTCGGATGATCCTTTCTCGATCCCAAGTCACAATGTTTGGCAAGTTTTACTGACGTAAAACTTCAAAGCCCCATTCTCACTGCTTTCGAAAGCAAGCTTTCGACGCTGTGATAATGGGGCTTTTGCTCCAAACATTTATTGGTGACCTCGGAAGGATTTGAACCCTCAACCCTCAGAGCCGAAATCTGATATTCTATCCAGTTGAACTACGAGGCCAGTGGTGCAAAAGTATAAAATTTTAATGAAAAATCGCCAAGGGTATGTTTGGGAATAAAATCATCTAAGTTGAAGAAGCTTATGTATTTTTTTATACGACCCAATTTCTACTTCGAGGAAAATAAGGCCAACAGGAAGTTGATGAGGTGGAAAAACATCATCCAGTTTGATTTCAATTTCTGTAGCGTCTAACCAGGTCACTGACTGTTCCAGAATTCTTCCATTTAAATCTAAAAGCCTGCATTTCAGATTATTGGGATAAGGCTGTTCTATTCTTAAGGTATAGTTACTTTCCGCTTCGTTTTGGAATAATAAAATTTTAACCTCCTTTATTTCCCTGATCGGCGTTTTATTCCTTGGAATGTTGTTATCCAACCATGCCAGTCGATTGGACAACCAGTTTTTTAGCTCTTGAACCTCACCCTGCCAACTTGAAGGAATGGGATAAGGATTGGGCCATACATATTGTCCCAGTATATTCCACTTATTGAAATTTCGAATTTGGGCTTCTTCTAATTCCACTTTCATTGAATCAATCAATCCAAAAAGGAATTCCTGACTTAATTTTCCATGTTTCCTATGATAATCATAGGTCCTGGACAAACTATCCACAAAAAAACTGTCTTGCAATAGCTTGTCCCACCAAAATGGGAGGTGAAATCCGTCTTCAGGGCAAATAGTGTTAAAATTCCATGAAAAGCCCTGATAACTTTGGCCCTGGCAATAATCTGCATTACCGAAACTGATGTCATAATCCCAGGGGGGGCCAATGGTCAATTTCCCACCTTTGCTATCTTTATCTTTATACATGAAAGTTGACACTCGGTAGCCATCTACGTTTTTGCTTACCTCATTTAAAATCCAATAATAGACAAAACTCTCCAGGTTGATCCATTTTCTGTACCCGTTTTGAGGGTCCTTAAATAAGGGCGATTTTAAGGCACTTTCAAAGCTAGAAACATAGTCTTTTATATAACTCCTTTGCTGAGCTGGTGCATTTTCAGGGTAATGGTACTGAAAATAAATACCTTTGGGTTGAGAAGACAAAGAGTAATAATTGCTCAACCACCCTCCATTTTGGGTCCCGGTTTGTTTATCAATCTTTACAATATAGCCACCAGTTAGGTCATCACCGACCACCTCATCAGGCTCCAGTTTTGAAATGTCTACCCTACCTTCTCCCCTTTTTATTTTTTCCATTACTACGTATACTCCCTGGTAACTGTTGTCAATTATCAGTTCTACAAACCGTGTTCGGCTGGCATAAAAACCCATGGCTCTGTAAATTTCCATTGCCAAAACATTATGCATCAGACTCTTTTCATGATACGAAGGGTATAAGATGTAATCTGCATCTTCAGGCCACCCAAACAAAGACACATCATTATCCTCACCATTATCAAGACGGGTTTCAAACGAATATGCTTTCTTTGGAAAACTCTGTGAACTGGACCCCCTTAGTTCTATCCCAGCTTTACCAGCATACACATTGGGTTGATCCTGATCTGTTTGGTATTGAGCCGGTGGATCAATGATCTTAAGTTCCACCGTACTTTTTTCATAGTCATATATTGGATTGCCCTTTGTTTCAACTACCACTATCGGTAACTTGGACCTAACAATTTGAGAATCAACTACTAAGCTTGAAGTTAAAAAATAAATGAAAGACACTCTTTTTTAAGATAAGGGGTAGTTGCAAACTTTGTTTGTCTTATGCTGGAGTTCAATTTCTATTTCTTTTGCTTGTCAAGTAAGTCCGTAAAGATAATCATAGCACAATAACCTGTATGAATAGCAAATCAGTAATTTCCCTAATTCTTTGTTTTATCTATATTTTAATTTTATCGACCGAGTCCAGTGGCCAGGTAACGGAAGTTAAATACATGGTGAAATTCAATGAATCTACTGAATTGTATGATTGTTACGTGGTTATTATAGCAGGTTCCGCAACTACTACCCAACATCGCACCCAGATGTCTTCCCAATATTCTGTGGTTGTTCCTACAGGTAGCATTGTTACCTTACCGCAGACCTATCTTCCTTTGCAAAACAACCAAAATTATGGAGGTACAGTGCCCAGCCTTTGGTCACTGGCCAACCAAATCTTACATCCTGCTGTTCAGCCCAATTCTGATTTTTATGGTATTGCTCCTTCTTTGGTTCCGGCCAGCCATTACAACAATATAACCGCCGGAGACACCCTTAAACTATTTTCACTTTCCATCGAAGTACCTCAAGGAGGATGTAAAAGTAGCATACGCTTGTTTCAAAATGGAATTGATCCGCCAGCTGCCGCACCTGGAATGGGGGGTGGCGACTTTTCAAATGGGTTTACCATAGGCAGTCCAATTCAAAGATACAAGGGCAATTTCAACGGCTGGATCCCTGCTGATGGAGTGCTCAATCAGGCTGACAGCGGGTTTGGCAGTCTGAGAAAAGCTGTCTTTTGTGCGCGTGAGAATGAGTATATTCTGGTTGAAGACAGTCTTTCCGGAAAAACGATACAACTATTAAGTCCGATTTTGATAGATAAAAACATCAATGTGGTCAGATCACCCAATCAGGAATTTAACATCGTAGCCCCAATTGCTGGTTCTGCATTTGTCATATTGCAAAATAAGTCATTGTATATCAAAAATTTAAACCTTCTTGCCCCTCATAATTCCATAAGTCAAAGCCGAATATTCACCAATAATGGTAAATTGACTGTCCATAATGTTGATATTATTGATCCAAAACTGGGTCAAGGTGCTGGTTCATCCATAACCAATTTAGGCGAACTCATTTATGAAGGATCCAATACCATTTCAGATTAAATGACATTTTGACAATCGAATTGACAGATTGTACCTCTAAATTTTGATTTCCAATTTTTATTCTGTTATAATGTCAGAAAAATCGAAATGGCACATTTCATGTGGTAAATAGGTGAAAATTCACCTAAAAATTTTAAAACTAAAAAATACTAGTTATGAAGCCAATCAACGACAGAGTTGTTATTAAACCAGCTCCAGCCGATGAAAAAACGTCTGGGGGCATCATCATTCCAGACAATGCCGAAGGAAAAACCACAGCGTGGAACCGTGATTGCCGTAGGACCAGGCAAAGAAAACCACAAAATGACCGTTAAAAAAGGCGATACAGTTTTGTATGGCAAATATGCCGGACAGGAAATCAACTACAAGGGCGACGATTATCTCATCATGAGAGAAGACGACATCCTGGTAATTATTTAATCATCCAATTCACTTAAAAACACCACTAAACAATAGAAATATTATGGCTAAAGAAATTAGTTTTAATTCGGAAGCACGCGCCAGCTTAAAAAAAGGTATTGACGCGCTGGCCAATGCAGTAAAAGTAACCTTAGGACCTAAGGGAAGAAACGTTGTCATTCAAAAGAGTTTTGGAGCCCCTACCATCACTAAAGATGGAGTTACCGTGGCCAAAGAAATTGAACTCGAAAATGCCATTGAAAATATGGGCGCACAAATGGTTAAAGAAGTTGCTTCCAAAACGGCCGACGCTGCCGGTGATGGTACCACAACAGCAACCGTCTTAGCACAGGCAATGGTAACAGCTGGTATGAAATACGTAGCAGCCGGCGCCAACCCAATGGATCTCAAAAGAGGTATTGACAAGGCAGTAGATGCCGTCATTGCCGACTTGAAAAAACAAAGTGAGGTAATCGGAAATGATTTCAAAAAGATCCAACAGGTAGCAGCTATTTCAGCTAATAACGATGAAGAAATCGGTACTTTGATTGCAGATGCAATGAAAAGAGTGACCAAGGATGGCGTCATCACTGTGGAAGAAGCAAAGGGAACAGATACCTATGTGGATGAAGTAGTAGGTATGCAGTTTGACAGAGGATACCTCTCTCCTTACTTCATTACCAACACAGAAAACATGACTACAGAATATGATAGTCCATTGATTCTGATCCACGACAAAAAGATTTCAAATGTTCAGGAAATAGTACCTGTTTTGGAAAAATCAGCTCAATCTGGTCGTCCATTGTTGATCATTGCAGAAGATGTAGATAGCCAGGCCTTAGGTGTTTTGGTTGTCAACAGATTGAGAGCAGGTTTGAAGGTTGTAGCTGTAAAAGCTCCGGGATTTGGTGACAGAAGAAAGGCTATGCTCGAGGACATCGCCGTATTGACTGGAGGTACTGTTATTTCTGACGAAAAAGGATATAAGTTGGAAAACGTACAACTCAGTGACCTGGGACAGGCAGAAAAAATCACTGTAGATAAAGACAATACTACCGTTGTTAACGGAAAAGGCAAGAAGAAGGACATCGAAGCCAGGATAAATCAGATCAAGGCACAGATTGAAACCACTACCTCCGATTATGACAGGGAAAAACTTCAGGAAAGGTTAGCTAAGTTGGCCTGAGGTGTAGCCGTGCTTTATGTTGGGCTGCTACTGAGGTAGAAATGAAGGAAAGAAAGACCGTGTTGACGATGCTTTACATGCTACACGTGCTGCCGTTGAAGAAGGAATCGTAAGCGGTGGTGGCGTTGCTTTGGTAAAAGCAATGTACGCAGTAGACAAGGTGAAAGGCATCAATGAGGACGAAGACATGGGAGTTCAAATTGTGAAAAAAGCTCTGGAATCTCCTCTTCGAATCATTGCTGAAAATGCAGGTGTAGATGGTTCAGTGGTATTCCAGGAAGTCTACAAATCAAAAGGAGCCAAGGGCTTCAATGCCAGAACCAATATTTACGAAGACCTGAAAAAGGCTGGTGTCATTGACCCAACCAAGGTAACCAGGATTGCGGTAAGTAATGCAGGTTCTATTGCCAGCATGGTGCTTACTACAGAATGTGTTATTTCTGAGAAAAAAGAGGAAAATGCAGGACATCCACCAGCTATGCCAGGAGGCGGAATGGGTGGAATGATGTAATTTCTTTCTATCAATAAAAAAGCCTGTGCACTTGTGCATGGGCTTTTTTTATTAGGTTAATGACAAAAAAGCTTCTGTGATTGCCACCCAAAGGTTTCTGTTGTCCATGACAAAAGGTAAAGCTTAGGCCTGCTCAATAAAGGTAATTGCGTTTCGGAAGGATTACCATTCCAAATTAATTTGCCATCAATATCCCATACCGTCAATTGATCCACTTTTTCTACATCTCCGAGAAGTTGAATTTTCCCGTCCAGACTTTGCCTCCACTTTTTTTTCTTCCGTTTTGAGAGGTATGGTAACGGAATGATACTGCACATGTGACCTTCTGTATTCCTTTGATTGTCCCGTTTCTAAATAGGGGTCAAAGGGTTTCCACCTGTTTGCGTAATATGATATAATTGCATAATGATAAGTCTCCCCTTCTACAAGCTTACCTCCATTGGAGCCTAAATGATCCACATCCAGGCTGAAATATCTTTCAATGCCATTATTTCTTCCATTGGCTTTTAGAGAAGACGTCCAAATACGTTCAACTTTATCAATTGGATCCAGGTTAACGGTGGATGAGTACCAATACAACTTATCAAATTTGTTCTTAACATCACATTGATGTACCAATCTTGCTTCCCCTTCTTTGAAGCCCTCTTGTATTTGCATTTTTGGGCTTTTTATTTGATAAACTTGGTAACCTTCAAATAAGTAGTATTTATCCTCAGATAATTTCTGTAATTCTTCAGGAATTGCAACACTTTCAGAAAACTCTTCAATGTTGACATTGTTCACATAGGGATCAATGGTGAAATTTAACTTATTTCCATCCTGCTCATAGTATGAAATCAAGGTTGCCCCGGGATCCAAAAAGTCATCACTAAAAATACATCCTTCTTCAAATTGCATAAATGCTTCATCTTGCAACTGATATGCAACTGACAAATCAATATTGTCTTGCCTTCGATGAAGAGGACTCAGATGGAACAAAAATCTTTTACTTTCTGCAGGTTGAAGAAAAAACTTTTCGGCTACAGCGAGGACGGTCAAAGAATCATTAAAATTAATGTTATCCGACAACATGCTCCATGAATCCTGTTTTCTGGGATCTCCATGAAACATAAATTTTATCTTCTTATCCTTGTAATATAGTTCCTCCCCATCAAGGTTTAATCCATTCATTAATCTATGCAGTAATTCAGACCTTTTCACGGATGACTTTTGAAAATGTGAGGTATTGAACAATTGAAAACTACTCAATCCAGCATAAACAGTAGTATCAGCCTCCTCTAATTGTTGCATGTCGGTGATATCAATTAACAAAGGATGCCCCAATTCATTTCTGATAACTTTACCTGAAGCGTACCTTGCAAATTTTTTATACGATTTATGCAACGGAAAACTACTTAAATTGTAGTAATATGGAAATAAAACACCCGCAACACAATTATCAAAGGAATCAAGCCCCGTCTCAATCTGTTTATGATAGTAATATACCATACCACTTAAACTATCCACGCCAACATATCTGTCCCCTTTACAATCTTGCCCGGGTGTTAATTGAAGTCCTAATGCCATATTTAATAAGTCTCTTTCATTGTGGTTAACAACTTGAAAATAGAAATACACGCCATCATTTACGGGTTTATCATTGTTGTAGTGAAATAGGTAACAATTGACATGAATTTGCATGGCATCACCTCCTGAAAATCTGTGCACCCCGGCCACATCATTCATACACCAATACCAAAATTCATTCGGATAATTTTCAACTCTTTCACATGAATCATAGAAACCTGGAAAATCGCCAGCACACGGATTATAATTTCCATCATTATCTACATCAACAAAATACGCCAAATTTTCATCAGGCAGGTCAAATTCAAACTTTTCTTTCCAGAATGGGTTGTTTTAGCCGCCAATACTTTACTCTTTCAGGAATCTTATCGCAATCATATATGCCAGCATTCCTGAAATTAGAAAGGTGTAATTTTATTTCATCCTTGGTGATCCTGAAAATCTGGTTCCAATTGCTGCAATGTTTGGTAAAATCTTCATTCCACGCAGGAACCGGACCTGGATAAAAATCGGATTTTCCGGTAACGGCATCTATTCCTGCGTTGTATCTGTTCCCGGCTCGGTCTTCTGCTTTCAACCATAATGCCATAGGACCTACACCCGCTGCCAGGGTTTTCCCATGCAAATGATGAAAGAAGCCTTCAGGGAAGATAATCCCGGAGTTCTCTACTGAAAACCTGGCACCACTTGCTTCATAATCAGCAGATATTTTAACGGGGTCACAAAGTGGAACCGTGCCTTTAAACATTGAAACTTCTCCATTCTGGCATCTTGCGGAACGGAAACAGAAAAAGACAGAAACGAGAAAGATATACTTTTTCATAAAACAAAAATTACTCAATTTTTTGATCTATTGAAATAAAGCGTCTCTTAAGTAAGAAAATGGATTGTAGGCGACAATTAAAATTCCAACATAATTCCTATATAAATTTCTAATTCAACTTATAGGCAATGTTCATTTTTTTTAAGCCATCTACAAAATCATAAGATGCATTGACCTTAGAGGCAGTGGGTACCAATTCCAAATCGTTATCGCCTTCTTCTTCGTCAGCTACTATAATGCGAAGTCGATGATCTCCTTTATTTTCTGTTACCAATGCAGATAATCCATTCACCAATGGTTGATCCACTTCTGCCAATGGAATTCTCAGTGTGATGGATTTGGTAAATAATTTCCCTATGGTATCCAGCAACTTCATGTCTTTTACCCTGAAAAACATACGATCGCCATTGAACTGTTTCCCGTAAATGCCCTCCATATAAATGACATTACCCTTTACCAGGAGGTGCTTAAAACTTTCATATTGCTCGTTAAAAAGGGTGAATTCGTAGCTACCCGAATAATCCTGTAAACTAAATCGGGCATAGTTAGTCCCCCTTTTACTTTGCATCACATTTACATCTGTAATAAACCCTCCAAGTTTGAGTCCTTTTTCCAGGAGGTTTTCGATGTCATCTAATCTGGCATTGACAAAAGCTGAAAATTCCAGACTGTATTGGTCCAAAGGGTGGCCACTTAGGTAAAATCCTGTGATGTCTTTTTCTTTTTCCAGCTTCAACAATTGATGCCACTCTTCACATTCGGGCACCTGGGGTTCTGCTATCATGGCCTGGTGCATCTCCCCAAATAGAGAAGCCTGGGCACCATCTTTTTGAGACTGGAAATTATTGCCGTAACGGATCAAATGTTCAATAAAAGACTCAAAGCCTCCAGAAGGGGCAAAATACTGAGCCCTCGCAAATTGAAATGAATCCAATGCTCCTCCCATTGCCAAACTGTCAAGCAGTTTTTTATTGATCGATCTGAGGTTGACCCTCCTCATCATATCAAAAATGTCCTTGTAGCGTCCTTTTTTTCGTTCTTCTATCAATTCTTCCACAGGACCCTCTCCTACTCCTTTTAAAGCGGATAATCCAAACCGTATGTATTCTTTATTTGCAATTGAAAAATTGAGTTGGCTTTCATTTACATCAGGCCCCAGAACTTTAATACCCATCCTCTTAGCTTCTGTAATAAAAAAGTTAAGCGATTTGATCTCACCTTTATTGTGGTTCAAAACGGACGCCATAAATTCTTTGGCATAATGGGCCTTTAAATAGGCTGTCTGGAAAGCCAAAAAGGCATAACAGGTAGAGTGACTTTTGTTGAAAGCATAAGAGGCAAATGCTTCCCAATCTTTCCATATTTTTTCAATAATTGGCTCGGGGTGCCCATTGGCCTTGCATCCTTCCAAAAATTTAGGGTAAGTTTCATCGATGAGCTTTCTATTTTTCTTACCCATCGCCTTCCTTAACAAGTCAGCTTCACCCTTGGTAAAATTGGCCAACTTTTGGGAAAGCAACATTACCTGCTCCTGGTAAACGGTAATACCGTAGGTTTCTTTGAGATAACCCTCCATGTCAGGCAAATCGTAAGTTATTTTTTCTCTGCCATGTTTTCTCTCAATAAAGTTGGGAATGTACTGAATGGGCCCTGGCCTGTAAAGCGCATTCATTGCTATCAAATCCTCAAACTTATTAGGTTTTAGGTCTTTGAGATACTTTTGCATTCCGGGAGATTCGTACTGGAAGATACCGATGGTGTCTCCTTTTTGAAATAACTGATAAGTGAGCCTGTCTTCCAGGTCTATCTTATCAATATCGATTTCAATATCATGGGTTTCCTTTATAAGTTTCAAAGCATCCTTGATGATGGTAAGGGTCTTTAATCCCAAAAAGTCCATCTTCAACAAGCCTGCTTCTTCTGCCACGCTGTTGTCAAACTGAGAAACAACCAGATCTGAATCTTTTGCCGTTGCAATAGGTATGATATTGCTGATGTCTTCCGGTGTAATGATTACCCCACAGGCATGCACCCCGGTTGAACGCACAGAACCTTCAAGTTTTTTAGCGGTTCTGATCATATGGCCTACGTCTGAATTCTCTGCTGCCAGCTCTCTGAATTTATAGGCCCTATCCAAGTCGTCTTTGTTCAGATCACTTTTCAACTTTTCTGATACATCTTTCTCTGCCAAAACAGCGTCCAAAGTTGCGGATAGGTGGGCCGGAAATGACTTGGCAACCCGATCAACCACATCCAACGGTATATTCATCACCCGACCAGTATCCCGCAACGAAGTCCTGGCTGCCATTGTACCATAGGTTATAATTTGAGCTACCTGATTGCGTCCATACTTATCAATCACATAATCGATTACTTTGTCTCTACCTTCGTCGTCAAAATCAATATCAATATCCGGCATAGATATACGCTCGGGATTGAGAAAACGCTCAAAGAGCAGGTCATATCGAATGGGATCGATATTGGTGATTCCCAGACTGTAGGCTACTGCCGATCCGGCAGCAGAACCCCTTCCTGGCCCCACTGAAACACCCATTTCCCGGGCGGAAGTTGTAAAATCCTGCACAATCAGGAAATATCCCGGATATCCACTTTTTCCAATGGTATCCAGCTCAAAATTTAAACGGTCTTCAATTTCTTTGGTTATGGTGCCATACTTCTTCCTCGCACCTTCAAAGGTTAGATGTCGAAGGTAATCATCCTGTGATAAAAACTCTTTCGGAAGAGGGAAGGCAGGAAGAAGCACATCCCGCGATAACTTCAAACTCTCCACTTTAGAAGCTATCTCCATCGTATTTTCAATAGCATGGGGCACATCACCAAAAGTTGATTGATCTCTGCCTTGGTCTTGAGATAAAAGTCGGAACTAGGAAACTTAAACCTGCTTGCTTCAGAAAGTAAAGAGCCTGTGTTTACACATAATAAAACATCGTGTGGAGCCGCATCTTCTTCTTCTACATAATGTACATCATTGGTAACTATTGTTTTTACATTGTATTTTTTAGCTAACTGCAGAAGTACCTGATTGACATCTTCCTGACTCATCAATGATCCGTCTATCCTGTCAATGCCCCTATGGCGCTGTAATTCGATGTAATAATCTTCTCCCAACAGATCCAACCACCACTTGAGCAGTTTCTCTGCCTTTTCTGTATTACCCGAGGCTATCGCTTGTGGAATCTCAGCTCCTATACAGCATGAGGTTGCAATGAGGCCTTCATGGTGTTTTAACAATAATTCTTTATCAATCCTCGGAAACTTTCCATACATGCCCTCTATGAAGCCCAGGGAGCACAGCTTTGACAAATTTCTGTAACCAACCTCGTTTTTAGCCAATAAGAGCTGGTGAAAACGTTCATCTCTCTGGCCCTTCGATTTTTCAAAACTTTTTTGCCATCTGTTTTCTACCATGTAAAATTGACAACCTCCAATGGGTTTAATCCCCTTCTTATTGGCAGCTTTGACAAACTTAAATGCCCCAAACATGTTTCCATGATCGGTCAGAGCTATGGCCTGCTGTCCATCTTTGACAGCTTTTTCCATGAGTGCTGTAATATCAGAGGCTCCATCCAACAAGGAATATTGGGTGTGGCAATGTAAATGGCAAAAATCTTGCATGAAATATAGGGTTGATGGTATTACACCCAACTAAACAACAAAATAGAATACCGCCTTGTTCTGTATCGCCAGTAAAACTATTATCTGGCAATGATCAATTTGTGAACCTCAGCTTTACTTCCAATCACCAATTCCACAAAATAGAGCCCGGACACAATTTGTGTCACATCTACTGTTTCATTTTGAATTACTTCTCCACGCAGCATAACTTTTCCCTCTACACTGCGAATAACATATGAAGAACCAACTGGTGCATTGATTGAAAGCCTGTCACTCACAGGATTAGGGGCCAACTGTGCAAGGTTATTGGCAAAGCCAAGTTTTTGATCCAGTCTGTATACCTGCCCAGATGCTGCATCCAATAATTCACCAGTGATAGTTGTATTGCCTAAAGCGGTGGCTTCCAAAAGGAACAGCACCTCATCCAAAGCAAAGTGATGGGTCTCTTTTAACAACAAATTGCACTGATTTTCGCCAACACCTGCCCAATCAAAGTTTTCATTTACCTGCAGGATCTGAGTTTCATTTTGGCTTAATTTTAAGAGCGCTGCCTCCAGATTTAAACTTTTACCTAAACTTACTGGAAAATAAGTTTTACCGTCAACAACCACTAATTTACCAACTACAAAAATAGGTGTCATGCTGCTTCGGGGCCTAGCCTCTTCATTTCTGGTCTCTGAAAGATCACCCTTTGCAAAAGCTGTGAAGTCGAGGAAACCATTGAATTTTTTCGCATCATATACTGGAGAATAAGCCAGTAGGCTCAAATCTTTTTCTTTTACATAAGAAGGAATAAAGCGCCAGTCTTCTCTACCAAAACTATTTTTTTCTTTAAGTAACTTATCTTTTAAAAGTAGAAAATCTCTGGCATTTACTTTTTTATCATCATTGATGTCAGCAGCCAGCAGGCCATAATTGGAGAGTGTGTCATCCCCGGCAAGGTAGGCTTTAAAATAAGCATAGTCCAAGACATCTACCTGTGCATCTTCTAATCCCGTTTTAGAAGGGATAAATTTCATGTCGTTGTAGATAGCAACATCTTTAAAATTATAAGCTCCATCGCTGATTTGACCATATACATTAAAATTACCGGCATTGCCTTGCATAGTCATACTGCCTGCCATTACTTTTTTACCCGATGGCTGCATCACTTTACCAGCAGCAGTAAGGGTATTGGAACAACTTCCATTATCATACACTGTCATGTGCACTGCACAAAAATCTTTGTTGCCCATTAGGTCTATTGCATACACCGTCAGGTACTGAAATCCGGCATTGGTGCAATCATAAAACCTCAATGAATCAGCTGGATTGGGCGAAAATGAATATTTGATATAAGGGGTTGCCGTACAATTGTCTAAAGCCCCCAAACTAAACATAGAGGCAGGTACCCTTAGCTTAGTACCATCTTTACCATTGATGGCCACACTCACATTCTGGACACAATAGGGAGTGGGTGGCTTGTTATCCATGGTGGTAAAATTGGTACTACACCCGGTCAAATTACCACAGGCATCTTTGACCTTCCAATTGACCTTGTGTTTACCATAGCCCAATAATTCTGGCAGGGTAATTTTAATTTCTTGTCCGGTTTTATGGAGTGGTAAGAAAAAGACTCCAGTCCCAATGTTGGAATAGACATAGTCAATTTTGGTATCTCCCCACAAATCCACTTCCACAATCCAAGACATCTTTTCTGATGTGCAATTACCCGGATCTATGGCATTATTGGTCAAGGTTACCCTTGCCTTACAACCCTCATTAAATCCTATTGTCACATCCTTACATGCCGTAAACTCAGGTTTTTCTTTATCGATTACTTTGATTACCTGAGTACCATACCATACACTTCCTCCATATGGAGAATTAGGGGTATAGTCACACCAATTGATTACGGTAAACTTTCTTAAGATTTTTTTACACCCCTCTTCAGAGCTACCCAACAATTCAAAAACTTCGTCTCTGTAACTAACACCAATCAGGTCACATGGCCTGGATGTAATTTCTGGCTTCATATATGGAATGTCTTCCAAACAGTTTACAACTATGTCTTTTGGAAATTTAACTATGATAGAACCATAGTTATTTTCTGATAGGTAGATATTTTGGTAGCAGGTAGGTTCAGATGGGTCAGCCTGATAATTATGGTTTAAATCCAGATACCATTTTCTAACAACATGGCCAACATTACACGCATTGGTGAAAATTGATCCTCGTAAACGGGGTTAGGTAAGAATGGCTGCCAAACAAAGTAGGCTTACCAGTTAAATACAAATCTGAAATGTCATCATCACACTTAAGGTGTTTATACGGGGGACACACCATAGATGCATTAATTTCATATGAAAAAATGAGTGCAATGACCCAGATTGTAGTTTTTAACAGACGTTTCATGTGTAAAGCTTTGGATTATAAACCTAATAGAAAGACAAATATAATCTTAATCCCCAAAATTGTAATAGCAAAACTTCCAACGTAGGTGGATTTTAACATTTTGACCAAAAACCAACCTTTTATGGCTATTATACAAAAAAAACGGCCTATTTATCTGCATTACTAATATTTACATATTAATATTAATCATATGTTACATTATTTCATGAAAAATTCAAAGCCTAGGTGAAATTATTTCCAATGCTTTGGGAGCGATCTTTAGTTTTGAGATATCTTTATGACAAATTGACTTATATGAAACTTCTATCGACTTTGATAATATGGATGGCTTTATTTTCACTGCCCTCATTTGCCCAAAACGATTGTATAATAGAGAACCTGGTTGTCGAGAAACTAGCATGCAATGCGCAGCAAAAATTTGCAGTAGTCATCGACTTTACTCCAGTCAATCCACCCAGCCCAAAATTTAAAGTACAGGGCAATGGCATCAACCATGGCACCTTTTCATACTCAGACTTACCCATTACCATTGACGGGCTACCAGGTAACTGCACCACACCTTATGAATTTGTGGTTCGCGATCTGGAGCAACCAGCCTGTTCTGCCGTATTTGAATTAGGAAAAGTATGTTGCACACAAAATTGTGGCATTTCCATCATCAATGTGAAACAAAAGGAATGTCTGGAAGGTGAGGCTTATAAAATCAATTTTGATGTCATCCCTCCTGCCAATGGCACTCTTGGCTTTGATGTATTTATCAATGGAGTAGCCCATTCGTTTCACAAATATATTGATACGCCGGTAGAAAATCTGGTTATTCCCAATCAGGGGCAGGATCAGGATACTTTGGTTGTTTGTAATAACGACGATCAGGGTTGCTGTGATACACTTATTTTAAATAACAAGTGTTCCTGTTTCATTTCCAACGCGGCAGCACAACGAATAGAATGCAGCGATTTGAATGACACCTATTTCGCCAGGATAAATTTTGAACACGGCACTTCTAATGATAGCTTTTTAATAGGAGGATCCGCCAATTTGTACGGCACTTTTGCCTATGCAGACTTACCTGTCGTCATTGGTCCACTACCCTTTTCCACTGCCAATACAGATTTGTTAATAGCCGATGCCAGCGATGTATTTTGTTTTGGCGAACTAGTTATTCCGCCTGTTCAGGAGTGTCAACCCTGTAAAATATTTGATCCTGTTTTTGATGTTTTGCCTTGTATGAAAGAAGGCAAAATTTACATCAAATTTAAGTTCAAATCCAATAATACTGGAGTTAACGGCTTCACCGTTAGGGGCAATGGCACTGTTTATGGCACTTTTCCATATGGAGAAGAATTTTATTACTTAGGCCCTCTTACTCCGGATTGCAATAAAAGTTATGAATTTATCATTGTTGACAATTCTTCCAACGCATGTACAAACGTGCTGGCTAACAATGTAAAATTGTGCTGCCAACCTTGTGAAATTGGTGCTCTCACCATAACTGAAAACTGTGATGCCACACCTGGTGGAATCAAACTTCAATTCGATAGTGATGGTGTACCCGATGATAGCGTAGCGGTTTACATCAATGGTGTATTGGTTGGAAAATATAAAAAAACAGCAGAGCCTATATCAGTCATTTATCCGTTCGTAAATGGCAAATCGTATGCTGTTAAAGTCATTGCATTTAAAACTGAAGGATGTTTCAGACAGACTGAATTTACTTACGAGTGTAACAATAGCGAACCATGTGCTTTCTCAGAACCTCAGGTAGAATTTTCTGAGTGTTCTGGCGACAATACATTTAAAGTATTTTTGAAATTCACGCCAACCGGACCTCACGCTGATCAGTTTTATGTTTCCATTAATGACAAAGTTTATGGCCCGCTGCTTTATGGCCAACCTTCCTACACCCTGGGTCCAAACACAATGGCCTGCAATGGAGTAAGGATCGTTTTAAAAGATGCATTAAATGAAAATTGCAGATTGGTGATAGAAAAAGAAGTCCAAAAGTGCTGCGAAGAAGAATGTGAAATAGCACCAGGAAATCCTGAAGCCATTTGTTTTGAAGGAAAAATCATTGGCCTTCAAATGGTGGTCAAAGGGCAAACTGGAAATAAATACAATGCTTATGCTGATGGTGTTTTACTAGGCAGTTTCAACTACGGCACAACCCCAGTTCTTTTCAACTTAAGCCCTAGAAATGAAGGTAAAATCACGCTTAAGTTCATTGATGTCAATGACAATACCTGTTTTGTGGTAAAAGAGTATTTTATTAATTGCGAAAATTGTCGCATCAATGATCTTAGTGCCAAACCAGTGGATTGTAGCGAGACTTCCTTTAAGTTTGAAATTAATTTCAATGCTGTCAATGCCATTTCGGACTCGTTTTATGTTTTTGTCAACAATGTTCGCTTGGGCAGATACGCAGCCAATCAATTACCAGTTGTGTCACCTGCCTATGACCCACGTGCAGACGTGGTTTATGTAATCAAAGTTTTTGATGCATCCAATGAAGCGTGTCGCTCAATTATTGAGATTCCATTCATAGAATGCGAGCAGACTGCCACAGATGATATTGCTAAATCGTTTAACTTGTATTCTACAGCTGGCAACCTCTACTTATCCAATGAAGGGCTGCCAATCAATAGCACTGCCAGTATTTATGGCGTAGACGGCCGCCTTATCAAACCGGCGCAAAGTCTGGTCCAGGGAGAAAATAAACTCTACGAGGTTTCATCTTCTTCTATGCTGATTGTAAGTATCATGACCGATACAGGAATTTCAACACGGTTAATTTTCTGTGGGAGATAAATAAAAAAAGCCGGTTAATTACCGGCTTTTTTTTTATTCAAAAAATCCAACACTTCCGCCGACCCAGTCTTTGTCTTTGTTGTATTTTACACCGATCATTGCTCCCTTAGAAAGCCGAACCAGATTGTTGATAATAATGGGTTGATTGCTATTTTGAGGCCATAGCATTAACATTCTGATTTCGCATTTTACAGGTTCTCCTGGTGCATCAATTACAGGAGCATAACTTACCTTTTCCTGCAGGAGGTAATTGGATTTATTAGCTAAGGCATCTAACATGTCTTTGGTAACATTGAGTTCAACACCGGCACCTGCAAATGAAAACAGAGGTTTAAGTACATAATTTTCCAAATCATCCGGATAGCTTTCCAAATCCCCTACGTAATAACATTTTGGCACATATTTTCCTTTTAGCAAAGGCATGGTGTATTTACTTATTCTGTAAAACCAGTTAGGGTGCCCTACCCAATATACATTGAGGTCATCCGTAAACGAAAATTAAAGCTGAAGGTCTGTTCGCTGTTCCAGCTCATCAAAAATAACCCGATTGTATATTCTTTTTATAGGCACCCAGGTGCCATTTTCATCTTCGTAAAAAAGATTTTTATCCTGTTTGATAACTTTGGTAAGGCACAACACCTTTATTCCTAACTTATCAGCTGTGCAGAGAAAATCAATGTAGGTGGTCTGTTTTTCCGGTTCGATTTCCAACATTACTACATGTGCCGGATTTTCATTGCCAACAATTACTTCGCGAAGCAATTCAACATAACTTGTTGAATCCATTGCCGGATTAAAAAAGGAGCGTAACTCATCCGAAAGTTGAAAGTACTGCCTATACATTCTGGAAATGAATTCCTGAAAAAAATAGACAGAAGGAAAGCCCTGAATTTCGATTAATTTGGGCATAGGATCACCTTTATCATCCAATGTGATACCGAAGTCCATCTGGAGGAAAATAGTGTGCTCATCTTCATTTGGCACCACTAGAGAAGCATCCGGTATGGCTTTGTCGGTAAGCTTTTTGAAATCCGGGCTACAGATTACTCCATTAATACTATCGCAGGCTTCAAGTAACCTTGATTTTAACAAATCCGGAATAAAAAACGGGGTTTCTGCTATGCGAAATGGAGTCTTGTGATGATACGTTTCTTCTACTCCTTTTAAGAAATGTTCGTACAAAGCACTGCTCCAGTTCTCGTTGTACTCTTTTCGATATTTTGAAATCATAAATTACACGATGCTATAAGCATGTGAATTTATAAGTTTTATCGCGTTTTCAATAAATTTTGGAAGAATAGTTTTGTAGGTAAGGGCAATTTTATCTTCTTCATCCAATTGTGACATCATACTATCGTACTTGGCTATGCCAAAATTGTTGATGACTTTGTCTCGATTGGCTTCTAAGGTAAAGTGTACTTTCATTCCATGGGGATCTGCTTCCGGATGAAACTGAGTGCCTACCATTTCTTCAGAGAAACGCACGGCCATAATTGCTCTTTCATATTCTACGTGTGTTCTGATTTTTTCAAGCGCAAGGATTTCAGCGCCCTTTTCTGTAAAAATATGTAGGTTGGGCTGTACCAATTGCCAGTCTCGACTCTCGACGACATAAAATGGGTCAGGTAAGCCATTAAATATCGAATCTTTCTGGCCTGCTCTTGTTTTGTGAACGGGTTGAACCCCAAAAGAGGCTGACTTTCTTTTTGTTATTTTTCCCAAGCCGAAATGAAGACAAGCCATTTGAAAAGAATGGCAGATAAAAAAGAAATACTTCTTGGGATGACCTTCATATTTATTGTACTCCCATACATCCTGGATCAGGGTATAAAATCGTTCATCCCATACCCCGTCACCTTCCATAGGGTTTCCAGGTCCTCCGCTTGAAATATAAATATCGTAGCTCAGGTCAGGAACTTCTGCTGTTACCCTGACATCAAATACATCAACCTCTAAAAGATGGTGATAATTAGATACAATTTCTGAAATGCACCGCATGCCCTGATTGGGAAGGCCTGCATTTAGATCTAAAATGGCGAGTCTTAGTTTCATTAGAGCGCAAAATTAAAAGAAAATTGCGGCTTGTGCCAACAGAAAATCTATATTAACAAACTATTGTACATTCTTAAGCTATAGCTGCCAATAGGATGACTTTATTCATAAACCGCTGAATACCAAAAAAGAAAAGGCTGGATCAATGACCCAACCTTTCTTTTTTTCTAAAGCTAAGCTTCCAAGATTACTTCTTAGGAGTAGCTTTTTTAGCTGGAGCTGCTTTTTTTGCAGGAGCTGCTTTTTTAGCAGGAGCCGCTTTTTTAGCAGGAGCTGCTTTTTTAGCTGGAGCCGCTTTTTTAGCTGGAGCTGCTTTTTTAGCTGGAGCTGCTTTTTTAGCTGGAGCTGCTTTTTTTGCAGGAGCTGCTTTTTTAGCAGGAGCCGCTTTTTTTGCAGGAGCTGCTTTTTTAGCAGGAGCCGCTTTTTTTGCAGGAGCTGCTTTTTTAGCAGGAGCCGCTTTTTTTGCAGGAGCTGCTTTTTTAGCAGGAGCCGCTTTTTTTGCAGGAGCTGCTTTCTTTGCAGGAGCCGCTTTTTTAGCTGGTGCTGCCTTCTTAGTGGTAGCTACTTTTTTAGTAGCAGCTGCCTTAGTTGCAGTCTTCTTTTCTGTTTTTTTCATTTGAAATGAAGTTTTAATAGATGATGATTGAAAAATGTTACTAATAAAGCTACCCCAGGTTAGGTTAACTTGCCCATCCTGCTGTAACTTAGCTCTATCAATCGCCATTAAGGCGGAATTTTCTACGATCCAATCGAAGTTTTCCTGTCCCACTGAATTTACATCAGCATCAGGAGCTCCGTTACAAAAATCGATGGCATATGGGATACCATCTCTGACAGCAAACTCAACCGTGTTGAAATCATAACCCAAGCCATGATTTAAAGTCAACACATATTGATGAATGGTGTCTAATAACTTTTTCTCTACGGGTCCTCCACCAGTGACATAACGCAGATGGTGGGGATTTCTTGGTTCATATTGCATGATATGTACCCTGTCACCGTTTAAATAATAACACCTGAAATACAAATCAAACTGAATTTCTTCCTGGAGCAACATAACCAATTGACCGGTTTCTCCATGTTTTTCCCACAAATCTTGTGGGTCTGTCACCTTATATACACTTTTCCATCCTCCTCCTGCATGGGGCTTCATGTATGCCGGGAATCCAACATAATCAAAGATTCCTTGCCAATCCATAGGAAATTTAAGGTTTCTGAAAGATTTTTCAGTGGTATCATCAGGCCTTTCCTTGGAGGGTAAGAGTACTGTGTTGGGAACAGGCACTCCTAAGTGAACAGCTAAACAGTTATTGAAGAATTTTTCATCTGCGCTCCACCAAAAAGGATTGTTGATGACAGCGGTACCATTTAAGGCAGCATTCTTTAAATAGGCTTTATAAAAAGGAACATCCTGGGAGATACGATCGATAATAACCGCATAGTCGGTAGGGATCCCCTGTTTTACCATATCTATCTGAACAGCTTCTGCAACTATGCCCGGAACCTTTTTTTCATTTATTCTGTCAATGAAAGCTTGCGGGAAGCTACTCTCCATGCCAAATAAGATACCAATTTTTTTCATTCAATCAATTTGAGTGATAGAATTCTTCCCCTCTGATACAACCCTGCTTTTTTGCGTTTCTACCATATAAAATTTTAACTTATATGTAAATAACACTGCAAAAGTATTATATATATTCAATATCCGTACCATTTTTTGAGTTTTTTTTTCTGGAACCCAAAGACAATGAAACGTTTATGACCGACTGAATGGATTTTCTGGAATTAGAAAAAGATGTTTAAAACTGAATTTCGTAGAAGAACGACAACTGCTAAAAATTAACCATTAAATTGAAATTCAATAATTTATGTCAAAAAATCGACAAACAAATGACAGGAATTATTTTATAATAATTACGTTGATAATGTTTTGCAATACCACTTTGGCCAGATAAAAATGATCAATATTTTTTTCAGAATTTTCAAAAATATTTTCTGTTTCAACGTAAATATTTTCTTCTACGGAAACATTTTTGCCATTTGGGTATGCCAATTGAAGGTATAAAAAACAGGAAAAACTAAACATGACTAACAAAGTGAAAAGTATAGTTTGACGTTGAAGCACTTTCATTGGAAGTAGGTTTTACAGTATAAAAGTACAAACGTAACTTCAAAGGTGTTAGTTACAGTTTTGTTAATTTTTTATTTAATTATTTTTTACCCTCCTTCCTGTCCTCTAAATGGATTACGTGGCACCCATTCCTCTGCTTTGTACAATCTTTTAACCAATTCAGGAACCAGTCGATTATAAATCCCCTTTCTGTGGAAGAGATAGCAGTAAATATCTACTGCCCTGGCCCCAACCGAACTCTTGATTTCAACGGCAGTCCTGGACATAAATATTTTTTTTACCTTCTGTTTGATTCCCTCCTCTATCATGTCAAACAACATATTCAAATAGAGTTGTTTTTCTTTATTGACTTCCAGATCATATCCCAAAAAATGAGCATCGAGGTGGTCATAATTCTTAAGTACGGTAAAAAAACCAACCAGACGCCCTTCCTGGTTAAAGTAACCTCTGATCATGACACCTTCTTTCATTTTTTCTTTTAGCTGGTAGAAATAATCGCGGTCCAGGATAAATAAGTTGAATCCCGCATTTTCTGCAATATTTCTATATTGCCTGTGCATCTGATCTGCATACTCCTTCAATTCCTCAGCTTGCAAACTTCTTGAAGTTAAATCAGCCACCATACTTCTAGCCCTCCTATATCTGATCCTCGCTTTGGATTTTAATGCTTCTTGATAATCTTCTACCCTCTTCCACTCCTCAGGTATAGAAAATATCATATTGGGCTGAACGCAAAATTCTGTAATTTTTTTACTTTCCGCGAATTGAAAACGCTGACCATGATTGAAATCCTTTATCAAAATAGGACCAATATTGATACCTTTTTTCTGCAACCAGGCAGAAACCCAGTCTGTAAGCCATAAAACCAAATCTGACCTGTCTTCCAGTGGAAATTGTGGTGAAAAATGACAGCCATATTTTCCTGTAACCAACATGTTGCCCAAAACAAGGGTGTACATATCGAGCAACGATAAAGCCGCGCCTTTGACCTTTGTCAGCAAGCTCCCCTTACCTTCTTCTGATTTGATTGAAGCACTTAAATTAATTCTTTTATACTGAAAATAGGCCAGGCCAATCCACTCTTCTCCTTTCCACACGGTAACGTACAATGGATGCAGACCGCCGGGAGGGGCATCCTCCAGTGCTTTATGATAATCAGATTCCCAGTATTCGTCTGTGGGGCAATGGGTTGACCATTCTTGCTCAGCATCGTGGATAGAGGTATAAAGCCTTACTTCATACGACTTATACCTTGCGTGTACTTCTCTTTTTTCCTTACAATGTGGCAACATGTTTTTTAGAACGAATGGGTGACCTAAATTGTTCGGACTTCTATCAAAAAACCGACTAAAGCCACTCCTCTCAAGACAAAGACTTTCATTTTAGGCCTCTTCCACAAGCTCCTTGTAATCGGCTAGTCCGGCCAAAATTACTTCAAATGCAGTATCTTGTCCATACACCGCCATCACCTCAACCGTTTTAGGTGCTTCAGGCAGCTGTTTATAAGTCACAAAATAATGGGTAAGTCTATTGATGATAGCCTCTGGCAGTTGATGAATATCCGTAAAATGGCCATACAATTGGTCACCTTTCAATACCGCAATTATTTTATCGTCCGCCTCATCTTTATCCAACAGCCTCAATCCTCCAATCGGAATGGCATCCACCAGAATATCTCCTCGTGGTATCACTTTTTCAGTTAGCACAAGTATGTCTAGTGGGTCACCATCTCCTTTTATGTTGCCAATACCCGTTGCTTCCATACACAAAGCTGCTATTTGGGTGCACAATACGTTCGAGGTATGAAGCCATATAGTGCAGGCACAACATTGCTGTATTTCTGTGGTCTGTCAATCCGCAAATAACCACTGGGTTTATCAATTTCGTACTTGACAGTATCAGTCGAGCTTATTTCGATAAATGCTACCACTTCTTTTGGCAAAGAACTGCCAGGAGAGACTCCATGCCAGGGATGAGCCTTGTGATCAGAAAATAAATTAGGCTTCATATCATTGATTAATTTAGGAATGTCTTTTAATAGGAACAACACCTTATCAGGCTGTCGTAATCAGGTTTATCTGACGCATGCGCATGGATAAAGGATTCAAGTACCTTGCCATGTTTTACTAAAAAAATACCGGGCATTTGAAAGCCATCACCAATTGTTGTCAAGGTAGGAAAAACCCCCTTGTTGGCTGCTACTTCAAATCCTCTAACCAGGGTTTTAAGTCCAAAAAGTTGATTAAACCTACCTTTCACCAATCCAAAAGCGTGGTAAAATGCAGTTTCAGGGTCTGAAACATGGATGACATTTTCCCAATGGTATTGTTGGAAATAAGATAAAGCCGTTTCATTATCTGTCATGTGAACAAAAATAGGAATGATGCCCATTTCTTTGAATGTATCAATCTTTTTTGACAAATCGATCAGAGATTCTCTACAGAATACACAGCCAAAATGTCTTAGAAAAACTAAAAACGCTAGGTTATTTTCAGAAATAGTGAAGACATCAGATCCATCTGATGTCTTCATTCTCTTCATCGTTTCCGCCAACGGCATATCAATGAGTTTTATAGGGAAACGTTATTTTTAATTAAAGGTTTAAGCCAATTTCATTTTTTCAAAAACATTGATGACTTCCTCTACTGCTTTTGCAGATTTCTGAAGCATCTTTTTTTCTGAGCCATTCAATTGCAACTCAATGATCTCTTCAATTCCGTTCCTGCCCAATTTCACAGGTGCACCTAAATAAAGGTCATTGATTCCATACTGACCACTAAGTTTTGCACAAACCGGGAAGATCCTGTTTTCATCTTTTAAAATGGCCTCTACCATTTGGGCAGCAGCCGCACCTGGTGCATACCATGCAGAAGTACCCATCAATTGAACCAATTCTCCTCCACCTGTTTTTGTTCTTTCCACAATGGCATTCAGGCTGTCTTTGTCAATTAATTCTGTAACCGGGATACCTGATACAGTAGTATAACGAGGAAGGGGTACCATGGTGTCACCATGTCCACCCATCAGGATGGCCTGAATTTCTTTAGGTGAGGTGTTGAGTGCTTCTGCTAAAAAGGCACGGTAACGGGCTGTATCCAAAATTCCTGCCATTCCAAAAACCCTGTTGGACGGTAAGCCTGAAGCCTTCCATGCAGCATGCGTCATCACATCCAAAGGATTAGAAACAACAATGATAATTGGGTTTTTACTGTATTTGAGGATGTTTTTAACACATGATACCACGATACCTGCATTGGTTGAAATAAGGTCATCCCTGCTCATGCCAGGTTTTCGGGGTATACCAGCAGTTATTACAACCACATCTGATCCCTTAGTATCTTTATAGTTATCGGTACCTTTCAAACGGGTACTGTAGTTTCCTATCGGAGCCTGCTGCCATATATCTAAAGCCTTGCCCTTGGCAAAGTCACCTCTGATATCAACCAATACAACCTCCTTTACAAAATCTTTGTGCGCCAATACATCGGCAACCGTGGCACCTACGTTTCCTGCTCCAATGACGGTAACTTTACTCATTTATCTATGGTTTTCTTGTTTATAAATTTGTTTGCAAAGCTAATCATTTCATTTTCTATAATCTATGACCATTTTCATCTTTTTTTATGCTTTCAAACATTTAATAATACGTACCAAAACTTCCCTTTTGCGGAACTATTTAATTCTTTTGTCTGTTTTGCTTTTAAACAATTTTTATTCCGAAATATCACCCAATAAAAGACAAAAATTGCATCACCACCACCCGTTTTTCAGTTAATTTTAACCGATTCCGTAAAAACTGTGCTTGTAACCGAATATTTGACCCGAATTGTCGGCTTTTACGTGGTACATAAAAGCTATTTAGACGTATATTTGCGAACTCTTCAATTAAAATAACAAATGATCAGAAAAATTTTCTCATTGACCTTGCTGATTTCTATGTCAGCTTACGGTTGGTCACAACACTCAATTTGTGGTATGAGCACTTCAGACCAGCACGAAATGACTGAAATGTTCAGTCATGCCGGCGAGGGTGGACATTTACAAGCCAACAGGGGAGATAAAATTTATATTCCCGTGAAATTTCACCTTGTTGCTGACAACAACGGAAAAGGACGTGTAGGTTATTCTACCATCCTGAATCAATTGGACAAGCTGAATGCAGATTATGCAAAACACAACTTTACATTCTACCTGAAAGACAACTACAACTTTGACCACATCAACAGCACAGCGGCGTACAATACACCTCGCGATAATGAGGATTTTTTGTCGACCAAAAAAGATCCAAAAGCTGTGAATGTATTTGTGGTTAACAACATTGGTGATAGCCAGGCTGGCATCGGCATCGTTTTGGGATATTACAGCCCTTCGAATGACTTTGTAGTGATGATGGCAGGAGAAGCGGTTAAACTTTCCAACACCCTTAGCCACGAAATCGGACATTTTTTTAATCTAAGACACACTTTTTACGGATGGGAAGCCAGTCCTTATGATGAAAACGAGCACGGCAACCCCTGCGTTCTGACTTTTGCCCCAGGCACCAACGTTCAGGTTGAAAAAATGGACAAGAGCAATTGTAATACGGCAGCCGATCAACTATGCGATACTCCACCAGACTACAACTTTGGTATAACCATCAACAACTGTGTTTTTGGTAAAATTATCCTGGACAAAAACCTGGATACCATTCGTACCATGAAAGACAATCAAATGTCTTATTTCTCTGAATGCCCTTCCTATCAGTTTACTGACAACCAGGAAACGCGTATGAGGACCAACTTCAACAATTCTCTTCGTTCCTATATACGATCTTCGTATGTTCCGGTAACAGATACATTGCCCACAACTAGTGTAATTACATTGCCAAAAGCCGGATCCAAAGTAGATGTGTACAACAATGTATATTTTGAATGGGTTGACCAGGGTGCATCTTATTACCTATTAGAAATTAAAAACTCATCTGAATATTACTATTACTTTGTCACTGGTAATTCCAAAGAAGTGCTTGACCTTCTTCCCAACAAACTCTATGTATGGTCTGTCAGGGCTTTTCATGATGGGTTTACCAGTACCACTAGTCCTCAAACCAACTTTAGAACAGGCAACCTGATGACTGGTACAGATGATGAACCACTTTCACAAAACATCAAAGTATTTCCCAATCCGGTTAAAAAGGGACAGTCACTGGCAATTACCGTAACTGTAAGTTCAAGCAGCACTTACCAAATTGAGCTGCATGATGCAACAGGCAAATCTGTATTACAAAGTAGACAAGAAGTCGTTGCCGGAGAAAACAACATCCTGTTGCCAACCTCAGATCTGGCTACCGGCATGTACCTAGTAACCATTTCCGGCAGTGAAGGAGTGGTTTCAAAAAAACTGATCATTGAATAAACAACAAACAAAAGGAAGACAACTTTATGAACTTACATGAATACCAGGGAAAAGAACTGCTCACAAGATTTGGTGTTGCCGTTCAAAGAGGAAAAGTAGCTACCACAGTAGATGAAGCAGTAGCCGCCTACGAAGCCCTAAAATCTGAAACAGGAACCGAGTTTGCAGTAGTAAAAGCTCAAATCCATGCTGGTGGAAGAGGCAAAGGAGGTGGAGTTAAACTGGCCAAAAACCTGGATGAGCTGAAACAATTTTCAGGCCATATTTTGGGTATGATGCTAAAAACCCCTCAGACACCCGGTGGACTCGAAGGTCCTGGAAAATTGGTGAGCAAGGTTTTGATAGCTGAAGATTCTTATGCACCTGATTTTAAAGCTTGCAAAGAATACTACGTTTCTATTCTTATGGACAGAGAAAAGAAAAGAAATGTCATCATCTACAGCACTGAAGGTGGAATGAACATCGAAGAAGTTGCTGAACAGACACCTCACCTGGTCCACAAGGAATACATTGACCCCCTTGTAGGCATCCAGGGCTTTGAGGCCAGAAAGGTAGCCTACAATCTGGGACTTGAAGGCAAGGCTGTTAAGGAAATGACACAGTTTATTACCAATCTCTACAACGCATTTGTGCAGAGTGATGCTTCTTTATTTGAAGTAAATCCATGTTTGAAAACAGCCGATGACAGAATCATAGCTGTGGATTGCAAAGTGAGCCTGGATGACAACGCTCTTTACAGACACACCGACCTGGCAGCAATGAGGGATACCACGGAAGAAGACCCCACTGAGGTAGAAGCCAAAAGTTATGGTTTGAATTTCGTTAACCTCGATGGCAATGTTGGATGTATGGTTAATGGAGCCGGCCTTGCTATGGCCACCATGGACATCATTAAACTATCAGGCGGTTCTCCTGCCAACTTCCTCGATGTAGGTGGTACAGCAGATGCAGCCAGGGTAGAACAGGCCTTCCGCATCATTTTAAGAGACCCAAATGTCAAAGCCATCCTCATCAATATATTTGGAGGTATAGTACGCTGCGATCGCGTTGCGCAAGGTATAGTGGATGCCTATAAAAACATGGGCAATGTCCAGGTGCCAATCATAGTAAGATTACAGGGCACCAATGCTGAATTGGCCAAAAAACTCATCGATGAAAGCGGTCTTGAGGTACATTCAGCCATCCAATTGCAGGAAGCCGCAGATCTGGTTCGCAAGATGATTATGTAATTGAACAACTTCAATAATAAATTAGGGGAGGTCAAATTGACTTCCCTTTTTTTTCACCCTTATTTTACCGGTCATGGCACAAAACGATACTTTTACCCTGTTTGACCTCAATGAATACCTCAAGAGGGTCATCGCTCTCAATTTTCCTGAACCGGTTTGGATTTCCTGTGAAATAGCACAAATAAAAAATGCCAGAGGCAACTACTATCTCGATCTGGTACAGCAAAATGAAAAGGAAGAAGTCATTGCACAAAGTCAGGCTGCCATCTGGTACAAAAGTTATTTGTTTTTAAAGGCAAAGCTGGGCGACTTGCTCAATTCACTTCTTCAAGAAGGCACTCAAATAAAGATTAAAGTCAATGTTGAATACAATGAAAGATATGGTTTAAAACTGATCATTGAAGACATCGACCCTGCCTATACCCTGGGGCAGATGGAGCTATCCAGACAGAAAATTCTGGAGCGATTAAAAACGGCTGGCGTAACAGAATTGAATAAAAACGTTGTTATGCCCAGGGTCATTCAGCGAATAGCGGTTATCTCATCTGATACAGCAGCGGGGTTTAAAGATTTTACTGCCCACCTTGAAGAAAATAAGCACGGCTACCAATTTACCCTACCCTCTCCCAGCTGCCATGCAAGGCCAAAATACAGAAAAGGAGGTTGTAAGCCAATTGCAGGAAATTAAGCTACAAAAACAAAACTATGATGCTGTAGTCATCATTAGAGGAGGTGGATCCAAATTAGACCTCGCTTATTTTGATAATTACAACATAGGCTATGCCATAGCTACCATGCCGATTCCAGTCTTGACCGGCATTGGCCATGAAATAGACCTATCGATAGCAGATCTTATGGCCCACCTATCTCTAAAAACACCAACGGCTGTGGCTGATTATATTGTAGAGCAAGCCCTGCACTTTGAATCTCAGCTGGATGAATATCATCATCAAACCAAACTACTTGCCGGCTATCGTTTGCAGCAAGCCGCTTTGCAACTCGAGAACCATGTTTACCAACTCCAATCGCGACCTCGCGAAGTTATCCGATTTGCTAGCCATCAGCTGGATACAAGCTGGAATGACCTTGTTCAGGCTATAGACACCAACTTAAAAAATCACCAAAAAGAATTGGCATCAATAGGAACCGCCCTCCAACTCAGCGATCCTTCCCACATTTTAAAGAGAGGCTTTGTCATGGTCAGGCAACAAGACAAATATATTAGTCGAAGTACAGAGCTTGAAAAAGATAAAGAGATTAGCCTCACTTTTTACGATGGCAACGTCGAAATACGAGGACCCCACTAAGGCCTGGAATTAAGCATCAAAGTGAATCCACTCCCATGCAGACGAATACCCTTCGTATTTTTCGGCATGTCGGATGAGATCTGCGTATACCGGATGTTTTGATAGTGTAATGCTATCACCTACTATTATGGTCTGCATCCTGGCGCGGGTCAGGGCAACATTTAGTCGTCTCATGTCCGTAATAAATCCAAGTTCATTGTTTTCATTCGACCTGACCAAACTGATATAAACAACATCTTTTTCCTGTCCCTGAAAGCCATCAATTGTATCGCACTCCCATTCTCCGGGTATCTCAATATCATTGGATTTAATGAACTCATGAATAAATCTTACTTGTTCAGCATAAGGGCTAATGATGGCTAGCTCTTTGTTTTTCAACAATTCATTTCTGTGCATGATGTGTTTGATGATGATATCAACCTCACCAGGATTATAGATGGAGCGGGTTGTTTCGTCTCTGCATTCTTCAAAGCCGGTACCTGCTGTATCAATAAAAATGACCCCGGGCATTTGATCATCGAGCTTACGATGTGCTATCATTGGAAATGCCACTAAGGTATTATCATAAAAATGTAGATTAGGAAAAGCCAGCACTTCCAGGTTCATACGGTATTGCATAGATAAGTATCCCAGCTGAGTGAGCCTGGGTATCAAAACATCAAGCAACGTAGTTGACAGACCTTTAGATTGCGCGGTTTCAGATTTTACGGTTGGCGGCAGTTGTTTGTGGTCACCGGCCAGGATGACCCTCTTCGCGCGCAAGATAGCTACCCAACACTCGGGTTCCGAGGCCTGGCTGGCTTCGTCGATGATGATCGTTTCAAAATTTAATCTATCGAGGTAACTTGAAGAAGAAGAGATGAGGGTCGTTACAATTACCCTGGCAGACGTCAGTTCCTGGTGGATGAGATCAGATTCTATCGACTCCGCATATTTGAGTGTTTGTTTGGCTTCCTGAAACAACAATCTTCGTTGTTCCCTTTCTTCTTTGCCAAAGGCCCTTTTTAATTTGGCCGCTTTTTTTCGAATTTCATCTGCTTCTATCCGCCACTTTTTGATTTGGGGCCAATTCTTGTTATTTCGCACCTTTTCATTCAAACTGGCTTCCATTACCTTTTCACTGATCCTGCTTACATTACCAAGTCTGAGTGTACTGAGCCCTGCATCAAGGCATTTGGCAGCTAATAAATCAACTGCATGGTTGGATGAAGCACAAACCAAAACCCGGTCTTCATGGCTAAGCACTTCCTGGATCAAACCTATCAAAGTAGTGGTTTTTCCAGTCCCCGGCGGGCCATGAATAACGCCCATTGCAGCACTGCCCATGGCGTAAGCTATGGCAGCCCTTTGCCCTTCATTTAAAGAATCATGTGTAAGTTGCAATTGGTAATCATCCACCTTTTGGCGGGCATCCTTGTCAAATAAACTTCTTCAGTTTAACAATGGCTTCCTTTTGATTTGATTTAACCTGGGTTAAGGCATCTTTCATAATGAGATAGGGCCTTTCATCATAAATCAATTCTACTGCATTGGCAGAAGATAAGGGAAGATCCAGATCATCTATGTCGTCAGATTTGCACAGCAACCACATTTGTTTTTTGGTCAATCTCGAAATGGTGCCGCGCAAAGTCTCTTTTTCACCCGATCTAACCAAAATCAATTGAACCCCACTTCCTTCTCTGAACTTGCCACTACCCGATATTTCACCCGTTCTTTCGATTTTTACCTCAGATAATCATTGATCGTATGTTGACTTGAGGTAAACTGGATGGGATACCAGGCATACCCCGTTTCAGCCTTTTCTTTGAGGGTCTTGGCTTCCATAAAGCCGGCATAAAACTGTTCCTCTTCTATTCTTTCAGCTTCTACAGCTTCCCACAATTGAGTAAGTCTGGTATCATTCGTCATTTCCCCACCTGTAAGTAACAACGTCTAAGCCGATGAGGTCAATGATTCTATCAACCACTGTGTCAACAAGCTGTTCAATGGTCTGGGGTTTACTGTAAAAAGAAGGTACTGCCGGACATACAATGGCCCCTGCTTCTGTGAGTTGGGTCATATTGCGCAAATGGATAAGGTTAAAGGGAGTTTCACGCGGTACCACAATCAGCTTACGCCTTTCTTTAAGCATAACATCAGCAGCCCTTGTAATCAAATCGTCTGAAATTCCGTTGGCTATCCGACCTAGCAGCCCCATGGAACAAGGGCAGATCACCATGGCTTCAAAGCGGGAAGACCCGGATGCAAAGGGTGCAAAAAAATCTTTCGCATCGTAGACTTTCGCAGGATAAGTATTTAAATCAAGATCACCTAATTCCAGCTGCCAGTTGATCCTGGCATTGGCAGACATAACAACAGCTAGTTCGATATTTTTTTGAAGGGCAAGTTTATCCAAAAGTCGTTTCGCATAAACAGCCCCACTGCTGCCTCCTATTCCTACCACTATTTTTTTCATATGATTGTAACCCTCCCGGTCTTAAAATGTTTTGATAAAATGGCACCAATTGAAATCACCTTCAGGCTTGGTTGTCAAATATATAAATCCACATTTTTCCAATACCCTGATGGAGGCAAGGTTTTTATCAACAGCCTTTGCGGTAAGTACTCTCAAAGCCATGACTCCACTGGCATAATGTAAACACAGGTTGGCGGCTTCACTCGCCCATCCCTGATTCCAATTCTTTTTTAAAAGTCTGAATCCAAGGTCGTATTCTTTCTCAACCGGGTGGTATTTGATGCCGCACCAACCTATGGCCTCACCACTTGCTTTTTGGATGATGATCCACCGTCCACATCCATATAAATCAAAATCCCGATAAGCTGCCATAAAGTTCGAGGCATCTTCTACGGATGCAAAAGGAGGGTCGCCTGTGTAGCGCATCACATCGGGATCTGCATTGAGTTCATAAAAAAAAGAGGCGTCTTCCGGCAACCAGGTTCTCAATAATATGTTTCATTTTCTGCAATGGTGCTTGCCATAGCTTATTTTTGGACAAATTTAAAAATAACCACAACCATGAGTGCTTTAAATCTGGACGAACTTTGGATTGGCGAAAGAATCAAACTCATTAAAAATGGACAAAAAGGTCGGTTTGAAGGCATTACTGCTGATGGAAAGGCGCGCATATCCATTGATGGTCATTTCATGGTAACGGATGCTCATAACCTTGAACTGGAAAAAGAGGACTCCGATGAAAACCCAATAGACTTATGGCTCAACCAAAGTCATGTGCCAAAAGCCAAGCCTACGCCGGTAAAATTATTCACCAAAGAAGTGGATTTACACTTTGATGAGACTGCTTCCAGGGCCATTACCTCAGATCAGGTACTCGACTGGCAGCTAAAGCGTTGCAGGAAACACATTGAGACGGCCATAGAAAAAAAAGTGGCCAATATCATTATCATTCATGGCAAAGGTGAAGGAGTGCTTCGAAACCTGGTTCATCAGATGCTGGATAGTTACTCAGAAGTGCAGTGGAAAATGCTGATCAACCAGGGAGGCGCCACAGAAGTGGTTTTTATTATCATTAAAATTTTCCAAAGACTGGAAGGCTTCTACAAACTTCAACAGACTGTTGGCACCTAATTCAAAATATAAGTCCGGCTCAGTCAGCTCCACTTCCATCAAATAAAATTTATTGTTGATGACAATGCCATCTACCCTGGCATACAAAACGGGTTCCGGAATACCATCTACAATGGACTGAGCTTTAGCCAGGATCTCAGCGCTGGCCGTATACGGATGGTAGGCACCTCCAAAAAGAGACTGCACTCTGAAGTCACCCTCTTTAGGTACCTTTTGGACACTGTGAGAAAATGTTTTATCAAAATATACAAATGAGACTTCTCCCTGGGTCAGTATTTCTTCCATAAAGAGCTGGAGCAGGAGGTCATCACTTTTCAAAAGTTGCTGATAATCATCGTTCATATGAGCAAAAGCATCGAAATCGTAGGTCCTTGTTTCAAAAGCACCGGCGGAGAAGGCTGGTTTTACCACCACCTTTTTCCAACTTTGGGGAATGAGTTTTACAAGGTCATCGGTACTGCCTGCTGGAACAAAGATGGTGGGTACTATTTGTACTCCAGCTTCTTCCATCTCGCGGAGATAAAACTTATGTAGATTTTTTTGGATGACTGATAGAGAATTTAGGGTAAACACCTTCATTTCAGCCATCCGATTTATAAATTCCAAAAATGCCTCTTTCTTTTCAAAGTAATCCCAAGTATTTCTGAATATCAGGCACTGCCATTCTTCAGCATTAAAATTAGGGTCATCCCAAATCACGGGATAGGCATCATAACCTTTATTTAAAAATTCCTTCAACAACAGCTGATCCTGCCCGTATAGATCAGGAAAACGGCTGCAGGTTAAAAGTCCAATTTTTTTAAGATTATGATCCATTTCTTTCATTCCAAATTAAATATGGCAGTAAAATTAAATAAATTCAAAATATTATTTGGAATAATAGGCTTTTATATACAACAAACCAAATATATATCCAAGGCCAACAATTTGTGGTTTGGCGTTTATTCAGCGTATTTTACAATATCTTTGTACTATGATATCTCCTAAATCGATAGAAGAGGTAATGACCACCGTAAAGATTGAAGAAGTCATAGAAGACTTTGTCAATCTGAAAAGGAAGGGTACCAATTATACCGGACTCTGCCCTTTTCACGACGAAAAGACGCCTTCATTTGCGGTATCTCCTTCAAAAGGCATATTTAAGTGTTTTGGCTGTGGAAAAGGAGGTTCAGCGCTCAATTTCATTATGGAACACGAGTCCCTCAGTTATACCGAGGCCATTCGTTATTTGGCCAATAAATACAGAATTGAGCTGGTAGAATCACGCAAACCCAGGAGGATAAAGACGCAAGAGAGCTATCAGATTCACTTTATATTTTGAATGACTTTGCCAGACAGTATTACCAGGATCCAGTTATTCAATACAGACGAGGGTAAATCGATTGGCCTGAGTTATTTTAAAGAGAGGGGATACCTGGAAACCACCATTCGTGAATTTGGACTTGGTTATGCCCCCAATACCAAAGATGGCTTAACCAAAGCGGCTCTCAAAAAGCAGTTCAAAGAAGAACATTTGAAGTTATTGGGACTGACTACCCGCAACGATTATGATTTTTTTAGAACCCGGGTCATGTTTTCAGTTCACAATCTGAGTGGCAAGGTAGTGGCACTTGCAGGCAGGATCATGACCAGTGACAAAACCCAGCCTAAGTACATCAATTCTCCTGAGTCCGAAATTTATGTGAAGCATAAAATTCTGTATGGTATTTACCAGGCCAAAACTGCCATTCGAAAAGAAGATGAGTGTATTTTGGTAGAAGGATATACCGATGTCATTACATTGCATCAGGGTGGAATTAGAAATGTAGTGGCTTCCTCAGGTACTGCCCTCAACAAAGAGCAGGTCAGACTGATCAAACGATTTACGCAGAACATCAAACTGATATACGATGGTGATCCTGCCGGCATCAATGCTGCCTTAAGAGGACTTGACATCATTCTGGAAGAAGATATGAATATCAGGTTGGTTTTATTGCCCGATAAAGAAGACCCTGATTCATTTTTTAAGAAAAATGGTACTGAAAAATTTGCTTCCTATTTAAAAGAAAACGAAAAAGATTTTATCCTTTTCAAAGCCGATCATTTACTGCAGTTTGCCGGCAATGATCCGATTAAAAGAGTTGAAGTTTTTAAAGAAATCATACAGTCTATTGCCAAGGTAGCCGACCACATGAAAAGGTTTACCTATGTCAACCTTTGTAGCACGCTGATGAAGATGGATGAGCAAATTCTCATAGCGGAAGTTGCCAAGGTGATGGACCAAAATCTGAAAGCCAGGAGGATCCAGGAAAACAGAGACAGGCTTAGGGCCAACAGAGAAGCTGCATCCAATGTTGATTTCAGCACCGACGAGCGGAATGACTATAACTTGCCAGTGATACCGGTGGCTCCACGCATAACCGGCGATGAATTTCAGGAGCGCGACCTGGCCCGGATTATGATTTGCGGTTGTGATAAGTTATATGGAGAAAATGAAGAATCAACAGTAGGTGAATACCTGGTCACCAATATTGAAGACAGTTTGACCAGTTTTGAAAACACCGTTTATCAACAGGTATTTTCTTATGCCATTGATAAAATGAAAAAAAGGAGAAAACTTACCCCCACAGGATTTCATTCATCACCCGAGTAGTGAAATTGCCATACTATCGGTCGACTTTTTATCTACCCCCTATACCCTAGCCAACTGGGAAGAAAAAAACATTTTTTTACAAACCCAAAAAGTACCCGAAGAAAATTATCCGAGAGATGCATACCAGGCTATAATGCGTTTTAAGCTCAAGAAAATAGGTAAAATCATAGAAGATACGCAGAAAAATTTATCCTCCCAGAATGAAATGGATGAAGACGAAAAAAGGCTGGAACTACGGGTGCTGATGCAGCAAAAGAGAAGTATAGAAATTGCACGGATGCTCAACAACGTCATCCTTCCCTGATGTCACCCCCTAAACCCTTATACTTTCCGATCCGTTTGGAAGATAAATTGCCAGAGATCAGGCAACGCACACTGGGTGGCCAACACCAGGTTTATGACCCGTAAGAAAAAATTTGTGGCGTGGCAGCTGGAAGAAATGGTACGGCAGTTGCTGATCCAATACTTAAGTTCGACCCATCAAATACCTTATTCACGGATGGCAGTGGAAAGGGGTATGATGATCAACGGACAAAGGAAAAGGTTTGATCTGGTCATCTATGACAAAAAGGGCTGCCCCTGGATGCTGGCAGAATGTAAGGCATTTGATGTGACCATAAGCAGCCATACCGTCATACAAACAGCCAATTATAATTCTTTGCTGCTCTGTCCCTATTTACTGATGACCAACGGCCCGACCTGCCTTTTATGCAAGGTTGAGTTCCATACAGGTGAGGTACAGTTTCTAAGTACTTTTCCAGAACCGGTTTAAAGATTAATCAACTTTTTGGGTAAGGACTTGGTGCAGGAGTTCCAGCATGCCGTATTGTTCTTCTACCTTGCCATGTTTCGCTTCTGAATTGATGTATCTTTTACCCTTGCCATAAGCAAAGACAGAGAGTGAGCCATCTTCAATTGGCTTGTCATTTTGAAGCACCACATTGAATCTTTTTTGCTGGATAGCATCAAAGTCCATAGGGCTTGTCACAATAAAAAACTCGCTGTTATTGATAACAGGATTAACGTAAACATCACTGGCTGAAAGCGATGATTCAGAAGCTTCATCAAATTTTTTAATATAAGAAACAATGCTATAGGATTCGGCTTCAAACTCTACCTCCTTGCCCGACACTGCCCATTTAGCAGGTGTGTTTTTGTTGTTATGGAGGGCTACCCAATTGGGGAATGGTTCGATCTCTTTTAGAATGACATCTGCCAGTTGTTGCACAACGGCCAAAGCAGAATCCCGAATGGCGACATCGTTTGATTTTCCAGAAAGGGTTTTGTTTAAAATTGCAGTATCTTTTGAAAAAATCCTATTGGGATCAAATTCAAACAAGGTTTTTTGAATGGTAAACTGAATGTTTCTATTGACCGATCCCGGAGGAGAATGCCGAAGGGTGACCAGGCTGCCACCATATTTCAGCAACATTCTAAAGCCCGCCTCTAATGAAGCTGTTTCATTTTCATGCACATGTATCAAACAATAGCCGTTGGCTCCTAAGGGTGAATCATATTTCTGGACAAATACTGTGTCATTTCCTAAAACAACATACGACTCCTTTAACTGAAGGGCTTGCCCATTCGCCGAAACGTTTATTAAAAAGGCTGCTAATAAAGTACTAAAGAAAAAATTTAAATTCACGATGTCTGTGTTGTTGGTAAAACCGAAATGATAAAATCCAGTCTGAGTTCATTACCTTCTATAACGCAAAACTCTTCTTTATTTTTTGTAAACACATCTGAAATTATGCCGGAGTACAGTTGTGATCCATTCATGGCCTTAGTTTGAATATCTACCTTTGACTTATTACTGGCGTAATGGGTAAGTAAATCGTATAAATCGCAAGAAACAGGTATGTAATGACCAAAATCATCCATTGCAATGAGGTTTAGACCTTGCAAATATTGCACTTTTTGCTTATATTTAGTGAAAAATAAATACAATGGAAACCACCGTAATTAAAACATTTCACGATTCATTTGAAGCAAATCTGGCGCTTGCCAAGCTATCCGAAAACGGCATCAATGCCATATTGGAAAATGACGAAGGGGTACTGATTGACCCTAGTGCACTTACTACCATGAAAATCAGGCTGAAGGTCATGAATTATGATGTTGAAAAGTCATTGTTGATTTTGGATATGGTAGAGATGGAATAGTAGAAGCCGTATTTCAGGTCTAAAAATAGGATGGCTGCGTTACGGTCTTCCATAAATGAAAAAAGATGCATTACTTTCAATGCATCTTTTTTTTAATAAACTTATAAACTAATGATGAAAAAAATCTTAAACCAGGGCGGTGAGATCTCTAATCAGGATGCTCTTGCGCCTAAGGTGTATTTTATTTTTGCTTTTCAGGTCATTCAGCACTGTAGTAACAGTTTGGCGTGAAGTACCTGTAAAATTGGCAATGTCTTGCTGGGTAAGCCC
Source organism: Saprospiraceae bacterium (assembly GCA_016717655.1). Taxonomy (GTDB): domain Bacteria; phylum Bacteroidota; class Bacteroidia; order Chitinophagales; family Saprospiraceae; genus JADKBO01. Next base: position 99,491 of record JADKFC010000014.1, read on the forward strand.
ATGTTTGATCAACATTTCAAGACCGACTTTTCGGCCATTGTTTTCAACATTTTCTTTCAGAAATTCTACAATTCGTTGTCTTGCATCCTTTGTAGCAAAATTGTGTAGTCTTTCTTCACTTTTTTTGATCTTCTCCCCTATCATTTCAATAACTTTCAGGTTGAATTCAAAATTATTTCTCATCAGACTTTTAAAACATTCAACATTGATGGAAATTACCCTGGTTTTTTCTTCAATGGTGTAAGCATTGAACTGAGTCATTTCCTGTCCGTAAAGGCAACATTCTCCAAAAATATTCCCTTTGTGTAAAATCATTGAGATGTGCTCTCTTTCTTCTTCCGGGTTTGAAACTTTTACCGATCCTTCAACTACAAAATAAACATAATTGCAGGGTGTATCTTTTGCGTAAATCAAGTTGGATTTTCCATGGTCTGAAATTACCCTCGAATTAGCCATTAAGTACATTTTTTCTTCATCGCTAAGGGCATTAAAAAATCGTAGGCTCTGAAACTCAGTCAGAAAATGAGCAGTTATTAACATTTTATAATATTGTGTAAGTGTGTGTAAGTACCTTTTTGACAAACGCACCTAGGGTATACCCCTATGCGAATTTCAAATTTTGTGAAAGAAATTTTTCATTTTTCCTGAAGCATTGAGCATCAATCAGATACTCAACCTCAAAAAAGGACAAATTTTTAGGTTTAATTATAGTGGTAACCTCTATTCCTGCTTAAAAAGAAGGTTTGATTGTAAGATCATTAACCAAATGAAATAAAAAAAGCCGCAAATTGCGGCTTTTACTTTAGTGGAGCTGGGGCCTCAAACAACATATATTTAAATAATTGTATTACAATGCTTCATAAAATACCGGTGTAAGTCCTTACACCAATACCGTCTTATAATGGTGGATGGATAGCAGGTCCAGTAGTTCGCAACTTGTCCGGTAAATTAGTCGATAAGTAGTTCATCCTTCCCTCAATTTCCATGGCATTATACTTCAATTTGCCGTAAATCCACTCAGGTTCTAACAAAGTTGTATACTTATTAACAGCCCCATTGTTGAGAATGTACTCCAAAACCTTGACATGGGCACGCATGGAGATACATTTTACCATGGTCCTGGCCCACGGGTCAGAGGTGTAATCCTAGTTGTAGCAGATCCACTCAGCCCCACAGGTTATTTGGATGTTTGTGTTCGGCATGTAGGTTCAGCTAGAAATTTTGAGCAATGTTCGCAATCGACACGCAATTCGTGATTCCATTCTCTTTCTTTCTAAAAGTTTTGACAACTTCTTTTGCAGAGTCAATTTTTAATGTTACTTATGTTACCATTTTTTATATTTGTGTTGGTTGTACTGTTGATGGTTATGCAAAGACATTTCCACTGACATCGATTTATCAAAATTATATCGACATTTTTAAATATTAGTTTATAAATAACTGAATTAAAACACTTTATATTATATAATAAAATGATCCAAAAAGAGTTCGTTGCCAAAATTGGCATCTCAAAGGACTATTTAAATAAAGGTATAAATCAAAAAGACCCGGTAAGTGATCATAACCAATAAAATATTGATAACGTTCCCGGTTATCGACGTTTTATGTCAAACAGGTTGGTCGTCGTTGAGAACCTAATTCGGAATATTTAAGCAAGAAAATCCCATTTTTCATGTAGAGGTATTTGCCACGATAAGCCCTGCAATGTCAGATTTGGTGGCTCTTAAACCATTTGCTTTCATAAATATCCCCATGTTCTCCCGGTGCGAAAATATGCCCTCCAGGTTATAGGCCTTCGTTTGAAAGGGGTTGATCAAACATGGAGACTGGATCATACTCAAGAGGATTTCATATCGGAATTTCATCATTTATGGTGAATCATATCTAGTTGTTACCAATACTGATAACTTAAAAACTGTTAAATTTGTAAAGCCTTTTGAGGATAACGACGATTCACTTTGTCTTATTCCATACAATATAGAGCAATTCGATACACAGGACATTAAAAGCGAGGAGATTCTGGAAATGTAACGGGTGATAGGACTGTTCAGAAGTACGTAAATTCAATTTCTAATCAATAAAATAATGCTATGGCAATCCCTGTAAAAATTCAACCCAGACTCTCTGATGGATTAAAAAAATTTCAACCAATTCTTACACAAGCCCGAGCAAAAGATATCAATGAATCAGATACTGTTGTAATAATAACCGATATTCTTACTGATGTTTTTGGCTTTGAAAAGTATGGCGAGATTACTTCTGAATATGCTATAAAGAAAACCTTTGCGATCTCGCAATCAAAATTGATGGAAAACCAAGGTACCTAATAGAAGTAAAAGCAATTGGGATTGATTTAAAAACAGATCATATAAGACAGACAGTTGATTATGGATCAAACGCTGGTGTTGATTGGGTCATTCTCACTAATGGTATACAATGGAAGGTTTACAAAATTATCTTCTCCAAACCAATTTCGAATGACTTAGTTTACGAATTCGATTTGTTAAAGCTTTCAAAGAAAAAGGATGAAGACTTAGAACTTCTTTTCATGGTAAGTAAGGAAAGTTTAAGTAAATCTACTCTTGAAGATTTCCACAATAAAAAGCAAATTCTAAGTAAGTATTTTATTGGCAACTTAATATTATCAGAACCATTATAGGAATCTTTCTAAGAAAAAAAATTATTAGAAAATATCTCCAGAAATTAAAGTGGGAAGCAGAAAATATTGTAGAAGTGCTTTGAAAACGAGATTTTAAAAAGAGATCTCAGGAGGGAAAAGGCAATTGAGGCAAAAAGAAAATAGAAAAATATTTTAAAACCAGGTGCCAAAACTCGACCAACAAAAGAGGACACCGCTGGGATAACTTGGATGCAAATTGAAAATGCTGTTCAAAATGACCGGGTTATATAGTTTAAATTTTTGTGTTTGTTTTATTAGTAATATTTATTGGTCATACCGGATACGAACAGTGTAAAATCTTTAAAAAAAAACTGACGAGTTTACTGGGAAGTTGACTATTAAATATGGGGACAAAGGAACTTTCAATTATAGTCTGAAGAAAGATAGTAAAAATTCAATTATGCTGGGCAGGGTTTCTTTTGTACAATTTATTACTAGCTACTTCTTGAATTTTACAGTTGAGCATATAAAAAAATGCACTTTAACAAAAGGATCAATAGCAGAAATCAAATTTGATGATGGGGTCGTATTGAATTTAAAGACAGCAAATTATGAAATATCTGAATTTTACTCTGATGGCAGGGCAGATGCTCATGAGTGGTGTGGGGTAATCAAAATAGATATTTAAAAAGAAGATTTACAGGAATTTAGTACCATACCATGTGATAAAATCAGGATTCATCTGAATGATGATCAATTTGGCACGACTGATGTAAAAGAAAAAGACAAATTAATCAACTATTCAATATGTTTGCTAAAATGTGAAGAAAGCTTACCGACAAATTGGAAAGACTTGATTTCTCGAAAACTTTTAATAAGGTGAGAAATATGCGTAAGCAAGATATAACAAATGATGCTCCAAATACGATTACAACTGATATTATAATTATTAATAATACAACAAAAGTCTGTCGAATAATCAAACCGAAGGCGATCAGAAAGAATGAATCAATTCCTCCATGGCAGCATTAAGAAGCCGAGGCTGAATTTGGTCTCCTTCATGACCAAATTGGCAATTTTTGTTATAACAGAAATAAAATATGATGAGAAATTTTCATAAAACAGAAAACTAATTTATTTTGGCACCTAGTTTGCTCATTAACTCTTATAAACCGGCGAATTTATATGGATAGGAACTATATCATACACAGGAATCTAGAGAAGTTAAACTTTCTGAACCAATAATTGTTCTAAATCTAATGCATGGCTCGGAAATGGTTATTATTTCTGGTATTATATTGATGATGCTCACAAATGGGGTAAAACATCAAAAAGAAAAACAGGTAGGTATGAGATTTATAAAAGCAAAATAGAAGTTAATGATAAGGTTCTAGATACCGTATTTAATGAGGATCATTACAACTGGTGGGTTGGAATAATTGAGCAATATGCAAAAAAGTTCATTAAAAAATTCAATCTCAAACCCACTATTGCAGATTTAAATCAATATATTAAAGAAAAAGCAAATATTTATGAAGATATTGATGCCGTCCAATTTCAGGATTTTAGCACTGATTCAACAGAATCTGTTATAAAACCAATACAAAATTTAAGAAATAATAAACTTCAACCTTTCGTTTATAGAAAAAGAATTCAAATAGCAGTATATAATTTAGAAATAATATCTACTTTTGCACTAGATTTCGAAGGCCAGGTAGATTAAAACCAAATAAGAACTAAAATGATTGATTTTGCCAGAATTGAAGAAAAGCTGGAAAAAGCTTTTGAGGCAGAAACTCCCGAAAGTTTTAAACAATGGCTTATGACACATAAGCTAAGATCAATATTAAGCGATTTAGAAATTAATTTTAGATCTTAGTATACCAATAGAATCGTTCAATATCACCTTAGAAAGCTTTCGGCAAAAACCATTTGTTAATGGTCATTTCAAAACCATAAACAATAATTCTCCATTGAGCACTGAAGTTACTGAATCTGAATTTGATCAAGCAGCGTGAAATGGAAACAACACTGCAAAATAAATTAGAATTTTTAGGAGTAGGGTTCCCAATGGTTGTATTTAGGTCTACAGGCTTATATATCCCAAATGAACAACCAATAGAACTTGAAATCTCTCCAAAAGTGTTTTTTTTCTTTCCGGAATGACAATAGACAGTTTAAAATTGTTATGGAAGTTAATTTAAATGTTGAAAACATTTTCAATCTTAGTTTATTAGCTATTGGAGAATTTAGGCACTCAGAAGCTATTGATGAAAAATGAAGCTAAATTTTGTCAACACAAACGCTCCTGCAGTTGTTTTTCCGTATGTAGATCTTTATATTTCAACATTAACTTTTATCTGGATCTCAGATATCAATAATTCTTCCTCCTCAAATTTTTAAGGGGCAACTAGAAGATCGCTGTCGATAAATTAAATAAGTTCTAATATTTCTTATTCAATTTTGCTATAAACTCGAGCATAGCAGTATCAAGGAGGACATCATTGCGCCTTAAATCGTCAACATACCCATCGGTAGTATTCATATCTGAATGCTCGAGCATGTACTTGATTCATTTAGTTGTAATTCCGCTTTGGTTGGCTAGATAAGCGAATGTGTGCCTGTCAACAATTGTGCTTAGATTCTTCTCACAATCTATCATTCCTGCCAGGATCTTCAATTGTATATTGACGATAGCAGTCTTACTCTCAATCTGTTTTCTATACCTGTAATTGTCAGGATCGGCCGGTGAATGTATTTTCATCAACGGCATTACATAAACAGCATGTTTACCACTTTATTCTTTAATGATCTCCATGGCTGGCTCAACGATTGCAATATCCTTTGGCTTTTCGGTCTTTCTGGCCTGCCAATTTGGATCTGTGAGTGCTGTATAGTGAGCACATCCCCAATTCTTCTGCCTCGGAGATAGAGTGACAAAAGAAAATGTCCCTACCTAACTTTAGTTGGCCGTATGGGAGCGCCAAGTATCTCAGTCGGATAAACTCATCCTTTGACAGCATTTCTTTTGTTGTAGGCCTTTAAGAAACCCTGTATCCGAATAATCTGAGATCCAACTGTATGTCTTTGGCAGCTTCGAAGGGAAGTCAGCAGCATGCTTATATTCTTACTTGCGGCGTTATTGGAGTTTTTCTCCTCAAGAAAAGCCCGGTATTTGTTAAGCCATTTAGTGGTGACCTGACTAAGCTTCACATCTGGAGAAAACTCGGTTTTTTTCTTAACGATGTTGTCATACTTCTCTTTGGCCACATGTTTTTTCTTCATGGCCATTTTCTTTCCATAGCCTATTACTATGTAGACCAAGCTATATCCGTCAGTTGTTGCATCGAAAAGAAGTTCCCGGGTAAATTCCTGATTGTTTCTCACAGCTGTAATACAACGCCTCTCAACATCGTGGAGCTTGTAAGTAATCAACTCATTGTACTCCATATAGAGAGGATGAGCAGTCTTTACCCTCCCGTTTTTCTCATCCCAGTATTTTTCTTCTTTGCTGAAAAGAACCTTCCGGATTGGCTTGTCTTATAGATCACCTGGATAGCAACCGGAAACGAACCATCAGAATATTTTTACCGGTATAGAATTGCTTTAAAACGCTTAAACCATGGGTTTCTTGAGTCAGAAATATAAAAGTATTTTTAAGATTATAACTCTTTTAAACTCCAATAAGCTGCAAACAAAAAGGCGCAAAGACCTGATTAACAGAATTTTGCGCCTATATTGATTACCTAATTTCTTAGGATGGTGGAGCTGGGGAGATTCGAACTCCCGTCCAGATGAAACAATCATAAGCTTTCTACATGTTTATCCTGTACTCAGTGTTTAGACTTTCGCTCAGCATACAGGCAGCGTCGCAATTGTCGATCCTCTGGATCTTCGGAGTGTCATAGAGGCATTTGACCTACCTATCCTGAAGAGTTGAAAGCAGCCAGCTATGTATCAGGCGTCAAGCTGGGGGCTTAAAGGCTTTATAATCCTAGATTACGCAGCCAATGCGAAGTTAGATTCGCCAGTTGTTGTTCGATCACCATTTGTTACGGAGTGAGCAATCCTGCTCCGACATGCTTACTTACCATTGGCATTCCCTGTCGATACCAGTCAACCCCAATAGTATTAAAAACAATTCAATAACATGGAGGAGCATAAATTAGTTCCCCAGGTTTAAAGTTCTCTTTTAAGTTAATTCTCTGATGATTGGACAGGTCATACAGTGCGACCCTCCCCTAGCCCTGGACAACTCATTGCTCGGTATGGTAATGATTGTATTTTCCAGCTGGTGAATATTGATTGCCCCATCTTCTACTTTTTCAAGAAAGTCATAGGCTGTTATTACATTGTACCCGGCATTCTTAAAGGCTACTTCTGTCCTTGGATTTCTGTCATACGTAATGGCCACCCCTGGTTTTACCGCAACCAGGTTACATCCATCGGTCCATTGTTCTCTTTCCTGATAAGGGCTTACTCCGTTTCCGGCAAAAATAAACCGCATGTCAGGATTGATCTCTGACCACATGAAGTTTTTGACACTGTCATACCCAGCGGTACTGCCATCTTTCCGATAAACCCTCACATTACTGCTGTTTCCATCAAAAACGATGGGCTTAAAACAAACTGTGTCATTTTTATTGATGCGGGTAAACAAGGTATCAATGTGCATGTACGAACGATCATCAGGAATGTTGATCTGTACCACATTTTCAATAACTCCTCTGTCAAAAAGTACTTCTTTTAAAGAATGAATGGCGTGTTCTGTGGTTCGTTCACTACATCCTATGAGCAGATAGCCTTCATTTAATATCATCACATCGCCCCCTTCCATGCTGACTGACTGTCCCATTCGGGAGGGAGGAAACGCGTTGAGGTCATTGAGATTGATGACCTTTGACTGTGAATTAGTTTCTTTGAACAATGGATGGGCCGCAAAAATGAATCGAGTCAGCAGATTTTCTCTAAACCTGGCAGTCTTTGCAGCTTTGGTAATAATAACATGGTCATTGACGGCTACGGCAATATCTCTGGTAAAAATGAAATTGGGAATCGGGTCAAAATAAATGTGATCATCTTCCTGCAAATATCCCGTTACCAAAACCTGAGTCAGGGTTTCATTGTCCATGGCTTTTAAGGCCTGGGCATCAGAATTGGGTAATTCCTCATAATGCACGGCACGGTTGATCAGTTCTTCCCGCTTGTCAGCATCTGCATTGAGCGCTTCCAAAATTAGTTTTTCAGCTTCGTGGACATTGTCCTGGCCCACAAATTCATCCAAAACATCTGTAAATGTATCGTGTTCGTCCATCATTTGAGGGACATATACAATATCGTCAAAAAGCAGCTCTGTAGCTCTTTTGGGAGTAATGCGGGAAATACCCCGATCTGGTCTGTGGACAATAACTTTTTTGAGTTTCCCTATTTCTGAGCTTACGCTTACCATAGCTAATAATTTGGCCCAAAGGTAAGGCTATTTTTTTTGCCGAACAATCTGCTAAGCGAAAACTTAGCCCCCTCTCCCTCCAAACAAAGTGGCGATTTTCGCCTTATGTGGCAATAATCCTTATCTTTGAATAAAAAAAAGAAGATGAAATTATTTCCAGTTTTAGCAGTATTCGCCCTCCTGATCAGTCTGACCAATGCTTCGGCACAAATCAACACTCCTGCCGCCAGTCCCTCAGCAACTGTCAGCCAGGTCATTGGTTTGTCTAAAGTTACAGTAGAATATAGCAGACCCATGTTGAAGGGCAGGCAAATGGTAGGTAGCAAATTAATACCCTATGGCCAAATCTGGAGGACCGGCGCGAACAAAATTACCAATCTTACCCTGAGCCATGATATGGCCATAGAAGGAAAGTCAATAAAGGCAGGTACTTATGGACTAGTAACCGTACCCGGTGAGAAAAAATGGACGATAGTTTTGTCTAAGAACGCAAATCAATGGGGTACTTATAATTATAAATCGGAAGAAGACCTCATGAGATTTGATGTGGAGGCGGGTAAAACCAATGCTACCGTTGAACAGTTTTCTTTTTCATTTGTGACCCTTACACCAGCCTCTGCTCATTTGATCATGCAGTGGGAAAACACCGAAATTAAAATGCGCTTAAGCCATGATGCTGAGGCAGGCATTCTAAAAGAAATTGATGAAAAAACATCAGCGGCAGAAGTAACATCTGAAACCTATTATGATGCTGCCAACTACTATTTTGAACACGACAAAGACCTCGATAAGGCTTATGCATGGGCCAACAAATTGGTGGAAATGGATAAAAAATACTGGACTTATTATGTGAGGGCAAAGATTGCTGCCAAATTGGGCAAGTGTGATGTTGCGCTGGCTGATGCACAAGCAGGTTTGGTAGACGCCACTAAAGACAACGATCAGTCTTATGTGGAAAACCTACAACGCATCATTCAACAGTGCAGCGGTAAATAATTTTTTCAGCTCAATCCATCAATATGTCGCAAGATCTGACCTATAATCAGAATGAAGATTTTATGGGCCAGTTAATTGCCCAGGTTAATTACAAGTTGGCTACCATCAGTGAGGGTGGAGGAAAGTCACGGATAACCAAACAACACGAAGCCGGCAAGCTGACGGCTAGAGAACGAATTGCCTATTTATTGGACAAAGACAGTCAGCAATTTGAAATGGGAGCATTTGCTGCCTATGGTATGTATGCAGAAGAAGGTGGTTGCCCTGCGGCAGGGGTTGTTTGCGTTTTGGGTTATATACAAAACCGGATCTGTATGGTAGTGGCCAATGATGCCACTGTCAAAGCGGGCGCCTGGTTTCCGATGGCCGGCAAAAAAAACCTGAGAGCTCAGGAAATTGCCATGGAAAACCACATTCCTATTATCTACCTTGTAGACAGTGCAGGAGTCTACCTGCCTATGCAGGACGAAATTTTTCCGGACAAAGAACATTTTGGCAGAATATTCAGGAACAACGCTGTGATTAGCAGCAAAGGGATTGTACAAATTGCAGCAGTTATGGGCTCATGTGTAGCAGGTGGTGCTTATCTGCCTATTATGTCAGACGAAGCACTGATCGTTGAAGGCACCGCTTCTATCTTTTTGGCAGGTCCCTACCTGGTCAAAGCCGCCATTGGAGAAGACGTGGATCAGGAAACCCTGGGAGGTGCCAAAACCCATTGTGAAATCAGTGGAGTTACCGATTACCGGATGAAAGATGATAAAGCCTGTCTCGATAAGATCAGAGAAATCATGGGCAAAATTGGTCACCAGCCCAAATCAGGTATCGATCGAATCAAAGCATTACCCCCTACTCGTGACACCAAAGACCTTACCGGCATTTTTCCATCAGCTGTCAACAAGCCTTACGATGTAAAAGATATTGTCAACTGTATTGTTGATTGCGACAGCATAGTGGAATACAAAGAAGACTACGGCAAAACCATTTACTGTGCCTATGCCAGGGTGGATGGCTGGTCGGTTGGAATTGTAGCCAACCAAAGACTGGTTACCAAAAACGGGAAAGGAGAAATGCAGTTTGGAGGTGTCATTTACAGCGACTCTGCTGATAAGGCCTGCCGATTTATTTTGAATTGTAATCAGAAAAAAATTCCACTGGTCTTTCTCCACGATGTGACCGGATTTATGGTTGGAAAAAAATCAGAACACGGCGGCATTATAAAAGATGGAGCAAAAATGGTCAATGCAGTGGCCAATAGTACCGTACCAAAATTTTCGGTGGTTATTGGCAACTCTTATGGAGCAGGTAATTATGCCATGTGTGGTAAGGCTTATGATCCCCGATTGATAGTAGCCTGGCCTACTGCAAAAATTGCCGTAATGGGGGGAGCACAGGCAGCAAAAGTATTGACTCAGATACAGGTGAGTGCTTTAAAAGCAAAAGGACATGCCCCTGACCCCAAAGCAGAATTAGCCCTATATGATGAAATTAAAAATAGATACGACGAACAGACAACACCCTATTATGCTGCATCCCGTTTGTGGGTGGATGCCATTATAGATCCAAGAGCCACCAGGCAGTTCATTTCAATGGGAATCACCATGGCAGATCACGCTCAAATTGAAAAATTCAATCGGTGCGTGACCCAAACCTAGTGTATTAATGATCTTCTATGGCTGCTACTCCCGGCAACACCTTGCCCTCCAGCATTTCCAGCATGGCACCTCCGCCCGTTGAAACATAGCTGACAGCATCTTCTAATCCTGCCTTGTTGATGGCAGAAACAGAATCACCCCCTCCAATTAATGAGAAGGCACCATTGCTGGTTGCATCGGCTACAGCATGGGCAATTGCCAATGTACCAGTGGCAAAATTGTCAAATTCAAAAACCCCCATCGGGCCGTTCCAGACAATGGTTTTGGAAGCTGCTATAACACTTTTAAAAGTGGAAATGGCATCCGGGCCAATGTCAAGGCCCATCCATCCTTCCGGAATGTCGTTACTTGGTGTAACTTTTATGTTCGGCCTCTGCTGCAAAAGAATCAGCTGCCATGGAATCTGAAGGTAAAAGATATTACATCCCTTTTCTTTGGCTTTCACCAAAATTTCATTGGCTAGATTTAAAAATTCTGACTCGCAGAGCGACTTTCCAATATTGCCTCCCTGGGCTTTAAAAAAGGTATAAGCCATTCCACCACCAATGATGATGTTGTCAGCCTTGTCCAACAAGTTTTCCAAAAGTTGAATTTTGTCTGACACCTTGGCTCCTCCCACAATGGCTGTAAATGGCTTTTCTGCTTCTTTGAGCACTTTTTGACCATTTTTTACTTCAGCTTCCATTAAGAAGCCAAAACCTTTGTGGTTTTTATCAAAGTAGTTGGCCACCGTAGTGGTTGATGCGTGAGCCCTGTGAGCAGTGCCAAAAGCATCGTTGACATAGACTGTTGCAAGTGAAGCCAGCGCTTCTGAAAAGGCAGGATCTCCGTCGGTTTCTTCTTTATAAAACCTCGTATTTTCCAGTAACAATACCTCTCCCTGTTGAAGAGCATTGGCTGCGGCTTGTACTTTATCTCCAATGACATCATCTACAAACTTCACCTTTCTGCCCAATAGCTGAGCAAAAGTCGAAACTAAGTGTTTTGTAGAATACTTGGCATTGTCTGCTCCCGGCTTAGGTCTGCCAAGGTGGGTGCAAACTATTAAAGAAGCGCCTTGGTCCAGCATGTATTGAAGGGTCGGAATGGCCTTTTCAATCCTGGTGGTGTCTGTTACTTCCAGGTTTTCATTAAGGGGTACATTAAAATCTACCCTAACCAAAACCCTGGCATTGTTAAAATTGATGTGTCTCATAATACAAGACGAGTTTATATGGCAAGCAAATATTATTTCTGCAAAGAAGCAAAATAAGCAAGTGTTCTAACCAATTGTGAAACATAAGACATTTCATTGTCATACCATGCCACTGTCCTTACCAATTGGGTATCGCCAATGGTTTGTACTTTGGTTTGGGTACCATCGAAAAGTGAGCCGTAGGTAATGCCAATAACATCACTGCTTACGATGGGATCTTCTGTATACCCAAAACTTTCGTTGGCGGCATTCTGCATAGCCTGATTGATTTCAGCTACTGAAGTAGATTTACCCAAGATACAAGTAAGCTCGGTCAAAGAACCCGTTAAGGTTGGTACTCTTTGAGCAGAACCATCTAATTTTCCTTTCAGATCCGGCAAAACCAGTCCAATGGCTTTGGCAGCACCTGTGCTATTGGGAACAATATTTTGGGCAGCCGCTCTTGCTCTTCTCAAGTCACCTTTTGCATGGGGCGAATCCTGGGTGTTTTGATCATTGGTATAGGCGTGAACCGTAGTCATCAAACCATTTACGATGCCGAATTTTTCATTCAGAACCTGGGCCATGGGAGCCAGGCAGTTGGTAGTACATGAAGCACAACTGATGATGGTTTCTGAGCCATCCAATTCGGTATGGTTTACATTGAATACGATGGTCTTGAGGTCGCCTGTAGCGGGGGCTGAAATAACCACTTTTTTAGCACCTGCTTTTAGGTGAAGGGCAGCTTTTTCATCAGAGGTGAAAAATCCAGTACATTCAAGTACAACGTCAACATCATGGCTTCCCCAAGGAATTTGGGAAGGATCTTTCTGCGCATAGATATTGATTCGATCTCCATTTACAACAATGGCGCCATCAGCAGCTTCAACTTTTTCATTGAATCTACCCTGAGCAGTATCGTATTTAAGTAAGTGTGCCAAAGAAGCCGCATCTGTCAGGTCGTTGATAGCAACCACATCGATGCCTTCCATGTTATAAATCTGCCTGTAAACAAGTCTACCGATTCTTCCGAAACCGTTGATGGCAATCTTGATTTTTCCCATGAGTAATTTTTTTTAGTTAAGAATAATATTCTGTTAATTCACTACAAATATATCTGAAAAAGAATAAATGATAGGTAAAATTACAAATGATTTTTATTTATTTGGTGAGATCTTGGTTTGTTGAGCAACAGTTGATGCCAAAAATGGAGGTAAGGTGACCATTTTTCTGCTAAAGCAAGCTCCCCAAATCGTTCCTTTAATTCAAAATAGTGTTCGATAATTGAAGCCTGTTGCTCAAAGTTAAATTCAAACAAAGTTTTACCCTTGTCAATGGCACTGGAGAGGCCTGTTAGTCCCCCATAATCGTAGCCCTCTTTGCTCTTTTGGGCAAGTAAAGCTCTGAATATGTACACAGATCCAAATTGGCAATATTGATATACATGCATAAGTTCATGGATAAACACATCTTTTCTGAGAGATTGCCAGGTGTGGATGAGATCAAATGAAACATAAGCAATTCCATACTTTTTACTGACCCTGCCTGAATAGTTGTCAATCAATACTTTATCCAAATTAAGACAGTCTTTATATACACTTTTTGCCAGATCCAGCTCTTCTTTCGAGAGAAACCGGATCGATGGTTTAAGAAAAAAATAAGCCGTCTTATATAATTCAGGTATGAATAGAACGTCTGTTACATAGAACCAGAAATCGATTAACCATATTACCACATTAGGAACCAGAAGATGTTCCGGATGTCGGTAAAAAGGATAGAAAACATGTCGCAAAAGCCTTATCCATCTGATGCTAATTTCAGAAGGAGAAAGTGCTAATGTGGACCACTTTGACATCAACTGAATCGAAGGGCTTTTACGGGGTAATCCTGGAAACTATAAAAGATGGCAGTATCATAGTGATCATACAGGCCAAGAAGGCAATCAAATTAATTAGCACAATTTGCCAAAAGTTGATGTGGATGGGCGCCACACTCAAGTAATAATTGGTTTCATCCAGTTTAATCCATCCTGTAGTTTTCTGAAGCCAGGCAATGCCCAGTCCCAGGAAATTGCCAGCCAATAAGCCTGTGAGAAGAATATAAGCAGCATGGTATAAAAAGATCTTACGGATGGCCCAGTTACTGGCGCCTAATGCCTTCAAAACGCCAACCATTCTGGTTCGTTCCAAAATCAAAATCAACAATACTGTAGTGAGATTGATGATGGCAACCAATCCCATCAGTTGTAAAATCACCCTCTCATTGATATCTTGTAGGTTGAGCCATTCAAAAATATTGGGGAATTTTTCAAATATGGTTTCGCAATACATGCTCGAAGGCAGGATTTCGGCATAGATGAATTCATTTAAGGCCGGTATATCAGTATGCGGAGCTGCAAACAATTCCAAGCCACTGTACTGATTTTCATCCCAGCCCAAAACCGACCGAAGCAGCTCGGAGCTACCCAAAACAAATCGTTCGTCATATTCTTCTAAACCTGTATTGTAGACACCACTAATGGTGAGTGCTCTTCTTAACCTTGCGTTGTCTTTTACAAAAGATACAATCAAACGGTCACCCACCTTTAACGACAACTTGTTGGCTATGATCTTACTGATTACAATTTGAGCTTCCAGATGGTTTCCAGAAGGGGGATGCCCTGCAACCATAAATCGTTGCAGGTTTTTCCAATTAAAATCGTCACTCAGACCTTTAAACAAACCTGCCAGCAGGTCTCTTTTATTTTCAAGCAGACATGGCATGATGATGTAGGGATAAACCTGGGTAACAGCAGCATATTGTTCATTGGTTTGAAAAAGTGATTGTATGGTGCCTTTAATGCTTTCATCAGAAGTAGCAAAGTCATCTGTCTTCACCGACTTCAACTTTGATATCAAATCTGGAGAAACATCCATGGGCCTCAAGTCAAAGTTTCGGGTCACACCCGCATCCGCAACATGAACATGCCCCCAAAAACCAAATATTTTTTCGTGGACTTCATTTTTAAAGCCGGAGATGATGGCAGAACTAAGGATCATTACCGCTGTACTGATAGCCAGGCCAACAATTGCTATACCCAGGATAATGCGGGTAAATGACTTGTCGCCGGTAAATGCCAGACGGGTTGCAATAAAAAGTGAGGTATTTCCCTTCGTTCTCATATGGCTGTAAAAATAGCTTATTGACATGAATTGACCTAAAGAGACGGAACATGGTTCCATCCATCTACATAATTTAAATATTTAGCTGGGTTTATTATCAATGTATTACAAAATTCAAAATAAAAATATGACTAAACATTAAATAATTTCGTAATACATAAATGTCACATTATAAATAATTACAATATATTTGTCACATTAATATAGTTATTTTAAACTAAGTGTCTCATGAATAAGCAACTCAGGCTGGTCTTAGCACTGGCATTTTTTTCAATTTTGTCTCTGAACAATTATGTCAAGACAAATTGGACCCTATCAAAGTACAGATTGATAAAGGTATGTATACCGAGCGCTTACTACCTAAATCAACACCTGGCTAAGAATCCAAATGATGGAAAGGCATATGGGCTATTGGCAGATTTACAGCTCAAGTTGGGTAAAATTGATCTCGCATGTGCTACTTACAGCATGATGGAAAGCATGAAACTATGTGATGACCAGTCATTTTATGATTATGGCTTAGCATTAAAAATGGGGGGAAAGTACGATGAAGCCATTAAAAAATTTGGAAAAGTAAGTGGCAAGTTGAAAGAAGGCGCCCAAAAGCAAATCCAAAGTTGTGTGTTTGCAAAGGAGTTGATTCATTACAGAAGACACAAAAAAGTGATGAATCTGGATATGAATTCGCCTTCATCAGAATATGGAGCTGTTTTATATGAACAGGTAGTTGTATTTAATGGGGAGAAGTCACCTTTTATGACTCCGCAGACAGCAAGCCTGATAAAGGATAATAAAGGCCTCTATTTATGCAAGACATTACACAATGGTAGTTCTGCTGCCTTGTTTATGGAAGGCAAGGTCAATGAGACCAAGATGGTAGCATTTTCTATTACTCAAAATAATGGAGTAGCCTTCTGTACAACCCAACAAGTAGGTGGTTCACCTTTGGAAAGAATGAGTGATGCTGCTATCTACTTGGGTACTTACAATGGCTTTGGTTTGAACAATATAACTGCTTTTGCCCATAATGTATCAGGCATAAGCAATTATAGCCCTTGTTTGAGTGAGGATGGTCTTACCCTCTATTTTGCATCCAACAGAGAAGGTGGTTTTGGAGGAATGGATTTATACAAAAGCACCTTCGATGGCACCAACTGGACTGCCCCTGAAAACCTGGGACAAGATGTAAATGGAAAAGGAAATGAAATTACTCCATTTTATGCCAGTGGAATTTTGTGGTTTGCATCAGAAAGCCATGGTGGCTTAGGTGGATATGATATATTTTCCAGCCAAAACACCAGCGCGGGTTTCATCGATGTTCAACATGCAGGATATGGCATCAATTCCGTATCCAATGATTACTTTCCCCATGTAAAAAACTTAATCATGTACTTTACTTCTGACAGGATGGGAGGTAAAGGTAGAGAAGACATTTATCGCTCTCCTATTTCCGAGCACACTTTTACGGTAGAAGAAATGGATGCCCCTTTGGTTAGTCAAATCGAAACAGAAACAGTAGAAGAAGAAAGTGAACCAGCTGCTTATGCGCTGAATGAAGCTACCTTAAATTATGGCAAAGTAGAAAATATCGACGCTCTGTTAATGGGTGCAAGGAGGGTTTCAATCGGAGAGGTTCTTGCCAGTAAAGACAAGCCTCGTGTTTATTTTATTCAACTGGCTTCTATGATTGCCAACAACAGTGATGTCAATAAATTTAAGACACTTGTCAAATTTGGAAACATCTATAAAGTAAAGGTGAATAATTCTACTAAAGTACGTTTGGGTTACTTTTTAGAAAGATCAGAAACCGATGTCTTATTGCAAAAAGTAAGAAGCGAAGGTTTTAAAGATGCCTTTATAGTTGAACAGGAATTATCAACCTCCGATCTTGAACTGATGTTATCACAAATGGATAATAAAAATGCTACTGGTAATGTAAGTTCTACTCCAAAAAACAATTCAACCGTTCACAATAATAAACCTAAAAATGACGCTGTTACAGGCAATTTTGAATATACCAAGCCCTTACCAGAAGTTACAGATAGAGAATACAAGGTAAGATTGGGTAGCTTTGAAGATCCCATTTGGTTTGACAGCAAAAAAGTGAGAGACCTGGGAAGATTGGAGCAGTGGACCAAAGGTGCCTGGACCATCTTTATCTTAGGTGGATATAGCAACTATGACGATGCTGATCAGGCCAGAGTTCAGGCCATCAATCGTGGTTATGCCGACGCAGAGGTGGTGATAGACAACGGAGGTATTATTGAGAGAATCAAGAAGAATTAATAGAAAATGATGTAAATTAAAAAAAGCTGATGCTCATCCCATCAGCTTTTTTTTTGCTCCATTTTTTCGTTGACCATGTGGTTGAGCAGCATGGCATCTTTTTCATAAATCCTGGGTCTGGCTTGTTGCAGATAATTCTGCCAGGTTTCACTCATATGCTGATTCGTTAGGTCAAACTCCTGATCGTAGCATCCTGCATTCATTCGTTGTCTTGAGGCCTCAAATACGATGATAGAAGTGGCTACAGATACATTGAGGCTTTCGGCCATGCCGTGAATCGGAATCAAAATATTACCATCACTATACGCCATTAAATCCTTACTGATGCCCTCTTTTTCATTGCCCAGAACAATGGCCACATCAGATTCCAAATTCGTCTCGTAAATACTTTTAGCGCCGTGATACAAATTGGTAGTAAGCACTTTTTGTATTTTTTCTTTACGGCCAGCATACATTCATCCAGGTCATCATAAAAAAGGGAGTAATCCACTTCCCCACTCCACTGGTAGCATTTCTGCCAATATAGCGGGCAGAGTTGTGGGTGTCTTTGCTATATAAAATGTAAAGCTCCGGAATTCCAATGTCTTCACAACTTCTCATCACTGCACCTAAGTTATGGGGGTCGTGTACATTTTCTAAAACAATGGTGAGGTTCCATTGTCTTTTACGAACAACTTCTTTTAATTTATAGAGTCTCTCGTCAGACAACATGGTCAATACGCTTTCACAAACCTTGTTCCGTCGAATCTAAGGATTTCGAGGTACTTGTTTTCAAAATAATCAATTTCACTCGCTGAGCCCTCTGTATGAGCCGCCCTTACATCAAACTTGGAATGAAGGTATTGTCCGGTATCTGTACTTAGATAAGGAGCAAAACTCTCACCATATTCACTCAAATGACGGCCAATAAACAACATGTGATCAAATCCTTCATAGGCATCAGTTTCGGGCAGGGCGCCAAAATGATCAAAAAATTTCCTGTCGAACGATTTAACCTCTTCTCTGAATTCTTCAACATAACGGGATGCAGGCACATGGACATTCAAGCCCGAAAAAAAATCAAAGCCCATCTTTTCAGAATCCTTTATGATAGGCATGCCATAAACTGTTACCGGATAGCTTCCTTTTTCTGCTAATAACCTGCGCATGGCATTGTACAGGTATAGCTCATCTTTATAGGAATAATTGGGAAAAATAAAAACATTCTTGCCTGATTCGATCAAATCGTAGAAGACCCTGCTGCCCAGAGACAAAGAATCATCCAGGACCCAATATTCAGAAAATATTTTTTCCAAAGGCTGGCCTGAAATTTCGGCTGCTGTGGCTTGGAAATATTTGAACCAAGCTTTATCTGCCTTGGTATTTCTACCTACCAAAACTACCTCATTGGCGTTGTAATTGGACAGTACATGGGTGGTAATTGAAGAAAAATGAGATTTCAGAGAAGGTTTTAGTTGAATAAAAGAAGGAGCATTTTCAACCGTAGACAAACTAAAAAAAGGAGAAATAACAGTGGCGTTTTTTGACTTTCCCAAATCGACCATTTTCTTCAATAAGTTTTCATCTGAAGGAGCAAAAATAAGTTTGGAGTTGTCTTGTTCCAATTGATCCAGAACTCCACTTTCTTCTGCATTGTAAACACGGATGGTAAAATCATGCCCTTCAAGTGCCAGTTCTTCTGCCGCCAGTTTCATACCTCCGTAATATTGCAAAAACCGTTCATTGCCTGCAGTTTCCGAAAATGGCAGTACAACAGCCACATCATAGTGGCTATATTGTTTAGCTGGCGTAGGGAGGCTATCCGCCTTTTTTTCGCCAATTACTTCAATTTCTTCCATTTTATTTTTGGAAGGGTCAGCTGATTCCTCTGCTTTCTTAGTAGCAAGACTATCTGCCTTGGTTACTTCCTGATTTTCCGGCAGTTTTTTAACTTCTGTTTTGGTCAGTTTGGCAGCTGGCGAACAAGCTACTATAAACAGAAGAAAGGCCCATAACCATAGCTTATTCCCACTCAATGGTAGCCGGTGGTTTGGTGCTAATATCGTAAACAACCCTGTTAATTCCTTTGACATTGTTGATAATTTCACTTGATACGGTATTTAAAAAGTCATACGGAAGGTCAGACCAGACTGCCGTCATTCCATCAACTGAATTGACACAACGCAGGGCAACCGTAAATTCGTATGTTCTTTCATCACCCATTACACCTACTGATTGAACGGGTAGCAATATGGCGCCTGCCTGCCATACTTTATTGTAGAGCTCATATTCCTTCAATTTATTGATAAAAATCGCGTCGGCATCCTGGCACAATCTGATTTTATCTCGGCTGATCTTACCCAGTACTCTGATTGCCAGACCAGGTCCGGGAAAAGGATGTCTTTCTATTAACTCCTGGGCAATGCCCATTGCCAGTCCTACTCTTCTTACTTCATCCTTAAACAACATTCTAATGGGTTCAATAAGTTTCAAATGCAGGGTATCCGGTAAACCTCCAACATTGTGGTGCGATTTAATGGTAACAGAAGGACCATGTACAGAAACAGACTCAATGACATCCGGATAGATGGTGCCTTGACCCAACCATGAGACGCCTTCAATCTTGGCAGCTTCTCTTTGAAAAACTTCAATGAAGACCCTACCAATGATTTTACGTTTGGTTTCAGGATCATCTATACCTTCTAGTTCACTGAGAAAGTCATTGGATGCGTCAACGCCTACAATGTTGAAGCCCATATTTCTATAGGAATGGAGAACAGATTGAAATTCGCCCTTTCTAAGCAGGCCATTATCCAGAAAAACACAGGTAAGACGGTCTCCAATGGCTTCATGGATAAGACTGGCAGCTACAGTAGAATCAACCCCACCGGAGAGTCCCATCAATACTTTACCATCTCCTACTTTTGTTTTGATATCAGCAATGGTTTCTTCTATATAAGCGGCCGGTGTCCAATCACAATGGCAACCTGCTACATGAACCACAAAGTTTCTCAACATATCCATTCCTTCCACTGAATGGGTTACTTCAGGATGAAATTGAAAACAATAGTAAGGAAAGTCAAAAGCTCCTGTGCGAGATCTGAATGCGGCTACCGGAATGTCATCTGTTGTAGCAATGGCTTCAAAGGATTCAGGAAGTACTTCTATCGAATCGCCGTGCGACATCCACACCTGAGATGAGGCAGATATTCCTTGAAAAATGGGATCGTTTTGGTCAGTGACATTGAGCCGTGCCTTACCATATTCCCTTTTTAAGGTTTTTGAAACCTTACCCCCCAATTGATGCGCTGTCAATTGTGCACCGTAACAAACTCCTAAAACCGGGAGTTTCCCTTTAATTAGATTTAAATCGGTGTACAGGGCATTGGCGTCCAAAACAGAAAATGGACTACCAGAAAGAATGATGCCTTTGGCAGATAAATAATCTGAAGGCAGGGCATTATAAGGATAGATTTCACAAAACACATGTAATTCTCTTAATCTTCGGGCTATCAACTGTGTGTATTGAGAGCCGAAGTCAAGTATTATAATCCTTTCCTTCATACTATTATTTTGATATTGTGGCAAAGATAGCCGATATCTGTTAAATAAGGAAAACAGACCCCAATTACCTCTTTGGCAGGAAGGTTTGGGGCCAATCTCTCAGGTTTTACAACCTATTTATTGGCTTTTCCACTTTGCATTGCCAATTTAAAATTCAAATAAAGTCCATTATCCGAACAATGATTTGAGGATAACAACAAAGCGGAAACCGTAATTTGCCTGTTGGCTATAAACATGAAAAGAAGCCTAAAAGGTGGTATTCTCCTATGGTTTTAATAGTTTTCGTTTTCTTAATAAAGCCGTATTTTTGTGGGGAATAAAATCAAAAATATGAATTTTGACATCATTGTAATTGGTACTGGACCTGGAGGCTACGTTGCAGCCATTAGGGCGTCACAGCTGGGCAAAAAAGTGGCAGTTGTGGAAAAAGAATCTTTGGGTGGTATTTGTCTCAACTGGGGCTGTATACCTACAAAAGCCTTGTGGAAAAGCGCACAGGTCTTTAACTATATCAATCATGCCGAAGATTATGGCATTGTAGCCGGCAACCCTAAACCGGACTTTGGAGCCATTATCAAAAGAAGTCAGGGGTAGCTGAAGGTATGAGCAAGGGTGTTCAATTTTTAATGAAAAAAAATAAGATAACTGTAATCACAGGAACAGCATCCTTAGCAAGGGGTAAAAAGGTGGTGGTTACAGACGCAGAAGGCAAAAAAGCAGAATATGCTGCAGACCACATCATTATAGCCACCGGCAGCAGGGCTCGCCAATTGCCCAATCTGCCTATTGACGGTAAAAAGATCATTGGCTACAGAGAAGCCATGTCATTGCCTACCCAGCCTGCAAGAATGGTGGTGGTTGGTGCAGGAGCCATCGGCGTGGAATTTGCTTATTTTTATCATTCAATAGGAACGGAGGTTACGATTGTTGAATTTTTAGAACAAGGCCTTTTACCAAGAGAAGATGCAGAAGTCTCAAAAGAACTTGCCAAGGTGTTCACCAAATCAGGTATCAAAGTTTTGGCCAATACTTCGGTAGAAAAAGTGGATACCCAGGGAGATAAATGTAAGGTAACCATCAAAAACAGAAAGGATGGTAAAGAAGAAACCATTGAATGTGAAGTGGTTTTGAGCTCGGCCGGCATCAGCCCCAATACCGAAAACATCGGTCTTGAGTTATTGGGAGTAGAAACAGATAGAGGAATGATCAAGGTGGATGAATATTATAGAACCAATGTGCCAGGTATTTATGCCATAGGAGATGTTATTCCTACCCAAGCCCTGGCCCACGTAGCCAGTGCAGAAGGCATCACATGTGTAGAAAAAATCAGTGGCATGCACGCAGAGCCTCTCGATTACAACAACATACCTTCATGCACTTATTGCTCACCAGAAGTTGCCAGTGTTGGATACACAGAGGCGGCGGCAAAAGAGGCAGGTTACGAGGTCAAAGTTGGAAAATTTCCTTTTTCAGCATCGGGCAAGGCAAGTGCATCGGGAGCCAAAGAAGGGTTTGTGAAGGTGATTTACGATGCCAAATACGGAGAACTTTTGGGGGCCCATATGATAGGTATGAATGTTACCGAAATGATAGCTGAAATTGTGGTTGCCAGAAAATTAGAAACTACCGGTCACGAAGTTTTAAAGGCTGTCCACCCACACCCCACCATGAGTGAGGCAGTAATGGAAGCTACAGCTGCGGCATATGATGAAGTAATACATTTGTAAATTAAAAAAGCATCTTATATTTGCCGACCAATGGTCAAGGGAATTAGCTCAGTTGGCTAGAGCGCTACGCTGGCAGCGTAGAGGTCACCGGTTCGAGCCCGGTATTCTCCACAAAAAAAGGCAACCTTTAGGGGTTGCCTTTTTTATTATGGATGATTCTTATTTATTTTTTTCCAAAAACCAAGACGTTGGCCTTTCCTTTCATAATGCCTTTTGTGTCATATAGAAAGCTAATGCGGTCAATTCTTCTTCTGTTGCCTGGCAAATCAATTACCCTGCTCTCTTCTCCCTGCTTAAAATTCTTACGAATGGCCACATTGAATTTTTCGCCGTTTTCAAAGTAAATATCCATGTCCATCATATCAAGGCCAGCGTCGGTAACTTTAATTTTGATGGCTTTAAAAATGTCATTTCCCGTTACTTTGAGCACATCCCTGTCCGGGCCATAATTAGCCTCTTTTTGGCCAATGATTACCCATTTGGAATAAGCAGTAAAAGCTGATCCTGTGATGAAGGCCATAGCCATGGCTACAATTAAAATGGTTTTGATTTTCATGTCTGTTTTATGTTTTAATTTGATGTTTTGACGTCTGCAGGACTTTTAGGTTTATCCCTGTCTGCCGTTTTAGTATATTTTTAACAAATTAAAGGAATTTTAAAATTATTTTTTCCTAAACTTGCATGGTAAGTTTAAAAACAAAATAATCTTCTGATATGAAAAGGTATTTCACTATTTTATTGTTCTTTTTTTCTATCTATAGAGCAGATACACAAATTGTTATTAGCCCAGACACCGCTTGTATCCATGTGGATACCAATGGCATCATTGATACCGTAAAACTGACTATTACCAATAATACTGCAGCTGAGGTTTCGCTTTACTGGACATTGGACTTAGGAAAAAACTTTCCATCTCAGTGGAGAACACAGATTTGTGATTTCAACTTATGTTATGATTACAATGTAAGACAACAATCACCCAATAAGCCCAATAAGCTTGCTGCCGGTGCCACCAATAAAACTTTTTCATTTTACCTGACAGACAGTTTCAATTATGAATTTATTGATACTGTGTACATTGTGTTTTACACCGATAAAACCTTTAAGGATACTTTGCAGGTAATACCTATACTTATTGGCGGCTGTAACGTAATGAGTCATACTTTTAACGTTTCCCTGAATGAAGTGGTACTACAACCTAATCCAAGCTTTGATGGCAGTTTTGAAATAAGAGGTGATAATGATTTTGACCGAATTGAACTCTATGACATGATGGGTAGACTCATCCTCAAAGAAGGGTATGAGGCTCATAAAAAATATGAAATTCCCAATGCGAATTCAGGAATGTCGGTTGTAAAATTGATATCAGACAAAAGAAATCAGGTTGTTTGCAGGCTGCTGATGGTTCAATAACAAACCATTATGCAGGCTTTTTTATCCAATTGCGGATATATAAAAAGGACAAAAGAAACATTACCGACCAGTAAAGCCACTCACTCATCCAGGCAATTTCAATAGAAAAATGAGCTATTTCAATTACGTAAAAGACATAGATCAAATAGGCTATGATGCTTGCCAATTCTGTCAGGAAAACAAATTTGTTATTTCCCGTGGCTACTACTGCATTGAGCCAAATAACTCCAATGGTGAGCATGACCATAGCTGAAGTAACCACCCTGAGCAGAGAGGTTCCTACATTGGCAAATTCACCTTCCTGACCATAAAGGGCGAATACCCAATGAGGAACAAGATTGACCAGAATTACAAAACACAACATTCCAGTTATGCTGATTTTTAATATCCTGATTAAAACAGGCATAAAATCACTTTTCCTACCTTGTCCTAAAACATTGGAAAGTACGGTATTGGTAGTTGCACCAAATGACCATGAAAAGACACCACTGATTCCAAACAAATTGCGCATGGTCTGCGAAGCTGCTTGCTCCTGGTAAGAATAATTTCGATTAATTAAAATGTAGAACAGCCACCATGCCACGATGCTTATGGCGTATTGGGCCATCAAAGGAAATGACTGATAAAATACCTCTTTCAGCAGCATGTCAGTGTATTTAAAAAAGTCAGGTATGTCATACTTAATGCCAAACTTTTTGTACACAATCAAAACTCCCACAGATAAAAACCCAAGGCTTTCTGAAATTACCGAAGCATATGCTGCACCATTAAAACCCATGGGAGCAAGGCCCCAACCTCCAAAAATAAACCAGTAATCCAAAACAATATTGGCCACACTTTCGATGATGGATGCAAACAGCAACCATCTTGTTTCCTGGATACAAATGATGTAAGAATTAGAAAGTTGATACCCAAAAAGAAAAAGCAATCCCCAGATTCGGATGTGCATAAAATCTATGACAAAATGAGCATCTTCATGACTCATACCCACAGCAGTTAACATAGGGGTTAGTCCAAAAAAGTAATGCCTGTGGCCAAACCTGCCAGTAAGGCGGCCACTATATAACCATGCCGGAGGGTATTGATGATGTTTATCCGGTTATTTTCACCAGCCTGCCTTGAGATCATAGACAAAATAGCATTGGACAGGCCATACCCCATTGCAGCAAAAATAAGGTAGTAAACCCCGGTTAATGCCGCATAGGCCAGCTCCTTTGTGCCCAGGTGCCCTAAAAAAATAGCATTGAATAAAAAATTTAGCTCGGGCACCAATCTTGCCAAGCTGATGGGCAGGGTCAAAAGAATGATGCCCTTTACAGAGGTATCAACTTTGAGATCATGCGTCATGGCTTGGACATTGAGATCCAGTCAATATCTTTTTTTAGCATTCGTTGGGTTTGTTCTTCCAAACTTCCAGGTTGAGGAACGTGGTTGTACACCCATCTGGCATCATGGGGCAAACTCATCAAAATGGATTCTGCCCTGCCATCGGTCTCAAGTCCAAATCGAGTACCTCTGTCCCATGCCAGATTAAACTCAACATATCTTCCTCGCCTAATGAGCTGCCAGTTTTTATGTGTGTCGTTAAAAGGTTTCTCAAAATTGGGCAAAAACAGATCTGTGTAAGCCGGTAAAAAAATTTGGCCTACTTCTAAGATGAATTTTAATCCAACAGGCTTTGAAATTTCAGGGTTTGTTAATCGATCAAAAAAGATGCCTCCAATGCCCCTGGTTTCCTGCCTGTGTTTAATGTAAAAATAATCATCAGCCCATTTTTTAAACCTGGTGTAGTACGTTGGATCTGTATTATCACAACATCTTTTGAGTTTGTTGTGAAATACAGCTGACTCATCCATGGAAATATAATGAGGACTTGCATCTATTCCACCACCAAACCACCAGGTGTCGCCTGCCTCAGAAACCCCTGTGGCAAAAAAATCTCCGGCTCCAATTCCCAAAGATTTGGCTGCCTCTGCGTTGAGTGTGCCATGGACAGCAGAAAAATTGACTCCTCCTTTTTCAATATGGCTGCCGATGATAGCCCGGGTTCTGCCCCCACCTCCTCCAGGTCTTTGCCATAAGTCTTCCTGAATCGATGCAGACTTATCCAGCTCCAAAAGTCCATTACAAATATCATCTTGCAAGGCCTCTAATTGAGTAGCTATAAATTGTTTGTCCATATTAACTATTCTTGAGGGCTGCCAAAGCCTCTTTGGTGGCACCGGAGGTAATGGTTTTGTCAATGATTACGAGGGGCCTTCTTAAAAAGGTATATTCTTCGAGAATGAGTGACCTCATTTCTTTTTCGGTGAGTACTTTTTTATTTAAGCCAAGGGTACGATACTTTACTGCTTTTTTGCTGAACAGGATTTCGTAAGACCCCAATTTTTTGGCCGCTAAATCTAAGTCTTTGGCAGAAATACCCTGGGTCTTGATATCTACCAATTCAACCTCTTTTTCAGGGTTTAATTCTTTAAGGAACTTGCGACAAGTATCGCAAGTGCTAAGTGAGTAGATCCTCTTCATGAATGATGTAATGATTAAATTTATTGGTAATACCCTTTAAAAGCTTTTAATCTCAAGCCCAGCACCCCTTTGATGGCTTCGGAAACGATGTTGGTACTCATTTTAGAGGTACCTTTGATCCTATCAGAAAAAATAATGGGCACCTCAATCCACTTATACCCTTTGAGATAAGCAGCATATTTCATTTCTATCTGGAAGGCATATCCCGAAAATTTGATCTTACTCAAGTCCAGCCCTCTCAACACCTTATTGTGGTAACATATAAATCCAGCGGTAGGGTCCTTGATGGGCATACCGGTAACCATTCTCACATAAATGGAAGCACCATAGCTCAGAAACAATCTATCTTTAGGCCAATTGGAAATCCCGCCTCCCTTTACATACCTTGATCCTATGGCGAAATCAGCATCCGATTGCACACAGCCTTCCAGCAACCGATTGAGGTCTTTGGGGTCATGTGAGAAGTCAGCATCCATTTCAAAAAGATAATCGTAATGATGGTACAAACCAAACTGAAAGCCGGCTATATAAGCCGTACCCAAGCCCATTTTACCACTTCTCTGTAAGAGATGAATTCGATCAGGTTGATCTGCTTTCATTTCTAAAACCATAGAAGCAGTACCATCTGGACTGTTGTCATCTACAATTAAAACATGAAAATGACTGCCTTGAGATAAAACAGCCGATATTATATCACCAACATTTTCAATCTCATTGTATGTGGGTATGATCACCAGACATTTTATTCCTTCGTACATACCATTACAGAGCTTTGATTGAAAAATATACCGAAAGGTTGAGTTGGGTTAAATATTTTTTACCGCATTTCTATCGGCTATGATATCTTTTAATTCTTTGATGGCTTCATACTCTTGAGGAAGTACCTTTTTAAAACATTCTTTGACAGCAAAATAGGCACCTTTTTCACTTCCTGGCAGTCGCTCTTTGAGAATCTTTTTGCCAACTTAATATCGTGCTTCAAAATGCCCCGGATAGATGGGATATCGTGCCAATCACCTTCAACTGCGAGTGTCTTAACTTCGCTGCCATCTGATTGTACAGTTGGCTCAAGATCGATCAGATTTTGCCTTTTGAGGTAATATGGCCTTTGATTTGGTTGTAAAACCCTTCAGGTAAATTCCAAATTTCCGGGTCTTCAACCATCTCATTATTGATCAAAAACACCTCCAGACCCTTTTCATGAACCCGATAAATTAAAACCCTAACTGAATCAAGAACGCTCATATTATTAATAATAAAGAACAACAAATTTAGGCAAAATCCACCATTAAACAGCTTACCGCGGCAAAAGTTTTCAAGAAAAGAAGTCCCTTTGTCACTAAGCAAGCTAAAAATTAAGCCTAGTATGTATCTTAGCAGCTCAATTTGAAAGAGAAAGATGACATTACTTCAAACCGGATTACAATTCAACGGGCAGACAGGTTTTTACAGTGGCAAAGTGCGCGATGTTTATTATTTTGACCAACTGATTGCCATGGTGGTTTCAGACAGAATATCCGCCTTTGATCATATATTACCACGACCCATTCCTTACAAGGGTCAGGTTTTAAACCAGATTGCCCTGCATTTTTTAGAGGCCAGCAAAGAACTGGTTCCAAATTGGTTAATTTCTTCACCTGACCCTAATGTATCCATAGGCCTTCCTTGCGAACCCGTGAAAATAGAGATGGTTGTAAGGGGTTACCTGGCCGGACATGCCTGGAGGACATATGCCTCAGGTAAAAGGTTGCTATGTGGTGTAGAGATGCCTGAAGGCATGCATCAGCATGATGCTTTTCCCATGCCCATCATTACCCCAACCACAAAAGCAAGTGAAGGCCATGATGAAGATATATCAGCGGCAGAGATTTTGAGCAGGGGTATCATAGATGAGTCAACATGGAATCAAATGTGTCAATATGCCCTGAGCCTCTTTGATTTTGGGCAAAAAATGGCCAATGAACGAGGGCTGATTTTAGTGGATACTAAATATGAATTTGGCATCTATAAGGGCCAGTTGCTGCTCATAGATGAAATACATACCCCTGACAGTTCGAGGTATTATTATTTGGATGGTTATCAGGAAAGACAAGATCGAAATGAACCACAAAAACAACTATCCAAAGAATTTGTGAGAGAATGGTTGATGGCAAATGGATTTCAAGGCAGAGAAGGCGAAGTAATGCCTGAAATGCCTGATGACTTTGTCAAAGAAATATCGGACCGTTACATAGAGCTTTACGAGCTTATCACCGGAAAGAACTTTGTCAAAGAGGGCCAGGAAAATTTAAAAGAGCGAATCGAAAAAAATGTAAATACTTTTCTAGCCAACTATGTGCCTGCATGAGTATCATCATTGTTGACAGTGGCAGTACCAAAGCAGACTGGGTTTGGACTGATGGCTTAGAAAGCAAGGTGTTTACCACACAGGGCATCAATCCAACTACCGGCAGCGGACTGGAACAAAAACTTCCGGAAAACCTGGTTGAATTGATTTATAAAAGCACAGATGTGTTTTTTTATGCAGCAGGCGGAACCGGGTCTCTAGCCACCCTCAACATGCAAAAAATGTTTGGGAAAATGGGACAGGGACAGGAACAAAAGATTCAAATAGAAAGTGATATGTTGGGTGCTGCAAGGGCTTCAGCGGGTAATCGACCTGCCATCATAGGCATTCTCGGTACTGGATCCAATTCGTGCTTGTTTGATGGTGAAAAAATAACGGATCAGATCCCCTCCCTCGGATATTTACTTAGCGATGAGGGCAGTGGCAACCACATGGGGCGTTTGATATTAAAAGCCTGGTTTTACAGACAAATGTCACCCGCCGACGCTTCCTTATTTGAAGACAGGTTTCATTTATCAAGAGATGTTGTACTTCAGCATATCTACGCAAAAGAAGGTGTAGCCGCCTGGCTTGCAGGGTTTTCAGTTTTTTTAGATGAATGCTCTAGTGCCTTAAAAACCAAGATATTGCATCAGGCCTTTGGAGATTTCGTAGAGACAAGGATTGTAAAATACGAGGGTTTTCGTACCTTTGAACTCTGTTTTGTAGGGTCAATAGCCGGAATTTATATTAAAGAACTGACAGAAGTTTGTTCACACTATGAACTTTCAATATCAAGAGTAGTAAATAAACCTATTGAATCCCTGCTCAAATTTCATATTTCAAGAGAAAAATTATGAATTCAAAAATCAAAAGAATAGCCGTTTTTACCAGTGGTGGAGATTCACCGGGTATGAATGCAGCCATCCGCGCCGTGACCCGTACCGCCATCTATCACGACTTGCATGTATATGGTGTAATAGGAGGATATGAAGGTATGATCAATGGCAACATCTCCAGGTTGGAAAAAAAAGATGTGGCCAACATCATGCAAAGAGGTGGAACCATCTTAAAAACAGCTAGAAGTAAAGAATTTATGGAGTATGAGGGTCGAAAAAAAGCATATGAGACCCTGATGGCCCACGATATCGATGGTTGTATAGCTATTGGAGGCAATGGAACGTATACCGGAGCCATGAAATTTGGTGAAGAATTTAACATGCCAATGATCGGATTGCCGGGAACCATTGACAATGACATTTTTGGTACCGACTACACCATTGGATTTGACACTGCTGTCAATACAGCCATTGAAGCCGTAGACAAAATCAGAGATACCGCTGATTCTCACGATCGATTGTTTTTTATTGAGGTAATGGGCAGGCATTCAGGCTACATTGCCTTACACACCGGGATTGGAAGCGGTGCCGGCAATGTTTTTTTACCTGAGACCGATACTGACATTGATGCATTTACGCACAATTTGCAAAGATCGGCAAGAAGACAAAAACTATTTAATCTGGTCATCGTAGCAGAGGGCAACAAAAGCGGAGATGCTGTACAGTTAGCCAATAGGGTAAGAGAACTTGCTCCGGAATTCGACACCAAAGTTACCATCATTGGCCACCTTCAAAGAGGTGGATCTCCCTCCTGTTTTGACCGGGTATTGGCCAGCCGATTGGGATACCATGCAGTAGAGTCTTTACTTTCTGGCAAAGCAGGTATAGCCTTGGGAGTGATCAATGACAAAATCCATCACACCTCATTTGAAGAGGCCATTACCAAGTCCAAACCCCTCAATACCGATTTGTTAAAAATAGTAGAGATTCTTGCCTTGTAATGATGCGGTATTACACATTCGAAGGACGATTTAGCAAGTATAATTTACTTGAAGATCAGAAAAGCCAGGCAATTTTGACCTTGTATTTTCCAAAATGGTTCAAAAGAGAAGCAAAATTCGAATGGAAGCAGCAATTTTTCGCAGTAGCTCCCAAAAATTTTACCGGCATGAAAATGTTGGTATCACGCAACAACAGGGAGGTTGGGGAATTGGAACAGGAATGGAAGATCCAGTTTACTTTCAGGCTTGAGGACAATTCAGGCATGACCAAATATTTTACCATCAAAAAGGCAGGTGCTTTTAAAAGAGAATACCTGCTTGCTGATTACCAGTTACAACCCATCCTTACGGTAAAGCCGGTTTGGAATTGGCAAAAATGGCAGTTTATTTACAAATTTGAGGTTTATCCCCTGGAAGAAACAGAGGCCAAAGAGCTCGATCCGGTGCCCATGATGTGTTACAGCCTGATTGCGGCCCGGCAATTCATGAGGAGCAATAATCATGGATAGGACCTTCCATTCTAAATTTGGTGAATATAAAAATTGGGCTATCTTTGGTTGTCGATCCGTGCTTCCAAGCAATAAGATTGGCTTTTTTAACAACTAACTAACAAAAAAACACTATATGTCTGCAGGTAAAGAAAACTGGGGATCCCGTATTGGTTTGATTTTGGCAATGGCAGGAAACGCAGTAGGATTGGGTAATTTTTTAAGATTTCCGGCCCAGGCCATCCAAAACGGAGGTGGTGCCTTTATCATTCCTTATTTGGTTTGTTTCCTTTTGATGGGTATTCCACTTCTCTATATTGAATGGAGTATGGGACGATTTGGTGGCAAATTTGGCCAGCACAGCACCCCATTTATCCTGGATGCAATGGGTGGCAAGCAAAAAATATGGAAGTACTTTGGTGTTTTTGGCATTTTTACCAATATCGCAGTTGCTGCCTATTACTGTTACCTCGAATCTTGGACGCTTTCATGGGCCTATCCTCCTATCTTAGGTGATTTTTAATGGAATGGATCAGGCTGGGGTTCAAGGCTTTTTGAGCAGTTACATTGCCTTGGACAGTGGAGCCCATCATTTCTGGATCATGGTCTGGCCTTAAATACCTATATCCTATCAGAGGACTTAGTGGCGGAGTTGAAATAGCTGCTAAAATTGGTATGCCCTTACTTATTCTTTTTGGTGTTTTCTTGCCTATAAAGGATACTCCACTACAGCTGGCGTAGATGGGGGCGATCAATGATGGCATGGTAGGACTCAATTTTTTGTGGACACCAGATTTTCAATCTATCTGGAGTCCAAAAGTATGGCTTGCAGCCGCCGGTCAGATCTTTTTTACCTTTCGGTTGGAATGGGCACCATTCATTGTTACGCATCTTACATGAAGGAAAACGAAGATGTAGCCCTCAACTCTATGAGCGCAGGTTGGATGAATGAATTTGTTGAGGTAGTATTGGGTAGTGCCATCGTAATTCCAATAGCTGTTGTTACCTTTGTAATTGATAAAGTAAGAATTGGGCGGTTTCGCCATGGGCTTTGTTACACTGCCTTATCTTTTTGCGCAATGGGGTGACTTATTGTCAAAAATGGCCGGTTTTATGTGGTTTGGCTTGTTGTTTTTTGCAGGTATCACATCCAGTCTAGCCATGGGAACACCCATGATGGGATTCTTAAAAGATAATTTCAAATGGACGCATAAAATCCGCCATCGCATTTGGGGCATCGTTTTGATTTTAGGTATCAAACATGTGTTATGTCTCAAAAAGGTTTAATGAATACGATTACTGGGCAGGAACCATTTCTTTGGTAGTGTTTGCACCGGCTGAAATTAGCTTAGTTGCGTGGGTATTTGGGCTGCAAACTCTTTAAGAATGGGTCAAAAAATACGAGACGTGCTGAAGCATATTGCTTGTTCCGGCATGGGAAGAAAGAACACCGAGTGCTGACATAAAGGTTCAAATTTTTAAGTTAATAATTAAATATGCCTCATTTTTTGTTGGCTGTTTTCGTGGACATTATTAGACCTAATATTTCATCTGAAACAGATCTTTGGGGGCTGGATTTTAAGAGGACCTGATAACACTTTTTATACTGACTTCCTACTATGTAAAAATGGCTAGTAAAGTAAAATTTTAAAAACTAATAACCTTTAAAATACTGAAACAATTCCAGCATTGGTTGCTTTTGTCCTGGCACAGGCCACTGTGATAGGATTTACCTTGTTTTTCTACAAGGTGCTTTTTAATAACATATGGATAACATAAAAGAAATCACAATCCTAAGACGTATGATGTAACAATGGGGTGATTCATCTTGTGGATGCCCATAGCTGAAAACAAATACGCTACATATTATAGAAATAATTTATATCTTTGCTTTCGCTGAACCATTCAGGACTTATTATTATTTATGAGTTTTTAGTTATTGAATACGTCAAGGCTTAAATTGTGTTGTTATGTATGCTCATGTCTTAGAAAAGCAAATAAAATAGGAGTCGACAAATAAATGTTGTTATTCACCCCTTACTATTATTGATCTGCATCTCTTTACTCATTTTCAGGTAGAGGAAAGACCGGACCCTGAAAAACATCGCAGGTCATGGTTGATTTTAATTTCCAGGAAAGTTCTTTAGGACTGGCACCACGCCGATGTAGGGGAATCAGGCCTAAAAAGACTGAAAAGGCGAAAGGCTGAGGTTAGCGATCCTAAGCCCGCTGAAACCCAGGTGAAAAAGAATGATGAACTACCCAATCGGTGCCAATCCCAGCCACCCACCCCACCTGTAGTAACAAAAACAACGGTAGAAGAATCTCCTGTTCAGATAGACGAGAGTCCTATAGAAATTGAAAAACCTGCCAAAGAGGATGTTCCAGTTTCAAAGCCTAAAACAGAGCCTAGTAAACCCAATACCCCAACAAAAACAGGGGCTGGCACGGTAAGCCCCAACAGGCACAAGCAA
>JADKFC010000015.1 GCA_016717655.1 Saprospiraceae bacterium
CTTTTGTTTGTCTCCCCTGGCTATAGCGGTAATCCTATATACAAAAACTCTTTCGGTGTCGATAAAATGTTGAAGAATGTCTTTGAGTGTCCATTTTCCAGGCGCATACACGTTATCGCCAACCTGCTTCCATTTTTCCAGTGGTAGTGAATGTAGTTCTTTTAAACTTAATTCTAGTGATTCCAGCAAGGGCAGATCCTCGGCCAGATCGATGTAACGATCGAAATATGGAGGCATTTTATTGATGTCTGACTTTTTCATTTTATAGATTTGATTTTATGTATTGATGTTTATATGATCACCTAAATAAGCATCCCAGTCTGGCTCGTTGCATTTCAAAACGTGTTTCACCCAGGCATTTCTCTCATGCCACAGCACGGCCATTTCCCAAACGCAGCTCACCATGCCTCTATCAGAAAAAAGGACAAATTCTTCAGAGCCTTCCACTTTTAAGTAAACAAAGAGCTGCAACATGTTTTCGTCTATCCACCAGCTGATAATGGCAAAGCACCCTTCCCTGCCTTCATGGATAATCAAGGTAGCTATTTGATAACTTTTAAGGTTATACTCCCTACATTTTTCCAACCACTCATCCAACTTCGTTTTGGCCAAGATTATGTTTTTGTCAGCAACTCTTTCATTATGGATAGAAATGCTGTACAATTTGATCTGCCATTCTCTGTGCTGGAAAACCTCCACAAAACGAACGGGCCGTTCTTTATAGGCTTGCATCGCTTCCATTATTTCATTCCTTCAAGGTAGATACCTTCATACTGGAGTACTGCCTCCAAAATAGGTGGGTCATCCTTGTATGCCTCTTTCAACAAAACATATACCTCCACGGCTCGACGATCCTTCAGCAGGTTGATCAATTGCACCTGTTGAAACACATCATTGATATCACGTTCAGTGATTGCCCCTTGCAAACGTTCCATTAAGATGGGATAAGCCAGATCGGCCTTACCCAAAGCCACGAGGGCATTGACGGCAGCATAAGGATAATCCCATACCGGAGTAGCAAGGTACCAACGGGGCGACCTATTGTCTTTGAGGCATGTCATAATATAATCTACTGCCCTAGGATCTCCCAATTGTTGGAGGCCATTGAGGGCACTGATGCGATTTTGATTTTTCCACGAAGGCTGGTTTTCCAGCTGCATCAATACATTGTATGCCCCCTCCGATTTTGTCCTTCCCAGGGCAATGGCTGCTGCATTGATCACCCGGTCACTGGGGTCTTGCAGGGCACCAATATAAATATCTTTAAACTTATTATCCTTCGATCTGCCCAGCATCTGAATGGCCGTACTTTTGATCCATGATCTCTCTTTTTGAATGGTTGCCCCCAAAAATTTTATGGTTTTTGCATCGTAAGGAAGGGTCAATATTTTTTGCAAAGAGCCAAGGGCATACCACCTATACCGCCAATATTGATCAGATGATACCTCTCTGGTCAGAGCATGCCAAAGTCTATCCTTTAAAGTTAGGGTAGCAGTACTGTCAGTGACCATAGTTACCAATCTGTCCATGGCGTTCTGGCGGGCCAAAACATCCTTGCTCAAATCCAGTTGATTTAACCATTCTTCCATGGATTTTTCAAATGCCACTTCACATAAAAAATTATCTTCAAAATTAAAATTCACAAATTGTGGGGAAGATGGACAGTCAAAAACAAATAGGTTTTCACGTTGGGGTTTTAAATACACATCCATAAGCCGGTTGTCGATCTCAATGGTGATGGTCCCTTCAAAATAGCTAACCATTGGGTAAGACGAATCGTTTACCTGGCTTTGAATCTGACTTACATTTAGGACCAATTGTTTTTGCTTTTCATCATAGTGTTTTTTAACCATCAGCCTTGGGAAGCCAATTTTATGGATCCATTGATCAAAAAACCACTGAAAGGACTTACCCGATATTTTCTCCACCGAGTTTTGAAAATCTGTTGTTGTCACTTGCCGATGGGCATTTGTTTGCACAAAATCACAAACTGCGCTCCACCAATTTTCCTCACCCATCTCTTTTTGCAACATGCGCAAAACGAGAGCAGCTCGGTACTTAGAATAACTATCACCAACAAATGCGGCCACCTCTTTGATAACCGTATCTCTAATGGGATGCCTGTTTCCACTGTCCCAATCACCCAACACATTTGATTTTTCAAATGGATAATAGTAGGTAAGGTATTCTTCACGAGCGTGGTTCTTTTCTGTAAAAAGTCCTGCAAAATATTGGGCAAAGCCATTGTTCAACCAAAGATCACTCCACGAAACGGGCATAAGCAGGTTGCCAAACCATTGATTGGCCAGGGCCTGTACCGCTACCCCATCCCATAAGTATTGAAAATCTTTGTGCACTCCGTAATCATCGATATAATTGTCAGACAAGATGGCAGCTGTATGTTGCCCCACCCCACCCGGAAAGGGATAGTCCTGCACCACAACCTGACTATAACTTTTATAAGGAAAGGGTGTGCCTGTTTTTACCTCTAAAAAAGTTAGCATTTCCGGCAACAATACCACAGTGGCTTCAACAGCCTCGCGTTCGTTGGCATAGCCGTAGTTGTGAATTATTTTGTCTTTTACCATTTGGCTCACATCTTCATATTCTCCTATCACAACAGAAACTAAGTAATTGGGAAAGGGCTGATCTGCCAAATAATGAAAGGTGCGGCTTCGATCAGGGTTTTCGATTACCTCGACAAGATTACCGTTACCGATGGCCATTAAGGGCTGGTCGACTGTCAGAAAAACCTCAGTAGTATGGATATCCGCAATATCTTCATTACAAGGAAACCAATACCTATTGTGTTGAGGCTCTCCGCTGCTCCAAACTTGTTTCCTCTTATTGGGTGTAGCAGATGTTGCATTTTGAAACCTGAGTCCCTTGCCAAAACTACCTCCAATTGACATTGGATCTGATCTGTTTTCATAGGTGGTGTGATAGTTGATAACCAGGTTAAAAGTTTCAGCCGGATGATACTTCCTGTCTAAAATGATCTCCAACGAATTGTCCTGATCACCCCCATCATATACAAAGGCAAGATTCTTACTGTTTAAAGTAACACTTTGAATGGCCAGAAAGCCGGCGTCGAGATAGAAACGATCTCCTTCATTGAGCAGCCTTGCAGTGATTTCCGCCTTGCCAAAGGCCTGTTTTTTGTGCCAATCAAATTGGAGATGAAGGGCCAGGTGTTTGGTATCAATGTTTTGACCCATTGCAGGGCAGCTGACCACGCATAGTGCCACCAGCCAATAAATAAACTGTTTCATAATGATGGATTGGCTAAGATTCTGGTAAGTTGTTTTTCACTTTGAAGACCTACTCTTGCTGCTATTTCTGCCCTTGACAAGTTGAGGTTTTTCATCCATTCACGGGCCTTCGCCTTTCGGATGCTATTGATATACTGATTGACGGTAACCCCGCTTTCTTTTTTAAAAATACGGGTGAAGTTGCGTTCGCTCATGGCAGCAATATCAGCCAGGTCCGGCAAGTGGTTTTTTTATCAATATTTTCCAAAATGAAGTCCTGCACCGCGTGGATGTCGGAATGGATATGGTTTCTGAACTTTAAAAACTCACTCTCCTGGCTGTCATTGGCTTTTCGCCTGCTAAACACCACCAGTTCACGGGCAACCAGATGGGCAAAGTGACTGCCTTTTAATTTTTCGATGAGGTGCAGAGCCAGGTCAATGCCAGATGCAATGCCCGCACTGGTGTAAATGTTATCCTGGTCGGTATAAAGAATATTTTCAATCACCTTTAAAGCTGGATACTTTTTCTGCAGGGCATCTGTCTTTTTAAAGTGGGTGGTACATTGTCTGTCATTGAGCAAGCCAGATTCGGCCAGCACAAAGGCACCCATGCAAATGCTTACCAAGGAAATGCCATTTTGGTATAATTTACGGAGCCAGGCAAATAATTCTATTTGTTGCAAAAATTCTCGAGAGCTTAGGTATTGATAAGAGCAGCCTGGAATTACCAGAAAATCGCCCTGCGCCATTCTGATCTTGGAAAAATGTACCACCTTGCCCAGTGGTAAACCACTAGTAGTGAAAAGGCTTGCCGAATTACCACAATACTCAATTTCAAAATCAGCTCCAAAATCAATGGCTTCATGAATGGCCTGATCAGGACCCGCCAGATCCAGGATGTGTACGTGGGGTAAGAGCAGAAAAACAAATTTGGTAGCCATCTTCAAAATTTACGACACAAAGCTACCAAGAAATAAAATAGGGCCGGGGTCAAGAATAAGACATTTTCGGCCACTATGAACACACACTTTTTCACATTTCTGGCTAATAAGCTCCTATGCTTGCATCATAACATCAAGCCTAATGGTCTTTTAGGATAGTGGTGTTCCTACCTTTTACTTCGACTCATCATCCACCGCATGACCTTCACCCACCAGCTCCACTCGCCGTGTTGTATTTTTGGGTTAAAGTGTCCCTCCACGCGGTCAAAAGCATCTTCGATAAAAGCGTCGTGCAACCACCGAATGGCAAGTGCCCATTTTATCGTAGCCCAGCCGGAGGTTTTCATTTCAATAGTATGACTTAGTTGGGTACGCTCGCCATCCAGTTCAATCAATTCAAATTGGTGAAATCCATCGAAGCCCTTCATATCGAAGGTAAAAGTGATCGACTCACCTTCATGGTACTCAGAAACAAAGTACCGAATAGGACCATGCCCTCCCCTGGAACCCGGCACCAGACCTTTATCGAGTCGCATGCGGGGCCACTTATCGGTGGCCAGCATCTGGTCATTTTTTGTAGCCAGGGTCGCCATTAAAAGGCCTAAGGTATGCCTGGGTTGAGGGATGATACGAGTGTGGAGGTTGTGGACTTTCAAAAGAGGGAACTTTTTTAATTATCTAGTAAAAATAGCGAATTAGAAAAGAAAACCAAATTACAATTGGAAAAATAGGCTACTGAATACACTAATCAGAATAATATTTTGCGTATTTTCAGCTTAGATGTTGTGGACTTTGACTTGTCACCTTGTTGGTTAAATGTTTAAAATTGAGTTATAAGGATAATGCCCAGTCCGAAAAAAAGGGGTTCAATTTAAATTTCATTTTAGGTAGCAAGTATAAAAAAGGGAATATGGTAAAGAGACAAAGAAGATCTTAGACAAATTCTATGATAAGTTGAAAAAAAATAATGATTATTGATAATTTACTAATATTTACTGATATTTAAAAAGCAATCCACTAACAGTGTAGTTCAACTTTAAACATGTGTCCGATTCTAAGCATTTTAGAAAATATAGAATTTCACCAAGATCAGAATATTTATCTTCAACTCTTATCCCATGTGACCAATGTTTGACTAGGCTAGTTTTCTGAAGTTCGGCTTCTTCTTTGATTTTATTTAAAGTTTCTATTTCCTCATCTAATCTTGAATCAAATAGAGTTAAACTTTGAAACTGCTTATATATATCCTTATATTTTGTTATTGATGATTTAATAAAAGATATAAACGAATCAAAATCTTTTAGATTCGCATAATTTTCGATTTTTAAACCAATAAGATATTCTTCTTCTTCCATAATCGCGGCATTGAAATCAATTAAATCATTTTTAAAAATTAAAATCCATTCCCTTTTTTTCATAATTAATAATTTATAATATACTATATATATTCATCTTTATTGTCTTCCAATATTTGAATTGAGTTATTAATTCTGACTTATGAATGAAGCTTGAAGTAATTACCTGCGACCCAAAACACAAAGTCACAAAAAGGATAAAGAAAATAAGTTTTTTCATGTCGTATAAATTATTAAGAAAATTAGCTTTGATATTGACTGACAAAATTGAGTTGTCCTCAGTATTATTATCAAATATATATATTTATTGTATAATAAATATTACTTTTTAAGAATAAATTAGAGTCCCGTAAATTAAATCTATTTTAGTGGATTAAAGAAGAAACGGATTATTCCGATTTTAATTTAAGTCAACCTCTATTCCACCTACATCAAGAATTTGAAGTGCCTTATAAAGGGTAATATTTGTCTTTCCAGATAAAACCATTCCGATAACTGTCCTTGGCTGATCCCGGTTGCCTTGGATATCTTGTAAGCAGTAATGCCGGTTTCCGACATTCTCTTTGTAATAATTAGTTTTATGTTATCTTGACTATGCAGAGCTTCGTCCCTCTCCATGCCTCAAAAATAGTTCAATATATCGAATATGCAATGGATTAACGAAAATACAATGGCCTGAGCCTTAGATATTTTTGCCGTCATGGCGAATTTCCTTTTCATAGACGGAAAAAATGTCACAGCTGACATTGAAAAATTTGATGATTTCGATATTGAAATCGGCCTCAACTCAACTACAAAGACATTTACCAAGTCACTTTCTAAAACCTTGGTTGCTACCTGAGATACCTTCGAGTACCTGGAACGGATCTATTTCAAGGATTGCGATAGCCATGCCGCCATTCTTGATGCCGTTTTTCAAGACCGACATCTGTGGAGGCATTACCATTCCTATGAAAATAACGGTTGAGGGCGCCAAAACCTTCCCAGTTCAAAGAAAGATCGAGTTCACAATGAAGTCGTCAACCCTTGACGATCAAGCGCATGACAAACTCAGCACGAACTACATTTTTGACAACAGGTTCCTTGAAAAATTCGATCTTCCTTTCATGTATTTTGTACAGCAACCAAATTACATTCAATGGCCAGTAGTTATTTGGACTGTGCAGATCAAGGCAGTGGTAAAAGTAATAAAAACAATTGCAAAATTCGATTGCGGATGGCCACGCTCTGTTAGGTGGATGTGATCTCATAATATGAAAATTTGTTTTTAAAAGACTAGATAGTTGGATCGCGGGCACAGGAAGATAGAGCGATAGGCCATGATCGGGGTTTTACCTAATTCTTTACTTGCTTTTGCAAATGCCTCACGTAAAACATCAAAGGTAATTTTACCGTCTTCCTGGAGCTTTTTAATCTCTTTCACAGATTTACCCAGACTCTCACTCAGAAGCTGATAAACCGGAATTCCTTGATTGATAAATTGCAGCGCATCTTGACCGGCAAGTTTCCCGGTACCTGCGACCTGACCAAAAACAACCGCCAAAGACTGGAGATTTGCACCCGTGGCCGCACTCGCGTTTCCGATTAGGTTTAGGTCAGAAAGCACAATATCAGCACTCCTTCCAAATCCCAGTAGTGTTTTGGCTGCATTATTTATTTCAGTGGGCTCGAAAGGGGTGTCAATACTGAATTTGTCCAGATCTCTAAAGAGCTGGTCGGCACGCTCTGCATTTCCAATAAGTGTATTGAACGAAATGGCTGTTTGCTCGGCAGCACCTGCCATTCCAATTGTTTTATCGCTGAGGTCTTTTACAAACCCACGATGCCCGCTGTACTCTCTGCACGCGATCGACAAATGAGCCTTTTTGCCAGGTTGAAGGTCTACGGAGGCCGGTTGTGACCACGTCACTTCGGCTTCTTTACGCTATCAGAGCACCCTTCCGTCGGAAAGAGGATCGATCAGGACGTTGTACTTGGCAATATTCTCGCTCATTTTGCGAAGGTATTGCCTTCTTAAATTGACTATATTTTGTTAATCAATAACTATATCCTTTTAAGTCCAAGGCTAAATAAAAAGGGGGTACAGATCCGTCTTCTGTCCCCCAACATTTCTTTTTTAAGAATTTTGTGGTTTTAATGAATATTGAACCTAACCTAGTTCAATATCTCGGTAATTTTTTTTGTGTCTCATCTTTTCTTTTAATGTTTGTTTATGTTAAAATTATTCGCTACCATTTAATTTACTACCATTTTCATGCCGTATTCAAAAGAACCGTTTACAATTGCGTTTGAATTTGAATAAACCATAGTATGTACCTTTGTTAACCCTGTCAATCCATGCCTTGAAGTCACCTGGAATACAACCTCCTTGTGATCATCTGTAAGAATTGAACGCAAATCTTCACCAGTACGCACCCTACACGCATATTCTGCTGTATCATTGCCAAAGTAACTTGAAAAACTTCCCTTAATATAAGAAACATTATCCCTAACTAAAGGTAATTTCGTTAACCTCCTATTATGTTTACCGGGAGTCCCCGCTGTCGAAAATTCCCCTTGATGCAACTCGAATTTAACATCGTAAGCAGGAAATAACGACTTATTGCATATTTTTATTGAATACCAATTTTGTCCATCTCCATTACTTATCTTACCGTAAGATATTGTGCTACTAATTGAGAATTTCGGTTTATATATTATCAAAATTGCATATAAAAAGAGGAAAGATGCTACAAAACTTGAAGCAACCGAAATAATAATATCATTCATTGCGGATTAACTTATTTAAATTTGGCAACAAAAATATCGTATTACATCAGTATTTCCTAATTATTTGTTGAATAATATGTAATATACCTATTTTTAGGTAGTTTCAAAATTGTTTTTTTTATAGTTCTCAATACAAACTTAATAACGCACTTAAATGTAATTGAATTCTTAAATAACAGTTAAAAATAATAAAAAGTTTAATTTAATTAATATAAATATATAACACACAGAATATGTTTGCTTTATATTAAATACAGACAAGAGTCGATCACTTCTGACCATCTCTTGTAACCTTCTACGAGAATGAGAATTTATTTTGATCGGTCAATTTTTACAGGACCAGATGACGTTACGATTGCTCCAAATATGCACCAACCCCATCCATCTTGATTTAAACATACAATTACACCTGCAAGAATCAAAAAGCAGATGGGAGCAATGTTATAAGCTATTATTTTCATCAAACAGCTTCAAAATTGTCCTCAAAGTATTCTTTAGCCACTAACCACTGATCGTTGTGGTTTTTAGGATTTCTTGCAACCATGTCTCCAATTCTAGGGCTTCCATTCTGAATATCCACATCAGAAATCGATACCCTAAAATTAGTGTCTTTAATTGAATGTAATTCTTTGTCGGCCTGAAAGCTTGCAATGTCTTGTTCTGTAATAGGCCTCATTTCTGCAATTTGTGTACGCCTGTAATTTTTAAAACTATTCATGATAAGAAATTTTAATTCACTTTTATGTTAACCTAAGATGTTCATGATCGGGATAATCTTGGACTCAACCAACTGCCGGTACAGGCCGAACATCGAATCAAAAACGGTGATTTCCTTTGCCGAAAAAGCAACTTTCAGGTCACAGTTGTAAAAGCATTTGACCATTGGTTGTGTTCCGTCCCAGGATTTCACCTTCTCAAATTTTAAACTAATATCGCTCTCCTTTGTACATGATATAAGGCGGCAAACACCTGTTTAATGTCTCAATATCAAAGTCTCTGCAATGCAATCGAACGTCTTTGCATAGCTGTTTTAAGCCATCTTTACTCAAAAACTCAAGGTAACTGTCGTCTTCTAAAAATTTAGACACCCTGGGCCAGAACTTTGTTATTTTGATCATTAAAGACCCCTTTGTAGTGATGCTTATTCTTGCACTCAAAACTGCAGTACGGAATCTTCCGGGTTGGTGTATAATGGTCCCGGGTCAAGCATACGTCGTTGCAGTTCCGGCACAGATCCGGCTTAACTTCTGCCTTAACGTTCTTAGTCTACCTCCTACCAATTTCTGAAGCCTATCCTTTCGGAGGTGAAAATATAATCCATGTTAGAAATTCAGCTTTTGATCGATAGATTACGAGCTCCCAAAATAATAGAATCACCTAAGCTCGCTTAAAAATGAAATCAGTTGAAGTTTAGTACTTACTTATTTTATTTGATAATTATTTTAATTGACTCAATGCCCACCGCATGGCCTTCACCCACCAGCTCCACTCGGCTTGTTTTATATTTGGGTTAAAGTGTCCCTCCACTCGGTCAAAAGCATCTTCGATAAAAGCGTCGTGCAACCACCGAATGGCAAGTGCCCATTTTATCGTAGCCCAACCGGAGGTTTTCATATCAATAATATGTCTTAGTCGGGTACGCTCGTCATCCAGCTCAATCAATTCAAATTTGTGAAATCCATTGAAGCCCTTCATATCGAAGGTAAAAGTGATCGACTCACCTTCGTTGTACTCAGCGACAAAGTACCGAATAGGACCATGCCCTCCCCTGGAACCCGGCACCAGACCCTTATCGAGTCGCATGCGGGGCCACTTATCGGTGGCCAGCATCTGGTATTTTTTTGTAGCCAGGGTCGCCATTAAAAGGCCTAAGGTATGCCTGGGTTGAGGGATGATGCGGGTGTGGAGGTTGTGGACTTTCAAAAGATGGAACTTTTTTAATTATCTAGTAAAAATAGCGAATTAGAAAAGAAAACCAAATTACAATTGGAAAAACTGGCTACTGAATACACTAATCAGAATAATATTTTGCGTATTTTCAGCTTAGATGTTATGGACTTCGCCTTGTCACCCTGTTGGTTACATGTATAATATTGAGTTAGAATGATAATGCCCAGTCCGAAAAAAAGGGTTTCAGTTCAAATTTCATTTTATGTAGCAAGTATAAAAATGTAAACATGGTAACTAAAAACCTAGCCCACCACAATCTTCGCTGTATTCCCCCCTAACGCTCCTAAAACGTCATATAAGAGCCTAGACAAAATTTCAAGAATGCTGGGTATCATTGTTTGGTCAAAAATGGGGAATAAAAGAAGGGCTCCATCTTCTGTTGGTGTAAAGCCCATTCCTGCTAAGCCATTCCATTTATTTTGAAATAAATTAACAGGGCCCAGGTAATACTCTGCCGTGCTCACTTCGATCCGGAGCTCCCCGCTAACCTTAGTAAAATAAATTTGTGCGTCGTATTTCTCCAATTGAAGCGTAAACTTTTTTATTTCATTGCCAGCTAAGCGACCGAGTAAGGTATATAAAATCTCTCCATCCATGTGAAATGGCAAGAGTTTGTTTTCATGTTCCTGCTTGTAAGCTTCCAGGGCTTTGATTTTATTCTGGTATTTTATTTCCATCTCCTGACTAAATGCAGTTGGAAATTGTTGCTTGAATTCAGCCATCAAATTTTTTAAAGCTTCAATCTGCCATTCCAATTCTTTG
This sequence comes from Saprospiraceae bacterium, assembly GCA_016717655.1. GTDB lineage: Bacteria > Bacteroidota > Bacteroidia > Chitinophagales > Saprospiraceae > JADKBO01. The sequence continues at coordinate 11,031 of JADKFC010000015.1, forward strand.
CCCTTTTCAACATTCGTGTTTTCCAAGTGCCTCAATACCTTCAATTTTGTATTCACCAGGCCCAAACACTTTTGAAACCTGTGGGCAGCTTTGTAATTCTTATCGTCCGCCAGACATTGATCCAATTCCTTTTGCAGTAATTCAGCCTCGGCTTCCAGTTCAGCAATCAGCAGCTGTAATTCGGATTTCATAAAATGTAATTAATATGTTGTACAAGGTAATACTACTTAACAAAAATTCAAAAAGTTAAACATGCACTCATTGATGGTAATGCTTCAACCCAAGCTGCCGTTGATGTATGCCACAAACAGGCATCTCGCTCATAGCAGTTGTCATAGAGCCCTGAATGAGGCTCCTTATAAAAAGTTTGCATTTCTCGTGTTTTTTCTTTTGAAATAATATTCTGCCCTCTTGACTTGGACTTGGCAGCTAAAACCGGGCTTAAGAGACAAAGTTAACTCACCTAATATATACCTCTCATTTGTCCCGTGTATTAACTTTTTTTGAAAATATCAGAATATTGTTTTGTTCGACAATAGTAAAAATATATGTTTCGAATTTTTATTCTTTTGAACTGCAGTCTTTTGAAATGAAATACTAATATACGATCTCTTAGATTCACTTTTCGCTCATTTTATACATACATCCATCCACATTTTAGCTGCTGATCGAAAGCAAATAATAACTACAAATCCCTACTCAATTCCCATTGTAAGGTGATTCCTTTTCAGAGAGCACCAAATAATATTTTAAGACAATGATTAAATCAGTTAGACAACCTAATATAAATTTCATTTTCATCTCTTACACCCAATAAATATCGGCAGCAGCAAAACACTTTTTTAGAAGTAACAAAGGTCTTAGCTTTGGTTCTTTATTGGAATAAGTTGATCGCCCCTGAATGTGGATTAATAATCGCAATCGCTACTTGAAAATAGTGGGTTCCTCAATTTGGACTTTTTGAAATTTAAATTAAAAAAATGAACTATAAAACAATATTCTGCCTGCTAATAATCGCTACCATGATAAGTTGCAACTCCAACAACTCATCAGGCCCTGATAGCCAGGTGGATGAATGGTGGAAAGAAGAGATTGTCTACCAGATTTACCCTCGTAGCTTTAAAGACTCCAATGGTGATGGCGTGGGAGATTTGAAAGGCATCATTGAAAAACTGGACTACATCCAAAGTCTGGGGGTAACTGCTGTGTGGCTCAATCCAATTTATAGCTCACCCAATGATGACAATGGCTATGATGTAAGTGATTATAGAAACATCATGAAAGACTTTGGTACCATGAAAGATTTTGATCTTTTGTTGGAAGGGCTGCATGAGAGGGGCTTAAAACTCATCATGGATATTGTGGTCAATCACAGCAGTGATGAACACAAATGGTTTAAACAATCAAGGAGTTCGAGAACCAATCCATATCGCGATTACTATCACTGGTGGCCGGCAGAAAAAGGGAAGCCCAACTATCGGTATAGTCTTTTTGATGAGAAAGGCGAAGCATGGAAATACGACAAAAAAACAGATGCCTACTACCTCCATTATTTTTCTCAGAAACAACCCGACCTCAACTGGAGCAATCCCAAATTAAGACAGGAAGTGTATGACATCATGAAGTTTTGGGCTCAAAAAGGAGTGGATGGCTTTCGCCTCGATGCCTTTCAGTTTGCCGCCAAAGACACCAGCTTTCCGCCCTTCCCCGAGGGATTTGAAAAAAACTTTATCAATTATTACGCCATGCAGGAGGGTATCCATGACTACCTGAAAGAAATGAACAAAGAAGTGTTCAGCCAATACAAAGTGATGAGTGTAGCCGAGGGGGCGGGTCGCAACTTTGAGGATGCCCACAACCTGGTAGATGCCGAACGCAAGGAACTCAACATGGCCTATGCCTTTGATGGGGTTGACCTGGCAAAATATGAAGGCTACGACTTCCATCGTTTCAAAAAAATATTCACCCAGTGGGACAGTGCCTTTGAGAAAAAGGGGTGGATTTCTATCTTCCTTGCCAACCACGACCAGGCCAGAATGGTAAGTCGGTTTGGCAACGACAAAGCCATGTATCGCGAAGTATCTGCTAAAATGTTAAATACGTTTATTTTAACCATGCGTGGCACTCCTTATTGTTATTATGGCGATGAATTGGGTATGACCAATTCTACCTTTAAAGGCATAGAAGATTTTCGCGACATTGCAGCCATCAACGGATATAAAAAAGCCAAATCAAAAGGCGAGGACATGGACTATTTTATGGATAAACTCAGGTTTGAATCCCGAGACAATGGTAGAACACCAATGCAATGGAATAGCAATAACCAAAGTGGGTTTTCAACCGGCAAGCCCTGGCTCCCTGTCAACACCAACCACAAAGTGGTCAATGTTGATCAACAGTTGAACGATCCGTTTTCAGTACTGCAGCATTTTAAAAACCTGACAGCCATGAGAAAAAACAACCCTGGCCTGGTCCATGGAAAATACAAGATTCTGACACCGAACCACGCAGAGATCTATGCCTATACCAGAGAACATGAAGGGAAAAAATACCTGATTCTCCTCAACTTTTCAGAATCTATTGTTAAGATTCAGCTTCCGGAGATCAAAAAAATCAAACAGACCCTGATCAACAACTACCCTATCATGGACCATCAAAAAGATGTGATGGTACTGGATGCCTATCAGGCAACCGTACATTTGTTGCAATAGTCAGGTTGTTCGTTACCCTTTTTGGGGGTAATTTCCTTTCTTTACCCTCATAACAGTATTCTCGTACTGCGTATTTTTACGTATTTCATTTTGCGGACATCTACACTTGTAGGGGTATAGCGCCATATACTATCTTTACGTTTATAATCGAATTAACTAAGTCCAGCTAGTTGATAGGGTTATAGTTGACCGATAGCTATACCACTTTAAAACAAAATGTTGCCATGAAAACAAGTGCATTGATCACAGCTGTGATCTTATGGAGTACTATTGTCTTTTCTCAAAATTGTCCTTCTTCCGGTGGAGGTCCCAATTTTTCTGGAAAAAATCTAACCAATTATAATTTTACAACCTACCCTAGCAATTACCTGGTAGGTGCCAACTTTACCGATGCCATACTTGACGGGGCACAATTTCAAAACGTCAACCTCACCAATGCCAATTTCACCAATGCCAAGATGAGGATCACTTCAAAGGGAAGCACAGACCTCAGTGGCGCCATTTTAGACCATACCTGTTTCCAAAAAGCAGATATGGATAGCTGCAACCTTCAATTTGCGATTTTCAGGGCAACAGATTTTTCCAATGCCAGCCTGATGTATGCAGATTTTGGACCCTTTATGTCGATTACCCATTCAACTTCAGATTCACTGAGAACCAAATTTAACAACAGTACACTTGATTTTAACCACTTTCCGATCTCCACATGGACTTCCAACTATTGGGCGCTAACGGACCTCAGCTATGCCACAATAAGCGGGATATCAAAAGACAATTTTAATTTTCGCAACAAGGATATCAGCTGGGCGATACTAACAGGACAGAATTTTACCAACTTTGATTTTACCGCTTGCACTATGACGGGAGTAAGACTGGAAGAAAGTGTACTGAGTTATGCCAACTTATCCAGATGCAAACTTGATCAAAGCAATCTTACCGGCGCGCAATTGAACATGGTCCAGATGCCGCATGCTTCTTTTTATAATCCCCAGAATGTCGGAAAACCGGCCAACTTGTCGGGCGTTACCCTCAATAATTCAACCCTGACAGGCAGTGATTTTTCATATGCCAACTTTCAGGGAGCATCCCTATTGGGAGCAACAGCAGATAGCTGTAGGTTCAACTATGCCAACTTTCAATCCGGTAATAGTTATGATGTGGCATCTTTATCCGGAGCATCATTATCAAACTCATCATTTTCCTCTGCCGGATTAAATGGGGTCAATATTACCAATAGTTACATCATTAACGGCCAGTTCAACGATCTCACCTTGTTGGGCACCAATTTTACCAATGCCAATATGCCCGGAGCCAACTTTAAAAACAGCAAACTGGAAGGGGTTTTATTTACTGGGGCTATCCTTCAAAATGTAAATTTTACCAATACTACTTTGAAAACACCTCCATCAGGAGGCTCAGGGGTTGACTTTACCTGCACCCAGTTGGGAGGATCCAATTTCTCAAATGCTACCGTACTTCAGGCCAATTTTGCAGACGCCGTCATGCCCGTTGCCGACTCGTGCTGTAAGACAGTAGATGGCTATTTTTGCGGCATCATTTCCATTAATCAACTGGGTTATGGCGCTGTGACCTTGCCCGTACTCAACAATAAAGTGACTTGCCCCAATGGAGCCATTGCCCAATGTACAGGATCCCAATGGGTCATCCCTCACTGGAAATCGCCCAATTGCAATTCCAGCCATACAACTCAATTACTTTGGTACAAACCCAATTGTGATGGGAAAGACACAACGGGCCGCATTCATTTTCCAGACCCCAACCTCGAAGCCTCTCTATTAAAACAAATGTCAGGTGGAGACCCCAATTACATTATTACCAAACAGAATGCCGCACAAGTGCCTGCGCTGAACTGTACGTATTCTAAAATTTCCAATTTGGAAGGCTTGCAATATTTTACAGCACTTGAAGAACTGGATGTGTCGGGTAATTTGTTAACCGATGGCACTTTTTTCAGCCGAATCCCAAGCCTCAATTCTCTGAGTCTGGCCAACAATCAAATTACCATATTAAATCTCCAGGGACTTTCTAATCTCAATTACCTCAATGCATCATCGAATCAAATCAACAGCTTGCTGATTGATGCCGGAGCCTATATTTCTTTTCTGAATGCATCTTACAACGCGCTCACACAATTAAACATCACCATTCAGTCTTCATTGGAGTACCTGGATGTGTCACACAATAAACTAACCAATATTGGATCGGTCGAACAATTGACCAATCTTAATTCTCTGTTCATTCAGAACAATTCTCTGACGTCAATTGGCAGTGTCAAAAAGCTATTCAACGATGGTCAGGGCAATTTACTATATATGAATATTTCCTGCAATCTTCCATTCAAGTGTAATACACTACAACTTGACAGTACCTCAAAAGAAAAGAACTTTCTGAGTCATTCGTTGTGCGGGGTCAATAACCTTCCCGGCTGTGTATCCAAATAAAAAAATTAGTAAAAATCAACCTACATGATAAACCTAACTCATCTCTCTCAACGAGGAAAGATCATCGTTTTTTCGATAGCTTGTATCCTCCTCTTCCAAAAACAAATCTTTGCTCAAAATCCGTACGACTGTCCGGGTTGCAATTTGAGCGGTAAAAGTTTTGCCGGGCAAAATTTGTCGGATGCCAATTTTAGCGGTGCCATTCTGGACAATGCCAACTTCACAGGATGCAACCTGAGTGGGGCCATGTTTAGCAATGCAAGTGCAAAAAGCACAAACTTCACCAATGCAGATCTCGACCCTTCTAACTACGGCCCTGCGAACTTTTCCGATGCCAATCTGGATGGTGCCAACTTTACCGGCGCTTCCATGAATGGGGTGGTACTTGAGTATGCATCTCAAAATGGAACCAACTTTAGTGGGGCCATTCTCAGCAATGCACTTCCGGGACTCTACCTCAAGCTGACCAGCCTGGATGCAAAAAACAGGCCCAACTTTAAGGGAGCAAAACTGTCATGTGAGTACAAACGATTTGTCAACCTGTTGGATCTAAGCATGGCCGTATTTGCAGATTGTAAAGACTGGGAACCTGGAGCTGGAATGTTGAATTCAAAATTGATTTCCACCAATAAACCCAAAGATCCGCACCAACCTGTTTTATACCAATTCTCCTCTAGCGCAAGCGATACTACAGCGAGCAAAAGAAAAATGAAATTGCCCGCTGAATTGGCAAGTGCATTTACCACCACAGGAGATACCATCTATGTATCCACCAGTGGTACTGACAACGCAACATGTGGTGCCCTCAACTCCCCTTGCAAAACTTTAGGTCAGGGAATTAGCAATGCCAATCCCAATGGCTTTGTTTTGGTCGATTACGGCGAATATACTTTTGCATCCACGGTTACCATCAACAAAAACCTAAACCTGGTAGGCGGTTTTAACAACGGACAACCAACCCAATACCAATCTCTCCTGGCATCACCAGGAAAGGGGCAGCCGGTATTTACTATTTCCGGCAATGGCGTAAAAGTGAGCCTTTCACAATTCATTATCAATGGCTCACAACCTACCGATAACAATGCAGCCAGCATGGCCTTATTGGCCAGTAATGGTGCTGTAGTGCAAATGAAAGCCGTTAATGTCAATGCTTTTGGCGGAAGCGCCGGCAGCGCTGGTGCACAGGTATCGGCGGGCGCTAATGGCGGGGTTGGCAATGCGGGTAGCAGTGGAACAGGTGGAAGCGGCGGTAGTTCGGCATGTGGTGGTAACAATGGAGGTTATGGAGCCAATAAATCAACCAACTCAGGCAGCAGTGACTGCAAATGTCTTGACATCTGTTTTAGGTGCGAAGTAAGCATATCCTACTATGCAGGTGGTGGTGGCACAGGGGGCCCCGGTACAACAGGATATTATGCCCCGGGTTCAGGTCCTGCCAGTGCAGTCAATTATATGTGCCCTTCCTCGGATAGACCTCAAACTGCAGGAAGCGGCACCAAAGGCAATGCTGCATCCTGTGGCAGTGCAGGAACCGCTTCTGTCAACACCACCGGCAGCTTTGGTCAAAATACCTGGCAGCCATCGGTGGGTGGTAATGGCTCAAGTGGTGGTAATGGCGGTGGCGGCGGCGGTGGCGGCGCTGGTGGGCCTTGTCACTACTGCAATTGCTTTTGCGGAGGCCATGGAGACTTTTATGAGGGTACGGCTGGCGGCGGCGGCGGCGCTGGAGGATGTGGTGCGGCTGGTGGCAATGGGGGTAGCCAGGGAGGCGCCTCTTTTGGCGTAGTGCTTCAATATGCATCAGGTATAGTAGACAATACCGTAAAAATAACCGGAGGAGCAGGTGGCACTGGCGGAGCTGGTGGTACCGGTAATCAGGGAGGTACCGGAGGTACTGGAGGAAAAGCACAAGCAGCCAACAATGTATGCAATGATACAGGAGGCCAGGGTGGCAATGGAGGTGATGGCGGTGCCGGTGGTGCCAGTGGTGGCGGTGCCGGTGGAAATGGAGGTCCTTCGGCTTGTATTGCCCTGGTAGGTACAGCCACCATTAATGGTACACCGGATCTACTACACAGGCATTGGTGGCCAGTTTGGTACCGGAGGATCAGGGGGTAGCCAGGTGAGTGGTGGCTCTTGTTCAGGTCCCAAAGGTGATGACGGCAAAGTAGGTAGTGCGGGAAATACCCTTCAATATTAATCAACCATTAAAAAATCTATAAGTATGGAATCTAATCAAATGTATCTTAATCACGTATTTCATGCGGATCTTTCTGACCGCTTTGAAGGGGAAGAATATTGGCTGCAAGTAGCCGGTAAAAAATACCCGTTGGTGGAACACACCGAAGACAGCCTCCGGCACGCCCTAAGTCAAAATCCGAGGTTGCAATCAACAATTGGCGGTAGGATTACCCATTATACAGAAACACCGGTTCCCAGACAGCTAGGAAGTGTGCTTCGTATTTCAGTGAGGCATACCAATAATACCGGCTGCGTTCCCGGTGATTATGGTGTTCATCATGCTGCCATCCACATTGTCAGAGACCATGAAGTCAACAGATCTATGGCCCTTGAAAATGCCGTCGTATTTGCTGATCACATCGACTATGTCACAACTGCCAAGACCTTGTTGTTTCACCATGCTGACATCATCTCTAAAGATCCAAATACAGCCGATGTTGTAATGGAACACATGGACCAGTTTAAAGCTCCTTCCACCTACCTTTTGATCCAGGATCTTGCTACTAAAATGAGAGCCGCAGGCCCTCCCACCCAAAGTTCAGGTTGGGCAACCTATCAGGATTTCAACGCTGGCGACAAGGGCATGAAACAGACCCTTGTGCCATCAGATCTTACGATGAATCAGGCAGGAGATTCCATGACAGCTGTGCAGATTAGTACCAAAAATGACACCAGGTTACAAGCCCAACCCGATAAAATTGTTTCCGGAACCTGGAATCAGGCAAGTGGCACCAGCGTCCAGACCGATGGATCATCACAAAGCGACACAGAATTACTTGAAAGCATCCGTCTTACCGCCACGGGCGACAATTGGACTGCCGCCTTGTCAAATTCCGGATCAGCCAATGGGCTGGAGTCATCAATCAAAGTGTTGGATAGTACCAAAAGGCAGGTGGAGATCACCATGAATAATTATTACATCAGGTGGCTGGGAGCCTACATTCAATTTATTGATGCCGATGGAAATGCCATGTCAACTCCAACGTGGCAACCCGATGATGGCGGCATTGTATCAGAAATCATGCAGGCCCTTGACCTCAATTATGACAATATGCGATTTATTGGATGGATGAGTCCTATCAATACCGCTTTTGCCATCCCTATTTCAGCAGATCCAGGTCAGTTGGTAGTGAAGGTTACTTTTCCTGAAAATGCCGTATCTGCCAACATTTATGGGTGCGGAATTGGTACAGGGTCCAATCAATATCCCAAAACGCCGGTGGTAGGAGGTGTGTTTACCGGCTTGGCCAACCTCGGCATCCCTACCCTGTTTTTGGGACTTGGTGTAGCTGCCCAAACCTATAAGCCTCTTTACGATTTGATGGGTAACAAAAAATTCATCATAGCAGTGGTGAGTATCGGGGTAACTTATTTCGGGGCAGATTTTATCTACAACGGTGCTGTCAATAAAAAGATGGATTGGAAAGCGTTCTCATCGCTGCTTCAAATCTTGTTCACCCAGGCTTGCACCAAGGCGCTGCTGTGGTGCGAAGCTCAAATAGTGGAAGGAGAAATTGAAGATGAGATTCCTTTTGCAGGATGGATCATGCTGGCCATCAACATTGCTACTACTCTTGCCCAACTGGCCGAAACCATTGTAGAAGTTTCTACTTCTCCATGGATGATACCCAACAGTATTTCTACCACAATTACCAGCTCTGTAACCGTGTTTCCAGATCCACGACACAATGCCTTTCCCCAACCACCAGCAGGCAGTCAGGTTACCTGGGTAGCTAAAATGATGTACAAGGATCAAAACAGGCCTTCCGTCACCAGCCCCGCGGTTGAATTGGATCCAATGAAATATCCGGCAAGTCTCAACACTAGTTTTACCAATACTTTAGGTGGTAAGGTTAAATTTCAGGTTGATTTCTATATTGGTGGATGGAATGCAGGTACTGCCTCAACTTCGTGGTTAGAAAACGATGAAACAGACACAGCCAATATTACCCTGTATTTGTTGCAGCAGCCAATTCCATTGGACAAAAATTCTATTTACAAGCACAGTGCCATCCTCGGTTATCAAAACAATGCCTACGCTTGGCTCGCTCAAAGCACGCCACCCAATGCTACCCTGGCTGATGCCAATAACAGTCAAAGTGGAAATGCCATTTCAATTTGGTCAGGACTAGCTTTAAGCCAACGGTATGGTATGCTCGGACCATCATGGAAGGCAGCAGGAATGGGCATCACTGATTGTTCTTCCGGAGCCGGTGGGCAATTATTTGCTTTTCAAAATGAAAATATTCCTGGAACATCCATGAGCTCTGTTAAATTTCCTTCTTGCGGTTTTTCTGCCCCTTCTCAATTGGTTTATGATGTATTTCCTCCTAAATTTGAGATGAAAAATGGCACGTGGGTCATAGGCCCTAACAATCAACCGGTGCCAGATCCAACCGATAAGAGCCTGGGTAATTATTATGTAGATCCGCGCAAGGCTGACAACAGCCAGGACAAAGATGGAGGCTACCACTTGAGGAAAGTTGATTTGAGTTCAAGTGCCGGTTTCAATATGAGTCCCAATCAAAACTCTTTTGGTAGATTTCCTTTCTACCCCGATTCAATGATTTTGCATCCTGGAGGATTTGCCATTGGCGTCAACCAACAGTTTTGTAAGCTGATGATTACTCCACTCCAAAGCGGAGATGGCGTGGCAGACGATCAATTGCCTCTGGCACTTTCATTTGCAGGCCAGGCATTGAATTACAATGGTAGTGACGGCAGGCCCGGCTTGTTGTTTTCACCAATTGCAGTAGCCTGCTCTTATGATGGCACCATTCTTATCCTGGAACAAATCATTTCAGAAGGCGTTAATCTGGCGAGAATTCAAGCCTTCGACCTCAATGGCAACCCTGTCAATTGTTTTAATGATGCCTCAGGCAATAAAGTGCCTTTCCTTAACCTGCCAGCAAATGTAACCTACCTCGATATGGCAGCTGTGGGAGATAATTATACAACATACATTTATGCTTTGTATTATTACGGCGCAGGTTCTGAAACGACAGATTACAATATGACCATTTATCAATACGGTCAGAGTGCCCCAGCCGGAAATATGCTGGTCACAACCAACAATGTACCGGCAGCCCATCTAGCCGTTGATATGTGGCATACCATGTATACCCTCAATTATCAAATGACCCAGGATGGCAAAGGAAACGATGCAGGTCCATCTGGAGGTCCAGGTACCGGTCCTGCCGGAATTACCGTACCCTCTGTTAGTGAATGGCTTCCTCCGATCCCTTCCTAAATTGGCAATTTGAAGTAACACATCCGTATTTAAAAAGCAAAAGGCATGGAGTATATCCATGCCCTTTTGTTTTACATAAGCTATATCTTATCCTTCAAAATTGATCATTCGAAATTCGTAATTCCAAATTCGTAATTTGACATTCTTAATTCGTAATTCGTAAACTCACTTCTTCTCCAACATCGGCAAGTCCTTTTTATACTGCTCCACATCCCATTTGATATTCCACTTGCTCACATAATCGGCCAAGGGGCCAAGGCCTACCTCTGCCCTCCTCTTATCAACATTATCAGGATCTTCCAGCGGTGAAACATAATAGAGGTTGGTCGTTTCATCTCTGCCGATCTGACTTCCGTAAATTTGTTTTTTTCCCATGCCCAATGCTACGCGGTCTTCCAGTAAAGCCAGGCTACTACCCTGGGCTTTGCCATTTTTTACGGCCTCTCTCATCATGGGTAAATACTTCACCTGGGTCTCCTTGTCGGCATGCTGGATAACCAAAAACAAGGTAGTATTTCCTTGTCCCCCCACTACATCAGGTCCCAGCCAACCATATTGGTCTAATATAGCTTTCACCTTAATCAAATTGACGGCATCTTTTTCTTCAATGATCTTCCAGTGGTCTTTCATTTCCTTAGACTCCCAGCCATATTTCTTTTCGATTTCGTTGATTTGCTGTCGGTACTTCTGGTCTTCAATATAGATACTATCTAATTTCGCAGCCAAAGGTTTGTTTAAATTGACTTCAGCCTTTTCTTTGTTTTGTAAAATGAGGTCCAGCAAGGGCTGCCACCTGGTATCACCATGCAATGAATTTAAGTCAGTATCTGTCGTAATGTGTCCATAATTGGTGTAATTGGCTTTCTGGGCTATTCTCTCTAATTGAAAAAAAGCACTGTCGGTCACACCTGCCAATGCCCAAGAGCACGCAGCGTTGTACCTATGATTTGACAGGCCTTTCCAGCCATTGGCCTCAAAAGCCATTGAATAGGATTTCCCGGAATTCAGATAATCGCCGGCATTGTACAGAGAATCTGCAATCCTGACATTGGATGAATAAGCAGCAGGTAGGCCTTGAGAAAAAGAACTATATGTAATGAATAAAAGAATGAAAATAAAGTATGATTTTTTCATAACAACTATATTTTAAATAAGAAATAAATTATCCACACCAAATTCATGCGTCAGACCTTAATTTGCACATCTAATGTAAAGAAATCTTTTTTCAATAAATTTAATCCAGCATATAATTAAGTCATTCTTAACAAATCCAGTCCAACAGATTGCCGGAAGAAACATGTCCTATAACTAAATTTCCAGGGTAATTCCTAGGAGCGTACTTATGAAAGCTCACTAGGATGTACTCACTTTTAAGGTATTTCGATTCTTCATTAACTCAAATGATAAATACACAATATTTAAGAAAATACCCAATAATATTGTCAGTCCCCAAGTGGATGGATGCTCCAAGGGATTGATGAGCCGATCCAGTGTATCTTGTATTATACCATCAGGTTCGTTGATTACATCCCAGCTATTCCACCTCAAAAACCTACCAAGATACACACCAAAACTACTCAGAAATAAAAGACCCATGGAAAGAAAAATTACATATTTTCTTTTGAAAAAATTGCCAAGGATACGTTCAATTTCCCAAAGACTCATCAAACCATACATAAGTCCGGTCCATGCAAATGATAAAATTAAGATCAAATCAAACCACATGGGTACATTACTCCTGTGCTTTAAATGAATCAAATCTGTTAAAATATAGGGAGCATTCGGAAAAAAAAGCAGCCAAACCAGCATCAGCAAAAAGATGGCAATCTTAGTCCGCTCTATCCAGGGTGTTAAAATTGTAAGCTGTGTTACCACCCAGGGAATAAAGGCTAAGAACAAATTCCAGTTGAGAAATAAAAAAATGCGACTGTCTGTTAAATGGTATCTCGTCATTGAAAGTCCAACGCATAGTAAAGTAAGAGCACCCAAAAAGGTGTATTCGCCCCATCTGCCCATGTTGTTTACCCGATTTTCCATAAACCTATAATTTTTGGTGTGAAAATGATTAATCCAATGATAAACGCACCCATTGCCCCAACAAGTACAGCACCGGCAGCCAAATCTTTGACTTTTTTAATTTTTTCATTCCTTTCCGGAGAGACAAAATCTGCCAAATTCTCTATGGCTGTATTTATAAGTTCTAGGGCAATCACCAGACCAATGGCAAAAACCAAAAAAATCCATTCAGTCAATGACAAATTAAAATAGACTCCTCCAACTATGCTCCCAATAGCCATTATCAGGTGAATCCTGGCATTGCGCTCTTCCTTGAACATAACAAATAATCCTTCTAATGCATACTTAAAACTGTCCATCTGTTTGATTTAATTTGGTCTGTGATATTATCCAAACATCATTTTGAAAAGGTAACCAATGTAAAGCGCTGTTACCATTGTTTATCACTCCAGTCTAAAAATATATTCTTCAATTTCTTTTCCTCTTGCATTGGCATATCCAGTATCAGTGCCCATTCTAAGAAAGCCATTTTTTTCCAAAACTTTTTGTGATCCCATATTGTCAAAAGCTACCCTTGCATGTAATGGTCGGGATTTTTCTAATTCCAAAAATTGTCTTAATGCATCTGCACCTATACCCTTACCCCACATCTGTCTATCTATCCAATAAGTGATTTCTGCCTCTCCTTCTATCTCAAACTTTGCAATACTGCCAACTATTTCACCATCCAAAAGTATGGTTTGATTGTTGATCGTGGGGTCCTCCAGAAAGGGACGATACTTGGCAAGATAAGCTTCCAAATCCAAAGGTTGTTTTGGTGTAAAAGCAGCCAAATAATTGGCTTCTGTATCCAATTGAAAAAGAAACAGTTCTTCCAGATCCTCTTCTGTGGTGAAGCGCAAATACAATTTTGATTCCAACATATTTTGTAATATAATTTTCTAAACTTCGCTACTGCACTATTGTAATTGCTAAATCTTCACCATCCTGTTTACTTTGACCTTGCCATCAACCTCCAACCTTATGAAATAGCTTCCGTCAGCAAGATAGAGATTTGACAAGTTGATGCTCTCAATATATTTGCCATATCCCCTCTTTTCATCTCTGATGATCCATGCCACAGTGCGCCCTTTAAGATCCTGGAGGTAAAGATTGACGTTGGCACTTTCATGCAACTTAAACGAAACATACTCAATATCTGTTGATGGATTGGGATAATTTTCTAGCCCCACATCACCTGATTGATTAAACTCTTGGGTGCCAGTAGAATTTACAAATTCATCCAAACGGGCTATATGGGTCCAGATACTCAACTCGCCATTATGGAGCCTGGTCCAGATGGGACGAATCACTCCATCATGCACACTGAGATTGGTGTAATCACCAAAAAATATATCCTCATTGGGCAGGAAGGGAGCCTCACTGATTTTGCGATTGATAAATGTTTGGCCGCCATCCATAGAAAGGGCCATGTAGACATCAGTGGCGTTGTTGGAATGATTTCGGCGGTCATAAAATACAAAATACAAAAACCCATTGGTCTGGTCAATGGCCATCCAGGTAAAAAACTGGTGACTGGCTGTATTGTCATCATTTACCTTTATGGGAGCTGACCAACTTTGCCCGCCATCAACTGATTTTACAAGCCACACATCGGTATTGTCAAAACCATTTCTTTGATCGGTCCAATTTACGTAGATGGTACCCCGGTTTGGGCCATTACTCACATCACATGCAGTAACCGGCAATCCATTGGCTCTGTAAATACCAGGCACCCGGTAATCCCACCCTCCGGGCATGTTATCAATTTTTATTTCATTCTCCAGCCATGAATCACCCTGGTCAAGTGATTTATTAAAAACCAGACCATAGGGTCCAGCCCAACTTATATAAACCTCACCATTAGGGCCCACTGCCGGAACAGCACCTTCCACTGTGTTGTCTTTATCCAGGCAATCACCTGCTTTATTGTTTATTCTCTTGGGATCTGACCAGCTAACACCGCCATCAACTGATTTTGAAAATAAAATAACAGTGCTATCACCCGGATTATCGCTGTCATACTGATCAAACTGGGTCCAGGAAAGATAGAGGTGATTGTTTTTTCGATCGACGGCGCACCATTGCTTATCCTGCACTTTAGTCCCATTTAATCCTGCAAAAGAACCATCAGACCAGGTCTTGCCCCGATCTTCTGATTTTTGACAAACGATCCTGTCAATCCAACTTCCGGTTGGGGGATTCGAGAGATGGAAAAAATAAAAATCCCCCGCTGTATCCACCGCTAACACAGGATCGCCCCAAACACCAAAGCTTGAAGATAAAGTTTTTGTAAGCCATGTATATCCGCTGTCGATGCTGACGTAGTAGTTATCTAAATTAGCTCCCGCAATCATTACCTTGGGATCTTTTGGGTCGATGGCAATGGAAGGCTCATTGGGTTCATTAGATCCACTGATTCTAATATTTTGAGCCACCAAACCTAAGTTGTTAGCTATTGGCAAAGTAAAAATCAGCAGGCACAAATAAAAAGTACTATACGACCGGTTCATGAGCTAAAAAAATTAAATGGTAGTAAAAGTAAGTCTAATGTAAAACATATTCTTTCTGCAGAATTGAATAAAGAATAGAATCACTAAAATGGTCTGAATGATAGACATGTTCTCTTAATATCCCTTCCTTTCTAAAATTGTTCTTCTCTAATATTTTGATGGAAGGTATATTTAGTATGTCAACATTGGCTTCGATTCTGTTCAGTTCTAATTCTTGAAAACCCAATTGCAGAATAGCCTTAACCGCCTCACTCATCAAACCTTTTCTCAAAAATTTTTCGTCCTCCATCGCATACTCGATTTCAGCCCTCATATGATCTTTGTTCCAATTGTGAAAACCACATCTTCCTATTATTATACCAGAATCCTTGTCTGTCATCAAAAAAAGAAGAAACTTTCTGTTGTATCCAGAATAGCCATTTACATGCTTATACTCTTCCTTTAAATAGTCTTCTTCAGAACGGTGACCCAGCATACTTTTAATTTCTGCTTTTGACAGTTCGTTGAAAATATACTTCATTTGTTCAGAAGTGATACCCTTAAGCATCAGTCTTTCTGTTGTTAGAATTATGGGATCCACCATATAAAGTAAAATAGTTGAATTTTAATAGATAAGAACCCACAGATGGGAATATTAAAAAGCAAAATTAAATAAAAGCAAGAGTACAAATAATAATTTGGAATTTATGACTCACTTGTGTTCTAAAACTGTTACAAATTCAGTCTATTTGCATTCGCATAACTCACATTCCTCCAGGGTTTCAAAGGGCACAACACCACCGCAACCTCCCCAGGTAAAAGGAAGGCACTTCTTTTCAACGGGGTCAAAATAAAATCTCTGAAATGCAGCATTACAGGGTCCCACCTGACCCAACAAAGCACAATTGATTTCGCATTCGGTGGTAGTTTTTTCTTCTTTTTTGCAATTCCATGAAAAAGTAACTACAACCAAAATAACAACTAAATACCTCATGTATGGTTATTTATATCTTTTAATGTCCATTGTTCTGTCCTCTTCATTTAATCAATTTGTAATCAGTATTTGTTATCGACGGGCCCGCACAAGGGCATATTCCACTCCCAGCATTGCTCCAAAACTACTGATCCTGGTTTTACCATAATCCTCCAATATTTGATCTTGCCTCAGATTAATTCTATAAAATGGCTCCAATTTTAAACCAATCCTATCCACCAATTTGTAAGAAATGCCGGGTTTAATTTCAAGTGAAAAATTGATGTCAAGATTGTGGCTCAATTCCTTGTCGTTGTATGGATGATCCCCCAGGTATCCATTGTCCAGCAGGAACTTAACGGACTGATCTTTGGATGTATAAAAAATGGCTCGAATCCCAATAGATGGGCGAAAACAAAATTTGCCTAATTGATATTTATTTTTTACTTCAACTGGAATTTCAAAAGACTTCAGATTTACCGTTCGACTAACACTTTCAATTTTTGTTGCCCCATACACAGAAGGATTACAACTCCAATACCCAAAACCAGCTGTTTGCAAAAATGTTAATTCATTAAACGCGAGTCCTGTTGAAAGAATATAGTTTTTTTTTATTGTTTTGCCAACGGAAACCTGATAAAAACTACCTATTCCATGCTTCCATCTGTTTCTTTCTTTTAAGGATGCCTCCCAACGATAATCCGACGTTACAATTAATTGGCTGGAATAAATTCCATAATCAAAGTCCATAAATACTTTATCTATTCTTTTGGCCTTTACCCGTTTCCTCTGACAGAAAACACTAGATGCACACACCAACAATCCGACAATTAAAAAACCTATGTGAAGCTTTTTTTTTCATGATGAACGATTCGAAATTTAAATACACCAAAGAAGGTAAAAACGCGTGCCAAATAAAATTTGGTAAGCATTACGTTATTTGGCCATTAAACGAAAAATCGGGTGTTTTATTGTACCGGTAATAAAGAGGATAGACATTAGTCACCCATTGCATTCCCGCGAATGGAAGGCACTTCTTTTCGATCTTGTCAAAATAAAATCTCTGAAATGCAGCATTGCAGGGCCCCATTTCAGGGAGTAAGGAACAATTCGTTTCGCATGATGTCGGCTTTGAATTTTCCTTCTTGCAACAAAGTGTAAAAGTGAAATAACCGCAATGATCATTAATGATCTCATGCATTCCCTATTTCAACCATTTATTAATATGCTTCTATTTGAATTCATCGCCTATTGTGAGGAATACTAATAAGACAGAGTGCCTTTATTTTGCCCTCATTTTATTTCCTTTGGGGTTATGGGTCACCTCTGCCAGTCCCAATGCTTCCATTAGGGGTGGGATGTACATTTTTTAAGCATTTTGTGTAAATCGTCCAGGATGGCAATGTTATATAACAAAACTGTCTTGCCAACAGTACACACCAATACATCTTTTCCGTCTTTTTGATCTACATGCATGGTGTATTCACTTGTCAAAGGAGGTGTCTTTAGCGCCAGTGGCTTGTCTTTGGTTCCAATTTTATACGACATTATTTTAGTTTTATTTTGTTTTAGAAATTGTTTCCGCCTCTGCTTTAAGGTCTCTTACATATTGTTCAAATGGTTCATCAAAGGGTGGAATCATTCCTGCGAACAAAGGAAAAAGTGGGCCTCCGATTTTCTCAACCATTGTAAAATGGGTCAGATTGTCCCCGATGGTTTTACTCTATTGATATCACCGTTGAGTTCCATCTCGGAAAATCACTGGCATTGGTCAATAATGCCCATATAATGCTTTTGTCGGCCTGGATGTCAATGCTTACTGCTGTCTCTCGACTAAATATTTTTTTTGTAGTAACGGCTTTGCCGGAAGAAGGTATTGTTGTCATTTCAATTAATTTTTGTTTATTATACTTTTGACGCTAGGCCGTTTAAAACCGATAGGGTTTCATCCTTCTTTTTCAGGAATATTTTCCATTATTTTTCTATTGTGTTGAATATGATGCAATTGCAAAGCTGAACCCTTGGAATTAAATGGGTCAATTTCTTTCATAATCTGCAGTCTGAGATCCAATATTGCTTCCCGATTGGGGTCATTGGCCCTTTTATCAAACTCTATCTTGTTTTTTTCTACCTCAAAATCTTGTTTAGGATTAAATATGCCATTTAATTCAGAGCATTGGTGACAGGTTCCTTCTTTGTTAATCAAAGCACAACGACCTTCATAAAGGTGCACCATCTTTGATCTGCCTGTATGTAGATAGTACTTTACCATGGCCTCAGTTGTCTCAACAATTTCAGCTATTTCTGCCACTTTAAATTCGTAAACTTCTTTTAAGAGTAGGCATATTTGTTGTTCAAGTGGCAATGATTTGGCAATGCATGTCAAACAAAAAGTAATGTGTTCTTTGATTTCAAATTCAGCCTGCAAAGAATTTTGCCTGATGGCAGCAATTTCAGGAAAATAATTCGGGTTGGCCAGTGCTTTTTCTCTACAAATGTCAGTAACTTCTTCAGGCCATCTTTTTTTTGCCCTTAAATTATCCTTTGCAATATTGGAGGCAATAGTGAATATCCAGGTTTTTACGGTACTCTCTCCCCGGAATGAATCCAGTTTTAGTGAAGCTTTTATAAAAGTATCCTGAACAATGTCTTCCGTATCTTCAATGCTTGCAGTTATCCTAAATAAATAGGATTTTAATTGGGGCATTGCAGCTTCAAACTCGTGGGTAAATTGGGTAATTGTCATGATTTTTTTTAACAGTACAAATTGAATGAGGCTTAAATATCTATAATAGAATAAAATTGAAATTATGCTATCAACCAAGACAACCTATTTTTCCAGGTAATTTTACATGGTTTCAAAGCCAATGCAAATTCCACATTAATAATTTTAACTTTGTTTTTACGAATAATAAGTTAAAAAAGAAAGCAATTTAAGCTCCTCAATCTTTTGAGTATTTTGGTAATTCGCTTTTACCTTTATTAGTAAAAAAATAAGAAAAAGATAGATCAAAATTAGGATATATATAAATGGCAAAACACGGTAATAATTAGATTCATATGCCAAATACCAAAAAAATATAACCATAACAAATATCTCAAAATACCCTGTACCTTCCCAGACTGCCATCTTGGCTTGATCTTGGTTCTTACTTAGTATAATTTTATCAATTTGAACTGCATAACTAAAATAGATATAAGCAGTAGCCGTCCAAGCAACTATTAATAACTTTTTGTCCCAGTCTACATAAGATCGAAATAGACTTTCTTTAACAGCAATGGAAGAAAACGCCACCCCTGCAGCTGAAAAAAATCTCAATGCCAATACTAATCTTTTCCAATATCCTGGTAATTTCCCTTCAATAAGCATAATCTGTTCATCATTGGCCTGTTTGCGCAAAGCCTTTTGAGTTAAAATGTAAATCTGCACTTCTTTATCTAAACTACTCCATCCAGGCAGTTTTGACAAACCAATGTTTTTATTAGTTAACCCATTGAGTAATGTAAAAAATTGCTCACATACGAGGTTTTGGAATCAAGTTTGTTTTATGACTATCTTTATTTGATTATCCATTTTTCTCCAAAAGACCTTTAACATAATAAGGAATAAAGCAAGAGTAGAATTCAGCTGCCCATGAAATTTATTTGCTTTGGATTCATATTTTCAATTTAATTTATTTAATCTAATCACAGGTTAGAATCTTCAAACCAACCACTTAATTCCAATTGTCTATTTTAATATCATGGGGTGACGGCCTCCCCTTTCCCTCTTCAACAAACTGTTTTAAGCTCATTAAAAAAGGGCCCATTTCATACTGCAATGTGCCATAAATTCTACCTCCCCGGCCCAATTCATATGTTTAAACAAAACGATGGTATAAGTTCCTGCCTCATGCAATTCAAATACCACTTCTGTTCCAATCCATTCTTTGGGGCCATCCAAAAATTTCCATTGAACTTTTTGGTTAGAAACCAAGTCAATAACCTCAAATTTTATGCTACCGATCTCATAGCCATCCAAATTATGAAATCGGGTAACTAGTATACTACCTACTTCAGCCTCACCACTGGTATCGCTTGTCCACCAATTACTTATTCCTTCAATTGAGGACAAAGCATCAAATACTTTGTGAGGTTCAGACTGAATGCCAACCCTGTGAATGATATGTACCATTGAGTTAATTAATTTTAAAGGTGAATAAAATAAAATGGAAATTAAATTTCCTTTTTCAAGCAATTTATTTGTGGTCAAATTTCAATTCGTCATCAAATTCTTACTCCATCTTTATCCACTTGAACAAATAAACCTTATCCCCCAATTGTAAATGTATGAAGTATATTCCTTCACGTATAAATGAAGTGTCGAAAAACCAACCGTTTGTTTGAAAGCTTGCTTTGACGTTATCCATTACCTGTCCTTGCAAATTCATCATCACCACAGAAGATTTTTGATGATTTAAAATGGGTATAAAAAAGGAATTTGTTCCCGGATTCGGTGCGGGCAACAAGTCAGAAATACTGGATGGTACCCAATCATGTTCTGTTTTAGTAGTTTGGGACTCGCAAACCTCATTTAATCCTGATAATACTCCTTCAGTAGCTAGTTCCAAAGCATCTATGTCCGCACCAATGTCCAGCCCGTCTGAACCGGCATTGCTAAAAGAACTTCCCGCCAATAAGCGGTAATCACCTCCAACACCAAAATTGAAATTTTGAAATCCAATATCTTCCATCGGACCGGGAAAATAATTCTCTGTGGGATAATTTGAAACAGTGCCCCCATTGGAAGTTTTGCCATCTGTGAGAACATTGTGATGAAATTGTGCCCCCGGAAAATAATAATTCAAGGCAGGATTGCCAATACCTTTGCCACTCCCGTGAAGTCCATAGACTCCGTTTGACGCGATGTTGTTGCGGTAGACAAAATTTTCGTTTGGTAAATTGAGTCCGTCAGCATTGACAAAAGTTGAACCCAAAGGATTGATAAAGGTATTGTGATCAACAATCAAATGATGAACACCTCCTAAAACCTGCAACGTACGACCATCGCCTCCCCAGCTACTTCCATTCAAGTCTTCTATGAGATTGTTGCGCAACAGAATATGATTGCTATGCGTGGTGGAGTAATTATTGTCCCGGCCTGAGATATTAAAGCCGCTTCCGGTGTGACGCACTATATTCTCTTCAAAGGTCACGTTTTGTACAGTAATCCATGGACAACTGCCCGACTCAGTCCGCGGTGTAAATAAAATGGCAAATCCATTTTGGGCATCAGACCAATTGTTTTCAAAAACATTGCCCTGAATCCAGACTCTGTCTGCATTTTTTAATTCAAATAAATTTTTAACGGACCAATGTGTTCCTTCATAAGATGGGTCACCAACACGCCATGATAAAGGTTTGAAAAAGTGGTTATGACGCACCTCGATATCCGAACATAACAAATTAGGGATACTGGGTTTTGCTCCTCCAAACATTACATTTTCACCGGCACCTTCGAGATAGTTGTTCACAACTTTAAATGTTTTTCCATTCCATGCACAAATGGCCTGACTATCAAAGCCCACTTCTTTAAAATCCGAAAGCCATGAATTTACCACGGCAATTCGCCGACCATTCATGGCAATTCCTCTGCGGCTGCCCAAAGTTTTATGACCATGGAGATACACCCGATCAAAGGTAATGTCGTGGGGAAGGTCGTCGATGATTTTTTCTGAACTTCCTATTTCCACCAGATTCCAGGAAAATTCTGAAGCGGCGATTTCTATACCCAAAAAGTAATAATGGTGAGCCCTCGAACTGGTTTTAAAGGCACTCAAACCCGGCTTAGCCAATATTTTAGCCAAATTAGCTGCATGGACCGGTGTAATACGTTCATTGGTCGGAGGCAGCAGGTCATCATCCCCAGCTGTACGAATGACAATCCAACCGTCACCCATTTTTTCTGGTAATTCAAAGGGACCTGTGTAGCTGATCCCTGGCTCCAAAAGGATGGTTGTACCAGGTGTTGCCGAATTAATTGCCTGTTGGAGTTGGGTATTCAAAAAGGTACAACCTGCGCTGCACACTGTGATCGTTTTGTCTGTCTCTGGAACGCATGTTTCTATCCATTCCTTAGGTAAATCTGGCAAGGCCTGACTTTTTATGATCCAAAAGGAATTACACAAACCAATAGAATTTGGAAAAAAATACAAACTGGTTTTAATGGACAAATTCATCATTTAACCTTTGGATATTGAAATATAAAGATAAAGAATAATGTAATTTATGTGGTGTAAATGGCAAAGGTAACTTGATTAAAGTTGTGACCGAAATACACAAAATTATTTAATCAATTGTTAAAATAAAAATCCCCTAAAAACTCCTTACAGTCCTCCCATTAACCGCTCCAAGTGGGTCTTTTTGTTGCTTGTTTTGTGCGTTATGCAATATTGGGTAAAATATTGATGCTGTTTTAAAAACTTAATTTGTATCTCATTCCAGGCCTGCAATTCTAACAAAGGGTTAAAATATTTTAACTCCGCGTACAAAAGTGATGAGATGGTTGAAAAGTCCTCAGTTCCCAAGTAGGCTAAATCTGCATCTGCCAATATGCTGCCACATTGATCTTTGGGGCTTTGCGGTATCTTGGTGGCCATGATAATCTCACATATATGACTTATATCTTCGGGTGAAGTATGATATTTGGGCAGTATTACTTTAGCATAGGCACAGCTTGCTTCTTCGTGGTTTTGGTAGGTAAACATAAACCCTG
Source organism: Saprospiraceae bacterium (assembly GCA_016717655.1). Lineage (GTDB taxonomy): Bacteria > Bacteroidota > Bacteroidia > Chitinophagales > Saprospiraceae > JADKBO01. Next base: position 33,969 of record JADKFC010000015.1, read on the forward strand.
TATCATGCAACAAAGCTGCGATTTTAATCTTGAACAGCTCTGACTCTGATACTCCTTCCTCGTTGGCAATCAGTATGGCGTCCGTCAATACACCTGCGGTATGGTCTACACTGTGGTACTTAAGATAAGGGGGTAATTTTTTCTCCAGTTCACCTATAACTTCTCTTTTCAACTGGTCAAAAACGACCTCATCCATAGCGTAATGTGTACTATTTTCCTTCATCAGTCTAATCCTTTTGCTTTTGAATCTCCATCAAAGGGGATTTTGAAATTTCGCCAAATCTTCTTTACTCATATTTTCCAAAACTTGTTTGGCATGTTGATATCCCTTTTCTACAATTTTATGAAAATCTGTCCAAGCCGTCATACCAAACTTTGCCACGTCCGGATTAAAATGCAAATCTAGATACGCAATAGATTCATGCCTTTTGGCATTGCTATACATAAGGGTAGAATTGATGATAATAGACCCAATACCCGGCAAGCTGTATTTTTTATCTTTTTTTCCCAACAGTTTATTCCTGAAAACCTGATTGTTAGAAGGCATCTCATCGATGGTAAGTTTATGGTTTTTTTCCATCATAAAATCAATACCTATCACTTTGTTCATATCTATACTGCGCATGATATCAGCAGGAAAATTATTGAAGGTACCTCCGTCTACATACAACTCACCATCAATGATGACAGGCGGAAAACACCGGGAATGGAAGAGGAAGCCAGCAAGGCTTTCGCCATATTGCCCCTGAAAAATACGGACTCATCTGACCTGGTATAGTTGGAAGCAACAATGTACATGGGTATCCAGGTGTCGGCTAAGTCTACATCCTTTCTTCCACTTAATTCTTTGATGGTAAAGTTTACCATTTTTTTTATATTCAATCCCTTGACAAGCGAGATCAATGGCAACAGGCTCAAATCAGAGGAGGGTTTGAATAAAGTAGCTTTGTAGATGGTTTCTTCCATCACCGCCGTGGGTCTGTCAAACGCGATGGTTGCCGCCATCATTGAACCTACACTCGTACCTCCCAGGTAGTCGATCGGTATTTGATATTCACTCAAGGCACGCATAACCCCAATGTGGGCAAAACCTTTGGCTCCACCACCTGCCAAGACAAGGCCAGTTGCCTTGCCCGTCAATATCCTACCCATTCGTTGTAGGTCTTTTATGTGACCAAGCCTTAGATGAAAATGGCTACTGACTCTTGGTCTTGCATTGAGCCAGTCCATTGTTTTAACAGGCATTTGGGTATTGGCCGGATGCACCAAAGCAATCGAAAAATTGACATTTTCCATACCGCCAAGTGTCTCTTCGATCAGGGTTGTTGAGTGACTTTGGGTAGCGTCTGCCAATAATACAATGTGGTCGGCTTGTCGCAGGCACTTATCATTCCAGGAGGAAGGTTCAGGGTCACATTCAAAAAACATAAACTCATACTCCAACTCCAAATCATTGAGCCATTTGATGAGTTTTTTGCTCTCACTCCCAGTGTCTTCTCCCCCATCTTGATCTAAATGGAAATCATTTTGTGCCAACAATGCCTTGTTGATGTAACAAATATTCATGCCTTGAGAACAATAATCGTACACCGATTTTATGATCTGTCTATGATCAAGGGTAGCGTGTATCGGAAGAAAACAAATATTCATAATTTTACTTTTGTGTGGCTTCTGGTTTTTCTTGATGCGCTCTATGATTAGTTTGGTCACATTAAGGGCCACATCCGAATACTCTCTGATGACTTTCTCAAACAGCACTTTGGGCAATTGCACCAAAACGCTGTCTCGTATGGCTGTGACAGTTGCATACCTGGGTTCCCCTGTAAAAATGGCCATTTCCCCTACCGTTTCTCCTCGCCCTACATCTCCAATTTTATATTCCTGACTATCGCCATCCTTTTTGGTCGCTACCAATCTGCCGCTGAGTACAAAATAGAGGGAGTCTCCCACTTCGCCTTCTCTTATAATGGTTTTACCCCCATCCAATTCTATCCAAACCAACTGATCCTCGATTTCACCCAGAATAGTGTCGTCAAATTCACCAAAGATCTTATTGAGATTGTCCCGAAGCAGTTTACGGTGAAATTCATTTTTATGGAGGTCGTCAAAATTCGGCATATCGGCTTATCTATTGATTTTTTTTACAAAATACATTTTCATTTCATTTCGGCTTTTCCTCTTTATAAATTTTTATAGGCTTGATGGTATGGTCAAGGCCGGCAGAAAACCCATTTTTCATTTTCTGGAGAAAGGCTGTAACATTTACTTTTTGGCAAAACGTTGTGAGGGCTGATGTTGTTTCATTCCGTTCCAATAAATAATAAGAATGCATCATTCCTTTTCCTTTTATGGCTATTTTGCCACAATCTTCATAGACATAATCATCGCCCAACACATTTTTAACATCTTCTGTAATGTGGATTTTTTCGGGATGTCCACTGGCTTCAAAGCGGCTGGCAATATTTACACAGTCGCCCCATATATCATACACGAATTTTTTATTGCCGATTACGCCCGCAACAGCATGACCCGTATGGATACCGATTCTCAGGGTCAGCTTGTATTTGATCGTGTATTTATCTTTGATGACCTGGTTCATTTCCAATGCCATATCCGCAATGGCCTGACAGTGATTTTCGTCAGGGAGGGGCAGGCCACCCACAGCCAGATAAGAGTCTCCAATCGTTTTGATTTTTTCAACTCCATATTTGTCCGCCAAAGCATCGAATTCACTGAAAATTTCATCCAGCATGGCCACCAGATCATTCGGCGACATATGGCTGGCATATCGGGTAAACCCTACAATATCTGCAAACAGGATGGTCACATTTTCAAAACTATCCGCTATAGACTGGTTGCTGTCTCGCAATTGTCCGAGGGCCCTTCAATAAGTTCCAGGCAATTACCACCAAAAAGGCTAGCAAAACAAGGATCAGGTAATTAAAAAATGCTTGCCTCTCTTTTCTGGAAAATAATAAAACGGTGGCAAAGGGTACAAACACCAGGTGCACCGTGATCATGGTTTCCATCCCATAATAAATAGGAGGCACTCCCGTAATCACCAAGGCCAGCATCAATGCCAACGACCGCCCAATCTTAAAAGGCATACCCCAAAGAGCGGTCCCGAAAACAAAAGCGTGTACCCTATCCAGGTGAAGACCACCAGCCAAAACATCTCCCACATTTCCAAATACACAAATCCAAAGCCCCAGGTGCCAATCACAAAAATCATCATCAACTCGAGAATGAGGAAGATGGTGACATTTCTTTTTTCATCTTCATCAAAATGGTTGTAATGCCGCTGGATGATGCGCTGAATGAATGGTATCTTCATAAAATTACTGTTTACTCCTATAAAGGCCTCTATAATGTGAAAAATCAGCACGAACCCTGCATTCGAAATTCAATCTATCCAATGTATCCTGCTTTTTCCATTAAAGGAATACCAGGTATGGACTTCATCTTTCTTTAGTGGCTTTGAGCTAATGGCCTTCAAAAATAGAAAAATATCCCATATATGAAAGCCGGCACTGCATTTAATTGGTGTGTAAAGGCATTTAATGGTAAAAAACCAACCATTCATAATGCCACTTTATTCCTTTCCGATAGAAACAGAAACAGCATTAAAATACCACAGCTATCTTAATATCGTCGACAACCTTTGGTCAGAATCCATAAAATGGCAAGAGAAATTAAAACAGAATGTGAATACCCGGAAAAGGAGCCCTGCCCAATAAGCCATCCGCTTTACTATTCTCTAAAATGCGTATTGGTTCTGTAATGCTTTAAATGAGCAGCCAGTTCGGCAATCATATGTTGATTTACGGCATTCTTGGCTGTTGAAAAACTAAACCTGATTCGTATGATTGCCGGATCCTTTCTATAAAATATTGGAACCGGATACAGCAGGGTCATAAATGTGCGCACAAATGACAAGCCCTCTCCACTTTCATAAATCCTGAATATTTTAGCATTGACTTTATTCTTTTTTCTTTCCTTGGACAAAACATCATAATAAGCAGTCACCGGTGAGGAATTAAAAGCATAAACCAAATCAATTTCAGGGATGGCATATGCCATAAATTGCGCTAAGCCTCCTCCCAGGCTATGGCCGGTAGCTATAATTTTCAAAGGTTTGTTTCCTGCATGCCTTAACTTAATCGAGCCCACAATCTTTTTACTTATTTGTCCGAGTTGATCGTAATGATCCCAGCTATTTTTACTAAAAAGTCTCCTTACCCATCGGAAGTTTGCTTTCCAATCGCCCTTACCTTCTGTACCCTTAAAAACGATGGCTACAGTGGTTTCATGGTCTGCCTCCTTTTCCCATAATTCATAATAAAGTCCTTCTACCACCACCTTAGATTTATCCGTCGGTGTTATATCCTCCATTGCTATATTAATATGTTTCCACCCCATATATTGTTCTACCGTTGCATTCAATTTACTTCTATAAACAATATTTGACAACATGGCATATTCATCCATTCCCAATAAATCAGCATCCAATTTTCCATTCACCAAATCATGCGTTAAACCGCTGCTTTTGGTCCACCCAAGGCTATAAGTTGCGTAATCAGGATTGGCCGTGGCTATGTAATACAACCAATAAAGAAGTAACAATGCCAGCGGCAAGAGGAAGAGACTCATTTTTGCAATTTTTTTCCTATTTTTTAACATTATTAAATTTTATATATGACTGTTGGTAGATGATAGGATCAATTGCTTTTAAATATTTTAAATTTAACAACTGCCCGACCACTACTTAATTCAATTACATAAAAACCAACCGGCGTGGATTCTGGAAGTTCTAAGGTTTCATTTAAGGCAAAATCTTTGTATTCAAGTACCAATTTACCATCCAGCCCCAGTAGCTTCAAGTCATACCGTTCATCACTACAACAAAACTGGACTTGACCCATTGTTGGATTAGGGTAAATACCAATCAAATCATTCTCTGGTTTATCCTGTGCTTTAACAGACTGCTTTTCATACTTTACGATAATCATATCAAATAAGCCTTCATCATTCTGTGAGTATCCAAACATATATAAATCATCTCCTACTTGGTTTATATTTGAAACATAATCTTCCCGGTCATAAGTTGAATTATAATATATACTATCAACTCGATTTCCGAATTCATCATAAATAAGCATAACAATATCGGTTGAGAAAAATGTATTTCCATTTTTTTCAACCGCCTGAAAGCCTCCAACCGCTAAGTAATTATCGGCCAGAACCTTTACCACATTAGACGACTGGCATATATTGGGGCGGTTATCAAAATTATAAATATTTTCCCAAATTTTTACTCCGTTCTTATCCAATTTTGTGGTCAAAATATCGCAACTGGAAAACAGCAAAGGATCATCATAAAATTTTCCAAAATAATCACCTGTTACATAAACACTTCCTTCTTCATCAAAAGTACAATCGCGAATAGCATCACTTGTAGCATTTAATGGAAGATTGGATTGTTTAAAATAGGTCCATGCCAAATTGCCTATTGAGAATCAAGCTTTGTAAGTTTATAAAATCCAGAAAATGGAAATGGTATAAATTTCCATCACTATCAAATTTGGGTTTATAGCCCTGCCAATTAAAAATAGAAAAAGAGTCCAGTATGCTACCATTGGTGGCAACAGAAAAAGCCATAGGACCATTAGTTCCTAAATCAGTAATACATATAATTTTATTGTTAATTAAATACAAGGACATAGGAGTGTCGTTATTCAAAAAAACATCCCACAACTTAATTCCATTTATATCATATTTGTGCAATCTTATAGTATTATTTATTAAACACAAAGTATACATATTGTAGGCTGAATCTACAACAGCCGAAGCACAGTAATCCTTGGTTATTCCATCTTTTTCAACTTGATTTTGCCAAATGAGTATTCCCTGTGAATTCAATTTCAATAAAAGAACATTTGAGTATTCTTTATTGTATTCAAAATCTAATTCAAGATAAGTAGCTGATTTCCCAACGATATAAATATTATCATCTGAGTCGATAACCATGTCATAAGGGAAATCATTAATACCTTTCGTACTTTCATAGACATATTCCCAAATAATTGCACCCAAACTGTCATAGTTATATAAAAGTATCTCATCTCCATATTCAGCATTCTCTATACGCCGGTTTCCTAATGTAACGAAGCTTCCATCTCGAAGTCTTAATGTTTTTAATAATTTCGTAACATTAACATTATATGAATAGGTATAGGGCCTATTGGTAGGCTTTCTTATTTCCCACTTCTTTATGTACTGAGCATTCAATAAAAAAGAAAGCAAAAATAGAAAGCAAAATAATATTCCAGTTCTAGTATTCTTTTTCATAACTTCAAGTTATTAATTATGCAATATGGTAACTTCAAATAGCACCTAAACGATTTCTCTATCATCCAAGTAAAGATAATAAATTAATAAAACCTTCATTTATTTACTTGACTGCCGTCGATGCTTTATGCTGGATCGAAAACTCTTTACGGATGAGTAGTTATGTGCAAATATAATCCTGCAAGGTGAACTGAGTTCTTACCCATTCTTTTTTTTAATTAAACCTAGATACTTCGTTTTAATGATGTTACAGTGGTGGATATTATGTCCTATCATGGCAAAACCTAGGGTTCTGGCTGTATAATTCTGTTTATTGGCAGTTCCTTTAAAATCTAGCATTTCGTTTCCTATATTTTTATAAATCAAGTCGTTGCATTCCTCACGACTAAAAATTCTTCCACTAAGTCCGACAATTTTATATCCGTTTGTTTTGCATTATCTATGTAATCATTTTCTTCAACACCTGATAATTCTGTAGGGTCAAATCGTGAAAAGCGAAAAGCCCTATAGGCAAATATTCTTTCCATGTCAATGATATGTCGCAGTACTTCCTTAATCGTCCATTTATCGGTCTGGTAAGAATAGTTTTCCTGCTCAGGTGATACCATACTGAATACATCAAGGGTCAATACCCTACTTTTATCAAATTCTAATAACAAATCATCTGATGCTATTAAATCAAAATAATAGCCACAATACGTTGGGGCGTCATTATAAATTGCCTTATTTTTCATATATTAATTATCTACCTATTGGTTAGGATGTTGCTATTTCCTATAGACTATAAATTGTTGAATTCCCTCCAAAATCTTACTCCTCTTCTCCACATTCTGCTTACTGCCTTTAAAATGAGGGGGTAGTTAACAATTCAATGTCTGCGATATTTCTGCAACCTTGATTTCTAAGATCTTTCCCTTGCTCTTTTTACCAGGACACCAGAGTAAAATGAAGACTCGCATTACCTTCCAACCCAAATGGCTTCGCCTCCCTTAGGTCGCAGACCCTTGGCTCTGGTCAACAAATATTGTTCTGATCGTATGCAATAAAAGGAAGATTAACGAAATATTATTTTGATAAACAGACATCACGCCGTATATTGCAACGTTCTTTACAAATTTAAAGTATTTTCTGCAAAAAACAAGTATTGGATTTAGTTTTATTCGCACTACGCGCTTTGGATGACTGAACGGTTTGGGCCTTGCCAAAAAAAAAATTGATCCCTACATCCCGCTGATATGTAAGGATCAATTTAGTGAAGTGCTTCGGCAAGCTCAGCTTCGTTCAATTTAGTAAATCAAGATTTTCAATCTCACCTAGTACCTCGCGCTTACCGTGTGGCAACGGCTAAACCTTTTAGGGCAGACGGGCAATGCGGCTTGATCAAATGTCGCATCACAAAAATCCCAAACAAACCAAAAATCCGCAGCCGATCCGCCCCCTCCTCAACACTTGTCCCTATGAAACCTTGCTGGCGCAGCCCCCGACATCCGACACCTCTGACACCTCCGACACCTCCGACACCCCCGACATCCGACACCTCCGACCCTCTGAAAAAATTTGAAGTTGCCCCGGGGCGCTCGGAGTTCTAAAAGACTTGCCAGCCGCACACCTCCGACACATCCGACACATCCGACCCCTCTGACACCTCCAACACCTCTGACACCTCCGACACCCTACCTCGCTACCACCAAACGTTTGGCAACAACTCCGGTTTCAGTAGCTACGCTTATATGGTACAGCCCGGTAGATATGGATTCAATGGGCAACCAGTAATTTTTTTCATCTATTCCAGTATGTTCGATGATCTTCCTTCCCGACAAATCATATAAAGTCACACTTTTAATCTCACTGCCCTTACTATCTATCCATACCTGGGAGCCGCCTGCAGGGTTGGGAGAGATTTGAATCTTGTCCATATTGGTTAAGTCGTGAGTAGCAGTAGTGCGTTTGTAAAACTTAAATACGAGGTCGATCTTGGTATTGTTTAAATCGTTAAGTATGGCTTCTGAATTGAGGAGGTCGTCTCCAATACTTAAAAAATCAGAAACGGATCCATTTTTTATAGGCAGGATTTTGATGGTCCACAACGTGTCTTCATCTCCAAAATTCTGGGGTATGCCTACGGGATTGACCCAGATGAAACGAGATGCATACAATTCATCGTTGAAGGCTATCTCGCTCAACGACACTTTTTTGGTGCTCAGCAAGATGGCATCTTTGATACGGATCGCTCCCTGAAAGCCGTAAACATTTTCAAAATTGGGCGAAAATATGGCTATTTCAAAGGCCTCATCTCGTGTCAATACATCATCATAACAAGCCAGTTCAAAGGGCGGAATACCACTACCTTCTTTAAATCTTACAGCCACAACTCCCAAATATGTAGTTTCACCATTGATACGGACCCTCAACTCAAAGGGTTTTACCTGGCCAACTACTGCATTGTAATCGTATGTCAGCTGACTTACATAATCCAGGGTGCCCAAGGCTCTGATCTCAAATTGATCGATTTCACCGAGACAATGGTTGGTATTGCCTGCATCAAAAAGTGCCGCCGATAGGGTATATACATTGTTGATGGCCTCTATCTCGCGACCTCGGTGGGAAAATACAGGGTCATTGCAACCGGATGAGATCATATTCACTTGCGTAATGCACTTGGTAGAATCCTGGAGGTCATAGATCACAAACTGTATTGAATCGATCTGCTGATTTAAGGTTAATACTCTGATCGAATCTCCAGGAATCAGCGAAAAAGCATAACTATGGCCAAGCTCACCTTCTTCGAGAAAGTCTCTCGCATACACAGTGGCACCTATGCCGGGAACCAACACCGTCACTGGACTAAAACACACCGTAGGATAATCTTCTTCCACCAAAATGTTTTGCACAAAATTTTCCTGGTCGCCCGTCAATCCGTAAAAGGCGGTCCATGTCCGTACAATTTTATTACATACCTGGTTGATTTCTGTTACTTCATCCAAATAGGAGAATGCTACCTGATTACATGAACCCATGGTAAAGGTATACCTGTTGATTGTTGGTTGTAACAAGCCTTAATTGTGATTTCAGCGGGTGGCCAACTAACTCTACACGAATCTTCAGCAATTAATTCTACACTGCTATAAGGTCGAAAACATGGTGTAGCATTATTCAATGCCTCATTAGCAAAGTTGTTATCCAAATGAATAAAATCCAACATGCTCCCATCTTCCAAAGCTGTAAAATCAAGGGTGTACATAACCAACTCCTGGTCCTCATCCAGATTGTAAAAAGCGTACAAGCTATAAATGGTTTTATTTGATGCAGAATGATGGATGTCCGCGTTTAGCCTGCCAACATTGGTAACTTCAATATGCTCATATTTTAACGCAAAAGCGGTACCTGCATCCTTGGGTTGTATTTCATATTTTACAGGGACGGTGTACTTTTTGCCCTTTTCTAACGCTATGTTTGGCACCACTATATGGGCAACGGATCCAGCAACGGGTTCACAACTTACACAATTGGAAGGAAGGGTTGCTGCCACATGTCCATACTGATATGCATTCAACAATATTTCATAGCTGCCATCTGCCGATGCTTGAAAAGGCGCCTGATTGATGTAGTCCTTGATCTCAGTTCCCCAGGTCTTGATGAGGGCCTTACTTTGTTCAATAAAGAACCAATCTCCCATACTATTATCTGTGAGTTTTATAATTTCTCTCGACATATTAACAATGTCAAGTGTACTAAGCCCACCCGAACCATTATAATCTCCGGCCAAAATATTGGCTAAAGAATAGTTTTCAAAACCCAGTATAACATTACGCAAAGACAATACATCCACCAATGTCGGATCTTGTATGGCAGCCGTCTCAGTTGAAACTTTAACCGTGTATTTCACGTTTTTTTCCAGTCCGTTAAATACCGCTGGATGGGTACTAACTGCTTCTACCAGGCTTGTATCTCCATTCAAAATCTTATACAATTCAAGCGTTGCCTCATGTGGAAAGGCATTGCCACACCCATCCTGAATACCCACACTCAATTGTATGCCCTGCCCAAACACAATGGTTGTCAGCCACATCAATACTACTGTAAAAATCTTTCTCATTTGCTATTTTTTTTATTTAAATTATTGCTTAATTAATATGTTCCTATTTTCATATGTTACAATGCTACACATTGTTATGTTCATATGTAATTTTATCTTCCCTTTAATTTTTCAGCTACTCCAAATGAATTTTGTACGTGACCCCCTGCCCCCTCAAACATTTTGAATATTTTGAACATTTTGAACATTTTGAATACCGCCAAAACTCCGTTTTATCGGCAATGGCATGTGAACACGTCCTCACCTCAACATCCACCTAAGCCCTACCTGGCCGGACAAAACATGACTTACCCTGCTGTACCCTACCGGCGTCAGAAGGGACGACCTGTTGTATTCACAGCCCAAATCCAGCCACAATTTTTGCCAAAGGGCTTGACTGTAGCCCAAACCGGCAGACCAGTTGGAAGAACCCAAACGGTACCTTTGTGACATGTTGACTTCTCTTTGATGCTCATCGATGGCCTTGCCATCCAACTTGCCCCATATCTTGTGGGTATATCCGGCCTCTAATCGCACCAGGCCTTTGCCCAGCGCATAATATCTCCCAATGCCAAGGTACAGGCCCAATTGGTTTTGTGCCGGGTTCCTTGTCATTTGGGTTCTTTTTATCACTGTACTTTCTACATTCCCATATTCTTCTACCAGACTACCCTCATGGTCTCTGTATGAAGAAATCAATACATTTTCCTGTATGGTTTTAACCGTATCCATTCGGCTGCCGCTGTGCTGTTCATAAGTTTTTGAACCCGATAAGCCCAACTGAACAAAATAACGATGTCCCAATTCTCTGCCCAATCCAATCCTACCCAGTAAGGCGGGTGAAGGCTGTTCTATTTGTCCCAATACCTCCGTAAGCTTGGTTTCACCTGCGGTTTGGTGATAGCCAAAATCCTGAATCCCGCCCCACCTTGCACAAAAATCCACATTCTTTTTTGAGCAGGTTGAATGCTGGTTGATTCGATGGGCAAAGTCATGACTATCTCTGGTCCATACAATCTACCAGCTGCCATGTTTTTGATGGGAAGTATGAATAAATGGGTGTTGTTGCCGTTGATTGTCTCTGCTTTATTTTTTTCTTTACTCGCTTCAAATGCCTGCTCCTGTGCTGTGGCTTCAATCGCATTTACAGCTTCGTTCTCTTGGTGGACTTCCATTTCCTTCACCCCTACGGCATTAAGACTGCCCATAACTGAGCTACTTTTTACTGCTGCCAATTCACGCCTGGGTGTTAATATACGGGCCTTTGATTCGGAATTTAATAATCCTGATTTCATATTTTCAAAACCGGCTGTGGCTTGTTCAACTTCACCAACCTTGCTATTTTGTGGCAGCAATATTTCTTCAGCCTTCTCCCCTTTTCCGTCAACAGCTTGGTCAAAATAATAAAACCCGGCCCCGACCGAGCAGACAGTAATGCCGGCCAACACAATCCAAAAGGGCATTATTCGCCTCTTTCTTTTTGCTCCATCCGCTGTACAATGCCATCCCATTCCAAGTCGAAATTGAGGGGACTCTCGTGCTTGCGCAATTCGGTCATTTTTTGATTCCAATCTTTTGAGTGTTCTGTTTTCATTTTACTCTGCTTGTATATTAAAGAAAGGATTTTCTCTGAATTTAATAATTTGTTGTTTCAACAGTTCTTTGCTCCTATTGAGCTTCGATCTCGAGGTGGCTTCCTGAATTTGAAGAGCGGTAGCAATTTCTTTGTGACTGTAACCTTCAATTTCATAAAGACAAAATACCTGTTTATAACCATCGGGCAATGCTTCTATGATCTGCATCAAATGATCAAGATCGTCACAATCATTGATAGAATCTACCACCACATGATCGAGCTCTTCGTGTTGAAGCCATACTTCTTCTATCTTTTTTTTCTCCAACTTACTCAAGGCAGTGTTGATTACTATTTTCCTCGCCCAGCTTTCAATATGACCTTTATCCACATCATAACCCTGTATACCATTAAACAACTTTACAAAACTATCCTGCAGGTTGTCCAGGGGATCTGTATTTTTGGGGCTATATTGCCTGGAAACAGATAAAAGACGGGGAGCCAACAGCTCAAACAACAATCGTTGAGCGGTCCTTTCCCCTCTTTTACAACCTTCTATTATTTCTTTAATTTCCTTTTTCACAAGATCAGCGTTTCTGTTCTATTTGGCCAGGAGGGTCTTAAATTCACCTTTGATGTTTTTTCCATCTATCACTCCCTCTATTTGCACCCATACCTGTGTCCCCACATCTCCCATTTCTTTCACCTTTGCGGATACTCCAAGGCAAGTTCCATCCTCACAATCCGTAATGGATGGGTGATTAAAAAGCATGGCCAAAGGCACAAAGTTTCCCAACATACCATCGTTAGGCAGTATGATTGTAAACCCACTTAAGTCAGATATCACCAAATTTTTTTTCGATCCGTCGATTTCATTGTAGGCTATATACTCTTCTTTATCCAACAGCACCGACACCCCATCTACTTCCAGACTGGCAGATACCTTGTTGACACAATTGACAGGCGAGACCAAACGTATTTGTTCAAGGGCGTCGGTCGCTCCGGTCAGTTGGATGGAGTACAGTTTTTCACTGCCCCTGTAGTAAGTAGCCTGTGACACCAGGTCACAAGCAGCTGTCATCCAGGTCATGGTATTTTTTTCATGCAAAATGACATTAGGTCCATTTTCTCCACTTGCCAATAAGATTACCCAATCTTCCGCTTGCAGACTGCCTTCACATACTTTGACCTCAGAACTGATTTGTTTTAAACCATGCGTTCCTACCTTTGTTTTTAAGGTCTCTGATCCACCGGTTAATGGCAATTCGCCGCCCAAATAAACAGTAGCCCCACATTTGTCTTCTATTAGAAAACGCAATCTTTCGCTTTTTCCGGCGGCCAACCGCCCCCTTCCATCCTGATTTAATATGAGAGGATACTTCCTGCCACCTTCTGTAACCATATAGTATTTTAGTTGTCCCAGCACCTGACCTGTTTCGGTGAACAATTCAAAGGTTTGTTGAAAACCTTCTGTCCATTGGCCCAGTGCAATGGGTTGAAGCGATTCAATTTCATAAGCTCCCTCTACCCTGGGCAGGCTCTTCCATTCCCCTCTGAGGGTGTTCATCTGCATCATGTCTTTCCCGTTGTCGGGCAGGTGCAAATGAATGCCTTTTGATAGATTCAGTTCTTCACCCGCGTCATTGGTGGCCACAAATTCAAAATAATACTCATCTTTCAACAAGCCTATGCGCCCTGCCTGATTGACAGCCCCGGGTCTGCCATAGGCTTCATCTACTTTTCGAATGTAAAAATGTACGGGCCCATGATAGGACATTCCATTCTTCTGCATAAAACTATGGGGTGGAATGGAAACCACCATATCTTCAAGTTGCATTTCATGTCCTAATTCCGACATAAATACCCGTGGATCGGCCAATGACCCCAAAACCAATGAACTCGACGTAACACTGCCGGCGGTGGTGAGCATATGATTCCACCGAGGCCAATGCCCTTTCGCCCTGGCAACAAGCCAACTTCCAGCCGCATTGACCCGGGCATGGGGAAATAAAAAAACGCCTTGTTGCGAGCTCAATTCTTTTTTTCCTTCTACTTCTATTGTTGCCACCACAGGACTGCCAGCCTCATCCGTTACCATCCCAATCAAATGACTGTCGTGGTAATATACTGTAGTTTCTGTTTCTTCACCAATCACCTCGGTCACATCGCTGTCATCCTGCTGACAAGCATAAAAAGTCAGCATCAAACAAAATACAATTGACAATTTAAAGTGCATGGGCTATTTGAGTTTAGGTCTCTATAAAGATATACCGGAAAAAGTTGAGCAGCGTTGCACAATTGAATTTTATTTTAAAAAAAGAAATAAAAATAAACCACCAAAATACCGCCCAAATGACTCCAGACCCCCTTTTTACATTTTTACACCTTGTAAATCTCTGAAATGCAAACTATTGCTCTATATTTGATTGTAAAATAGAACCAAATTAAAAAAATGAAACCACCCACTTTTAAGTACATTTCTATGAATTTTAAATCCTGGCTAAGCCTATTTTCATTAGTACTTTTATCAGCTACTTCCACCCTATATGCACAAGCCTGCCTGCCCCAAGGCGTCGTTTTTACCACTCAAAATGAATTAAATCAGTTTAAAACAACATACCCTGATTGTAAAATTATTGAAGGAGACCTGGTGGTAGGCAGTTATTCAACCCTTATTATCAAGAACAAAGACATTGTCAACCTTTCGCCCCTGGGCAACATCGAAGAGGTAAAGGGCAATTTGATCATTTCCAGCATAGAAAACCTGATTGACTTGAGTGCCTTAGCCAAGTTAAAAAAAGTAGGTAAGGACATCATCATCCAGGGAAACAGCAAAATGGAAAGTCTTAAAGGCTTGGAAAAAATAACCGGTGTAGAAGGCAAGTTGGAGCTTTTTTCCAACAATGTAGCCAAGATGTCAACCAAGGGACTAGATAACATCAAGTATATAAAAGGAGATTTAAACATAAAATCATTTGCCACCGGCTCACTAGAAGGGCTCTCCAATCTCGACTCTATCCACGGCTCTCTGTATGTGTGGGGCGACGGTGTCAATAATTTTTCTAAACTCACTTCTCTCAAATTTATTGGAAAAAATATAAGCATTTACGATAGTGAAATTTCATCCTTCCAGGGTCTTTCTGCGATAAAAGAAATTTATGGCAACCTTTCAGTAGTGGATAATCCCCTCAGCTTTTCGGGATTGAACAACGTGGAAGTAATCCATGGCAACTTTGAAGTAAGAGAAAATGGCACTACAGGAAGTTTTACCGGCCTTACCAAGCTCAGGGAAGTCAAAGGTAATGTGTATTTATATGAAATAGGAAAAGCCGAAATTAAAACCCTTACCGCTCTCCAACGCATTGGCGGTACCTTGAGTCTTATTCACAGCAACCTGATTGGCACCCCTCTGGCTGGCATGCCCGCTCTTAAATATATTGGGGGCGATCTCTATTTTTATGAAAACGACCTTTTAAATGATTACGGAGATTGGCCTAAACTAGACACCATCCAGGGTTCCTTAATCTTTAATTATCATTATTCACTTACTACACTCAACGGCTTTAACCAGCTAAAGTACATTGGCAAAAACCTGAGCATTGAATCCAATAAAGATCTTATTTCTATTGGCGGCTTCTCTTCTTTAACGAATGTAAATGGCAACATTGAAATTAAATCCAATGCCAAACTCAAAACCATTTCAAGGTTATTCAATACGCCAAACATCAATGGGTTTTATATCTATTCAAACCCGCTTTTGACTACCCTGGCCTTAAACAATACCAATGCCAACATGGCCGGCTCTTTGGTAGTAAATTCAAATGCGGGACTCAAAACAATGAAGGGCCTGCCGGCACTACAATCCATGCATTCTCTCAACATCAATTTAAACAATGCCCTTACAGATATTTCTATCGCTCCTGAGTTGAAGGTGATAAGAGGAGAATTATTGCTCAATGCATATAACGTTAAAGAACTGAGTTCATTTTCTCAACTTGACAGTATAAAAAATGGTATTGATATTTCCGGCTTAAAAAATACAGGAAAGACCCTTGAACAGTTTTACCCAGGACTGCGCTTTTTGACGGTGGCTTTCAACTTACCCAAATGGCGGTAGAGCATTTAAATTTTGTCAATGGAAAAAAATGGATCAATGGCCCTTTAAAATTGCAAGTCCATTACGAATCTTAATGATCTCAATATTTTGAGTGAACTTGATTCTGTATCAGGTGATGTAAATTTTGCAGTAAATGTGGCCAATTTGAAACCACTTTCCAAATTGAATAAAATCAACGGCATCCTCAGCATCAATAGCTGCGATAGCCTCACATCTCTGGAAGGTCTTGAAAACCTAAGGTCCATTAAATCTACTATTTATATCAGTTTCAATGACAAATTAAATTCTATTGAGGCCCTAAAGAATGTAGATACCTCTGAATATAAGGTAAATTCCTATCAAAGAATGCTGAGCATCAGTAACAACCCCAAATTGGAGGATTGTGAAATAAAATTGGTATGTCAACTTATGTCCTTAGGTCCCGATAGATTGGTCATCAACAACAATGGCGTAAATTGCAGCTCACTTGCCAGAATTGACTGTTTAGACAGCACCATGATGTCAGGTAGGACGTTTTTAGACTTAAACAAAAACTATGTATTTGATAGCCTAGATGTCATCAGTCCACTTTTTAATCTCTCGGTAAACAATGGCGCATCTTTTGTTTTCTCTAATGGCTTCGGACGTTACATCGTGCCAGCTGTGCCAGATTCAAAGTATATTCTCAAAGCTGTGAACAATGAAAACATAGGTATCCTGGGTGATTCAATTGAAAAAACTTTTAGCCCCACTGATCCAAATAAACACACCGTAGATATTCCATTGTTCTTTTTAAAGGATACCTTATCTGGTACAGCGCTGATACCCGGTCCAAAAACCAACAGGTGCAGTGAGATCGTGGAATTTAAACCCAAAATTACAAATACCGGGACTCAAAAATCCAGCTATCGACTTAGGTTGTACAAAAGTAATTACACCCTATCCAACAGCTATCCTACTCCAAAATATACGCAAAACAGTTATGATTGGGAATTTGCAGATTTAACCGTTCTTTCCTCAACTACATTTTCACTCAATCTAAAAATGCCCAACTTTATGTCGGCCGGGCACGACTTACTCATTCCCTATGTTTTGTACATCCGTAAAGACAATGATTGGGTAGCATTGGATAGCAATACTTATCAAAGCACGATTGTGTGCGCTTACGACCCCAATGATAAAAATGTAGAACCGTCTGGCAAAAAAGAAGAAAATTTTGTACTCAAAGACGAAACGTTAACCTATACCATCCGCTTCCAAAATACAGGAAATGCAGAGGCTAGAGATGTATGGATCAGAGATACTTTAGACCCTTCGTTGGATTTGAGCACCTTCCAATTGCTGGAAAGCAGCCATAAGGTTTATACAGAACAAAGAGGCCCTAACCTGGAATTTTATTTCCGCAACATCTGGCTGCCAGACAGCCTAACCAATAAAGAAGGAAGCAAAGGTTACCTGGTCTATAGCATCAAGGCCAATGCTGATATTGAAGAATGTACAGTTGTCAAAAACAAGGCAGGTATCTACTTTGATTTCAATCCTCCTGTAATCACCAATTCGACCTTAAATACACTGGTTACCGAGATCTGTGAAGATACCGTCATCTCGATCGACACCACCATTTGCAATGGTGCCTCTATCTTTAATTTCAAAACGTCCGGCACTTATGTAATCAGGTTGCCCAAAGAAAAAACATGTGACACCATCATCCAACTGAAATTAAAAGTGAATCCTTCCGTCTACAAATACAATTCTGGCCGGATTTGCGTGGGAGATACCATTAAACTCCTAAGCCAGGAGACCATTGTAATGCCCCCCTATGCTATTTCAATTACAGATACGCTTTTCAAGGGAGATTGTATTGACACTATCTATTCTTCCTATTTCAGCCCTTATTTTAGCCAATACTCTGTATTGGATACTACCATTTGTGAAGGCTATACCGCATATGATCAAAGTCAAAGCGGTACTTACAAAATTCCCATTATAAATGCAGTTACCAATTGTTTTGACACCCTGATCCTGAACCTTACTGTACTGCCTATCACTAGCACAGCGTGTATTTCTCAAACCGCAGACTCAGATCTTTATACCTTCAACAGCATACCCAACCCAAGCACCGGTATCTTCCAAATCAAGGGTGAAAAGGATCTGGCTTCGATCAGGATTTACAACACCCTGGGTCAGGCCATCGATTTTGAGACCCTGGAAAACAAGCAGTTTTACATAGCTGTGCCCGGTATCTATTTTATTGAAGTCATCACACAACAAGGAAAAAGAACCATCATCAGGCAGCTCATTACCAGGTGATAAAAATATAAAGGGTTCATTCTTATCATCTATACATTGAGATGTTTGGAATGAACCCTGTTTCTTTTTACACCCAAAACTAGAAATTACACCACCATTCCTCCCTAAGTTCACTATCCAGTTTTATAAGCTCTCCTTGTCGCGGTACTACAAAATCCAACCTCCTTTTTTGCGCCTCTTCCACAAATCGTTCTACCGGCTCTTTCCATGGGTGCATGGCCAGGGCAAAACTTCCCCAATGCACAGGCATGGCTCTTTTTACACCGGCTTCCAGGGCGGCTAACACACTTTCTTCGGGATACATGTGAATTTGGTGCCACATGGGATTGTACTGACCACATTCCATGAAGGCAAAATCAAAGGGCCCGAGTCGTTTTCCTATCTCAGCAAAATGGCTGCCATATCCACTGTCACCACTGAACCAAATTTTTTCATTCCCCATTTGGATAAGCCAACCACCCCACAATGACTTAGCCCTGTCTGTAAGTCCCCTGCCAGAAAAGTGGCGACCCGGTGTGTACGTAATCTGAATATTATCCTCTCCATGGCTTTCCCACCAATCCATTTCATAAATGTTGTCATCAGCTATACCCCATTTTTTCAAGTGCCGACCCACTCCCAATGCAGTTACAAATTTTTTGGTCTTGCTCTTCAGTTTTTGAATGCTGTGAAAATCAAGATGGTCGTAATGATCATGGCTGATCAAAACCAGGTCAATAGGTGGCAATAGATCGATCGTTGAAAGCAGGCTACCCGTAAACCGGGGTACAGGGAAAGGAGAGATCGGGGCAGCATTACCACCCATCATGGGGTCAATAAAAATAATATACCCCCTTACATTCAACAACAAAGCAGAATGACCAAACCACACAAAACTGATTTCGGCATCTCCCTTTAAAAATTGAGCTTTGTCAAATACAGGCAATTCCCAGCCTCCTTTTGGACGCCTTCCACCATTGGTGAAAAACTGCTTATAAATTAGACCAGGAATTTTATGGGCCTTTAACTCCATAATCGTTGTTTCCAGGTTTTGAAACTTACCTTCCTTCCAATGTACCGATTGGCTGTACTTTTTTATATCGGAAGCAGATACTGCTGCCCCCATTTGCTGAATCATTAATTTGTTTTTGTTTGCTCCCTTTCATAACCCCAATCTTCTTTCATTGTTCAATGACCAGCAAATGACATCTTGATGGATTAGAATTTTCCTCATCTCAACGCGATAAAAAGTGGGTATAATAAAAAAGCCTGTTCTGCACCACTAAAGCGCTGAACAGGCCTATTAAAACGGATTGTGCTTGGATTACATCCCTTTTTTGGACTTCAATCTTTTTTCAGTCTCCTCCATCCAGTCATTATGTCGATTGTTGCAGACTTCCTTTCTCATTTCCTTGAGCATCTTTAATGCCTTGGTAAAATGGCCTGTCATTTCCTCAATGATGATTTTATTCAACAAAAGGTCTACCCTGTCAATGCCTTTGATCGACTGGGCAAATTCAATCAATCTCCTGGCTTTGTCATAATCTTCATTCGCTATCAAAGCCCTGATCAGGTAAGGATAAATAATAAGTGCATCCAGGTCATGTCCAAGTGCCTCTTCATAGCATCGTATGGCCTCCTTGTAATTGAACATCTGCTCAGCATACACCCTACCCATCAGACACAATGCATAAATATTGGACTCATCCGCCGATAACGCATAGTTGAGTGCTTCGACCGTTTCTGCCAGTTGATAAGGATAGGCATCCATTGCTTTGGTAACATATATATCCATGTATTTCATGGTGATTTATATTCACTAATGTTTTAAAATTTCAGGGACTCATCCCTTATCCATCCGCACCAGGCGGGGATGGAATTCCGCCAAAACATCTACCAGGTCGGTTTGAAGAGCCATCACCTGATGTATGTTTTTATAAGCCATTGGGGCTTCATCTACGCCTCCTCCCAGCAAGGTAACTCCATGCGCTTCCAATTCAGCATGCATTCCGGAAACCGTAAATTTCTGTTTGCACTCTGATCGCGAGAAGCGACGACCTGCCCCGTGTGAAGCAGAACGCAAACTTTCTGCATTACCCCTGCCCCTTACCAAAAAACCAGGAAGGGTCATTGACCCGGGAATAAAACCTATCTCTCCTTCTGCTGCAGGGGTTGCCCCTTTGCGATGCACAATGAGTTCTTTTCCATCATGCATTTCCTTCCAGGCAAAGTTGTGGTGATTGCCAACACGATAGATAACTTGGCCACCTATGGCTTTAGCGAGGCGGCTGTGGATATCGTCATGACAAGCTTCTGCATAGTCACCCGCCAGATTCATGGCCAACCAGTATTCCTGACCCTCCGACGAATTTAAATCAAGCCAGGCCAGGTGCTGCATGTTTCCAGGCAATTTACACAGCTGTTTTGCCAGCTTTGTAAAATGACCTGCAATGGAAGCTCCCAATGCCCTGGATCCACTGTGTGAAAGTACGGCAAAATAAGACCCGGCAGACAAACCCTTCACAGCATCCTCCTTGTATACTTGAATGACACCCATCTCTACAAAGTGATTCCCACCACCAGAGCTACCCATCTGCCTCCATGCTTGCTTGTGAAGTGTTTTCAACAAAGGAACTTCATCAAATGTTTTGTCATTCAATACCTCGACATCCCTAACTTTGTCATGCACCTCTTTCTGGCCAAACTTAGTATTCGCCTTTAATATATCCAATAACTGATTCTCTCTTCCTTTGAAGTAACTAGCCGGCAAATCATAAACCGAAAGTTTCATCCTGCAGCCAATATCAACTCCTACACCATAAGGTATTACCGCGTTTTCAACAGCCAATACACCGCCGATGGGCAGGCCATAACCCAGGTGTGCATCGGGCATCAGAGCCCCCCGCACCGAAATGGGCAATTTCAAAGCCTGATACATCTGGTCTCTGGCCGCAGGCTCAACATCCATGCCACCAAAATCTGCAAATGGAGCAGCCACTTCTTTTGGCAAAATGACCTCTCTTTTAACTTCTTTCTCCGGCATCAGCATTTCTGCCAATTTCGACCACACCGGATCCTTCATATATGATTCCGGCTCTGCCTTTATTTGTGTCAATTCATCAACGATGACTTCCACCCCCACTTTTTTGCGGTACCTGGAAACCAAACCCAGAATCAGAGCAATCTCCTTTCCTTTGTGAAAACCCAGTGACACTAATATTTGATTGTTTAATTTGTTTTTCATTTTCAATACTTTTCCTCCCCACCTCGACTTCTATCATGGCAGGTAATTAATAAAATATCCTACTACCCCGCTAAGGGATATGGAAAAAATAACCGGGATTATTGAAAACAAAAAAGCCCGGAAAATTTTGTCTCCGGGCTTTCATTATCTTGAGTGGATTGATATCAAGGAATAAAAGCACGAAGCACGCCACAAGCCCATGAATTCTGGGTTTTTGTGTAATTTAAATTAAATTTTAGCATGTTTCTTCGTTTAATATTTTTAAATAATGATGCAAATATAAATCACAATTTTATTTCTGCAAATTTTTTTAGCATTTTTTTTTACAATCCTCCCATTTACACAAAAATTGGATTATCTGTCGCCCCCCAAACAATCAACTCTAATAATAATCACAATTACTTTATCAAACCTCATTTAACTCCCTTCGACCCCACACCAGCAATCAATCATCTCCTTCCCTGCAACCACCAACATTTAGCGTAGCGTGAACATTTAGCGAGGCGTTAGCCAAGCGTGGTTCGAGTACCTCACCACTCTTACATTCGTTTACATTTGAACATTTAGCGAGGCGTGAGCCAAGCGTGGTTCGAGGCCTGAGCCGAGCATACATTTGGCCGCGCATTAGCGAGGGGAGCCGAGCGTGAACATTTAGCGAGGCGCGAGCCGAGCGTAAACATTTAGCGAGGCGCTAGCCGAGCGTGAACATTTAGCGAGGCGCTAGCCGAGCGAACTTTAGCGAGGCGCTGCCGAGCGTGACTTTAGCGAGGCAGCCGAGCGTAAACTTGCGAGGGCTAGCAGTGCAGCGAGCGCGCGAGCGTGAACTAGCGAGGCGCTAGCCGAGCGTTAACATTTAGCGAGGCGCTAGCCGAGCGTAAACATTTAGCGAGGCGCTAGCCGAGCGTGAACATTTAGCGAGGCGCTAGCCGAGCATGAACATTTAGCGAGGCGTGAGCCGAGCGTGAACATTTAGCGAGGCGTGAGCCGAGCGTGAACATTTAGCGAGGCGCTAGCCGAGCGTGAACATTTAGCGAGGCGCTAGCCGAGCGTAAACATTTAGCGAGGCGCTAGCCGAGCGTGAACATTTAGCGAAGCGCCAGCGCAGCTACCCCACCTCAAAATAACTCTTCACCTCCTTCGCCTCTGATGGCTTCATCCTGCCACTCTGGATCAAACGAATTTCCCGCCTACGGGCTGCACTTTCAAAATGTTTGGTTTCTTCATTACTGATAGGTTTGAGATCCGGCACCGGCTGAGGTACCAGGGTCTGCTGATTGATGGCTACAAAGGTAAGATATGCCTGATTACATTTTCTGGGGTTGGTGCCGTCAATGCGATTGGCCATTACTTCTACAAATACCTCTACTGAAGTGGTAAACGCCCGGGTCACAGTGGCATTGAGCGTTATTACTTCCCCAAGTTTAATGGGATCATGAAAGGACACATTGTCAACAGAGGCTGTGACAACCTGTGATTCACAATGTTTAGCTGCACAGATAGCAGCCACAATATCCATCCACCGCATCAGATAGCCGCCCATCAAATTGCCTAGTGGATTGGTGTCATTGGGCATGATCATTTCTGTCATAATGGTTTTTGACTCCGTTGCTAATTTTACTTTTCTTTCTGTCATCGCTCTTTTTTTATTTCAGCTCTATAGGGTAACAACTTTTAGCCACAAAAGTTATGATTCATATTCCAACCCAAATACGGCTGCAAATTCTTCCTTGAATATTTTTTTCACCTCATCCATGTCGAGGGTGCTGCCCAACTCTTTTTCCATAGAGGTTACTGTTTTGTCGTCATCTGCAATGCCACAGGGTACTATGTTGTCAAAATAGCTGAGTTCTGTATTGACATTGAGGGCAAAGCCATGCAAGGTAACCCACCTCGACAAATGAACACCAATGGCGCAGATTTTCCGGTTTTGGTCGCCTGCTCGGTCTGCCGCTACCCAGACACCGGTATATCCTTCAATTCGACTGCCTTTGATGCCAAATCTGGACAAAGTACGAATGATACTTTCTTCCAATTCCCTTACATACCGGTGCACATCCGTGTAGACCTGATCCAAATCAAGGATGGGATAACCTGTGATCTGACCGGGTCCGTGATACGTAATATCTCCTCCTCGATTGATTTTGTGGAATTCGATCCCTCTTTTTTCACATTCTTCTGGGCTCAATAACAGGTGTTTTTCGTCTCCACTCTTGCCCAAAGTGTAAACAGGGCGGTGCTCGCATAGGATTAAATGGTGTGGAAAGCCGCTGCTACCCTCTCTTTTTTGTCGGATCAGGGCTAAATGCACCCCTGTCTGGTAATCCCAGGCCTCCTGATAACTTTTTCCCGACAAATCTATATACCGTACCGAAAACAAAATATTGTTTGTTCAATTTAGTGCTGCAAATGTAAGATAAGATGAAGATATGGGTGTTACTTAGTATTTATTTTTAAAAAGCCACCACTTTGCAGCTTAAAAAAGGTGGTATTTCGTTAATTTACAGTTATTTGTTTTGTTTTTTGTGGATATTTATTATTATCTTTGCAACCCAAATTTGCCGGTGTTAACCTGGTTTTGTATAAGTAAATCATTGGAATGAGAGTTTTGTTTGTCACGCAGGAAATGGATCCATATACTCTGGTGACGGAAATATCTGAGGTTTTCAAAAAAATTCCACAGTTCGTCAACGATAAAAACCATGAAATCCGCGTCCTGATGCCAAAGTATGGCACCATCAATGAGCGTCGTCATCGCCTCCACGAAGTGGTCCGCCTCTCTGGTATGAATATCATCGTCAACGACGAAGATTATCCGCTGATCATAAAGGTGGCTTCGATTCCGGGAGCTCGTCTTCAGGTCTATTTTCTGGACAATGATGAGTTTTTTAAGCGAAAGCACATGTTTACCGACGACAATAATGAGCCGTTTGAAGACAATGCTGAGCGACTGGTTTTCTTTTGCAAAGGCGCAATGGAAACCGTTAAAAAATTTGGCTGGCCACCAGAGATTGTGCACTGTCACGGAGCCTTTACTGCTTTGATTCCCCTCTACATTAAAAAGGTGTATCAAAACGATCCGATCTTCAGACATTCAAAAGTTGTGTATTCTTCATACACAGATCTGGTCAGTTCAACGTTAAATAATCAGTTTGGTAAAATTGCAGCCATCAATGACATTTCTGAAGAAGATCTGGCTCCTTTTATGAAAGAAGGAAAAATTGACCTCAATGCCGGCGCCATCTATTATGCAGATGGCATTGTTACAGGTAAAGAGGAGTTACAAGCCGAGATCACTCAATCAGCCGGTGACAAGCCGGTGCTGGGATTTGACAAAGATAGCAACCACCCCGCTGCGGTGGAAGGGTTTTACCACCAGTTTATTGAAGCCGTTTAATCCTATTATGAAAATCAAATTTTTATTTTCTGCTGCTGCGCTGAGCCTATTTTTCTTTTCTTGTCAGGACGCCAATAACATTGGAGAAGACCTCTTAAGCAATGAAAAACTCGATCTGAACTACCAGACCAGCTTCGAAATGAGTGCTATGACCATTCCCGGTGAAGATGTTATTGGCTTTACCTATACCACCAGCACAACCACGGGAACCAACCTTGTTACTCCCAACACGGGTCTCATTGGAGATATCAACGACCCTGTTTTTGGCAATCTTAAAGCCTCCTTTTTTGGCCGATTGGTCTACAATCCCAATCAATCGGTACCTTCATTTAAGGCTATGACGCTGGATTCAGCAGTCTTGGTCATTGGTTATGATACCCTGGGCAACTATGGTAAAACCAATGTTACCCACGACCTTATCGTTCAAGCCATCGATGAAGATTATGGCGACAGAGATACATTGTATGCATCCAAAACCTTAGCAGTTAAACCGGAGATCATCGGTGAAAAATCATTTGTACCCGCACCCAAAGACTCCCTGACCATCATTAGTCATGCAGACTCTACCTCGCAAAGGGTGCCGGCACAGATTAGAATCCGCATGGATCAACAGTGGGCTTATAACTTTATCAAAACACCTATTATCGAAGAAGGCCCAACAGCCGATCAAAACGAAGAATTGTATAAAGTGTTGAAAGGCATCAAAATTTCATCTTCAACAGGTGGTGAATCCATCCTTGGCCTCAATATGTCTTCCACTGCGAGATTGAGCGGTGGTGTGACCAAATTTTATTTTTACCTCACCGAAGCAGACGGCGATAAGGTTACTTACTCTTTCTATCTCAACGAACGCAAATACAATGCCTTTGAAGTCGACAATAGTGTAGGAGAGGTAAATAACTTTCTCAATGACGAGGCAAAAGGTGATAGTCTGATGTTTATCCAGTCAGTCACCGGACCCAATTTTTACGTTGAGCTTCCGGATTTGAATACCCTCAGCGATAAAATCATCAACCATGCTGTCCTGGAATTGAACATTGCTGACGACCCCATCTATAATACAGGAGTATTGAAACCATCGGTTCAAATTATTGCAAGTAAAAAAATAGATGGCAAACAGGTAGTTATTCAGGATGTTGCAGATGTGATTGCCCGAAGCCTACCCTTTGATCTTGGCTTTGGCGGAGGAGTAGAAGGAGACGAAGGTGAACAAAGAAAATACGCTGTAAACATCACCAAACACCTGAAAAGTTTGATCGAAGATCCAACCCTCGACCGAAAAATTTACTTTAGCGTTTATCTTCGCTCAGAAAGGATCAGCAGAACCATCCTGAGAGGACCTAAGAACAGCAAAGCGCCGGTGTCCCTAAAAGTGGCCTATACTGAAAAGTAAGGTCGATGTCTATAGGGATATTGACAACATATACGAATTTAAAGCTATATTTACACTAAGAATCAACGCAAATTATCATGTGTGGAATTGTGGCATACATTGGGGAAAAACAAGCTTTTCCCATCATCCTTGAAGGTCTAAAAAGACTGGAATACAGGGGTTATGACAGTGCGGGAATCAGCATTCTCAATGGTGAAATTAAGACGGTAAAAAAGAAAGGCAAGGTAGCTGAATTGGAAAATGCAGCCGCCCTCGTCAATACAGAAGGGTGCACCGGCATTGGTCATACCCGCTGGGCAACGCATGGAAAACCAGACGACCTCAACGCTCACCCCCACCACTCGGGCAACGGAAGGTTAACCCTGGTGCACAATGGCATCATCGAAAACTATGCGGCCATCAAAAAAGCCCTTATCGAATTGGGCCACGTCTTTGTGAGTGAAACGGATACTGAAGTAATGGTCCACCTCATTGAGCAGTACCAAATTGCTGATAATCTCAGCCTGGAAGCAGCTGTTATCAAAACCCTCCAAAAGGTTGTGGGTGCCTATGCCATTGTGGTCATGGACAAAAACAATCCCGACATTATAGTTGGGGCCAGAAAATCAAGCCCCCTGGTTTTGGGTGTGGGCAACAATGAATTATACCTGGCTTCAGATGCCTCTCCCATCGTTAAGTATACCAAAAAAGTTGTCTATCTCAACGATGAAGAAGTGGTCACCGCCCACAAAGACGGTAGTTTTACCATCAAAAACATTAAAAACGAAATCCAATCTCCCGTTATCCAGGAGATTGACCTCAAAATAGAGCAACTGGAAAAAGAAGGCTTTGATCACTTTATGCTCAAAGAAATTTTCCAACAACCCATGACCATCACGGAAAGTATTCGGGGTAGGCTCAATGCTGAGGAAGGTTGGGTAGTGCTCAATGGCCTTAAACAATTTGAGGGCAGGTTTATGCACGCTAAACGCATCATTTTTGTAGCCTGTGGTACTTCATGGCACAGTGCCATGATTGCTGAGTACCTCATCGAAGAGTTGGCCCGTATCCCGGTAGAAGTAGAATATGCTTCTGAATTCCGATACCGCAATCCCATCCTCGATGAACACGATGTGGTCATTGCCATTTCTCAAAGTGGTGAGACCGCTGACACCCTGGCCGCCCTCGAGCTGGCCAAAGAAAAAGGGGCCTTCTTGTATGGTGTTGTCAATGTGATTGGCTCTTCTATCGCTCGTTTTACACACAGCGGATCTTACATCCATGCCGGTCCTGAAATCGGAGTGGCCTCTACCAAAGCGTTTACCAGTCAACTCAGTGTCTTGACCCTGATGGCCCTCTATCTGGGAAAACAAAAAGGAACCATTTCCGAGGCTTATTTCAGGGAATTGCTTTTTGCTTTTGAAGCCATCCCACAAAAAGTGGAGGAAGTGCTCAACAACAAAGAAAAAATAAAATTCATTGCTTCTGAAATCAAAGACGTTACCAATGCCCTTTACCTTGGAAGGGGTATCAATTTCCCCGTTGCTCTGGAAGGCGCATTGAAACTGAAAGAGATTTCCTACATCCACGCGGAAGGATATCCTGCCGCTGAAATGAAGCATGGCCCCATTGCTCTTATCGACACCAATATGCCGGTATTTGTGATCGCCACCAATATGAGTGCCCATGAAAAAATAGTTTCCAACATCCAGGAAGTCAAAGCCCGTAAAGGCCTTGTCATCGCCATCGTGCTCGAAGGTGACACCAAAATCGCGGAAATTGCAGACTATGTCATAGAAATTCCTGAAACCCAGGAACCTTTTAGTCCATTGCTCTCTGTTATTCCTCTTCAGCTGCTTAGCTATTATGTGGCGGTACTTAGGGGCACAGACGTGGATCAACCCAGAAATTTAGCTAAATCAGTAACTGTAGAATAAAAACAACATCATGGCCAGAGGCGAAATGGTTTACAACTCTCAGAAAGAGGACCTTTTAATACCAGAATATGGAAGAAACGTACAAAACATGGTGCGTTTTCTCAAAGACATTGAAGACAAAGAATTAAGAACAGCATACGCAGAGGAAATTGTAAACCCTCTTTGCCATCATGTACCCCGCCAATCGTTTGTTGGCAGATTACCAGGAGAAATTGTGGAACCACCTTTATAAAATTGCAAGGTACGACTCGACCTCAACGTTCCGGAAGGGATTACCATCCACCTGGCTGATAATATAAAAGTGGAGGCTCACCTACCCTATCCACAAAAACAATTCAACAACAGGCATTACGGCAGATACATACAGGAGATGATCAAAAATGCCCGTGCGCTTGAACCAGGTCCAAAAAGAGAAGCGTATGCTGAAGTCATAGCTTCTTATATGAAACTGGCATACAGAACCTGGAACAAAGAACACTTTGTAAGTGATGACATCATCATCATGGATCTAAGGGAAATGTCAAACAATGAGTTGAATTTTGACGATGATTACAGCATCGAAAACCTCATTTCGATGAAAAACAAACTCAGCGCCAACATTGCCCCTCTTAATACCAACTGGCGTGGCTATGGCCCGAAAGGCAACAATAAGGGCAAAAAAGGCCCTATCAAGCCCATGATGAACAAAAATAAATTCAAAAAAAGAAAGTAAACGTCGGAGGACTTCCAATAATATTTGTTCGTTATTCGTTTATTTGGCACAAACCTTTGGAATGACATCCACGCCGCGCACCTTTGTTTTTTTCCTGTTATGCTGTTCTGCGATCAACCTGGTTTTAGCCCAGGATCTTAGACCCATTGGTACCTGGAAAGACCACCTCAATTACAGATCTGCCGCCTGGCTAACCCAGAGTGAAAATGAAGTCATCGTCTCTACTGGTACTGCCCTGATTTATATCGATAAGCAAGATGGCTCCCACTCCACTGTATCTAAAGTAGATGATCTGTCAGAATCGCAATTGGCACAAATCAAATACGACAAGGTCAACGACTGGCTGATAGTAGTGTACAACAGTGGTGCCTTCGACCTGCTGGGTAGTGATGAAAAATACTACATCACTTCCATTAAAGACAACAATGTAGTGGCTGGTTCTAAAGCCATCAACGACATCTGCCTGACAGGTGACAAATATGCCTATTTTGCCACTTCATTTGGCATCATAGAGTACGATCTTCAACGCATCGAATTCAGGTCTACCACCTTTACCAACAAACCCGTAAGTTCCATTACAGCAGACAATCAATACATCTATGCTGCCCTGGATGATGGTATTTATCGCATTGCCAGAAACGACAATAGCAAAGAAAACTTTTCCAGATGGCAGTGGTTGGATACCATCTTTGGTCTTCCAGACAAATATGAAGCAGACCTGGTAGAGGTTTTTAACAATCAGCTGTACGCCACCATCAATGGCAAGCTGATGGTGCTCAACGCTCAAGGTCAGTTTTCTGCCATCGACCTGCAATTTGAAACCCCATTCGGCATCCAATGGATGAGTGCAGAGGGCGCCCACCTTGCCATCGGACTGCGCGACAACGAATACAGCAGCACAGCACGATTTATTAATCCATCAGGAGAAGTCATTGTAGGAGGAGCCTCTTGCATCAACAGAACCTTATATGGTATAGAAGACCAGCAAGGCAGAATGTGGTATGCCGATGAATGGCGCCAGATCAGATACACCAATACCATCAATAGCGGGTGCAATAAACTGGAGTATGATTCCCCCTATTCTCTAGAATGTTCCAACATTGAGATAGCCCCCAACAGGGTTTTATTTGCAGGCGGAGGTGCCAATGAAAATTACCAGATCGACTTCAACCGAAGTGGGGTTTACATCCTGAACCCTGATCAAAGTTGGACCAACATCAATGAAGAATATTTCCCTGCCTTAAAGGAAAAAGAAATCATTGGATTCATGACAGTGGTACCCCACCCTAAGGACACCTCCCTGATCTACATGGGCAGCTTCCTGTCGGGCATCGTTGAGTACAACACCACTACTCAGGCCATGCGCTTTTTTAGCGATAATGCTACCAATGGCAAGATCAAGAGCTCACTACAAGCAATGGTAGGTGCACCCACCCAGGTAAGGGTAGCCCACATGCAATTTGACGAAGATGGCAATCTTTGGGTTGCCAATTTTGGGGCCCAAAAACCCATTTCTGTTTTCACCCCTGAGGGTCAGTGGTACAGCTTTGCCACTCCAGGACCTACCTTTCTCACCAAGGTCAACATCGATCAAAGGGGCAACAAATGGTTTGCTACTACAGCCTCCTCTCCCGGAGTGGTGGTTTTTAATGAAAATGGTACTCCCGAAGACCCTTCAGACGATGATATCAAATTTATCAACAGTTCCAACTCCATCATCTCCAGCCAGGTCAACTGTGTAGAAACCGACCTCAATGGCGATGTGTGGGTAGGTACCTCTGAAGGCCCCATAGTGTTTGAATGCGATCCCTTTGACAGCGATTGCCGGGGGACCCAAAGAAAGGTGTTGGAAGATAGCATTGCCGCCCTTTTGTTGCTGACTGAAGAAATATTCAGCATAGAAACCGATGGCGCCAATCGAAAATGGTTCGGCACCAGAAATGGCATCTTTGTGCAATCTCCTGATGGAGAAACCCAGATCTATCGGTATACCACCGAAAATTCAGCACTGCTCAACAACCAAATCGTAGACCTTGAGTTTGACAATAATTCAGGTACTATGTACATGTCTACTCAATCCGGCATCCAAAGCTTGAAAACCAATGCAACCGGCGGTGCCAAAATCAATACAGAAACCGCCTATGCCTACCCCAACCCTGTCCGTCCTGAGTACCAGGGACCCATTGCCATCAAAGGACTGGCCAGAGATGCCGACATAAGAATAACCGATGTCAATGGTAGGCTCGTACATCAAAGCAAGGCCCTCGGAGGTCAGGCCATTTGGGATGGAAATGATTATACCGGCTCCCGGGTAGACACGGGTGTTTATCTTGTTTTTGCCGCCAATGAAAACGATCCCACCGTCAAAGATGTAATTGTCACTAAAATTCTCATTGTAAAATAATGGAGCGTTGCCCGTAAACCGCTCACCGTCAACCGCTGAACGACAACCGCTCACCGGCAACCGCTGACCGACAACCGCTCACCGGCAACCGAGCAACCGGCACTTGTCCCTATAGTGACGAAGTCATTGGAGGGAACTGCTAACGGTCAACCGCTGACCGACAACCGCTCACGGACACTTGTCCCTATAATGACGAAGTCATTGTAGGGAACCGCTGACCGGCAACCGAGCATCAGGCACTTGTCCCTATAGTGACGAAGTCATTGTAGGGAACTGCTAACGGTCAACCGCTAACGGACAACCGCTGACCGACAACCGCTCACGGACACTTGTCCCTATAATGACGAAGTCATTGTAGGGAACCGCTGACCGTAAACCGTTTGCTGGCATCCGAGCAGCGGTCCCTACACCGCTAATGCGGCGTAGGGACAAGCCCGTCTAACTGGCGTTAGCCAAGTAGATGAGCCGACAGCCGTGAGCGGCCTGTCTTACTGGCGTTAGCCAGGTAGATGGCCGACAGCCGTGAGCGGCCTGTCTAACTGGCGTTAGCCAGGTAGATAAGCCGTAAGCGGTAAGCGGTAAGCCGTGAGCGGTAAGCCGTAAGCGGTAAGCTGTAAGCGGTAAGCCGTGAGCCGTGAGCGGTAAACAGTTAGCGGTAAGCGGTAAGCCGTGAGCGGTAAGCCGACAAGCACAATTTTCCTTGAACTATAAATTAAAAATGGAAATCAGAGAAAGAAAAAAGCCCCGGAGATAAGAATTCTCCGAGGCCACCCGAACGCTATGAAAAATTAAAGTACTATCTCTGCTGCAAATATACAACATTTTCAATACCTGCAAATATTTTTTTTATTTTAATCAAATTTTATATCAAGCAACATACGGGCTTGAACACCCTCTGCCTGCCATACCGCCTTATTCTCCTTATAAAGCCTTAATAACCAACGCATTTCGGCATTCATATGGGCATTTTCACCCTCTTCTGCCTGCTGTTTGGCCCAACTTTCAACCAATTGTTCCAGCATAGATTTTTCAATCCTGGGATATTCCACCACCTTAAAATCTGAAATTTTGGCCTTCTTAGCGGCTGCATTGATGGCTTCCTGCAAATAGCCTATTTCATCTACCAAACCAATCTCTTTGGCTGTACGCCCTGTCCATACCCGGCCCTGGGCATATTTATGTACACTGTCCACCGGCATTCCTCGTCCTTTGGATACTCGGTTCAAAAACTGCTGGTAAATGTCGTTGGTCGATTCTGTGATATAGGCCTTTTCTTTGTCAGACATAGCATACACGGTGCTTAAATTCACCGCCATAGCATGGGTCTTTACACTGTCAAAGGTAATGCCCAGCTTATCATTGCTCAGCTTCTTAAAATTGGGCAGCATTGAAAACACACCTATCGATCCTGTCAGGGTATTGGGAGATGCAAATATGGAATCCGCTCCTGCGGCTATGTAATAACCTCCAGAGGCTGCGTAATCACCAAAGGAAGCAATCACGGGAATACCCTTGGCTTTGAGCAACTCAACTTCCCTCCAGATGATGTCTGAGGTAAGCGCCGATCCTCCTCCGCTGTTTACGCGCAACACAACCGCTTTGATATTTTTATCCTTTCTGATTTTGTCAAAAATCTTCAGGTACTTGTTGTTGTCTATCATGCCCTTACCTGACATGTTGTACACTACGTCACCTTCTGCATAAACTACGGCTACTTTTTCTGTGTACTTGCCCTCCTCGGTCAATTCAGATAACAAATTGTAATCATCCAGACTCAGGTAATTGATCTTCTCATCTGCGTCGAGTTTTACTTTTTTTCTGACCCTGGCTTCAAATTCATCCCAGTAAATGGTTTCATCCACCAACTTATTATGTAAAGCTCTTTTGGCATCCCTACCGTCCAACTCAGACATTATTCTATCCAATTCAAACAATGGAATTTTTCGACTTTTGGAAACTTCTGATTTCATCAGACCTACCATGTCGTTCAAAAACACCTTGGATTGCAACCTGTTTTCCGGACTCATTTCTGTACGACGAAGAGGCTCTGTAGCACTCTTGAAGTCGCCGGCGTAAAAGATGTCAAAGTCAATACCCAGCTTTTCAAGACTGCCTTTAAAAAATGGAGTCACCATGCCGTAGCCCTGCAAACCAACATCTCCATTGGGGTTGAGGAAAACAGAATCTGCCACAGAAGCCAAAAAATAAGCCGACTGAGAATAGCTGTCTGCATAGGCGTAAACAAATTTTCCGCTTTCTTTAAAGGAAGCAATGGCATTGCGAAGCTGTAAAAGGGTCGCCTGACCCGTTTGAACGGTACTTGCCTGGATTACAACTCCCTTAATGTTGTCGTCTTTGGCTGCATTTTCGAGCAAGCGCACCATATGTCTTAAACCCAGGGTGCTGCCCGGTGTATCACCAAAACTGGTTTCTACGTTGTCTGTTTTTTCTGGAATCGCAGCATTAAGGGTCAATTTCAGTACTCCTTTTTCTGCTGTTTTATTGGACTTGCCTCCAGCCGACATGGCCGCACCCAAACCAAATAAAACGATTACGATCAAAAGTATAGCTACCAATACGCCCAAACAAGAGCCTAGCATACTTCTTAAAAATTCTTTCATGCAAATAGTTTAGCTGTATAAGGCGCAAAGGTAAGCAATGGTTCATTGCCTTCCCCTCTTTTTAGAACAAGGTAGACCCCTGGCCTACCAAAGTCATTTTTTATCGGATGGAAATTTATACCTGCGTATGCTGACTTCATCGGTAATGGGAGCCATAACCGTCAGGTAATCTGCCATTTGTTTGGCAAAATAGGGTCCCAGAGAGGTACCTTTGGTGCCCAACCCATTAAAAATATACCACGACTTTTGATGGGGATGTTCACCCATCACAGGCCTACGGGTACGCATGGCAGGTCTGATACCAGCCAAACGACCTACTTCTTTAATTGAAATGGCCAGTCGGTCATTGGCAAATTGCAGCATCTTTTCTATGTCTTCTACATTGACCTCTGTATCCCACTCGCCCCATCGATAACCGCTGCCAATCCAATATCGACCCTCTCCAAGAGGGGTTACAAAATACTCATCCCGCAAATTAAAGGGCAGGCTTTCATCAGACTTTACCAGTAAAATATTGCCCTTGGCAGGTGCAAATGGCAGGTAATTAAAGGCTGTGTTGTAAACTGCATGGTAGCCCTCACAAAACACAATCGACTTGGCTGTATAGTCACGCCAATGCCACAACCCCTCTCTTTCAAATAATTCTTCGGTGGTTAAGGCCGCATTGACAAAACTGTTTTCCTCAGTTGCCTGCTTTCTTACGGAGGCTATCAACAATGGAAGATCAACCCGCGCTGCTCCTTTGACCACACCATAGTTCACAGGATTTTTGAGATAAGGTTTCAGGGCAATTCCATCCTGGATAGACCCTGCATATTCTCCATAGTCGGGGTCTGACAGGCGCACCATCCAGTCGTTTTCTTCTTTAACACTGTGCAAGGCTCTGTAAATGGGCAAATCATGATAAAACTTTTGACCATATGCCACCTCCATCTCGTGGTAGCAATTTTTGGCAAAAGGCATAACCGTGTCTGCCATCCAGGTCTTGATGTAGTTTCTGCCGGTCATCGGATTGATGATGCCTGCCGCTGCCATCGAGGCAGATGACTTTCCGGCATCTACTACCAACACTTTTTTTCCTGCTTTCCGCAAATACCAGTATAGCAGGGTACCTGCCAGGCCCTGTCCTACCAAAATATAGTCGTAGTTGTTATTCTCCACTGGCCAGTGCCTTACGAAGTTTTAAGGGCAAAGAGTCAAAGACCAACTGGTAGGAGTCTGCTACCAATTCCCGGATGAGCTGATTGCTCAAACCTTCTTCCAAATAAACCGTATTCCAGTGCTTCTTATTCATGTGGTAACCCGGCACAATGGCAGCATGTTCTTCCCTCAGTTCAATGGCCTTTTCCGGGTCGCTTTTCAGATTGGCCGAAGGCTGGTCTGCCCTGTCAAGCGGGGTCAAACAAAAAATTTTACCCCCTTCTCCTCCCACCCTGAAAGCCAGGGTGTGTTCATCAAACGGAAGGTACTCATCGGTGTATGGAAACGATAAACACAGCTGTCTGAATTGTTCTAAATCCATCTTTATCTGAATATGATTTCTGCTACTATGGGCTCTCCCAGGGCTTTGTTAAGGATGTGAATCAATCGCTCTCTGGAAGACAACAATTCTGCCCTAAGAGGGGCTGACTGGATGTGGATGTACACCTTGTTGCCCCGCAAATAGATCTTTTCTGTGTAGGATGAAACTACTTGTCCCATCTCTGCCCGGTAAATAGCCTCAATGTCCAATCGGGCCAGGCCTTTGCCCAGGGTTTCGCTGCGACCAATGAATTCCTTCATCACCGCACCCAGTTTTTTGTCCTTTTTGGAATGATATTTAAGCGCATTTGGATCTTTAGAATCACAAAGATAGTCATATCCTGCCTCAACTGTTCATCAAAGTTTTCTTCGAAGTGGCTGCATTTTAAACAAAATATTTGATAGACAATACCGCCGAAAAGACAAATAAATAGCTCAATTGCCCATTCTTTGCCAATGGCAATTTTGACTTTGAGCCTGTCTTACACATTGACCATTCACAATAAACCAAATAGTGGTCCCATCTGTAAAAAAATCTTTATTTTTGCCCCGTAAAAAATCAGTTATGACGCCTTATTTCGAAATGTTAAGTGAATCAGAATACCAGCAATTGAAAGATGCCCTGGCCTTAATCACAGTGTACATTGCCGGTGCAGATGGATCCATCGACAAAGAAGAAATGGAATGGGCGGAAAAAGTAACTGAGATCCGAAGCTATAAAATGACCGACGACCTCCTTGGTTTTTACCAGGAATTAAATGCCGATTTTCCGGAAAAAGTAAATACTTTTTTGAAGGAATTACCAACTGATACGAATGCAAGAAACGCAGCGGTTGAAAGTAAATTGGCGGCTTTAAATCCAATCATGGCCCAGCTTGACCTACCGGTTGGCGCCCACCTCTACAAAAGTTATATCACATTTGCCCACCATGTGGCAAAAGCAACCGGAGGATTCCTGGGCTTTTTCTCCATTTCTCCCAAAGAAAAGGCACTGTTGGGACTTACCATGATTACACCGATAGTGGTTGAAGAGACCGAAGAGGAATAAGCCAGTCTACCTTCTTTTTCATTTTATTTTTGTCATTTTCTTTTTTGTGCTACCTTAGGACACAAAATCAGTGGTTATGAGGTACGACAAAATTGTATTTTGCCTATTCTTGCTATGTCCGTTTTTCCTTTCTTCTCAATCCATGATCAAGGGCCATGTGGGTGATAATACCACCGGCCTTCCCCTCATCGGAGCTACCGTAGTTTGTGATCAGGAAGGTACAATTACCGATGAAAACGGTGATTTTCAAATAGTTACAAGTCTACCTTGCCGACTTACGATTTCTTACGTAGGATATAAGAGCATCTCTCAAATGGTAGAAGTAGCAACATCTACTTTGTACTTTGAGATGAACGAATTGTCTGAGGTCCTCGACCTCACTACGGTCACAGCTACCAAATTTGAACAACGGTTGAGCGAATCTACCGTTGCCGTTGAGGTCATCAAACCCAACCTGTTGAGGTCAACCAATACCATCAAAAGCGACGATATCCTCAACAAGCTACCGGGAGTTCAGGTAGTGGGAGGTCAGGCCAATATCAGAGGTGGCAGCGGCTTTTCATACGGAGCCGGATCCAGGGTAATGGTGTTACTGGATGACATGCCCGCCCTTCAGGTAGATGCCGGTTATGCCAACTGGGGCGATATGCCGGTTGAGGCCATCGCCCAGGTTGAAGTGGTTAAGGGTGCTTCATCAGCCTTATATGGGAGTTCTGCCCTCAACGGCATCATCAATTTCAGAAGGTTGCAGGCCGGTGTCAAGCCCGAAACCAATGCCTTTGTTTCACTGACCCATTACCTGAGTCCCAAAGAAGAAAAATACAAGTGGTGGGGAGATTCTATTTTTCCCTATCGTTTCAATTTTGGAATAGCCCACAGCCAAAAAATAAAAAATACCGATCTAACCATCCATGGCTATTTTGGCAAGCTCGAAAGTTATGCCAAAGAAACCTATGAGACCCGGGGTCGACTGGGTTTTAATGTCAAACACAAGATGGGAGAACGAAGTTACCTGGGTGTCAATGCCCTTCTCAATGTTTTGGAATCAAGCGACTTCTTCATTTGGAGAAATGCCCTGAGGGGTATTTATGAACCGTTTACCGGTACTGTTTCTTCCGGCAAAAGAATTCGAATGAGTGTAGATCCTTACTTTATCCACTACCATAAAAACGGGGCAAAACACAGGCTCAATACGCGCTATTTTTACACCAACAACGATAACAACAACAACCAACAGAACCAGTCATCCACCTATTATGCAGAGTACCAGTTCAGTCATGAATATGCCCCATGGGAGTTGCAATACTCGGCAGGTGCCGTCCTGAGTCTCACCGATTCAAAAGCCCAGTTATTTGGTGATAGCAGCTTTTTATATACCAACTCGGCTGCCTACCTCCAGCTGGATAAAAAATTTGGTCAGCGACTCACCGTGAGCGCAGGCGCCAGGTATGAGTTCAATCGCCAAAACAGCCCACAGGAGTTTCAGGGCTTTATGATACCCGGAGGCAAGGTAGAAGACAGTCAGATCATTTCCAGGCTGGGCTTGAATTACAAGCTAATGGAATATTCCTCACTGAGAATATCCTGGGGACAAGGTTACAGATACCCTACAGTTACCGAAAGGTTCATCAGCACCCAGTTTGGAGGGTTCACCATCTTTCCCAACCCTGTGTTGAGCCCTGAATACGGCTGGTCTGCAGAAATCGGACTCAAACAAGGATTTAAGCTGGCTAGCTTCAAAGGCTACCTCGACCTTTCGGCCTTTACCCAGGAATATGAAGACATGATCGAGTTTACCTTCCTCGAAAATCCCTATGGCTTTAAACCCATCAACATTGGCAATACCCGCATTTCAGGTTATGAAGCCGGTCTGACAGGGCAGTTTGATATTTTCTCGGTGCCGGTTACCACCATCATTGGCTATACCTACATCAATCCTGTTTACAAAAATTTTGACCAAAGACCGGAAATCAAAGACAACATATCCACCACCCAAAATGTGCTCAAATACCGTTCAAAACATTCGGCTAAGGCAGATTTGGAGGCTTCGTACAAAAACTTTAAGTTGGGCTATGCTATCCAATATTATTCCCACGTAATCAACATCGACAGCCGTTTTGAAGCACCCATTGCAGAGGTCGACCTGTTTTCGATCAAAGCTTATCGAGATAGGGACAACGACGGTTCCGTTTTTATGGATGCCCGACTCTCCTATACCTTGAATAAGTATACCCTCGGCTTTTTGGTCAACAACCTGACCAATGCAGCCTACACCACCCGCCCGGGTCTGTTGGAAGCCCCCCGGAACGTTTCGGTGCGACTGGATGTAGCGCTGTAATTTGAAAATTTGGTGACGAGGTGCACACAATTGACCAAAAGCAGCGTTAACTGTCTTGGGCGACTCTTTTTATAACAATTGGCTTATTTAATTGTTATTAAGTATTGGTTTTACCCGGGTACAAAGCGCTTTTGGGCTTATCTTTGTAGCCTGCAAAACACGGATGATTGTGCGTAGAATGACAAAATGGATTTACTTACCACTGTTACTGATCTTCTTATGGAAGGGTGAGGCCAAGGCTGCCCACATAATAGGCGGGGATGTTACCTACCAGTGTATTTCGGTCAACGATGTACAAAAAAGAACCCGGTTTAGGGTTACTTTTACCATGTACCGAGATTCCAAAGGTGGAGGTGCCAATTTTGATGTAGATGCAGAATTTGGGCTTTACAAATCAACCGGAGATGGCAAATGGGTCTATGTTAGGTCTTTTAATGCCAGCCCCAGAGACATCAAACCCGTTGACAACGACAATCCCTGCATCATTGTACCTCCCAATATTGGAGTGGAAAGGGCTACCTACGAATTTGAAGTAGACATTGACTGGGGCACCGAGGTGTACCAAATTGCCTATCAGCGATGCTGTCGAAACGGTACCATCAACA
This sequence comes from Saprospiraceae bacterium, assembly GCA_016717655.1. Classification (GTDB taxonomy): domain Bacteria; phylum Bacteroidota; class Bacteroidia; order Chitinophagales; family Saprospiraceae; genus JADKBO01. The sequence goes on from JADKFC010000015.1 coordinate 73,546, forward strand.
ACATCATCAATCCCGGAGAGGCTGGGGCCGTTTTTTCGGTAGAAATTTTTGCCGATGCCATCAGCACCTGTAACAACAGCCCCGTTTTCAACCGTTTCCCACCTACCGTCATTTGTAATGGAGAACCTTTACGATTTGACCACTCCGCCACAGATGCAGAAGGAGATCAGCTGGTTTACGAGTTTTGTGCCCCACTTACTTCCGGAGGAACCGATGGGGAGAGTGGCATTGGAGACCCAAGATCATGCACAGGGGTAAGACCTGCATCGATCAGATGCCTGCCTCCTTATGACGAGGTTATGTTTCAACTGCCTACCTTCAGCGCCAACAATCCCATTGGTGGAAACCCGCAAATCTCCCTCAATCCGAATACAGGACTCATAACAGGTGTGCCCATGATCAATGGCCAATATGTGGTAGGTGTTTGCGTCAAAGAATTCAGGGATGGCAAGTTGATTGGGACCATTCGGCGAGATTTTCAATTCAATGTTACGGTCTGTCAGATTGCGGTGTCGGCTGCCCTCGATACAGATGCTTCCAAACTCAAGGATGGTTATGTGGAAATCAGTCAGGACGGGAAACTTTTTAATTTTAAATCCTGTGGAAGTAAGCTCATCCCCTTTCTCAATAAGAGTACAGAAATACGCAACATCCTGGGCTACGAATGGCACATCAACGACGGAACCAAGGTAGACACCTTTAATACCGCCAACCTCGACTATACTTTTAATCGCTTCGGAAGATTTTCGGGACAAATGATCCTCAATCCCGACTTGGCCGATTGTACAGATACCGCCCAAATCGTAATCGATATCTTCCCGGCTGTGGATGCCAATTTTAATTTTGGCTACGATACCTGTGTGGCAGGACCCATTATTTTTTCTGACCTTTCTGTTAGCGGTGCGGGCCCGGTTACGGGTTGGGAATGGGCCTTTGAACCAGATACCATTAGCAGGGTGCAAAATCCGGTTTTTGAATACAAGACCCCTGGCATCAAGCCCGTGGCTTTGACAGCTTTTGATGGCAATGGCTGCAAGGATACCAAAATTATTGACCTTCCCTACCTGCCGGTACCTGCCTTGGTGGTGATTGAACCCACCAAGTTTACTGCCTGCGTTCCGGCCGATATTTATTTCAGTAACTTATCTTTCCCAATAGACGGAACCTACACTCTGGAATGGGATTTTGGAGATGGACAATTTTCCGACCAGATCAGTCCAAGCCATAGGTATGAAGAGACAGGAATATTTGATGTTTCTCTCAAAATCACCTCTCCCATTGGATGTACAACAGAGGCCAATTACCCCAATTGGGTGGAGGTTCTGGAAAGTCCATTGGCAAACTTTGTTTACAGTCCGGAAAAGCTCACCAACTTCGAAAAAACAGCTGTGTTCACCAATCTCAGTGAAAATCAAATTTCAGTACTTTGGAATTTTGATGGCAGCGGCATCTCTTTTGACCTCAATCCCACTTATACTTTTCCGGATACAGGCATGTACCTGGTATCTTTGATTGCCTTTCATGAAAATGGATGTACAGACACTGCCACCGCCAACATTGATGTCATGCCTTTGGTCACCCTGGTAATGCCCAATGCCTTTACCCCCAACAACGATGGACTCAATGACGACTTCAGGGGCTATGGCTTTGTAGATGCCATTTCTGATTATAAAATGAGCATCTGGAACCGATGGGGAGAATTGATCTTTGAAACCGACAATCCTCTAATGGGCTGGAATGGAAGCAAAAATAACAGTGGTCAGGAATCACCCGTTGGTGTGTATGTGTATCAAGTTGAATACCTCGCTCCTAGAGGAGATGTCAAGAAGCTGACCGGTCACGTAACCCTGGTTCGATAAACAAAATTTTGTCTTAACTATGCCTTAGGTTAAGTGTAATATTCCTATTTTACACCCAATTTTAGTATAAAATATGGAATTTGCGTCTTTTTACACCGATAGTCAGAAGTTTATTGTACTTGGAGCAGAACACTTACAGGTACTGATTACCTGCCTGCTCTTTGGTATTTGGTTTATCTACAATGGCAAATACAAATGGTCAGATGATCAGAAGCGCTCTTACGCAAAAAGATTGGCCGTGGTAATGATGGTGCTACAGCTTTTTAAACCAGCCATCCGACTCTATCTTGGCAATTACAACCATGCAACCGACCTTCCCTTCCACTTGTGCAGTCTCATGCCCTTTACCTTGTATTTTATCTATCAGACAGGAAGCCGGCAATGGTGGGCCATCTTTTTTTTCTGGATCATGGCCGGCACATTTCAAGCCCTGTTTACCCCCACCCTTACAGATGTCTTGCCCCATTATGAGTCGCTTCGCTATTGGGGTGTCCATGCCGGCGTGGTCATCCTGGCCCTTTTCGGTTATTTTGCCATGAACTGGCGACTCAAGCCTATGGACATTGTTTGGTCAGGGATTGCCATGAATGCAACCGCATTGATTATCTATCCATATAATTGTCTAACTCAGTCCAACTACTTTTTTCTCAATGCCAAGCCTCCCGGTACTACCCTGTATTCTTTGTTACCGGAATGGCCATGGTACATCCTGTCTCTTGAGTTGGTGCTGGCAACCTTGTTTAGTTTCCTGTATTTGCTGTTTCAATACACACCGGTTTTGCTGAGACAATTGGTGATGTTGATCAGGCCTACTCAACTGGGTCAGTGAGCCTTTAAATATTGGTCAACACGCTTTAAGGCATTATCGCGAATGCTGAAGTAATAAAAATTCACATCGGCTACATGGTAATTTTTGGTAGTGAGAAAGATCGAGCCGGGAAACTTTGGTTTCGTTGCCCACAGGATATTGCCACTGATCTGGGCATCCACCAGATTGACGTAGATGTCGTTAAAGTCCCTTAAGATGGTACCAGGATTACTGGTGGCAGACATATACTCTGCATTTCTGGTCCATGAAAGAGGATTGGTCACTATCACCTCCCTTTCTTTCCAGGTAGGTTCATAACCCTTTTTAAAAGTACGCCAACCGGTAAAACAATTCGTTTGATCGGCCTCATCACAAGGCGGGATAAAAAGAAAATCATCCTTGTGTACTGGCATGCCCAATAAGTAAGCGGCTATCAGCTGTTTCTGCAATTCTTTGCCATCGATCAGCTCTTTGATCAACCTGATGGCGTGGGTGGTACCCTGGCTGTGTGAAGCTATGATAAAGGGCCTGCCTTCATTATAATGACTGAGATAGTACATAAAAGAAGCTTTGACATCGCGATAGGCCAGTTCAAAGGCAGCTTTGGCAGAGCTGGTATCATTGGTAAAATAGGCATGCAAATGAGCCTGCCGGTAGCGAGGTGCATATACCTGACCGGCTGAATTAAAAGCACTGGCTTGAAAATGGATAGCCCCATCATCGGTTACTTTATTGGTCTTAGGGTCGTCCAAGCTGGCATTCCATTGATCATTGCCCCGCTCATCGAGGTAGCTGGTAGGGTGCAAAAAAAACACATCTGCCTTCCTATCTTCCCCATGTACCGAATCGCCTTCAGGTCTGTCATCCGCCAGATCCTTTTTGGAGGGATGAGCCGCCCATAGTGCCGGTTGACTATAGTCTGGAGCCAATGATTCTACCGCCACAAAAGACTTACGGGGTATCTTTGAAGCACACGAAGTAAGTAAAAGCAAGGACAAAGCCACTAAAATATTTTGATACATGGATGAAAAATTGGGTCAATGATCTACAAAAAAGAGGTAACTATTCAGGTGGCTGCTTTCAGATTAAAAAATTAGGCAATTTAGAGTCAGATGAGGCTTGCTTCGGCAAGCTCAGCACCTCGCATTTGAGGAATCATACCAGCGCTATGGTGACGAAAATAGCCGAAATATCACGCAAAATTGTCATTTTTTTATCGAAATTGAGTACACCTTAATAGTTACAAAAAGAGGGAAGTTTTTGCTTCCCTCTTCTATTTTTAACTCGCTTGTTTCAGCTTTTCCTTATTCCGCTTTAGCTGCCGGACGATGATTTCGTGGGCCTGGTCTAAAGATGATTCGAAGGTCTTATCTGTAGCAGAAGCAAATATCGTCTTTCCCGGTAATTTGGCTTCCAACTCTACAATTTTGTCTTTTACTTGTCCGGAATTTTCAAGCTTGAGAAATACTTCTACTCCCAGAAGCTTGTCATAAAACTTGACCAATTTATTCAGCTTTTCGGAAATGTGGTCTCTCAGTTTTCCGTCAGCTGTAAAATGGACCGTATTGATGTTAATTTTCATACTTATATGTTTTAAAAGTGTGAATAAATATTTCTTCAATATACAGGGTATTGACAATAAAATCAAGACCCATTTTTTTACTTTCTTTGAGCTTACTCATAATCAGGCCTTTGGATGAAATTTTTGATAAATTTCTTTCAAACGCTCAATTGAATTGTGAGTATAGACCTGGGTAGCCCCCAAATTGGCGTGCCCGAGCAACTCTTTGATGGCATTGATATCGGCCCCATTGTTGAGCAGGTGGGTGGCAAAGCTGTGACGCAACACGTGGGGACTCTTTTTTTCAGCACTGGGTGCCAACTTCAGATATTGGTTGACAATGCCGTAGACGGTGCGTGGATCCAGTTTTTTGCCCTTTCCCGACAATAATATATAGCTGGCTTCAATTTCTTTATCCTTAAAGTGTTCTTTACGCACTTCTAGGTATTCATTTAAAAAACGGATGCTATCAGCCGGCATGGGCACAATCCGCTCTTTCTTGCCCTTTCCCAAAACCCTTATTTCTTTCCTGCTCACATTGAGGTCTTCTACCCTTAGCTGGAGCAATTCCGACCTACGCATGCCGGTAGTATAAAGTAAAAAATAAAATGGTTTTGTCGCGCCATTGGGTATAATTATCTGCCTGCATATCCGTGGCAGCCATAACGACCGGAATTTCATCTTCCATCACATAAGATGGCAGGCGTTTTCCCACCTTGGGTGCAGCTACCTTTTTCATGGGATTTTTCTGCACATGGCCGTGCTTCAAAGCATACTTGTAAAAGCTGTTGAGTGCTGACAACTTTCGATTCACTGATCTGGGTGTAATTTCGTTTTTGCTCAACGACACCACCCATGATCGTACCATCAGGTGGCCGGCCAGCAAAATGTCGCCATTGCCGTACACTTCCAAAAGATAGTGGCTAAACTGATTCAGATCGTTGGCATAGGAAATTACGGTGTGTTCGCTGTACTTCTTAACCTTGGCCAAATAAGATGTGAACGTATCGATCATATGAACAAATATATTATGTTTTTTCTTAATATGTATGAATTATTTTTAAAAACATCCCTAAATGCTGTTTTCTTTCAATAGGTTAGAGCCCTTATGTCCAACCTCCATTTTTGCCGACGTATCAAATGTGCTATCTTTGACAGGTGGACACCAATGGCTTTTTGCTCGAAATCAAAAACTTTGGCCTCTCGCTGACAACGGATGAGGGTGAAAAGGTATTGCTGGAGTACATAGACCTGGCCATACCACAGGGTGGTTTTGTAACCCTAACTGGTAAATCAGGCTGTGGTAAAACCGTGCTGGCCCGAAGCATTGCTGGCCTCTACCCTTCCCGTCAAAGCCAGATCCGGGGAAACCAACTCTTTCAAGCTACTGTACTTGACAACTCGTTGCGTAAAAAAATCATGGGCAAGGACATTGCCATGGTTTTTCAGCAACCAGCCCAATCCTTCGATCCTGTGATGCGTCTGGGCAACCAGCTCGTTGAAGCATGGCACCAACACCGTCAGGGCAGCACTGCTCTTGCCCGAACCCAAATCAGGGAATGGCTGAGCCATTTTAACCTTGGCGATCTGGATCGCATTTTAAAAGCCTATCCCCATCAATTATCGGGCGGTCAACTCCAGCGATTGTCACTGGCGGCTGCCACACTCCACAGTCCTAAATTGCTGATTGCAGATGAGGCTACCTCCGCCCTGGATGCCGCAAATGAAAAAGACATCATTGACCTCATCCAGGAGATGCGCAAAACCACCGGAATGGCGGTGCTGTGGATCAGTCACGACCTGCCCTCGGCACTGCCCATCTCAGACCATATCTATGTAATGGACCAGGGCAGAATCACCGCATCGGCACCAGCTGCCCAATTTCAAAATCAAGCTACAGATAGTGCAAGTCAGGAACTTCTTTCTGCAGTCTATCATCCTTCATGGAAGCAGTCAGACCAGACAATGGCGCTTTTAAGGTTAAACAACATCACTAAAAAATTTGAAGACAAAACTATTTTTGAAAATTTTAATATGAAACTCAGCCGTGGTCAGCGACTCGCCATTGCGGGCCCCAGTGGTTGCGGCAAGTCTACCCTGGCCCGCATCATTGCCGGTGTGGAGGATGTCCAGGGGGGCGAAGTTGTGTGGCAGGATCAGTCAATAAAGGCATCGTCCTGGGTTCAGTTGATTTTCCAACATCCTGCTCTTTCGCTCAATCCCAAGTTGACCATTGCACAAAGTTTATCGGAACCCTTTCGCATTCACAAGCAGCCGTTCAATCGTTCGATACTGACAGAAAAATTATCAGAAGTGCAGCTGACCGAAGAAATGCTGGACCGTTATCCCCACCAGCTTTCAGGTGGACAGCTGCAAAGAGTATGTATTGCCAGGAGCCTGGTACTCCTCCCGCAACTGTTGATTTTGGACGAAGCCGTCACTGCTCTGGATGCCGTCAACAAGGTCCAAATCCTATACCTACTCGATCAGATGCACCAAAAATACAACATGGCCATGTTGATGATTACCCATGATCAACAGCTGGCTCATTTGTTTTGTGATGAAGTTATTACCCTTTCAGAAAATCATAATAATATTTAATTGACCGAGAATTATATGATAATCTCGATTAACTGATAAATCACTTGGAAAGTTTTCCTGGAAATCTTTTTCTCCTAAATTAATTAAACTTTTTTTAACAAATAGGTATCCAGCGAAGGATAAAACCCTAACGTTATTAGATTGACTTTTACTTCCAGAAGGAATTTTTTCTCATTATTTTAAGCTTGTTTATGAATTACATCAAGCTCACCTTGCTTGCCGCTGCTCTATTGTACCTATGCCCTACTGCCAATGCACAGGAATTCAAATTGCCCAAAAACGAAATTGAACTCAGTAAGTTTAGTTTTGGTTTTAGCAAAGATTTTGGCCTGATACAAGGAGGGATTGGCATCACCTACCGGCGAATGTTATCCAATCATTTTGCACTGCAGGCCAAGGCAACACAAACATATATTGATTTGGGGGGAGGTGAAGAAGGTTCGCGATACCTTAGTGGTAGTTTGGGACTGGGCGCCACATACTTCTTTAAACCTACCAGAAAGGGTCTTTTTGTCTCTGCCGGACTCGAGCGCAATTATCTGTTCGATCTCACCAATAGTCAAAACTTAAGGAAGAGTTACAGCATCACCACCTCTTTGGGTTTCAGAGCCGACCTGGGTAAAAATTTCTACCTGCTGGGTGGACTGGATGTTAATTACAATCTTACCTATAAAAGTGTGGAACTAAAACCAAGTATTGGAGTGGGTATTCGTTTTTAAAGACTTTTGAATAAAAAACTTAATTATTGTATTCTCATATATATTTATAGCAATTGGACTTCCCCATAGACATACTATGGGTTAACTGTACCAAAATAGGTTTTGCTATCTCTATACCGGCACTCCGTAAAGATCGTAGTCGTCTGCTTCGGTAATCTGTATATTAGAAAAATCGCCCAGTCTTACAAAGTGTTTTTTGGCGTCTACCAAGACCTCGTTGTCTACTTCCGGACTGTCGTATTCGGTGCGACCAATGAAGAACTCACCTTCTTTGCGGTCAAATAAAACCTTAAAGGTCTGCCCTACCTTGTTGTGATTTTTATCGTTACTGATATCCTGCTGAATGGCCATCAGGGTAGACGCTCTTTCTCCTTTGACTTCAGTGGGCACATCGTCTTCAACCAAATAGGCAGAAGTGTCTTCTTCGTGTGAATATTGAAAAACTCCCAGTCGCTCAAACTGCATTTCTCTTACGAAGTCGCACAGCTCTTCAAACTCTTCTTCGGTCTCGCCAGGAAAGCCAACGAGGAAGGTGGTTCGAATGGCGATATCCGGCACTCGTTTGCGGGCTTCCAAGATGAGTTGTCGCTGCTCTTCGCGGGTGGTCTGCCTCTTCATTCGTTGCAGCACTCCATCAGAAGCGTGTTGCAGAGGAATGTCGAGGTAATTACAAACCTTGGGTTGGCGGGCAATTACGTCAAAGATCTCCAGTGGAAATTTACTGGGATAAGCATAGTGAAGTCTGATCCACTCTATGCCCTCTACCTCGCAAAGGGCATCCAACAGCTTAGGAAGCGCCCTTTCTTTGTACAGGTCGAGTCCATAATAGGTGAGTTCCTGGGCAATGAGCATGATTTCTTTGACCCCCATCCTTGCCAGGTTTTGGGCTTCCTGCACCAGCGACTCGATCGTACGGGATACGTGGCCTCCCCGCATTAAGGGAATGGCACAAAACGAACAGGTGCGATTGCAGCCCTCAGATATTTTAAGATAGGCATAATGTTGAGGCGTGGTGGTAATTCGCTCCCCTACCAGTTCATGCCTGTAATCGGCATTAAACTTAGCCAGGATGCCCGGCAACTCCATGGTGCCAAAAAAAGCATCAACCTCCGGTATCTCTGTTTCAAGGTCGTCTTTGTATCGTTGCGACAAACAGCCGGTAACGTACAATTTATCGATGCCCCCTTTTTTGCGAATGGCTGCATATTCCAAAATGGTATTGACCGATTCTTCTTTGGCCAGATCGATAAAGCCACAGGTGTTGACAATGATGATGTTGGCTTTCTCCTCGCTGTCATGGACCACGTCAATGTCGTTGGCCTTGAGTTGGGTCATCAGGTTTTCCGAATCCACAATGTTTTTCGAACAACCTAGGGTGATGATATTGACCTTGTCTTTTTTTAGGGTTTTTGCCTTCAAGATTATGCCTTTTGGTACATGACTTCTTTCACCGCACGAATCACTTTGGCAGGATTGGGCATGTACTCTTCTACAAAGGTGGGTGCATAGCCAAGTGAAGTGTCTGCTGCGTTGACGCGCACCACCGGTGCATCCAGATAATCAAAGGCATATCGCTGCATCTCATAGGCAATCTCTGCCGATACTCCGGCAAATGGCCATGATTCGTCTACCACAACCATGCGGTTGGTCTTTTTTAAAGATTCCACCAGGGTCTTGTGATCCAGCGGACGGATGGTACGCAGGTCAATCACTTCTGCAGAGATGCCTTGTTTCTCCAGTTCGATGGCAGCTTCTTTAGCTACCTCCATCATCTTGTTGTAAGAAACAATGGTAACATCGGTACCCTCTCTTCTGATGACGGCCTTGCCTATTGGAACTACGTAATCTCCATCAGGTACTTCTCCTTTTAGACCATACATGATCTCTGATTCCATCACACAAACGGGGTCATTGTCTCTAATGGCTGCCTTCAGCAAACCTTTGGCATCAGCGGGGTCAATACAGGATATAACTTTTAGTCCCGGCACATTGGCCATCCAGCTCTCAAAGGTTTGTGAGTGCTGCTGTGCCAGCTGTCCTGCTGCACCGGATGGTCCCCTGAATACGATGGGACACATAAACTGACCCCCAGACTGGGTAAGGGTTTTAGCTGCATTGTTGACAATCTGGTCAAAGGCAAGAACCGCAAAGTTCCATGTCATAAATTCTACAATTGGACGTAAGCCATTCATGGCAGCTCCTACGCCGATTCCGGCAAAGCCCAGCTCTGCAATCGGGGTGTCTATTACCCTCTTGGGTCCAAACTCATCGAGCATGCCCTTACTTACCTTATAAGCTCCGTTGTATTCTGCTACTTCTTCACCCATCAGGAAAACCGTTTCATCGCGACGCATTTCTTCGCTCATGGCCTCTCCCAGGGCTTCTCTCAATGTAATCACTCTTGACATGGAATGCAATTTTTTTAGGCTGCAAAGATAAGGGATAAACCCATAATTTGTTGGGCTATTTTTGACGTTTTCTCTTCGCATTTTGGTTGATTTTGCCCTATTGAAAAACTCCATCTGTCTGATGAATAAAAAAACACCCGTCTTACCGATTTGATTATCAGATATTTATAACGATTTATCCATTTATGCTTATCTTATTAATCACTTTTAACATTTTTATTATATTTTAATAATCTTTATACAATCATTTACATTAATTAATTAACTTATTCTATACCATATTATTTATTTTAATACCCATATTTTACTATTTTTGCTTTATACTCTACATATATTGGAAAAAATTTACGATATCCACCAACGTTTTCTGCAACAGAAAAGACCTTCTTTTCAGCGTTACCTCTTACCCCTGATCCAATGGAATGATCGGTTGATGGCCATCAAAGGAGCCAGAGGTGTTGGAAAGACCACCATGATCCTTCAGCACATCGAACAAAAGTTTGGTGAAAACTCCAATGCACTCTATGTTTCGATGGACAACATTGCGGTGAAGCCGTACTCCATTTTTGACATTGCCGAATACCACGTTAATCGGGGTGGCACCCACCTATTCATTGATGAAGTCCACAAATATGCAGACTGGAGCCGGGAGTTAAAATCTATTTACGATCTCTTCCCCGAATTGAGCGTAGTATTTTCTGGCTCATCAATGTTGCCAATTTATAAATCTTACGCTGACCTCAGCAGCCGGACCACCACCTATGATTTGCATGGCCTTTCTTTTCGGGAATACCTTATCATGGAAACCGGTATCTCTCTTGATTCTTACACCCTGCCTGTCATATTGGAAAATCACATTGATCTGGCCAAAGAAATTTCAGCTAAAGTCAAGGTCTTTGATTATCTGCCTTCCTACCTCAAATATGGATACTATCCATTTTACAAAGACAATCCTGATCAATATGTCTTCCGTCTGGAACAGGTCATCAATACCATCCTCGATGCAGACCTGCCTCATATGATAGAAATAAATGCAGTAAACATCTTTAAGATGAAAAAGCTACTCTATCACCTGGCGACAGCTGTTCCCTTTCAGCCCAACATCAGTAAACTGGCTGCCAGTCTTGAGGTCAATCGCAACACCCTAAGCAGCTACATCCACTACCTCCATGAAGCCGGACTCATTCATTTGTTACTCGATGCAGGTAAAAGCTATAGCCTCTTTTCAAAGCCGGAAAAAGTGTTTCTGCAAAACTCCAACCTGCTTTACGCCATCAGTCCTGAAAATGCAGAAAAAAGTACCCTCAGAGAAATGTTTTTTTTCAACCAGCTGAGCGCCTACCACAAAGTAAATTACTCACCCATTGGCGACTTCCTCATTGATGAAAAATGGGTCTTTGAAGTGGGTGGACAACCTAAAAAGTTTGATCAGATTAAAAATACAAAACAAAGCTACCTTGCTATTGATGACACGATCTTTGGCTCTAAACACAAAATTCCTATTTGGCTTTTTGGTTTTCTTTATTGATAAGAGGGCAATTTCGAATTAAAAAATTACGAATTACGGTATTCAATTTCGAATTGAGAATTACGACATTCAATTTCGAATTGAGAATTACAAATTACGACATTCGTAATCCGACATTCGACATTCGTAATTCGACATTCGTAATTCGTAATTCGACATTCGTAATCCGACCAGTCGTAATTCGTAATTCGACATTCGTAATTCCACATTCGTAATCCGACATTCGCAATTCGACATTCGTAATCCGACATTCGTAATCCGTCATTCGTAATTCGACATTCGTAATCCGTCATTCGTAATTCGACATTCGTAATCCGTCATTCGTAATCCGACATTCGCAATTCGACATTCGTAATTCGACATTCGTAATTCGACATTCGTAATCCGACATTCGTCATTCGTAATCCGACATTCGTAATTCGAAATTCGAAATCCGACATTCGTATTCGTAATCCGACATTCGTAATTCTCCCGTCCTCCCCGTTCCTAAATGTTAAATAAATACTAAATGGGAAAAACAAACTTGACTCATATAAAAGAACTCAATAAGTTTACAAAATCCCGCGCATGAAAGACAATAACCTAATCGCAGAAAAATCCTTTGACTTCGCTGTAAAAGCAGTTGACTTATATAAGGTTTTAAGATTTAAGCAAAAAGAATTTGTCATGTCAACTCAATTTCTTCGATCTTCCACTTCTGTTGCTGCCAATGTAGAAGAAGCTATCGGAGCTCAATCAAAACGCGACTTCCTACACAAAATTTCTATTGCATACAAAGAAGCGCGTGAAACTAAACTATGGATCCGACTAATTAAACATGCTAATTTTATTGCCCCCTCCGAAGCCGATCAGTTACTCAGTGAAGCAGAAGAATTGTGTAAAATATTAGGTAAAATTCAATTAACCATAAAAGAAAGACTATAATCCTCCTTAAGAAGTATACCTCTGTAGTCCGCGGCCTTATTCCTTCCCAAACTTTGCAATTCGACATTCATGACTGAACGGTCGCTACGCAGTAGCTGTGGCAATCAAAAGTGAAGGAACCACCAGCTCCAGAGTGGCTATTTAAAATCTAATTCGTAATTGCCGTAATTCGTAATTCGACATTCGTAATTCGCCATTCATCATTCGTAATCCGACATTCGTAATCCGACATTCGTAATCCGACATTCATCATTCGTAATTCGACATTCGTAATTCGTAATCCGACATTCGTAATCCGACATTCGTAATCCGACATTCGTAATTCGACATTCGTAATCCGACATTCGTAATCCGACATTCGTAACATTCATCATTCGTAATCCGACATTCGTAATTCGACATTCGTAATTCGACATTCGTAATTCGACATTCGTAATCCGACATTCGTAATCCGTAATTCGACATTCGTAATCCGTAATTCCTAATTCCTAATTCAACACCCCCATCACTCCATCATCTCCATCTTCTCTCCCAAACAAACAAACATATTTCCTTCAATATTGTAATCCAGCTTCGTAAAAAAAGCAGTCTCGGGACTCAGGGTAAATTCTACAGTAGCGAGTTGAATGCACTGACCATCGTCCAATGAAATCAAAAACTCTACGGGTATATCAATTTTTTCCTGCACACTGCCATCGTAATCGTGGACCTCATAACCCGACCACCTTACATTTAAATTGGTGATCGTTGTACCCTTGATCTTGAGGTAGGGCACACTCTCCGAAAGGTCAACTTCATAGTGATCAAAGCCTTCCATAAAATCGGTCAGTGGTTGGGCATGTAAGGCAAAATTGCCGGTTTCGTCGTGGAAACAAAAGGAAAAGTGGCTTTCTCCGCTCCTAATTTCAAATCCGCCATCGCTGATCCATATCCGGCCTTCTTCGTATTCAATGTAGTGTTCTGCCAACATGTGCAGGGAGACATCGTCAATGGTTTTTCCTATTAGGACCTCTTTCCATGCTTCGGTGAGTTGTGCGGTGTTTTCCATGTTTTGATTTGATTAGTCCAACAACAGCCACCTGAAGCCCAACCTCATTCGGTTGTCAAACTGCGGATGAAAGACGGCCAGGTAATTGAGCCTGTTGTTGAGGTATTCTTGTATGTTTTCAAATTTAAAAAAGATGCGGAACTTCGACACCTTGCCCAAAATGTAAAAATCGGCACTGTAGTATTGATCCTGGTACGACTGATCGCCTTTGTAATAAGTACCGGTGACCCCATCAAATTCAGGCACTACAAAATCGGGAATGTATTTTACTTCCAGTCCGGTTCTAAGCAAGAGGTTTTTTCTAAAAAAGAAGCGCTCCAGATAGAGGTTTGATTTTACGTACAATTCAGGCAGGGCAATAAAATCTACATTAAAGCGCTGCCAGAAGGCGTGACTCTCCAGGTGGATGCTTTTCCACTTCCAATGCTGGCTGATGGTTGCCGTGGTTATCTGCACATTGCCATCGTGTTGTACTGGCAAGGCTGCTCCATTTCTATACACATAGTTGTCCATAATTTGTTGGCTCAAACCGGCATGGATGCCCAACCAGGGCAGAGAAATACCCGCGCTAAATCGTGTTCCCAAAACATTGTTGAGCGGATCATTGTACACCTCTCTGGTATTGAGGGCCAGATACTCCTGGTTCCAGCTTGCTTGCGAATTGAAAAAAGAAACCGATCCGTCTATGGTTGCCAGCTTGCCCAGGGTAATGGTGGTATTGCCCTCTGCTAAAAAACTACCCGCATTGGCCCCCAGTCCCAAACGCGCCCGTGTAAAGATGTCGAGGGTCTTACCCGCGGCAATCTTACCATCAAAGCGCAGGGTGAGGTCATTGATGCTTTTTTGATTGACACCATCGTTCAAGCTAAAATTGTCGTACACCAGGGCCAGGGTTCCATCTGCCTTCTTCCATTGGGATCGAAGTAAAAAACTATTTGACCATTGTGTGAGGCTTACCCTGTTGCGGATGCCGCGTGTATCTATGAGGTAGTCATTGTAAAAAAGGGTGTCCGTTTTAGCGGTCAGATCTACGTCGTAGTAATTGGCATAACCTGTTTTAACATCGAGCTTATGACCGATGGCAAATCTCGACTCTGCTGCCGGCTTGCCATCAAGGCTAAGGGTAGAATAGAGAAAATACACTTGTTGATCATACCTTGTTTTTGTGTCGCTCAGATTGACCGGTACGTTGATTCGGAATTGACCAGAAGGCCTTACCACCACGGCTGTGTCAACGCCACCGTTGTGCTGCTCATTATTGGTATTAGAAATAAAGCCTGTTACAAAATCAAGTTTTTCAGCCATGCTTGCCCACCTGACCGCAATAGCAAGGTTGGTGGTACGGGTGCCCTGATTTTGATAAAAACCAGACTGCGACAGCCTTTTGTAATTCAATGAAATGGCCAGGCCATCGCTGAATTTTTGACCGTACTCTGCCCCTACCACAAAGTTTTGTTGGGATCCAAAAATGGGAGAAAAATACAGGTCAGCCATGGGTCGCTCAGAATCGTAAAACCGGATGGAATCTGCTGTAAAATTAAAATCATCGTAAGCGCGGTAACCTGAGTTGAAACCATAAAGCGGCTTGTATTCAAATAAGGGAGAAATGCCCATAGAGCCTACATTGCCGGTATTGAGGTCGTTGAATTTTTTTCTGCGTGCAGGGTCAGCATCCTGAAAAAAGTTGCCAAGGGTGGTATCAACATTGACATAAACCTGGCCGGGATTACCGGGGTGAAAATATCGGTATTGAAAAGGAGGCAACTGTATAGAATCTACAGCAACCTGGCTGGTATCCCCTCCGGCGGGCGGGTATTGGGCGATCAACAAAAAAGGGAAGAGCAGCAGGAATCCTATAAAATATATACGCATATTATCCCATGGTTCCTTTGATGAGCCCTCCATCTACCGAAATGGTTTGCCCTGTAATAAAAGCGGCGTGGGGCGACAACAGCCACAATGCCAAGGAGGCCAGATCGGCAGGGTTGCCTAGCTTGCCTGTAAGATTTTCTTTCTCAAATAGCTGGCGGGCCTCATCGGGAGAGATGCCCAGCAACATTGATTTGTTGGCAAACAAACGCTCCATAGCAGGCGTGGCATGGTAGCCGGGAGCCAAAACATTGGCGGTAATGCCGTGTTGGGCAATTTCCTGACTCATCGTTTTCACAAAGCCCACCACCGCCAAACGCATGGCATTGCTCAAAACCAGGTTTTCAATGGGCTGTTTTACAGCAGCACTCTCTATGTAGACAATGCGACCATAACCCTGGGGTATCATCTTGTCCAGGAGTTCGTGGGTGATTTTTACCTTCCACCTTAGGATGGAGGCATAGGCGGCATCCCAGTCAGTCATTTGGGTTTCGGCAAATGATTTAGCAGGCGGACCTCCGGCATTCACTACCATGCCATCCAAAAGTCGACTCCCCATCAAGCGAAAAAGGTCGGCAATCACCGCATCTGTAGTAATATCCCCTTGAAGGATTTCTACCCTGCTGCCATATTTTTTTTGCATGTCTTCAAGTCCCTCCGGTTTGCGGGCATTGATAATGACAGAGGCTCCTTCTTCAAGTAAGGTCGCAGCAATGGCAGCGCCAAAGCCACTGGTGGCTCCTGTTACAACAAACAACCTGTTACTTACTTGAAAATCCATGGGCTAAGGGCTATAACATTCTTTCCAAAAAGTTGTAGATCTCCTTTTCGAAATCTGAAAATTCTCCATCGGTGAAAAATTGGGAACGTATAGAATCCAACAATTGTTGCTTCAACTCCGGTGTAGAAAAATATTGCTCTTTGTATTTCAGAATGACATCCAAGGCCTGATAATCGTTCATTTCGCTGAAAAGAGCAAGTTGTTTGTCAAAAATTTCCGCTGAAAATTGGTGTTTCAGACTCACCTTTTCCTCTTCGCTGAACTCCATGTCCACATGTGAGGTATAGATGAGCAGAAAACAAACAAATTCTTCGCGATTCCATCCTGTGTTTGTCATAAGGCTTGTTTTGGGCAAAAATAAACACTTTCAACCATACCCTTGTATAAGCAGGCAGGAAAGACCAAATCGAATATAAAATAGTGTAGACGACATTTTAAACAGTATCTTTTTATTTTCAGTCCACTTTGGTTATTTTTGGAAAAATTCCACCCATGAAAAAGTTTATTCTGCCAATCCTGCTCTTTACCACATTCTATAGCCATGGGCAGTGGACCAGCTTTTATTTCGACCCCCAGATTGTCCAGCAGCCCTGTCTTGCAGACTCAACAAAGCTGATCAATGCCTATGAGAATTTTGACATCTATCAAACGGTGGATAATGACGTCAATGGACAGCGCGATACTTCCTGTCTTAGCCTCGTTGAGGGAGATCTTCCCTTTAAATCGTTGGATCCGAGCAGGCCGGTTTTTATTCGTTTCAACAAAAAAGGAGATTTCGGAGACTCACTCCTCCTCTCTAACGCCTTGTACAGCATACGATATACCTTTAATACCAACGAAGGTGGGTTTCTCAATCCCGATGATTGTAAGCAGGGAGGATGCTCCAAACTGGTTGTCGTTACCCGAGAAAAGTGGCTGGCAACCGGCCAGGATACACTCCGCAAAACTGAATTTTATGGCAACATCATCCACAACCAATGCATCTTTCAGGATGAGATTTGTTTTCCCACTTCCAAATGGGACAGCATCTACCTGACCGATTGGTGGTGGGAAGTGTATCTCAACCCCCTTGCACCCGCCAATGCTCGATTGTCTTATGATGGAGCCTGGGGCTATCCGCAAGACTTTGTTTCGAAGGTAGATGAACTTTTACCCATTACTAAGCCGGTGATCAATAATGCTGTTGAGATCCTGCCTTACCACATGGTACCACAATCATTTGGCAGCAATTACCTAGTCTTGCATAGCAAGTCAGGCATCCCCTCTCCCCAAAACAGAGATGACAAAGTAGTGACCCTTTCACCCAATCCCGCCACGGTGGTAGACATAACCTTAAAATTGAATTACGAATCCTTTTATTTCCAGGAATACACCGCCTTTGTACCCTCACTGGTAGAGGGCAGTGATACTTTACATCACCATTTTACCATTTTGCAAGAAGGAGGCGACATGTGTCTTGAAGTCATTGATGTACGAATGGGCAGCGGTACCAAATATCTATATAAGAGTGGTAATATTGACTTTGCCGATAAGACAGCCTGCATATTTTTTAAGAAAGGAGCTTCATTTGAAATAGCAGATGGATCCCACCTGTTTTATGGTTACAAAAGCATGGGCATGCTTGGACTCGCTGATGCAAATGTGAAAATAGGTGCCGGTGCTTCCCTGGTTTTTGACGGTACTTTGGTACTCAACAGTGATTTTGCAGCAGGCTCTGTGATGGAGCTGGCTCCCAATGCCCGCCTTATCTTTGGCAACCACGCATCGGTAATGGCGGCAGGCCGCGCCAATGAAAAAATGAGGGTCAAGGCCAGCCCCTGGCAGATAGATTGGGGCACACTCTCATTGGAAGAAAAAGATCATTTTATTCTTGAAGGAAATGATATTCCCGATTACGAAAAACATTATTTTTACCCCAATCCCACAAGCAACGAAATGTATTTTTTTGCAAGGCAGTCCGGGCAAAAATATACCCTGTCAGATCTCACAGGTAAGGTATTGATGCAAGGCAGCTGTGGATTGGAAAGTCTGGATCTAAGCCCCTTGCACCCCGGTATTTACCTTATCCAGGTGGGAGATAAAAGTGAAAAGTTGATAAAACTATAGTTAGTTAAATCTTCAAATGTTTGTAAGCCTCTTGCCGCAGTAAATGATCTGCAAGGGTCAGGGCAGCCATGGCTTCGACAATGGGCACCGCCCTTGGTACAACACAGGGATCATGCCTGCCCTTGCCGGCCACACTGGTCTCTTCTCCCGACGTATTGACCGTAGCTTGTGCGGCTACGATGGTGGCCACTGGCTTAAAAGCTACGTTAAAATAAATGGGCATGCCATTGGAAATACCTCCTTGGATACCTCCGCTGAAGTTGGTAGCAGTTGCGATTTTATCTCCCGACTTTACAAAGGCATCATTGTGCTCACTGCCCCTCATGGTAATGGCGCCAAATCCACTACCGTATTCAAATCCTTTGACAGCCTGGATGCCCATCATAGCAGCTGCCAGATCGGCTTGTAGTTTATCAAAGACCGGTTCACCCAGGCCAACAGGAACACCTGTGATCAAACAACTGATTCTGCCCCCAATGGTGTCACCCTCTTTTCTCACCTGGCGGATGAGTTCTTCCATGGCTTCGGCGGCTGTGGCATCCGGACACCGCACCACATTGTTGTCAATAGATGATAGGTCAAGATTGGCACTCAAAGGGTCAATGGCTATGGGCCCTACCTGGCTCACAAAGGCAGTAATATGAATGTTGAAATGATTCAAAAGCATAGAGGCAAAACACCCTGCTGCTACTCGGGCCGCGGTTTCTCTGGCCGACGAACGTCCCCCACCTCTATAATCGCGATGGCCATATTTGGACTGGTAGGTATAATCAGCATGAGAAGGTCTGAAGGTATCGGCTAAATGGGCATAGTCGGCCGACTTAGCATCGTCATTGCGAATCATCAGGTGGATGGGCATGCCGGTGGTCTTATTTTCAAAAACACCAGAAAGTATCTCTACCGCATCAGCCTCCTTCCGTTGGGTCACGATGGCACTTTGTCCGGGCCGCCTTCGCTCCATCTGATGTGCTATGAGGGCTTCATCTACAGTAAGTCCTGCGGGACAGCCATCAATGACCACACCAATGGCAGGGCCGTGCGACTCGCCATAGGTGGTTATTCTGAATATTTTACCGAATGTGTTGCCCACGATACAATGGTTTTATCCTTCAAAGATAAAACTTTGTGGGCATTGCTCTTAGGTCCAGGACTTGCGTTTGCCTTTTGGAGCCGGTTTTGCGTCAAATTTCCTTCTCTCAGTAGGCTTACCTTCGTATTTTTTCTTGTCAGTTGGCTTTTTAGATCCATAAGCTGAACCCGATGATCTGCTGCTGCCCTCGTCTTTTCTGAACCTCCTTTCAGGCTGATCATTTTGACCCTGGTCAGGTCTTACGATCAATCCCTTGTAGGCTGTCCTTTTAAAAGCTTCGATCAGGTCTTCCTGGTGGCTGGCCTCTACATCAAAGAGCGACATGTTCTTTCGGATGTCGATCCTGCCTATGCCCACCGTAGAATTGGGCATGTGTTCGTTGATGAGGTTGATGAGGATGCCCGGAGTGATCTTGCTCTGGCTGCCGTGGTTCATAAAAAACTTAACATAACTGGCACCGCCGCCCGCTTCTTTGGATTTTTTCGATTGTTTATCAGACACATTGATATCAACAGCATCCTTGTAGTAGTCGAGGAAACGGTTGAATTCAACCAACACAAATTTTTTGATGAGTTGGATGTGGTCAATATTGGCAATGCTTTCCATAATAGCAGGAAGGAAGGGCTGGATCCTGTCATCGTTGATCTCCACTTCTTTTACCTTGTCGATCAGGTTGAGCAGCTGTACCTCGCAGATTTCTTTACCTGTAGGAACAGTAGCCAGATCGATCGATTTACCAATTTTTTTCTCTAGTTGTCTGATCTTGTGAAACTCCTTGGTGTGGATGATGCTCACCGACTCACCTGTTTTACCTGCTCTACCTGTACGGCCTGATCTGTGGATGTACACTTCCGGGTCGTCGGGTAAGTTGTAATTGATAACGTGGGTTAGTTCCGTAACATCGAGCCCCCTGGCAGCTACGTCGGTGGCTACCAGCATCTGGAGCTGTCTTTTGCGGAAACGGTTCATCACATAATCCCTTTGGGCCTGTGACAAATCGCCGTGGAGGGCATCAGCATTGTAGCCATCATGGCCCAATTTGTCTGCTACTTCCTGGGTTTCTGCCTTGGTTCTGCAAAAAATGATGGCATAAATGTCAGGATTGACGTCTGCAATGCGTTTGAGGGCATTGTAGCGGTCTTTGGCACTAACCACGTAGTAGTAGTGCGTTATCATTTCATTGCTCTTATTGGCCCTTCCTCCGGAAACCTCCTGAGGACTGTGCATGTATTTGGAGGCAATGTGTCTGATTTCATCGGGCATGGTAGCAGAAAACAACAAAACCTGTTTGTTTTCGGGTGTACCGGCCAGGATGGCATCCAATTCATCTTTAAAACCCATCGACAGCATTTCATCTGCTTCGTCGAGTACCAGGGTTTGGATTTTGTCCACCTTAAGCTTCTTTCTTTCGAGCAAATCGAGGGTTCGACCAGGGGTACCTACTACGATCTGGGCGCCTTCTCTGAGGGCACTGATCTGGGTAGTAATATTGGCCCCGCCATAAACAGCTACCGACCGGATTCCCGGCAGGTATTTGGTATAGGATTTAATGTCGTTGGCGATTTGTAGGCAAAGTTCCCGGGTAGGTGCCAGGATCAGCACGCGTACGTCGGTTTCATTTCCGGTAAGATTTTGGAGCAAAGGAAGCGAGAAAGCCGCCGTTTTTCCGGTACCTGTCTGCGCCAGGGCGATCAGGTCTTTGCGGGAATGGATGAGCAATTGCAAGGTCTGCTGCTGGATGGGCGTTGGCGTTACAAAGCCCAGGTCTTTTAAGGCAGCCAGGATTTCAGGTTTTAAACCTGAAGTTTCAAAACTATTCATGATTCTAAATATAAATGGGCATTGGCAACAGGTACACACCTATCGCCTGCCGTGCAAAATTACAGTCTTGTGAGGAATTGAGAAAATATAGGGCCATACGGCCCTACATTAATCTTCGTCCTTCTCGCGGGTATTGAAGTCGCGGTTAAAATCTCGATTGGAATCACGGTTAAAGTCCCTGTTTCCATCTCTGTTGAAATCGCGATTGTAGTCTCTGTTAAAAGGACGGCTGTTGTCGCGATTGCCGCCATCAAATGGGCGTCTGTTGCCATCATTGGTGCGTGGTCTGCGATCTCCGCCGCCACCACCGCCACTGCCGCGGTTGAATCCTCCACCGCCGCCTCCGCCGCGATTGAATCCTCCACCACCGCCGCCGCCGCCACGGTTAAATCCTCCACCGCCGCCTGGTCTGCGATCTCCACCGCCGCCTCCGCCGCGATTGAATCCTCCACCACCGCCGCCGGTTCTTGGTTTGTCAGATCGAACACCTTCGTTCACAACGATGTTCCTTCCATGAAATTCACGTCCGTTCAACGTTTTCATTGCAATGACCGATTCTTCGGTGTCGGCCATTTCTACAAATGCAAATCCTTTTGATCTACCGGTTTCACGGTCAATCATCAGCTTTACACTTGCCACTTCGCCAACTTCTCCAAAAAGGGATCTGATGTCTTCTTCTTTCACATCAAAGTTCAGGTTTCCTACGTATAAATTCATTGTAAAAAATAGAAAAAAAAGATAAATAATTGCAAAGGTAGTCTTAAAGATTTAAATATGGGAAAAAAATTTTATAAATCTTGAAAAACAATAATTTACGTTTGATCTTTCCCTCAAAAAAACAAATTTTATATGTGCTTTGCCTAGGTAATGCTCCCTTTTACCTTTTAATTGCGGTGTTTGACGATTACACCATTGACAATGGTGAAAAGCACTTCTGTCTTTAAGATGTCACTTTCTCTGCATTTCAGCAGGTTGTTGCTCAGGATCACAATATCGGCATACTTGCCGGGACTGATGGATCCTTTTTCTTTTTCTTCTTTGGCCGCATATGCATTGTCTATAGTATAAGACTTAATGGCTTCTGCACGGGTCATCCGCTGCTCGGGGTAAAATGGCTGTCGGGTATCTTCTCTTTTACGGGTAACGGTTGCATAAAAATTGCGAATAGGATCTACATCTTCTACAGGGGCGTCGGTGCCGTTGGCAATGTGTACTCCCTGTTTCAAAAGACTTCGCCAGGCATAAGCCCCGGTTCTGGCCCTTTCGGTTCCCAAACGTTTGACCACAAAGGGGGCATCACTGGTACAATGTACCCCTTGCATACTGGCTATGATGCCCAACTTGGCAAATCGGGGTATGTCGGAAACCGCCAGGTGCTGGGCGTGTTCTACCCTCCAGCGCAGGTCTTTTTTTTCTGGATGCAGGGAAGCCAGGCCTTCGTAAATGTCGAGCACCACTTTATTGGCCCGGTCGCCAATGGCGTGAACGCAAAACTGCATGTCATTGTCAATGGCCAGGCCGGCAATCTTTCGTACTTCATAGATGTCGGTGGTGTTCTGTCCGGTAAACCCAGGCTTATCGTTATAAGGCTTCAAAAGCCAGGCTCCAAAGGCACCCAGGGCTCCGTCGACCTCTGATTTGATGGCATTGCAGGTGAAGAAGGGCGACTTGTATTTGTACTTACCAATCACGTCTTTCATGGTATTGTAGTCGTGGCGAGCCATGGCCCACAATCGGATGTCGAGTTCTTTTTTTTCTGCCAGACGGCGATAGCGGGTCAGTTCTTCAAAGGATGAGCCTGCATCCTGAAATGAGGTAATGCCATTTTCTATACATTCTGCTTCTGCCAGGGCAATGGCGGTCTGCCATTCTTTTTCTTTGGCATCGGCACTCAATTTTTTTCGATAATCTTCATAGGCTTGCCTGACGGCTTCCATGGCCCGCTCTTCAAATACGCCAATGGCTTCACCTTTGTTGTTGCGCACTATTCTGCCTCCGGGAGGATTGGGCGTATCCAAACCAATGCCTGCCAGCTCCATGGCTTTTTCATTGGCAAAGAGGGCATGGCCGCTGGCATGAAACAAGATAACGGGATGATCGGGTGAAACCTTACTCAGTGCTGTATGCATCGGATAGCCCTGCACACTTCTCACCGGCAGGCTGTCCCATTTTTCCTGATGCCAGCCCCTGCCCTCAATCCATGTGCCTTTGGGGTATTGCCTGCCCGCTCCTCTACTTTGGCAATGATGGCCTCCCAGCTCCGGTCATTTAAAAAATTGAGGTTGACGAGGCTAAAGCCCAGACCTGAAAAATGACCATGACCTTCTATAAAACCGGGCATCACAAAGTGGCCTCTGGCGTCAATCACCTTGGTATCGCGGTTTTCATGCGCAAGACTTCATTGGACTTCCCTAGATAGATGATTTTTCCTTTTGAAATAGCTATGCCCTGAGCCCTTGGCTGGTTGGGATCAACGGTATAAATATCTGCATTGTGGATGATGAGATCAACGGCCACATCGTCTTCATGGCAAGATATCAAACAACACAAAATGATAAAAGAAAAAATCTTTTGAAGCATAAATCACATTTCGAAAGCTAAAATAGGAAGGCTTGGTCAATTCCAGCCAAAAGAGAACGGAAAAATGATTAGATCATTTTGGAATTTCGTAATAACGAACGGTATAACCGGCAAAAATTCCCAATCCGCCTTTAACATTGCTGTATAATTTGCTCGGATCTACAATGGAATTTTGATTGTTGGAAGCCCTTACATAATCCTGTAGGCTGTTGAAATAACGATACATATCTGAACTCACCGTCATCAGTCTGATCATCCATACCTTGTTTTTCACATTGCCGCCCCCACCCTGCGGCTCATCTTTGCCGTTGAACTTAGAGGTTATGAGTTTGGGCGAATTGCTCAGATTTTCAAGGTCAAATTCTGAAGCCGATAAGGAGGTATTGATTTTGCCGGATGCACTGCCACTGATCTCTTTGCTTACATCATTTACCCACTGGCGGGTATCAAGTTTCAAACCTGATTCGTCGTGAACGGAGTGTAGACTTGTGTCTACCTCTACCACCGACCAAATGTAAAAGTTGTTTTCTACTGAGTTGTCCCTGATGTTGAACGATATCTCACTGGCATCTTCGTATTCATCTGATGAATCAACCTGGATATTGGTCAATTCTGCAATGGCAGGAATGGTACTTTCAGCGGTTACCGAACCGTATTGGGGTGAGTAAACGGAAATTTTATAGTATTCATCCTGGCCGGAAGTGCACCTGAAACTTTTGTAAACACCATTGCCGGTATGGAACAATTGACATTCCTGCGCACCCACCTTGTTGGTGATGACGATGGTGGCATCATCAATAAAGGGCTTGCCAGCAGATTCGTCAAAAATGGACTGCGAATGGGTAAGGGTAACCACCCAGATGGAATCGTTGGTAAAGATGGAACTCAATACGATTCGGGGCGTAAAATCATTGTTGGAGAAATACACTTCCTCTTCGCACGACCACAAAAGGGGTAGTAAGAAGAGTAAAAAAATGTGTTTCGCCCGTAAAATCATTGTGAAAAATGTATAACAAATTTACTACAGGTTTTGCTTTAATTCATCAACAAGACACAGTAAATTGAAAATAAATTATTACACAAAATAATATTCTGTCGAGTGTAAAATATCTAATGTTAAACCAATTTTAATTTTGAATTAATCTTATTTTACTGACATATAAAATTTGGTGGATTGGAGGGAAATACATGCTGCCTTGCATTGAATTTACATATCGCCTTCGTTTACCTTGAATCTACTCTATCGCAGATGACCTCATTAGGTATCCCAGCTGTAATAATTGTGTTCATCATCGCAAACAAAGCCGGTCTTCGGGTAGAGCTGGTTGCCTATTTCATTGCTTTTGGCGGTTTCCAACATCAGCCCGGCAGCCCCGGTGGCCGTAGCCAGTGATTTGGCAGCATCGATCAAGGCAATGGAATGTCCCTGACCTCTAAATTCTGATTGTACATACAAATCGTTGAGCAACCAAAGTCGTTTCATCCGAGTAGATGAAAACAAGGGATAGAGCAAGGTAAAACCCACCAGAGCACCGTCTACTTCGGCCACAAAAATGTGTGCTTCGTTGTGTTCCAGTCTGTCTCTTAAAAAAGTTGCTGCCGCATTGACATCTGATGCTTTTTCATAAAATACGCGGTAGGCATCAAACAGGGGAGCCAGGGCCTGTACATCCTCCAAAGTAGCTTTTCTAATTACTGTCATGGTATTTATTTAGGCTGAGAAAAGACCCCAATTTACATCACTTTTTGGATCAGTCCATGCAAAATGTCAAGTCCATCTGTCAGCGCTGCCGGTCCGGGTTGAAGGATAATCGAAGCATCCACCTCATAAATATGACCCTGCTGCACGGCATGCAACTCCTGCCACCCGGGTCTGGCCATGATTTTTTGTGGCACCACTTTTTTGCCGCACCACGATGCCAGAATGATGTCGGGCTGGCGCTTAACTACCTCATAGGGATCGGCAATGATTCGATCCTTTCCCAGGCTTTGTGCAGCCAGTTCCGGAAAAATGTTTTGGCCACCGGCTACAGTGATCAATTCATCTACCCATCCAATACATGAAAACAAGGGATCATTCCATTCTTCAAAAAATACCCGGGGCCTTAACTTTCCCTCATTGCCTTTTTTCATGCTTTCCATCTTTACAACCATGGCTTCTGTCCATTGGATGGCCTGGTCGGCTTTTCCCACCATGGCACCCAGTCTGACCACAAAATCAAGGATGCCCTGGATGCTTCGGTGGTTGGTCACCCACACTTCCATGCCGAGGGCTATTAGACTCTTGGCAATGTCGGCCTGGATGTCTGAAAAACCGATGACCAGATCGGGTTTCAGGTCTACTATTTTCTGGATATTGGCAGAGGTGTAGGCCGATACCTTGGGTTTTTCTTTTCTCGCCCTGGCAGGCCTTACGGTAAATCCGGAGATGCCCACTATCCTGTGCTCCTCACCCAGCAGGTAGAGCATCTCCGTGCTTTCTTCTGTCAGGCAAACAATGCGCTGTGGATAGGGATCTCTTTTCATTGCTGTTGTTTTGAATCATAGCCATACGGACAATGTCGGCAGCCACTCTGGCAACAATGACCTCGCTCAATGTGGTAAACAGGGGTAAAAACCCATTTGCCGTCTTCTATATAATAGTGAATGCCCTCCACCAGGCCATCACCATTGGCGGTTCCAACATTTTTGGCTGCCTCACCTACCCATGCCTCATACTGCTTTAAGCAGGCATTGCACAAGCAGGAGTAGCTGGTCTTTTGCAAAAATGCCAGGGTAAGTTCAGAAAGCTGTACGTCGGCACAAGCACATCTTTGTCCCTTGCCGGCGCTGCAAACCATATCGGCACCACAACGCGGGCAGGGTGTGGTCTGCAGCTGGCTTTCACCACTAACCAAGGCTTGTTGTTGTTGATAAAACCATTTATCTTATGCCTTCTTTTTCCAGCCAGTTGTGGTAGATGGATGCATTGCGCTGGTGCTGCTCAGCCGTCACGGCAAAGGCGTGTTCGCTGTTGTAGCCCGGCTTGGCACAGAAAAACAGGTAGTCGTGTTTTTCAGCATTCAACACCGCATCAATGGCATTGGTAGATGGCATGTAGATCGGTCCGGGAGGCAGGCCTTGGTACAGATAGGTATTGTACGGAGAATCAAAAAATACGTGTTCGAACAAGACCCTTCGGATGCTGAAATCTCCAACGGCAAATACCACGGTGGGGTCGGCCCTCAGCTTCTCGCCTACCTTTAGTCGGTTGAGGTACACGCCGGCTACCGTAGGGCGTTCTTTTTATTGTTGGATTCTTTTTCTACAATCGATGCCAATGTATAAACTTCTTCTTTGCTCAAAGGAATGGCAGCTGCCTTGGCCTTGCGTTCGTCGGTCCAAAATTTATCGGCTTCCCCTTGCATTCTTTTCACCAGCTTTTCAGGACTGATGTTCCAAAACACCTCATAGGTGTTGGGAATGAAACGGGTCATGGCAGTCTCCGGCTTAAGTCCGTTTTTTTGCAGCAGGCTATCCGTCAAAAAGGCGGTGAGCAGGCTGAGACTGTCGGCTTCGAGATCGTGGGATAACATGCCGGCCAGCTGGCTAATGTCGCGGGCATTGTTGAAAGTAAGCTGGATCGCATCCTGATTGCCCGACCTCAACTTGCTGAGCACGGCGCGGTTGGTCATCCCACTTTTTAAAACAAAGCGACCTGAGGGAATTTCATCTTTTTTATACCCCATCACCCCGGCCATAAAGTCGAAGGTTGTGGGTTGTTTGAGTACGCCATCTCTTACCAGTTGTTCATACAGCTGGCTATAGCTGGTACCCCTGGCAATTT
This sequence comes from Saprospiraceae bacterium, assembly GCA_016717655.1. Classification (GTDB taxonomy): domain Bacteria; phylum Bacteroidota; class Bacteroidia; order Chitinophagales; family Saprospiraceae; genus JADKBO01. The sequence goes on from JADKFC010000015.1 coordinate 101,075, forward strand.
TTAATTCGTATTTATTGGTTTGTACATTGGGAAGGTACAGCAAGCCGATTACGGCTACCAAAACAAGGGCCAGCAAGGGCAGTAAGATCAGGAGCACTTTGTGACTCCGAATAAAATTTAGATTCATGAATGGTTTTGCTTAATACGCCACGATAGGGCACAAAGATAGAAAAGCCGTTGAAATAATTTATGCATTAAACTTCATGCCCAGTCGATTGTTTAAGGTTAAATGTAAGTCATGAAACCTGTTTTAACCGATTCCGAACTCCACCTGGCCATTCCTACCCTAAAAGCATGGAAAATTGAAAACGACCACCTGGTAAAACACTTTCGTTTTGCCGACTTTTCTGAAGCTTTTGCTTTTATGAGCAGGGTTGCTTTATTATCTGAAAAGTTGAATCACCATGCCCACTGGCTGGCGGTGTACAACAAGGTAAGTCTGAGCCTTCAAACCCACGAAGCCGGAGGTATCACTGAAAAAGACCTCGAATTTGCCCGAATGGTCGATGATTTTGCCGATTAAACCCGGTCGCCTTTCTTAATATTGCTCATTTTCATTGGGGAAGTCGCCCGACTTCACATCGCCCACATATTGGCCCACCGCTGTTTTCACGGTATCGTAGAGGTTGAGATAGCGACGCAAAAACCGAGGGTGAAAATCTTTGGTAATGCCCAATAAGTCGTGGCTCACCAAGACCTGACCATCGCAGCCACCACCTGCACCAATACCGATGACCGGAATGTGCAGTTCCTTGCTCACCTTTTCCGCCAGACTGGCAGGGATTTTTTCCAGCACCAGCGCAAAACACCCGGCTTCCTGTAAGACCTGGGCATCGGCTATCAGCTTGTCTGCCTCTTCTTCTTCCCTGGCCCTCACCGAATAAGTGCCGTATTTATAAATGCTCTGCGGCATCAGTCCCAAATGCCCCATCACAGGTATGCCGGAGTTGATGATTTTTTCTACTGCTTCCTTTACCTCAGCTCCACCTTCTAATTTCACTCCATGACCACCACTTTCTTTCATAATGCGGATCGAAGATTCCAATGCCTTGGTAGGATTACTTTGATAATACCCAAATGGAATGTCCACCACCACCAGGGCCCTGCTCACCCCTCTCACCACTGACTGGGCATGGTAGATCATTTGATCCAGGGTTATGGGCAGGGTTGTCTCATGTCCCGCCATCACATTAGAAGCCGAGTCGCCCACCAGGATGATGTCTACCCCCGCATCGTCATAGATCCGCGCCATGCTAAAGTCGTACGCCGTGATCATGGCTATTTTTTCTCCATCTTCCTTCATTTGCTGAAGTATATGGGTAGTAATGCGCTTTACATCTTTGAGTGCGGTTGACATGGTATGATTTTGGGCAAAGATAGGGAATTTTGGGGTATCCGGGAACCGCTGTCCGGGAACCGCTGTCCGCTGTCCGCTGTCCGCTGTCCGCTGTCCGCTGTCCGCTGTCCGGCCCCTACACCGCTAGTGCGGTATAGGGACAAGCCTGTCTAACTAATTTTAGCCAGGTAGATAAGCGGTAAGCCGTAAGCCGCCTGTCTAACTGGCGTTAGCCAGGTAGATGAGCGGTAAGCGGTAAGCAGTGAGCGGTGAGCGGTGAGCGGCCTGTCTAACTGGCGTTAGCCAGGTAGATGAGCGGTGAGCCATGAGCCGTAAGCGGTGAGCGGTAAGCGGTAAGCGGTAAGCGGCCTGTCTAACTGGCGTTAGCCAGGTAGATGAGCGGTGAGCGGCCTGTCTAACTGGCGTTAGCCAGGTAGATGTGCGGTAAACAGTACCCATCGCATAACAAATTCCACACATTTGACTAACTTGCAGCATATTTCATTCGGCGCAGGTATTGGCTTGGACAGTCTGGGATAAACCAAACCAAGCTACAACCATGAATCCTACCTATTATCCTGTCGAAGCCATGACCCCGTTTGCGGAGAGTCTTTTGTGGCAAATTAATCGCGAATATTATCAACACGTAGGCATAGAGGCCTGGACCAGCGGACTGGTGCCGCACCACCTTACCAGCAATGCCATGGTGGGAAAGACCTATGCTTCACTCATCCTGGGCTTGCTCACCGATTTGGGCTTGCAGGGTAAAAACAAAGAGAAGGTGTACATCATTGAGTTGGGGGCCGGCCATGGCAGATTGGGGTTTTACATCTTGCAGGAATTAGAAATCATGGCAGAGCAGAGTGCCATTGAGTTGCCTCCTTACTGTTATGTGTTGAGTGACATTGTCCAGAAAAACCTCGATTTTTTTGATGACCATGAAAACTTCCAGGGCTATATTCAAAAGGGACAGCTGGATCTGGCCTATCTGGATGCCATGGTAGATGAAGATATTGTGCTGGTAAAATCGGGAGTTGTGTTCAGTAAGGGAATGTTGCACCAGCCGGTGGTAGTGATAGCCAATTATTTTTTTGATTCCATACCCCAGCATTTGTTTTACCTGCGGCAGGGCACGGTTGCCTCTTGCCAGGTAGCACTAGAAGCTGATGTACCTGTTGAAGAAGTGGAAGCGGGCACCCTCCTGCCCCACCTGAGACTCAGGTACGACACCCGACCCTCGGCTCTGCCCTATTTTAATGATGACATTCCGGATCAGGTATTGGCAAGCTATGCACAAGCCATGGAGGAAACATGTTTACTACTGCCCCTGGCCGGCATGCACTGCCTCACCCGGATGCGACAGCTCTCTACGGCCGGAGCCATGGTGCTCACCATGGATAAAGGCAATCACCTGGCTGCCCTGCTAGATCACCGACCCATGCCCGATTATGTGACCCACGGCAGTTTTTCATTAAATGTCAACTACCATGCCCTGGCCCAGTATACCGAGCTGACTGGTGGCACCGCCTTGTTTCCCGAAGCCTCCAATTTTAACTTAGAGCTGGGCTGCCTACTGTGGCTGGGAGATAGCAATGGCTGGAAGTCGACCTTAGCCGCCTACACCCGTTTTGTTGATGACTATGGTCCCGACGATTTTTTCAGCCTCACACGCATGGTGTATCCCCTGGCCGATAAACTTACCCTCAGAGATACCATAGCCCTGCTCCGATTGAGTGGCTATGATTCCGTATTTTTTATCAATCTTTTACCCTGGTTCAAACAACAGGTCAAGCAGGTCACCTACCCCGAAAGGAGTCGCATCTCAGAGACCCTGCACAAGATATGGAAGCGCTACTTCCACCTCAACGACACCCTCGACCTCGCCTTTGAAATGGCAGGCATCTTTTACGACCTGGGCTATTTCGATCATGCCCTCCTCTTTTTTGGTCACAGTGAAAAAAGATTTGGCGCCAGTGAAGACAGTCGTTACAATACTGCCCTGTGCCTCTACCAACTCAAGCGCGATGAAGAACTCATTCGTATAATCGATACCACCCTAATCGAATATCCCCACTTTCAGCGAATGGAAGAGCTGAAGAAGTTGGAGTTGTGATGATGCCAGCAACCTTGGTAGGAAAAGGAGCATTTGAAGATGTATCGTTGGAAAAAACAAAATGCATCGATTGTCCCTATGCGACGCCAAATTTTGCGTCGGAACCTTGTCCCTATGCCGGCAAAGCCGGTGTAGGGAACGGAGCATCCGTAGATTTTTCGTCGGAATAGGATTGTACCTGGATTTACCGATTTACCAATATACCAGATTACCAATAGTTGGATTTGTCGTTAGGATGGGATGTCACTTTTTTTGATTTTGGGATTACAAATGGGTAGTTAGAACAAGGGATACCTCATTTTGAAATACCCGCAGCGACGCAATATTTTGCGTCGTGACCTTGGTTGTCCAAATGCAAATATAGACGGTGTTGGGAACCGGGTATCGGGTAGCCGGGCATCCGTATATTTGTCGTTGGAACAAGATGGTACCTGGATTTACCAATATACCAGATTACCAATAGTTGGATTTACCCTTGGAACGAGGTGAGCAGTCATGCCAATATTGATTCCAAGTTGCAAACTTGCAATAGCGGGCGCACACATTTATTTGGTTGGTGCCATCTGTCAGATCATAGTGGACTTACCTTATTCCAGCGAGCTGTTTTAAGTTTGCAACTTAAAACAGATATTGGTATATCTGCAAGTCTTATCTTTACAACAAATTAATCAGCATGGGAGATTTGTCATTAAACGGCTTTTGCAGTAATGCCAATATGAATTCCCTTTATACTTAAGGGAAACTTGCAATAGCGGTGGGCAAAAGTTATAGGTGGTCGAAAACTAGAAAGTTTAGGCATCGACATTAACGAAAGCTCAAATGGTGTATTTTTGTCAAAAGATATTGCCTCTAAATTGGATGAAGATGATATTGCGGATTCTACGTTACATACTGATAAATATTATTTAGCTGTATGGAATCGAGTTGAAAAAATTAATGATCCTATCGAGTTTAGAAAAGCTCTTGAACAAATTGCCAAAGAATTAAACGAAGGCACCTTCCCCTACAAGTAATATAAATATGAAGGTTTACGAAATAGATATTGACATCAATCACATGAGAAGTTTGGATACGAAAACTTATGATTATGAGAAAGAAATCCAATGGTTCCAGGGGAAAAGTATGAAGGATATCTTTTTTGAGGATAAAGAGAAATTCGTGGTTGATAAAATCAAGGCAAAGTATATGGATTTTTATGGAGGGACTTCACAACTAATCCTAACACCTTACTCATACGAAATTTTAGGGCAAAATCTAAAAAAATATGGCGAGTTTTTTAAGTGTGAAATTGTAAATGCACCAATACCTAATAATTTTGCATACTTTTTCAACATGCTGACCATATTAGATCCCTATGATAAAAATCAATCAGAATGGCATATAAATTACAAAGGCAAAAAAACCAGACCAACTAAAATTGTGTTTAAGAAAAAAAAGATTACAAAAGCCCTTTTTATAATTCCAAATGGGCATAGAGACTATGCATATAAATGGGACTATTTCTGCACCGACGGCCTCCTCCCCCCGAAGAGGAGTTTTATCACATCTACCAAAATTCCGGGCTCAAAGGTTTGCGGTTTAAGGAGATTGAGTTAACTTAGGGGACAAATAAATAAAATGCCATGGAACTTGAATTTGTCTATGTGGTGCATGCTGTTAATTCGGTAGTGGGTATTTTTGCCTAAGAGCATTGCTGCTAAACTTAATCCGGATGACATTGCTCATCCAACAGTTCACACCGATATCTATTATGCAAATTTATGGAAAAGGTTGAAAATTACTAAAGATCCAATATCTTGCAGAGAAGCATTAATAAATATTGGCCAGGAATTAAGCTTGGGAAAATTTCCATATTAATAACAATTGTATTACGCAGATGATGGTATATAAAATAGAATGTGAATTAAATGGAATGCGCGAGCTCAGGCCTATTAAATTTGACTTTGAAAAGCAGAAGAACTGGTTTGAAGGAAATCCTATGAGCGGTATCTTTAATGAGAAAGAAGAAAAATTCATTGCAGCTCAATTGAAACGCAAATATATGGATTTCTTTAATGGACCTTCAACATTATGCTTAGGAACTAGAGCGTTCGAGATAATTGGCCAAAGCATGTCCAAATATGGTGAATTTTTTAAAGTAGAAATAATGAACTTACGTGAACCAGATAAGTATGCCTTTTTATACAATTTGACCACGATTTTAAACCCATTTCATCCTAGTAAATCTCTATGGAGCTTTGATTATAAAGGAAATAAAGATCGTCCAATTCACTTCGTTTTTAAAAAAAATAAAATCACGACACCTTTATTTTCTGTCCCCAACGGACATATTGAATATGGGATATATTGGGAACCTTTCTGCACCGACGGCCTCCTTCCCCCCGAAGAGGAGTTTTATCACATCTACCAAAATTCCGGGCTTAAAGGTTTGCGGTTTAAGGAGATTGAGTTAACTTAGGCTTACAAAACTCCATCGAGCTGTTTTAAGTTTCCCTTAAGCATAAGGGAAACTTGCAATAGCGGGGATGAAAATATCAATGATCCAATTGAATTTAGAAAAGAACTTGAAAAATTGGAGATGAATTAAGCAAAGGTACTTTTCCTTATAAATAATAAATGCAATGAAAGTATACGAAATTGATGTTGACATCAATCATATGAGAGGGCTCAGCTCTAAAGTATTCAATTATGAGCAACAAATCCAATGGTTCGAAGGTAAAAGTATGAAGGATATCTTTTTTGAAGATAAAGAGAAATTTGTGGTCGATAAAATCAAGGCAAAATATATGGATTTTTATGCCGGAGCTTCACAATTTGTATTAACTCCTAATGCTTATGAAATTTTAGGACCCTGTCTAAGCAAACATGGTGAATTCTTTAAGTGCGAAATTTTAAATGCACCAAAACCCAATAATTTAGCCTACTTTTTCAATATCCTTACAATTTTGGATCCTTATGACATAAAACGAACTGAATGGAGTTTTGATTACAAAGGAAAAAAGGACAGACCCATTACCCCTGTATTCAAAAAGAAAAAAGTGACTGAAGCTCTTTTTATAATTCCAAAGGGCCACAAAGATTATAGGTATTATTGGAACTACTTTTGCACCGACGGCCTCCTCCCCCCCGAAGAGGAATTTTACCATATTTACCAAAATTCCGGGATCAAGGGTCTGCGGTTTAAGGAGATTGAGTTAACTTAGGGAATAAATAAAATAAAAAGCATGGAACTTGAATTTGTCTATGAGGTGCATACTGATACTTCGGTAGCGGCTACTGTCAGGCCGGTGAATCCCATACCGGAATCGGTCAACTTTGATACTTTGGAGACAGAAGGGGCGTTGGATGATGTGGTCTTTGAGGTGGTAGATAGGGAAAAAGGGGCTGATTTTTATTTTTTGCATCCTGCTGTTCTGGTATTCAGTGAGCGTGTTTATCGATCAGACCTGGCAACCTCATTTGAATTTGCGGGTGAGATTGTGCCATTAAAGATGAAGGGCGGAGAAAAACTGTACCTGATCAACATTGTCTATACCCTGACTTTACTCGATTATGAAAAATCCAAGTACGGAGAATACGATGAACTGGGAGAACCCGAAATTCTGAAGGCGGTCTACGATATAAGTCAATTAGAATGTGTTTCCTCATTGTTCAAAATTCCGGAAAATGCGAGCAAAGGCCATCTATTGTACCACCTACGCAGATGAACATGATTTTTACCGCGACTACCATGCTGCAGGATTTACCGGTTTAAAATTCACACAACTCCTCAAAATGAAAATGACTTCTACCAGCAATGGATGGGAGCTGAAGGAAGTGAAGTAAAGTGGGTGATTGGCCTATTATCAGGGTTTGGCAGTTACGCAAATATGAATTCCATTATACTTAAGGGAAACTTGCAATAGCGGGGACGGTTTATATTAAATTTTAAGTTGTATTTTTGGGAGACAAGCGAGATATTGATTTGATTAAGTTTTAGCCACCAAGATGGGAGTCATACGAGAAATTGTTTACAAGTTACTTTCATAAAAAACGACGCTTAGTGGGGTGAGTGAATCTCGATTTTTGTTATAAAATAAGAGCATACCAATGGTAAAACAATTTTTAATAACAACTTTATTGGCCTTCAATGCAATTATAGTATTTCCAACTATGGGGCAAAGTTTGACAGATCGTGAAGCTATTATCCAAATTCTCGCCGATAAAAATATTGATGGCAAATTTATTTGGCGGCCAAGTGATTCTCAACTCAAAAAGTTGGCGATAGAAATAATCACAAAACAAGATACAGAAATTTCAGTTAAGGGTTTATGCAGAATAATTACTGTATTAACGAAAGAAGAGTATGATGATAATAATGATTCCATTTTTCTAAACACTTTAATATCTAAAATTGATCCAAATCAATTCATAAATACATGTGGAATGATTGGTAACCATTTTAATCTAAGATTATACAATACATCTTCTATAAAAAAGTTAAAAACTTTAACGCAAGCCGAGGAAGTTCTCAAGTGGCAGAGCTGGACTCCTTATTATTTAAGCTATTTAGGTTTTACAGAAGTTGAAGCCTCAATAATTTTTTTAAAGAAAAATATAACAGCGGTAAATCAGCTTCATTACTCTTTAAATAAGGAATACCACCGTTTCGATACCCTGGATTTGAATATATGTCTATCTCGTTTGGGAAAATATAGTGATTCATTGGTAATTCAGCAAATAGACCAACGATCGCGTGCAGGCTATAGCAGAGATTACATAGGTTTTATAAAATCAATGGCAAAAGTGAGAACCATGCAGTCTTTTCAGAAAATAGGTGAGCTGTTGATATCAGATCTATATGAAATTCATTTCGAAGAGAGAAAATTCATTAAGCAGACAGCGCTGGCAGCATTTTTAGTTTATGTTAAAAATTTCCCTGACCGGTCATTAAAAATTCAAGAAACCATAAATCAATGGACTTTTGTCCAGTTTTCCAAAGCGGAAGGCAAGGATTACGATACTGATGAATACATGGAGAATGCCAAAAAATGGTACATAGAGAACAAAGAAAATTTGCTCCTGGATATGGATAAGTATTGAAATAAATGGATTGAGTAAAACACTGTGAGGCCATATAAAATTTTATGGGATGCATCTATTAACATAGATATTACTGTAATTCTTATCTTTACTAATAATTGAAGGAAATGAAATTTTGGGATCGATTTTAAAAGCATACCAATGGTAAATATATATACATTCATAATTATTATTACATTTAACATTATGTCTTTGGTGGCACAAAGTAATAGTGATGAGCAAGCAATCATTCAGGTATTGGGAGGTAAAAAAGTTGAACATGGATATAAATGGAACTTCAAGGACACCGCATTTAAAAAACTGGCGCTGTCAAAATTAAATGATCAATCAATACCAAAAACAAAAAAAGGTATTGAATTTATTTGTGGTGGAGCTACGCTTGAAACTTATGATTCAATCTATGACAGGCAATTTTTAAAGCACTTATTATTAAAAACACCAAGAGTAGATTCCATTTTAAATGGTGTGTCAGCCGTTAGGAGCTTTCTAAAATCTGACTATTCAAATGATGACCTTCGTTTATTATCATTTTATTCACATCCCAGAGCATTAATTTATTGGGAATCTTGGACTCCATATTATCTCAGTTTTTTAGGTATAAGTCCCATCGACTCTACCCTGCTCTTTTATAAGAAAAACTTCAAAACCATAAATGAAATGCACAACTCGTTGTATAAAAAATACATAGATATTGATACAACAGAAATTAATGTTTGTCTGGTTAGGCTTGGCAAACTAGATGACACTATCGTAATAAAACAAATCGAGATAAGTCAAAATAAACGTTTTCCAAACGAATACCTTAAGTACTTTGAATATCTGGTGAAAATGAGAACTAAAAATTCTTTTAAAAAAATAGGAGATTATTTAATATCAGACTTAAATCACATCACCAGTTCACAAGATAGAAACAGCATAAGACAAATGGCTCTTTCCACTTTTATTGCCTATGTTAAAAATTTCCCAGATAGGTCAACAAAATGGGAAGACACCTTTAATATATGGGCAATAGTAAAATTTTCAAGATCAAATGGCAAGGCATATGCAACGGATGCATACATGGAGAATGCCAAAAAATGGTACATAGAGAACAAAGACAATTTGGTATTGGATATGGATAAATATTAGTATCCGGGTATTTGTCTCTGCAGAACAGCGTCGGTGTCGGGATCGGAGGGATCGGAGGTATCCGGGACCTGTCCCTATGCTGG
>JADKFC010000016.1 GCA_016717655.1 Saprospiraceae bacterium
CAACCGCAGAGAAAACTTAAAAAAGATAACGGAACTAGGCATTGATGCATATCCCAGCGACACTTTTGAAGTAAATGCCACTGCCGAAGAGATCAAATCTAATTTTAAAGCAGGTGACAGCACCTATCAGGAAGTGAGCCTTGCTGGCAGGATGATGTCGCAACGCATAATGGGAAAGGCGAGTTTTGCTGAAATCATGGATAGTACAGGCCGGATTCAATTTTACATCAATCGCGATGAGATTTGTCCGGGTGAGGATAAGACCCTGTACAATGATGTCTTTAAAAAGCTCTTGGATTTAGGTGACTTTATTGGCATAAAAGGTTTTGCATTTTACACCCAAACAGGTGAGTTGACCATTCATGTCAAAGAGATCAAATTACTGTCTAAGGCTCTCAGACCTTTGCCGGTTGTTAAGATTGATGATGAAGGAAAGGTACACGATGCCTTTACCGATCCTGAAACCAGATACAGGATGCGATATGTAGATCTGGTGGTTAACCCGGAGGTAAGAGAAGTATTCAGGCAAAGAACCAAGATGTACAACAGCATCCGGGAATACCTAAATGTGAAGGGGTATCTTGAAGTAGAAACCCCCATACTACAACCTTTGTATGGAGGCGCAGCAGCTCGCCCTTTCAAAACGCATCACAATACCCTGGACATGACCCTCTACATGAGGATTGCCAATGAATTGTATCTAAAAAGGCTGATTGTTGGTGGTTATGACGGGGTTTATGAATTTAGTAAAGACTTCAGGAATGAGGGAATGAGCCGGTTTCACAATCCTGAATTTACACAAATTGAGCTTTATGTGGCGTATAAGGATTATGAATGGATGATGAATCTGGTAGAAGAGATGGTAGAAAAAGTAGCCATTGATTTACATGGTACTACCGAGGTCAAAGTAGGTGACAACCTTATCAATTTTAAGCGACCCTGGAAACGATATACCATGTTTGAAGCTATCCATGCCTTCACCCAGGTTGACATATCGGAAATGGATGAAGATGCCTTGCGAACGACAGCAAAAAATTTGAAAGTCCATGTTGATGGTACAATGGGCAAGGCCAAACTGATAGATGAGATATTTGGTGAACACGTGGAACCCAAATTAATTCAACCCACTTTTATAACAGATTACCCTGTTGAAATGTCGCCATTGGCCAAAAAACATAAATCAAAACCAGGACTTGTTGAACGATTTGAGGCGATTTGTAATGCCAAAGAAATCTGTAATTCTTTTTCAGAACTCAACGATCCAATTGATCAGAGAGAAAGATTTGAAAGCCAGTTGGAGCTTGGAAAAGAGGTGACGAAGAAGCCATGGTTTTGGATGAAGACTTCTTGAGAGCATTGGAATATGGCATGCCGCCAACAGCAGGATTGGGCATTGGAATGGACCGCCTGGCCATGATCATGACCAACCAGAATTCTATTCAGGATGTGTTGTTCTTTCCACAAATGAAAAAGGAAAATCCATCCTAATCTGTCATTCTTGATGTATATATTATCAGGACTGAGAGCTCTTTTATTGGGCTTATCGATGATATTCTATATGCTCATTTACAGCTTTCGTCTTCTTTTTATTTCGCATACACCGGAGCGTGCTTTTGCCCTTAGAAGATCATGGTTAAAGTATATGGGAAAGCCAATTTTAAATTTGAGGGTGACCGTGGAGGGCAGTAATGTCAATGAACCGGCCTTGTACGTCTGCAATCATCGTTCGTTTGCTGATCCTTTGGCCATTCTACCCTATCTCGATGCCTATGTAATAGCAAGGCAGAGGTCGCTTCTTATCCTGTAATTAATAAAGGAGCAGAATTAACGGGGGTTTTATACGTAAAAAGAGAAGACAGTCATTCCAGGAATGAAGTACGCAATTTGATGGTCAAGACCATACAAAGTGGATACAATGTTCTTGTATTTCCGGAGGGTACGGTTAGTTTCCATAGTTATACCATGCCTTTCAGGGCTGGTAGTTTTAATGAAGCGGCAAAAGCAGGCATTGCCGTAGTGCCTATGGCTATAGAATTTAGAGACAAAAGAGATTTATGGCTCGTACCGCATTTTATGAGTCAATATTTGGTATCTTATGCCAAGTGGAAAACGGAGGCAAAAGTAGCTTTCGGTCCCATCTTAAGGGAAAGTGATGGCGAAAAACTAAGAGCAACAGCCGAGGCATGGACCAATGCGAAAATGAAGGAAATGCGCAAAGATTGGTCAAATGTAGACTTTACCCAACTGGATCAGAAGACACCTTACCAGCAAGCCTTACAAAAAAAGGTAACAAAGTGATGACTTATCAGGAATGTCTTGATTATATGTTTGCTCATTTGCCCATGTACCATAGGGTTGGTAATGTTGCTTACAAAAAAGACCTTGGTAATATCAGGGCTTTGTGTGAAAGGTTGGGTAATCCGCAAGATCAATTGAGGTGCATTCACGTAGCTGGTACCAATGGCAAAGGTACTGTAAGCCACTTGTTGGCCTTTGCACTGCAACAACAAGGTTACAAGACCGGCTTGTACACCTCCCCTCATTATTTGGATTTCAGAGAAAGGATCAAAGTAGACGGACAGTACATAGAAAAATCATTTGTTAAAAAATTTATTGCCGACCATCAAAATACAATTGAAGAAATACAGCCCTCTTTTTTTGAAATAACAGTAGCAATGGCTTTTGCTTACTTTGTGTGGCGAAAAACAGATTTTGCCGTCATTGAAGTAGGTTTAGGTGGCAGGTTAGACTCCACCAACATCATCACCCCACTGCTATCCGTGATTACTAATATTTCATTGGATCACACTGATATGCTGGGTGACACATTGGCGGCAATAGCCGGGGAGAAAGCGGGCATAATAAAAGATAATACCGATGTCCTTATTGGCGAACGACAGGCAGAAACAGCAGAAGTGTTTGAACGAATAGCACAAGAAAAAAAAGCAGCCTTGGTCTATTCTGATCAGGTGCTTTCGGTTGTACAACAAAATGATGAAGTACTACGAGTTGATTGGAAAAACGGAGAAAGTAAGGTTTTGCGAACTCAACTGACAGCACCCTACCAGCTGAAAAACATAGCTACAGCCTTTGCAGCTATGACTTTGCTTGCAAAAAAGTGGATTTGGACATTGAAAAAGTCAGCCGCCAAATGGATCAGTTTGAGCAAAAGGTGCGCTATATGGGACGTTGGCAGGTAATCTCAAGAAGTCCATTGGTAGTGGCCGATAGTGCTCATAACGAAGGGGGATTAAAGTATGTATTTGAGAAAATAAAGAGTCTTCCCCACCGGCAACTCCACATTGTAACAGGGATGGTCAATGATAAAAAAACGGAATTGGTAATGCATCTTTACCCCAAAACAGCCAGCTACTACTTTGCCAAGGCCCGAATTCCGAGAGGTAAGCCTGCCGAATTACTAAAGGAGGAAGCAGCAAAAGAAGGGCTGTTGGGAAAAGCATATACTAGCACCAAAAAAGCACTTGCGGCTGCCCTAAAAAGGGCAAATAAAGAAGATATCATACTGATTACCGGCAGTATTTTTACTGTGGCTGAAGTGTTACCGGAACCTCCTATTCAGACGAACAACTAGTATTTAGACCTGCTAACTTTGTTGCTTTCCAAGATTTTGATATAATTGGCTCTTTCATAGGCGGATGGATCCTGAATATTGTAATGGTTCATCACCCCCCTAAACGTATCCACCGATTGAAATCCCATTTCATTCATCCAAGCTTGCAATTCCAGGTTCATCGTTTTGAGGTAAGAAATACCTTTCTTATAAAGTGCAGAAGCTGTCATGGTTACATTTGCTCCGGCTAGCAGGTATTTGATCACTTCTGCAGCACTTTGTACTCCTGTAGAGGCCGCCAGGGAGCATTTTAACTGACCTGAAAGTAAAGCAATCCAAAGCAAGGGCAATCTGATTTCAGCCGCCTCACTGTAATGCAGATTGTGCATCAGCTTAAGCGAGTAGATATCCATATCAGGCTGATAAAACCGATTGAAAAGAGTTAAGCCATTTGCACCTGCAAAAGACAAATCACTCGCAACCTTGCCCATGTTGCTAAAATAAGGATTCAATTTGACGGCGATAGGAATATGAACAGCTGATCTAACCCATTCAACGATTTCGATGTATCTTTTTTCTACCTCTACCCCGCTTGTAGTGATATCAGCAGGAATATAAAAAACATTGATTTCAATAGCATCGGCACCAGCCTGTTCCATCTGAGAAGCAAAATCTATCCACCCTTCTGGGCTCACGCCATTGAGGCTGGCAATGATTGGAATTTCTACTTTCTCCTTGGCTTGGCGGATCAATTCGAGGTAGGCAGAAGTTGCTACATGGTAATCATCGAGGTCAGGGAAATAATCATTGGCCTCTGCAAATGTATTAGAAGTAGCTCTGGCAATGGCATTGTAACGAGCTTCCTCTTGTCTGATTTGCTCTTCAAAAACAGAAAACAAGACCACCGCTCCGGCACCATTGTCTTCCATTAGAAGTATGTTGTCCAACTTTTCTGACAAGGTCGAAGCAGAAACAACTATGGGTGATTTCAGCTTAAGTCCGAGGTAGGTTGATTGTAAGTTCATATATATTTAATAAACGGGTTGAAAAGTATCCGCTTTGGCTATGGCCATAGATTCATATGTTTTCCATCTCAGGTCTACAATTTCCTGAGCTAAATCCATGAGCTTTTCAGCCTCTTCGGCATTTGTTAACGTAAGTACCTTATATCTTAATTCCTGATATGCATAATCTTTGAGTGACATGGTAGGTCTTGGAGAATCGAGTACAAAAGGATTTTTACCATTCCTTCTCAGAATCGGATTGTATCTGAGCAGAGGCCAATAGGCACTAGCCACTGCTTTTGATTGCTGTTCAAGGCCCTTGCTCATATCAATACCATGAGCAATACAATGAGAGTAAGCGAGGATAAGTGAAGGACCCGGATAAGCTTCTGCCTCTCTCATGGCCAGCAGGGTTTGTTGAGGATTGGCACCCATTGCTATTTGGGCTACATATACATTACCATAAGAAATGGCTTGCAATGCGAGGTCTTTTTTACCAACCCTCTTACCTGCTGATGCAAACTTGGCTGTTGCAGCGGTAGGAGTAGCTTTGGACATTTGACCTCCGGTATTGGAATAAACCTCAGTATCTAAAACCAGTACATTGATATTTTTACCACTGGCGAGGGCATGATCGAGGCCGCCGGCACCAATGTCATAAGCCCAACCATCACCGCCAATTAGCCATACACTTCTTTTGATCAAATGATCAGAAAGAGAAAGCATTTTGCCGGCATCAGGATGTTTTGAAATAGCCAGTAGCTCTTTCAGACGGGCTACCCTTCTTCTTTGTTCTACTATTTCAGATTCTGTATTTTGTGAAGCTTCTACAATAGAATAGACAAAAGATTCACCTAGGTCACCATTCATGGATTTTAGTAACTCAAAGGCATGATCTCGCTGGACATCTGCGGCAATTCGCATACCGAGACCGAATTCAGCATTGTCTTCGAATAATGAATTAGACCAGGCGGGGCCCTGTCCCAGAGCGTTGACAGCCCATGGCGTGGTGGGCAGGTTACCTCCGTAAATAGAAGAGCAACCTGTAGCATTGGCCACCATTAACCGATCACCAAAGAGCTGCGTTAACAATTTAATATAAGGTGTTTCCCCACAGCCAGCGCATGCACCTGAGAATTCAAATAAGGGTTCAAGAAACTGAGCACCATGTACAAGACAAAAATTAACTTCTGATTTTTCGTTCCATGGTATGGCCTCAAAAAAAGCCATTGATGCCAAAGATTCTGTAAGGTCAACCGGTATTTCCTCAATGTTGATTGCTTTTTTAGACCTATCAGCAGGATCTGTAACCGGACAAACTTCATTGCATAAATTGCAGCCAGTGCAGTCTTCCAAATACACTTGCAATGAATACCTGGTTTCAGGAAATCCCTTTGCATTGATGGGGGCTGAATTGAAACCTACAGGTGCACCATCCAAAGTTGATTCATGAAAAAACTTAGACCTAATAACAGCGTGGGGGCAAACAAAGCTACAATTGCCACACTGAATACAAATACTTGGATTCCATTTGGCCACTTGTTCAGATATTCTTCTTTTCTCCCATTTTGTGGTTCCGGAAGGGTAAGTGCCATCATTGGGCATTACACTGACAGGCAGCGAATCACCATTGCCTTCCATCATTTTCCACAAAACATTGGTAACAAAAGAAGGAGCTTTTTTGAGATAATCATTGGTTTTGATAACCGGATCTGATAGGGTCTGACCAACCGTACCGACTTCGAATAAATTTTCAAGGGTCATATCGACAGCCTGAAAGTTTTTTTCTATGATGGCTTTACCCTTTTTGTAATACGTTTTTTCAATAGATTTTTTAATTTGTGCAATTGCCTCCTCTCGCGGCAAAACACCAGAAATGGCAAAAAAACAAGTTTGCATGATGGTATTTATCCTACCTGCCATTCCTGTAATTTGAGCAACTTTATTGGCATCAATTACAAAAAAACGCATATTAAGGTCCACAATTTTTTTCTGTATATCAAACGGAAGATTTTCCCAAACTTCATCTTTGTCATAAACAGAATTAAGTAAAAAGATGGCTCCTTTGGCTGCGTTGCCCAGCACGTCGACTTTTTCTAAGAAGCCAAATTGGTGGCAGGCAATAAACCCTGCGGTATGAATCAAGTAAGGAGCCTTGATGGTATTGGGTCCAAAACGGAGATGGGAAACCGTCCTAGCCCCTGATTTTTTTGAATCATAAACAAAATATCCCTGGGCATAAAGTGAGGTATTTTCACCAATAATTTTGATGCTGTTTTTATTCGCTCCTACTGTACCATCAGCGCCTAAACCGTAAAACATTGCCTGGGTCCACTGAGGATCATCACAATGCTCATTGGCATTAAAATCCAATGACAAATGTGTTACATCATCAAAGATACCTATGGTAAAAGGATTTTTAGGCGTAGGTTTTGCCAAATTAGCAAAGACCGCATTGACCATAGCCGGAGTAAACTCTTTGGATGACAGGCCATATCTACCACCAATAATTTTAGGCAAACTTTCAATGTCACCATTCGAAAATGCTTTCATAAACGCACTTACGATATCAGTATAAAGTGGCTCTCCTGTTGCGCCACATTCTTTGGTTCTATCCAAAACTGCGATCGAATAGGCAGAAGAAGGTAAAATTTCAAGCAGGTGTTCTGCTGAGAATGGCCTGAATAAGCGCACCAAAACCACACCTACTTTTTCTCCTTTTCTGTTAAGGTTACTTACTGCTGTCTGTACAGTTTCAAAGCCTGAACCCATAATTACTATTATTCTATCGGGTTCAGCGTGTCCGTAATATTCAAAAGGTTTGTACCATCTGCCTGTCAATTCACCAAACTGATCCATGGCCTCTTCAACCAAGCCCGGGCAATTATTATAAAAAGTATTTGAGGCTTCTCTTCCCTGGAAGTACACATCCGGGTTTTGAGCTGTACCTCTGATAAAAGGTTTATTAGGATTGAGGGCCCTTTGTCTGTGTGCGATCACCAAATCTTCGTTGATCATCTGAGTGATGACATCATCAGCAATCAGTTCAATTTTATTTACCTCATGGGAAGTTCTGAAACCATCAAAAAAGTGAATAAACGGAAGCCGGGATTTCAATGTTGCGGCCTGGGCAATCAGGGCCATATCATGGGCTTCTTGCACATTGGTCGAACCTATGATGGCAAATCCGGTTGTTCTGGCAGCCATAATATCTTGGTGGTCTCCAAAGATGGATAGTGCCTGAGCTGCCAAGGATCTTGCCGCAACATGGATGACTGCAGATGTCAACTCACCCGCAATTTTATACATGTTGGGCAACATAAGCATCAATCCCTGAGAGGCGGTAAAAGTAGTTGTTAACGCTCCTGATTGAAGAGAACCATGAACCGTACCTGCTGCCCCACCCTCACTTTGCATTTCAATAATTTCCGGAACATTACCCCAAATATTTTTGATGCCTTTTGCCGACCATTCATCAGCAAATTCTGCCATGGTGCTGGAAGGTGTAATTGGATAAATGGCACAGACTTCATTGACCCTATAGGCAATATAAGCACATGCTTCGTTTCCGTCCAAAGTAGCCACCAAAGGCAAATTATTTTTCAATTCTTTCATCTTGACTTTTCTTATAAAAATTCGAAATTCATATCAATGGCATGGCAAGGACATTGCTCTACACAAACCGCACATCCTGTGCATTTGAGGTAGTCTATCTTATACCGATTTCCTTTTCCCAGTTTGATAATGGCACCTTCCGGACAAGCACCAAAGCAGCCATCGCATTCAAAACAATTGCCACATGAATAACAACGACTGGCTTCATATCCAGCTTGGTTTTCTGTAAATCCACCTACAATTTCACTGAAATTATCTTTTTTAATTTCCGGCAATATTTTGGGCTGGTGATGGGCCGGGGCAAAGG
Organism: Saprospiraceae bacterium; assembly: GCA_016717655.1. GTDB lineage: Bacteria > Bacteroidota > Bacteroidia > Chitinophagales > Saprospiraceae > JADKBO01. The sequence goes on from JADKFC010000016.1 coordinate 8,498, forward strand.
TTTTGAGCCAAACATGGAGCTTATCAAAATGCACCACCTCATTTTTGGGTGAAGGATGGTATGGCATATTGGAAAGGAAGCCATCGATAAATTTAGCTGCTTTTTTTCCATGACCAACTGCAATGGTTACGCTTCTTTCACCGGGCACCATATCACCACCTGCGAATACACCTTTACAGCCTGTCATCATATAAGGATCTACGATTACTGTACCATCAGATTTAAACTCTATGCCCGGTAATGAAGAAAGGAAGCTGGTATCTGTGTCTTGTCCCAGGGCCAGGATGAGGTCATCTGCCTCAATGGTTTCTACCTCTCCAGTTGGTACAGGGACTCCATCTTTTAACTCCATAATTTCTACAGTAAGCAATCGATTTTCAAAGCCCTTGATGGTCCTTAGCCAGTGGATTTTGACACCTTCTCCTAAAGCCTCATCGGCTTCAAAATCATGGGCCGGCATATGAGACCTGTCTCTTCGGTATATGATCATAGCATCATCTACACCCAATCTTTTGGCTACCCTTGCCGCATCCATGGCCGTATTACCTCCACCATAAACCGCCACTTTTCTACCCAGTTTTGGAGCAGAGCCCAACTCGACATCTCTCAAAAGAGAAACAGCATCAAATATCTGACCCGCATCCCGTGCCGGAATATCTACTTTTTTACCAATGTGCGCACCAACAGCTATAAAAACAGCATCATAATTACCTTTTTTTCGTTCCAACTCAACATCTTCAATTTTATGATTGAGTACAATGTTGACACCAAAGTCACGAATCCTATCTATTTCTGCCATTAGCACGGTTCTCGGCAAGCGATATGAAGGGATGCCAAAGTGCATCATTCCTCCGGGGAGGGGACCAGCTTCAAAAACATCAACTGTATGGCCTTTTTTTCTTAGGTGATAAGCTGCTGAAAGGCCACTTGGACCTGCACCAATAACCATCACTCTTTTGCCAGACTCATGTACAACTTTGGGAAATGCCCAATCATTTTCAAGTGCCATGTCACCTAAAAACCTTTCTATGGCATGAATACTAACCGCACTGTCTGCTTCTTTACGATTGCAGGAACTTTCACATGGATGATAACAAACCCTGCCGTGGATGGCTGGCATAGGGTTTTCTTCAGTGAGTTTTTCCCATGCTTTTTGATAATTTTTCTCTGTTACATATGAAAGCCAAGCCTGGATGTTTTCTCCTGCAGGGCAAGCATTATTACAAGGAGGCAAATAATCTGCATACATAGCTTTTTTCCTGGGAACAGGACCTGTTCCTTCACTGTGCAAGTTTAAGTCGGGGATTTGAGTTACATCCAAATGGCCATGCTTCATATCGAATTGCTTTTTCAATTTTGTAAAAAGCCAATGGCAGGCATCAAATTTTAATCGAGAAAAAACCTTATCAACATAGCTTAAAAGTTGAGTATTGCTATTTCTACATTAGTACCATCCACGTTTGTATAATAAACTAGTGTATTGTGAATTAAAACTTAATCTGCAAAAGGCTCATCAATTGTAGTTGTAAAATTCAACAAAGAATCAGGCCAACTTTATGAGGTGGGTCAACGTGTTTTATGATAGAAGTCACAGTGCTCTGTCCGCATTGGCAAAGCAACAAATTGAATATCAATTCATTAAAACAATAAATCGACTCGCTATTTAATTCCGATGTCCATTTGAATGCGCAAATGTCCGGGCAGATAATTGTTAATTCGATTGCCCAGATTTTTGATCCAACCCAATCCCAGGTTTTGATAGGTTACAACCATCCATGAATTTTGTGGATGATTGACCTGCGACAAAGTTTTGTTTAAATACCTCAGAGCATCCTCTTTCGAGAGTTCAACTCTTGGTGATTTTAATAGTGGAAGATGGGTCAGCGCTGCACTGTGTTCCGGGGTAAATACTGTTTTGTTGAGCTTCCCCAATTTTATACCCGCATATTTTACGTGAAACAATTTTAAGTATAAAGGAAGAAAAGGAGACAATGAAGCAGGAAAGTAATACACATCACCATTTTCATGAATTTGCACTTCAGGCAAATAATCAGGATTGATCCATGTATCCAGAATAGATTTTTCAGTTTTGTTTATGGTTCGCAATTTATGGGCTTTGCCTTGTTTGAAGGTGGCATCATTGTTTCCCATGGGTTTTCGAAGTACTGAGAAAAAATAACCTTCACCTCTGGTAAATCCAGGCATGCATTGATAACCCTTCGCATTTTTTCTGCTTAATTCAAGAATATTCCAGTCAGATTGCAATTGCACTTCGACTGTGTTTAAATTGTATTTAGCCATAAAATCAGAAACATTGTTCATATTTTCATTCTGGTTAAAAGTACATGTGGAATAGATGAGATACCCACCCTCTTTCAAAGCCGGAAGGATATCATCAATTATTCTTTGTTGTCGGCCGGAACAAAGAGCAACATTGTCGGGTGACCATTCTTCAATGGCACTTTTATCTTTGCGGAACATTCCCTCTCCAGAGCAAGGTGCATCTACCAGAATTAGATCAAAGTGATTTTCAAGTTGTGTAAAGTCCATAGGGTCATTGTTGGTGACGCAACAATTGGCATAGCCCCATTTCACCAAATTATCAACCAGAACAGCCGACCTTGACTTAATAACCTCATTGGCCACCAGATGTCCTTTACCATCTAAAAAATCTAACAATAGCGTAGATTTACCTCCAGGGGCTGCACAAAGGTCCAGCACTGTCGGGCTATCCGGCAGTTGTAGCTGGGAGAAAACATTATAGAGTACCATGGATGATGCTTCCTGCACATAATAGCCTCCGGCCTGGAATACAGGATCAAGGGTAAAAACAGGTCTTTCATCCAAATACCGCCCATAAGGACACCAGCCTACGGGATCCGATGAATAATAAGATGTAGCCGTTTTGTGTGGATTCAATCTGATACTAAGAGAAGGCGGATCATTTTGAATGGAGTCCAGCAGTTTTTCGGCTTGAACAGGCAAGGCATCCTTTACCAATGCGACAAATTCATCTGGTAAAACTGAATTTTTATTTTGGTCAATATTATTCATCTTTGCAAAGTTAATATATCTAAACATGAAAACCATCATCAATAGTCCAAACGCCCCGGCCCCTGTAGGCCCATACAATCAGGCGGTATTAGCAGGTAATACCTTGTACGTTTCAGGGCAAATTGCCATTGAACCGTCAACCGGTGTCATTGTAACGGAAAGCATTGAGGCAGAAACAGAGCAAGTACTTAAAAACTTGCAGGCGGTTCTGGTAGAAGCAGGGATGACGTTTGAAAATATTGTAAAATGTTCAGTATTTGTTACCGATATGGACATGTTTGCAAGAATCAATGTCATATACGCACGTTATTTTGAAGGTATACAAGCACCTGCAAGAGAGTTGGTTCAGGTAGCAGCTTTACCCAAATATGTCAATATAGAAATCAGCTGTATAGCAGTAAAAGCATGACAAAAAAATATGGCCTGATAGGAAAAAAATTAGGTCACAGCTTTTCGCCGGCTTATTTTTCAAAAAAGTTTGCCAGAGCTTCCCTCTTTGACCATAGTTATACCACTTTTGAATTAGACCACATTGAAGAAGTAACAAAAGTATTGAGTGAAGGCCTTTTAGGCGCAAACGTCACCATTCCCTACAAAAAGGCCATTTTAACCTATTTACACGGCTTGGATGAAGCAGCCAAAGACATTGGTGCAGTCAATTGTATAGTCAATATAAATGGCCAATACAAGGGTTATAATACTGATTGGTTGGGCTTCCGTCAAAGTCTAGTCGAATTTATTGGAGATCAAAGACCAGAGGCTTTGGTGTTGGGCAATGGAGGGGCCTCTAAGGCCATTTGTTATGCCTTGGAACACTTACAAATTAAATATATGGTCATTAGCCGATCTGAAAAAGGGCTAAGATATGAAGACCTAACACCTGCAATTATAGCATCCAATCATTTGATTATCAATACCACACCATTAGGAATGTACCCTTTTGTAGATGACTTTCCTCAGATTCCTTATGACGGCATAGATGACCAACATTTTGTATTTGATTTGATTTACAATCCTGAAAAAACCTTATTTTTGGCTTTGAGCGCAGAAAGAGGCGCAAAGATTCAAAATGGATATCCAATGCTGGTTTATCAGGCAGAGGAATCCTGGAAATTATGGAACAGTTAAGCATTTAAAAATGGAAGAAGGCTCACCGATAGAATTACCTGATTTTAGCAATACAGAAATTGCTTTTTCGACCAAATCTAACGCAGAACTAAAAAAGATGGAACGATTATTCAGATTAATGAATAATTCTACCCTGGTAAAACTAGGCACTCATGTAGGCTTGTTTGCTGTTAAATATAGAATTCCGTTTTCAGATTACTTCATACGTGAGACCATCTTCGAGCAATTTTGTGGTGGTGAAAATTTGTGGGATTGTCAAAAAACAATTGATAAGTTACACAAATTCCAAACCCTTTCTGTTTTGGATTTCGGTGCAGAGGCAAAAAACACCGAAGAAGAGTTTGATGGAGTGATGTCAGAAAATATGAGGGCCATCGAAATGGCCGCCAGCAATAACTCAGTACCCGTAATCAGTACTAAACTGACCGGCCTGGTGGACAATGCTGTTTTGGAAGCCTTACAAAACAAAGAAGTACTCAGTCCTGCTCAAAAATCAAAATATGATGCTTTTTTTAAAAGAGTAGACGCAATCTGTTCCAAAGCATACGAGCATGGAGTGGGTGTTTTTATTGATGCAGAAGAAAGCTGGATGCAGGATCCCATCGATGCCCTGTCCATGGAAATGATGGATAAGTATAACAAAGAGCGGGTGATTGTGTATAACACTTATCAACTTTACAGAAAAGACAAGCTGGCTGACTTAAAAAGAGACTTTGAAGTGGCGACATCCAAACAATTTAAGTTGGGCGCCAAACTGGTTAGAGGAGCCTATATGGAAAAAGAAAGGAAGAGGGCCAAAGAGATGGGCTATGAATGTATGATTCAGGAAACCAAAGAAGATACAGACCGCGACTACAATCTTGCATTGGAATTTTGCGTTGATCACTATCAGGAAATTTCGGTTTGCTGTGCTTCTCACAACTTAGAAAGCAATTTGCTTTTGGCCAAATTGATTCAACAAAGGAAGCTGGATAAATCTCATCCTCACCTCAATTTCTGCCAGCTCATGGGCATGAGCGATTGTATTACATTTAATTTGGCAAAAGCAGGATTCAATGTAGCTAAATATGTAGTTTATGGCCCCGTTAAAGAAGTATTAGCCTATCTGGTTAGACGGGCAGAAGAAAACACTTCTATTACCGGAGAAATGGGCAGAGAATTGTCTTTAATAGATACTGAAATAAAACGAAGAGGTCTGTAGAACAGAAATTCACCGTTGTTTTGAACAACAATAACTAATAAACCATGAAAGGGACTTTACCATTAGGGTTATTGATCATGAGCATAGTGGCTTGTCAATCACCCCAAACCAATTATCCTATGATCGAAGTAAGTTATCCAGAAACCAGAATTGATACCATTTCAGACAATTACCACGGTACTGTTGTTGCTGATCCTTATCGATGGTTGGAAGATGACAATAGTGAAGAAACAAAAGCATGGGTCACAGCGCAAAACAAAGTGACATTTGCCTATCTTGATCAAATTCCATTTAGAAAATCATTGAGGAATCGACTAGAAAAATTGATGAATTTTGAAAAATTTGGAGTTCCTTTTAAAGAAGGCGGAAAATATTATTACTTTAAAAATGATGGCCTTCAAAATCAAAGTGTACTCTATGTTGCAGATGATGCCAGCTCAGAGGGAAAAATTTTATTGGACCCAAACACCCTGTCAAAAGATGGAACCGTTGCTTTAGGTAGTATGGATTTTTCAGCTGATGGAAAGTACCTTGCCTATTTTTTGAACGAAGGAGGTTCTGATTGGACTAAGGCATATGTGATGGACCTAGCTGCAGGTAAAATGACATCCGACACCTTAAACTGGATTAAATTTTCCGGCATATCCTGGAAGGGTAATGGTTTTTATTATTCCAGGTATCCGGAGCCCAAAGGAGCGTCTGCGCTTTCAGGTAAAAACGAATTTCATGCCCTCTATTACCACGAAATAGGTACGCCGCAAAGCGCCGATAAGTTGATTTATGTTGACAAGACTCAGGGGCAAAGAAATGTTTATGCCCAAACAACCGAAGATGAACAATACCTGATCATCAGCACTACAGAGTCAACCAGTGGCAATACAGTGTGGCTTCAAGATTTGACCAAACCTCAATCACCCATTGTGAAAGTGGTAGATAACTTTGATAACGACCATAGCATTGTTGATCATTTAGGGGGCGGCAACTTCTTGATGATGACCAACATGGGAGCTCCGAAGAGAAAATTGGTGGGATTCAATATCAGCAACCCTATGCCGGAGCAATGGAAAGATGTTATAGCTGAAGATAAGGATCCACTTGACAATGTCAGCCTTTGTGGAGGAAAGGTATTTGCCAACTACATGCACAATGCAAGTACTGGGGTCAGAATTTACAAAGAAGATGGCACCTTTATCCAAAACCTCAGCCTGCCCGGTATTGGAACAGCTGGAAGTATTTCAGGTAAGAGAAAAGAAGCTAAGGCCTATTACTCATTTACCTCCTTTATAAGGCCTACCACTATATATGAATTGGATGTTCCCTCATTGGATTCTAAAGTTTTCAGGTCTCCTAAAGTAGATTTTGATTTTGATAAATATGAGACCGTTCAAGAATGGTATACGAGCAAGGATGGCACCAAAATACCGATTTTTATAACCAAAAAGAAAGGTTTAAAAATGGATGGCAGCAATGTAACCCTTTTATATGGTTATGGGGGATTTGACGTATCACTTACACCGTCATTCAGTGTTTCAAGGCTTCCTATCCTTGAGCAAGGTGGTGTTTATGCACTTGCCAATATCAGAGGGGGTGGTGAATTTGGCAAGGATTGGCATAAAGCAGGAACATTGGAGCAAAAACAAAATGTATTTGATGACTTTATTGCTGCAGGAGAATACCTCATTCAACAAAAATATACCCAAAAAGAAAAACTGGCCATCCAGGGTGGATCCAATGGCGGCCTGTTGGTAGGTGCCTGCATGACACAACGCCCAGATTTGTTTGCAGTAGCATTTCCCGCAGTTGGCGTATTGGATATGTTGCGTTATCATCAATTTACCATTGGATGGGCTTGGGCTACAGATTATGGCAGAAGTGATGATCCCAAAATGTTTCCTTATCTATTGAAATACTCTCCCTATCACAACACTAAAAAACAATCCTACCCAGCCACATTAATTACAACAGCTGACCATGATGATCGTGTTGTGCCTGCACACAGCTTTAAATTTGCGGCAGCCCTTCAGGCGGCGCAACAAGCTAAAAAGCCGACACTCATACGTATTGATGTAAGTGCAGGTCATGGAGCTGGCAAACCAACATCCAAAATGATTGACGAATCTGCAGATTTGCTTTCATTTCTTTTCTACAACACCAATACTTCGTATAAAGACAATGATCATTAAACCAAGTTCATTGATTTGAGTCTACATGTAGTGATAATCAAAATAAAATGCATCGTGCTCTTCCTCTTTGTGATGGGAGGGCACACTGTTTGGGCACAAGAAAAACCAACTGTCAATATCTTTTTCCTTGAAGATTGTGTCATTTGCCAGTCACTTACGCCTGAATTAAATAAGTTGTACCAAAAGTATCATAAAGAATTTGACTTTGTATTGTACTTCCCCAATCAAAGGTCAAAAGACAATTCTATAAATGAATTTAAAAAAAAGTACAAAGTAGATATTCCCTATAAAACCGACCATTATAAAAAGGTTTCGACTTTGTTGGGGGTGAATGTGACCCCTGAAGTAGTTTTAACTGACAGATCGGGTCAAATTGTGTACCAGGGAGCTATTGATGATTCATTTATAAGTCCAGGAAAAAAAAGGAAAGCAAAAAATCACTACCTTCAACTTGCCATTGAAGCTTTTAGAGTCAATAAAAAGCCTGAAATTTCAAAGACACAGGCTGTTGGATGTTTTATCAACTATAAAGAAAATGATTAAAAAATGATCAAAAAGATTTGGGTAACCCTTACGATAATTGTAGTAAATACAATGTTATTTGGTCAGGCTACTTATACAAAAGACATTGCCCCCATTGTATACAAGAAGTGTGCAACCTGCCACCGGCCCGGTGAAATCGGTCCTTTTGCATTGACCAATTATGAAGAAGTCAGATCTTATGGGGAGACAATTAAGTATGTGACCGAGATTAAATATATGCCCCCATGGAAAGCTGACCCCGGATATAAACATTATTTGGAGGAAAACTACCTGACCGATGAGCAAATTGTTTTGATTGGACAATGGGTGGATGCAGGGATGCCTTATGGCAACGCAGCTGAAGAGCCCGCATTTCCGGACTATCCGGAGGGTAGCGCGTTGGGAGAACCAGATTTGGTTTTGCACTTTGCCACAAAACATCTGCACAAAGGAGATGGTGAAGATGAATACAGGTATTTTGTTTTACCTACAGGTCTGACAAGCAATAAGGTGGTTAAAGCAATAGAATTGCGCCCAGGCAATAAAAAAATTGTACACCATGCTCTTTTTTTTCAGGACACAACAGGGAAAGCCAGATCATTTGATGTAAAAACACCGGAATATGGCTTTTCAGCCAATACTTCAGGTTTTGATGTTAATTCCGTTTTGCTATATGAACAATATCCGGGATATGTGCCTGGACAAAAACCCATCCGTTATCCCGAATCTATGGGTCAACGCATGAACAAGAACTCGGACCTCGTGATTCAATTGCACTACGCCCCTACCCCTGTAGATGAATTTGACAGTACCACGGTAAACATCTTTTTTGCAGATGATGATGAACCGATAGACCGTTTTGTAAAAGACAAAGTAATGCTTCCATCAGATCTCCCTGGAGGTTTTTTTAGCTTTGTAATACCTGCCAACCAAAAGAAAACTTTCACCGGTAAGTGGAAAACCACACAGGATTTGTCATTTCTGAGTGTTTTTCCACACATGCATTTGTTGGGCAAGCGATGGAAAGTCTGGCTTCAACGGCCTGATGGCAGTTTAGAAAATTTAATAAAAATTGATGATTGGGATTTTAATTGGCAGGGTGGCTATTACTTTACCCAACCTATAATTGCACCAAAAGGCTCCACCGTATTTGCAGAGGCAGAATATGACAATACTGCAAACAATCCACTCAACCCCAATTCTCCTCCTGTTTCCATAAGTTGGGGAGAAAAGACCAGTGATGAAATGTATTATTTCCCGGTTTTACACACTCCTTACAGAGTTGGTGATGAAAATCTGGTCTTCAGCCAACCTACCAGTACTGATGACCATAATCAGCATGAGATAAGCAATCAGCATGTCGTTTTGTTTCCCAATCCTGCAAGAAACGAAATGGTGAATGTAAAATTTCTCCTGGCAAAGGCAGCCAAGGTAGACATTGCCATCCGGGATATGAAAGGAACACTAGTTAGGTATGTAAGGAAGGGTGAATTCTTCTCACAAGGAGAACATTACGTCCACATTGATGCTAATAACCTAAACCCTGGCAGTTACCTGGTTGTTATTGAATCAGACAACAAAGTTTTTGGAGAAAAACTTCAAATCATCAAATAATGAAAAACAAAGTTGCATTTGTAACCGGTGGATCCCAAGGTATAGGTGCTGCTGTGGCAAAATCCTTAGTAGATAAAGGATTGAAAGTAGCCATAACAGGCAGAGACCAGGCAAAATTGGATGCCATCCAAAAAACATTGGATCCTCAATTGCAGCTGCCGATTTTGTGTATACGAGCAGATGTTCGAAATTACCAGGAATTGGCTGCAGCGGTAGCTTTGGTACATGAAAAATTTGGCACCATCGATACCGTTGTTGCCAATGCAGGAGTTGGTCATTTTGTTGCCATTGATGAGATGAGTCATGAACAATGGAATGAAACAATTGACACCAATCTTACTGGTGTATTTAACACGATAAAAGCGTGCCTGGCTGACTTGAAAGAAAGCCGTGGATACTTCATCACAATGGCCAGCCTGGCTGGAACCAACTTTTTTGAAAAGGCCTCTGCCTACAATGCCAGCAAATTTGGTTTGGTCGGATTCACCCAGGCAGTCATGCTTGACTTAAGAAAATACGGCATAAAGGTCACAACCATTATGCCTGGCTCAGTCTCCACTCATTTTAATAACAATATCCCCTCTGATCAGGATGCCTGGAAGATTCAACCAGAGGATTTAGGACAAATGGTAGTTGACTTATTAAGTATGCCAGAAAGAACATTGCCGAGCAAAATTGAGGTTCGACCTTCTTTTCCGGGGAAATAAAATCAGATTTTAATAAACTTACAAATCCAACCTTTTGTTTCAGCCTTTAACTTGAGAAAGTAAAGACCACTGGAAAGAGATGTTACATCAATAGATAAATGATCCGAAGAGAGTTTAAGCAGCGGCAGTTTAAATTCCTTCCCATCAAGGTCAATTATATTGATCCCTTCAGCTTCTATACCCTTATGTGTAATGAATAGCACATTGGATGTAGGATTTGGGTTTAAACCCAATATTTCCTCATCCTCGCCAATGCCACTTATTTCATCCACTCTTGCTGACACCTCTAATTGGCAGCCCAATTCATCCGTAATAGTGCATTGATAATCACCTCCACCCAGACCTTGTAATTTAAATCCATTGAACGACGGTTTTGACCATTGAATGGTATAGTTTCCCTGGCCACCTGATGGCACTATTTCAAGACTTCCATCTTTGTTGCCTATCGATGCAGGAATGGAAATTATATCAATAGAAATATCTGAAATGGAACCAACTGCTATAGCCGGCAAAACAAAATGACAGCCGAGCTCGTCTGTTACAGTGGCATTATAACTACCATTTCTAAGCTGGCTTATTTTGAAGCCCAAACTTCCATTTTGCCATTCGACTTTATGTGGCAGAGAAGCCCCTCCTGTTTGCAAGGTAATGGTTGCTGAACTATCTGTATTGCATAAGTTTTTTACAATATCGGCACTATACGTAAAGCCTGGAATTGAATTAATGCTTACCGACGGAGAAACACTAATACATCCATCACTGTCTGTGATGGTTACTCTGTATATTCCACCGGGCAAGCCCTTCAAAGAATCTGAATCGAACCAGACCAGCCTTTGTGTACCATTGCTCCAATTAAAGTCAAGGGGTAATTTTGATTGTATTGATCTAGCTGTTATTAGTCCACTTTCTTCTGAGGGGCATTTGTTGTCTTTTACCTTTTCAAAAACAATCGGATATACAATATTCCCTGATGTGACAAGGATCGATTCAGTTGTAATTTTGCAATTATTAGCATCTACGGCCGTCATGGTGTATGCCCCTGGAATGAGTTGATTGACATCACCTGTATTCTGATTTGATGAGGACCAAAAATACTTGTATGGAGCCACCCCTCCCGCAACAGAAGTTTGAATTGCCCCATCAGGTTTTTGCAAACAGCCGGAGGGAATAACTTTGTCAATGCTATAAAGGAGTTCCGGAGGCTGTCTGACAATAATATTGTCTTGTGAAACGGTACATCCATTATCGTCGTAAACTGTGACTCCGTAATTACCTGCAGTAAGGTTGGGTCTAAACTGGACCTGTGATCCATTGTCGTTCCAGGCATAGGTATATGGTTCCGTACCACCAGAAACATGGATCCGAATTTGTCCCGTCTTTGTCCCGAAACATCTTACATCTTCCAGATTGGATACCGCCAATTCCAAGACTTCAGGGCCTGGTATCTCTGCAACATATTCAATCGAACAAGAAGAGGCATCTGTGATGGTAAGCACATACAGGCCTGCAGTCAATTGGGACCTTCGGTTTCCGGAGAACCCATCTTCCCAATTAAAAGTATAAGGTGGAAAGCCATTTACTACATTTAGTTCAATGATGCCGGTGGCATCCTGATAACATAAGGGAGATCTCAAAAATGTAGCAATAGGCTGAAGAGAGGAAGAAGCTTTTACTTCAATAGGTCCCAGTTCTTTTTTACATCCTATTCCATTGATGATGGTGACACCGTAGATTCCTACTCCTACGTTTGATAGATTCTGAGTCGTATCTCCCCTGCTCCATTGAAAAGAAAAAGGAGTAAATACCCCATTGTGTGTAATTTTTATGATGCCATCATTCTTACCCTGGCAGCTGGGTTTGACCACAGACTCAACAATTGCCTGAAAATTGGACATTGACTTTACCTCAATAAAAGAAGTTTCCAGACCACAGCCATTTACATCCGTAATTTTACATTTATAAAATCCAGCTTCAAGTCCTGTGATGGGATTGCCGGTATCGCCATGCAGCCAATTATATTTTATGGGCAGAGCACCACCAGATACGCTTAAACTGATACTGCCATCACCCTTACCAAAACAGCTTTCATCGATTACCACTTGGCTGTTCAACATCATAGGATTAGAGGTATCTGTTAGCACCAAAACCCCATCACAATTTTCATCTATTTGATTGCAAGGTAAGTCGACCTGAGCTGGATTAATAAATGAATTATTATCATCACAATCGCCCGACAATAAACTATAACCAAAAAGAGCTTGTGAAGAACATCTGCTAATGAAAATATCTGCGTTACCATAACCGTCCAGATCTTTATCTTCATAAAAAACATTTTCTGGTACCTGAGTTGTGTTACCCAGGCTTATCAGGTCTATGGCTATATCACCTTCACTCCCTGTTGCTGTTTGGCCATTGAATCGGAGTAAGTAAAGGCGGTCTTGGGGCAATTCAATTGCCTGGCTTAATCGATTCCATTGATTGCCCTGGTCGCCCGAAATCGAAAACACTTCAGCCCAGGAAGCGCCATTGTTGAGTGAAATTTCCACTCTCAACCTCCCTGTATCTTTCCCATACATATGAAAGTAAAAATCCAAATCGCAAGCAGAAGGTTGAGGCCCTGATTTTAGGCACTTTGATTCTAAATAAGCATTCATATTGGGTTGGCACAAAGAGGGATTACTTTCCAAATAAAGAAATTTGCCTCCTCCATTTACGCCAGATGATGGTCCTGTAAAATCAGTTGGCGTTTCCCCTTCATTCAAAAGCCAGTCTGTATTATCAGCATCAGGATTATTGGAAAACACCCCGTTAACCGTGCAGCTTTCTCCACAGTTCTGAGTACAAATTTCATTGTCTTCAAATCCTTCAGAAACTCCCACAACAGCACATGAAGTTTGAAATGACCGTGTACAGCTGGGAGCTGAAACGGCAGAAGCCAGACAAGATGAAATTAGAAAAAATTCATACGGAGCATTGCTGTCAAGGCCTTGTATTACGTGCTTTCGAAGTCCACAATTGACTACAACTGTTTTCGCCGAGGTAGGATCACCTGTTTTTTGATAATGGATTTCTAAATTTTTACAATTCAGAGGGGGTTCCCATCTTACTTCAAATGAAGTATGGGTTATTCTTGAGACAAAAAAAGTTTCAATGGCATTACAAGGTTCAGGAATAAAATTAAGTGCCAAATATTTAAGAATGCCTTTGTCATTAATGGCTCCATCGCATACTGCCAATTTCCAAAGGCCCGATGGATTCGCGGGTAAATTTAAATTTGAAATGGCTTCATCCGGCTTAAAGGTATTAGTAAAAGGAGGACTACCTTCTGCAATAGCCAAACACCCATCATCAGAAAAAACTGTAGGCTGATCACACGAACTTGTAAACATTCCATAGTTATCATCGACTGTGCCATGCCTTTCGGTCAATGCTATTCTGTTGCCTTGTGGGCTCTCTAACCAAATGACTAAGTCAGCCGGCCAGGGGTGGGTAGCAATAAGAGAGACGGACTGCAGCTTGTATGGATTGATAGCTGGTGGAAGAGCTACCTGAATATTAAAAACATCGGTTAAGCCATTATCACAGTTGTTGTCTCTCAATTCCAGATTAAGGCCACATGCAGATGGATTGGTAAGAGCAGTGATAAATGAAAATGGCCCCTCCCATTTGCTGGAATCGCCAGGAGCACACACAGCTCTGATCCAAAAGATATAAGCAGTCCCTGAATTTAAATCGGTAAGTGTTCTGAATTTTTGAATACCGATATCGGTCTTTTGGGTTTGGGTACGTCCTATGCCCTTTAGACCATAAGCCAGCTCGTATCCCAACAAAGGATTATTGTTGTCGATCCAGGAGATTTTAATTGACTCCGTTGCAATTTCTGAAAACTTTAGGGAAAATGGCTCCTTACAGGCACCAAGAAGCGAGAGACTGTTAAAAAGTAGGAAACATATGCTCAAGAGCGTTTTCATTTTGTAAAAATACTTCAGAAACTTGAGAGCGATGAGATAAAAGAGGGCAATTGTCTGGTTAAGATAAAAATCGATTGTGCATGACGTGATTCTGTTCTTAAAGCAACTCTTTTTCCAATTGCCTGATTCTCACTCTTATGGCTGGAGGAGCATTTTCTTTCCAAACAGGCAGCATTTCAAGGATTTCAGTCTTTAGCTCCGGATATTTCGAACAGATCCTGCCACATACTGTTGCTGAAAATGCTCGAATGGCAACAGCAACATGGGGATTGGCCAGGTAATTGTAACAGATTTCGAAAATCTCACCTAAAAACGCATCAGGCAGTTCCATCGTCTGCCAAACCCTTACCACATTACGAGCAACAGCATCATGATGAGGCTGGTTTAAAGCAGTTATCAATTCAGAACAAAAAGGTTTTAACCGATCAGGATTAATGTCTCCTAAAATGCCAATTGACCAGGCTGCCCTCTGCGCCAGCAAAGGATCGGGTCCCTTGACTAAATCCACTAAAAAGACACAAACGGATCGGTGGAGATTTGCTTCTTGTGCCAGGATGTCGCAAGAATTTTTACTGTAATTATTTAGCAGAAGATCTTTGATCTCATGCAAGGACGTAGGCTTCATCGGGTTGCAATATTTTTCCATAATAATTCATAAATACCTTCGCCCAAAGCCAACCGATGGCAATACCTATAATTGATCCACAGGCCACATCCAGCGGAAAGTGGACCCCAACATAAATTTGAGAAATACCTATCACAAGGGCCCACAGAATGAGTGGGATTCTAATTTTTCTAAATACCCCACCCATCGTCAGTGATAAAAATACAGCAATGGCAAAATGATTGGTAGCATGGGAGGATGTAAAACTATAGCCACTGCCACATCTGATTCTGACAACCGGATGCTCAACAGCCGAATTGCGACAAGGGCGCTCTCTCTTTACTGTTTTTTTAATCAATTGGCTGCTTACCGAATCAGAGGTACCGAAGGTCAAAAAACAAAACAAAATCAACCAATAGGCATTTTTACCATAGTTGTAAATAAAAAAGCAATAATGTAGAGATAAAGTGGAAACCAAATCCACTCATTTCGCATCCACTTTAAAACTACATCAAAAACAGGATTAGACCAAGCGGAATTGATCCAATGAAAAATTTGATAATCGGCATTTAGAATTAAATCCATGAATTAAGTTAGTGCCCAGTTATTTGTTACACTCTTTGGCATGGGTAAACACATGTCTGGAGAAATCTTCCCAATCCATATTTTTGGGATATGCTTTTTTCAATGCTTCACATTCTCCATAAAGAGCCGGATGTTTTTCTTTGTAGTGCTTTTTCTCTAGTTTAAAAGCTACATCATCCCCATTTTTAACATAATAAGATTTAGCGATGCCTCCTGCCACTGTGAAACCACCAATGCCTACCGAAGCTGTTTCGCTGGCCTGTGGGTCAAAATAAACTTTGATTTTTTCAGCATAGCCGGGGTTGACCAATTGTAATAATAAGGATAGTTGCTTGTCTTTGATTTTGACTTCTGCATATTCAAAAAGGGCATAACCATCTTTGATATGAGCCATATTGACAGACTTATCATCATCCCATTTGGTGATGTCGTATGATTTGTCCATACCTCCCGCAAACTTATCCCATTTGGTAGGAGCAATATACATGTGGTGCAGTTGCTGAGGTAAAAATTCGCGTTTTTTACCTGTTGAATCTTTGATTACAATTTTTTCAATCAGTCCTTTTTTTCGGTCTATGTCGTCAATAAAACCAATTACCTCAGATCCATCGGTCAGGGTTAGGTAACTTTTTTCTTTTTTGGAAAAAGTAAAATTTCCATCTAAAAAATCCTGGGAAAAGGCAGCAGTGGACATAGCCAATCCCAAAATCAAAGCGGTCAATGTTTTCATGTTGATTAAATGTTATAGTTTTGGTTAATTATAGTGCAAAGTTACGATATTCCCAACTTATAAAAATGCCTAGTTCTAAAGCATATCCTACAAATATGAATAAAGTTATTTCGAAAAAAACCGTTTAAAATTCGGCAATAGGCCTTATATTTGCATTTTAACAAAATAATATTATTGTATTATGGAATTAGAGAATGGCAGATACCTTCTTTCAGGCAGTGTAGATCCATTGGACTTGGTGGAAAAATATGGAGCACCTTTGTATGTATACGAAGCTGAAACCATAAAAGCCAAATATCAAAAAATGGTGAATGCATTTAATGTACCTCGATTTAAGGTAAACTATGCTTGCAAGGCATTGACCAACGTCTCTATTCTTAAATACATTAAATCTTTGGGAGCAGGACTAGATACTGTTTCCATACAGGAAGTGCGGTTGGGACTCATTGCAGGTTTTGCACCCAAAGACATTATTTATACACCCAACTGTGTAGGAATTGAGGAGATTAAAGATGCTAGTAGACCTTGGAGTAAGGATAAATCTAGACAACTTGTCCATCCTCGAACAGTTTGGAACATTATACCATGACACTTATCCGGTTTGCATCCGGTTGAACCCACACATTATGGCGGGTGGTAATGATAAAATATCGGTTGGCCACATAGATTCTAAATTTGGTATTTCAATTCACCAGTTACCTCTGGTTCAACGCATTGTAAAGGCAACCGGATTGCAGGTGGAGGGTTTGCACATGCACACCGGCAGCGACATTCTTGATTCAGAAGTATTTTTGCTGGGTGCAGAAATCATGTTAACCGCAGCTACTTCATTTGAGAACCTTGACTACATTGACTTTGGCTCCGGTTTTAAAGTGCCCTACAAGGATGATGGTATACAGACCGATATTGATGATTTGGGCGAAAAAATTTCGGAACGAATTAATGCATTTAGCCAGGACTATGGAAAGGAAGTAATGTTAATGTTTGAACCCGGCAAATACCTGGTCAGCGAAGCAGGTTACTTTCTGGTAAAAGTAAATGTTGTAAAACAAACCACCAGTACTGTTTTTTGCCGGTGTTGATTCCGGTTTAAATCATCTGATCAGACCTATGTTTTATAATGCCTACCACAAAATTGTGAATTTATCAAAAACCAGTGGCAGAGAACGGATTTACAATGTTGTTGGATATATTTGTGAAACTGACACTTTCGGTTCAGAAAGAAGACTCTATGAAGTTAACGAAGGAGACATTCTGGCCTTTTACAACGCAGGTGCGTATTGTTATGCCATGGCTTCCAATTATAACTCAAGATACCGACCTGCTGAAGTTATGTTGGTTGAGGGCAAAGACCATCTTATCCGAAAAAGAGAAACCTTAGATGATTTATTAAGAAATCAAATTGACATCAATTTTTAATTTTCGCTACCATGCAAAAATACTTTCTACCCTACATTGCCATTTTGATGATTATGGTATTTTTTGCTTCTTGCGCAGACAAGGAACCAAAATCAAATACCAAAGTGGCTTTTATTAAAAAAGACATCGTCCATTTAGAAGATGGAAGTGAAATTAAATTGGGTGACAGCTTGCTTAAGGTTTATTACCTGATCCGACATGCAGAAAAAGATACTCAAAAAACAGACCCAATTCTTAGCGAAGCCGGAATTAAAAGGGCAGAGAGGCTAACAGAAATCATGCGACAGAGCTGGCTCGATGCTGTATATACAACGTTGACTTCAAGAACCATGTTGACAGTTGACAGTATAACACAATACAAGGGACTATCCAACAACATTTACACCAACGACAATATGAAAGAAACCTTTACTGGGGTTATGAATTCACCATCTGTCAATAGAGTACTGATTGTAGGTCATTCCAACACCATCCCACCACTGGCCAACTTTTTGTATGGAAAAACCCATTTTCAAAAAACCATTGACGATAAAACTTATGACAACTTCATCATAGTTGTGCAACAAAGAGACAGCACCAAAAAAGTATATGAACTAAAATACTAATATCCCGCTGCATGGTCATCTCCCCTTGGATCAGCACCTCCATGCAGTTTTCCATCAGGTGTAACATAGATAGCTTCTACTCTACCGTACGGCTGTCTGAATTTAAAACCATGACCCTTTGTTTTGAGTTGAGCAATTACCGTATCAGAAAGTCCTCCTTTTTCTACCTGGATTGAGTCTGGCAGCCACTGATGGTGAAATCTGGGTCGGGCTACAGCATCTGCAGGATCCATTTGAAAATCCAGGATGTTGACAATGGTTTGAAAAACACTTGTAATAATGGTAGATCCACCCGGGGTACCTACTACCAATCTTAATTTGCCGTCCTTTTCTACAATGGTAGGTGTCATAGATGAGAGCATTCTTTTACCAGGTTCTATTTTATTGGCCTCAGCTCCGATCAACCCATAAAGGTTTGCCACCCCAGGTTTAACAGAAAAATCATCCATTTCATTGTTCAATATAAAGCCAGCACCTCTAACCACCACAGAAGAACCATAACCGCCATTTAGGGTAGTGGTTACTGCTACAGCATTGCCATCTTTATCTACAATGCTTAAATGGGTGGTTTGATCTGATTCTTTGGGTTGTCCGGCTTCCATTTCAGTTGACCTACCCGCATGCTCTTGATCAAAATTTTTCATCCTGGTTGCTATATAAGTCGAATCAGTTAGACCCTTAACAGGAACACGATAATAATCACTGTCACCCAAGTGACGAGATCTATCCGCATACACTCTTCTTTCTGCTTCTGCCATTAAGTGAATAGTAGCAACACTCTGGAAGCCCATGTTTCTGATATCAAATGGCTCAACCGACTCCAATAATTGTATCAAGGCTACCCCACCACTTGATGGTGGAGGCATTAGATGCACTTTATACCCTCTGTAGGTCGTAGAAAGGGGCGTCCTCCATTTTGCCTGGTAGTTGGCCAGATCATCACCACTAATGATGCCACCGCCGTTTTTCATTTCCTCAACAATGTACTTTGCAGTTTCTCCCTTATAAAAACCATCTTTCCCATGGTCTCTAATTCGTTCAAGGGTTTTGGCTAAATCAGCTTGAATCAACAAGTCTCCTTCCTTCCACACTTTATCTGTAAAGACAGTTGACTCTTTGTTCACCATAAGAAACAAATCGCGATTATCATTCAAGCCCTCTGCTTCCTTTGCTGTCAGTACCACACCTTTTTGCTAAAGAATTTGCTGGTTCCACCAGCGTTTTCCAATCCTTTAACTGGCTATATTTTGAAAAGCTTCGTACAGACCAGCCACGGTGCCCGGAATACCGCAGGCCAGATGACCATATAGACTTCGTTCTGTAACCGCATTTCCTTTCTCATCGAGGTACATATCTTTAGAAGATAAGGCGGGAGCCGATTCACGATAATCGAGGGCTGCTACCTGTCCCTGGGCACTTCTGTAAAGCATAAAGCCACCACCTCCCAGGTTTCCGGCTACCGGGAAACAAACTGCCAAAGCAAATTGAACCGCAATTGAAGCATCTACCGCATTACCTCCGGATTTCAATATTTGGACACCAATTTCGGTTGCCAATGGGTGGGCAGTAACTACCATTCCATTTTCCTCAACAGCCGATTTAACAGGAGCGTGATTTGCTGGCTCAGGTGTTTGTTTACATGTGAGGAGAAGCGAAATAACGAAACATAAAAACAGTATTCTGCCCATTGCTCTTTTGTTTCAAATATAAGCAAAGACTAAAAACCAAGTTAGCTTAAATTAAAAAACGGGCTTTAAATATCTCTTTTCATAAACAACCACCACGAAAGGGACATAAAAATGGCTATAAAGAAGATGGAACCACCCAAGGCCTCTGTGTGTGAGAGCAAAATTTTGAATCCCCATTCCTTTTCAATCCAAACATCGGGAAGTTTAAAAAAGGGATTGGGCATTAAATCTTCGATCACATTCATGGGATAAAAAAGCGACGACCTGTTTCTAAAATAATTTAGGTGGATGGCCCTGATGATGGGCTCAAGAAACATAATATAAGAAAAATAAGTCAGGATGGCAAGGGTGCCTTTGCGGATCCAGATAGCAATAAAAAAGGCAAAGCTGAGATATCCAAGACACATCACAAAAACCGAATAATGGCATTGTTGTTGTCCCAAATTATTTCAAAATCATAACCCTCTGTGTGGGTAACTCCCAAGACAATGGATGAAACTACATACATTGCTGTGGCAACAAGGGCCATAAAAATCAACACACTCAATTTAGAAAACCAATACTCTTTGCGCGTCATCCCATTGATAATGGCTTGCCTCTGGGTACGGTTTGAAACTTCAGAAGTAACCATGTACACCATCATAAATCCAAGGCAAAAACTCACAAGCCAGTTGCCTGCATAACCCTGGTAGTCCCAAACGGTAGGGAACTCATAAAACACAATGCTGCTGGGCAAGGGTGGTGGCACATTGTTAAATACTTTTTTTCCTGTCAGTATAATAAAGGGAAATAAGCCGACAAAAAGTGCGCTGAGCACGATGACCACGCTATTCTTTCTGAACTTCAGCCATTCAAGGGTAATCAATTCCTTCATCATTTTACAGAATTTTGTTTGCGAGTTATTTCAAGAAATTCTTCTTCTAGTCTTTGTTTCCTAAGTACCAGGTGGTTGACAAAAATATTTTTCTCCGCCAGCAATCGATTTATTTTAGAGGCTGAAACAGAGGCATCCACGGTACATTCAAGAAATTTGGGTCTGGCAGCACTGATGGTCACCCCCTCCATATCATTCAAGGCCTGGGTCAGAGCGATCAAATCATCGCTGCCAATCTCGCCCAGTAATTTGTCATTGAGCATGGCACCTACCGGGCCGGAGGCAAGTAAAACTCCATTTTTCATGATACCTACATGGGAACAAATTTTTTCAACCTCATCCAGGATGTGGCTGGCCATGATTACTGTTTTACCGGTATCGGCAATTCTTTTTAAGATCTGCCTCACTTCTGCAATTCCCTGCGGATCCAAACCATTGGTAGGCTCATCAAAAATCAAAACATCAGGGTTTCCGATTTGGGTAGCCGCAATGGCCAATCGCTGTTTCATCCCCAATGAATAGGATGAAAATTTGCTATCCTTCCTGTGGTGCAAATCCACCAATTTCAACAAGTCATCGTAGTTCGTATCCTCTACACCTTTGATTAGAGACACGATTTTCAGATTATCAATGGCATTGAGATAAGGATAAAAATTGGGTGTTTCTAAAATAGCCCCAATTCGGGTTCTGTGCTTTTCGCCGTATTGATTCTCAAACCAGGTGAAGTTACCGGCATCGAATTGTAAGATGCCCAGAATAATGCCCAGGGTCGTAGTTTTGCCGCTACCATTGGGCCCCAAAAGCCCAAAGACCATGCCCTGGTGGATGCTAAGGTTTAGATCATTGACAGCCTTTATCTTGCCATAACTCTTGTGCAAGTGACTCGTTTGAAGAACTTCCATGGTTATAAGTAGTTTATGAAAAATGAGATCTAAAACGATTAAAATCGCTTCGATAAGATAAAATTAACAAATAGAAAGAGGCAGCAAACAAATTATCGATGATTCAGGCAAAAAACAAGATGGAAATGATGTTTTTAGCCTTCAACAAATAAAGGCTGGGTAATATTGGCAGTGATGCCAATAGAGGGAAGTTGCTGGAACATGAGGTCCACCCCTTTTCTCCCCTGCTCTCCCAAATCTACTGACAAGGAGTTGACATACAAAGCAATATGTGCATTTACAACCACTTCTTCCATCTCTTGCGCATGCTGCTGGACAAAAGATTTACTTTCGTTCGGGTTTTTAAAAGCATATGTTACACTTTCCGCAATGAGGCGATTGACCTCTTTTTTAACTTCTTCCGGCAAATTTCTTTTAATGACTATTCCCCCTAGAGGAATAGGGGTTTGGGTTTGCTCTTCCCAATACTGTCCCAAATCTTTGATAAGGTGGAGGCCCTTGTTCATGTAAGTAAAGCGACTTTCATGAATGATGAGACCTGCATCAAATTTTTTTAAGGCCACGGCAGATTCTATGTCAGAAAATAAGGTTTCTGTCTTTTGGATAAGAAAAGGATAGGCTTTGGTGAGCAAAAAATTGGCAGTGGTGTGGATGCCTGGAATGGCTATTCTACTGTGTTCATCTAACTTTACCAGGGGGTCATGGCTCACCAACAATGGCCCACAGTTATGGCCGAGCGCTCCCCCACTTCTCAACATTTGATAGTTGTCAGACATTTGGGTAAATGCAAAATAACTCAACTTGGTTACATCAAACCTACCCTCAAGAGCAGCGCGATTGAGTTGCTCTACATCCAACATGTGAAACTCAAATTGCAGATCACCAAGTTTCAATCTATGATTGAAAATAGCATCAAAAATAAATGTGTCGTTCGGACAAGGTGATATTCCTATTGTAAGTTTCATCACTTGAGTTTGGAATGGTAAACAAATTCATTTACCAATTGGTTGGCAGCTGATAAATAGCCAAAGGAAACCTGGCCCCCTTTTGTGAAATTTAAAGCAATGGCAGCCAATTTATTCAATTTGTCTGCATCATAACCAGAAACACTACTCAGCAATTGCCTGGCCTCCTCACTCCAATCGAAATCCCTGATTCCATAACTTTGGTGGACATGGATTAAAAACATTCTGAGCTTTTTTTCAAGAATGGCCTTATTGTCATTTCCAGATAAATATACAGAGGCAATCAATCGAATAAAATTTACAGACTCATTGCCAGGAGCTTTCCATACTGGTATAGCCCTCATTTTTCTTTTTATCAATAAAATAAAATACAATAAAACACCAGAAAAAAGTAGCCAATAGGCCCAGCGCAACAAATCATGCTTTAAAATTTCTACAATCGGGCTCTTTTGTTCCTCGGCCAGCACCGATCCTGAATAGTTAAGGTCGGGCTGTGAACTCATCGACCGTTTGATAAAATGAATATCCCAAATTACGGGTTTGTCTTGTATCATAGCACGAAATTTGTTGGCATGGTCTTTATGACCATTGAGCAAGCCAAAATTAGAAAAGGCGTATGGCTGGCTATGTATAATCCATTGGCCTTTTCCTATGAATATTCGCATGGCGGTAGCATTGCCTGTTGTATTAAACACCATCAGGGTATCGCGCGGGTATATAAATGAATCCGATTCGTCATCAGTAGATTTCGCCATTATAAAACTACTCGGCAGTTCGGGTGATAGGCAAGGAAAACAAACAAGTGTATCTAAGTTTTTTTCCATTGGTTTAAAACAGGTCATGGCAGATGAATCCAATCTGGATGTATGATAATCCCATTCCAGTTGGAGCAGATCACTAACTGCGTAACTTATTGCCGTAGTTGATAAAAGAATGACACCTCCTTTATCAACGTATTGAACCAACTGAGCCATTTCATCTTCGTTGGGTTCAAACCTATCGTTGATAAAAAAAAGGTTTGAACCTGTAGAATCGGCCCTTGATGTAAGAGAATCTATGTCAATGTTCTCAATGGATAACTTACCTTGGGCAGCCATTGCATTTTTAAGGATGTGGGTGCCATAAGGAATTTTGTCTTCAGGGTGGAAGCTGGGAAGCCAATTTTCAGATACCGGATAGAAAAACCAAACCAGAAGCCCCAACGCCAAATAAATAGTATAAACTGAAACCCTATTCCACCTCATGCCTGACATTTTTTGGCACCATGGCTTGGACAGCATTCATGATTA
Organism: Saprospiraceae bacterium; assembly: GCA_016717655.1. Lineage (GTDB taxonomy): Bacteria > Bacteroidota > Bacteroidia > Chitinophagales > Saprospiraceae > JADKBO01. The sequence continues at coordinate 32,539 of JADKFC010000016.1, forward strand.
GGTTTTTATTAATGGCATATTCTTCCTGATTTAAATCGTGGTAACCAAACCATGAAACATTATAGGCTTTCATAAAGGCAAAATAATCCGTTTCGAGACCTGAGTATTTAATTTCCCTGTAATAATCCATATTGGTCTTTCCAGACTGCCATTGTATGTAGCCCTTGCTTTCCAATACAGCAAGATAGCGCAGGAACATCCACCGGATCGCCTCCCGGTAGGCTAGCTTTTCTTCCATTAAGCGCAGTTCTTGCAGAAAAGTATCTTCTACTGTTACTTTTTGGTATAGATTTTCCCATTCATTGTACTCATCTCCCAACGCATTTTTCTTTTTCTTCCTAAATCCCAAATTGGTAAAAAAATAGGCAAGCGTCACAAAGCCCAAAACAATTAATACAATGTTAAATGTTCTGGAGTTCTGCATCTGTTGAAATTTCCTGATAAGTTCATTTTTCCAACTTCGCAACTTTTCCATCCAGGATTTATTGGGCGAAAATTGCCGGGGTATAACATATTGAAATTCGGGGTCAGCACTGTAGATTTTCAAAATTGAATCAGATACCACTCCATTCTCCTCTGAAGGTAAAAAAGCCTCCTTTTGAGCAACTACACTCAACCAACAGAATAAACTTAAAAGTACAGTTATCTTAAAGTTCCTCATCTTTGGTCAAATGGCTTCCAATGCTATCTATTTTTTGGAGTATATTGTAACCATGTTTATTTTCCCTTAAATCATAGAACTTTAAGTTGTAACAAATGGCTGTAAAACACATAAATAAAATAAACAAAGCACTTTGAAACATAGACAACAAGCTCAAAGTAGTTTGTTGAAGACCTTCTGCATTTCCGGAAGAGATGGCAGAAAAATTTTTAATCAATTCAAGAACTGTAAATGGCATAAAAATTACGCCATGTACAGCATTGATAACAATGCTAAGTAAAACCACATATCCAAAAGCTTCCCACCATTGAACATTGACCATTTCAAGGGTTTTTTTGATACAATCCACAGGGCTGAGGTCAGATTCCATTCCCATGTAGCCAGCAAACATAGCTCCAATGGTAAACCAAATAAATGCAATCACTGCAGCAATGAGTAGCACTACACCCACCACTTTTGAAACCATAATTATCAAGGCACACAAGCCTATGACGGTCAATGGTAAAATCCAGGTGAGGGTGTATATTGCCAACAGTTTCGACAATTTGGGTCGCATGGTATGCCAAAGTTCGATGGGCTCAAATTTCATTAAACCCAGCCTTTTTGAGGTGTAGACAAAAGCAATGGCTACTAATTGCGAAGTAATTGTTGCCATCACAAAAATCAGCATGAGCGCAACTAAGGCGAGAATATGCTCATTGGCAATATCAAGCAGTGCTTCTTGAGATAAATTGGCAAGAAATGCAAAATATATTACAAAACTCAAACCAATAAAGGGCAGGGTAACAAAAGCCAAAGCTGTCAACAAAGCTTGCCAGTTTCGGTAGATAAGCAATGCAGCATCTGCCAGAATAGTTCCAAAATCCCTGGGCTGTTCTAATTGCCATTGTTCTTTAAAGTCTTGCATTCAAATTATTTTTCATCGTATAAACCATCTTGGGATAAATCACAAAATAACCTAAAATAAATAGAAATGAAGCAATGATAAGGAATAAACGAGTAAAGCTCGATAATTCCATGTAATGCCTGGTCACAAAACTTTCGAGCAGGGCAGCCACAATGATAACAGGTGTAGCACCCATCATAATTTTTATGCCTTTTTTAGATTGCTCAACCAGGGCTGTCATTCTGGAATAGGTGCCAGGGAACAGCCAGGAGTTGCCCAACACTATGCCAGCCCCTCCACAAATCACAATGCAGGATAGTTCCAGCGCCCCATGTAAAAAAATGGTTGAAAAAGAAATCCATCCAAGTCCTTTGGAAATGAAATAATACTGAAAACAGCCTACCATTATGCCATTTGATAGGAGAACAAAAGAAGTAAAAAAAAAAGTAAGCAAGCCCGCTGCAAAAGCAAAAAGGGCTACCCTCACATTATTGATTCCGATCATGGCAAACATCGAAACCTGTTGTTGTGCTTTATAAATGGCCATTGGGTCACCCTTTTTAATATTTTGTTCGGTGATGTCAATGTATTCATCTCCCAGGATCTGACGGGCAAACTCAGGATTTTGGTAAGTGCTAAAAGCACCTATTAAAATACTCACTAAAAACACCAATAAGCTGATTCTAAAAGCCGGAAAAGCATCATAAAGAACCAGAGGCAAGTCAGTCACCCAAAATTGTTTCATGCTCCCCGTTTGTTCTTTGTGTCGATATAAGGCAGTATGAAAGCGGGAAGACAGATCATTGAGATAGGCTACAATGGTACTTTGGGGATAAGTTGATCTGGCAAAGGCCAAATCGTCTGTAACAGCAATGTAAGCATCTGCCAGTTTATCTCCGGAAAGACTATTAACTCCATTTAAATGGGCTTCCAGCTCTTTCCAGCGCCTTTCATTTTCCATTATAAATTGCTGTTCCCTCAAATTTCAGGTTTATAAAACAAAGATACCAAATAGCTTGAACATTAAAATATTAACCTGAATTGTCGCCTTTTTACCCCATAAAAGGGAGGATAAGCTTATCTTTGAAGACTTAATACTTTTTCTTATATGAAACTCTTTGTTCTGTTTACCGCTCTGATGGGGGTTGTGGGTGCCACTTTTGCTCAAGATAAAGGTACCGTTAGCGGCTCATCTTTGCTGATTGCTCCAATTTCAGCCCATCGCAGCCTGCTTACTGAAAACAAAAACCAATGGGATCCGCAAGTGAAATCATTTGCTGCCTCCGTCAATAAGAGCAGTGTTTCAGAAGAAGAAATGGAGCTATTGAGACAACGTCCGGATTCTCACAAAGAGCCTCAAATCACCAGGATGCGAAATAACCCGGTAAAACTCAATGTAAACTATGAAGGGAACAAAGGTACCGGGTCTGTACCACCAGATAATACCCTGGCCGTTTCCACCAATGGTTTTGTCATTTCCGGCATCAATTCTAATCTGTTTTTTTCCAGAGCCGACGGCACCGTTTTATACACCCAAGCCCTTTCTGATTTTTTCACCGATTTAAGTCTGGGAGGAGGTTTCTTTGATCCCCGCATTATTTATGACATACCTTCCCAAAGATTTATCATCGTGGCTCTTAGTGGATCTCAATCAGATATGTCTACCGTTTGTATTGCCTTCTCCGAAAGTGAAGATCCAGGCTTGGGTTGGAATTTCTATAAGTTGCCCGGCGACATTCTAGAGGAAGATATGTGGTTTGATTACCCCAATATTGCTGTGACAGAAAAAGAACTTTATGTTACCGGTAACATGTTTACCGATCAAAATCAATTCAGGTATTCATCGATTTATCAGATCAACAAAGAGGATGGTTATGCGGGAAAGTCTTTGACTTATAAACATTACACAAAAATGAAGGAACCCATAACGGGACAAACCTTTTTCAATATTACACCCGTATCCATGGGCTGGACCAGCAACAGGCCGGGGGGAATACAATTTTTGACCAACGACCCCAGAGGTGGCAGCAATATTACGGTACTTTGTAAAACGACAGGCACCCTGGATCAAAATCCTAAATTTGAAGTTGTTGATGTTAAGACCGGTGACAACTATGAGGTGTCACCTACTGTTCCTCAGAAAGGTACAAGCAATGTTCTGCAAACAGGTGACTGCAGGATCCAGTATGCTGTAGAATTAAATGGGGTCATCCATTTTGTGCTTAAAGCTAAAATCAACAATAAGGCCGGTTTGTACTATGGCAGATACAATTTGAACGACCTCACCTTACACACATCGGTTTATGCAGAGCCAAACAGCCATGTAAGCTACCCTTCATTGGCACCAATGGGCAGCCAGGCTGATGCCAGCCGGATGATGATTCAATACTTGCGCTGTTCGGGAGATATTTTTCCTGAACAGGTAGCCATGGTGGTAGATGGAACCGATAACAATTTCACTTATTCTGATCCCATTGTAATCAAAGATGGAGATTCATTTGTCAACGCTCTTGACACCAATAATGAGCGTTGGGGTGATTACTCGTGTGTTGCGAGAAGATTTTATAATGACCTGGCAGAAACGTGGGTAGGTGGATGCTTCGGAAGAGCCAGATTTGGTACCTGGATAGGCCAATTTGTGTCCTCAGATGCTGAATTTAGGGATATTTTTGCGTCCAAAACGGTTATCAATCCAGGAGATACTATTGAGTTCCATTTTATTGGATCAGATACTTTAAGCAATGCTGAATGGACAGCACCCGGAGGAAGTTTTATTTCCAACACCTCTGCCAGTTATGATAGCCTGGGGTCTTATCCCTTGTCTATCACTGCCCTCAATCAAAAAGGCGACACCATTCGACTGGCCAAAGATAATTTCATCCATGTAGTGCCCAAGGTCTTTGCCCCAACTGCCCAATTTGAAGCTGATAAGATTTTGGCCTTTGAAGGCGATACGATTCAACTCTTCGACAGATCAACCAACGAGCCAACCAGATGGAAATGGACCCTCACCGGAGGTTCACCCAGTGCATCAACCGAAGCGAATCCAAAGGTGGTCTACGCCAAAAAAGGGCAATACAACATTGTTTTAAATGCCAAAAACAGTGCTGGAGAGGATGTTGAGGTGAAACAAAAATACATCAAAATCGAAGCAAAAGCAGTCGCTCCTCTTGCTGATTTCACAGCTGACAAGAGAGAATTGATAGCGGGTGACACAGTTAGGTTTACAGATTTGTCAAGCAATGCCCCTGATAGCTGGCAATGGCTTATTGAAGGCCCAACCCAAGACACTTTTACGAATCAAAACCCGGTTGTAGCCTTTACCGTAGAAGGCAGTTATGATATCACATTAAAAGCATCCAACCAAGCCGGCGAAAATGTAAAAAAAAGAAGAAGGTTACATCACTGTCGGCAGTGCATCCACACAGCAAAATGATTGGATCAATACAACCCGCTTTTTCCCAAATCCCATTGTATCAGATCGTTTTTATTTACAATTTGATCTCCAAAAAGCGGAGAGACTTAAATTTGATCTCTATGGAATAAACGGTTCATTTATTAAAACCCTGATCAATAAGGATATTAAAGCAGGAAGAAATGAGTTCTCATTTAATTCAGAGATGCTGGAATCGGGCACCTATTTATTAAAGATTACTGCGACCAATCAAAAACATCTTACCCTACCATTTGTTGTTGTAAATTAAGCCAACAGATCAAAGATTGGTCAAAAAGAAATTAGTCATTTTTGTAAATAGGTGAATGGTTGCATTGTTTCCATAAATGCCATGATTTCGATTTGGATAGATCATTGATTCAAAGTCTTTGTTGGCACTAATCAGTGCATTCTGCATTTCCATGGTATTTTGAAAATGCACATTGTCATCGGCCGAACCGTGGGCAAGAAAGAGATGGCCTTTTAACCGGTCTGCAAAATAAACGGGTGAATTTTCCTTATATCCACTTTCATTCTCTGCAACCGTTCTCATGTATCTTTCTGTGTAAACGCTGTCATACCATTTCCAATTGGTTACAGGTGCTACAGAAACTGCTGCTTTAAAAACCTCATTGCCTTTTAACAGAGAAAGCAAGCTCATGTAACCTCCATAAGACCAACCATAAATGCCAATCCTTTCGGCATCCACATGGGGTAATGATCCAAGATATTGGGCGGTCTCTATCATATCCATGGTTTCATATTTTCCCAGTTGAAGGTAGGTCATCTTTTTAAACTCCTCCCCTCTTGCCCCTGTTCCTCTGGGATCGACACAAACTACCATATAACCTTTTTGGGCAAACATTTGATACCACCAAAAAGAGGACCCCTTCCAACTATCAGTAACACTCTGACTGCCCGGGCCGCTATATTGGGTAATGATGACAGGATACTTTTTATTGGGATCAAAGTTGGCGGGTAATATTTGGTAGCCATACAACTCTACCTTTTCTGAAGTAGTGAAAGTGAAAAAAGTTACCGGCTGCACATTGTATTCAGCCATCTTTTTTCTTGCATTTTCATTGTCTTGCAAAGTCTTGAGTTTAATACCGCCTTGCTTATACAATTCATAGACAGGAGGTGTATTGATGGTGCTGTGAATCCAGGTGTAATATTCAAAAGTGGGAGAAAAACGCACCTCGTTTTCTCCTTTCAACGGAGTAATACTATTTATATCTCCGCCTACGATCGGAACCTTATACACTTGCTGGTCCAAAGGAGAATTGATAGCCGCTTTAAAATAAACCTGGCCGTTTTTTGCATCAATTCCATACACTTTAAGCACGTCATAACTGCTGGGAGTTAGTTGGAGCAATTCCTTGCCATCTGCACTGTAGATATATATTGAATTGTAACCATTTTTTTCAGAGGTCCATAAAAATTTCTTTCCATCTTCCAAAAATTGAAGATTGTCATGAATATCAACATAGTATTTGTTGATTTCCTCCAACATCAAACGCGTTTCACCGGTATTTGCATTCACTGCCAACAATTGCAAATGATTTTGATGGCGATTGAGTTTCATAACAGTTACATGCTGATTGTCAGGTGTCCAGCCTATCCTTGGCAGGTAGCTATCTGGAGTCTCCCCCAGTTTGGCATCCCTTGTTTTGTTTTTTAGTACATCATATATTTTCAATGTCACAGAGGAATTGACATCACCTACTTTAGGATATTTAAAGGTTTCATACCGGGGATGACTTCCATCTTCGTAGATGGGCATTATAAATTCAGGCACCTTGCTTTCATCAAATCTTAAGAAAGCCAGTTTTTTTCCATCAGGCGACCATTCAAAGGCCCTGGTGAAACTAAATTCTTCTTCGTATACCCAATCACACATGGCATTGATAACATGATTCCACTGCCCATCAAAACTAACTTGCGTCAATTTATTCGTGGTCAGGGATTTTACATACAAGTTGTTTTCAAATACAAAAGCCAGGTTTTTTCCATCAGGAGAGAAAAGAGAATTGGCAATCTTACCTTTTTCAAAAACCGGCATCAATTTTTGAGTTTTTCTGTCGTAGACAAACACGTCAGATTTGGAAGAATGCCTGTAAATACTTTGGGCATCTTGCTCCAATAAAATCAAATTTTCATCTTTTGAAAAGCTGTAACTGCTCAGCTGTCCGTCGAAACCCGATTCTCCTTTTATGTATCTGCCTTCTAATAGGGTATCTACTTTTGCCCCTGTTTCTACATCGTAAACATAGATGGCATTGCCTTCCAGTCTGGTATAATGCCTGCCATCATTCAGAAATCTAAACCCCGGCACCGATCGGCTTTGAAATGTACCCTTTACATATATGTCTTCCAGGGTAATGTTGTTTTGGGCATTAAGAGAATTTGCATTCAAGAATACCAACCAACTCAAGAGGATGCCTAAAATTATTCGGTTTGTCATATCGAAAAATTGAATTTAATCTTGACTGAGAAATAAATTTGATGAAGTGTAATCGAAATACACACTATTAATGGGCGTAGTTTTTTTCCAAAACATCCATTTGGGATATTTGACTTCTTTAAAACCTGAAGGGTTGGCTTGATCAACCTGTTGCAGTACAAATATTTTTTGCAAGTTGGTCTGTTTCACCAGAGATTTTTGAATCGAATTGGCCAATGACAAACAAGAAGTAGCATAAACATGGGTACGAGGAAGGGCCGGATCTTTCGGCATTCGGGCAGCAGCAATAATCAAAACATTGAGTCCTTCTTCAGCAGCTCTCCTGCATTCCTGTTCACACAAGTACCAGTATTTTTGAACATCATTGGCATTTGTCTGACCCGACCACAAGCTGTTTTCATCTATGGCAACCGGTCTGGGAGCAGCCCCCATACCTTCAATATCAGAAACAAAAATAAAGTTGGAAAGGCCTTCTGTCTGGGCTGCATTCAGAACACAGGTAAGTTCCTTTAATTCATTTTCAACCAGACTGTCCAGAGATGTCTTCCAAGCTGGAACATCCGGAACATAAACAACGGCATCTTTTTGATGAAGCAGGTCTTGCAATTTAGTAACGTCCAAGGTAGCTATCATCTCATCCAAGCCGGAGCTCTGATGCTGTAGATTTATTTGGGTTACCTCACCCAAAGCCGAAAGAGATGCCAAAAGATCAGCATCGCAAATCGTGTTTCTATTTCCCGTAAAAAGGAGGCAGTGCCAATTGTTTTTTTCCAAAAGTGTTTATTTCTTTAAGGTCAAGCTGTATTCAGCAGCGGCTTTGATTTCTTCGGCTGAAAGTATGTTTTCCTGCGCGGGCATTACCCCTTTTCCTTTCGTGATCAAAGCAATTCTTTCTTCGAGTGTTAAAATACTCACAGAAAGATCCTTGCTTCCATTAAGTCCCAATTTTCCATCGGGGCCGTGACAAACGGCACAGCTGATTTTAAAAACTTTTGCTCCTTCAACTGCAGGCTTTTCTTCTACCATTGAAACAGGAGCTGTGGAAGGTGTTTCTTCTTTTTTTCCTCCGCAAGCTGCGAAGGCTGGCAATAAAATGAATAAAACTAATCTTTTCATTGTGTACTACATTCTTTGATTGTTAAAAAAGCTAAAAGTATTAAAATAAAATTTGGTTGTCAATATTCTTGTGAAATTCAAAATTTTAATGAAGTTTTTATTCGTACACCAAATAAAATTTCATTTTTTAACCTAAAACCTCAAAATCATCTCCATACCAGGAAGCATACATGTTGTAATTTCCAGCTATCCGCATGATCTCACCTTTTATGAGCTCTTCAGATATGTCTTTAATTTTTTTTGCAGGTACACCACCATAAATGACCCCACTTTCCACAATGGTGTTTTCCAATACCACTGCTCCCGCAGCAATAATGGTATTACTGCCTATAACTACCCCATCCATAATAATGGCCCCCATGCCAATCAATACATTGTCATGAATGGTGCAGCCATGAACAATGGCATTGTGTCCGATCGATACGTGGTTGCCAATTGTAGTGGCATGTTTTTGATAGGTGCAGTGAATGGTTGCCCCATCCTGAACATTGACATAGTCGCCTAAAATAATAGAATTAACATCACCCCTGACAACACAGTTAAACCAGAAGCTGCAAGCCTCGCCGGTGGTAACCTGCCCGGTTATAGTGGCATTGGGTGCCAGCTTGTTTTCTTTACCAAATTGTGGATAAACACCTGAAACAGGCAATATAAAAGCCATCTTTTTTTGGAACAAAGATAAGTCATATTGCTTACCTTTGGGTACTAAACCATAGGGGTATGCTTTGCAGAATTTTAATTCTATTACTGATTTCCAACTATCTGGTGGGTCAGACATTTTACAGGGGAGCCGATCTTTCCTATGTCAATGAAATGCAGGATTGCGGCGTGGTTTACAAAAAAGAAAGTAAAGCCATTGATCCTTATGCCCTTTTTGCACAAGAGGGCTGCCAGCTTGTAAGGCTAAGACTGTGGCACAATCCATCGTGGTATTCAACCATCAATCAGGGAAAAATATACAGCAACACCCAGGATGTAAGCAAAAGTATAAGCAGGGCAAAGCAGGAGGGCATGAAAGTGTTATTGGATTTTCACCTATCAGATAATTGGGCGGATCCTTCAAAACAGCTAGTGCCTGCAGCTTGGGCGCCTGTGGTTAACAATACCAATGTGCTGAAGGATTCTGTCTACAACTACGTTTATAAAACCTTAATGGATCTGGATGCACAAGGTTTGCTTCCTGATATGGTGCAGGTAGGAAACGAGACCAATCGAGGCATTGTTCTATCAGCTGAAGACAATGCCAAGTTTACCTTAGAATGGCCCAGAAATGCTATCCTTTTTAACGCTGGACTAAAAGCAGTCAGGGATGCTGCCCAACATAGCCAAAAAGATATTATTTCCATCATTCACCTTGCCGATCCATCTGAAGCTGGATGGCTGGCAGAGGCATTTACCAAAAATGGTGTTACTGATTATGATGCTATTGGCCTTTCTTACTATTGGGCGTGGCATAAACCTAAAACCATCCAGGACGCCGCCCAGGCTATTAAATCCCTCAAACAAAAGTACAATAAAGAGGTCATCATATTAGAAACAGGATACATTTGGACCCTGGCCTCCAATGATCAGGCCAATAATATTATTAATGAGGTCCACCCTTCTTATGCCCCTCCATCTGTCAATGCACAATACCGATGGCTCAAGGATTTGACCGAAGCGGCAGAACAAGCAGGTGGTATGGGCGTATTGTATTGGGAACCCGCCTGGGTGAGCTCAACTTGCAATACCCAATGGGGTAAGGGATCACACCAGGAGAATGCAACTTTTTTTGATTTTAATACCAATGCACAGGAAGATGGTGGATTCAAATGGTTGCGCGACGGTAAAATCACCCAAACATCGGATGAATCGGCTGATGATTTCATGCAGTTTGACAGCCTAACAAAATCGATTCGCTTTGCACAGGCTGTTGTCGGCCGTTTAGCCGTTCATGGTGTGGATGGTAAGTTGTTATTTCAGATTGATTTAAAAGGCGAAGATGCCATCCAACTTCCAGCGGCAATTCACGGGCTTTGTATAATAAGTGTTCAATCAGAAAAAATAGGGCCTACGCCCAAATCAATTACCCTATACCTACCCTAGCATGAATTCAGGAAAAACTCCTGCAGTTGGTTTTATATTTATAACCCTGCTGATTGATGTTATTGGATTTGGCATCATCATCCCTGTCTTGCCAAAACTATTGGCGGAAATGAACCACATTTCCATCAACGAGGCCAGTAAGTATGGTGGTTATCTTACTGTTTTCATTTGCCTTCGCTCAATTTCTTTTTTCGCCGGTGATGGGTAATCTCAGCGATCAATATGGACGAAGGCCTGTGCTGTTGTTTTCTTTGCTGGGCTTTGGCATCGACTACCTTATTCTTGCCTTTGCATCCAATTATTCATGGTTGTTGGCAGGCAGGATCATTGCCGGTATTACCGGGGCCAGTTTTACAACGGCAGCGGCCTACATTGCAGATGTAAGTACCCCGGAAAACAGGTCAAAAAACTATGGTATGATTGGAGCTGCTTTTGGCCTGGGCTTTGTAATAGGTCCACTCATGGGCGGACTGTTGGGCCAGTTAAGTCTCAAGGCTCCTTTTTACGCTGCGGCAATTTTATCGTTTTTGAATCTGAGTTACGGATACTTTGTTTTACCTGAATCACTATCCCCTGAGCTGAGAAGACCCTTTAGTTGGAAAAGAGCCAATCCGCTGGGTACCCTCAGACAATTGGGACGATACAAACAAATAGCGTGGTTGTTGGTAGCCTATTTTATGTTGTATTTGGGGTCCCATGCAGTTCAAAGCACCTGGAATTATTTTACAATGTATCATTTCAAGTGGAATGAAGCCATGGTTGGTTTTTCATTGGCTTTGGTGGGCGTACTGGCGGGTGTTGTCCAGGCTGGATTAGCCCAAAGGGCTGCCAACACTTTGGGCATTGGTAAAAGTGTGTATTTGGGTTTTGCCATGTATACCATCGGCATGTTTTTATTCGCCTTTGCCAATGCAAGCTGGATGATGTATGTATTCCTAATCCCCTATTGTTTCGGTGGAATTGCCATGCCCAATTTACAGTCACTCATGGTAGGCAAGGTACCTGCCAACGAACAAGGGGAGCTGCATGGAGGACTGACCAGCTTAATGAGTGTAACCACCATCATTGGTCCCATGCTGATGACTCACATTTTTTATACATTTACCAGGTCTGATGCTCCCATTGTCTTTCCCGGAGCCGCCTTTTTCCTGGGTGGCCTATTCATGTTTATCAGCTTTATCATTACCTTTTATTTATTAAAAAACTACGACTCTCAGAATGAAAGCCCTGGTATTTGAAAATATCCATACCCTACCTAATTATACAGACATAGAAATAAGTCCAAAAGAAAATGAGGTAGAGGTAAACATTTCAGCAGCTGCACTAAATCACAGAGACATTTGGATTACCAAAGGTCTCTATCCGGGATTGGTGCCGGGCACCATTATGGGTGCTGATGGAATGGGATGGTACCTGGGTAAACGCGTGGTCATTAACCCAGGTTTAGATTGGGGGCACAATGAAAGATATCAATCTAAAAAATTCAGGGTATTGGGCGTGCCCGACCACGGCACCTTTGCTGAAAAGATATGCATACCCCAATCTTATATCTACGATGCTCCTGATCATTTGACGAATGAAGAAGTAGCCGCACTACCGGTTGCAGGTGTTACGGCTTACCGGACACTATTTACCAGAGCTCAATTGATGCAGGGTGAACATGTGCTGGTTACAGGCCTCGGAGGTGGGGTGGCTCTGATGGCTGCCCTGATGGCGAAGGCCCATGGAGCAAAGGTATTTTTCACTACTGGAAGCAATGAAAAATTGCAAAAAGGATTGCAGTTGGGCTTTGATGGTGGCATCAATTATAAAGAAGAGAACAGCATAGAAAAAATGGCAGAACAATGCGGCCACATTGATGTGATCATCGATTCCACTGCCGGTGAAGGCCTCAATACATTGATGAAACTTTGCACCTTTGGTAGTCGGATTGTTTTGTATGGAGGTAGTTTGGGTAAAATCAACGGCATCAATCCACAGCCCTTGTTTTGGAAACAAATGGACATCATGGGCTCCAGCATGGGCTCTCCTTCCGATTTTCAGGCCATGCTTGATTTTGTAGCCAAACACCGGTTACATCCTATCGTAGATAGCATTTACTCAATAGAAGCCTTTGGTAAAGCATTTTCCAGAATGGAAGAAGGAAGCCAGATGGGTAAAATTGTTCTAAGCCTTCCGCAGTAGTGAAAAAGATAGTTCTTATTTCAGACAACCATGGCTATGAGGCAACCGAATTATTGCCCTTTGTAAAAGAAGCTGATGAGATTTGGCATGCAGGCGATATTGGGAGTTTGAATTCAATAAAGATGTTTGAAAAAAACAAACCCTTCAAAGCAGTTTATGGCAATATAGATGATGCTGACACAAGAATGACATACCCCCTGCGCTTGAGCTTTGAGTGCGAGGGTCTCAAAATTCTGATTACCCATATAGGGGGCTACCCCGGAAAATATCCGGCATCGATAAAAAAATGGATCCTGGATGAAAGAGCAGATGTTTTTATCTGCGGACATTCTCATATTTGTAAAGTGATGTACGACTCCAAACTCAATCACTGGCATTTCAATCCCGGCTCTTACGGTCACCATGGCTTCCATCATATCAGAACTGCTCTCAGCTTCACCATAGATGGTAAAAAAATTTCAGACCTTTCTGTCATTGAATTGGGTAAAAGAGGTCGTGAGACCAATGAAATGACAATAAAATGACTTTTCTAAAAGTCGATAAGGTTATCTTTGCCCATTAAATTTTTATATGGCATTGCATAACGATTTGTTATTAAGGGTTTTAAGAGGTGAAAAGGTAGAAAGACCTCCCATTTGGCTGATGCGACAAGCCGGCCGAATTCTGCCGGAATACAGAGCTGTCCGCGAAAGACTCAGTGGATTTATTGAGTTGGTACAAAGCCCTGATTTGGTAGCAGAAGTGACCTTACAACCGGTGGATGCCCTTGATGTGGATGCAGCTATATTGTTTTCAGATATTTTAGTGGTTCCAGAAGCAATGGGACTGCCATATGAAATGGTTGAGGCCCGAGGTCCATGGTTTCCTAAAACCATTGAAACCATGGCAGATGTTGATTCCCTTATCAGTGGAGACAATGCAGCTGAACGATTGGGATATGTATATGACGGCATTCATAAGACCCTAACCGCATTAAACCAAAGAGTGCCTCTGATTGGCTTTTCAGGAGCCCCATTTACCCTGTTTTGTTATATGGTTGAAGGCAAAGGGAGCAAGACCTTTTCGAAAGCCAAAAAAATGCTTTATACAAGACCAGACATCGCTCACAAACTATTGCAAAAAATAACAGACACCATCATTGCCTACTTAAGACAAAAAATCAAATCAGGGGTCAATGTTGTTCAGATATTTGACTCCTGGGCAGGTGTATTGGACAGCGCCAGTTATGATCGCTTTTCAATTCCCTATTTGCGACAGATCAATGAAGCATTAAAAGACAGTTGTCCCGTAATATTATTCCCAAAAGGGGCCTGGTTTAGTTTGCAGGCTTTGCATGATATCGGCAGCTCAGGTTTAGGTATCGATTGGAATATTGATGCTGCTTATGCACGCACCATCACAGGTCCTTATAAAGTGCTGCAGGGAAATCTTGACCCTTGTGTCTTGTATGCCAATGAAGATACCATCAGCCAGGAAGCCAATCGCATGTGCAATGACTTTGGACCCTGCCACATTGCCAATTTAGGTCATGGCGTATATCCTGACACACCTCTGGAAAATGTAAAACACTTTGTCAATAGCGTTAAAAGGTTTAGGTATTCGTGAATGCCTTAGAAATTACCCAAATGTGAGTTCACAGGAAGCGGTTTAATTTTAATATTAAAAAAAATTATAATCCGTAAACATATTAGACAATTTCTATATATATTTGCCTGATGAACCAACACACGCCGGATTAATGAATATTGAAAGCATATCCAAAAGATTTGCCGAAGTAGTGCAATTACTTGATAGTAAGGGCGTTATTAAGTCAATTAGTCAATTGGCAGATACACTTGACACCCATAAACAATCATTAAGTGAGATTTTAAAGGGTAAAAGAAACCTTACCATGGAACTGGCCAGTAAGATCTGTGACATTTATAGTGTCAATCCTGCCTATCTCTTATTAGGTACTCAACCAAAATTCAATTCTCCTGAATCTGTCGGTAAAAGAAATAACATTTCTTATGTCCCTGTAAAGGTGCAGGCAGGATATGGAGAACAACTGGACAATCCAATATTTGAAGCTGATCTTGAAAAATTTAGCCTTCCAGGCTCGCACCACCAGGATGACGATTACAGGTGTTTTGAGGTAGAAGGAGATAGTATGTTTCCCGCTTACCAAAATGGAGACAAGGTGATTTGTTCCTCTCTACCGACGATCTACCTCTCTCAGGCCATTCGTGACTATATGGTTTATGTAATAGTAACAGAAAACTCTTTGCTGTTAAAAAGAATTGTAAACAGAATCAAAACAGATCAGTGCTTAGAACTTATTTCTGACAATGATTTATTTGCGCCAAAACTCCTACCGATCCAAGATGTATTAGAAGTATGGAAGGTAGAGAGCTTAATTACAAGCCGCAACTTTCCTCACCGTAAAGAAGCTTCCTAAAATCTTTTATCAGAGCGTAGCCGCCAAAGCTGCTGCTGAATTTGCTGCCTCTTTCAACTGATTCATATAGGCATCTTTTGAAAAATACCTGGGTACAAAAGAAGTATCAAACTTACCGGTGACAAAGGCTTCGTGATTCATAACAAAGTTTCCGAAATCAAGCGTTGTTTCAATGCCATCTATGTCGTAGTGTTGAATGGCCCACTTCATCTTTTCAATGGCTGCTCTTCTGGTAGCACCATACGTAGTAAGTTTTGCCAACATTGGATCGTAATACATAGGTATTTCCATGCCTTCGCGGAAGCCATCATCTACCCTTACCCCTTCTCCTACTGGAGGACGGTAGGTATGGAGCACATTGATGCTGGGTAAAAAATTATTGAAAGGGTCTTCGGCATAAACCCTTAGTTCCATGGCATGCCCGGTTATGTGTAAATCTTCCTGTTTAAATGGTAACAATTCTCCCATGGCCACCGTTACTTGTTGTTCAACCAGATCAACGCCCGTGATCATTTCAGTAACCGGGTGTTCAACCTGCAACCTGGTATTCATCTCCAAAAAATAAAAATTCAGGTGTTTGTCAACCAAAAACTCCACAGTACCTGCCCCAATATAATTACAAGCTTTAGCAACATTAACTGCCGCGTCACCCATTTTTTTGCGCAATTCGGGGCTTAAAACACTGCTAGGGGCTTCTTCCACTACTTTTTGATGTCTACGCTGGATGCTGCATTCTCTTTCAAATAGATGGACTACGTTGCCATGTTTATCTGCCATAATCTGAAACTCAATGTGTCTTGGTTCCTCCACATATTTTTCTATGAAGACTGATGAATCTCCAAATGCAGACAAGGCCTCACCCATAGCCATTTGCAGCTGCTCTTTCATTTCTGATGCATTGTTGACAAGTCGCATCCCTTTCCCGCCGCCTCCGGCAGATGCTTTTATTAAAACAGGGTAACCTATGCCCTCAGCAATTTTTTCGCATTCTGAAGCGTCTGTTAACGCATAATCGGTACCCCGGAACCAGCGGAATATCAAAGGCTTTGACGGCATCTTTGGCTGCCAGCTTGCTGCCCATTATTTCCATGGAATACGCAGATGGTCCTATCAATAAAATGTTGTTCTTTTCAAGATTGGCAGCAAAAACAGGGTTTTCACTCAAAAAGCCGTATCCAGGGTGAATTGCGTCAACATTCAATCTTTTTGCCACCTCTATTATTTTATCCTGCAACAGATAAGATTGATTAGAAGGTGGTGGACCAATACACACTGCTTCATCAGCCATGCCCACAAACGGAGCGTTGTAATCTGCTTCGCTGTAGACAGCAACCGAAGCAATTCCCATTTTTTTTAGTGTTCTGAATACCCTACAGGCTATTTCACCTCGATTGGCTACGAGTACTTTATGGATTGGCTTTTGCATACTGGTCTTTATTTATGTGTAAAATTAAAAATAAGCGCAATGAAAACCTTGTGACAATGTAACTTTAATTTAAAATCTGCTAAATATGCATGTTTTATTATGTCCGGATAGTTTTAAAGAAAGTTTGAGTGCTCATGATTTTTGCAAATATGTCACAAGCTATATTAAGGAGTACCATCCAGATTGGCAGATAACATCGATACCAATGGCCGATGGAGGAGAAGGAAGCCTTGATGCTCTGCTACCCTATTTGATTACCCCGCGTTGGAAAAAGGTTACTACAGTAGATGCCCTACACAGACCGATGGAGGCAAAATACCTTATTAGTGATAATGTTGCCTATATAGAATTGGCAAAATCTTCTGGCCTAGCCTGGATCGAAAAAGATAAGAGAGACATAATGAAAGCCAACACATATGGCACAGGTATCCTAATTCAAGATGCCATTTCAGAAAAAGTCAAAGAGGTGATCTTGTTTGCCGGGGGTAGCGCTACTGTTGATGGTGGCACAGGCATCATGCAAGCCCTTGGACTCTCCTTTTTTGATAAAAACAATCAAGCTATCTCCAAAGATGTCAATGCCCTACCCTTGGTGGCAAGCGTTAAAATTGATGGAAGCATAGTCCCTAAAGAGCTAAAATTTAAAATAATTTGTGATGTAAACAATCCACTTTATGGACCTCATGGTGCTGCCCAAATTTATGGGCCTCAAAAAGGTGCAAGCCTGGAAGAAGTGAATATCCTTGATTCAGGCATGGCGTATCTAAGTACCTTGCTTATTGAAAAAAGAATAAAAATTAGCCCAGAAAATCAGGGTATGGGAGCAGCCGGTGGCGTTGCACTGGCCACTGTCATAATGAGCCCTCAATTGATTCAAGGAGCCTCCTATTTTATCCAAAAAACCCAATTAGAGGGTCAAATGGCAAAAGCCGACCTGATAATTACAGGCGAAGGCAGATTGGATGATCAAAGCCTGATGGGTAAAATAACCGGCGAAGTAATAAAACTGTCAAAAAAAATGAGAAAAAAACTTGTTCTCATTTGTGGCACAAGCAACTCAGAAATCCATGATACCACTATCATCAGAATGGACCAACTTTACATTTCAGGAGAAGATTCATTTTCAAAACCGGAAAAATTTATAAGATTGGCGTTACAACAGGTCGAAAAATAAAAAAAGGGGACCTCTTTTGGAAGTCCCCTTTATATTGTCAATCAATTAAAGTAGCTTATTCTACTTTGATAAATTTTCTATTGATTACCTGATCTCCATAATTGAATTGAAGTGAGTAAAATCCTGGAGCGATATCTTTAACAGAAAGCTCTTGTGGATTGGTGGTATCAAAAGATACTTTTCTCACCAATTTACCTTGTGCATCCAATAAATCCATTGCAATTATCTGACCTTTAACGCCATTAAAGTTAACGTTCAATTTGTCAGAAGTTGGGTTTGGATAGATTGAAAAATCAGTTACATCGAAACAATTGAATTCATGAGAAATGGTCTCAGAAATTTTGAATGTACCATCCAGGTCAAGTTCCACCAAACGGTAGTAGTAAGTTCCATTTGATTTGATAGACACATCTTCAAAAGAATAGTCTTTACGGGAAGTTGAATTGCTGTTGCTTTCAATGAAAGCTACTTTTTCAAATTCTCTACCATCTAATGATCTTTCTACATTAAAACCTTTGCTGTTTACTTCAGACTCGGTTGCCCAAGACAGGTGGATGCCCTCACAGTCCAAACTTCTGGTTTTGAAGCCAGTTAGTTTCACAGGAAGAGGAGCTGTTACACTTAAACTTGCACTTTCACCATCGTTATCACCCGAATTTGTTGCGGAGCAATTAAGCGCATCCTCTGCATTACTAGAAGTAACTCCATTTGAAATAAGTGAAACACCTGTAACAGAAACTGAAATCAACCCGCCATCTCCAGAGACCAAACTAACAATATTATTGCCGTATAAAGCATTTTCAACAGGTACATAAACCCAAGTAAAACTTGGACCAAATCCAGACATTAAAATAGAAGCAGCTCCACCAGTAGGCACATAAGCACCAGATGCAGGAAATGAAATAATTATATCTAGACAACCTGGGGCTAATTCACCTGATTCATCCATTTCAGTGGAATTTATTGAAACAAATGTATTAAAGGTTGTAGATCCACCAATAGGAATAGATGTGGAAACAAAACCAGCTGAACTAACAACAATATCAATCTGAGAAAATCCCGGCAGACTTATCCAAATTAAGGCAACGAGTATTAAAAGTATTTTTTTCATAAATTGAAATTTTAATTGATTGACAAACCAGTAATTTTAATATTATTAGTTGTTGGAGTTTCACCTCCACCAGTACCAGAAACTATTGTCGTAGTCATACCCGCAGTAGATCCTTGATTACCTGTTGCTGTCAGTTGTACCGCTACAAAGTTTGTAGTATTACCATTGATTACAACGCCAGGTTTTGAGACAAATCTCCATCTTGTTGCCTGCTCTGTGATCACCCAATCACTATTCATTACTGAGAAGGTATTAACACCTACTGTTACTGAAGTAGCATTTGGATCAACAAATACGCTAAAGTTTGGATCCATCTTCTGTACATAGAATGTCACAGGAGCTGTTGTTGGATTTGCACTTAGGTTCCTGATTCTTACAACCACGTTTTTAGTCTGACCTGGAGCATAGCTGGTACTTCCTGTAGTGTGCTCTGGAGAAAGATCTGGTGCAGGAGGAGTACAAGTACCAACTACATTCACATTGAATGAACAAGTTGTTGTATTTCCGCTGGCATCAGTTGCTGTGTAAACAACATTGGTAGTTCCCAATGGGAAGAAATATCCCGGGAAGTACTGGTTGTTGTTTTGTGTAGTCATCATTACACCTGAACAGTTGTCAGATGGAATTGGAACCGGCCAATAAGCTTGTGCTGTACAAGAAGTTGGATTGACATTAACAGTTACATCTACAGGACAGTTGGATAAAATTGGAGCCCAGATATCATTAACCTGAACAAACCATTCACATGAATCCACATTGCCTTGTGCATCTGTAGCAATTACTGTTACTCTGTTATTTCCTACCGGCATTCCGAAGGTTGCTGTTATGGTATAACCACCTGCACCCAATGGTGAAATGGTCATAGGAATTACTCCGTTGTTAGCAACTACCCTACCTTTCAATTGAACATTGATCATGCCAGCTGCAGTACAGTTATCAAAGATGGTATCCAATACAATTTGGTAGTTTTGGTAACAACCATTTGGATCAGAATTCAATACCGCATTTCCTGGACACTGACTAAATACCGGTGCTAATGTATCAAGAACTGTAACTATAGAAACACAAGTTGCAGAGTTGCCATTTACATCGGTAACAGTTAAAATAACACTGTTTGGTCCCAAATCACTGCAATCAAAGCTTGTTGGAGCTGCTGCAAAAGATTGAATTCCGCATGCATCTGAACTACCACCATCTAATTGAGGTGCAGTTACTGAAGCCAGTCCACTACCATTTAGATAGATTGTGGTATCGCTGCAAATCGCTATTGGAGCAACCAAATCAACAACAGTCACCGTCGCACTGCATGATGATGAGTTTCCATTCACATCTACAACTGTTAGTATAACTGTGTTAGGACCAACATTTGCACATGTAAAGTCGTAGGTATTCAGATACATTGTATCCAATCCGCATGCATCATTACTTCCATCATCAACAGCGCTTGCAGTTGTACTACCTTCGCCATTGGCATCAAGACTTACTGTTACATCCTGACATGCTGCAACTGGAGGAACATTGTCTTCTACCGTTACAGTTGAGGTACAAGTAGCCGTATTACCATTAACATCGGTTACAGTAAGTACTACTGTATTCGCACCCACATCACCGCAATCAAATGTATTTGGATTTGCTGCGAAAGTTAAACCACCACAAGCATCTGTGCTTCCATTATTGAGTTGAACTCCCGTGATGCCACCATCACCATTCATATCAAGTTGAACTGTGATATCTTGACAAACAGCTACTGGAGGAACAGTATCTAAAACAGTAACCAATGCAGTACAAGTTGATGTGTTTCCATTTACATCTGTAACTGTTACCACAACTGCATTTGGACTTGTTGCCACATCAGTGCAATCAAATGCAGTTTGAGAAGCAGCAAAAGTTAATCCGCCACATGCATCAGAACTGCCACCATCTAATTCAGGAGCTGTAATGGTTACGTTTCCAGTAACATCAAGATATAAAGTAGTATCCATACATACGGCAACCGGATCAATGGTGTCAATTACAGTTACGATTGCAAAACAGGTAGCAGAATTGTTATTAACATCTGTAACAGTCAATGCTACAATGTTAGGTCCAACGTTTGCACATGTAAAGCTTGCCGGGGCAGCACTGAACGTAAGTCCACCACAAGCATCTGTTGATCCACCATCAAGGTCTTCTGCATCTACTGTAGCATTTCCTGTTGCATCCAGATACAAGTTGATGTTTTGGCAAACAGCCACCGGATCGATGGTGTCTACTACTATTACAGTACCTGTACAAGTTGAAGAATTACCATTTACATCAGTAACAGTAAGTACTGAAGGATTAGGTCCAACGTTTGCACAAGTGAAATCATCAGGATTCGCGCTGAAAGTCAAACCTCCGCAAGCATCTGTTGAACCACCATCAAGGTCTTCTGCATCTACTGTTGCGTTTCCTGTTGCATCAAGGTAAAGTGTTGTTGTTGTACAAACTGCAACTGGTGCAATTGTATCCAGAACAGTTACTACTGTATAACAAGTATCACTGTTTCCATATACATCAAATACTACCATTTGAACAGTTACCGGAGCAGCAACATCTCCACAATCGAAGTTGTATACACTCAAGGTCATGGTATCTATTGCACAGTTATCCCAGCTACCATTGTTGATATCAGTTGTATCAATAGTAGCTTCACCAGCAGCATCCAGGTATACATCGATAGCTGAATTACATATTGCAACCGGTGGCTCTGTATCAACCACTGTAACTACAGCAACACATGTTGCAGAATTTCCGCAAGCATCTGTAACGGTAAGAACTACGTTGTTGGCACCTACTTCAGCACAAGTGAATGTGGTAGGAGTAGCTGACAGATTCAATAATCCGGAAGGCATACAATTGTCATCACTTGCACCATTGATGTCGGCAGCAACAATGCTTACCATACCAGAAGGCAATAGATTAACAGAAATGTCTACACAAACCGGATCTGGTGCAGTAGTATCCTGAATAGAAATAATTTGGTTATCAGTTGCAGTATTACCACATGCATCCGTAATCACCCAAGTTCTGGTAACTACATAGTTATAGTAGTCACAATCAGCAGGATCGCTTCCTTGAGTTGAAGTATTTGAATGGCTGTAGGTAACAGCAGCATTACAATTATCATCACCTGTTGGAGCTCCCAGTGCCATTGCCGTTGAATCTGCATCACAATTGATAAGTGTGTCTGCGGCAAATGTTACAAAGGTTGGAGCGATAGAATCTTTTACTATGATTAATTGCTCACAAGTGTTAGAATTATTATAGATATCAACTACGCTATAGGTTCTGATTAATGTGTCTTTGTTAACACATTCAGGAGTTCCTGTGCTTAAAGTTGATACATGAATGATGCTTGACAAGTCAACAGTACAATTGTCGTTCAATACTCCTCCAGCATTGATGAAGTCTACAAAGCCAACCAATGGATCTGAAACATCTTCTATACAAGCCACTCTTTCCGTAGGAGGACACAAGATGATTGGTGCAATGGTGTCAATTACTGTTACATCAAAGGTACAAGCTACAGTGTCAGGACCTGGATTTGTATAGGTAACTGTATAAGTTCCGATAGCAAAGTTGGCTTGTTGAACACCTGCTGCATATCCTTCATTTACTGCTCCACCCAAATCAACATCCAATTCTATTACGTTACAATTGTCGTTGATGGTTGGTGCAACCCAAGCGAATGAGATGTCACATTCTAAAACATAAAGTGTAGTATCAGTAGGACAGTTAACAACCTGAGCTGCTCCAGGACCGGTAACAGCCACTGTTGTAGAAGCAGATGTTGTACATCCGTTATTATCAGTAATTGTAACTGTGTATGATCCAGCAGCCAAGCCTGTTGCAATTGCTGTTGTCTGGCCATTGCTCCAAGAATAGGTATAACCTGGGGTTCCACCAACAGGTGAAACAGTTGCTGTACCATCTTCAGCGCCTACACAAGATTCATTGGTTGAGCTTGCAGTAGCAGTTAACAATGTAGGCTCACCTACTGTAACTGCAACAGAGTCTCTACAAGAATGTGAATCTTCAACTACCAACATATAAGTTCCTGCTGGAGCGTTGAATACTGGTGAAGCTTGTCCATCGTTAGGGAAGTCAATGAAATAAGTATAACCTGTTGTTCCACCACTGGCATTTCCAGTAATAGTACCATTACCACCGTTGCAATCAGCATCATCAGATGTTGCTGAAACTTGCAATGCAGTAGGTTCTGTTATTGTAAACTGGGTAGAAGCAGTACAACCGTTTTCATCTTCCACGTCTATTGTATAAGTATCAGCAGGTAATTCATCAAAGAAGAAACCAAAATCGGTTTGAGTCAAAGTCAATGAAGATCCTGTCAATGTTACATTGTAACCACCAGGTAAAGGTGTTCCACCTGTAATGGTAGCAAAAGCAGTTCCTGTGCTGTCACCGTTACAAGATACGTTGGTCACAATCAAACCTTGTATTTGAATAGCAGAAGGCTCTCCAACTACCAATAAGGTGTCAATTGTACATCCTGCAGCATCTGTTGCTGTTACGTGATAAGTACCAGCTGACAAACCAGATGTTCCAACAGGATTGCCGTCACCATCTTCCCAGCTAAGGGTTACCATTGGGCTTCCACCTGTTACATTGGCTGAAACAGAACCATCGCTGCCTCCGTTGCAAGATGCATCAAGGGCAGTTGCACTTGACCATGCCATAGCCGGACTAACATAGATTGTTTTGCTTGCAGAGTTGGTACAACCGTTTACATCTGTTACTACTACAGAATAAGTGGTAGTTGCAGTTACATTTACGGTAATGGCAGCTGTGTTAGCACCATTTGACCATGCATAAGATCCACCACCTGATGCAGTAAGGGTTACAGCGTCGCCGCCACAAACCAAAGTGTCAGTTGCGCTTATAGTTACTACTGGAAGAGGATTAACTACTACTGTTGCAGAAGCGCTGTTGGTACAACCATTTCCATCTGTAACTACAACAGAATAAGATGTAGTAGCAACCGGAGATACAGTTATACCTGGCGTTACTGCCATGGTTGACCATGAGTAAGTAGCGCCGCCGCTAGCCGTTAAAGTAGTATTTTGACCTACACAGATTTCCAGATCACCAGAAATACTTGCTGTAGGTAAGGTCCATGTATTAAGCGCAAAACTACTTACCGCAAAACAACCATTCATATCCTCAACTCTTACCCAAATAACTTGGTTATCAACACCTGTGTAAGAACCTGGTGAAGGAATATCACCTGTACCTGCAGTTGCATCTGATTGAGAAACGTGGAATGAAATGCTACCTGAAGTAGTAGGCACTGCATTATTTAAATTAAATACGCCAACTGCACCGCCTTGAACGTTTTCACAAGCATTTAATGCAAGTGGTTCACCGACCGCAAAGGTTGGGTTTGGATTTACATTAATAGTTGCAGCTTCTGTATCAGTGCAACCGTTAACATCTGTTACCGTCACCGTGTAAGTTGTCATTACAACCGGTGAAACGGTGATGGATGGTGTCACTGCGCTATTTGACCACAAATAAGAAGCACCACCTGTTGCAGTAAGATCAACTGACTCACCATTACAAATGGTTGCAGATGCAGGAGAAATTGCTGCTGTTGGCAATGGATTAACAATCACTTCTACACTTTCTGTGTCTGTACATCCATTGGCATCGGAAACAGTTACAGTGTAAGTTGTTGTTACCGCTGGACTAACTGTAATACCAGGTGTTGCAGCCATGTTTGACCATGAATAAGAGCTTCCACCGCTAGCAGTTAAAGTAGTAGATTCTCCAGCGCAAAGTTCATCATCACCAGAAATACTTGCAGTTGGAAGTGGGTTAACTGTCAAGATTATGCTTTCGATTGTATAACAACCGTTAACACCTGTCAATCTCACCCAGATTTCCTGGCCATTATTTCCTGTATAAGTACCTGCATTTGGAATGGCTCCAATTCCTGCTTCTGCATCAGATGCACTAACATGATAGCTAATGGTGCCTGAAGTTGTAGGAACACTGTTGGCAAGATTAAAGATACCTTGCTGACCGTTTGCTACGGTAGCACAAGCAGCCAAATCTATTGGTTCTCCTGCTGCAAATGTTGGAACAGGATTTACAGTAAATGTTTAAGTTGTGCTATCAGCACATCCTTCCGCATTGATCACTTTTAATTTTATAGTTAATGCGTTGGTATTGTCTGTTTGAGCAGTCAATACTGCATTTTGAGTATTTGCATTTGCCAAAGAAGCATTGCCTGGTGATGCACTCACAATTGACCACTCATATGTAAAGGTAGAAGGTGGCAAATTGGTTGCATTTCCTAAAAGGGTACGCTCTTCACCCTGGCAAAGCGTATTGTCGCCATTTGGATTTAAGGTAACCAATGGTTTGTTGTTTACTACAACACTAACCACAAATGGAGTACCTGCACATCCAAATGTGCTGGTTGGAGTAACTGTATAGTTAACTGTTAATGGGAAATTGAAGATGTTCGTTACATTATCAGTTAAAGTTGCACCTGATCCGGTATCACCTACTGCAGCACCAACAGCAAAAGGAGCTGGTGTCATGGAGGTAATCTGCCAATTGAAGGTGATAGGCTCAAGATCATCGTCAGATGGATCTGGATATGCACCCAGGTTGGTCAGATTTTCATTCAAATCATAACTGAAAGTAACACCTGAACAGGCAGTTTCTGTGCTACCTGCACCAACTGGTTCAGGATAAACAGGAACTTTAACCTGGAAGGTATCACCGGCACATGAACCCGTTGCCGCTGAAGTAATAGGAATGATCCTATATCTTACTGTATCGTGTAAACTGGTTACATTGTTGAAATTATCATTGTTGATGATCGCTCTATTTACACCGGCAAAAACACCCGTATTTGAAATGTTAAATGGATAGTTGCCTACGTTTGACGAGTTAACTGTTCCAAATGGAGTAGCCAATGGATCCGCAGCTCCATTTACGGTAATTGAACCAGGAACACTTAAACTTGCCCATCTGTAAGTCGCAACCGCAACCGGTGTATTGGTTGGGTTGGTTGGTAAAGTACTTGAAGCACCTACGTTTACATCAGAGCATGCTGCTGCAGAAGCTATATTATTTACAACTGGTTCTGGTCTGATTGAAGCTGTGACAGTAAATGGATTACCCTCACATCCGTCTGCAGTGATTGGAGTAATATTATAAACAACAGTTTCTATCGCGTTAGTCTCATTTGTCCACGAATCATTTGCTAATTCAGATGCCAAAACATTTAATGCAGGCGCAACGGGACTTCCAGCACTAGCAGTCAAAGTGGTTGTAATACTATTGATGTTATATGCCACAACTGCGGGGCCATCTGGGTCATCTCCTAAAATCAATCCCAATGCTACATCACTACAAACTGTCACATTCTGATTAGCTACCTGCGGTTCTGGGAAAACTGGAACAGTCTCTGCAAAAGTAGAACCTTGACATCCTGTAGAACTATTGAATCCAGTAATTGAATAAACTACATTCACAACTCCTTGTAATATTGTTAAAGTTTCAGTTACACAGAAAGAGTTTGAACTGGCACTATGCTCCACCTGTGGGCTCCCGTAATTGACTGTCCAACTAAACGTCGTTGGCACAGCGTTGTCAACATAATCCTTGAAAATTAAGCGTGAAACTCACATCTGAGCAAACATCAGCTTCAATCACATTATCAGCCAATGGATCAAGAGGTAAGATTTCCAAAATTTACAGAACAAGTATTTGTATTACCTGCTCCATCTGTTACAGTTAATACTCTCTGGTTACAATGTTTATCTCCCAATACTCAAAACCTGAGTCAGCACAATCAAAAAATCCATCGTTGATTGAATAAGAGGCAATCACACAGTTATCAGTAGAACCTGTGCCCAATGCATCAATTTCAGGTTGGGAAAGCGTGTAAGTTCCAGAAGGAGAACCCAAGGTTATTGTAACATTTGAAGAAGGACAAACCGCAACTGGGTTGTCATCATCTTCGTAAGTAACATTTACACTACAAGTTGCAGTATTTCCTGCTCCATCTGTAACCGTAATTGTGTACGCGATTACTTGGCCATCAGTCACATTAACTACAGTTCCCGAAAGTACACTTTGTGTAACTGTTGGATACTACAATTATCCAATTCATTAGTTACTAAAACTGCCAAATCAGGTACGTTGGCTTACATCCAGATTGCCATTTGTGTATGCTGTTTGTGCTGGTGGGCAAGTGAAGGTAGGTGCATCATCATCTTCATAAGTTACATCTACGGTACAAGTGGTTGTATTTCCTGCTCCATCTGTAACGGTAACAGTAATTTATTATCTGACCATCAGAAACCATGATGGCAGTACTGGCATGTGCTTTGTGTTACTATCGCGGTTCCACAATTATCTGCTTCATCTGCAACAAGAGCCGCCAGGTTTGGTACATTGGCTTCCGCAGTTTACATTGCCGTTGGTATATGCTGTCTGTGCGCCTGGACAAGTGAAGGTCGGAGCATCATCATCTTCATAGGTAACAGCTACCGTACAAGTGGCGGTATTGCCTGCTCCATCTGTAACGGTTACTGTATAATTAATTATTTGACCATCTGTGACTGTGATGGCAGTTCCTGCAGCTGTGCTTTGCGTTACTATTGCTGTTCCGCAATTATCTGCTTCATCTGCAACAAGAGCCGCCAGGTTTGGTACATTGGCTTCGCAGTTTACATTACCGTTGGTAAATGCTGTTTGTGGGCCCGGACAAGTGAAGGTCGGTGCATCGTCATCTTCATAGGTAACAGCTACCGTACAAGTGGCGGTATTGCCTGCTCCATCTGAAACGGTTACTGTATAATTAATTATTTGACCATCTGTGACTGTGATTGGAGTTCCTGCAGCTGTGCTTTGCGTTACTATTGCTGTTCCGCAATTATCTGCTTCATCTGCAACAAGAGCCGCCAGGTTTGGTACATTGGCTTCGCAGTTTACATTACCATTGGTAAATACTGTTTGAGGAGTTGGACATGTAAATGTTGGAAGATCATCATCTTCATAAGTAACATTTACTGGACAGGTGGCTGTATTGCCTGCTCCATCTGTTACTGTAACAGTATAAGCAATTACCTGACCATCGTAATATTAACTGGTGTCCGCTGCCGTACTTTGAGTTACGATTGCAGTACCACAATTATCTGCTTCATCTGCAACAAGAGCCGCCAGGTTTGGTACATTGGCTTCGCAGTTTACATTACCATTGGTAAATACTGTTTGAGGAGTTGGACATGTAAATGTTGGAAGATCATCATCTTCATAAGTAACATTTACTGGACAGGTGGCTGTATTGCCTGCTCCATCTGTTACTGTAACAGTATAAGCAATTACCTGACCATCTGTAATATTAACTGGTGTGCCCACTGCCGTACTTTGAGTTACGATTGCAGTACCGCAAGTATCTGCTTCATCTATTACTAAAGCTGCCAGGTTAGGGAACATTGGCTTCGCAGTTTACATTACCATTGGTAAATACTGTTTGAGGAGTTGGACATGTAAATGTTGGAAGATCATCATCTTCATAAGTAACATTTACTGAACAGGTGGCTGTATTGCCTGCTCCATCAGTAACGGTTATTGTATAATTTATTAACTGACCATCTGTGACTGTGATGGCAGTTCCTGCAGCTGTGCTTTGCGTTACTATTGCTGTTCCGCAATTATCTGCTTCATCTGCAACAAGAGCCGCCAGGTTTGGTACATTGGCTTCGCAGTTTACACTACCGTTGGTAAATGCTGTCTGAGGGCCCGGACATGTAAAGGTTGGTGGATCGTCATCAGCTACATCAATGGTAATAGAACAGGTAGCTGACAAAAGTCCACTGGTCACTGTCCAAATGATGGTAGTTGATCCTTGTGGAATATTAGCACCTGCCAAAGTAGCCATTCCATTAAAGTCATTTGAAACCACCACAGTCAAAGGACAGTTATCCATAGCTGTTGGATCAAATTCAGTTCCTACTGTGGTATAAGCACACAATGGATCATCTGTAAATCTGGAGAACGGACTGCCTGTTGGACAAGTTATAGTTGGAGCCTCATCATCCACTACTGTAACTGTAAAGCTACAAGTAGAAGTGTTGCCCGCTAAATCGGTTGCACGATAGGTAACAGTAGATAAACCTACTGAAACAAAGGTACCGATTGCCGGACCACCAATTTGAGTTACATTCACGCCAGGACAGTTGTCTGATACAGTAAATGCATTCCATTGGACAGTGGCACCGCAGTCACCTAAAATATTATCATCACCTCACTCGATTGAACTGTAATATTAGCAGGACAATTCAAAAATAGGCGGGTCATTATCTTGTACCGTAACATTGTAAGTACAAGTAGCTGTGTTTCCAGCACCATCTGTTACAAAGGTATTCAACCGAGTTTACCCAGCTGGCAATACTACAGGACTGCCTCCCATATAACCTGGAAGTGCATTCACTGATATTGTAGTAATAGTTGGAGTTCCACAATTATCACTTGAAAGATGCAAGTGCTTGAATATTGTAAGGTGAGGTACACTGGTTGGCCGGATTGGTAAATATAATAGTGTCGGCACGACAAGTAATCGTTAATGGTGCTGTATTATCCGGATTACATGGATCTTTACGTTTACAACAACTGTATTTACCCACAACTGACCATGACCAAACTAAGTTAACACTCGGATTGGCCCCTGGAATTGAAGGAAAGCTGTAGATGCAAAAACGTCTGAACCTCGCAGCCGTCAACACCACATAATCGTTTCCAGCTGCTGTATTGGGCTTGACAAATCCTGTTAAGGTATCAATGTCCAAAACACCACCCAGAATGGCTGAACCGGGAGTAACCTGAAGTTGGTCATGCCCTGTACAAAGGGTAGTAGTTTACGACTTCAATGGCAAAGTACCTCCACCAGATTGGTCAAGCTACCTACGGTCATACACCCTTGAGCGTTGACCTTTGCACTGGGAAGTACAAATAGGAAAACGGCCAGTAAGAACGGAGCAGTCAAACCATGTAGTATTCTTTTCATTATTAAAGGTTTTTTAAATGCCTGATTATGTAATTGAATCTTGGTCATATAACTATGAGATTATGTACTGTTTGAAGACTAAAACACCTGAGGGACAAAGTGTTAATTCACCACTTGGGGTGAAAAAAGAATAGGTTCTCGAAGCAGGTTTTCTCGTCATTGGTTAAATATATAAAACAGATTTTTTTTTACAAAATCTGCCTAATTGGGCAAGTTAATCAAAATAACTGACTATCTGTACCTTATTATGTTTAAAAATTTACATTAAGTTTTTGGTCTTGAAAATCAACAATATATAATAATTTTAACTAAAGTGTTCATTTTTATTCGTGCTTTTCGAGGTTGGATCCTCTCAAAATTTTGAGAGTTACACCTAACAAAAAGGTTTTTTTTTTGATTTCAACTGGTTATTTGTGTAATAAAATGACAAAATTTTGGTTGATACCCCTTTTTAATATTGTATCTAAAATCTGTGGCATCCACTATTTTGCACATCTATTCACAAAAACTGATCTTTTGAGTAATTCAAACTGATTGATCACAAACAATTCGTTTTGTTAAAAATCTGATTCATTTGTTTACACTCCGTATCAACCTATTTTTGCATCTTTTAAACCAAGTGAAAAATTTCAATCTTTATTAAGTACAAAAATAAAGCCAATAATTCGTATTAAATAATATATTTATATAAATAAATATGTAAATATAAATTATTAATATTCATTATCTTATATATTAATAAAAACACAATTTAAATACTTACATTAAGATTATAAGGCATAAAATTAATAAAAGCATTGAAAAATCATTAAGGGTTTACCCCCAAATTAAGTTAGAATCCCTTCAAAATCATCAATTAAAGGGAGAAAAGCAGGTCTTGAGTTGTTAACCAACCCATGACCTGCTTTTTGGACTATTGCCATATTATTAAGTTTAATCTATATTCAATAAATCAACTTCCGGGTCTGACACTTCCCATATTCGTATTGATAAGATTGCCGTCAAAAAATCCTGTTCCTTTGTAGATACCGTTGTTTATATAGTTTCCTCCATCTAATTTCAAAGTACCATTGTTAGTTACTGTTCCAATGTTGGTTAGTGAAGCGCCACTTATTACCACCAGCTTTTTGCCTAGTGCACTCTCCACAGAACTTGCGTTACCATTACCCGCTACGATGTGGATTCATGCAAATTGGCTATACTCGCATCAAAGCTGTCTGGAGATCGCAATAATTGACCAAGGTAGTGGTATTGACAATCGCATATCCAGAAGCGCAACCATTACATGAATTGGCAACCGGCTGGAATCCCGGAGTTCCCGGCATATCATCCGTACCATTGGTGAGGAAAAACTCGTAATCAACTACACCCACCATTAAAGAGGCTATATTAGTAATACCACCCCACCAGTTACAGTCAGCATT
Organism: Saprospiraceae bacterium; assembly: GCA_016717655.1. Lineage (GTDB taxonomy): Bacteria > Bacteroidota > Bacteroidia > Chitinophagales > Saprospiraceae > JADKBO01. The sequence continues at coordinate 64,008 of JADKFC010000016.1, forward strand.
AATTGTATTACCACCTGTATTGTTGGCGGAAATCCCAAAGCGTTGCCATTCATCAAAATGCTATTGTCATGGGCTTCTATTGTATTGGCCCCTGGAATATTACCTGTCATGAGTGCATATACATTATGGGTACTAGATGCTGGATGGACAATAAAATTATTGGTAGCTGTAACATTGGCCCCCCTTTGAGCCAGAATGGTAAATCCATCATTGCCACCAGTGCCCCACGGAGCATCTCCATTGTTGGTAAAAGTACAGGCATCGATGTTGGTCGTAACATAACCTCTTGAATCGACACCCCTATTATGGTTATTGGTGAAAACACATTCGGTTATGTTTACTGTTTGAACAGAAATCCCCCCTGTGCTGAAATCGCCTAGGTGGACTGCTGCACCAGAGGCGCTTATACTTCCTGTACCAATGATGGTATCATTATCGATGTTTAATACAATACCTGTTAAAGGAACAGTGGTGCCGGCTGTAAATGCATACACTCCCGCATGGAAATTGAAGGCGGGCAAAGTAGGATAATCCGGCAAAGCATCATGTGCATTCCTGAAATAGTAACATTGCTAGGAGCAGGTGGGCCGCCAAGTGTATTTACTACCGCAATCCCTTGTAAAACGCCTGTTATGGTTCCATTAGATATCGTTCCTGCGGCTGTCGATGCATTTCCGTAAACAACATAACCGTAGAATCCGTCTGTAACGGTGTTATTGTTAAAAGTTACACCTACCGTTCCGCCTAACCCCGGCTAAGAGTACGCCCATAGTTGGAGTAGGACCCGCGATGGTTTGAGCAGTTAGATCAATACAGTTGTCGTTTACATTCAATGTATTTCCAGGTGATGTGGATACCCCGGCAACATTCACACCAATGGCGTCTGCCACTACCTTATTGTTAATGATAGTCAGGTTGGTATAGGTGGATGACGCTACAGCTGTGTTACCTGTTATTTCTAAACCATTGAGCGTAACTCCATTTGAAGCAATGGTAATGGCTGTTCCACTTCCACCGTCAATTGTAGTTTCCGCTACCCTGGCAGGACTGCATCCATTCACTCCCTGGTTGGCACCCAAAAGGGTCAAAGCCTTATTAATTATAATGTTTTCGTTGAACGTACCGGCACTGATAACCAAGGTATGGCCGCTCAATGTATTGATGTCATCAATGGCTGATTGTAAAGTGCCAAAATGTTTCCAAAGTTGTGGTATTGGTTACGAGACCGGTACCTACACCTATGTTGCGGTAATTATCGGTTATAGCAGATACAGTATTCCCTGTTATTACATTGTTACATGTCATGGGTGAGTTACCCCTGCCAAAATACAAATCAGCTACATTCGATTGATCTGCGTCTGCCGGATAATTAGATGGATTCTGCTGTTGTAAAATTCCTACATCACACCCTGATACATTGTTACCTGATATAGTATGATTAATTCCTTCAACCACAATACCAAAGCCTTCGCTGGTTGAAGACTGGGTCCAGCCTGAAACATTGTTGCCTGTTATGGTTACCCCATTGGGAACATCAACATTTCCTGCTAAAACACTTATTCTTAGTATCGCTATACCTGCCCTATCGCGCAAATCGGCATTGGCTGAAACCATGTTAACCGTATTTCCTGAAACCGTTACGCCTCCGGCAGGGTTTTTTATTTCGATGCCAAATCTACCTCCACCTGAAATCATGTTATTTGAGATCAGGTTGCTGCCTATGGTAGCGTTTAGTCCGTTAATCCCAAGTCCATTGTCTCCAGAACCTATATCCAGTGTATTGTTGGATATTGTAACCGCTGATGCTGTTCCATCTTGCAATTCTATGCCACAGCAACTGTTATTGATCACGGTATTGCCTGAAATATTAATGTTGGTTTTAAAGCCATTCCAGATTACAACACCTCTTGCAGAGCCACCATTGTTTTGAACCATACAATTGGTAATGGAAACATTGTCTACTGGACCATTGGCATAGAAACCGGATGCTGTAGGATTATTGAGCATGGCAACATTGGTAACGGTTAAATCATCATTACCACCGATGCCATAAATACCGGCGTGGGTATTGCCAGAAGAGCCTGTGAAATCCTGAACAGTTAAATTACGAATTGTGACATTGGTCACATCTACATTAATCACTATTCCTGAACCGGGTGAAGGCAGCGCCGTGCCATCAATTACATAGAGGGTCTTATCAGAGGTAGCACCCTGTAATGTGAGGCTTTTGGTAATTACCACATTTTCTGAGTAGGAGCCTGCGTTGAGTTGTAGAACATCACCAGGATTAGCACTATTAATGGCATCCTGAATTGTAGCGTGGGATGTTATCTGGGTGAGGTTGTCCACCATAGGCATCAAAACCCTATCTGAAATTTCATTAGCTGTATTAAATTCCGAAATACTGGAATTAACAGAACAATTACCATCTGTTGAATAAAAAAATATGCTAATTAAAAAAAAGTGAAAAAAAATTCCTTTTTTCAAAAAAGCAGGCCATTTTTCTTTAGAAAAACTTAAGTCAAGGACATAATTAAACGCACGGTTACAAGGTTCATTTTTCATTTCAGTTGCTTTTTATCATTTTTAAGAATAAATATGTAAGCAACAATAACAATTGGACTTATACATTCAGATTTTTCTACTTTATATAACTTTTGTTATATAAGATGGAAACATCTGTTGCAACAATTATAGGTTGTTAACTTACAATATTTACCAAATATACATAAACCATCCATATTTGTCAATACTGAAGCGCAATGGTAACATTGAATGCAGGTAGTGGTGATCCTATTATTTAACCGGTATAGAACAATTTTATTAAGACCTTAAAAAATTATTAGAATTTTAAATCCAAAAGATGTCAATGAAAAACCCACACATTATTTTAGAAAACATCAATGCAAATAAATTCATTTAGTTGCCGCATGGACCAGGTTTTACAACTCCACCAATGCTGTTTTCAAAATTTCCATTAAAAGTCCCTTGGCCGGCATACGTTCCTGAATTAATATAAGATCCACCGTTGATTAAAATCATGCCGTTGTTACAAACCATTCCGCTGTTAATAACCACTGCCCCCGTGTGAATTTCGAGTGTTACTCCTGCCGGGATTTCAAACGATTCCAATAGGTTATTACCATAAGCATGGATCACATCTCCCAATACAACACCAGATGTTAAAGCGGCATTGATAGAAGGGAAACATTGTCCATTAATCACAACAGGTGCCCCCGCGTTTGATATCTCTACCGTTTGCGTGGTTGAAGTGGTGTTACCATTACCATCATCAAAAAACCAGTGTATTGTGTAATTACCAATTGCATCATAAAACAGTGGATCAGCTGTGGTTGCTGTAACCATTCCTACACAATTATCAATTGCATGAGGTGGTGTCACAGTAACTGGCATTAAGCAATCACTCGACACAGTTGGTAAAACAGGTGAGCTTGGTGGAGTTACATCGTCTACAAGAAAACTTTGATTAACACTAGATATATTCCCATTGCCATCATCAAACATCCAGGTAACAACGGTTGTTCCTTGTGCGGTAATTGGAAAAACTGTTGACGTAGTAGCTGTTATCATACCTGCACATGCATCGTTGGCAACCGGTATCACAGGAGTACCACCACATTCAGGCAATGTTACATTAGTCAACAACGGTGTAACTGGTGAAATGGTGTCTTGCACATTCACAGTTGCAGCGCAGGTCGCCGTATTGCCATTTACATCTGTTACGGTTAGCACAACTGTAGTGCTTCCGACATTAGCACAGGTGAAGCTGCTGTTGTTCAATGACAAAGAAGCAATACCACACGCATCGCTCGAGCCATTGTTAATCTGTGTAGCCGCGATCGTGGAGGTACCGCCGTTGTTCAGATAGGTTGTCAAATTCTGACATATGGCTATTGGCCTTACGGTGTCTTGTACACTTACTGTTGCAGCACAGGTTGCCATGTTAGCGTTTACATCTGTTACTGTCAGCACGACTGTATTGCTTCCTGTATTCGCACAGGTAAAGTTGCTGTTGTTTAAGGTCAAAGAAGCTATGCCGCACGCATCGCCCGAGCCATTGTTGATCTGAGTAGCTGTGATCGTTGATGTGCCTGCGTTGTTCAGATACGAGGTGATATTTTGACATATCGCTATTGGCCTTACGGTATCCTGTACACTCACCGTAGCAGCGCAGGTTGCTGTGTTAGCGTTTACATCCGTTACTGTCAACACGACTGTATTACTTCCAATATTCGCGCAAGTAAAAGCTGATATTGTCCTAATGTCAATGAAGCTATGCCGCACGCATCGCTCGATCCGTTGTTGATCTGTGTAGCCGTGATCGTGGAGGTACCTGCGTTGTTCAGAAAGGATGTGAGATTCTGACACACGGCTATCGGTCTTACAGTGTCCTGTACACTCACAGTTGCAGCGCAGCTCGCCGTATTGCCATTTACATCTGTTACTGTCAGTACTACCGTATTACTTCCTACATTCGCGCATGTAAAGCTACCAATGTCTAATATCAAAGACGCTATACCGCAAGCATCGCCGAGCAGGCCATTGTTGATCTGTGTAGCCGTGATCGTGGAGGTACCGCCGTTGTTCCAGATAGGTTGTGATATTCTGCACATGGCTATTGGCCTTACGGTGTCTTGTATACTTACTGTTGCAGCACAGGTTGCCGTGTTAGCGTTTACATCTGTTACTGTCAGCACTACCGTATTACTTCCTACATTCGCGCATGTAAAACTGCTGTTGTCTAATGTCAAAGATGCAATGCCGCAGGCATCACTCGATCCGTTGTTGATCTGCGTAGCTGTGATCGTTGATGTACCTCCGTTGTTTAGATATGTGGTTATGTTTTGACATATTGTCATTGGATCTTCATTATCAACCACTGTTACTGTAAACGAACATGTAGCTGTGTTGCCACTTGCATCCGTTACTCTGAAGGTGTTGGTAGTAGTTCCAACCGGGAATGTAGCTCCACTTGCAAAACCCGCTGTTTGGATGGTTGTCGGACCAGAACAATTGTCTGAACCCACCGGTGAGGTAAAGGTAACTACTCTACCACAGGTACCACTCGTTACATTTTGACTAACATTGGCAGGACAGGTGATACCGGGTAATTCATTATCTGTAATGGTTACGGTAAACGAACACGTAGCAGAATTGCCGCTAGCATCCGTTACTCTGAATGTGTTGGTAGTAGTTCCAACCGGGAATGTGGCTCCACTCGCAAGACCTGCTGTTTGTAAGGTTGTAGAACCAGGGCAATTGTCGGTTCCCACAGGTGCGGTATAGGTCGCCACTGCTCCACAGGTACCTGAGGCTACATTCTGATTTACATTGGCGGGACAGGTAATAACGGGTAATTCACTATCTGAAATCGTTACTGTAAACGAACATGTGGCTGTATTGCCACTTGCATCCGTAACACGGAAAGTGTTTGTTGTCACTCCCACAGGATAAGTCGCACCACTGGCAAGGCCTGCTATTTGTACGGTTGTAGAACCAGGGCAATTGTCTGTTCCATTTGGGGTTGAATAGGAAACAATTCCTGTACAATTTCCGGGCGTATTTCCATTCGTAAATGAGGCAGGACAAACGATTGAAGGGGCTTCATTATCATAAACGGTTATATCAAATGAGCAGACCGATAAATTACCTGCATTATCGTAAAACTCATACACTACATTATTGACACCAACCCCAAAGGTTGAACCAGGTTGAAATTCTGTATTGGAGAAATAGGTCCATCACAATCATCCATTGCGGTAGGTTCAATCCATGAATAAGTAGTAGTACAATTTCCTGTTCCGTCAAGACTAGCTGGTATACTTACGTTGGAAGGGCAATCATTAATTATAGGTGAAATATCATCAATTACCGTTACCGTAAAACTACAAGATGAGTTTACATTTCCTGCCACGTCAGTAAATGAATAGGTCACTACATTATCACCCTGGAGCAATAGATCAAAAGGCCCATAGTTACTCATTGTGGTAATCATGCCAGGACAATTATCGGTTGCTGTTGGTTCAGTCCAACCCCCATTGTCAAACAGTCTGGATCTACATCATTACTAAGCCCGATGGTAAAATCAATTGGGCAATTAAATACGGTAGGTGGCTCATTATCCATCACCGTTACTGTAAAAGAACACGTGGCTGTATTACCGCTCGCATCTGTCACACGGAAAGTGTTTGTTGTCACTCCCACAGGGTAAGTTGCTCCACTCGCAAGACCTGCTGTTTGTAAGGTTGTAGCACCAGGACAATTGTCCGTTCCCACAACTGCGGTATAGGTAGCCACAGCTCCACAGGTGCCTGAGGATACATTTTGATTTACATTGGCAGGACAGGTGATACTGGGTAGTTCATTATCAGTAATGATTACGGTAAACGAACACGTAGCAGAATTGCCGCTAGCATCTGTTACCCTGAATGTGTTGGTAGTAGTTCCAACCGGGAATGTAGCTCCACTTGCAAAACCCGCCGTTTGTATCGTTATTGGACCAGAACAATTATCTGATCCTACTGGTGAGGTATAGGTAACTACTCTACCACAGGTACCACTCGTTACATTTTGACCAATATTGGCAGGACAGGTGATGCTGGGTAGTTCATTGTCTGTATGGTTACGGTAAATGAACATGTAGCTGTGTTGCCACTTGCATCCGTAACTCTGAAGGTGTTGGTAGTAGTTCCAACCGGGAATGTAGCTCCACTTGCAAAACCCGCTGTTTGGATCGTTATCGGACCAGAACAATTATCTGAACCCACCGGTGAGGTAAAGGTAACTACTCTACCACAGGTACCACTCGTTACATTTTGACCAATATTGGCAGGACAGGTGATGCTGGGTAGTTCATTGTCTGTAATGGTTACGGTAAATGAACATGTAGCTGTGTTGCCACTTGCATCCGTTACTCTGAAGGTGTTGGTAGTAGTTCCAACCGGGAATGTAGCTCCACTTGCAAAACCCGCTGTTTGGATCGTTGTCGGACCAGAACAATTGTCTGAACCCACCGGTGAGGTAAAGGTAACTACTCTACCACAGGTACCACTCGTTACATTTTGACTAACATTGGCAGGACAGGTGATACTGGGTAGTTCATTATCAGTAATGATTACGGTAAACGAACACGTAGCAGAATTGCCGCTAGCATCTGTTACCCTGAATGTGTTGGCAGTAGTTCCAATCGGGAATGTAGCTCCACTTGCAAGACCCGCCGTTTGTATCGTTATTGGACCAGAACAATTATCTGATCCTACTGGTGAGGTATAGGTAACTACTCTACCACAGGTACCACTCGTTACATTTTGACCAATATTGGCAGGACAGGTGATGCTGGGTAGTTCATTGTCTGTAATGGTTACGGTAAATGAACATGTAGCTGTGTTGCCACTTGCATCCGTTACTCTGAAGGTGTTGGTAGTAGTTCCAACGGGAATGTAGCTCCACTTGCAAAACCCGCTGTTTGGATCGTTGTCGGACCAGAACAATTGTCTGAACCCACCGGTGAGGTAAAGGTAACTACTCTACCACAGGTACCACTCGTTACATTTTGACTAACATTGGCAGGACAGGTGATACCGGGTAATTCATTATCTGTAATGGTTACGGTAAACGAACACGTAGCAGAATTGCCGCTAGCATCCGTTACTCTGAATGTGTTGGTAGTAGTTCCAACCGGGAATGTGGCTCCACTCGCAAGACCTGCTGTTTGTAAGGTTGTAGAACCGGGGCAATTGTCCGTTCCCACAACTGCGGTATAGGTCACGCTCCACAACGGAGGGGACAAAACGTACGAAACAAAGCTGTATGCACTTGCCAACACGAAAGTTTGTTGACACAGGAGCACGCAAGCCGTTTGTAAGGTTGACACCAGACAATTGCCCAACGGTAGTACACAGCTCCACATGTGCCTGAGGATACATTTTGATTTACATTGGCAGGACATGTGATGTTGGGTACTTGATTATCTGTAACAGTTACCGTAAATGAACACGTGGCGGTATTACCACTTGCATCTGTCACCTGAAAAGTGTTTGTTGTCACTCCCACAGGATAGGTCGCACCACTGGCAAGACCTGCCTGCTGAGGACATTTGTTTACAGGACAATGTTGTCTGTCAGTTCCGTAATGAACACGACTTGCATCTGTCACCTGAAAAGTGTTTGTTGTCATCCCAGAAGGCCACCTGGCAGACTGCCCGTGTAGAATACATTTTGATTAACTTGGCAGGACAGGTGATGCCGGGTGCTTGATTATCTGTAACTGTAACTGTAAACGAACACGTGGCTGTATTACCACTTGCATCTGTCACACGGAAAGTGTTTGTTGTAACCCCAACAGGAAAGTTCGATCCACTGGCAAGACCTGCTGTTTGGATGGTTACAGGACCCGAACAATTGTCTGTTCCTACAGGATTGGTAAAGGTAACCGTTCTGGCACAAGTACCTGCTGTCACCGTGTTGCTGATATTGGCCGGGCATGTGATGGACGGTGCTTGCGTTTCATTAACGGTAACGGTTTGAACACACGTACTTGTATTTCCATAACCATCGGTGACGGTCCAAGTGACATTATTTACACCTGCTGGAAAACTACCGGATGTCACTACACAAGAACTATTAAAACTATTGCTCAGTGTGAGTGGATTTCCAAGCGGAGTAGCCCCATCTGTCCAGTTAGAAGTGCAGCTTGTTGTCAGCCCAAAATTTAGCAGAGTTCCATTATTAGATCCAGATTCATTGGCAAGCGTCGTTAACCCTGCATTTTGAGCAGCAGGATATACCATTGTTAAACTTATAATAGGCTATTAAACCCGATGGCATGCTGGCAAACTCATTGTTCATATTAGCTTGAATTTGAGCCTGTGTCCTGGTGGTATTCCAGATACGTACTTCGTCAATTTTTCCATTGAAATAGGGGTCGGCATACTGTGACCTACCAATCCAATTATTGGCAAGTGAACCCAGGCTGGCCGGGGTGAGTGTAATGCTTGTATTTTGAACCATCAATTGTCCATTGATGTATAATGACCCTGTATTGCTTGCATCAGCCAGTACCACAGCAATATGATGCCATTGACCTGTTGTTAAAGCAGTAGGAGATGTGAGTCGTTGTTCTCCACCACCACCCGTGGTTGTAATGGCAAATCTGGGTGTACCACTATCTGAACGAGGCGTTAAAAACATATTTACATTGGTACTACTGCCAAAATCCATGATTCTTTCCCAAGTCGAAGAAGAAGGACCGTCCCAATAAACCCAGGCTTCAAAAGTAAAATTGGTAAATGTGGATGTAAGACCTGAAGGTAGTGCGACATAATCATTAGAACCATCAAAATCTAAAGAATGATTTCTGTAACACACATTAGAAATGGTAGGTCTTGTAAGGCTGGTTGTAGCGCTACAGGCTGGTGCCACAGCGTTAACGGTAACATTGGCTGCACAGGTCACTGTTGGTGCAGAGCATATGGTGTAGGTGACTACTACCCTTCCTGCACCACCGGTTCCTGAAATTCCACCGCCACCTGGCCCTGCCATTCCGCCGCCGCCGCCGCCTGGCTGAATTCCAGGTCCACCATTTCCATTATTAGCAACACCTCCTAAGCCTCCGTTTCCACCGATGGCTCCGGCTCCACCGGCTCCGCCATTATTTCCACTACTATTTGATCCGATTGTTCCATTGATGGCCCCTATGATTGGAGTGCAGGCGCTGGCTTGGCCCCCTGCACCACCCGTAGTGGTACTAGCGCCATTTCCTCCAGCCGCAATAACTAAAGACCCAAAGCTTGAGTTTCCACCAGAAGGCGCAAGTGTTGACGTAGGTACCCCTCCGTTACCAACCGTAACCGTGTAGGTAGCTCCGGGAATAACGGTAATATTCCTGATTGCATAGGCACCACCGCCTCCGCCTCCTTTGGCGCCGTTAGTGAGAATCCCGCCGGCTCCACCGGCTCCCCAGGCTTCTACTTTTAGTGTGTAGACACCTGCTGGTACCGTAAATGATCCACTTGAATCGAAGGTTTGAACCGTCTGTGAGAAAGAAATTTCGAAAAAGAATAGCAGTAAGAGGCTTGCAATATATCGCATTCTCAGAAATTAAGTGTAACGTAAAAAATATGTACTATCTAAAATATTGAGCACTACATATTTAAATAAAAATTAATGTGACAAATTTACTGCCAAAATGACGAAAACGAAATTAAATCGCCTTTTTTTTAATAAATTTTCTAAACAAACAGCAAAATATTGCTCCGGAATAATGAGATATTTGAGTTAAAGCTCATTTTACTTATTTTTATAAAACTCTGATTTTCACCCTAAATAGGCTTAAAAATCGACTTAGACATCCATTTTGAATTTGTCCAAAAACTTGTGATAAACGTTATTTGAGGGCTTATTTTCATTAAAAAAAAGGGGCAGGAATACACCCGCCCCAAAAATATTTGACTATTAAATTAAACTCTTTATTCCATCCTCAACCACTTGATGGTATTTAAGGTTTCGCCACCTTTCAACACCATGGTGTAGATGCCGGGGATCAGATCTTCCGTATCCAGGACATTGATGCCATTGTTCAATTGGTTCACTTTTTTCACCTCTCTTCCCATTGCATCCAAAACGGACAAGGTATAGGCATTGTCGTTTTCAATAACCACATTTACAAATACCTGTGTAGTACCCGGGTTGGGGAAGATGTCGAATTCTCCATCCAAGCTGCGGGTAAGGGCTTCTTCGATTTCAACAATTTCTGCATTGGTATTGCCTCCCGGAGGGTACCTTGAACTACTTTATAACGACCACTACAATTAGAAGTTCCAAATTGGTCAGTTAATGTCATATCAAAATTCCTTACCTGGTTGAAATCAGCAGGGCTCACAGGCAGACAGTTTCTGTATACCAAACCTTTGTCATTGTTGTTATATACCCCATTTGGTGTTGCGTCCAAACACGCACCATTGGTTGTCCAGTTAAAGGCCACATTGGTGAGGGTTCTTTTAACCTGACGAGTCAAAGTACCCGGAGAGTATGAAAAAGTACCTCCATCTAAAGCTGCTGCATCAATCAAATAAACATCTGCAGTACCTGGACCATTGTAGGCAAGGTTTCCTGGATAGGCATAAACGGTAATAATGTTACCGCATACTGGTGTTGGAGCTGTACATGGGTTAACCGGAGTTTCAATGACCACCATTACTGAAGAATAACAACCCAGGTCATCAGTTACATAGTAGGTATAATAACCAGGATTTAACCCTTCGGTTGGAGGATTGTTGGGACTATAAGTCAATTGACCGTAACCTCCATTGGCAGAAAGACTAACACTTGCTGTTAATTGTTGACAAGGGGCAGGTGTTACCTCAGCTGTCAATGAGATTTCAGGGCTAACTGATACAGTAAATGAGCATACAGCAGTAGCCCCTCCTTCATCTGTTGCTACATACGTAACGGTGGATACTCCAGCCGGAAATTCATCGCCTGGATTAAAGTTACTGCTTAATTCAACATTACCACAATCATCGGTGGCTGATGGTAGTGCCCATTCAGCGATCAAAGACCCGCAAACAGAAATATTTTGAGGACACTGTGTCAAAACAGGAGCTGCATTTGGAGCTTGTTCCACTAATACACCCCAGTTATTGTTTGTTGTGGTGTTATATCCGTCTACCAAAATATAATAGGTCTCTCCTCCCTGTAGGCAAACAGGCTCAATTCTTGACCACAGGCCTGAACCTGGAACCACATTGTCATCATTGGCCGCAATCATGGTAAAACTACCAAAACTACAGTCTGTTGCACTGTATAACGCCATTTGGCTATCAAAATCCTGATTTGTCATGGTAAATGAGTACTTACCCGCGTTTTCAGGGGTAAAAGTAAACCAGACAGAGTTTTTGGTACCTGTATTGTTACACCATGTATTTTGGCTTCTACAGGTAGATCCCGGAGGAACCACTTCATTGGCTTCAGAAGTTGCCCCCGCATTGGAAAATTGACCATTGTTTCCAACTTCCAATTCGATGGCATCGCATACGTTATCTCCATTAACCGAAATTTGAATAGAAATTATATTAGAAAACGCATCCGTACAACCAGCATCCGAAGCTTTACATCTCAAGTAAAAAGTACCACCTGCAACAAACGTAATGTTTGTATTTTCAGTGTTAGCTCCAACAATATTTGAATAGGTACCTCCAGCTGAAGTAGCTGATTGCCACTGCAAGCTACCTACACTGCCCGTAACTGTAAATGGTTGAGCTTCATAAGTTTCTCCTGTAGCGGGGCCGCTCGCATTTCCACCTACTGGTTGAGGCACAATTTCCACGGTAACAGGAACACTGGCACCCGCTTCTTGATTTGATTCACAACCTACTACACAATAAAAAACAGTTGTAACCTCCAATGCCGGAGTTGTAAAAGTATTACCATTAGCACCCTGAATTGGTCCATTGTCATCAAACCATTGATAAGTAACTCCAATCCCTGATGTCTGATTTTGTAGGCTTAACACTGAACTTCCGCCAACACATGCTCTTGTCACTGTGGCTAGGGTATTCCCAGGATTGGGGATGCCAGTACATAATTGAGGTTCTACAAGTTCGACTACATAGTCCTCAACATTGGCATAAGCCCCATTGTAGCAAGGTTCGTTTCCATCATCATCCCAACCGATGACCCTCATTCCTGTAAGGCCACCCATAACTTCTAATGGAATGGAAATGCTTCCATTTAATGTATAAGGACTTGCGCTGGTAGATTCACCCAACAGTAGGTTTTCACCCGGATCATTATAGTTTCCATTTCTGTTAAAATCAATAAACACCCTGACTACATATGAATACCCTGTTTGTAGAGTGACAGACATTGGATATGTATCGCCACCTGTCAAAACCGGTACTGGCAAGCCAGTTGTAAAATCTTGATATCTCGTTGTTGAAACATTGGGATTTGACAAGGTACCCAAAACAACATTGGTTATACCATTGCCATCAATTGAAGTAGGAACAGCCGTGCAATAACATTGATAAAAATCCTTAAGTCCAATAAGCACAGGGCTTGAAGTTCCTGTAGAATTGTTACAAGTAACCTCACATCTATAGTACTTTGCGCTGTTTATGGTAGCTGAAATGGCAGCTGTCGTTCCTAAATTTGTAACGTTATTTGTAAAAGCCATATCATCAGCGCTCTGCCATTGGTAAGTTACCCCACCACCAGATGTTGCATTCTGAAGGGAAAGATTCACGGAGCCGCCAACACAGGCAGTAGCAGCACTGGCTATAGTATTTCCGGGATTAGGTGTTCCTGAACAGTTGTTTGTTACTTCAGTTAATGATATATTATCAAAATTTAGATAATAATCGCCTGTTCCATATGTGGCATTAAACCTGATAAACAAAGCTCCAGCTGATGGCGTAAATGTAAATGATTTATTTGCACAACTCCCGGAAACAACATGGTTATTTTGATCAACTGTTGCAATGTTAGTCCATGGTCCTGAAGCAGTTGCTCCATACTGAACAACAAAATTTCCCCAGTTACCTGAAGTACCGGTAGTGTTGGCACTCCAATTGGCAACCTTGTAGTCAAATGATATGGTAGTTAATCCCCCCAATGATGTTCCGACTTGCGGTGAAACCATTGCTCCCTGTGAACCACTACTATAAATGTTTTTTCTCATCGCACCACCAGACCCACCACAAGCAGTTGTCCCCGTAAAACGGGTAAATACGGTGTAGCTACCATTGTTGGTATCAAAGTTTTGTAAGTAGTTTACCTGACCTTTTGCTGAATTTAGATACCCTAAACACACAAGTACCAGGAAAAGTAAGTGTAATTTTTTCATCATGTAATAGATTTGTTTGGTTGAATATTTAACAATACCGCAAACTGCGGTTTCTTTTTCATATCTTATTTTTCAACCTTAGACCAGAAGCTCTTTTTTAAGCTCAAAACACCCAAAAATAACCAAATTAACTATAATACAAATATTTATGCCAAATTTTTGTTGGCAACTCTTGAAAACAGCAATCAATTTAGATTAAATGTAAACAAATTTTAAAATAATATTTTAAAACACCTTATTTAATTCGCCATACTTTGAATTAACCAAATATTAATTCAAAAATGATACAAGAAATTGCAAAAATCCAAATTAAATTTTATCCCCCTAAAACGCCCTATGCTTCTCCCCTCCCCTCATCGTCCTTGCTACCAGGGCATCGGCCCAGGTATCCGGGAGCCAGCCAGACACAAGTCGGAATAAAAACTTTTTACGGTGGATAAGGTACCGGGTTTTGGGACTCCTACTCTCCAGCGCATGGCCAGCAGCCTTACAAACTTCACTGACAGGAAGGCCACTGCGTTCGGCATTTTCTATGATTTTATCCGCGTTTTTGAGCATGGACCCATATCGTGAATCCAAAAATCTATCGAGGGTGCCTTTGCTCTTATTCCAAATGGGTGTTTTGATGGGTCCGGGCTCGATGGCCATAACTTTGATACCAAATGAAGCCAACTCCCTGCGGTACACATCGGTCATGCTCTCAAGAGCATGTTTAGAGATGCAATAGGCGCCTGTAAACGGGGAACTGAAAAGTCCGGAAACAGAACTCAGATTGAGGATCCTGGAGCCTTCCGACATCAGTGGAATCATCGCATTGGTGATCCTTCTGATGGCTAACACATTGGTGTCTATGAGTCGCTCAAATTCTTCATCGGGCAACAATTCCATGGGACCGGCAATGGCTATTCCGGCATTGTTGATCAAGGCAAAAAGGGGTGTTGATCCCAGGGCTTGCTTTACCTTCTGTACAAAAGCTTCTATGCCTGGTTTGTCATTGACATCGTACAGAATGGGAATAAATCCGGGAATAGAAAGTAGGTCAGTGGCGTCCCCTTCTTTTCGTATACTGCCAATAACCTTGTAACCCTTAGAAAGAAAATGATGCGCCAGGCCTTGCCCGATACCGGTAGAAACCCCTGTGATGACTATGTACTTGTCCAAGATTTATTTGCCTTTAAATTCAGCCTTTCTTTTTTCCACAAAGGCGGCTGCACCTTCGCGGGCATCTTCGGTGATCAGACACTTTCCAAAAAGTTGGTGTTCCAAAACATAACCGGCCTTACCTTCATCAGAGGCGTTGACACATTGCAAAATATAGTCTACCGCAATCGGCGCTTTGGCTGCAATTTTGGCTAAAATAGACCTGGCTGCTTCTACTTCTTTTCCCTGTTCTGTAACCTGATTGACCAGTCCCAAGCGATGGGCTTCAGCTGCATCGATCATATCCGCGGTTAATAATAATTCGATGGCCTTTGGTTTGCCAATATAGTGAACCAACCTTTGGGTAGCTCCATAACCCGGTAACAGGCCCAGGTTGACCTCGGGTTGGCCAAACTTTGCCTTTTCTCCAGCCACCCTCATGTGGCAGGCCATGGCCAATTCACAACCACCACCCAGGGCAAAGCCATTGACGGCAGCTATGACGGGGGCATGAAAATTTTCGATGGCAAAATAAACGTCCTGCCCTTTTTTGGAAAGGGCCGAACCTTCCTCTTCGGTCAAGGAGGCAAACTCCTTGATGTCTGCACCGGCAGCAAAGGCTTTTTCTCCACTGCCCGTAATGATCGCTCCTTTGATGGCAGCATCTCCTCTATGACTTCTAAAAAAATCACCGAGCCCATCCATCACGGCGCGGTTGATGGCATTGAGTGCCTCAGGTCTTTCGATGGTAATTAAAGCGATGCCATTTTCAATATTGACCGATACCATATAAATAGTTTAAACGGTTTGACTTTCTTTTATTCTGATTCCTTCTGTAAAATCAGATTCTGAATCTCTTGTTACATTGATACCTCCCTTATTTTCTCTAATGGTACGAGAATACAAAGACATGTTTTTATCTGTTAGAAACTTCCATACCAAAGACGACCATGATGTATGTGAAACCAGGTTATCGTAAAATTCCGGGGCAATGGCCTTAATTTCTGGCAGCTTATTCCATGGTATGTAAGAAAAATCATGGTGCTCATTGTGGTAGCCTACATTGAATGCCAGTTTATTTAGCGGACCATAATAGCTATACGTTTCCTGCGGTGCCGCTACCAGATAGTGTTCCTGGATCCATCTACCTCCCAGGGGATGCAAGCCCACTGAAAAGAAAAACGAAGCCATCAGGTAAAGCAGGGCATTGAGGCCAAAGAAATAAAACAACAATACATCCACCGCAAGTACCACAAAGAGGTCGATCCACATCCAAAGGCTGTTGAATTCTACTTCTTTCAGGCGGGGTGGCCTGGTCAATTGAAAAATGGGAAAGAACAGCAACCAGATGGCCTTGCCCACAAAGGAATTGCCTATTAATTTTGCCTCCCATACGCTGGGTATATCGGCATCTATGTCGTAATGACCTTGAAATGCATGGTGTTTGAGGTGGTATTTTCTGAATTGCACAGAGCTGGGAAAACCATTGGGAATATCACATAAAATACCCGCCCATAGATTGGCTACCCTCGACTTAAAAACCATGTTGTGGGCACACTCATGGATAAGCGTAAATAGTGCGTGATTGGCAAAGGCACCAACGGCATAAGCCATCAACAAGACCCAGTACCAGGCTAGGCCCGATGAAACATAAGCTAATACCAATTGTAAGGAAACAACCCCAACGATGTAAGCAAAGGTCATGGGATTTCTGCCCATAAGTTCTTTGATCTGTGGATATTTTTTGATGATTTCGCGGGTCCTCCCAATGTGGGGTTCTGCGTCCTGGCTAACTAAAAATTCTTTCATAAGGAGTTTTTCTTAAGTTTTGCCAAAGATAAGGCGTTCTCTACAAAAAACCCTATAATGTTTTGTGGTGAATTCCTGAATTAGCCGCCGATTTCTGATTTTTTTCCAAAAACCCGGTAACCTGCCAATAGGGTTGCTAAAAGGATGACTATGGAAAAATAACCCAGGGCCGGGTAGTGCAATAAGCTGCCATCATTGTTTTTGATTACCACCCAGCCTGCCACCAGCGAAGCAAGGCCTGTGCCCATCTGCTGCATAAATGAATTAAAACTTTGAAAACTACCCCTGAATTGGGGTTCGACCACATTACTTATCAAAGTGGAAGCGGTAACCCCCCTTCCTGTAGCCACCGTGAACCACAAACAAAATATAAAGACTACCCACACAATGTTCAGATCGGGCAGGTGGGTAATCAATACCACCAGGGGAAGACTCAGCAGCAAACATAGAATATAGGTTCTCCACTTTCCGTATTTATCAGAAAGGGCACCAATGATGTTGGCGGCAAAAAAAGCGCAGATGCCCCCAAACAAATAAACCAGGGGCGTATGCTGCTTATCAATGCCCTTGTTGAACTCCAAAAACGGATTGATAAAGGGTATGATAATAAAATGCCCCATAAACATTAGCCCTGAAAATAAAAGAGCACGTCTCTGGTTGACATTGGCAAAAACCTGTTTAATTACCTGGGTGGAAGAAGGTGGATCCTGCTGTGTTAGGTGAACCGTCATAGAGGGCAGATCTTTGTGCAAAAAAGGCAACAAGGCCAGACCCAATACAGCCACTAAAATAAAGGGTGCGTGCCATGAAATCAAATTGGCAAGGTAAAGGGCAAATGGCACACCTAAGGTGGAAGAAACAGCAAAAGCTGCCATGACCCTACCCATGGCCTTGCCTCTTCTTTCAAAAGGAATGAGGTCGGCAATGATGGAAATAACCTGGGCTGCCAATAAGCCTCCAAAAACACCGGCTGTGACCCTGGCAAGCAAAAGCCATTCGTAAGAGGGAGCCAGACCGCAGGCAAGGGTACCTATCAAAAAGCCAAGGTAACCTCTGATTAATATTTGTTTCCGATCGTACTTGTTGGCATAAAAGGCAGCCAGAAAGCTTGATATACCGGCACTAAAAGCATAGGCACTGACCAGGATGGTGAATTGGGATGCTGACAATCCAAAAGAAGGTATCAGGTAATTGCCCAACGGCATCATGATCATAAAATCCAGGATGTGGGTAAAATTAATCGCAGCTAGTAAAAACAGGATCCTGGACTCTTTTATGGGCATATAGTTGTTTTAGTTAATGATCTTTTTTTTGAGGGCTTCAAATTCTTCTTCCGAAATAATACCCTTTTCTTTCATATCCGCCAGTTCTTTGATCTTGTCTACCAGGGTAGAGGCCGATGCATTGGACTTCACCTTTTCCTGCTCTTTTTGTAAGTCTTTGGCCAGGTCCTTACCCTTTTCAAATTTTTCGTCGTAATACTTCTTAAATCTGGCAGGGTCAAAGTCTAACAAAGTACCGCCGGTTTCAAAGTGTTTTTGAAGGCTTCTCCCAGGGCATAGCTGGTAGCGCCTGACAAAACAGCCATGGTAACCCCTCCTAAAACGGAACCAACACCTGGTATAAATTTTACGGCTCTTGCCCCAATCCTGGCCAGACCGGTGCCGGTTAGTGCTGTAATTCTGGCCTTGCCTTCTGTTTGTTTAAAATCTATATCATACAAGGTGGCTAATTGTCGGATCATGTCCAACTGAATGGCGCTGACGGCAAACCAATCTACAATGGGCACCGGTATGAGTCCTGCCCCCATCGACCACATCATGTGATTTTTAATGATGGAAGATGCTTCGTCTTGTCTGTTTTTAATAATCGGATCACTCATGATTCTGTCTTTTTATAATAAGAATACAAAAGTGATCACTTTCGTTCGGCTGGAACGAATATTTTCGATCAACGGTCACATTTAAACGATGGTTCAGATCACTTCTTCCAACCAGTGGAATTTATCCTCCACTTCCTGGGTCCTGAGTTTGTTGATGGTGTCTTTGATCATCGGTGCAATGGTAAATGAATCCGGATCCAATTCGATGCGGGTGTCTTTATATCCAATCAGACTTACCGGACTAACCACAGCAGCGGTACCTGTACCAAAAACTTCCTGGAGGGTGCCATTTTGAGATGCCAAAACCAGCTCATCGATGGTCACCGGTCTTTCTACCACTTTGTGGCCTTTGTCTTCCAACAGTTGGATGGCGCAGGCCCTGGTGATGCCTTTTAAGATGGCACCATCCGTAGCAGGGGTTACCACTTCACCGTCGATGACAAAAAAGATATTCATGGTTCCTACCTCCTGCACAAACTTATGGTGAATGGCATCCAGCCACATCACCTGGTCATAACCTTCTGCTCTTGCATTTCTGGCTGGCAAAAGAGAAGCAGCATAGTTACCTGCTGTCTTGGCCTCTCCTACTCCACCTACTACTGCACGAACGTAGTGTTCATCGGCTTTTAATTTCACCGGTTGGTTGTAATAAGGTCCTACTGGCAGGCACATGATGATAAACTTATAGGTATCTGACTGTCTCACACCGATGGACTCATCCGTAGCATACATCAAAGGACGAATGTAAAGGGCGCTTCCCTCCTGAGGTGGAATCCAGGCTGCATCGATGGCAACCAACTTCCTGAGACCGTCTAAAAACAACTCAGCTGGAATTTCCGGCATACACATCCTCCTGGCCGATTCATTCAACCTCACAGAGTGCTGTTCGGGACGAAAAAGAAGAGGATTACCCGCCTTGCTTTTGGAGGCTTTCATTCCTTCAAAGATTGCCTGTCCGTAGTGCCATGCCAAATTTCCCGGTGTGTAGGGATCATGTCCAATGGAACGATTTCAGGGTTGACCCATTGTCCGTCAGCATAATCTACTACAAACATATGGTCTGTAAATACCTTGCCGAAGGGAATGTTGTTGAAGTCAAGCGAATCGATTCTGGAATTGGCGGTCTTGGTAATTTTTATCTCCTGATTCATGCCAGTGAGGTTTAGGAATTAACTAACTTTGTTGCCTGCCCCGGCAAACGATGTTTTGTTTGAGGGACAGGACAAAGGTAAAAGGTAAATTTTATATTTTAAAAATTATTTTTTCGAAATTTTATTATTTTAAAATGGCTTTTGCCATACAATGTTCTTAATTGAGATGACCGATCTTTATTTCGATATTAAACAGATTGCAGAAGAAAATAAGGTAGCCAATTGTGACAACTTATTGTTAGTACCAGAAAAAGAGAAAAACGACAGTAGTGTGACTTTGCTAAAGGCCATCATTACCGCTTTAAAACTGGATTTAGACAAAAATTTTCGCTTGATTTGGGTGCCGGAATCAGGATATTCTGCGGGAAGAAATTTCAGTGCCTATCAAAAAATATTGGTCCTGGGTTGTACCGCTGATCAGTTGGGTCTCAACTTTGAAGAAAAAAAATACCGCATCCTCCAGATGGAAGGCCAGCGTCTGTTGTTTGGCGACGGTCCCACTACCCTCTCCGCCGACACCGCCAAAAAAGGATTGTTGTGGAAATCACTACAAGTTATGTTTGATCTGGTCAAACAATGAAAGAACAGCTGATTCTTGCTTCCCGAAACAAGGGGAAGATCAAAGAAATAGAATTCCTCCTTAAAGACAGTCCCTATGAAGTAATAGGCATGGATGCCGCCGGCTTCTCTGACGACATAGAAGAAACGGGCACCACCCTGGCCGAAAATGCCGAACTAAAAGCCCGCTACCTCCACCACAAAACAGGCAAGGCCGTCCTTGCCGAAGATTCCGGACTCTTTATCGATGCCCTTGGTGGCGCCCCCGGGATCTGGTCGGCCCGCTACGCTGGCAACCATGGCAATGACCTTGCCAACCTAGAGCTCGTCCTTCAAAACATGCAAGGCCAAAACAACCGCACCGCCCATTTCGCCGCCTGCCTCTGCTTCATCGACCATGAAGGCATTGCCCATTTTTTCACAGGCAGCCTGCACGGAGTTATCACCCACGAGCCCATCGGACAAAATGGCTTTGGCTATGATCCCATCTTTATCCCCGATGGCTATGAAGTAACCAATGCCCAATTGGATCCGGCTGTGAAAAACAGCATGAGCCACCGGGCTGAAGCCATAGGCAAGTGGTTGGGATTTATTCAGCCATAGCGATGCAAAATTTTGCATCGCCACAGATTATCTCCCAAGTATTAGGAGATAGGTGGTTGCAAGGTAAGGCCTGATGGGGATTAGCCGTTGCGACGCAAGGCTTTTTTTGGCGATAAGTGGTTGAGCCAAGTGATGGGTATACCCGTGGCGACGCAATGCATTGCGTCGCAACAAGGCCATGCGTCGCAACAGCTATCAAATAGGGTGACAAAACCTCAGCGCTGAAAGCGAGTGAACAGGTAAACGCTATCAAAACAACAGGGGGGTGGAAAGGATGACAGATGTGAAACACACAAAAAGGACAAAACCCCACACCTTAATGCCCCATCCCTCACCCCTAACATAAAAATCAAACTAAAAACCATAATAACGCCAAATATTACTAACTTTGAACGTTAATACCTAAAACTTGATCCACAGTTTCGCAGATAAGGAAACCGAAAAAATCTGGGATGGCAAAATCTCAAAAGTGTTGCCCATAGAAATCCAGCAAGTAGCGAGACGAAAACTAAGGATGGTCAACAACGCAGAAAACATCAATGACCTGAGAATACCACCTGCCAACCACTTGAAAAAATTAAAAGGTAATTTATCCAAATTTTACAGCATCCGTATCAACGATCAATGGAGAATTCTTTTTATTTGGAAAGGCAATAATGCAGAAAACGTGTCCATAACAGACTACCATGAATAAACTAAAAAATATACACCCAGGGGAAATTTTCGAAGAAGAATTTTTAAAACCAATGGGCATCACCGCCTACCGGCTTTCTCAGGCCATAGGTGTACCTCAAACCAGAACCAGTCAAATCCTTAAAGGTCGCAGAAGAATTACAGCAGATACTGCCTTAAGACTTTCCAAATTTTTTGGTACCTCCTCCCGGTTTTGGCTGGGCCTTCAAAATGATTATGACATTGAAGAAGAACAACAAAATATTCAGAAGGAGCTGGAGTTAATTGAAGCCATCAATTAAGTAGCGATGCAAAATTTTGCATCGCTACATGGGATTGCCCTATTATCTGGAGATTGGTTGTTGCATGGCAAGGTCTGTTAAAGATTAGCCGTTACGACGCAAGGCATTGCGTCGCAACAAGGCATTGCGTCGCCACAGCTATTAAAAATGGTGACAAAACCCTACGACATACCAACCAGCAAAGCCCCATCCATACCCGGCACACCACCTTACCACAAAACATTCTACTGCTAAAGCACGCTTTTAATCCATTATTCCGAATTAAATTCCGTATAATAATATAATAAAAAATATAGAAAATCCCGACTAAATCCAATTATTTAATTATTATATTTACAGCAACAATACAACTCATATGAAAAGAGCTGCATGCCAACCCAAATGAAGATTCCAGGATAAATAGTAAACCTCCATTAAAGTAATTATTTCACCAATAAAAACCAACCAACATGAATCACTACTATCTACGACCCAAAAACAGCGCACCACTCTTTATAGAAAACAAAGAAGAAAGAGATGCGGTAATCGACAACCTACTGGCGCTCAGAAAATCTCTCAACGAAGAAATTCCTGAAAAAAAATTGAGTGGCAATCTCATTCTGGGCACCTGGAATATCAGAGAATTCGGAAATTCGAAGTACAACGGCCGGATGACCGAATCACTTTACTACATTGCCGAAATCATCTCCAGGTTCGACCTCATAGCGGTGCAGGAAGTGAGGACAGAAATGCTGGAATTTAATCAAATGCTCAATATCCTGGGCGATAACTACGGAGTCCATGTTAGCATAGTGACACAGGGCAAATCCGGCAACAGCGAAAGACTGGCCTTTATCTACGATAAAAGAACCGTTGAATTTAAAAACATCGCCGGTCAGGTGGTGTTGCCCAAGACCAGCCAAATTCCCGATCAATTTGCCCGGGCCCCGTATGTCATTCGGTTTCAATCGGGGTGGGTAAGATTTGACATCGCCACTGCTCACATTTATTATGGCGACGACGTGAAGAGTGGAGTTAAGTACAAAAAAAGGGTGGAAGAAATCAAAAATCTGGTAGACTACTTCTCCAAAAATTACATCAAAGAAGCCGACAACCTATTTATCCTCGGTGATTTTAATATTGAGGATACAGAAGCAGCAACCTATGCAGCCGCCACATCTGGTAAATTTAAAATCCCAAGTGCCATACTCACAGGCGAGCTACCCGGCACCAATCAGCTGCAAAACAAAATTTACGACCAAATCCTGTATTACAACAAGTACAACAACATCGTATTTAGCAAGGCAGGTGTTTACAATTTGTACAATACCGTATTCAATGATTTTGCCTCTTATGAAGGTAGGATCAATGCCCACTACGGCAAAAAATTAGCCAAAAATAAGTTCAACAATTTCCGGTCTTACCAGATGAGCGATCATTTGCCCCTGTGGATTGAAATGAAAACGGATTTGGCGGACGGATATCTTACTTTTGTTAAAAAGCAAAAAGAATGAGATTGGGTTAGAATCGCATAGCTGATCAACTTTACCCATCTATGGTTATACTGCTAAATCACCTAACAAATACGATATCCGAAATAAAATTTGCAAAACAACAATTAGCAAAGCAACATTTGCAGTGCTTAGAAAATAAAAATAAATAAGTAAATTTACAGTACTAATATGCCAAACCCGCTACATGATTATTTTCAGGAATTATATTGAAGTAAGGCTGAGGCTTTGATCACTCGATAATAAAAAGCGGATATTTAAGAAAGCCCATACAGGGGGGCAATTTTTTCCGGATTGAGGGGGTCAATTAAAATGGATTTCCATAATGGACTGATACTTTAGGATGCCAAAAAAATGTGAAAAAGCATAGTTTGACTTCAATACCAAATATTGGTATATTTGTTAAAAAACAATAAATGTCAAAAAACACATCAGTAACTTTAGGGGATCATTTTGAACAAATCATTGAAAAAAGTATAGAATCTGGTCGGTATTCTTCTGCAAGTGAAGTAATTAGAGAAGGACTAAGACTTGTCGATGAAAGGGAACAAAAATAAAGATGCTTCGGGATGCTATTGAAGCAGGGGGAAAAAAGTGGTTATGTTAAAAATTTTGATCCTGTAAAACACTTAGAAAAATTGAATCGAAGCTATAAAAAAACGACTATAAGATAAATTCGAAATACTTCGACTTCGCTC
Source organism: Saprospiraceae bacterium (assembly GCA_016717655.1). Lineage (GTDB taxonomy): Bacteria > Bacteroidota > Bacteroidia > Chitinophagales > Saprospiraceae > JADKBO01. The sequence goes on from JADKFC010000016.1 coordinate 88,176, forward strand.
AGTAATGCGCTTCATCCATCACATAGTCTAACCGTTATTAGTATTTCAAAACCACCTTTCAAACTTATAAAGAATGAAAAAAAGTATATCCTAATAACCCTGGCCTTGTTGCACCTGCCTTCTTTCTGAAGATGCTGTTGAGTTGCAAGTTTATCGATTGTTATTTGATGTAGCTGAACTGAGTGCCAGAGGCGCAAGAAAAGGATTGATCGAATCACAAAGCCAGATAAACATCAACCATGTGAACACAATGTTCCTTACGACCATCAAAAATAAATGAGAGACACGAATGAGAGCCACCTGGTCTTCTATCTACCAGGAGGTATTCATACAAAAGAAAGAAAACGCTTATTCCGAATGCAGAACATGGGTGGATGAACTCTGGGCGACCCACAAAGACTACTCCACCCAGCCCGATGATATAAAGAGATTGATGCTCGGTGTGCCCATTGAGCCAGACTATGTGCAAGCGCCGACTATTGTTGGTGACCTGAAAGAAAAGCATGGGAAATAAAAATAAGCTTGGTTAACGTACTAATTTGTATCCTGGCGAAATTAAAATCGGAACAGAATGACGCAATCTTATAGCCGCTACCCTCTCAAGCCTCTAAACCAGGCTGTGTTTTTATGCACCACGCCCTGAAACCCTAAGCATGGCTCCTTATTGCCCTTCTGAAGAGACAGGAAATACCTATCTCCAAAAACTTAAAATACAAAATATTATACTACCATCCCATCATACAAGCCACAAATACCAAATAAGATTTTGCGAATCGTATTTTGTATAAATAATCTGGGCATAATTTTTTAATTGAAAATGAAATAACTATATTTACAGTAGCAAAAAGTACTAACATGCTTAACCCGCTACATAGATGTTTTCAGGAATTATATTGAGACGAGATTGGGGCTGAGTGGAAGGATAATAAAAGCCAGACATCTTAAAAACTTGTTTTAAACGTTTATTGGCGTTTAATTATGAATGTTTTGGTGTTTGATAAATGGTTATACACGTATAAAAATAAATGATGAAACTAAAATTTCAGTTAATATGTTTTTAAACGAAAAAATAAGTTAATATAGGGTTTTTGTATAAACATATAGTTCAATATCATTAACCGATAAAAAGTTGTAAAAATGAAAAGAAATGCAATTAAATTAATTTTACTGAGTATTGTGATTTTATATTCACAATATTGTTATTGTCAAACCATTCCTACTGATCTGCTATATAAGAAGATAGTTGTTGAAGGAGAAGTAGTTGCTCAAGAATTCAGATTTAGAAATCCAGATAACGGCCTTATAGAGACACTAAATTTTATAAAGGTTAAAAAGAAAATAAAAAATGTAAACGTTACTGACACAATTGTTTTCATTACTGATGGAGGAATGATGGATGGAATACTTGAAACATCATCTCATGGGCCAAATCTTGTTATTGGTCAAAAAGGTTTATTCGCAGTCGATAGATATGAAATAGAAAAAGATAAACTTATTTCAAAATTTGATATCGACAATAATATTTTTATCGATTATAATACTCATTTTCAACAACTTTGCAATCATTATGGCAATAATTCTCTTAGTCCTTATTAAACAACAAATACCCCCATTGAATTATCTTTAAACACAGCTAAAAGAATTTTGCATTAAAATAGATAATATTACAACTAATTTTAACACTAACACAATTTCTTTTGACATACTAGCTAAATCGAACCAAGCAGGTATAAAATTATCAGAAGTGAGTATAAAGGTCAGATATCCTAAAAGAAACCTAGGAGATTATATTGTAAACAATGTAAAAATAGAAGCACAAAAAAGCACCATTTTACTAGACAATATATATGAACTCAATCTATCAGATTTTACTGATACTATTGTTGACATAAAAATTCATAGCGATTGTATTTTTCCTTCAACACGAAGCACGTATTATGAATTAGATACCATTTTTGAAAATTTAATTGCAGTTACACTAAAAGTTTCAAATTGGGGATTACTTGGTGATTTAACTATAGAGGATTTTCAACTTGAAGGAACAGCAAAATATATAAATGAAACTGAAGATTGCCAAGAATTTGATGACTTATGTGTCGAGAATGGCTCTTTTCAATTAGGATTTTGCGACATATTTCAAACAATAACTGCCCATTTTGGAGCAGGAATACAACAAGAAATTACTTTTAAAGGGCTTAATTATGGTTTCAGCGGTAAAATAGAAATTCCCAATGCAGATGATGGAGGAGCTTCTAGTATTACTATAAATAGTAATGATACAAGGTGGATAAAATTATGGAGTGACACCGAAATAAAAGTTTTAATATCTTCAATTGCTCCTGATCATCCTATGGGTAGCGGTAAATGGAAAATTAAACCAATAATTAATTCTGGATGCGAAAAAGATATTGAAATTGATTATGCAATAAGTAATACATTCTCGGCCTCAAATACTGAACGGATGAATTCAATTGCGACTAGTCCATTTGCAGGAAATGATAAATTCAAATGGTATATTGACAAAACTGCAATAGAGACAAATTCATTTTTAATTTCACAAGGTATATCTTATACAGATGTATTTAATGTTTGTTATCAAGCATTTTGTGATTGGGAACAAGCCTGTGGATTAGAGTTTAGTTTTGAAGGTGAGAATGTAAATGGTAACAATGCAACTGATCAAAAATATACAGTTACAATTGGAGATCTTGGAGGCTCAATTTTAGCTAATACTCCGACTCGACTATCAATTACATCTTGCGATCCATCCAATAATGCGTATATTGATAGAAGACTTTTTGACTCAGACATTATTATTGATGAAAACCAGCCATGGTACGTCTCATTGAATCCTACAGTCCAATCGGCCAAATTTGATTTGTATTCTGTCATGATCCATGAAATAGGTCATTTGTTGTTAATGAAACACGCTAATCAAGGTACAATGTTTTTTATGACTCCTTCTGGAAGCAACGTTCGTTCAATTGATTCTAAACTGCTAAATGGCATAGAGGTTCAAAAAAATAGAACTTTAAATGCAATTGGAGATTGTTTGGCAGGTTTTGCATTAAATACATCTGTTGCTGGGTGCACTACATCTACTAAAGACGATTTAAATATTAATGAAAACAGAATTTATCCAAATCTTTTCTATTCAGGAGCAATAATTCAAATAAATTTTGAAAAAGAATTTGAAGAAATAGAAATTTATGATTTAAAATCACGATTAGTATACCAAAGTAAAACTAAATCAAGAACATTATTTTTAATGACCTGCAAGCAGGCTTCTATTTGATTAAGTATAGAACTGATTCTAATTATAAAATTGTAAAATTTGTAGTGCTATGAATCATTTACTTTTATCATTTATATATGTTTATTTATAAATTGCACTTCATCAAAAATTGTTTCAAACTACAATAGTGCAGAAAAATTGCCACAAATATATCTTTTGAGTGAAAGATTTACTTCCTGCAAAGAATCAATTGCTTTTATGAAATCCATTATTAAACCAACTAACAATGGAACAAAATTTCGATCAAACTTAGAGGCCCCGGTAATAGGTATAATTAATCTGAATATTCTAAATGACACCAATAAAACTAAAATAAAAAATTTGCATTTATTCTACATTGACCTAAGTTGTTTAAAATCCTTGAATGTCCAAGAATTAATGGAAATATTATTAAGTGATGAAAAATACAAAGAATTAATGACTTTGTTAGATAGTGAAAAAGGTAGAAATGGAAGATTTATATTTGAGGGAGGATTTAATGGGTTTACCTGTTTTACTTTAATTATAAATAAAAATGCAATTGAAGGTTTTGAATGGTGTATTGAAGAAAATAGTCATGAAAATTAATTAACGAAATAAAACCCAGGTTTTAATGCCCCCCTACAGTGCCAATAAATTACAAAATCTTACCTGTCATCACTCATAACTAAAACACTTTACTTAAAATAAAAAAAATAAATGGGAGACACGAATGAGAGCCACCTGGTCTTCCATCTACCATGAGGTATTCATACAAAAGAAAGAAAATGCCTTATCCGATTGGAGAACCACGATGGATGAACTTTTGGCAACCCACCAAGTCTACTCCACCCAGCCCGATGATATAAAGAGATTGATACTCGGCCTGCCCATTATGTCAGACTATGTGCAAGTACCGACTATTGTTGGCGACCAGAAAGAAAAGGATGGGAAATAAATATCCGTGGATTGAACGTATTATTTTGCATCATTGCGAAATAACCCATTCTACTTAACGACCCAATCTTATAGCCATCCCCTAGCCTAAAAATAGGCTGCTTCCTTATGCACAACCTCCTTGCCCCAAAGCATGACACCTTTGTGCTATTTTGAAGAAGCAGGTAATACGTATCTCCAAAACATTAAATCTAAAATATTATACCGTCAGACCCCCTTAAACGCCACAAAAACCAAATAAGATTTCACGATGCTCATTTTGCACAAAAAACCAGCGCATTGCTTTTAAATTGAAAAGGAAATAACTACATTTACAGTACCAAAAAGTACTAACATGGTGAGCCCGCTACATGATTGGTTTCAGGAATTACAATAGAATGAGATTGGGGCTTGGATGGCTGGATAAGAAAATGCAGTCATTTCAAAGGCTTGTTATAAACGTTTATAGGCGTTTAACCACGAATATTATGGTGTTTGACAAATGTTTATACACGTTTAAAAATGGGTAATGGAATTAAAAATCTATATATAAGGCCAAATGATAGGAAAATGAGTGAAAGAGGCGGGTATTGAGCATATATAGTTATGCAAAATTATATTTTAACCTAAAATTATAAAAATAATTAATCTTAAAAAAATGATTAACTCTTGAAGGAGTATTTTCTACTAATAATTTTAGCTTTAGGCCTTTCCTATTGGGCAGCTAAATCAGGAGCTTTCAGTTGGGCAACACCAGCAGTAATCATACTTGGAATTGTAGTAGCGTTAGGTGGAATAATTGCTCTAATTTTTAAATTCGTTTTCACTTATTTAAGGTTTGAATTTAGCATTAATACACCATTTGCAATCGCAACAATAGTCATTTTTGCCTACTTTCTTACTGCATGGCTTACCGAAACAAAAACCGTAGTTTTTGTGCCAAAAAATTACACTAATAATTATCTTATTATGATACATGAAGTTAAGGGGGCAAAAAAAAATTGGCCCTCTTTAACTGGATTCCCCAGAACTTACAAATTAAAATTCCCTCAAACAGGAATTTTAACAACATCCGCAAAATACTTGGGAAATGGGTATTCATTCTCAATGTGTGAAGTATTAGAAGAGAATGGGAGTTTATTTTTGCCTAAAAAGGAATCAAGATATTTTTACTCAACTTCAGTAATTCATAATGGGTTTCATATAGAAATTCTGTATTTGGATGAAACAAGACCATCAAATAATAATGTAAGTCAAGATTTTTTAAGCCAAATAAATTTTACAAAATATGAAAAAATTAAAGAGAATTGATAAACTTTGCATAACAACGGCTATGATATACAGCTTCCCTACTGGTCAGCCGTCATATAGCCTAACCGTAATGCCCCCTCAATAGTAAAAATATTATACAATGAAAAGAAAACTTTTGCCTTGTATAGCATGTTTGTTTTTTTGGAACTTATCCTATTCTCAACATCTTGAGATCGGATTAGGATTTGGAAATAATAAATCAAACATTGACTTTCATCATTCATCAAAAGTTACAACTGATGATGATAAAAAATGGCAGACTTATTGGAATTCTAACTTCAATATTAATCTATGTGCTCCAATATCAAAAAATAGGTGGTACCTAAAATCTGAAATTGGGTTTCTAAAAATTAATTCATTTTTTAGAATTGTTTACGATTATGATGAGGGGCATGGTATCCAAAAAGGATCATTGCTAAGCTATCTTACTAATCAAAAAATTTATTTTTCAATTGCACCACAATATAGAATAGAACTTTCTTCAGCTGTTTTTAAAATTAGCGCCGGTCCAATGATTACGTCTGATATTTTTAATGTACTCACAACTTCTAATTCTATACTTTTACCTAAATCTAGTCCACCTGGTTTTAAAATTGAAACAGGAATACAATTTAACTTTAAAAATATTGGAGCTGAGTTCAATATTGGGTATGCAAAAATAGGCCAAAGTGAACTACAGAATAGATGGCATCCAAAGATTAGTTATAATTTGATTGTGGCCAATTTTGGAATCATTTATTCTATGAATACTAAGAAAAAGGAGGATGTAAAGGAAAATTGAGACCTCTCATATCCCTCATCATCTTCCTAGTCACCACCCTCCTTTTCACCCTATATGCACAAAACCCCCTCCAGCCAGAAGATAAGGACAACCTCTATTGGCAACCAGCGGTCAAAATTGACTATGCTCATTTTTTATCCAGCTCAAATGTCGAATGTATAAAATACAAGGAAAAATATGGCTTAAAAATGTCTGCCAATATCCAACTCAAAGCCATTGTAGATATTCCCAAATCACACTTTTCCAAAAAGATAAAAAGCGGACGGGGAACGATTAAAGTTTACATGGCACCTGTATTCTGCAAGTCTTGTTCCTGCCTTCTTTCTGAGGATGCTGTTGAGTTGAAAGTTTATCGATTGTTATTTGATGTAGCTGAACTGAGCGCCAGAGGTGCCAGAAAGGAACTTATCGAAACACAAAGCCAGATGAATATCAACAATGCGAACCCAATGCTCCTAACGACCATAAAAAATAAATGGGAGACACAAATGAGAGCCACCTGGTCTTCCATCTACCAGGAGGTATTAATACAAAAGAAAGAAAATGCCTTTGCCGAATGGAGAACATTGATAGATGAACTTTTGGCGACCCACCAAGACTACTCCACCCAGCCCGATGATATAAAGAGATTGATACTCGGCGTGCCTATTGAGCCAGACTATGTGCAAGCGCCAACGATTGTTGGCGACCTGAAAGAAAAGGATGGGAAATAAAAATCAGCTGATTAAACGTACTATTTTGCATCATGGGGAAATTAAGCCCAGAACTGAACGATCCAAACTTATAACCGTTACCCATCCACACCCCAAAATCAAGTAGTGTTTTATATACCATCTCCTGAAACCCAAAGCATGGCACCTTTTGATATTCTGCAGATGCAGGAAATACGTATCTCTCAGACAGAAATACAAAATATTATACTGTCCGGACTCCAACAAAAGCCATAAATACCAAATAAGATTTTGCGATCCGTATTTTGTATAAATAATCTGGGCATAATTTTCAAATAGGAAATGAAATAACTATATTTACAGTAGTAAAAAGTACTAACATGCTAAACCCGCTACATGGATGTTTTTAAGAATTATATCGAGATATGGCTGGGGCTTAGATGGGAAGATAAAAAATATCGGTCATCAAAAAGCTTGGTAGAAACGCTTAAGGTGTTTAATGTAAATTTTGAATGTTTGAAATTTGTTTATACAAGTAAAAAATAGCTAATTGGATTGAAATTCAAAATACTATGCCTAATGATAGTAAGATGAGAGAAAGAATGGGTATTTAGTATATATAGTTCGTTACAATAAAAATAAAATCTAATCAATATGACAAACAGAATAACCAGCAATGAAAAATGATTTCAAATGGATTTTTAACGCATTCATTTAATGGAACTAGTCGATATTAAGGCAAGTACAAACTATATTGTCTTAATCATCATTGCCTTGTTTGGAATTATTATCGGGTACTTGATATTTGAACTAACTGGAGTTATATTAAATAGTATTGTTTCAGTAATTCTTATAATCTCAATCCTTACTACTATTTGGCTGATTGTAATTGACGAATAATAATAGAATAAAGAAAAAAACTTAATTGACCAATTTTATTTTTGGACAAAATGAAGAACCAAGAGCTTGTCCAAAGCCTTAAAAATGAAATTGGATTAATTACCTCTGAATCAGCAAAAAGAAAAAGCATAAATGCGTCACATATTCATATAGAATACAAAAATTTATATGTTGACGAATTAGGAAAGTTTCTTCAAAATATAGACAATGTATATAAAATGGTTTATGCAATAGGGAATTACAGAATAGGAAAAGAAAAGGAACTGACAAATATTAATAGCGAATTTAACAGAAATGGTCAATTGATGGAATTGGCAAATAGACTCTTAAAAAGTAATTCAAGAGACCGCCTAATTTTGAGAGATATTTTTACTGGCAATTCTATAGATATTTATCCCTCGAACAATTGGATTCCTTCAGCGAAATTTAAGGACGGGAAACCAGTAATATATATTCATCCTAAATTTATGCCTGTCATATTGACATTAATTTTATTGGCAGCAGTTGTGAAATACGGAACAACTATGTATAAAAAGTATCTCGAAATAAATAAATTAAGAAATGAAATTTATAAACAACAAGAAATGCAAACGATAACAGAATTAGAAGCCAAAGATTGCATTTTATTTATTGATGATTTCGAAAAAATATCTTCATGATTTATCGGAAGAAGAATTGATTGAATTACAACAAGAATTAAAATGTTACGAAAATTCAGTTATTGAAAACGATACAATTTCATCTATTGATCATGTTTGCAACTTATAATAATAAAATATACTGACGAACAAAGTGCAAAACGGCAATAGCGGTTATACGCCGATACAGCGTTTGAATAGACCGTTAGCGGTCATGGATTTTAAAAACAAATAAATTAAATACTAATATTTATATATGAAACTACTCAAGTAACAGTAAATAAATTTAGAAACATAATAGATTCTAATCCAGTAAAAATAGGATGACATCACATGCTTAGTTGGCAAAAATGAATCAGGCAAGACCTCTTTCCTGCATGCACTTTATAGGCTCAACCCTGCAAGACCAAATGTAAACTTTAAAGTAGAAGACCAATACCCAGCTTGGCTTGAGAAAAAGATAGAATTAAGGGAGATGACCTTGAAAAATTCAAACCAGTTTCTGCAAAGTTTGAAATGGAGCAGGAAATTATTGATGAGATTCACTCTGTGTTTGGTGAAGGAATAATGCAAGGCAATATTTTGGAATTATCAAGAGCATATAATGGAGAACATGAATATTCTTTCAATCTCGACCATAAGGCAGCTCTTAAACAACTTTTAAAAGAACTTACATTTTCCAAAGAAACAAGAGCTGAAATATCCAAACCTGAGATAAAGCATGTTCAAGATTTAAACAGAGTTGCAGGCAAATTGACTTTTACAGAAGAGAATGTCAAAGACAAGGAAAATATTGCAGAACTACTGAAAAGAATAAAATCTATATATGGAACGAATTCTCTTACAGGTAGTATTTGGACTAAGATTAAAGCATATGTTCCTAAGTTTATTTACTTCGATAAATATAGTTCTCTTCTTACACGGTAAAAATTAAAGAACTTTTTACAAGCTGACAAGTCTACATTGAAAGACGATGAATTGACGGCACTTGCTCTACTAAAAATGGCTGGAGCGGATGACGATTACCTATTGAATCCAGACTATGAAAGAAGGAAAAGAGAACTTGAAAACGTTGCCAATGCCTTGACACAGGATGTTTTAAAATACTGGAGTCAAAACAGAGAATTAAGAGTTTCCCCCGACATTACACAAAAAACTGAAAATAGGCATAATGGACAAACATCAGTGGTAGATGAACTTAAGATTAGAATATGGGATAATAAACATGCTTTATCGCTTCCTTTTGATGAACATTCAACAGGTTTCCAATGGTTCTTTTCTTTTCTTGCCGCATTTTCGGAATATGAATATAGCAATGAACCTGTAATAATTTTATTGGACGAGCCAGGTTTGGGTTTACATGGGAGAGCACAAGCAGATTTCCTTTTATTTATTGAGGAAAGACTGGCAGATTCAAGACAAGTACTTTACTCAACCCATTCGCCATTTTTTAGTGCAGCCAAATAAACTCGAAAGAGCAAGGATTGTAGAAGAGAAAGATAGAAATGTTGGAACTAAAATAACGGTAGACGTTTTTACATCAGACCAAGACACACTCTTTCCTCTTCAAGGTGCTTTTAGGCTATGACTTGGTTCAAAATTTATTTATTTCAAAAACAATTTAATACTTGAAGGCACTTCAGATTTTGTTTACTTAACAACTATCTCCGATTTTCTAAAAGAAAATGATCGAAATTATTTAAATGAAAAATGGTCTTTGGTTCCTGTAGGAGGTGCCGACATAATACCAACTTTTGTTGCCTTATTAGGAATTCACCTTGATGTTACAGTGGTGATTGATTCACGTAAAGAAGGTAATCAAAGCTTACAAACCTTTCAATGAAAGGTTATTTAAAAGGAAAAAAGAATCATTTCAATTGGAGAAATAATATCTACTAAATTTGTAGACATTGAAGACTATTTGAAGAGAGTGACTATTTAGACATTTACAATAGAGCATTTAAGAAAACAACTAAAGGGAACAGACTTACAAGGTTCTGACCAAATTGTTTTAAAATTGCTCGCCATGAAGAAATTGAAAGGTTTGATCATGGTCGACCTGCTGACTATTTTTAAGGAATAAATTAGACTTATTACCCAAGCTGACGGAAAAAAAACTTTAACAAATTTTGAAAACCTAATTGACAAAATAAATTCAACATTTGGAACATAACGGAAAGACACGATCCGCTAACAATGTGTAGGACAGAATGCCTCCTTTCGCAGGCACCCCTGCTACACCAACCGTTACCTGCAACCTTTTAAGACAGTGCATACTTTGACATAACAGATTTCAAATAAACAGAAACCTCAATGACGCCCGGACAACTGAAAGGAACATTACTTGAATATCTTGTAAGGCAACTCTTGCAAAATTGCGGCTTCGGTTCGGTTAGACCTGACGGACATTATATTTATGAGCAAAACGGAACTGGGCTTTTTTTTATTAATGGCAAAGGAGCTGCTCATGATGCTGATGTTTTAATGGAGCCACCAATTCAACTACCTTTTTCTTATCCTTCACGGCTTCTCTTTGAATGCAAAGCATATCAAAATACAGTTGGGCTTAATGTTGTTAGAAATGCTCTTGGACTTCGCTACGACATTAACGAATTTGAAATCGTTACAGATGCTTCAATTCAACAACGAAAAACAACAGACGAGCAAACTATGCTATCTCTGACCGAAAACGTTTCAACTATCAAGTAGGTGTAGCCTCAGTTGAACATTTTAGTGCATCAGCATTTGAATTCGCAGCAAACAACAAAATTCCACTTTTATCAATGAGATGGTTTCTTCCTGACAGCATTTGTAATTTGTTTCATAATATTTTGCTTCCGTATGTTAACTCAATTCCACAACCGCTTCGCAAACAGAATTTATTCTACACTTAAAGATAAAAAAAAGATGCAAGCTATCAACATGAAGGGGTAAGGGAATTTATTCAAAGAGACAATATCATTGGGCAAATAATTCGTGTGTTTGAGAATAAGATTGATACAAGTTTTATTGGACTAATAGAAACAGGATTTGATTTTTCTTTTGCTGAAGGAGAAAGCAGTATCAATTTTCTTTCCCCAACAATTAGGTTTTGAAGAGGTAAGAGCACAAATTCATTATTACAGACAACAGCCAAATGTCTGGACTCTTGATTTAGTTAACGGCAATAGACATTCAGAATTTAAGTTTTTCGTCCCAGACAGAATAATGAATATGTGGAGAGAGTATAGCTTAGACAAAGCAGTGGCAATAAATTTAAAGGACGAATTCTTTTCACGGATTTTTATATTCACAAGAGCAGCAAGGAAACAGACAACTTCCCTTCTTTGTTGTAAATATTGATAGGGAGTGGCTTGACAATATTAGGGAGCAATATCACGACAACGACAGAACACCTACCCTCATTAAAGGCGTAAGGCAGCAGGTAACAGCAGCTACCCAAAAGGCGGGGTTTCGTTTTCCAAAGACAGATTTGTGCTTAATTATGAATTAGTTTTTCAAATGATGCTAAGTGATAAAAATCCCACCCTGAAGGGTCCTACAAAACAATAGCAATCACCCTAAAACCAGTAATACTGACAACAAACGATCAGACAAAAGACGTGTTAAAACATTGAAAATCAATACAATTTAAATATAACTACGAAATTCTTTACAGAAATCAAAATAAGTATTACCTTTGCAGTCAGTTTAAGGGTTTGGAAATTTATTTAAAATGGCTTACATTTACCTAAAAAAACTAATAAAGTGAACAATTTTTTTGAAGAGCTAAAAAAGTATTTCGAGGCTACTCCTCGAGAGAAAGTATTGGAAGATTGGGCAAAAAAGTGTTGAATATGACAAGGTGGGTCCAACTGTTGAAGAATTTTTACATAATACTAATCAATATTACCAAATACATTCCGAGGAACCTTTATGGGTTTATTTAATAGGAAATAACAAATACGACCTGAAGTTTTCTTCAGGTTTTTTTATGCCTAATAAAAATAAATTATCAATATGCAAAAAGCAGCATTTTCAATTATAAATTATCAATTTGATAGAGTCCAAATTGATTTAAAAAATAATACTAGTAAGGATTTAGCATTGGCCATTTGAAACAAAAGGGCTATATGATAATGAAAATAGTACTTTTGAATTACAATTCGTAGTCTACGTTTCAAACAAATTAGCTGAAAATCCATTCGTAGAAATCAGTTGTAAAGGAAATTTTAAATTCGAAAACGTGTCAAAATTTGAAGATATTCCAGATTTTTTTATAGAAATAGCATTGCCATATTTCCATATGTTAGAGCTTATCTTAGTTTAGTTACTACTCAAGCTAATGTACCGGGCATTATTTTACCAACACTCAACTTATCCAATTTAGAAGCTGAATTGAAAAGCAATACCGAAACTAAATAAATGAATATTGGTTATCAAAACAGTATATCAAACGCTTGAAAACAGAGGCAATCAAGATTATGTTGAAAATAATGGACCATTCCTTTGCAGTAGAAATAATGCTTGGTTAGGAAATGGATATTATTTTTGGGATTCTTTTATCGAAAATGCTCACTGGTGGGGCTGGAAGGTAAAGAAATTTACAAATGGTTACTTTATTTGTGAAGCATTCTATGATTTTGAGAAACAGTTTGTTTTAATTTAATTGACAACCCTCAACATTTCCAATTATTTAATAGTACACAAAAAATAATGCAAGAAAAGGGCTTATATGTTCCTAATCAAACTACAGTAGCACGAATAATAGAGTACATTAAAAACACATTAAAAATATTTGAATATGAAGCAATTAGGGTGTATGGTATTAATAGTAAATCATTTAACTCCCATATAGTAACCGAACAATTTTGACAAAAACATTAACAAAGTATTTAGATTCATTGCCTGACATTCAAAATTTGCTTTTATTCAAAATCAAGTTTAAATCTTCGCGATTATACACTCATATATCCACCAAAATAAACTGACGATTATCTAGTTTAGTTAATATATAAAGAGTAAGAACAAATATTAGGACCTCAGCAATGCAGACACGAAATTACAATGAACAACCACGACAGAAAAAAAAAGGCAAAGTGTTAACAGCACTTGCCCAAAAGTTGGGTTTTCATGCTCCGCAGGTACATTTGTGCAAATCGAAAGTTCAGTTGTCAGAATTTAATTTAGTACTAAAAAATCTCGCCGTTTGATTTGCTGAATACCCTAATCACATATTACTACACCCAAACCCCTTAAACAATATGTATTTCACTGCGATAGACTTTGAAACCGCATAACCTGCCAGAGCAGAAATTGCCTAAAAAGGCATTTGTATGGTTGAAAATGGGAGTATAATCCATACTGAAACTATTTTGATTAAACAGCCACTGATCATTTTTCGCATGGGTGTATTCCACATTAATTGTCGCCCCATTTATAATTAATTGCGCTCCTCTTGGGATATTTCTAAAAACAAATCAAGTTAAAATCTCATAAAAATTTGAATCAGGGGTGACAAGGTATATATTACCCCCTTGTTCTTGCCTTCTATCAGAAGTGTAAAATCCAATTTTAATTACCCCCAAAAATTTCCCCTACCTTCACCCCCATAATCACACACACACCCTTTTATGACAGCAGAATACAAAAGAATTCTTGAGGCTCAGCTGTGGAAGATGCCAATACGCTGAGGGGAAAGATGAATGCAGATGAGTTTAGGGACTACATCCCGGGCTTTTATTTTTATAAGTACCTAAGTCCCCACCGTAGTGGTAAACTGAAGCAATTGAAAATATAAATTAAGGTATTTGCATACTTCATCCATTAAATGCAAAAGGGAAAGCATCGCAGTGAATATTTGTATGAACCAGACAACGCGGGGGACCCGAACAAAACGACGCAAGGCATTGCGTCGCAACAGCTATCGAAAATAGTGACAAAAATACAGCGCTGAAAGCGGTGAATTTTGGTAACCCCCGGCACCTCTGGGATACCCTAACAAAACGACGCAAGGCCTTGCGTCGCAATGGCTATCTAAAATGGAGACAAAACCGCCACCTCCCTCCGCCCAATCAACTTATTTTTCAGCGCAAACATCAACAGCCCTACCCTGCTTTTGACATCGAGTTTTTCAAAGAGGGATTCGCGGTAGCCGTCGATGGGTTTTGGGACTCAGATTCATGACAGTGGCAATTTCTTTGTAGGTGAGCTCTGAGCAGGACAGGCGGATGAACTCAAGTTCCTTTTCTTTCAGTTGGTTTTTGATTTGTTCACTTCTGAGGTTTTGCATGAGGGCCTTCGATACTTTTTCGCTTTGGTGAAAGCCAAAAGGTGAGGGTATCGTCGTAGGGCTTTTTGAGGATTTCGGGTTTTACATCTTTGAGCAGGTGAGCCCTTGACTCCCTTGCGCAACATCTGGATGACGGTGAGGTCTTCATCTTCCATAGACAGGGCAATGACGGGGATGTCGGGGTGTTTTGCATGAGCCATTCCATGGTTTTCAATGCCATCCATGACCGGCGTATTTACATCCAGCAGGATGATGTCGGGCATGGCAAGGCGGGGTCTTGGTGGCGGTGGTGGATCAATTCCCGACCATTGCGTCCAATGAAGTCCACTTCATAATTTTCAAAACGGTTGATTAAAACCTCTAATGCCTGACAAAGAGGCCGTGGTCGTCTAAGATAAATACTTTTTCATTTCAATGCTATTCATTCTCTGATGTAAGGGGGGCAAATAATTTGCACCCGGGTACCCTGGGGTTGCGCTTCAAAAAAGTCAACAGTAGCGCCCAGCAAGCCTGCTCTTGAGATAAGATTGGAAATGCCCATACCTACTCCGTTGGTGGGTTTGGAAAAACCAACGCCATTGTCTTCGATATGGATAGAAATATGGTCTTTACCAAAATCAACCACTACATTGAGCAAAGTGGCACGCGCGTGTTTGATGACATTGGATAGTGCCTCCTGTACCATGCGGAAAAGCAGGATTTCCCGATCAGAGTCGATGGCCGCCACCTCTCCTTTTAATTCGAGAACGGCGGTCGAAAATGTAATCGATTGGCCTGTCAACCTCCATTTGAATGGACCTTACCAAGCCATTAAATACGATGTACTCGTGGTTGAGTGATCTGGAGAGCATGCGAATTTGAGCAAAGAACCTCGGAAATGAGTTCTGACGTTTCGTATAGAATCCTGGCATCTTCGGTGTTTGAGGGTTGGCTAATGAGGGTCAATTGCATCTTGGCCAGCGAAGGCAGCTGCCCGATATTGTCGTGCAATTCCCAGGAAATATTTTTGAAGTCCTGTTCCTGGATTTCCCGGTTCGGGTCCGGGCTATGATGGCGTCTAATTCTAATTGAGACCTTTGTTTTTCCAACAAATACTCAACTTTTTTATGGTGGGCTTTCAGCACAATTTTAATGATAATGCCTACCAGTAAAGAAATACCAGCGAAAAACTAACAATGATGATGTTTATATTCGGTTGCCCATCTGATTCCGACAATAAAACTTGTGTACGTATTAACAATTGTAAAATAATAAAACACTCCTGAACACCACGTTTTCGATCAAGGCATATTTTCCAAAAAAGATAGGGAGAAACGGAATATAGGAAAACCAGGATGCCAATGCTGATCCAAAATAACGGATCGCTCTATTTCTGCTACATCTACGGAATTGAGCCGATCCATAATATACACATATACATTAGAAAGCAAAAGCAGTGATCCTGCGGTATAAGCGAAGAAAAAATAGGCATCGCATATAGATTGGAGGTAAAACCATTCTGTCATCCACACTATTATAAATAACACCGCATTAAAAAGTCCTCTAAACAAACTCTTTTTATTGAGGAGGAAATACAAATAAAAATAACTCAGGAACAGAGCCAAAATGAGACATTGTACACAGATATTATTGGAAACTGAAACTCGAATTGCAATATGCCGCCCAAAAGTTCAGTGAACGCGGTAACAATCAGCACAATGCGAAACATGCGATCCCTCAGAAGAAACCCCGAGTAAAACAAACTTACTCCCAGGGTGATACACGGATTATAATATTAGCTAAATGTAAATATCCATTATTGCTGGGCATCGTTGTTTTGGCGGATAGCCCATATTGCCAAAGTTAAGCAAATATTGGTTTTTTGAGTGTTTCCTATCTTGATATCTTCATGTGTTATTACTCCATCTTTGACACCACTTTTGTCGAGAGAAAAAAACAAGTCAGTTTACCGGCCTTATCACCATCATTAGCACCATAAACTCCAAAATAAACCCTCATTCCACTGGGTGTTAAGCTTTGGCTTCATGCTATTTGATTGGCGTATAAAAAATAATTGTGCAATTCTGCAGCTGAAAACCAGGCATAGGTCTGTACTTCCTTGTCGCATGCCTGAAACTTATTAAGAAAAGTATCAGAGAGCATCTCTGCCTTGTCCCTGTGAATTAATTTGGGTTGGACAATATTCATGTCCGGAGTAGTATTAATTTCATTACATCCGGTGGCCTCAAAAATAAGTACTAAAAGCAGGAATAATAGTACGTTGCCTCCTGCTGTTTTTTCGTGTTGTTTACTCATTAGGTTTAGTTTATTAGGTAAAATAATGGTAAATGTAGGCACACTACCCCATATTGATACCCAGTAATTTCCCCTTGCAAGAGGGGAAATTTCCCCTTAGAGTTGGATTGATAATCAGGCAGATACCCTGACTTGGGGTTTTTAGTCCTATGCTCAACAGCAAATCTTCTAATAGTTGAGAAAAACTGTAAGACAGTTGACTCTCTTGCTTATAAGATCAAAAGATATGTGTAAAAAAAAGGCCGATCTCATGAAAGGTCGGCCTTTTTCATTTCTGCTATTGCCAATCAATGACTACAAAGTCCCTGGATGGTATGGAAACACATCGTGGAGGGCGGTCAGTTGCTGATTCAGTTCCTTGTCTTTTTGTTTTCATTACGGCCTTGTTCAACTTCTCTGCCCTGCTACCAGGTCTGTCAAAGCTTTGTTGATTTCAGGGGTATTAAAAGGGGTAGGAATCTTCCCTTTTTGGATGGCCATGGCTTTGAGTGCCATCTCTCCTGAGCGCTGTCTGATGGGCTTGAAGTCTCCTTCTTCAGCCGGGTGGAAGGTGCGGCAATCATCACTTTGTGAAAATTCCTTTAATTCGGTCTGAGTCTTTTCGATCACTACCATATAGTCATTGGCCGTGGCATTGATGTAATTTTCGTTGACCTGGTTCCAGTTGATTACATTCGCTATCGCCGAAAAGGTAGTCTGCTCGTTTGTTTGGTATTTTAGGTAGTAGGCGTGTTCCCAGACATCGATGCCCGCAAAATGGGAATGCCTCTGAATGGAGATACATCCATGATGGGTTGTCCTGGTTGGGTGATGGTGCATACCGCCAGTTTTTTATCGGTAGTAAGATACAGCCATGCCCAGCCGGAGCCAAAACAGGTTGCCGCTCCTTGTTCAACATTTTTGCATGGCTGTCGAGTCCACCAAGGTCTTTGATCACAGCCATGCCACCTTTGAATCGGGGTTGAAGGCTGTCCCTTGCCCCAGGATGCTCCAAAATAGGGAGTGATTGTAATGACCACCGGAATTGTTTCTGATGGCTCCTGCCTTTTCAGCTCTCAGCATGATGTCCATCAAAGGCAGGGTTTCATACTTGGTGCCCGCTAAGGCCTTATTGAGATTGGTAACATACGCCTGGTGGTGGTTTACCGTGAAATTTGATTTCCATGGTTTGGGCGTCAATAAAAGGGTTCCAGGGCATCTAATTGGTAAGAGCAGTAGCGGTAAAATAAAGGGTCCCGCTGGTTGAGCCCATACCTGGATCGATAAATACCACTTTAGAACTAGGGTGAAAAATGATCGCATAATTATATTTGTTTAATAGTAGTAACAGTTATATCTAGGGTAGATGGTTCAAAAACGAGGGTCCCTTATCAATACTTAATCGGTCAAAGTGGATAAAAAGGCAATCAAAATCGGCCTTTTCGGAAACCAGAAGGGCAATTCCGGCTTAGCACCCGACTGAAGCTGAGCTGCCAGGGTAACTAATTGTTTAACGCCATTGTTGTAATGGTCCAAAACGGCGTTTAAGTCTGTGAACCTGCCATCGTGCATATAAGGCGCGGTGATGACCACATTTCGCAAAGAAGGAACCTTAAACTTGCCCAGATCCAGTGCCGATTCTGTAATTCTGGCCCTGCCTTCGTCAGCGAACTGGGTATCAAGGCCATGTTAAAAAATTGCTGATTGGTAAAGAAACCCGGTGGCGACAAAGCACATTTTGTTTTATAAGTTTCATATCCCTGGCTTCTGTTGTGGTAAACTCACTTTTTCCTTGTCTTACCTTATCATATTTGCTGGCCTGTGAAGCCAGCATCCAATTTGAAATTGGGCAAGGGCTTTCCAAAAGCAGGGGTGAGGTAATGGTATCCATGGTT
>JADKFC010000017.1 GCA_016717655.1 Saprospiraceae bacterium
AGGTTGTTGATGACAGTAATGGTACCGGTGCTGTCTGCAATGTTGATTGGATAAACATAATCAACAATGACGATGCCAGTTGTGGTACTGTCGAAAAGGGTGTAAAAATCAGTATCATCATTGACAGGGTGGAGGCCGCCCTGGTCATCTTTTAATGTAAATGGGTATTCAATGGTGAAACATCCAAGGTCTAGTCCTTCCGCATTGGGAGATGCAACAGCGCGGTTCATCAGGTCATTGATGACCTTGATTTTTGGTAAAAGGGTGCCATCTTCGGTGCTTGTATTGTCAATGTTGTCTTTATTACAAGAAACCATGGCAAAGGCAAGGATAAGCAGTAAAAAGCTGATTAAACCAGTTTTTTTCATTTTGTGATTTTTATGTGATGAAATGTTGATGTGAAATCAACAGCGCTGTTGTTTATACTTATTCGCCAAAAGCTACCAAAACGTTGCACATGTTTATAAAATTTATAAATTATTGATATTCAATACTTTAAGCTTTTATTTGTAATACCTAAATTCCATTTTATATTTTATAAGAGTTTATTTTATAGAATATTGTATTATAAGTATTGACATGACCAATATATTGTATTATATTTGTCATTATTATTAAAATTCAAACTCAAACATTTACCATGAAAAATATTTTAAAATTACTAGTATTTCCATTCAATGTGCTAATTATTTTTGCTTGTATAACTTGCAATGATTCTTATAATGATACATTAAAAAAAGAATCAATTAATGCGGAAAACAGAACTGTGCAATGTGGGCCTGTGTTTGGTGATTGCTCTTCAACATTCACTACATATAGATCAAATATTCCTGTCATTATTGAACAATGCACAGTATTGGTAAGCTATAATTTAGATGTTTGTTTTGATGATTTTGATAATGCTAAAAGCGTTATTTTCACAAATATGGAATATGAGTGGGGAGTAGGATGTGATTCAATTAGAAATAGTTGGTCGGATTTATATATTCAGGGATTTTACTCAACGCTTAATACACAGATGAATGCATTTTACAATAGTATTTCTATTCAAATTGAAAATTTGGAGGCAGCAAATTTTACTCTCTTTCCTTGTCCTTCTTCAGGAAATCCATGTACATCGGAATATAGTGCATTTGAATTTTATGTATCAGATTGTTTTAAAAGATGCGCAGTATATGATGAAAGGGAAGA
Organism: Saprospiraceae bacterium; assembly: GCA_016717655.1. Taxonomy (GTDB): domain Bacteria; phylum Bacteroidota; class Bacteroidia; order Chitinophagales; family Saprospiraceae; genus JADKBO01. The sequence goes on from JADKFC010000017.1 coordinate 1,192, forward strand.
TATTTTCAATTTAATTGAAGTTAAATGTGGTGATGCTTGTTGCCGCAGAATTACGCAAGTATGCTACACAGACGGTGTTATATACAGATGCCCCACAAGATTAGTGTCAAATTATGGAGCATTTGCCTGTTCTGGTGAAGTTGCGGATGGAGCTTGTTTAGGAATTCTCTTTGGAAATTGTTTAAATCCATGTGAAAGAGTAAATTGATAGTAATTGAAATTTTTAAACCTGAAAATGAACAATATATTTCTAATATAATTATTCTAAGCTATCATATATGATCAAATATTATCTGTTTATTCTATTATTTTTTTCAATAAGTGTAATTTTTGGTCAACTTCCTCAGAAACCGTGGAGTCCAATTGAATTCAAATCTAAAGAACCGCTTTGGCAAAATACTCTGTATGATGAATATGCAAAATCAGATTCAACAGACGGTTATAATAAACTAGAGTTTTGGTTCGACGATGTTATTATTTTTGACAACTCAATAGTCACTTATTCATATATTAAATCGAAGGATATTGAAGGAGGATTTATTCAAAGAACTGATTTAAGTAGTGGTGAAACTATTTGGAAAAATAGATTTGATTACATTTTAGACGGCAAGCAGAAAGGCCCAAAATCTATGTTTCTTAACAAATATAATAATGTAGAAATCATTGGTAATGTGAGCTTAGACTCATTTTCTACCAATAGGTTTTTACCCTTTGGTGTAAGAGATGATCGCACTGTTTTTTTTAGAAAAATTTATGATGTAAATAGTGGCAAGTTGATTTATAATTATGAGGCTAATGAAGATACGGGACTAATGATGTCTTATTCAATTGGTGGCGGATCTCGCCATACACGAATGTATAAAAATGAATTTGAAGAAAATATTAAGATAATCAGAAACCCGCTTATAAACGGAAGTCAAGCCTTGCAAATGGTTGAAATTGATACTTTTGGGGTTCCTTTATCCTATTCTGATACATTAAAAATTACCGGATTAGTGAGGGCTATTTTGAAGGATGATTCTACATTGATTGCATTGACTTCAGATAGTCAGCGAGTTGTTTTACAATATTTTGATGAAAAATTTAAGACTAAAAAAATATTAAAATTACCAAAAGAAATATCCTCTGATAACTATGGAATAAAATCATACGACCCAATTGAAAAGACCTTTTTTATTGTATCTCAAATATTTAATATAAATAGTATTGACAGTTTTGTAGAATTTAAAATTTATAAAATAAGTACAGAAGGGCAACTTCTAGGTGAGTGGTCATTTTTTTCTTATAAAAATCATATCCTGAATATTCTCAATTATGGTGATGATGTATATGTATTTAATTACGAAAATAGTGTGGAAAAATCAGATAGTGTCTCTACAATATCGATAAGAAAGGCCAATGAAGTTGGTACATTTGATAAAATTTACAATCTTGAACTTACGGACGAAGACAAAATTGTTTTTGTAATGCATTCGTTTGTCAATAATGCAAAAAACCTTATTTTATTATTGGATGAAAGTTCATTATATAAGAATGCTAATAATTCTTATGCTGTTGATAAGTACGCAAATGCTCTTACTGTAATGGCCTTTAATGATGTAGAGTTTCCATTTATTTTATCGACCAAAAAGGAGCTTAGTCAAAATTATTTTAAAGTCCAACCCAACCCATCAGATGTTTTTAATTTTTACTCTGATGTCTGTATTGAAAAAATTGAAATTTACAATTCTTACGGTCAGACTATTAAAAATATTTCCTTTAACAGCGAAAGTGGAGTGTTTGATTTAAGTGACGTTAGCAATGGTGTATATTTTATTAAGGCGTTTACATGTCTTAAAAGAGTAGTAAACTATAAAATTATTAAAATTTAATGTAGGTTAATAAATTCCTTTATGGCGTTTAATTTTGAGATTAAATTGATTTCAGTTTTGCCGTAAAATGCCTCAACATAGGCGCTTCCTCCACAATTTGTAAGCCCTTGTAACTTTCCCTTTTTTGATAAACCGCTATAATAACCTCAGCTACATAATCGATGTGGCTCTGGGTATATACTCTTCTGGGAATGGCCAGCCTCACCAACTCCAGGGTAGCTGGGATCAAGGCACCTTCTTCATCGTATTTACCAAACATCAGTGAACCGATTTCTACACACCTTACCCCACCTTCGAGGTACAAAGCGCAGACAAGGGCCTGACCCGGATATTGGTCGACCGGAATATGATCCATAAAAGCTTTGGCATCGAGATAAACGGCATGTCCACCAGCAGGTCGCATTACGGGAACATTGGCGGCGATGAGTTTTTCGGTCAAATACTCCATGCTCCGGATCCTGTACTGTAGGTAGTGCTCGTCAACTACCTCCTGCAAGCCGATGGCAATGGCTTCGAGGTCTCGTCCCGCCAGTCCGCCGTAGGTTGGAAAGCCTTCCGTGATTACCAGCAGGTTTCTGCATTGCGTAGCCAGGGCATCGTTGTTGAGGGCCAGAAAGCCGCCAATGTTGGCAAAGGCATCTTTTTTAGCGCTCATGGTACAACCATCTGCCAGCTCAAACATTTCGCGGGCTATAGAAAATACACTCCTGCTTTCATATCCTTTTTTCTCTGAGCTTAATGAAATAAGCGTTTTCTGCAAATCTGGCAGGCATCTATGTAAAGGTATGGTATTGGCCTTACAAAGTGCACTCACTGCTTTCATGTTTTCCATACTCACGGGCTGGCCGCCACCGGAGTTATTGGTTACCTCATGATTACCATGGCAATGTTTCTTTGCCCTTCTCTTTGATGGTTTTTTCAGGGCAGCTACATCCATATTGCCTTTGAATGAGCCAGTATGGATGGGTGTTTGCCTTCTTCGCATACCAGGTCAATGCCCTCAGCCCCGGAAAACTCGATGTTGGCCCGTGTAGTATCAAACAAGGTATTGCTGATAAATACCTTACCCGGTCCGCCGGTGATGCTAAACAATATCTTTTCCGATGCCCGTCCCTGGTGGGTGGGTATAATGTGACCCATGCCTGTGAGATCTTTGACCGTTTTTTCAAACCTGAAAAAACTGGGACTACCTGCATAAGACTCGTCTCCTCTCATGATGCCGGCCCACTGCTCACTGCTCATGGCGCTGGTGCCACTGTCGGTGAGCAGGTCAATGATGACATCATCTGCATGAAGTAAAAAAGTATTGTTGTGGGCTAATTGCAGTAATTCTTCTCTTTGTGCCCGGGTAGTAAAGTGAATGGGTTCAACGGATTTGATCCTGAAAGGCTCAATGATGGTGTTCATTTATTTGGAATTTAAATATCAATAATAAAATTAGGTGGTGCTTGATTTGCAGCCACTTAACTTGGTTTTTTGATAATATTTTTCCAAATATTCATTGGGCAATGATAGTGGAAATGCCTGGAAAAAAAAATGACGACAAGCAATTACACTTGTCGTCACCTATGATTGTCATCACTTGTTTAAAGGGTGATGGATTTGTCTTTGGGTATTTTTACCTTGTACGCCAGCTTCTTTTTCACCTGTTCACCCGGTTTTAGGGTAAGTTTCCATTCTACCATACCGGTTTCTTTGTTGAGACTGCCACCGGAAAGATCATCAATTTCTACTTCCATATTGGCATCGGTGGCAAGGGGCACCTGGTCGGTAAGGGTCACCTCGATGGCAGTAGTTTTGTTGTTTTTGATGCTTATTTCATAAGCCGATTGGATCTGTTTTTTGGAAGATAAAAACGAAGTTTTCTGGTATTCTTTGATCTTCTCTCTTTTGGCTGCAACCGCAATGTCGGGACCCAGGGATAAAGCCAAAGTGTCAGAAAGTTGGCTGATGTCCAGGTAGGTGTCTCCGATGTAGGTATCTTCCACAAAAAGTTTAATCGAACCGGAAGAAAGATTGTATTGATCCCAGTCCACAATTTCTGCCATCAGGTAGACCTTGTTATCCATCTTGGGAATGGTCATATACCGGTATTTAGCCGGGATATCAAAGGCTTTTAATGAGACGTCATGCATATTGTTGTCCGCAGGTATCGTGGTTTTATCAGGCAGGGTATATTCTGTAAAAATCAGATTTTCTCTTGCGGTGGCCGCTACAAAGTCTCCTGATGCTGCTTGTGCTTCTTCTGCAGGTCGGGCGTTAGCCCTAGTTTTCACGGCACTACCCAACTTGGCATAATCATAATTGTTATAGGGCATATTAAAATGCAAAAACCATGGACTCAATACCGGAGCAGTGGTGTTGAAGGATGGATCACCGGTGGTAAGAACAAGAGATACCTGTTTCCAATCTTCACCGGTGTATTGATTTATTTTGGCTTTGTGAACCAGGTTTAATGGAGATAGAAGAGAATTGACCCTCGCCTCAAAATCGGTGGTCCAGGTGGCGCGGGGATCAAAGTACACCAATTTTAAATTTGATTCTCCCGCCTGTACAGCCGCACATTCTACGATAATTTCACCGCTGTGTTTGGTGGCATTGGTACGGGTCCATTCATTGAGTTGAGCCTGAATGCGCTGGATTTCTTTTTGGTTTTCTTCCTGCCTTCTTTTGCTGTCGAGTAGTTTTTGTTTGACCTCAAGCAACCTAACCCGGTACATTTCAGCCACAGCGGTAAGTTGGGCTGCAGTTACACCACTGTTTTCATTGCCTAATTTTTTATTGGCAAGGAGCAGGCCTTCTTCTTCTTTCCAGGTTTCATAAACGATTTGTTCGTTTTCTGCTTTTTCCTGCAATTGTTTCAATTGTTTTTGAATTACAACATATTCAGGATTGGCAGAAAAATCCTGGATGTGGTTGTCCCTATAGGTTACTCCCGTTATATTGACTTTACCGCTAAAACTGATTCGGATGGTTGAAGCGTCAAATCCTGCGGGTAAATTGCCCAGAACTATGGTGTTTTCACCCTGTTTTAAACTCACATTGGTTTTTCTCACAATCTGGGCTCCATTTCTGTACAAGGTTACAGCTTCAATTTTGCTGGGTACTACATTGCCCGCCAGCAAATGAAGGGGACACAAGGGTCAGCACGAGGGAAAATAAATTTCGTTTCATTTAGATAAAGGTCTTTGATCACAAAACGAAGGTCGAGGCTACGTGTTGTTTAATATTATGTTAATACCTTTATTCCAGGCCTAAATCGAATATTATTTTTTTAACACCCAACCCTGGAGCCGGTATTGAGCGTCTATTGAAAAAAAACAATATGCGGTTAATTCTTTTATTATTGCTGACACTTGCTGTATCCTGTAAAAAAGAAAGTGAAGAAACTTGCGACAAATCATCGCTGAAGGGCACCTGGATTTGGGAAAAGTCAGTGGGTGGCTTTGGCGGATGGACCCTGACCCCTGAAAGCGAAAACATGACCCAAAAACTGGTTATTGATGATTTGTATTTTAAATGGTACATAAAAGACAGCCTTGCGATCAATGAGCAGTACGATTTTGGCACTTCTGAAGAAGGAGGGGTAGGCACGGAATCAAAAACCTACATTGAACTGGAGAGTGGCCGCCGATATTCTGTTGAATTAACAAACGATCAGCTCAAATTATTTGAATGGTGCTTTGATTGCTATAGGCACGAATTTGTGAGGAAGTAAACTAATTGTGCTTTCTATCTTTTCTTTTGATTTAATCGGCTTTCCATTTGATATTACAACCACCTGAAGGATATTGAACGGTGGGCGAGCCGCCTCCGGTCAGGAGTGTGTCTATGGCATTTCTCAGGTCAACACCGGTTACCGGCAGATTATTTTTTGGCCTTGATTCGTCGAGCCTACCTCTGTAGAATAGTTTGTCTTCTCCATCAAACAAATAAAGGTCCGGGGTACAAGCGGCATCATAAGCTTTGGCTACATGTTGTGATTCATCATATAAATAGGGAAAAGGGTATTGCAGCACTTTGGCTACAATGGCCATCTTATCCGGGGCATCTTCCGGATAGTTGACTGCGTCGTTGGAGGATATGGCCACAAAACCAATTCCTTTTTCTTTATAGTCATTGGCCAGCCTGACCAACTCACTGTTGATATGAATCACATAAGGGCAATGATTGCATAAAAACATGACCACTGTGCCTTTTTCACCTTTGATGTTGTCAAAAGATTTTTCTGTTCCTGTTGTGGTGTCGGGCAAATAAAAAGCAGGAGCGGTGGTGCCCAGGGGTAAAAGATTGGACTCAGTATAAGCCATAGGATAGATGCAAATTTGACAAAAGTTAAAAGATGCATAAAATTAAGCAAATAATGCATTTGAAAGGGAGGATCAGTATATTTGTAGGGTGATCATAGTGTTTAATTCATTTGCCCTTTAAATGCAGACTTATGAAGCCATTTCTCCTTGTCTTATTTCTAATTGCCTCATTAACGGTGGTCAGTGGACAAGAGTATCTTCAGATAGAGATGCAAAACAACCCGGAGACCATAAAATACCACCTGGGGCAAAAAATACTCATAAAGACAAAACAGGTAGATGAGTGGCATTCTATAGTGCTGCAAAAATTTATTTACGAATCCGGCACCATCATCCATGAACAAGGTATGCTTCAGGTAGAAGATATCACCGCCCTTCGGGAGACCCGACCCGGGGTAGGCGCCTTGTCAATAGCACTGACCACTTTTGGCGGAGGCTGGTTGGTGTTTGGCGCCATCAGTCAGGGACTGGATAACAAGGCAGAATTTGGTACCAGAGAAGTGGTTATTGGGGTTGCCGCGCTGGCAGCCGGCTGGGGCTTAAAAAAAGCATTTTACAAGAGGGATTTTCATATGGGCAAAAGATATAAGCTGCGGTTACTCGACTTGCGTATGCAATGAGTCACTCGCCTTCCCGATCGTCGATGCAGTTCTGAATGGTTTGGTATTCATACCCTTTTTGCAAAAGATAAGCGAATAATTTTTTTTTCTTTTCAAGGTGACTTCCACTTAGGGTCTTCTCCTTTTTATCAATCAGTTTCCTTAAGGTGTTGGAGTAAGCATCTTCATCAAGGGTCTGCATGGCTTTGGTAATATTATAGGAAGATATTTTTTCCATCTTTAAGCCAGCTAAAATTTTGTTTCTGCCCCAGTTGTTTATTTTAAATTTTCCGCTTACATAGGCTTTCGCGTAACGCAGTTCATTTAAAAAATTTTCTGAAATAAGGGTAGCAATGATGTTTTCCATATCATCTCCATAAATGCCGCGTTCGTACAACTTAGATCTAACGGCTTCGTGCGATCTCTCCTGCATTGCACACCATCTTTTGAGTTCAGTGAGGGCCTGGTCTGGGGTCCAGCTGTTTTTTTTAATCACTGTTGAGATTATTTATATTTTGATAAATGTAATAGATTTACCGGAAAAAGAAAATGAAAAGATCTGACATTCAAATTGCACCCAATTATTTTGACAGATACATTCAAAAGATACCGGATGTTTCCTGGAGAGAGGCATTGAGAGAATACGGCCCGAAGATGTACAACAGCGCCGGAGAACATTTTTTTGCCCTGGGTGATAAGGTTTATGAAGAGGGCAAATGGACGATTAAACAAATCATTCAGCACGTCATAGATACCGAAAGAATCATGTTATACCGGGCCTTGTGCATTGCCAGAGGTGAACAACAACGGTTGCCCGGTTTTGATGAAAATGCCTATGCAGACAAGGCAAGAGTAAGCCACAGATCTCTTTACAGCTTGCTGGAAGAGTATGAGGTTGTCAGACAATCCGGCCTGATCATGTTTGAATCATTCACTGCCGAAGATTTGATGGCAAAGGGCAATTCCAATGATACGGAACTATCGGTTTTGTCGCTGGCCTTCATCAATGCAGGTCATGCAGTTCACCACATGGAAATCATCCGTGACCGGTATTTTCCTTTGATTAAGTAAGATGGAAGAATATAAAATTGAAGAAATAATACTGGACCTGGGGTCTCACACCTATACCCTTTTTCAGATTACCAACATTGATGAGGTTTTTGACGCTATGCTGTCCTTACCCGCAGACAATGTTATCAAACACGACGAACGAATTCCCTATTGGACAGAAATATGGCCTTCTGCCATTGCTTTGTCAGCATTTATAGGAGATCACCCCGATCTTATCCAGGATAAAAAGACCCTTGAATTGGGAGCAGGCCTGGGCCTGCCATCCTTGGTGGCTGCCCGCTTTACAAACCAGCTGGTCTGCAGTGATTATTTGGAAGATGCGTTGGTCTTTGCCGAAAAAAACGCTCTTCGCAATGGCATCCACCACATACAGTATGCTTGTATCGATTGGCGTAACTTAAATAATGGTGCAAAGTATGATGTAATATTGGCATCTGACATTGCCTATGAAAGACGTTTTTTTGAAGATCTGCCAGGTGCATTCAAAAGTCTGATGCACGAAAAAAGTGTGGTCTTGCTTTCCGAACCGGGCCGCCATTTTACGGCTGCCTTTATAGAAGAATTGTCAAATCATTTTGATATAAAAAGTTATCCCCTTCCACAAACATGGAGGGGGACTCACTTTTCTACATCAGTGCATGTACTGACTGTCCTGACCTGATGTTATTATTTTTTCTTTCCCTTGGGATAAACCAGCTTCATTTCATTTACCAGATGACCTGCCCCGGCAAATTTATCTATGATAAAAAGGATGTAGCGGGCATCCACCATGATGTTTCGGCAAATGGATGGGTCGTAGTTTAAGTCACTCATGGTGCCTTCCCATACCCTGTCAAAATTGAGACCAATCAGGTTGCCGTGGGCATCGATAGCAGGGCTGCCCGAATTGCCACCGGTGGTATGGTTGGAGCCAATAAAACAAACCGGCATATTTCCGTCTGCATCTGCATAGCGGCCATAGTCTTTTTTGTTGTTCAACTCTTTAAGGCGGGCATGGACATCAAATTCGTAGTCGCCCGGTACATATTTTTCCATTACCCCATCCAGGTTGGTATGGGGCAAGTATTTGACACCATCGCGAGGTTGATAACCCTGCACTTTGCCATAGGTTACCCTTAAGGTAGAGTTGGCATCAGGATAGAATTTTTCTCTGGAAAAAAGTTCGATTTGGGCCTTCATGTAGATGGCCTGAAGGCTGTCAATCTGCCTTTTGTTTTTTTCAAAACCAGGGTTTACCTGCGTGCGGATGATTTCATTCCATTCATTGGCCAATTGAAACATAGGGTCGGCTTTGATGGCATCGGCGCTGGCCTTGGGCTCGAGGTTCAATACCTTCATAGCCTTTTCAAAGGTAGTAAATGGACTGGCGCTGTAAAGTTGAGCGGCCAGATCACTCATGTTTCTTTGGCTCATCGTTGCGGGCATGTGGACCTGTTGTAAATTGTTTTTACAGATGTTCATCAGCGCCACAAAGATTTCCTGGTCGATATCTGCCGAATAATCTTTGTAAAAATCATCGAGAAATTCAATTAAACGCTCTTTCATTTTCTGGTAATCTTTTTCACCACTCTTATCGAGGGTCTGTACCAGATTTCTGAAACTGCCCATGAGCCTCATCAGTTCGATATTGCGATTGGGTGCTTCGCTGTAAATATCTCTGATCAGACTTGCCTGAAGGTTATCGGTGTACAGTTGGTTAAACTGAGTCATCATACCGGTGTATTTACCGGCCTTCATTGCCCTCTTTTCGAAGTCTTTTTCGAAGTTTTGTTTTTTATCTATGGCATGGGTAGATTTCAGCCCCTTTGCTTCACCAATCCATTTTTTCCAGGAGTTGGCTATACTGGCATATTTAGCTGCATACTTGAGGCGAGTAGCTTCGTCTTTCCTCATGTACTTGTCCATTATTTTCAGGGCGGCATCTCTGATGGCAATTTTAATCGGGTCTGAATGATCCATGATTTGTTCAACGGCAATAGAAGGCAGGTATTCATCTGTTCTTCCCGGAAATCCGAAAACCATTGTAAAATCACCTTCTTTTACGCCATTCATGGATACCGGGAGAAAGTGTTTTGGCGTAAACGGTTTGTTGTTTTCACTGTAATCAGCAGGTTCGTTGTTGGGACCCGCATAGATTCTGAACAATGAAAAATCACCGGTATGACGGGGCCATACCCAGTTGTCGGTATCGGCTCCAAACTTGCCGATGGATTCTGGTGGTGTGCCTACCAGCCTGACATCATTGTATCTCACCATATGAAAGGCAAGGTATTGATTGCCGGCAAAAAAGGGTTTGATTTCCAGTTCGTGGAATTTATCCATGGTGAATTTGCCCCGGTAATTTTTCATATTGATTTCAACCACAGACTGTTTTTGAGCAGCCGACATTTCGGGAGTCATGCCCTTTAAAATTTCAGTAGTAACATCGTCGATTCTTTCAATAAACCGTGCAAAAAGGCCCGGATTTTTCAGTTCTTCGGCGTTAGTTTTTGCCCAAAAGCCATCGCGGAGGTAGTTTTTTTCTAAGGTAGAATGAGATTGGATATTGTCGTATCCGCAGTGGTGATTGGTAAGCAACAGACCTTGTGAAGAGATGACTTCAGCGGTACAGAAGCCCCCAAAGTGTACTACAGCATCCTTGAGAGAACCCTTGTTGACGCTGTAAATATCTTCGGCTTTGAGCTTCATGCCCATCGATTTCATCTCGGCCTCATTGAGGGCTTTGAGGAGGTGGGGCAACCACATGCCTTCACCGGCAAAAGAAAAAGTAGATAAAAACAGCAAAGCAGCAAAAAGTAATGATTTCATATTCAATAGTTAGGCTGCAAAGATAGTGAATTAGGGTACGTCAAGGGAGGCATCAAAAAAAAAGCCACCCGATAGAGTGGCTTTTTAAAAGCGATTTATTTTTTGGAGTCGAGCCAGAAATTTACGGGCAGGGTCATAACTGCTGCCACTTTTTTGCCATCTTTTTTGGCAGGAATCCAACGCTGGGGCATTTGATTCATTTTGGCTATGATTTTTTTAACCTCATCACCGGTGCCGTCGCCGGGTTCAGATTCGATCGATAGATTCTCGATGTACCCTTCCGTGTTGACAGTAAACACAGCAATTACCTGGCCCTGAGTATCGTTTTTCCGGGCCTTTTCCGGGTATTTCATTTCAGAAGCAATAAACGACATCATTTTTTGGTGGGCACATGCTTCCCTTTCTTTGGCATCACCTACATTTTCACAGCCTGGAAACCGAGGCATTTCATCAGCCTGGCTTGCCGGCATACTCGATCCTTTTTCTCTTGAAGGAGGTGGTGGCGGTGGTGGAGGCGGAGGTGCCATCATGGCATCTATGGGTGCTTCGGGAGCTACAGCATCAACGGGAGCTACAGGTGCTACTGGTGCTGGAGGAGGCGGAGGTGGTGGTGGGGCCACCCTGTCTTTAGCTCCGGCTTTTTTTGATGGTGGCGGAGGTGGTGGTGGCGGAGGTGGTGGAACCATCATCCCTTTGTTTTGAGGCAGGGTATCGCGGTTGATGCCATATTCTTTTTCCATTGCCTTTGATGGGGCGGTGAAAGATGAAAACAACATTGCCAAAGTGCCAAGGATCACCGGTGAAAGTAAATAGAAAAACAGTTGCTTGCGGTTACTTCTGTTGTGATTAAGCATATGAATTCGATTTTTAATTTCAGATTGATAAAAAGGACTCACAAAGTCAGGCTCTTTTAAGCTTGTATAGGGGGCGATGAGCATTTTGATGTAGGCTTCTGCAGACCAGGATTTGGAAACCCTTTCATCTGCCAGAAACTCGTGGGTTTCTTTAAGCGCTTTTTTGTAAAGTCGAATCAGGGGTTGAAACCAAAATAGGCAGTTGAGAATTTCAAGACTCAGCAGGTCGATGCTATGTCCCATACGAATGTGCATTTTTTCATGCTCAATGATAGGTAGTAATTCCTGAGGGTCTTTTTCATTGGATTGTAAAAAGATCCATCCGAAAAAAGAAAAAGGACTTGTTATTTTGGGATGCCTGATCAGGGTATAACCATTGTATTTTTCCTTCATCCCCGTCACATAGAATTGAAAAATCCGATACAGGCCAAAGGCCAGTCGCAAGGTAAAAAACAGAAGGCCCAGGATATAAACCATCTTAATCCAGGACCAGGAAGAGGTCTCAACAGTTTGTGGACTGCCTCCAAAGTTGATTTCAGGCAACACACCATAGACCAGATCTCTTGTATTAGTGACGGCCCATGGTTGAATGGCCTCTGCCAGAAAGCTAGCACCCAGACCAAAGAGGAGGGTGAACAACAAGTACCACCGATTGAGGGTAAAAAAGGTGGTTTTTCTCAAAACAAGAAAATACAAAACCAGGGATGCAGCCCAGGTAAGTGTGCTCTGAATTAGGAAGGCTGTCATTGCTTATATTTATTTTTAATTTCCTCCAAATCCTTTAAACTAAGGTCGTTTTCTTTCACAAGGAAGGAAACCAACTCGTTCATGGAACCTTCAAAATAATTGGCTACCAGTTTTTTCAGCGAAAAATGGGTATAACTTTTTTTATCAATGGCCGCATAATACTCATGGGTCCTTCCATAAGTCTTATGTACAACAAAGCCCTTGGATTCTAAGATGCGAATGATAGACGAAATGGTGGAGTGGGGGGGCCTCGGCTCCTTCAGCTGCTCAATTAATTGGCTGACCGTAGCAGGGCCGTGGTCCCAGATCAACTGCATTACTTCTTCTTCTGCCTTTGTTAATTTTGAAAGTGATGTATCCATGATTCAACTAATAATGCAAATATATAACGTATTTATACGTTATACAACTAAATTTTACATTATTTTTATCAAGGCAGAAAAAAAGGAATAATGTTTTGTTTATTTATTAATTGCGGAATACAATATCTTATTATGCTTCATTTGTGATTTGAAACAAAATAAAATTGGGGAATGTTAGACAGACAATGGCCTGCCTTAAGACTGACTTTAGTCAATCACCTGTTTCCATGCACGATATTTGGCTAATAAAGCGTCATTGAGTTTGCTGATGTAATTGCCCATCTTGTCCTTTTTAAACAGTGCTACCAGTCCCTCGAATACATTGCGGTTGTACCTGTCAGGAAAATGGGTGGGCATGGCACTTCCTTCGGCTGAGTAAATAATAAAAGACTCATCATTGTTTCCTCTGCCTGCCAGAAGATAAAAATCGGTTTCCATTTTAATATTGGGATCAACCACCCCATGTTCATTGAGAAATATGGCCGGAGAGGCAGGACCTTTCAGGTTTTTTTGTTCATAATCATGGATAAACAGGACTTTAGAAAAGTTATAATTATTTTTAAATGCCTGGATCACCATCTTTTTATTGGTCTCTCTGTCTTCCAGGTGGTCTTTCAGCGTTTTTGACAAACCCTCTCTCTTTTCGGCGGAGGTTGTGGGATCCTGGATGGCTTTTTGGAGAAGATCTATCTTATTTTTGTTCATATAGATCCTCACTACAAGGCTGCCCTTTCTGAGTTGCAGAAGTTGTTCTGCAGCTGTAGAATGGGCCAGGTCATTGGTTACCTGTGAGAATGCTGCCAAAGGACCCATTAAAAAAGCCTGGAATAACACAGCATATATAACAGTAGATGACGTCTTGTGCATGGTATTTGCAATTTGTTAAATGAATCGGCAAGGTATTAATTTTTAATAAATAGCCCTATTTTGTACCAAATGCAGTGTGTCCGACAGACATCAAAGCGCAATATTTCGCAAAAAGGTCAATTTTTCTCATCTTTGAAGCCCTAAAAGTTGTTAACCAAATAAAACCACTAACCCAGATGAACTTTTTCATTTCTGAAGAGCAGATGGCTGTTAAAGAAGCAGCAAGAGACTTTACCCAACAAGTATTACTTCCCGGAGTCATAGAGCGTGATAGAAACATGAAGTACCCTCTTGAAGAGGTTAAAAAAATGGCCGAAATGGGCTTTTTGGGTATGATGGTTAGTCCTGAATACAGCGGGGGTGGTATGGATACGCTGAGCTATGTGCTGGCTATGGAAGAAATTTCAAAAGTAGACAGCTCTTGTTCTGTGATCATGTCGGTCAACAATTCATTGGTTTGCTGGGGATTGGAAGAATATGGATCTGAGGCACAAAAAACTAAGTACCTGCCCAGCCTGGCTACAGGTGAAAAAATAGGCTCTTTCTGTCTTTCTGAACCAGAGGCAGGCAGCGATGCCACCAGCCAGCGTACTACTGCCATTGACATGGGAGATCACTATTTGCTCAATGGTACCAAAAACTGGATCACCAATGGAGGCACAAGTAAGATCCACCTGGTCATAGCTCAAACCTATCCGGAAAGAGGACACAAAGGCATCAACGTTTTTATTGTTGAAACAGACTGGGCCGGTGTCAACATTGGCGCCAAAGAAGATAAATTGGGTATCAGGGCTTCCGACACCCACACCATCATGTACACTGATGTCAAAGTTCCCAAAGAAAACCGAATTGGGGAGGATGGCTTTGGCTTTAAGTTTGCCATGAAGGTACTCAGTGGAGGTCGCATTGGAATTGCTGCCCAGGCCCTTGGCATTGCTGCCGGCGCTTATGAACTGGCCGTAAAATATGCCAAAGAAAGAGAAGCCTTTGGCAAACCCATTGGTCAGCATCAGGCAGTAGCCTTCAAACTGGCTGATATGGCTACAGAAATAGAAGCTGCCCGCTTGTTGGTATACAGAGCCGCTATTATGAAAGATAAGGGACTCGACTATACCACAGCTGCCAGTATGGCCAAACTATTTGCCTCTGAAGTAGCCATGCGCCACACGGTAGAAGCCATTCAGGTTCATGGTGGCTATGGATATGTAAAAGAATACCACGTTGAGCGTCTCATGAGAGATGCCAAAATTACGCAGATTTATGAAGGCACTTCTGAAATGCAACGAATTGTAATCAGCAGGTCTGTACTTTCCGGTCAATTATACGAACCGGTATTTTTCCAGGATTGATAAAACTAACATTTGGAAGGAACTTTAACCATCGGCCGGTTTTTTAATATACCTCTTAAGATCCACTGGTCGTTTATACTGCTATTGGCTTATGTGCTGTTCAACGTCATTGCCAATGACTCACTGGTCTTTCTGGGCTATGTTGGTTTTTTGTTTTTATGTGTGGTACTGCATGAATACGGCCACGCCATGGCCGCCAGAAAATATGGGGTAAAGACCAAAGACATCATATTATCACCCATTGGGGGAGTAGCCAGGTTAGAAACCCTGCCCGAAAAGCCCATCCAGGAACTGATCATTGCCTTTGCTGGTCCCCTTGTCAACCTCTTATTGGCCATTGCTATTACTATTACATTATATGCCACCAATTTTGAATGGATTTCGATTGAAAAGCCGGGTATCTACCAGGCAGATATGCATGATTATCTCATTGTAGGTTTGTACATCAACGTCTTGTTATTTGGTTTTAATTTGATTCCGGCCTTTCCCATGGATGGAGGTCGCATTTTCAGGGCCTTGCTTTCAATTCGATTTGGAAGGGCTAAGGCAACCCGAATTGCCGGATGGGCCGGCCGAATCATTGCCCTTGCCTTTGTCATTTATGGACTTTATACCCAGGATTATCTTTTTGCCTTTCTGGGACTTTTCATTTTTGTCATGGCCAAGGTTGAAATGAATGAGATAATTGTACTTGAAAAATTAACCCGATTCAAGGTCAGAGATTTTTGCCGGTATCAATTTACTAGCCTGCACATCTCGGATAATTATGCAAATGCAATGGAAATAATGAAAAGAACCGGTGAGTCCTTTTTCCTGGTGATAGATAGTTTAGGTTATCCTGCTGGATATTTGATGCCTCCAATGCAGGCTGATAGTACGATAGAAACAGAGTTGCCATCTGCTTCAGCTCTGATGAATCCGAAATTGGTGGTTGTTGAAGAAGACCTCACCTTAAAGGAAGCCTATGAAATCATGCAAAAGCAGCAATGTCCATTTTTGGTTATACAAAACGAAGATCAAAAAGTGAAGGCAGTGATAGACAAGGACGCCATCTCCCGGGCCATTAATCTTTTTTCGTAATCTCTCCTTTGGTAATGTTAAAAATGATCACTGATAAAATCAGGATAAAATAATAGGTAAAAAACCTCCAGGTTGAAACCACCAGGTTTTGCAAATCACCTGTAAGATTGTCTTTGAACAAAATGAGAAAGGCCGCTTCAGCCCCTCCAGAAGAACCGGGTGTGGGTATTACCAACATACTCATCCATACAATCCACTGTTTGATGTACATATCAAACCAGGAAAAGGGTATGTTGAGTGAATGCAGGATGAAGGCAAGAATGGTAAACTTGGTAAACCATTGGAAAAACAAAATCAATACACTCAACAGCAATCTTAGCTTTCCGGTCTTAATCACATCCAGGTAAGTTTGCCCAATATCAGAAAAATAATGTCCCGTGTTATTTCTGGCCTTGGTCAACCATGTTTGCCAGGAACCAGGCAGCAATTGGATCATCTTTCCAATTCCTTTTCTTACGTATTTCCAGAACAACACAGCTAAAATGATGAGCACAACTGCACCAAACAAAGCATCAGAATGATGCACCAGGTACATACCTAATTTTTCAATTACTTCATGCATGTACACCATTGTAAACAGAATTCCAATGGCGTAAAAGATGATATCTTCAGTGGCAGAGAGCAAGACCATAAAAGTAGCCTTTGGTGCAGGCATGCCCTTGCTCACCAACATGCCTAATTTTATCGGCCCACCACCAACAGCTGTGGGTGTTATGGCAGCACCGATATCGTTGGCCATCACAATGGCAAATGCGGTCTTGAAGTTGATCGGATAATCCAAAAACCGACTCCACATCACGATGCGAAAGGCGTGGCCCAACCATGGACAGATGGCGAAAAAAGTGATGCCAACAATGTAGTACCATTTGATCCTAAACAACAATTCAAAAGACTGGGGATCTATCGTGGTGGCAAGAAAAATAGCGTGAACCAGCAAGCCAATACCAATAAGCAGGAAGAGCCGGTTGATGGTTTTATTATAGCCTTTTTCTTTTGTCATAGGTGATAGATATTAAAATTCACTATACCGTTCGATCAATTCTCTATCCTTTTCAGATGCCTTGATTGATTTTATAGCCCTGCTAATATCTTCAATAATTTTATCATGCGCAACTCCATTCTCCAATTGTTGGGCAATCAAAAGGTTTTTGAATGAAAAAAGACTGGCTGCACCTATGTATCGTTTGTATTTATTTTGTTCTGTGTTTTTTGCTATGTCTTTGTACATTCCTACTGCCTGGCTTTGAACCTCTTCTTTTTGATTAAGGAGGTACAAATTGTAATAGCTGCACAATTCAAACATTTGATAAGGATTGCTCTGCTCAATTTTGGATGTAAACCAAACATTAAACTGAGGATCTCCACTGCCTGCGTACAAAGAAGCGATTTTGTTGGTAAGGAAGGCAGTATTTTCGGTAGCCAATTTTTCTCCTATAGCCAACGCATCTTCCGGCGACTCCATAAAAAGCTGAGACAAAGCTTCGCCAATTACATTATAGGCCTTTTCGTTGGTTAAAATTCTTTTATAAATACTTGTTTTGTCCGCTGCTTCCATACTTCCCAAGGCTCTTACAGCGGATTCTCTTACCAGGCTGTGTTCATCTTTTTCAGATTTTGTTTTGATATTCTGTACAAATTCTGCCGGAATCATGTTTTGCATCATGGCATTGATGGCAAAGTCTCTGAAAAAATAATAAGAATCATCCAACGCCAATGCAAGCAAGTCATTTCTCAGGCTCGCATCTTCTGCCATCATTTGACATGCCTTGTATTTATCTGAAAAGAGCGGTGATAGTTTAAAGGTATTAAACCACTGCTCTTCGGTCTTATTTTCTTCAATGATGCCAGGTATGTGGCTCTCACCATCAAAGACCACTGTTCCAACATCTTTGTTGTTTAGTTTGACAACAAAGTTTTCGCGTTCATTGCGAACCATCAATCTTTGTTTCTGACTGCTGCCATCTGTATAATATACCACTACGTCTGCCGGGAAGGTCCACATGTTGGAGGCTTCCTGAAACACTGAAATTTCCAGTTGCTGGTCAACCTTTGAAAGTTGATAATTGACATTCACTTCCGGATGTCCTTTTTTATGAAACCATTGATCAAAAAACCAGTTCAGGTCCTCACCACTGATTTCTTCAAAAGCCAGTCTCAGCTCGTCCCCCTCTACGCAGCTGAATTCATTTTGTTTTAAATAATAATGTAAGGAAGCAAAAAACACCTCGTCTCCCAGGTATTTTCTGAGGTGATGCAAAACAAGGCCACCTTTGTTGTAGCTATGAGCATCAAACATGTCTTCTTTATTGGCATATCGGTAATGAATGAGAGGGTGCATGCCATTAAAAGTGCTGTTGAGGTAGCCAGACAACTCGTTGGTTCGGTGTTCATCTGCCCGTGTTCGGCCGTATTTATGCTCCATCCACAGGTATTCGGCATAGTTAGCAAAACCTTCGTTTAGCACCAGATTGGCCCAACTCTCAATGGTGACCAAATTGCCAAACCATTGATGGCTCAATTCATGAGCCACTATGTAATCATTGTCATTGTCGATCAATTCGCGATCGGTTTTTTGAACAAACTCTCCAAATACAGAGGCAGTGGTGTTTTCCATGGCTCCTGAAACATAATCGCGGGTGATGATCTGGCTGTATTTTGACCATGGATAAGCATAGTCAAAGGCATTGGTAAAATACTCCATCATTTCCGGAGTATGGTTGAATATTTGTTTGGCAAATGGCGAAAACGATTTTTCAACAAAGTACTGAAGGGGTACTCCCTTCCAGTTTTCTTCTACCACAGCGTAATCACCTACAGCCACCATAAAGAGATATGGAGCGTGTGGCTTGTCCTGTACCCAGGTGTCGGTGCGACTCCCATCTGCATTTTGGGTTTGTTTTGTTAGTCTGCCATTGGATAAGGTGACGTATTTACTATCTACGGTGATATTAATTTCTCCGGTACATCTTTCATTGGGCTTATCAATGGTGGGAAACCACCTGGAGTTATTTTCTGTTTCTCCCTGCGTCCAAATTTGAACCGGTTTTAATGAATCGGAAGCAAGCGGATTGATAAAAAAGAGCCCTTTGTCAGAATGAATGGCATCGCTGCCAGACTCCACCCCTTCATTGGGTTTGGCTGTATATTGTATATTCAGTGTAAGGGTATCTTTTCTGGAATACATGTCTGATAAAAAAACCGTCAACTGCTGACCATTGTTTTTATACCTTAGCGACACACCTGTTTTTGTGTTTATTATGCTATTGACATCCATTCCTTTGGCATCCAGGACCAGGCTGTCCTGCTTATGAAAATAGGGCACTAAAGTGAGATTGGCCTTACCCAATACCCATTGCTTTTCATAATCAAAAGAAAGAAACAGCTGGGTATGAAGCAAATCAAAAAGTCGGGTAGCAGAGGCCTGATAGGGTCGGAGAGCGTCGTCTTCCTCCATAAACTGTGGGTCGTTGCCATCGATGGTCAGGGTGTCAAGAATCTCTGTTTCCACCATGTCTTCTATCGGAATAACTACCGGCTTAGTCGTTTTGCATGCCCATAAAAGGAAGATGCAAAAAATGGGTATAAGGAGGCTTTTGTTCAAAATGAGAGTTGTTTAAAAGGATGCAAAGATGCAAAAACAATTATTTTCATCACCGGTAAGATGCATATTTCTCTGAAATCGCAGGTAAATCGTTTTGTTCAATTACCTGCAAAAACGCAGAAATCTCGTCTTTGAGATCAAAAATCCAGCCAAAAGCTTTAAAAAGGTAAAAATTCAGCCTGAAATGTCCCGGATCAGTAAAGAAGAGGCTGTCAGAAAACGGGCGAGAGTGCAATATGTTTTATCTGATCCTCGGATCTGCCCACCTGTACAGGCTGTCGCCCATAGCATAAAAAGCAACAGTGGTGATTAATGACATAAGTGTGATGCCATAGACCACAGGCCAGTCTGCCGATTGAATTGAGTCATTGAGCAATCTGCCCATACCGGGAATATTAAATACAACTTCAAAAATAAGGCTGCCGGCAATAGAGGCAGGAAGACTATTGAAAAACAAGGTTATCAAAGGGAGCAGGGCGTTGGGCAGAGAATGGCGGAGAATAAGGGCATTTTCAGTTATGCCTCTTGTTTTGATGACATCCATAAAGGGTTCTTGAAATGAAGCAGCTATTTTTGATCTGATCAATCGGGTCAGCATAGCAATATCCTGAAGGGTAAGGCAAAAAACAACGGGAGCAATTTTACCTAAAGCCAGCCAGATTTCACTGCCCAGGCTTTGATCCTGCCCGGGTGTATACAACGGTGTATAAAAGATAGGCATGCCATATTGGGGACCCGTAAAAAAAATTAAAACCAAGGTGGCTAGCCAGAATCCCGGGATAGAATACAATGCGTGCAACAGGGTTTGTATAAGATGGTCAACGCGGCTGTTGTTTCGTTTCCATAAAAATACAGCTAACAGGATGGAGAACACCAGGGCAATGATAAAATTGAGCAAGACTATAGAAAGGGTCCAGCCCATTGCCCTTTGTATCTTGGACCACACGCCCTTGCCATCTCTTACAGAAGATCCCCAATCGCCAGCCAAAACGGATGAAAGGTAAGAGTGGTATTGATTGTGACTACCATACCAATACATCACCGGCCAGGGAAAGGACGCCTTTTGAAGATTTTGAACATCTGCCATTACTTTTGTTCCCGATAAATGACTGCAATCATACCCCTCTTTTTCAGCCGATCGTATAGAGCTGGAGATGGCAAAATCTGAGAACTGTCTTTTATTTGGACAATGATGAGAGGGAATGATTTCAAAATAAAACAGAGGCAGGTGTTCATTGAGGGTTATGTATTTTTTTTGATACAGCTTTTTATAATCCAGTGTAGACTCTGCTTCTATACCTTCGATGGCGAGCATTTTTTCAACCTTGTCAACCTTTACATTTTTGCTGATCACAAAAATAAAAACACTGCCCAGGAAGAGGGTAGACATCCAGCCTGCCAATTTCACAAATGCCTTTGTGGTCAATTTCATTGATTGGCCGGTACAAAGGTATTGGCCTGGTATCCGGGTCTCTTTTGATTGGTAGAGCCCTTCCATCTATTGCTTATCACAATGCGTTCCGTTGGTGAATAAAGGAAAATATAGGGTAGGGTTTCGTGAAAATGTTGTTGAATTTCTTTGTACAAAACCTTCCTTTTTTCATTGTCTTTTTCTTCATTGATGGCCTCTATAAGCTCATCTGCTTTGGCATTAGAATAAAAACTAAAGTTGCCTTCTCCGGGCTCAGCATTGACAGAATGGAAGCGCAGGCTAAAGTCTTCATAGCCGAAATCCTGGACCGAAGATTGCAGTACCAGACTATATTTGCCGGTCTCCAGGTTTTCTTTTCTCACCTGGGCAAATTCTTTGAATTCAATGTCTACCTTCATTCCAGCTTTTAATGCATCGGCCTGGATTTGTAAACTGATGTTTTTTCCCAGATCACCTGAGTAGATAAGTGAAACAGCCAGCTCTGTCTTTTTCCCACCTATGATTTTGTCCAGAATACCATTGTTGTCTGTATCCTTCCATCCATCTTCGGCTAGTAGTTTTTTAGCTCCTTCGATATTAAAAGAATAAGGCTTGATATCATTGTTGAAATAACTTTTGGCGGGATTAACCGGACCAACGGTTCTGACCGCATTGCCAAATTCAAAGTTTTTTATAAACCCATCCACATCTACCAAATTTGCCAGGGCCTGACGAACTTTTTGAGATGACATTACCGGATCTTTGTGGTTGATGCAAATGTTGAAATATTTCATCAATTGCGGAGTCTGAAAACTAAAACCTGAAGCAGTATCTTTTTGAAGTTGGTTGAAGTTAGAAGGACTAACACCCGACAAAACATCTAACTCCCCTGATTTGAGTCGGGTGTAGGCCGCTGTTTCATCCGGAATAATGTGAAACACAATTCTGTCTGCATTCTGTTGCAGAGCTACAATTTTTTTGTCCTTGGCCCAGAAGTTATTTTTCTTTTCAATAACAATGTATTCACCGGCCTTCCATTCTCCCAATTGATAAGGTCCACAGCCCACAACAATGTCTTTGGTATATTTTATGCCGTTGATATCTGCAGCAAAGGAAATAAGCGTGCTATCAGCTGCCACTTTTTTTCAGCCTCTGCTTCCACCAAAAAAATCGCTGAGTTTGTATTTATCCAAAATGCCTTTGGCGTCGTAAATATGTTTGGGCAAAACTTCCACATTCAAACAGGCCTCCTTGGCCAACATGAAGTATTCATCAAAAAAAACACTTACTTTTTTGGGGTTGGAGGGGTCAACCACCACTTCTGAAAACTTGCTAAGAATGCTTCTGAAGGCACTGGCGGAGGTGCCGGGGTGCATGGCAGCTTTTAAGGTAAACAAATAATCTTCGCCGGTAACCGGTTTGCCATCGTCCCACTTGGCTTCGTCAAGAATCTCAAAGTCGTATCTGTAGCCTCCTTTATGTGCACCGTCTGCAACAACAATTCCTTCCGGTATGGTCTTGATCAGAACAGGCTGTAGCTCCAGGGTCACGGGATCAAAATCTGCAAGAGGCAGAAAAATGTACTGACACACTTCTCTGGCAATAGAGTTGGGGAAAAATACAGGATTGAGTTTTTCGGGTTCTTTGGGCAATCGAATGTCTAAAACAGCATCTCCGCCTGAGGTAGGATCTGTTTTACAGGCATACACAAGAACCAAAATTATTAAGAACAAGCCATATTTAACATTTCTTACAACCTCCATATTAAATTTTTAGCTAAGTTAGCAATTACAAATAACAGAATACCCATTCTTTTTTGGGTAGGTAAAAAAATCCAGTTAAAATTGATCACACAAAACACATGAAATAAATACATTATACGTATCTTTGTGATTTACACTGATTAAACATATGTCCCAAACCGGTTTTAATCCTGCATACCAACGTGCGGTCAGAGATCAGCTCAGCACCGATCAGTGTGTCAAAGGCATTTTGGCAGGAGACACGCATGCGCTAAGTTATGCCATTACTTTGGTAGAAAATGGTCAGGCTGCCAAGAGGGACATGGCCTATGAAATCCTGGTAGCGTTAACCCAGGAGGCCAAGACTACAAATTCAAAAAGAATTACCATAACCGGTGCGCCCGGCGCCGGCAAAAGCACCTTTATCGAACATTTTGGCAAATTTCTAACCACAAAGGGCCACAAGCTGGCAGTGTTGGCAGTTGATCCCAGCTCACAGCTGAGTCAGGGCAGCATCATGGGAGACAAGACCCGCATGCAAAGTTTGAGTTCCGATCCATTGGCTTATATACGACCCTCCAGTTCGGGCAATATGTTGGGTGGGGTAAACACCGGCACCAAAGAGGCCATCTTTTTATGTGAGTCGGCCGGCTATGATTGGGTCTTGGTTGAAACAGTAGGGGTGGGTCAATCAGAAGCTTTTGCGGCGCAGATCACCGATATGTCGCTGCTGTTGTTACAGCCTGGTGCCGGCGATGATGTTCAAGGCATTAAAAGAGGCGTTTTGGAAACCACCGACCTCATCATTGTCAATAAATCGGATGGCGACCAAAAAGACACAGCAATGGCTACCGCCAGGTCTTATGCTTCGGTGTTGCAATTATTTCAGCCCCGCATAGAGGGTTACCGACCCGGAGTGATCAGAGCCTCATCTATTGAAGAAATTGGTTTTGAAGAAATATACCTACAGATTCTGCGTTTTTTTGAACATGTAGACAGCCACCAGACCCTTCAGCAACTCAGACAAAGGCAAGACTTATTCTGGTTTGACCAAATGATCAGAGAACGGGCCCTGGAATGGCTTTTGGCCAATACCCCGATTACCGATGCTATCAATGAAGCGAGACAACATTTAATCACAGGATCCACTTCCGGTTTTGAGGCGCTTAATGCAGCCATGCGAGACATCAAAAAAACGACACCATGAGGTATTTTGTTTTCATATTATTCTTGTGGTTTGTTGGGATGCATTCAGTGAACGCCGCCATACCCATCAAAGAAACCAACTTCATCAGTCCGGTGAGGTACAAGGTGAGACTGGCAGGCAGTTTTGGGGAGTTGAGGGGCCGACATTTTCACGCCGGACTTGACATTAAAAGCAGTCAGGGCAGGTCGGGAGACAGTATTTTTTCAGCAGAATCAGGATACATTTCGAGGATTAGGATACAACGAGCAGGTTATGGAAAATCCATTTATGTCAACCATGCCAATGGTTATACCACCGTCTATGCCCACCTGGATGGCTACCATCCGGAACTTGAAGAATACATCAATAAGAAACAGATAGAAATGCAATCTTATGAGGTAGACATCTTACCAGAGCAAGGCATGTTTGAGGTTGTGAAAGGTCAGCACATGGCCTTTTTGGGCAATACAGGCATTTCCTATGGCCCTCATTTGCATTTTGAAATTCGCGAGACCTCAACCGATAAGGCCATCAATCCCTTTTTATTTGGTATCACGGCTTATGATAAAACACCACCAGTTATCACCTCCGTGAGGATCACAGGATTAAGACCCGATTTCCATAAAGTGTACGACTATAAAATTCCTTTTACCGGCCGCAAAAAAAAGGTAATGAAAGAGATTTCCCTTGAAGTACCGGCCTGGCGGGCGGGAATTGCCATTGCAGCCCACGATTTTATGAATGACAGTCACAATAAGCACGGTATTTACAAATTGGAAATGTGGGTGGATGACACCTTGTATTACCAGGTTGAATATGGGCAATTTTTATTAAAAGAAACCCATCTGATCGACGCCCATACCCGTTTTGAAGTTGCCCGCAAAAACTACAGCACTGAAGTGCTTTGTTACAGGATGCCCGGCAATCAACTGACCATGGTCCAAAACGACAAACAAAGAGGCCTGATCAATTTGTATAAAGACAGCTGGCGTAGGGTAGAGCTCAGAGTGAGCGATTTCAACGGCAATGAGAGCAAGTATCGGTTTCAGATCAAAAGGGCAGCCAGCTTTGAGGCGCTTCCCTCAAGGACCCCCAACATTAGGCACGGTCAATTCCAGCAATTCAAACACAAAGACCTAGAAGTAGGATTTATGCCCCAAAGCCTGGCCAGAGACATACCCTTTGAAGTGACCAGTGGGGCTGACAGTGTAGCTACGGAATACAACATCGGCGATTCACAGGAACCCATATTGGATGGAATTCGGTTAAGTGTACTCATACCCGAAAAGTATCTGAGCAATAAAAATAAGCTGTGCTTTGCCCGATTAAACGGAAGAGGAAGACCCACCGATTATGGGCAAACCCTAAAAGGTGACAGCCTGGTAACTACCACCACTGACTTTGGGAAGTATGGCTTTGTGGTCGACGAAAAAGCACCCGATATCATTCCTCTTTCTTTTTCTGGAAGCCCAAAGGGTCAACAATTCAGATTCAGGATTAGAGATAATATCCAAACCTCAAATGGGGCGCAGGCATTTACCTACCATGTATGGATAGATGAGCAATGGATGCCCTGCGATTTCAGATCCCTTTCAGAGACCCTGACAGTGCCAATTGGCCAACTTTCTCAAGGTGTGCACAACCTGGTGATTGAAGCAAAAGACCAGTTCGATAATTTGTCGAGATGGACAGCCACCTTTACTAAAAAATAAAAAGGCCTCCGGAATACCGAAGGCCTAATAAGCTGTGAGAGAAGGATTCGAACCTCCACAGGGTACTTAGCCAAAGTGCAAAACCTCAATAAATTAAGGATTAGTGGTCAACCCAAATTACACTCCGTTTGTCATAGGATCCCCACCCCCGAGACAGGAGGGCATGTCTGCCAATTTCAACACCTCACATTGTAAAGAATGATCCATCATTATCGATCATTATGATGCAAATATATATCAATTGCGCCTAAACTCAATAATAAATCTAACAAAAGTTAAAATTATTTAGATAATATTCATAATAAGATTACATTTTGTATATTATATTCAAAATGACCCCATGAAAAAAGTATGTTTATTGAATAATTTTTAATGGTTTGGTGGTATTAGGTAAGAATTGTGATGTTTTTACCCCATTTTTAGTCAAAAGTGTCGCCTCAAATCCCATTCACTTCATTATTTTCTAAATGCTTATCACAAAAGTTATTTTTTAAATCTCCTACTCACTTAAAAGCCCGGCATTACGTTATAATGGGGCAAAAAATGTAGATTTGCGCGCTGAAATTACCTTCCAAGACACACACATGACCAACGATTATTCTCTGATTTCCATATTCAAAGTACTGCTTTCTAAAAAAAGAACCATTTTGCTATCTGTAGGGATAGTAGGAATTCTTATGGCAGGACTAAGCTTACTGCAACCCAATTATTACAAGGCGGAGACGGTCTTTTATCCGGCCAACCCCAATCTGGCGGATCCTACCCAACTGGGATACAACAGTTCGCCCACTTACATGTACGGGGGTTCTGATGATCTCGACCGACTTTTTTCTATAGTTACATCTGAGCGGATGGTTGAGTACCTGATTGCCAAATTTGACCTTTATAAACATTACAAGCAGGACTCCACATCCAATGAGGGTAAGTTTAAGATGAAAGAGGCTTTTAAGGCCAATTTTAAAGCCACTAAATCAAAATATGGAGCCCTCGTTTTAGCAGTAGAAGACAAAGACCCTACGATGGCAGCAGCCATAGCCAATGAGGCAAGGAACCACACAGAATTGAAAGCCCAACAATTTGTCAAAGATGCACAAGCCAAGTCGCTTGAAAGTTACCGACTCAATGTAAAAGAACAGCTGGCTACCATGGCCATCCTGGAAGACAGCATACGCAGGCTTAAATCGGGCTACAATTTGATAGAAGCCTCCTATCAGCAGCGGGCTTACTCTGATGAGCTGATTCAAGCCCAGGCCAACAAGGCGGAGGCAGGATCGCGTGCACAGTATTTCAGTAAGTATGAATCAAAAAAAGACAGTACCATCAAATACAGGGCTTTTGAGTCGGGATTTGCCAGTAAGGCGAGTGCCCTTCAGGCAAAAGTCAATGAGTTTAACAGCAAGATTTCTTTGCTAAAATCAGCAGAGCAGGCATATAGCAGAGCATCGGATCAGGCCTCTATCATCATGGAAAAAGAAAGGCTGCTTTTGGCCTCTTACAATAGTCCATTTACCTCAATTCACCTGGTGGATGAGGCACGCATACCGGAAAGAAAGAGCAGGCCCAAACGCTCTATCATTGTACTTTTGTCCATGCTAATTGCATTCGTGGCGTCGGTGACAGGGGTATTGATGATCCATTCTTACAGGCAACGCATGGCATGAGAATAGCCGGTACAAAACCTTATGATTATACTTCAACCATCGCCTTTGTGGCATGGATGGCTTTTGTACTGGTATTTATGCTACTGGCATTTTGGATGGACAACATCCTCCCTGCTTTGGTTCCCCTGATCACACCCCTGGTGGTGTGGGTGGTCAATGACTACCGCAACTTGTATTATCTCTTTTTTGCCCTGGTTCCCTTTTCTATTGAATACAATTTCACCCCTTCATTAGGGACAGATTTGCCATCAGAACCCATTATGATGTTGTTGTTTGGCATTAGCCTGCTCTTGTTTTGTGCCAAGGCTTTTCACAGCAAGCTGTCGAGGTACATCAATCCCATTTCAGGGCTTTTGGTGGTGCATTTGATGTGGATCTTTATCACTACCCTCAATTCAGAATATTTTGTTTTATCAGGCAAAATATTTTTGGCCAAGCTTTGGTACATCATACCTTTTTATTTTTTAAGCATTCACATCCTGAAACAAAAGTCAGACCTGGTGCGGATGTTGAAATTTGGAATTTTTATGCTGGCCATCTCCATTTCAATCGTACTGGTAAGACAGTCAATGAATGGTTTTGCTTTTGATGAGGTCAACGATGCCGTGATGCCCATCTTTAGAAACCATGTCAACTATGCCTGTATTATAGTTATCTTTTTGCCCTACCTATGGGCTCTGTTTATCTGGGCATTGTCTTCCAATGAAAGGTGGCTCTACGGCTTATTGATGGTTTTGTATGCAGCAGGAGTATATTTTTCTTATACACGAGCCGCCATTCTGTCTATGGTGCTGTCGATCGTAATCTATTATATCATTAAAAAAAGACTCATGGTCCCTGCGTTGGCGGCCACCATGATGATAGCTGCCATTGGGGTTTCCTTCCTCTTGTACAACAACAATTATTTGAGGTACAATCCAGTATTTGAAAGAACCATTACCCACCAGCGTTTTGACAAGCTGATTACAGCTACCTACAACATGGAAGACATCTCTACCATGGAAAGGGTTTACCGATGGGTGGCAGGCATCCAGATGGTAAAAGACAAGCCTATGATGGGATTTGGCCCCGGCACATTTTATTCTACTTATGAGGCGTATACGGTTACCAGCTTTCAAACCTATGTCAGCGACAACCCGGAAAAATCAACGGTGCACAACTACTTCTTACTCATCTTTATTGAACAGGGAATGGTAGGCTTTCTGATTTTTATCTCCTCTGCATTGCGGTGCTGGTACTGGGAGAACGCACCTATCACAAGCTTACCAAAGCAGAAGACAGGGTAGCTGTGATGGCAGCCATGTTGAGTTTTTGTATCATCTTGTTGTTGAATACGATCAATGACATGATTGAAACCGATAAGGTTGGCCCCTTCTTTTTTCTTTCAATGGCCATTATATCCATTTATTATTTCAAAGCCAATCAGACTTTGGGCAAGGAGTAAAGGGCGGCTATGGGAAAATGATCAGAATAATTTTCCCGTATCACATTAAACTTACTCACCTTTAAAGATGGGTGGGCAAGGATGTAGTCAATACGTAAAAAAGGAATTTTGCCATTAAAAGTACTGCCCAGTCCACTGCCTTTTGTTTTATAAGCGTCGACCAGACCTTCCTGCATATGGTGGTAGGTGTACGACATGGGCACGTCATTAAAATCTCCGCAAACCAAAACCGGGTAAGGACTCAATGAGATGTGTTCTTTTACAATTTTGGCCTGAACACTTCTTGCTTTGTGGTGGTAGCGATAACGTTTTACGATGTTCAGGATTCCATCCCAGGTCTTGTCCTGGTCAAAACCATCTGTGTTTAGTACTTCATTGGTCACATCGGTGATCCGGTTGCTTTGCAGGTGGATGCTATAAATGCGAAGTGTATCGGTGTCAATAACCACATCAGCCCAAAGACATGAATTGGTGCGGGTGCCAAATTCGATTTGACCCTTTTTGATCATTTTATGCCTGCTCAAAATCACAGCTCCTTTGCTGAATTTGTGGATTTGGTAGTGTTTAAAATTTTTTTTGATCAGATCCGAGGCATAAGCCCCTACTTCTTGCATACATATCACATCCTCATCTCCAAATCGTTTGAGAAAGGCCTCCATTTTAGCCAACTTTTCTGCTTTCCTGTCGGTTTGTCGGTCATACGCTTCGAGGGCATTGCTGATATTAAAACTGACCACCGAAATATCGTGAGGGTCCTTGTTGAGCGACTTGCCATGAAAAGCAAAATAGTGACTTAGATTCTGATATCCCACCGCAATGGTAGCCAGTGGTATCAATGCCATTTTGAGGTCAGTAAACAACCATATGGCCATGAATCCCAATTGCAGGAGTACAAAAATCGGGTACATGAGACCAAAAAAAGAAAAAATCCAATGCTCCTGAGGATCAATTTTGGGCGATAGGTAAGACATTGCCATGGCTGCGCATAAGAGCAGATTTAAGACCAGCAATATTTTTACCTTCAGACTCATTTTTTCTCACTTGCTTTTTTCAGAAAAGCCTTCTCTTCGCTGGTTAGTTTTTCATATCCTTTTTCCTTTATTTTATCCAGGATCTTGTCCAATTGCTCCTGAAAGGGCAGTTCTTCTTCGGATTGAATTCCTGCAAAGGGACTTCTTCTCGATTGCAGATTTCTATGTTCTACCTTCATCTTGGCACGCTGCTGAACATGTTTGGCGGGTCGGTTTCTATAGGAAGAAAGATCAAATAGTTTTTCAAAAGGAAGTAAAACATCGGTTCCTTTTTTATATAAAAAGATAAAAAGTAAACCCGCAAGTGCTCCGCCCAAATGCGCAAAATGACCACCTGTGTTCTGATCAGCCTGTGTGCCCAGGAGGTCGAGAAAGATAAAGGCGGCTACAATGTATTTTATCTTTACATCACCTATGAGCAAGAGGCGAACAATGTAATCAGGGGCTATGAGTCCTGCTGTCATGGCAATGGCCATAATGGATCCGGAAGCGCCCAAAGCGAAGGAGGTGGGGGTATTTAAAATAAAATTAACAGCAATCAGATAAATCAAGCCGGAAATCAAGCCCCCAAAAATGTAAAGGGGGAGGATTCTTCTGTCTCCCAGCAGGTCGCCCGTGATCCTGCCAAAAAGATTGAGCCCCACCATGTTCCACAACAAATGAAAAAGCCCACCGTGTACAAACAAATGGGTGATGAAGGTCCAGGGCCTCGTCAGAAAATGGTAAGGCTGACCCGAGAGGCACAGGTATTTGTAAATCCAGTCATCAAAGGGGTATAGTTTTGAAAAAGCAAATAGCAGAGCTGTTATGACAAAAACTCCTACATTGACAATGATGAGCTTGGTCACCATGTTGCCGGTATTGAAATTGAGTTTTATATCATCTACGATGGAGCGAAACATTCTCTTTTTACTTTATAACGAAGATAGAATAAATTATCAGGGTAGTCATTCTACACTTTGTGACAATTTTAATATTATTTATCGGCGGCCAAAAGTACTCATGCCCCAATAGAAGGTTAAAAATCCTCCCATAGCAGCTCCACCCAGGTGGGCAAAGTGAGCGATGCCGGTTGAAAACTGGTTGAGGCCAGAGATGAGGTCATAAGCAATAAAAATACCGACCAAAACAATGGCTTTTATTTCAAACGGAATGGGAAAGATCATCATTTTTAAATTGGGGTACATCAGCGCCAGGGATAACAATACTCCATAAATGGCACCGGATGCTCCTACTGCAATTCCATTGGCAAAAAACAGGTGAAACAGGCTGCTCAATAAGCCAGAAGAAAGATAGAGAAAAAGAAATCTTTTGGGACCCAGGGTGTGCTCTACGATGGGACCGATAAAGTACAAACCCATCATATTAAAAAGCAGGTGGCTGAAGCTGCGTGGATCGTGGTTAAACATGCTGGTTACCACCTGGATGGGCTTGAACATTTCACTTTCATAAGGGTAAAGAGAAAAATAAGGCTGCAATTCTAACTGCGGCAATAAAAAATTGAGGGTAACGTATACCAGTACATTGATGATCAGCAGGTTTTTTACCACATCCGTAAGCGGAATCATAGGTGCTATTTAAATTGTTTTTTAATGTCATCCAGATCGTAATGGACAAAAGTTTTGTGTCCTGACGGGCTGGTGAATGGTGTTTCGCAGGCAAAAAGTTTGTCTACCAGGCCTTTCATTTCTGTGATCGAAAGTACTTTTCCCCTCTTCATACAGGCACTTTTGGCCAATGATCGGGCCATGTTGATGTCAGTGCCCAATTGAAATTCCATATTTTCCAAATAATTAACCACGGTAGCTTTGAGAAGTTCAACCGCATTGGTACCACTTTCGAGTCCTGCAGGCAGGCCATGTACCACAAAGGTGTTTTTGCCAAACTCACCAATTTCAAAGCCGAGGTCAGTAAGCTTGGGGATGAGTGATAAAACCAGGGTGGCAGTAGCCGCATCAAACTCCACATTCATGGCAAACAACTCTCTTTGCACAGCCCGTTTGTTTCCTTGCAGCGACCTAAGGTTTTCTTCGTACATGATTCTTTCATGGGCATATTGCTGGTCAACCAGGATGTAGCCATTTTTCATGTGACACAGAATGTAAGCATTGTGCAACTGGTATGGATCTTTACCTGCAAAGTGCACAAAGCCAGCCTGTTGGGGCTCACCCATGCCGCTTTCGATGGTCATTTGCTGGCTCTCAACCTGCATTTCAGCAGGTTTTTCCATGCCTTTGTAAATTTCCTGCCAATGTGAAAGATTAACCGTTTCTAATTTAGGGCCACTGTACAGTCTTTCATTTTCAACCCTGTGGTCAGCTTTGTGGAGAGAATTGGTATCCAATTCAAAATCCAGGGTAGGCGCCACCAAAAATTTTCCCAGGGAGTGTTTTACACATACCCTGACATAGTTGTAAATCAGCTTTTCTTCGTCAAACTTAATTTCGGTCTTGGTTGGGTGGACATTGATATCAATGGTTGATGGATCGAGTTCTAGAAAAATAAAATAACCGGGATATTGGTCTGCCGGCAGCAGCTGTTCGAAACCCATGCGTACGGCATGGTTGAGGTAGTTGCTCTTGATGTATCTTTTGTTGACAAATATATATTGGTCGCCCGGATTTCTTTTGGCGACATCTGCTTTAAGAATGAAGCCTTCAATGCCAATGGTATCTGATGCTTCATGCACGGGAATTAATTTTTCATTCCAGGCTTTTCCAAAAATAGAAACAATGCGTTGTTTTAGGTTGCCCGCTGGCAGGTGATAGAGTTCATTGCCATTGTGGTACACCTGAAAAAGGACGTCCGGATGGGCAAGGGCAACACGGTGAATTTCTTCCAGCAAGTGCCTGAGCTCTACGGGATCGGATTTTAGAAATTTCCGCCGAGCAGGTACGTTGTAGAATAAATTTTTGATCGCAAAATTGGTACCCCTGGGCGACTGTACAAATTCCTGTTTATTGAGTTTTGATCCATGAATAATGATGTGGGTCCCCAGTTCAGCATCTGAGGTCCGTGTTGTCATTTCCACGTGGGCAATGGCCGCAATAGATGCAAGTGCCTCTCCTCTGAAACCCTTGGTTCGGATATGAAACAGATCGTCTGTATTTCTGATTTTTGATGTTGCATGCCTCTCAAAACACATGCGGGCATCGGATTCCGTCATGCCACATCCGTTGTCGATGACCTGAATCAGGGTTTTGCCAGAATCTTTGAGTACTATTTTAATTTCTGTGGATGCAGCATCGATGGCATTTTCCATGAGTTCTTTGACAACCGAAGCGGGTCGCTGGATGACTTCACCTGCAGCAATCTGGTTGGCAATATGATCAGGAAGGAGCCGAATAATGTCAGCCATAGGGGTGGTTTTGGGTTTATTTGGTGCCGCTCATGGCTTCTAAAAATCCGATAAAGGCATTGGAGCGCAGAAAGAAATAAAAAACGACTAAAAGCAGGGCCAGGATCACAACAACCCTGATATTGGATTGGCGGGCCTGGGTCCGGTAGCCGGGTCTGGAGCCTGCAGATTTGGAACGAAAGCCGGATTTAATCCGGGATTTCATACCTTCCATTCCGCCGCTCTTGGCAGCACCAAACTTGGCATCCAGTTTTTCTTTCTCCGGATCGTAATATAGGGGTGTGTAGTCAAAGCCCATTGGCTTGGGCCGATGACCAAATCCAAACAATGCCATGGAATTAATTTCCCGCAAATTTACAACATTTATAGCCACCGCGCCAATCAATTAGACGGGCGCACCACTATAAAAGACAGACAGAAAAAGGTAAGGACTTATATTTAGCCGAGTTTGGCCAATTCACCCTTCAAGTGGTCGATGACATTGACTTCCAGGGCATCTACACCCCTCAGTTCTGCGAGATACCAGCTTACCCAGTCGCCCAGATGTACAAAGTACATTGACTTTTCGACCAGACTTTGTCCTTTGGAATAGATTTCAATGATTGAGTCACAGTATTTGGAGATCACCTCTTTGTTGATGTCCATTCTTACCGCATTTCTTCTGAAATCGTCTTTGTTGCGGAAGTAAATCACGGCAATGTTATCATAAACGTCTTTCCATCCCACCAGTTCGTTGTGGTTCATTTCAGGAATTACGTGGTGCCAGGCCAGAAACTTTGAATTTTCATTGATCTGTTGTCTGAACCTCACAGCTACCGCTTCCATCCTGTCGGAAGTATAAATTACCGGTATTTTTCCTTTGATCAGGGCAGCAATTTTTTCAGCCTTGTTTTTGATTTCGTCCTGATCGTACTTGATCAGATCAATGGAAGATTTGATTTGATCGATGGTTGTGCGTCCGATGATGTTGAGCTTATACAGCACATACAGTTGTTGAACCAGCGAATATCCCAGACAAGCACGTGGAGATGGCCAGTCGCCCGGCATCTGTATGTAATCATAAGCCCTTTCTTTGGCCAAAGCAATCAGCTTACCACCACCAGAGATACAAACTATTTTTGCTCCTGGAGTCAGCCACCTGGGCCAGCGCAGAGAGGGTTTCTTCAGTATTGCCTGAGTAAGAAGAGGCTATGTACAAGGTGTTTTTATCAACGAAGGCCGGACTGTCGTATCCCTTGCCTATGATATAGGGGAGCTTACATTCTCCTACGATAAATTCAGCTACAAAGTTGGCGCCGATGCCTGAGCCGCCCATACCTGCTACATACACTTTATTGATTTCCTGAGTATGCGCTTTGATAGTGGCATTTTCTCCAATTTCCAGTGCTTCTGTCAGCTGGGCGGGGAAACGTTCGATCAATTGATCCATCATGATAAAGAAAAGTTTTGAAACATATAATATGCAAAAGTACTCATTACAACTGACAAGTCGACCAAATTTTATTCTGAATTGTTTAAATTATGCTGTAATAACTGTTAATAAATGTTGAATATTTGTGATTTTCATATAAGATATTTTATTTTTTAGCCAAAGCAAAGAAAATACTAATTTTGTTGCATGATAGGCAATGATGTTTGGCAGGCTGCTGCTTTCCTTAGACAGGGAAAATTGGTGGCCATACCCACAGAAACGGTTTATGGCCTGGCAGGAAATGCACTCGACGGCGGTGCGGTGGCCTCTATTTTTGAAACCAAGGGCAGGCCAAGCTTCAACCCATTGATTGTCCATGTGGCAGCCATTGATGAAATCTCTAAATATGTCAAAGAATTGGATGACCGGCTTTGGCACCTGGCACAAAAATTTATGCCGGGTCCTATGACCCTGCTCTTGCCTAAAAAAGACATCATTCCTGACATCGTTACGGCGGGTAGCGACAGGGTAGCCATCAGGGTACCCGACCACCCCCTGACCCATGAATTGTTGAGCCAGCTCGAATTTCCTCTGGCAGCACCCAGCGCCAACCCATTTGGATACATTAGCCCTACCACCGCCTTTCACGTAGCACAACAACTGGGAGAAAAAATAGCCTACATCCTGGATGGAGGGCCCTGCAAGGTGGGTCTGGAAAGCACCATTGCGGGCATTGAAAACGATAAGCTGATCATATACCGCAAAGGAGGGCTGGCCATTGAAGACATCGAACACGAAGCCGGAGAGGTAACCGTTAGGGAACATTCTTCCTCCTCGCCAGAGGCCCCGGGTATGTTGTCTGCCCACTACGCTCCCGGCAAACCACTGGTGATGGGCAAGTTGGATGAGCTGGTAACTTTAAACAAGGGTAAGAAGATAGCGATCATCAGTTTCAGGGAAACAGAAGGGATGGAGGCCGATTTTATAAAAGTACTGTCACCGGGTGGGGATTTGAAAGAGGCGGCACAAAAGCTCTTTAGGGTATTGAGAGAATGTGACGAACTACCGGTGGATATAATTCTGGCAGAATGGTTGCCGGAGCAGGGTCTGGGGCGGGCAATGAACGACAGATTGCGACGGGCAGCGGTGGGAAGTGCCAACGTATAGAAAAATAACTAATATATAAGCCCCCCTTTTTGTTAATGTTTTCTTATCCATCACACTTTTTTGTACAAAGCTGTTAACTTTGTACTTTTATGGCGTCTTATAAAAATCATCATTTATAATCATTGAAATGTCAAGAATCGTATTCACCTTTTTATTATTTGCGGCAAGCCTTTTGACAACACAGGCCAATGCCCAATCTACAGGTGTAAATCCTGTAAGCACAGATGTTTATACAGCAGAAAATCCAGGATGGTTGACCAATTTGGATGAGGCATATGCGCTCTCAAAAAAAACAGGAAAACCCATCATGGCCAACTTCACAGGAAGCGATTGGTGCGGCTGGTGTAAAAAACTCACAGCAAGCGTTTTTTCTCAACCTGAGTTCAAGACCTGGGCAGATAAAAATGTGGTTTTGTTGGAACTTGATTTTCCAAGAAGGAAAACCATTCCTGACCACATCAAACAACAAAATGCCAGCTTGCAACAAGCCTTCCAGGTTTCAGGCTACCCAACTGTATGGGTGTTTGACCTTGACAAAAACGAAAAAGACAATAACTACAGCGTTGGTGCATTGGGTAAAACCGGATATTCACCTTCTGTAACTGAGTTTACACAAGGCGTTGACCAAATGCTGGTAAGTAGAAAAAAATAAGTAATCACCATTACTAAAAAGCAAAGCAGGGTGTTTTCATCCTGCTTTTTTTATGTCTGACATGGAGGAAAAGCTTAAGATTTACACCATCCAAAACGAAGCCGGAATGAGGGCGGAGATCCTCAACTATGGGGCTACCATCATGTCTTAGTGGGTGCCCGACAGATTGGGGAATTTGTATGATGTGTTATTGGGATACCAGCACCCTACATCTTATTTACAGACCCACAATCCCTATTTTAATTGTGCAGTGGGCCGGTATGCCAACCGAATTAAAAACGGATGTTTTGAACTCAAACAAATAGCCTATGCCTTAGACACTGGAGGTCAAAAACACTCTCTTCACAGTGGGCCCATGGGATTTGATAAAAAATTATGGCAGCTGGTTGAACAGTCAAATAATGAAATTACCCTGGGCTTGGTCAGTGAAGAAGGAGAAGGTGGTTATCCCGGAAGGCTAGATGTTAAGTTAATATATAGACTCACACAAAACAATGTGCTGCACATAAGATATGTTTCAAGCTGTGATCAGGATTGTCCGGTTAATCTTACTTTTCATGGCTATTTCAACCTGGGTGGAAAAGGTACCGGCGGTCATCAATTAAGCATTGATGCAATGTCTTATCTGGAAGTGGATGGTGATTTGATTCCTTCGGGCCGCACCCTAAGTGTGGAAAATTCAGGGTATGATTTGAGAGAAGGAAGGCTATTGGCAGAATTGTATGCAGAGGGAATCACCCTGGATCATTGTTATGTCGTAAATACCCTAGGGAGTCTGCAGCAGGTAGCAAAGCTTGTAGGCGAACAATTGTCTATGACCGTGCACACCAACCTACCCGGCCTCCAGGTTTATACCGGAAACGGACTGCATCCCGGCATAGAGGGGGTAAAAAAAGCAGGGGGCTATACAGCCTTCGATGGAGTGTGTCTGGAGGCACAGTATTACCCTGATGCTCCCAATCACCCACATTTTCCTTCTGCTGTCATCAAGGCAGGAGAAGTGAGAACCGACATTATTGAATACAGTTTTACTTCAATTATGGCCTAGCCATTGTCTTTTTTGGATTGGATAAATTTGACCAGTCCTTCAATTTGAATCGCTTCCTGTCCTTGTTTCTTTTTCGCTTCTTCTAAGGCTTCTGTTGACACTTTTAAAGCTTTGTCAACTTCACCGGCATCGAGCAGGGTTCTGGTATAAAAATACAGGTTGTCGTAATTGGGCTGGATGTCATAAGCTTCCTGAGCCAGAGCGATGGCTTTTTTAACCACCTTAGGATCGTCTTTATAGTTTTTGCAGATATCTTCAGCAACAAAACGCAAAGTTTTGTAATCGTCTTTGGCTGCTTTTTAGCCAGCTGATCTGCCGCTTTGAGGTAGGCATCTTTTTGGTGAAAAGTCTGGTAGTAAGACATCTCTGAAGAATACCTAAACATCGCAGCATCTGCTGTGAGAGACTTGTCGGATTTCGTTAAAGCTTCCTGAAAAAGTTCAGGACTGTCATATTCAATAGACTTTTGGATGGTTGCCTTACAAGCTGCTTTTATTTTTTCGTTGTAGGCTTCTTCACCCACCAATTTGATTACCTCTTTTTTTCGGGCTACCACACCTTCAAAAAGGCGGGTATCCGCCTCGGTAGCCGCTTCAAATTGAAACACCAGGAGCTGATCTTCGGTTAGCTCAGGATTGCTCTGTAGGTAGTCGTTGGCAATTTTCAGACTGGGCTTGCCGGCATTGTTTAATGCCTTGATGTATTTCAACATAAAGTCGTAATCTCGTTTACCACCTTCGTACTCTTTAGCCATTTCCTCTGAGTTGTCATTTTTGAGCAATACTTCTTTGGCAAGTCGGAGCAAACCTTCTGCCTGTTGACCGCCTACTACTTTTTTGATCACCTTGCCCTTGGTATCAATGAAGAACAGAGTGGGGTATGCACTGACGGGGTAGAGGCCTTCAAAATCTCTTCCATCCGGAGTTTCCATGTCCAACTTCAAATTGATAAAGTTTTCATTAAAAAACTTTCCCACATCATCGCGGGTGAAAACATTTTTGGCCATCGATTTGCAGGGGCCGCACCATTGGGCAAAGGCATCTACAAAGAGGGGTTTGTCAGATGATTTGGCTTTTTCCAAAGCCAGCTTCCAGGTTGTTTCTTCAAATTTAATGCCCTGGGCGTTGATTGGAAGTTGAATGGACAACAGGCCTAAAATAAAAATGATTGCTCTCATGTTAAAGGTTCAATTTCGGAATACAAAGATGCGGTATTGCGGGCAAATAGTCAAAGACTACCGACACGGGGTCCGCATTTTAACGGATGTTTATGAATTGGTGAGCCGGTTTCCACTTGCAGCATTTTGCAGGGCAGAGGCTCAAAAGTATTTTAACAATGGATCTTCCTATAACAGCTAAGTTAACGGTAATGGACAGAATGGGGAGGCTTTGACGAATCAAGGCTTATTTATTTTTGTGTGCAAAGGGCATTGATATGGGCATTGGCGGGTTCGTAGCCCAACTTTGAAGCCTGCTTCATGGCTTCACAGGCATCTGTTATCTTTTCTAACTTGGTCAACACGTTGGCCAGATTAAAATAAGCCTCTGCAAACTCTGGTTTGAGATGGGTGGCGGTTTTGAAATCCTCTTCCGCATTTTCGTAATTCTCACTTTGCAAATAGGCCAGCCCTCTGTTGAGAAAGTAGTCTGGATTTTTTGCATTTTTTTTGATGAGGTTAGAATAATCGACGATGGCCTCATCAAACTTTTTGAGTTGCAGACTTACCATGGCCTTGTTGGTCAAAGAGGCTTCGTGCTCCGGCTGTATTTGTAAGGCGAGGGCAAAATCGGTATTGGCACCACTGAGATCTTCTATTTGCATTTTAGAATAACCGCGATAGTAATAATACTCTGCCTGGTTGGAGTTGTTTTTGATGGCTGCTGAAAAGTCAGCAACGGCTTCAGCATATTTTTCAATTTTCAAATAGCTTTTACCCCTGTTCTCGTAAAGTTCACTTTTGGTAGGCTGGTAATTGATGGCTTCTGTAAAGCTGGTTATAGCTTCCTGATACTGGCCCAATTTGTAGTAACACAAGCCTCTGTTGTACATGGCGTTGTATTGGGTGGGTTTGAGTTTGATTACTTCGTTGTAGTCGTCAATGGCCAGCTCATAATTTTCAAGCTTTTGTTGGATAACACCTCTGTTGAGAAAGGCCGCATCCAGCGACCTGTCTTGCGAGAGGGCTGTATTAAAAGATTTTAAGGCGGCCTTGGTCTCTCCGGTTTTCATTTCTGCAAATCCTTTGTACTGCCAGGCTTTGGCAAACTTCGGATCCAGGCTCACTACCTTTACATAGTCAGTAAGGGCGCCTTTGTAATCCTCCAGGTTGAGTCGGGTATTGCCCCTGTTGTAATAGGCTTTGGTGTAAGAAGGATCAAGTGCTATTGCCTTAGAATAGGAAACAATGGCATTTTCATAAGCCTTGGCATTAAAATGGGCAATGGCTTCGTTAAAGGCGGTAACTGCTTCCGGAATTTGAGATTGGGCCGTGAGTTGTGAATGACGACAAAGCCCTAACAACATTACCAGGATGACCAGGCTTATCCTCCCTCCGATTGACAATTTACCGCTAGACATGCTAAACATATTAAAAATATATTTAATATAACAAATATTGAGCCAGAAGCTCTTTTCTAAAGCCAGATAACGCATTAAAAGCAACAAATACTATTAAGCTTTTGCTAAAAGAATGAAAAGAAGCATGAATTGTGACCCCTAACGTATTAATTCTCAACTTTTGCGATGCTCAATTGAAGGGCTTCAATGCCTTTAATGGTATCCAGACGAGAATGTTGGGCCACGGTAATGGTGTAATTGCCCTTTTTGGGGAATCTAAAATTCTCCTGTATCAAAATGGGTACCGCACAGTGATCTGAACTGCATTTTCCATGCCACTCACCGCCAGGGGTGCTCACTTCCAGTGATACCACATCTTTTTCCAACTTCCCATCCGGAAAGAGGGTATTGATCATAACATACAGGTTTTGGTACCGGTATGAATCTAACGCATCAACGCGCAAGACCATGTCATAATTTTGGGCAGTGTCTTCGATGGCTACCTGATACTTTACGCTGTCTGCCACGGTCCAACCGACCACCGGCAAATTGATTTTTTCCTCAAAGAGGATATCCGAATGGCAGGCGGAGAGGCCTACGGCCAGGAT
The DNA here is from genome assembly GCA_016717655.1 of Saprospiraceae bacterium. Taxonomy (GTDB): domain Bacteria; phylum Bacteroidota; class Bacteroidia; order Chitinophagales; family Saprospiraceae; genus JADKBO01. The sequence goes on from JADKFC010000017.1 coordinate 41,698, forward strand.
AAATAAAATCAGGGCCGTTCTCATTGGAACATCTCTTTCATGCGCTCGAAAAAGCCCTTGTCTTCCTTTGTAGGATTGGGTTGGAAGTTAGGTGCATGTCGCAATTTTTCGAGGATGGCTTTCTCTTCTGCGGTGAGATCCTTTGGGGTCCAGATATTGATGTTGATCAACTGATCGCCCCTGCCGTATTCCTGTACAGAAGGAAGTCCCTTGCCTTTAAGTCGCAATATTTTACCAGCCTGGGTTGCTGCGGGTATCTTCACCTTTACCCTGCCGTCCAGTGTTGGTACTTCCACAGAGGTGCCCAGGGCAGCATCTGCAAAATTGATGTAACAATCGTGGATGATGTTCATACCATCGCGTGTGAAATGGTCGTGGGCTTGTTCTTCGATGGTGATAAGCAGATCGCCGGCCGGGCCACCACTTTTACCGGCATTGCCCTTGCCACGCATTGATAGTTGCATGCCTCCTTCAACACCTGCAGGTATATCGATGTCGATGGTTTCTGCATCGTGGGTCACGCCTTCTCCTTTACAAACGTGGCAGGTAGCGGTTACTGATTTACCGGCACCGTGACAAGTAGGACAAACCGCCGTGGTCTGCATTTGACCCAAAAAAGTATTTCTCACCTGTCTCACATAGCCCGAGCCCTGGCAGGTACCACAGGTTTTTACCGAGTTGGCATCTTTGGCACCTGTACCGGCACAGTTATGGCATTTTACCTGCTTTTTGACTTTGATTTTTTTATTTACTCCCGTAGCTATTTCTTCGAGGGTAAGGGCTACCTTGATGCGTAGATTGGTACCTTTTTGACCGGTTTGTCCGGTTCTGCGACCGCCTCCTCCTCCAAAAAAACTGGAGAAGGGTCCGCCGTCATCACCAAAGATATCTCCAAACTGAGAGAAGATATCATCCGGTCGTACCTGGCTCTTTTGTCGGCGTCGCTAAGTACTTCATAGGCCTCAGCTGCCTCCTTAAACTTGTCTTCGGCTGCCTTATCTCCCGGATTTCTGTCCGGGTGGTACTTCATGGCAACCTTGCGGTAAGCCTTTTTGATGGCATCCGCGTCTGCATTTTTGGGAACCTCCAGGATTTCGTAATAATCTCTTTTTGTCATGTCTTTTATTTTCCGACCACTACTTTGGCGTAACGAATGATCTTGTCATGTAGGTAATAACCTTTTTCTACCGTATCAACCACCTTGCCAACCAGATTTTCGGCCGGGGCTGGGATTTCGGTAATGGCTTCGTGTTTTTCAGGATCGAAGGGTTCACCTGTACTGGTCATTTCTTTCAGACCACGTGCTTCCAGGGTGTTGGCCAATTTGCTGTAAACGAGGTTAACCCCATCAGAAAAGACCTCCGTAGAACCCGGCATTTCAGCTGCTTTTTTTGCACGATCGAAGTCGTCCAGAACGGGCAACAAGGCCTGTAAGGTATCCTGAGCGGCGGTACGGATGAGGTCCAAACGCTCCTTCATGGTGCGTTTTTTAAAATTGTCAAATTCAGCAAAAAGCCTCAGGTACTTGTCTCTGGCTTCTTCGAGGTCGGCCTTTAATTTGACCACATCGGAATCAGAGGCGGTTTCTGTAAAAAAAGCCGCTTCATCTGTTATTTCAGGGTTTTGTACGGGACTGCCCTCGTTTTCCATCAACTCATTGTCATTGTGAAGAGATTCTTCGGTCATATTTTTCTTGTTTTTATACGTCTATTATCCTCCTCAATATACCTGCCAAACATCAAATTGGGTCAAATTGGCATATTTTGACCACAAAGAACCGAAAAAATGGCATAATAGCGGCTATAAAGAGCGGTTTTGGATGTAATTCTTTACCTCTATTGGCGTAGGATTGGTAAGAATTACCCGTTGGTCGGGGCCCAGTAAATAGAGGGTAGGAATTTGTTTTACAGCATACAGGGTGGCGATCGGGCTGTTAAAACTGCCGTCTTGTAAGATGTGGTATGGCCAGATCAGCCCATCATTGGTTATGGCCTTTTGCCAAGATTGACTGTTTTTTTCGAGACCGATGCTGACGATTTCAAAATTTTGGGCATGCAAATCCTGATACAATTGCACCAACTCCGGATTTTCACGCCGGCATGGGCCGCACCACGAACCCCAAAATTGGAGTAGCACATATTTTCCTTTCAGGGAGGACAATTCAAAAGAACTGCCATCAGCCAGCTTTGAGGAAAAGGTGGGTACATTTTCTCCATCACTGAATTTGGGTGCCAGGTAAAAGTGTTTACCCACAAAAAAGAGCAAAATAAGCCCAAGTACAATAAGCGGTTTTTTAAAGGAAGACTGCATAGGTAAATAATGTTGGAAACGGCAAAAAGGTTCACCAGGGGCTGTGTAAAGCGCAGCCTGTACCAATGTGAAGAAAGGGGAAATGCCATGTTTTCCGGTGGAAGATACCTTTTAAGGCTTTCACCTGTTTAAGACAACAATTTAGCCCATTATTCCATTGAAATATCAAACCATTCAGGATGGATGTTTCCAGTTAAAGGAATGTGGCCGACCAATGGCATTTATTTTTTTTGAAACATTGAGACCAATATCTGCATTAAATTTTGGCAGGTAAATGGAATTTTTAAGGTAGTTTGAATTTCATAAAATGGAGGATCCATGATTGGCTATGCAGCGCAGTCACAATCGTTTGGTAACAGATGCTGGTTTAATTATATTATTTTTGCACAAAATCAAAGGTCTTGAAAAAGGAAAGGAAGGAAGATAGTTTCATCAAAAAGCCATTTTACAAAGGAGGCAATCAGGCGATGAGTGCCTTTGTACAATCCCAGCTGGTGTATCCCAAAGAAGCAGAAATTCCAATCGAAGGCACGGTGATTGTAAAATATGACATTGACCACCATGGCAATGTAGTGGATGCCCGGGTCATTAAAAGTTTGGGACCGTATTTGATGATGAGGCATTGCGGGTGGTTCGTCTGTTGAAATTTGAAGTGCCCAAGACACCACGACGACTCAAGGTAATGTTTCACAAAGACATTCAAATCCACTTTAAACCCCATACCATTGTAACCCCTGCTCCACAACCGGAGGCAAGGCCTTCACAGATAGTCTATCAGGTGACATCTTCTGTACCAAAACCTGCAGAACCAAAGCCTGTTGAACCCAAGCCGGGGGTAATCACGTATACATTTAAAATAGGGTAAACGTTTGTTTATAAGGTAAGCTGACTGGGCGAAGACCCAAAGTGTTTTTTATAGGTTTTACTAAACGAGGATATATCCGAAAAACCCGTAGCCATGGCTGCCTCGGTGATGCTGTATTTTTGGTGAGCCATCAAAGTCATGGCATGGTTCAAGCGCACTCTCAGCGAATAGTGATAGGGACTGATATTGAATGTTTTTTGAAATATGCGGTGAAAGTGGTAGGGCGACATTTGCACATGTAAGGCCAGTTGTGCTACATCGATGGCCTCATGGGTCTGGTGTTCTATGACAGCTTTGGCCTCAGATACTTTTTTGTAAAGTATTTTGGAAGTTTGCCATTTGACAGAAGGAATGTTTTGCAGGGATAAATAGATGGGTATATGATCTTGTACCAGGGCGGTAGCCATATTGTAATACAGGTTTTGAGGTATGGCATCCGGACTAAGTGCTCCGGATGAAAGGGAGGCGTCCAGCTGGGTCAGCAATTGGCCAACCGCAGTTTGTTGGGCGCTGTATAGATTATCCAGAAAGTCGGGAGAGTTAAAAAAACGATCCAGGTTGAGATCAGGACAAAGGGTGTCGGGTCTCAATTGAGAAGCGAGGGCTTCGGCCAGTAGTTCAGGGGAAATGTCAATACAAATACCTCTTACCCATTCATTGCTTTCAATTTCCACCTTACCGCTTGCATGTTCATTGGCCAGGATGTATTGACCTGATTTTACATAATAAGTGTTTTGATTGACGGTATATTTTTCCAGGCCGTTGCAAACATATTTGATGGAAAAACTCCTGAAATCGATCCATGAGTCGAGTGTTTTGAACAAAGAATAATTGACCAGATTGCTTCTTCTAGGCAATGGCTTTGCATGAAGCGATTGGGCATGAAAAACATTTAACATACATTGGATTTGTTTCCAAAACTAATGCAGTTGAGCTGGATTTCCACGCCCAATTCATTTCATGACTTTTTCACGACAAAATACATCAATGATTGGCGGTGTAGAGCCATTGGCCAAAGTGGAAGCCAAGGCAATACAAGCCCGCTACGGCAATGACAAAGGCAGGCAGTGAGAGGTACCAGTATTTGATTACATTTGATTTATTGATATTCATGATTATGATTTTATAAAACTTTTTACGGGTTTATGATGGCCGGCTTGGTGCATCCATACATAGTATTGTCCTGCCGGAAGATGGCTTACATCAATTTTGAGGAGGTGGGTTTCAACACTTTCTATTGCTTGTGATGATTGCCAGAATATCTGACCACGACTATCACAGATGCTGAATCCATGGTTTGCCATTGTCAACCCATCAGCCAGGTTGAGGGTAATCTCAGCCTGAGCCGGATTGGGATAGAGCCTCAGCTGAGCAGCATCGTTGTCATCAACAGTAGATGTGGTAGCAGCCCAGGTATTGTAAGTTTTTAAGAGGGCTTGTACAACAGGCACCAGGTTCCATGAAATATTTTTGGCGTCATTGTTGAGCACGGCAATGCTCACTTCTTTTTCAGGAAAATACCATGCACTGGCCGAATAGCCCAGATCGCCACCATGACCATAACCGGTATAGCCCAGAAATGATTTTTTCATCAAGCCCAAGCCATAGGTACCATTGGGTACCCCCGATGCATACACCGTTTTTTGAGCTTCTGCCACCCAGGCGGCATTTACTATTTCTCCTCTCATAAACTTGTAAATCCATCTGGCCAGATCGGCAGAATTGGCATAATATCCTCCAGCAGCCCCAGCCACAGAATTGAGGGCAATGTAATTGCTATAAAAGTCGTGCGCATCTTCTGTAAGCTGATCTCCATTGAGATCCAGCCACACGTGACACACCTCTCCCTCCATGTTTTCATAGGCCGGGATGGCAAAAGAAGTCAATTGATGGGCATCCAAAAACTGAGACCTTATGTATTGATAGTAGGTCTGCCCCGTTATTTTTTCAATGATGATGCCCAATAAAAAGTAGTTGGTATTGGAATAGGACCATTGGGCCCCCGGAGTAAAAAGAGGAGCCTGAAGATAACGGGTAATAATGTCCCATGGTGAAAAGACCACATCCTGATGGGTGATCATTTCTAAGTTGAGAGCCTGACTTTCCAGGATATCATAAATACCACTTTGGTGTCTGAGCAAATGGGTGATGGTGATATTGGTATCGATGTGGGGCAGGGGCTCAATCCATTTAGAAATTTTATCATTGAGCGCCAATTGACCATTCTGTGCCAGGTTGAGGATGGCCGCAGAGATGATGGTTTTGGTCACACTGCCTATGAGCAGCAGTTGATCAGGCTGGGCCTGTGTAACCGGGTTTTGAGAAGCCATACCAGAAGCAGAAGTCCACACACTTCCATCTGGCAAGACCATACCCCCACTCAGTGCCGCTGATATTATGCGAATGCGCATACTATCCAGTGTTTTATCCAGTCGCAACTGAAGGTCGGGATTAACCTGAGCAACACTTGCAGTGCTGAGAAAAAGAAAAATCAAAACAAAATAGGTAAAAAGGTGGCGGTACATTTTTTTAGTTTCAAAAATAGGGTACTATGGTGGAAGGTTGTTTGGCAAATCCTGCTAAAAATACGCGGGGTGCGGAGCGCATAGCGTATAGCGCGGGGCGCGGAGCGCTTAGCACAAGGCCTCTTGCACAGTTAGGTGCAGCACATCACGCTTGGCGCTTACCGCTCAGCGCTAGGCCCCTTGCACCGTTAGGTGCAGAATATCCCGCTTGGCGCTTACCGCTTAGCGCTAGGCCAGATGCACCGTTAGGTGCAGTATATTCCGCTTGGCGCTTACCGCTTAGCGCAAGGCCAGATGCACCGTTAGGTGCAGTATATTCCGCTTGGCGCTTACCGCTTAGCGCTAGGCCAGATGCACCGTTAGGTGCAGTATATAATGTATCCCCTAACCCCTAATCCCTATTCCCTAATCTATCCCCTAGTCCCTAGCCCCTAACCCCTATACTCCCCCCCTAAGTTATAAGAATGTTAAATGCACTGTTAAGTTGTTGTCAAAACAAAAGATGGGTCGTCTAAGCATTGTACATTTAATTTTCTAAACATCACAAACGGATAATGATATGAGTGGAAAGGTAATTTTTGCCCTGCTGACCTTAGCTTTTGTTTCCTGTTCTCCCCAGCTGACACCATTTAGTCAGGACTTGTATGATCGGTACAGGTGGTCGGACGAAGAGTTGAAAAACATACAGTTTTATCTAAGCGAAGATATTGCTTTGTATAGAAAAGATGATTCCAGTGAAGCCAGTATTGTAGAGGGAAAGATCCGAATCAACAAAGAAAATACAGGTGAAAAAATTGTAATCAAAAAAGGTACACCCGGGGTCTTTTTATTTTCACCCAAATCCAATCGATTTGCCATTTCATTCCACGAAAGTGATGATAGCAAGTACCTGATGTTTGGTCCCAATGAAGCCATCAACGGCAGGTTTGCTTTGTTGGCCAAAGATTGGGAAAAACACAAGGGTACCGTTACTTATCAGAACCAAATGTACACCGTAAAAGCAGATGATGCTTTGAGTGTATTGATGGTAGACCTGCAAAAAGCAGTTAACAATTCGGTTAAAAACAAAGAAGAAAAAGGCAGGAGGCTTGACTAAGAATCACTGCTGTTTTCAAGGACCCGGGGTCTTTTGAAAATGGGTACAGTGCTGCAAGGCTCGCCATACATGATGCTTTGGGCCAGTGGCTGGAGCAGGGCAGTGACATCTGTGTAAGCGGAGGTGGGTACTTCTTTGTGGCTGCACCCTTTGATGACAATGCGTTTGCCAGCGTAGAGGGTGGCATCCATGTTTTGCACCGCTTGATGGTAGCAAGCTCTTAGCCATTCGGCTGGAGTACCGTTATAAACTGTTTGGGCAAAGGGCAGCATAACTGCTTACCAGCATATAAGCCCATACCGGAATGATGGCATCGGTAGAACAATAGACACACAAAACGGTGCCTGCATATTTTTGCCAGTCGTGGCTTTTTAAAGCCTCTCTAAAGTCTTTTTCTTTTAATATCAGTCCCTGAAATAGGTGGTCTTTGAGGTCAAATGAGGCCACGGGTGTAGTTGGGTACATTTGCTCCAGATCGATGGTAAGGATGCCGCTTTGATCTACCCGGTTGATGAGTGTATTTTCTTCCATAATGCCTATTCAACAATATCAGAAGGGATTTCGTTCTCTTCTTCCGGTTGAATTTCATCGATCTCGTTCATGATATCGGGAATGGGGCCTTCATCATTCTGGTCTTCCAATACAATGCTTTCTGTTTCGAGGTGTACGTTTTCACCATCTACCATGACCGGAGTTTCTACCTCTTCAGAAGAAGGTACGCCGATGGAGTTTTCCGGCAACTCAAAATCCTTCAGTTTGGGCAGATCCTGTACTCCTCTCAGCCCAAAGTAGTCAAAAAACTTTTCACTGGTGCCATAAAGTAGAGGTTTGCCAAGGCCTTCACTTCTTCCTTTGATTTCCACCAATTCTTTTTCCAGCAGTTTCTGGATAGCGTAATCGCAGTTGACACCGCGAATGCTCTCTATTTCAGATTTGGAAACCGGCTGTTTGTAGGCGATGATCGAAAGGGTTTCCAATGCTGCCTTGCTCAGTTTTTTGGTAGTGGTTTGTTTGAGATAATTGGAAATAGTAAGATGATAGGCACCCTTGGTCATAAAAGCATAACCGCCAGAAATTTCAATGATTTCAATGGCAAAATCGTCGCTGCTGTATTTGTCTCTCAGCATTTGAATGGCTTCATCTACCTGCCCCGGATCGAGCAGCAGTTCCATGGTTTCTTCTACCACATTGGTAATGTCGTCTACCGTTATGGGTTTTTCTGATGCAAAAATCAGGCTTTCGATATGTAGGACCAGGTTTTTATTCATTTTTGAGTCACTTTGCAGTTTTGGTCTGCAAAAGTACAATTTTTCAATGAAGAGAGGGCTAAAAGACAGGTAGACAGCAGCTTGGCAAAAAATACTGCCAAAATGACACTTTTTAAGCCGTGGCACAACATTTGAAACCCTGGTATGGGGATTAGTAACCCGGAGAATCAAAATTAATTAGTGTAAAATCTAAAAAATAAAAGAAAATATGGCAAAAGGTCAGATTTCAGTTCAAACGGAAAATATATTTCCGATCATCAAAAAGTTCCTTTATTCGGATCACGAGATATTTTTGAGGGAATTGGTATCCAATGCTGTGGATGCCACCACCAAAATAAAGGCCCTGGCCACTTCAGGAGAACCTACCGGTGATGTGAACGACGTGCGCATAGAAATCAAACTGGACAAAGAGGCCAAGACTCTGACCATTTCTGATAAGGGCCTGGGCATGAGTCAGGAAGAAGTAGAAAAGTACCTCAACCAGGTGGCTTTTTCTTCTGCCGAAGAGTTTATTGAAAAATACAAAGACCAAAGCATTATAGGTCATTTTGGACTCGGCTTTTACTCCGCCTTTATGGTGGCAGATAAGGTAGAAGTGATCACCCAATCTTACCGCCCCGGTGAAGCGGCGGTGAGGTGGATTTGTGATGGCAACCCTGAATATGAAATGGAGGCTGCTGAAAGAAGCGGTAGGGGAACAGACATCATTTTGCACATCAATGCAGAGTCTGCCGAATTTTTGGAGGAGGCCAGAATTGAAGGCCTGCTGACCAAGTACTGCAAATTTTTGCCGGTAGAAATTCAATTTGGTACCCGCACAGAATCTACCTGGGAAGGAGAAGGAGACGATAAGAAAGAAATCAAAACAGAGGTTGCCAATATCGTAAACAATCCCAATCCATTGTGGAAGAAGAAGCCCACAGAGATTACGGATGAAGAATACAAGGCCTTTTACAATGAGCTGTACCCCTACAGCCAACCCCCTTTGTTTTGGATCCACCTCAATATAGATTATCCATTTAATCTTACGGGCATCCTGTATTTCCCCAAGCTCAACAACACGCCTGAGCTGCAGAAAAACAAGATCCAACTCTACAGCAATCAGGTTTATGTAACCGATGAAGTCAAAGACATCGTGCCTGAATTTTTGACCTTGCTGCATGGGGTGATCGATTCACCTGACATTCCGCTAAACGTATCAAGGAGCTACCTGCAAGCCGATGGCAATGTGAAAAAAATTACCAACTACATCACCAAAAAAGTGGCTGAAAAGTTGGAATCTCTTTTCAAAAAAGAAAGAGAAACCTTTGAACAAAGGTGGTCAGAGACCGGTGTCTTTGTTAAATACGGCATGATCAGCGATGAGAAATTCAACGAAAAAGCCATCAAGTTTGTATTGCTGAAAAATAGTGAAGACAAGTACTTTACCATTGAAGAGTACAAGGAAAAAATTAAACCGCTGCAAACCGATAAACAAGACAGGCTGGTTTGTATTTATGCCAACAATGTCAAAGAGCAGTATTCTTTCATAGAAAGCGCCAAGTCGTATGGTTATGATGTGTTGATTTTTGACAGCATGATCGACAACCACTTTATGCAACACCTGGAGTTCAAGGGTGAAAAGCTGACCTTTGTTAGGGTAGATAGCGATACCGTCGATAATTTGGTACAAAAGGATGAGAAAAAAGAATCCATTCTGAGTGACGACCAGCAAAAAGAGGTAGAAACCTTGTTTAAGGCTTGTTTGGGAGATCAAAAGGGAGGGCATGTAGAATTGAAGGCCTTGTCGCCCGATGACCATCCCGTGATGATTACCAAGCCTGAGTTCATGAGGAGGATGAAAGAGATGCAGATGATGCAGGGCATGGACAATGATATGTTTGGTGACATCCACAATGTAGTGGTCAATACCAATCACCCACTCATCGCCAACAAACTACTGGCTGAAAAGAAAGAGAAACAGGAGGAGATGGTTTCTTACCTACACCACCTGGCGCTCTTACAGCAAAACATGCTCAAGGGCGAAGAGCTGGCACGATTTGTCAAAGAGAGTCTCAACAGGTTGAGTTAAAATTAAAAGAGGGTTCAGCCCTCTTTTTTTATGAGGTATTCTATGTTGATCCGTGAGGGTTCGCCATGGTAAGCTACTTCAACTTTCCGGAGGGCGATGGCACCAAGTCTTTCCATGGCAATTTGCGATCGGCGGTTGTTTTCGCCGACATGAAAATAGACCTCAGGTACAAGTTCGAAGGCGTGTTGCAGCATCAGATTTTTCATCGATGGGTTGAGTCCTTTTCCCCAAAAATTTCGACCAATAAAGGTGTAACCGATAAAGACCCGGTTTAATTGCTCGTCAAAGTCGTAAAATCGGGTAGATCCTGCTACCGCCCCTGTTGTTTTGTCCAACACCAGATAAGCACCTTGTGAGGCCAGGGCTCCTTCAAAAAAATTTTCAAAAACTGGTCGCTGGTAACGGTTGGGGTTGGGGTGTTGTTCCCAGATCAGCGGATCGGAGGCTACCTCATACAGGGCCTCAAAATCTCCGACTTGAAGGGCTCGAAGTTCGACAAGCTCGTTGGACAAGGGTAGTTGGAAGTGGGCATGGGGCATACGCTTACAATTGATTGTGATCAATATAGTCAGATGCAAGATAATACATTGTATCTTGCATAAAAAATACAACATGAAAAAGTTGCTTTTATCGCTGTGTCTTTTATCCTTGGTTTCATGTGGATCATACCAGACAGAAATGTGGTTTTATGCAGATGGATCGGGTAAAACCAGCATCCGCTATGATTTGGGAGCAATGATCAAAGAAATGAAATCCGCCTTTGAAGGTTTTGGCAAACAAATGGCAAAAGACAGTGTTTTCACTGATAGCCTCGCACTTGCCAACCTATTTACAGATAGTACCGGAAATGATTTTATGCTGGCAGATTCGATGCAGAGTTGGATGACAGATAGTACACAATATGACTGGACGGAGCCAGCCATACAGGAAGAAGGCGATCCTGCATCTGAAATGTACCATGATACAACCGGATATAATGCAGATTTTTCAGAAAATTATTCATTTGGAGATTCGAGTCAGATGGCTATGAATATGCCTGTCAAGAAAAAGTCAAGTGTGGAAAAATTTGTTGGTGACCTCAATCAGGGAAAGGTAGACACATCAGTGGTAATATATACGCTTATACCTGACAGCGTCTTGCAACAACTGGAAAATCCCGGCTTGCTAAAGCAGGTAAATTTGGAGATTCACCTTGATTCTGCTGAAGAAAAAGGTGTTATTGATCTGAGCTACACCTATAAAAACATGAAAGAAGCCAATAAAATTGGAGAAATGATGGCGAGGGCAGAAATCATAGAAACAGGAGATACCACTTCTATGAAAAATTTTAAGCGCAATTTCAATTCACTCAATGGAATGAAATATGATCCCAAGGCGGGTATGCTAAGCAGCCCGGAGGAAAATGCCTTTGAAATGGGCATGTTGCCAACAGAAATGATGGAAGGCATTGATAAAAACGACGAAGAGAGTTTTGGAATGATTCTAGAAATCATGGGCATGAATAAGATTGAAGTTATCTACCACCTGCCCCGCAAAATAAAGGAAGTGAAAGGCGTTGAATACGAGCAGATAAACGACGATACCATTAAACTGCGTTTTGATATGCGCACCATGTTTAAAACGGGCAAGGTACCCGGATACGAAATTCGTTTTTAAAATTTGTTTACCCAATTAGTATGGTTTGACTCTCTCTAGAAATATCCCAAAAACAAGTAGAAAGGCAGGCTTAAAAAATGGATTGAAGAAGTGAATTTGCCTGAAGATATCGATCGTCAAAAGATTTAGCATCCAAAATCGAATACTCTGCATTCAATTGTCGGAGGATTGTCAAATGAAGGTTAAATAGCCTTTCGCGGTCCCATTGATTTTCTCTCAACGGATCGGGCACCCAGGGTATGTTGGGCTCACACAGTATGTAATGCCTTACGGGACTATTTAGGAAAGATAATAAGGAGGGATCATCCACATGAAAGACCTCTTTTTTCCAAATATAGATGGTCAATAAATCGGTATCACAAATCACGCTATCACCGTGAGCCTCAGATTCCAGTTCCCTTTGTTTTTGCGCTATGTAATCTATCTCTTCAAGTGTGTACTTGCCACCTTTGTTTTCCAGGTATTGGCGGGCAAATTCTGGCACAAGAGGCAGATTTAGGTCGGCAGAAAGGCGCTCGGCCAGGGTGGTTTTGCCTGAGCTTTCAGGCCCCGTAAAGACAAACCATTTTTTCAATGTTTGTTTTCTGTTTTTTTCAACAACTCAGGGTTTTTGGTCTGAAACTTAAGCCTTGGAATGCTGACTGCCCGGATATAGGGTTGATTGGGATTGAGTTTTTCATAGTCCTGGTGGTAAGCTTCTGCAGGATAAAAACCCGTATATTTTTCAAGGGTAGTGGTGATGGTACCGGCAGCGTATTGACCAGTGCCATACAGCGATGAAATATATTGTTGGGCAGCTTCCTTTTCCGTTTCATTTTGATAAAAAATGGCAGACCTGTATTGACGTCCGGAATCCGGGCCTTGTCGGTTGAGCGTAGTGGCGTCATGGCTGTCAAAAAAGATCTTAAGCAGCGTAGAATAAGAAATTTTGTTTGGGTCATAAAAAACCTCAACCGTCTCGGCATGGTTGGTTGCACCAGACGAAACAGCGTCGTAATTGGCGTCATCAGCGGTCCCACCAGCATACCCTGAAACCACCTCTTCTACCCCATAAACCGTTTCAAAGATGGCTTCAACGCACCAAAAACAGCCGGAGGCAAAGTAGGCCTTTTCAATTCCTGAACCGGGCTGATACATAGGCTTTGGTGCGGCATCAACCGATGCTTTGCAAGATTTTGTGTGCAAAGAAATCAAAAGAGTAAGCGGCAGAAGGACGGCAAGGCTGAAAATTTTCATAAATCTGTTTTGCTATATAACGAAAGAGAAGGGGGAAAGTTCTACAAACAAAGACGGGTCTTCCGGGCAAAATCCGACAAAAAATAGGGAGATAAGGCCGTTAAGGCAGCACAAAAGGGGGTCAAGGCTGAAAAAACGATGTCAGCTTTTCAAAAATTGAGAATATTTACTATAAATAGTGATCGGGTTGATCCGATGTTCCGGAGGTCAGAATGGTCCCCGAATGCTAGAAAAAAGCGATATTTGCAAAAAATCAAACATGCAGTTTATATCAGAAGAAAACATAGAAAAAGTCATTGATGGCTACTACGAAAGCGAAAAGAAGTTTTTTAGTGACAGAGAAGCCTTGATCGCAGCGCAGCCGGCCTTTTCCGCTATGTTGACCGATGAAGGATTTGAGTTGCTTTCAGACGATGAATATGAACTGCTTTGGTTTATGGCTACGGTTATCCATACAGCCTGTACCGATGTGCAGGGGGCCATTTCAGCCTGTGACCTTGAAAAAATGTCGGAGCTGGAAGAAGAAAATTGGTTAAAGATGGAGGAAGCAAAAGGAGGCAACTTCCACGAACGCCTAAATGTATTTTTTGAAGGCTATGTACAGGAAGACCTGCTGGCTTTTGTAGAAGACAGTCTGGAGTCTGACGAGGACATCCAGGTATCACCTGCCGGGAGGGAGTTGATCTTTGTTGCATGCAAAACCCTGATCGACGCCCTCGAAGTGTAGGCATAAGTTTGATAACCAAAGCATAATAAATTTAAAAAATATTGCTATTTGAGGCTAGCGCTGGCATTACAACAAATGTTGGAATAAAAGGGCGAAATCCTGTTTTTATTCGTTACTTTACACCTCAATCTTTCACCAAAATCATGAGGCTGACACAGTAGAATGAAGAACAACTATTTTGAGCTAATCAACCAAACCTATTTTTTTCCACAGGATGGTTTTGATCTCAGAAATGACTACCTGACTTTTCACGATTTTTCCCTGAAATACCTCATTGACAAATATGGTACCCCTTTTAGGTTGACCTATTTGCCAAGGATAGGAGACCAGATTAAAAAAGCGAAAAACCTTTTTCACAAAGCCATTAAGGCCAATAATTATAAAGGAGAATACTATTATTGTTACTGTACCAAGTGTTGTCACTTTAGTCATGTAATCAATGAGGCTTTGAATCATGGAGTCCACCTGGAAACTTCGAGTTCCTTTGACATCGATTTGATCAGAAGACTATTTGAAAAGGGCAGGATCAGTAAAAAAACATTTCTGATTCACAATGGTCATAAAACCGATGACTACCTGGATAAAATTGTAGGTCTGCTGGACGACGATTTTGAAAACGTCATTCCGGTTTTGGACTCTAAGGTAGAGATCGATCGTTTGTTGGCAAGGACTAAAAAGGACCTGACCATCGGTTTGAGGATGGCCATCAACGAAGAGCCGCAGTCTGCCTATTATACTTCAAGACTGGGTATCAGGAGTACAGAGATCATTGAATATTACAAGCAAAAACTGGCCCGGAAAAAAAAGGTAAAACTTAAGATGTTGCATTTTTTTGTGGATTCCGGCATCAAGGATACCTTGTACTATTGGGGAGAATTTCGAAAAGCGTTGAAAATTTTTGCAGATCTAAAAAAGATTTGTCCATCGCTTGATTCCATCAACCTGGGAGGAGGACTGCCGATTCGCAACAACCTTGCATTTGAGTACGATTACAAGTACATGATAGAAGAGGTAGTGCGCAATATCAAAGAAGTGTGTCAGGAAGAAGGCATTGAAGAGCCCAACATTTTTACCGAGTTTGGTAAATATACCGTTGGTGAAAGCGGTGCCATTATTTTTAAAGTTTTGGAAGCCAAACAACAAAATGATGCTGAGCTTTGGTACCTCATTGACAACAGTCTGATGAATACCATACCGGATGCCTGGTCGATTTTTGAAAAATTCATCCTGCTCCCCATCAATAAGTGGAAGGAAGATTATGCCCAGGTCAATATCGGCGGCATCAGTTGTGACCATTCAGATTACTACAACTCTGAGGACCTCGACCAACAGATATTTTTACCCAGGGTAGACAATGACAGTGAAGAACCATTGTACCTTGGATTTTTCCATACCGGGGCTTATCAGGAGGCTATTAGCGGCTATGGTGGTATCAAACACTGTTTGATTCCATCACCCAAACACATCATTGTTGACAGAGACGAAAAAGGAAATTATCGCGACTGGGTTTACCGAGGTGAGCAAACTGTCAATGATATGCTACAAATATTAGGATATGAGTAACAGAATATATGCCGGTCTTGAATCCGGTAAAAATGAGTTTGACACTGCCAGGGTGTTGTTGCAGTCCGTGCCCTTTGATGGTACAAGTACGTGGGGAAAGGGGGCAGATCAGGGCTTTGAGGCATTTTGTGATGCATCAGACAACATGGAGATCTATGACATTGAAACCGATTCTGAACCTTATCTCATAGGGGTGCACATTCTGGATGAAATTGCCGAGCGAAAGGATGCAACGGCCATGTTTAATGCCACCTATGAAACCACCCAAAAAATGCTGAAGACAGGAAAATTCCTTACCGCTTTTGGCGGGGAACACAGCATCAGCATTGGCATCATCAAGGCACATTACGAACACTTTGAAAATCTCACCGTGCTTCAGATGGATGCCCACACAGACCTAAGACCGGAATACCATGGTACACCTTATAACCACGCGTGTGCGGTTTACGATGCCTCTAAAAATGCCAACCTCATTCAGGTAGGCATCAGAAGTATGGATGTTTCTGAAAAAGAACACCTCGATTATAATAAGGTCTATTTTGCAGAAAACATCATGGACAATGATTACTGGATGGAAGAAGCACTGGGCAAAATGACAGACAATGTGTACATTACCTTTGATCTGGATTGTTTTGACAGTTCTATCATGCCATCTACAGGTACTCCTGAACCGGGAGGCATGTATTGGTACCAGGTGCTTGATTTTTTACGTAGGGTTTATCGTCGCAAAAATGTGGTGGGCTTTGATATTGTAGAGTTGGCTCCTAACCCTCACAACCCAGCCCCTAACTTCATTGCAGCCAAACTTTACTACAAAATGCTTGCTTATAAATTTGAAAACGAATTAAAAAATATCGAAGACCATGATTAAGGAATTTATAAAAGATCACTATAAACACTTTAACGCAGCGGCATTAATTGATGCCTCTGAAGCCTATGTTCAACACCTGGAAGCGGGCGGCAAAATGATGATCACCTTGGCAGGTGCTATGAGTACGGCAGAACTCGGCAAGTCATTGGCTGAAATGATCCGCCAGGACAAAGTGCAGATCATCTCCTGTACCGGCGCCAACCTGGAGGAAGACATTATGAATCTGGTAGCCCATAGCCACTATAAAAGAGTACCCAACTATCGCGACCTCAATCCCCAGGATGAGTGGGACTTGCTGGAAAATCACTACAACAGGGTGACAGATACCTGCATCCCTGAGGAAGAAGCTTTCCGCAGACTACAAAAGCACCTGATCAAAGTTTGGTCAGACGCTGAGAAAGCGGGAGAAAGATATTTTCCACATGAGTTTATGTACAAGATGCTCTTGAGTGGTGATCTCGAACAATACTACGAAATTGATCCGCGCAACAGCTGGATGTTGGCAGCAGCAGAAAAAAATATTCCCATTGTAGTCCCGGGTTGGGAAGACAGCACCATGGGCAACATTTTTGCATCCTATTGTATCAAAGGACAGCTCAAAGCTTCTACCACCAAAAGTGGTATTGAATACATGATGTGGCTGGCTGACTGGTATGTAAAAAACAGCGCCGGAAAAGGTATTGGCTTCTTTCAGATAGGAGGAGGCATTGCAGGCGATTTTCCCATCTGTGTGGTACCCATGTTGTACCAGGACATGGAAATGGAAGACATTCCTTTCTGGTCATACTTTTGCCAAATCAGCGACAGCACTACTAGTTATGGATCCTATTCAGGAGCGGTACCCAATGAAAAAATAACCTGGGGTAAACTCGACATCCACACACCAAAATTTGTGGTAGAGAGTGATGCTACCATTGTGGCTCCACTTATGTTTGCTTATGTGTTGGGCTGGTAAGTAATTTTTGAATTGATCGACATTTCAAGGTTCAGTTGACTTACAACAGAATCAAAGAGTGACAGGCGGCAAGGTATTGTGAATCCTACTTAAATGACTGGTTATTTGGGAGTATTTAAACCATAGCAATGGTTTATAAGTCATTTTTGATGGGGTGTTATTACATTACATGGTGTATTTGTATCTTAGTTGAATGAAAAACATCCTCTTTTTTACAATGTTGATGCTGGCAGGCTGCCATGAAACAGAGGAAGCCCTTATGGGAAGGGTGGAAGAAATACCATTAGAAACCAATGAATCCGGTAATGCCTTCTTGAGTCAGTCTGATTTAGGTAATGTTTATCTGTCCTGGCTGGAATATGAAAATGAGTCGAAGGTGTCTTTGCGCCTTGCCCAATTGAATGGCAGTGAATCCGGATGGGAGAACCTGGGCACGGTCAATAGCGGAAATGACTGGTTTGTCAACTGGGCAGATTTCCCATCGGTAGTACCATTAGACAGAAACAGATTCATAGCCCACTGGCTTCAATACAGTGGTGAGGGCACCTATGATTACGATATCAGATATTCAATTTCCAATAATAATGGCAGGTCATGGTCAGCTCCCCGCTATCTCAACGACACCATTGTCAATGCTGAATATGGTTTTGTGACCATCAAAAAAGCTGGAAACAAGGCTTTTGCCGTATGGCTGGATGGCAGGCATATGGTGGGTGGTCACAACGATAATCATCAACATCAGGAGTCAGGTGCCATGAACTTAAGATCTGCCTATATCAACAGAGATGGATTAAAGGAAGACGAAGCCGTTTTGGACGATAAAACATGTGATTGTTGTAATACAGAGTTGATCATGACAGAAACGGGCCCTCTTGTGGCCTATCGAAATAATAGTGATGCAGGCGACAGAGACATTCACCTGATGCAGAAAAGAGATGGAGATTGGCTAAAAGACAGTCCTCTTCATCGCGACAATTGGCACATCAATGGTTGCCCGGTCAATGGACCGGCGGGAGATGGTGAAGGTGACGAATTGGCCATCGCCTGGTTTACTGGAGCGGCTGATAGTGCATCAGTCAATCTTAAACTGTCGCACGATGGAGGGAAAACTTTTGGTCCAGTTATCAAAGTGAGTAATCAAAAAGTATTGGGCAGGGTAGATGTCATCATGCACAAAACGAAAGGTAGCGTTTATGTAAGTTGGGTGGAATCAAAAAATAAGGACGCAAGACTTAAAATAGCAGAATACAGTCTTTTGGGAGATCGCAAAACTGAGTTTGAGGTCGTCTCAATGAGCAGTGCCAGAAAAAGTGGTTTCCCCAGAATGGTGAGGGTGAATAACGAGCTCATTGTGGTTTATACAGCTGTATCAGATCTCGGAAGCCAGAGAATTAGGACGCTCAAAATAAAATAAGACCATAAGTCCCCGTACGATCACCTTAAGTTAAAATCAATTATATTTATCAAATATTTGCAGGGCCCAGCCTCTGGTTTGTGTATCTTATAAAATAAGTAATAATGAAAAATTGTATTCTTACCTTATTGATCATTGCCATAGCCGTTGGCAAGACCCACGCCTGTTCTGCCATCGTTTTAAAGAACAACCAGCAAGTTTTTTTGGCTAAAAATTTTGACTGGACCTTTAGGCAGGGAGTGATTCTAAAAAACCTAAGGGGGGTTAATAAAACCGCCTACTTCACCCACCAAGGCAGCCAGGCAAGCTGGATCAGCAAGTATGGAAGTATCACCTTTAATCAAAATGGCAAGGAGATGCCTTATGGTGGAATGAATGAAAAAGGCCTGGCCATAGAAATGTTGTGGCTCGACCTCACCAAATACAACCTGAAAGATCAAAAAATGTATGTCAACGAACTGGAGTGGATCCAGTACCAGCTTGACAATTTTGCCACAGTTGAGGAAGTAATAGGCCACCTCAACGAATTGAAGATTTATCCGATAAAAGGCAAAATACACTATATTTTAACAGACCCAAGTGGAAAGTCTGTAATTATAGAATACCTCAACGGAAAAGCTATGAGTTACCCAAAAGAAACTCAGATTTGCCAGGCCATAACCAATAATTCTGTTTATCATTCCGCAACTTACAAAGACCAGATCAAAGGGCTGCGTAAGAACAATGCTGTGTCCGGTTATCGATACCATTTGCTGGAAAAAGTCATTGCTGAAACAGATGAAAATCGCCAATGGACAGAGGCCGGTGTTTTTGAGGTGTTAAAAAAAGTAACCATACCTAAGGGAGACTTCAAAACGATGTGGAGCATAGTTTATAACATCCATCAAAAAAGCATTTCATTTTACTCTGATAGCCACAAAGAAATCAAATCCGTTAATTTGAATGAGATGGATTTTGATCACAACCTGTCTTACCTGGAGATCAACCAGAATGAAATAAAAATTATTGTGTCAGAAACCCTCAAACAATATGACCAAAAAATCAATGCCTTTTATGTGAGTATTTCTCTTGAACACCTGGGATTTGACAAAGAAACCGGCCTGGACATAAGTCAACATCAGTTTGATCTTTCTACCAAAACATCCAGCTTATTTGAGGATCATTATTTTCATTTTGAAATTAGCGTGCCCATGGATGAAGAAAGACAAACCGGTTTTTTGGCAGTTATGGACAACGAAAAAAACTTTAAAAAGAGACAGGCAGTAACAGGGGGTTACCTATATGGGAACATAGCCAAAGGAAGTTTTGTAGCTCATATTTATGGTTTAAAAAATGGAAGGTATGCCATGCTGGCCTTCATAGATCAGAATCAGAACAGAAAACTGGATTTGGGTAAAAAGGAGAAAACGGGAGAAAAATATGCCACCTTTAGCGATCAGCAGTTTAACAGTGAAGATGAAATGACCTTTTGGAACACTTCAGCAGAATTTTCCAATATCAATGCAGACGTAACGGTAGTTTGGAAGCAAAGGGGATGATTGGTTGGGGAGATTTAAAGGTAGCAGCATAGTATTTTTTGGCTTCTTGACCTAATCACATTTAATGATCTATTGTTGGTTTATTTTTTTTTTGGCAGATAAAAAAGTTGCTTATTTTTGATTTACTGATCACAGATAAGACTGAACAAAGTTCTGTCCAAGAGATCAGGTAACAACTAAAAAACAAGAATTATGATGGTAGTAAAGAAGTGGTTAATTCCCACAGCTTGGTTATGTTTTGCCCTGTTTTATGTGGTTTCCTGTAAGGAAGAGGTGACACAAAAAAATAGTGGAACTGTAGTTACGGCCGAAAAGAGCCCTGCAGATGTGGTAGCTCATGGCAAATATCTGGTAGAAATTATGGGCTGCCATGATTGTCATTCACCAAAACGAATGGGAGCCAAGGGTCCTGAACTCATCCCAGAACTCATTTTATCCGGATACCCGTCAGACAGACCCATTGTAAAGATGGACAGTAAGTTGCTTAAACAAGGATTTGCCATGTTGTATCCCGATTTAACGGCTGGTGCCGGCCCCTGGGGTATGTCGTTTGCCGGCAACCTCACTCCGGATGAATCGGGCATTGGAAGTTGGACCAGAGATCAATTTAAAAAAGCACTAACCGAAGGCAAACTAAAGGGACTGGATACCGGAAGAACTTTACTACCAACCATGCCATGGGTTAATTTCAAGAGCTTAAAAGAGGATGATATCACTGCTATTTATGAATATTTAAAAAGTGTGAAACCGGTTAAAAATGTGGTTCCGTCTCCCATTCCTCCGGATCAGATTTAGCACAACCAATTAGTAGGTATAAAACCTTTTATCGGCATGTGAAGTAAACTGAGTGCCGATAAAAGGTTTTGTTTTTTTGCTGAAAGCAATATCTTTAGGGGATGAAAATTTTTACATCCTGTTTATTCCTGCTGTTTGTGTCCTGTTCAACCACTAAAAAATGGGAGTTTGTAGAAATCGAAGCACCTCCCGCGCCGGAAATTATATTTCTCAACTACAAGGCATATCAATCTCCTGAAGGATCACCTCGAGTAATCCTTTTGAGTAAGATTATAGCAAATGGTAAAATCAAAGTAGAAAGTTCATTGGATTCAAACCATCCATCAACCTGGATATGCCTACAGTACGATGCCACTCACAAGACCCTGGACCAAATGGTGATCCAAAATCCTTTGCAACCTACGATAGAATTTGTGAACGATGCCGGAGAGTTGCAAACAAAAACCATTACTGTCGATAGCATTGAATTTTCGGTAAGGATGCAACGTGTGCCCGGGGCCAAAGCTGTGGTTTTAGTTGCGGCTGGTAAAGAATCTAAACCCTTTATAAAAGTTGACTTATGAAAAATAGTTGGTTTATTGTTTTAATGCTTTTTTGTGCAGAGGTGGGTGCACAAAGTTATGCGATGGATACCTTGCTGTGGAATGGGCCAGCGGATAAAAGGATCAATATTGTAATGCTAGGTGATGGATATCAGGAAAGTGAATTGAATAAATTTGTGGATGATGCCAGACTATTTTCTACTGCCTTATTTAAGAGCAGTCCCTATAAAGAATATGAAAGTTATTTTAACATCATAGCCATCAGGGTCCCCTCAATTGAAAGCGGGGCAAGTCATCCGGGCACCGCTACTGATGTATCAGAGCCGGCACATCCGGTATCGACGGTTAATAATTTTTTTGGCTCTACGTTTGATGCTTACAACATCCATCGTTTATTGGTGGTAGGTAAGTCATCTGCTGTTTATACGGTGGTTGCCAATCAATTTCCCAGTTATGATCAAATCATTATGTTGGTCAATAGTCCGTACTATGGTGGTAGCGGAGGAGCCATTGCAACCTCTTCTTTACATAGCAGCGCCAATGAAATAGCCATCCATGAACTGGGACATTCCTTTGCCAGACTCAAAGATGAATACTATGCAGGTGATGTTTATTCAGCTGAAGCCATCAATATGACCCAGGAAACCAATGCAACTTTGGTGAGATGGAAAAACTGGATGAATTTTCAGGGAGTCGGTATCTATCAACATTGTTGCGGTGGCAATTCTTCAAAATGGTATCGACCACATCAAAATTGTAGGATGAAGGCCCTCAATCAAAATTTTTGCCCTATATGTATAGAGGGCACTATTGAGAGAATCCATGATCTGGTACCTCCAATTGATGATTATGTGCCGACAAACACAGCTACAATAAACTTTACGGAGGCGCAGCAGTTTTCGCTAGGGCTGGTGAAACCACTGCCCAACACCCTTGATGTAAAATGGGAACTGAATGGCAATTTGTTTGCATCGAAGGTAGATACCATCCTTGTCCATGAAGAAGAATGGAAGGAAGGTAATAATACCCTGGTGGCAACAGTGATAGATACAACAGCGATGCTGAGAAGTGAACGTCATTCCTTATTGCATTTTTATACAGTATTGTGGACCATCAATAAGACCAGTACTGCTACTCAAAATGTGTCGAGTCAAAAATACGAAATTGAAGTTTATCCCAACCCTGTACAATCTCAAATGAATGTCAGACTCAATTCAGAAATCGATGAGGTGGTGGATATACATTTATACAGAACCTTGGGAGGGAATGCTGTGTACGGGGCAAAGGGTCATAGCAATGAGACAATTACCTTTCAAACCGCTTCATTGACACCCGGAGTGTATTGGTTGGAAATGGTATTGCCCAATAAGGCCACAATAGTAAAAAAAGTGATTAAAGAATAGATGAAACAAACAAGTTTAATATTGAATTCCGAAATCATCAGAACGCAATCTTCGCATGCAGATTTTGTACAATTGGTCCGTGAGTTGGATCATTATTTAGCCATTGTAGATGGAGATGAACACGATTTTTATCATCAGTACAATCAAATTGAAAATTTGGACCATGTGGTTTTATTATCCCTTGATGGTAAAACAGTGAGCTGTGGAGCATTTAAGAAACTGGGTGATGATACGGTGGAAATGAAAAGGATGTGGACCCGGCCTGATCACAGAGGTAAAGGATGTGCTTCGACGGTCTTGGGTGAATTGGAGCAATGGGCAAGTGAAGAAGGTTATAGCAACAGCATGCTGGAAACAGGCAGAAGAATGCAGGATGCCGTAAAACTATACCTGCAAAATGGATATGCTGAAACTGAAAACTATGGCCAGTACATAGGGGTTGAAAACAGCATTTGTTTTAAAAAATCATTGGTAAAAAAATAAAAATAAAAACCTTGTATGGAAGAACAAATCCAGTCATCATGGGATAGATTGTTGGGTAAAATTTTTAGTTGGGTAGACACATTGATTTACAATTTGCCCAACATGCTGATAGCGTTGCTTGTATTTGTTGTTTCGTATTGGTTGTCGGGCAAAATTGAAAAATTAGTTCAGGGATATCTGATTCGGATCATCAAACAGCCCTCGATTCGAATCCTCCTGGCCAGGATTATTGCCACCTTGTTGGTGTTGATGGGTATCATTTTGGCACTGTATGTTCTTAATCTCGAAACCACCATTCAATCCTTGCTGGCCGGAGCCGGACTGGCAGGCTTGGCCATCAGTTTTGCCTTGCAGGGCACATTGGCCAACACCCTTTCAGGACTTCTGATTGCTACCAATAATGACATCAACCTGGGCGACTGGGTAGAGATCAACGGGCATTTTGGAGAAGTTGTAGCTATTGACCTAAGGAATACAAAAATCAGAGACATCCACCACAACATTCTGTATTTCCCCAACAAATTGATATTAGATACTGTATTGATCAATCACAATAAAGAAAGAGCAACCTGGATCAATATACCTTGTGGAGTTAACAACGATTCCAATCTGGAACAAGTTCGATCATTGGTGCTTAGTATCGGTGAAGAAATGGGGCTTGGCAAGGATGACAGCAAGATGGAATTTAATTACACCCATTTTGCTGAAGAAGCCATCCTTTTTACTTTCAGGTTTCAGGTTAATGACATAGGATACACAGAAGCAAACAGAATTAAAAGTGAAGCCATCATGCGAATGAAGGAGATGCTGGCTTCCCATCAGATCGGAATACAGCTGCCGCTTAACAATTGAGATCAAAGTCCCACTTAATTCAGAAAGGTACCATATTTAGACCTATCTTACAAGCACACAAAAATAAGTCAGCTGAGTATATTAAACAATACAGGCACCCTTAGCAAAAAAGCGCAAGAGCTTGGCATAAAGAACTGGTCTCAATTAATAGACTACATCAGACAATTGCCCTATGGCCGTATTAAGGATCGAACCAGAATCGATGGTGTTTTGAATGAGGGCAAGGGAAGTTGCAGTACCAAACATGCTCTGCTTAAACAAATAGCGGATGAAAATCAAATTGAGGGAGTAGAGCTCATTCTAGGACTTTTTAAAATGAATGCAAAAAACACCCCTCAGGTGGGCAGTGTTCTCGCTGAAAATGGATTGAACTACATTCCGGAAGCGCACTGTTATCTAAGGATAAATGGCCAACGCCTTGACGCCACAAAAGAAGGCTTTGACATCAATCATTTTACAAATGATATCCTCACAGAAATGGTGATAAATGTTGAACAAATTGGTGATTACAAGGTTGTTATGCACAAGAATTTCCTGAAAAAATGGCTGGCTAAACAATCTTTGCCGATGACTGCTGACCAACTTTGGGAAATAAGGGAAAAATGTATAAAAAAGTTATCCGAAGTTTAAGTTAAGGTTGATTTATAAGAATTATTAGATTACAAACAAATCATTATGAAATACACAAAAATTTTATTGTTGAGCATGGTCGGCATGGGTCTGATTTGGACCATTTCTTCGTGCAATTATGCAAAATCCAACCAGCAGGTTTTGGTCTCTTCTGACTGTGGAATGATGTGGAGCCTCATAAAGGCAGGGGAGGCGGTACCCAAAGCGGGAATCAACCCATGTTACATGAAAGTGGTAATACCCAATTTTCCCATGCAGGGAGAAAGTAAATTTATAACCAATCTCAAAGACAGGGTAAGGGCCAATGTGCACATAGATTATGATTATTCTATTATCGCCCCGCTGGAATTTATCAAACAAGCCAAATTCCTGGGAAAGGCCAACGCTAATCCGGATGATGATGCAGCCTTGGGCACTTCATTTGAAGGGGCTGAAAACATGGTAATTGACAAAAGAATTAAAGATGTAGCCAAAGCTGTATTTATTGATGCAGATATAGTGGAACTCGATCAGTCAGACATGGAGAATCATTTGTTGGAGGCCAGCAACAAGGTATTGGAGCCACTGGGTGTAAGATTAAATTTTATTACCCTCACCTTTGATTTGGACGAACAAACCAGGCAAGCCATTGATGTGTCTACCGCCATGAAAATTTATGAGAGCAAGGGGCTTACCGAGTTGGGTAAACAGGTGATGATCCAACGGGCCGGGGCTACCAAAATGGTGGTGGAGAATAAAACAATGCAGTTGCCAACGACTGCTCAGGAAGAATAGAATAAGAACAAAGTTTAGACAAAATTTGCCTTTATCTTGTTTTTAAGTAGGGTCAGAATATCATAAACCTTCATTCTACTTATTCAAGATTTCAGAGGAAATGCCGATTTCAAAATTACTCCTTGTTGCTGCCTGGAGAGGTGAGAGAGTATTGTTGGCATATCTAAAATGTGAATAACCAAGGAAGATTATCAACTGGTGTTTTGGGAAAAAATTGACATCGCAGCCCAGTCTGATGGAGGGATACAATTTAGACAATAATGTCTGTTTGAATATCGGACCATCTTTGACCACAATTAAATCTTTATCCAATAATCTTCCCGAATAAGATTGAACAGCGATGTAGTTCAATAAAAATTCAGAATGCCATCGTTGCCATAAGCTGAATGAAATGCCGGTGTGCAAACTTCCAATATCATGTACATTGTAATGAAGTACATCATACACAGTGGTCTTTGAAAAAACCTGATCTGCACCCATAAAATTTCCTTCGAGAATAAAAGCCTCCGGATTATAATACATTTTTTCAATGCTGATTGAATTGTTGTAAACAAACTTATCTACCATCACAGACCAATTGATTCCTGCCACAATGCTTACCTTTTTGGATAAAAGATAGCTTACATTGGTTTCTATCCCATATCCCAGATGAGAAAACAAAGCATTTTGTAGGTAAATAGATTCAGGTCCATTGTTTGCAATTGATAAGTAAGAATAATTGACCTTGCCGGACAAAAAAAGCGACCAGTTTTTATTTTTTTCAACCCCGGTTTTTGGCTTTGTAGTCTCAATTGATATGGCATTTACATTCGTTTCCATACTTTTGATTGTTCCATTACTTAATGAAGACAAGAAGGAGGTAGGTAAAACAACTTCAGATATCTCTACTTGATTTGTTGACTGATTGACAACATCACCTTCCCCGGGCTTGCCAAAACCAATTTCTACTTCATTTTTAGGTGGTATTTTATCCAAAACATTTTTAGCATTTTCATTTTCAGCAGATGGATTCAAAATTGTTTTTTCATTCACCACAACTAAGTTATCAAAATGCCTACCACCCTTAGACAAATTATCTAATTTTACAGAAAATGAAACTTTGGGAGTGACAGTGTTTTGTTTAAGATTGGATTTTGACGGAGAATCAGAATTGATTTGATCAGCAATTTCATTTTTTTCTTGTATTGGTAATGCGGAGTTTTGAGGATTTGGATGAGTTTTTGCTATATTCGACGGTGTATGCAAAACTACATAGCTTACCACAGCACTATATCTGTAAGTTATGTAAGAAAGCAATAAACCAAAACCGAAAAAGAGCCAAATTAGGATACGCCTTTTTTTTCTTTTTGCCAGTCTTGATTCAAGCTTATCCCATAGCTGGTCGTAGGCAACTTTGGGTTGGTGCTGGTTTAATTTATCTAGAATTTGCTTTTCAAACTTATTTGGGTCCATAGGGCAAAATTTCGTGTTTAATTAAAATTTCCTTCAACATGACTTTACTTCGCATATAATATGACCGGCAAGTGGCTTCGTTTATTTTTAAGATTTGGCTGATTTCCTGATAACTATAGCCGTCAATAACCATGTTAAAAATGATGCCATAAGGCGATCGAAGCGAACCTATTATTTTGTGTAGTTCTTCTGTTGTAATTTGTGACAAGATTTCTGGTTCTTCTGTGTTTTTTTCATAAACAGCCATGTCTGCTTCGAAGTGCATGTCGTTTCTGGCTCTGAGCAAATTCAAAGCTTCATTGATCACAATTTTTTTACACCAATATTTAAACTCGTTTTTTTCACTTTTATAGCTTTGCAAATTTCTAAACACTTTTTCAAAGCCTTTGAGGAAAACATCTTCTGCCTGATGAAAATCATTTACATATCGTTGGGCAATACTTAATAAATAAGGCGCATATCTGTCAAAAAGCATTTTTTGAGCTTTTCGATCCTGGTCGATGCATTTATTTATTAGATGCTGGTCTGTCATAGTAAAAGATCAAGCCTTAGAAAATGTTTTCCAAAAAGGCAGTAGTTTATGGCTTTATATTGATCCTAATCGAGCAAAAATCTGTATTATTGTTTTGATCGTACAGATGGATTTCAACATCAAGGGTTTTGCCGATCTCAGCTGGACAAAGTTTTAAAAACTCTGACAATAAATTTGAGCCGTTGTTGCATGTGTCGGGCTGTACCTTTTTAATTAGGAATTTTAATTCTGATGAAGATGAACAGTCATCATAACTGCCGGCATCAAAAAAATTAGCAGGTACCTCGCCTCCATTGGCTGCGTAAAAAACAGCTACATTTGTTTTGCAATAGGGTATTGGTTTTTTGTTGTCATTTGGGCATGGATTTGATCCCGCCACAATCAAATTGACAACCACCGAGTCACTATTGTTGCTGTCATCTGTAACTTTTATCACCACAGGAAAAGTTTGACCTTCATCAGAGGCACACAAACTGATATAGGGCTTAAACACATTGTCTCCATTGCCACACGAATCGGATATTCTTTTGATTTTGAGATCCAGATTTGTATCGCAGTTGTCATAACTTCCAGCATCAAATGTGGTTGCATATAATAAATTATTGCCGGGAGTATACGTTACTTCTACATTGTTTTTACAATAAGGTACCGGTTTTTCAATATCTAATAAACAGGGATTAACAGATGCGTAGTACCCGGCTTTTTTGATTTTAAAATAGGTTTGACCATCCGTGTTGGTAAGTTGGTTGTTTTTTGTCCACCTTCCCAAAACCGGGTCGAAATACCAAATCGTATTTGAAAATTCCTTCTTAAGCTCTTCACTGAGGTAAAAAGTCACTTCAGCATCCTCTTTCCATGTCAAGCTTTGATTTTGATCGTTTAGAATATCGATCCAAATTACTTTTGATGGTTGTAATACACCGTCTGTTGCCAACACTGCAAGCATGTTGTTTTTTGTCTCTCTTTCAAGGTCAAGAAATTGTAGACGGACCTTTGGATTATTGCCGATAACCAGGTTGGAAGGCAGGCCGACTTTGATCTGATTGGTTAGATTCAAATCGGAAGCTGAACTGGACAATAATTGATCTACTGACAAAGCCTTTAATACTGGATGTAGGTCTATCTGCCCGTTCTCTTCAAACAAAGAATTAAAAATATTGGGTGAAAAGCCTTCCTTTTCAAAAACCAGGTAGGTTTTGTCTTTTTGGACAGCCTGCCCTTTTAATTCAAATCTCCCTTCTGCATTGGTGGTGGTTCGACCTAATTCGAAATTCTCATACATGACTTTTACAACCGCATTGGCAATTGGGATCTCATTATTGTCTGTAATTTTTCCGGATAGAGTTGATTTTATTAGCTCTACGGAATCAGGTATTCCGGTTTCTGTAACGTTGTCTCTTTCTTTATCACAAGCAGTAATACTGAAGCTCAGGATAAGAACAATTATGAAAAGTTTATTTAACATAACAAGTATTTTAAAATTAATGATTGATTGAATTATTGTCAAATGCATTTAACCTACAATCATTATACACCAACAAGAGGTGATTTGTGGCAAATGAAGTGTTTTTTCTTCAAATCAAATGATTTTAATGCTGTATTTAAGTAATTCCTTAGTTTTTCTCGTTCAGGAATTAATAAGAATTAAGAGTTAAAGGATAACTTCTGGTATTTAGCCTGTGGATAATAAAATACGAGATTTTCTTTAACTAAAACATCTTGATTTTAGCAAATTTTTTGTTTTAAAAGTAATAAATTGGATATTTTGTGGGTTTGGTACAAAAGAATGCGGGTGAATTATTTTCAATTGACACTTAGCATTTTAGAAATGTAGTATTTTCAACATCAACAACTCCAACTTTTATTTTATGAAATGAGGAGCTTTTGGAAAGTAATCTGAGGGACGGGATGAGAAAAGACATTAGTAACTTATAATTGGTTCATAAAAGATGGTATTTGACAGAAGAAATAAGGATGTTGCCAAAGCTGTATTTATAGATCAAAATATAGTGGAACTTTATCAGTCAGACATGGAGAATCACTTGTTGGAGGCCAACAACAAGGTATTGGAGCCACTGGGTGTAAGATTAAATTTTATTACCCTCATCTTTGATTTGGACGAACAAGCCA
>JADKFC010000018.1 GCA_016717655.1 Saprospiraceae bacterium
CCCAAACCATGAGCATCATCCACTATGATATTGGCATGCTATTTTTCTGCAAGAGCTACACTTCAAGGCAATTTGGCCATATCACCTTCCATACTGAATACACCCGTCTGTGGCAATCAGCTAAATTTTGTCAGGGTCGGTTATGAAAGAATTTCTTTCTAAATCCCGTGAATATTGTTGTGCTCAAAGTTTTAAAGTACGGGCAAAAGACAATCTGGCTCCATCTAAAATGCATGCATGGTCAAGGTCATCTAAAATGATATAATCATGACGCCCCGGAATAGAAGAGATCACCCCCAGGTTAACCTGAAAACCTGTACTAAATACCAAGGCACCTTCTTTACCCACATAAGATGCTAGGGCGTTTTTTTTCCAGCTCAATATGCAGATCTAGGGTTCCATTCAGAAACCTGGAACCGGCGCATCCTGTTTAGCCAGATTTGTCAACTGCGGCCTTGGCTGCTCTTTCAGTTTCGGTGGTTGGTCAGACCCAGATAGGAATTGGATCCCAAACATCATAACATCCTTACCATTTATTTTTACAACGGTATCCTGCTCGGATTCAATCATCCTGAAGTATGGATAAAGGCCCATTTCCATGATCTTTTGCGGAATATCATACGCCTTCATTTTTTGTTTGAGCAAATTCATTTGTTGTTTATTTAACGGTCTATAAATCGAGCAAATTTACTAATGTATTCTGAGAAAATGGTTTTCGACAAAATATTTTCATAGATATACAAGGCAGTAAATGCCACTAATCCTCCAATTAATACATCAATCACGTAGTGATGAAATGAATAAACAGCTGAAAACCAAATACCAATTATGTCTATCAGCACAATCCATTGTAGTGTTTTACCGGCATATTTCCTTGCATAAAACCAGGTTATAACCGGATAAGCGGCATGTAAAGAGGAAATTGCACAAAAACAATGAGTTTTTGGTGTATAACCTTCAAATAAGGGGTATCCAATGATTTTGTCAAATCCAGCAGACCGCTGCATTTGCAGGTACACTTAAATCCAAAACATTGCTATAGGTGTCAAACCATGGCGGTTGCAGCTAGAAGAGTAATAAATGACAAAGCCAAGTAGATTGGTAAACAAGTAACAAGAAGTAATTCAGCAGCGCCTTTGTATTTTTCCTGAAGAGATAAGCTGCCAAAAGCATTGGGATGGGAACCCAGGTTAGATAAAAAAGCGCTGTTATTACGTCAAGAAACGGCTGGTTGTGTGACCTAAAATATTCATTTGGGGTAATAATTTCATTGTTGAATGAAATGCCAAAGAGGTATTTTTCCAATAGGTATGGTTGATCAATGTGAACCGTATTTATCATATAGTTGGGAAAAACCCTCAGCCCATCATAGATGATCCAAAACCCTATAAAAAAGGCAAAACCAAGAGCAAAATTTCGGGTTTTACGGTGCCAAAACAAAAAAGTGGTAATTAGCAGGTAAAAAAGAAAGTGATCTACCCTGCTGTCAATCACAGTGGTACACCAGATTAGATAGAACGCACTGAAACCAAGCCAGATTTTGAAGTCCTGGTTTTTTCGTTCATCGGGAACCTTTTTAATTATCTCTACTATCACAATTCGTTCCGCTAAGGAATAATTTTTTCATAAGATGGCATTTGAGTTTCGACACAAATACCAAATAATTCGACAAATTTTACCTCTGGGAATACACCAAATTCTTCAGCATAAACATACATGTTGGTAAGAATAGCCATTTGCCCCCCCAATTGGGTTAAAACCTTGTAATCGGTATCACTTTTTTTATGAATAAAAAATTGTTTGTCGTAGCTGACAAAATAAAATTCCACTAGCTCGGGTGAAATGACTCTTGACCTGTAACCATAAGCCAGGGTGTTCTGGATGTAATTTAATTCAGATTCTTCTTGTAGCTCATTGTATTTGATCCAATATACCTTCATGGGCTCATCTAGATTCCAATCATTGCACTGACCAATATTTACTTCATAAACTACGGTATTGATGTTTTGATTCCGCTGAATATAAAACAGCAGTCCTTCTTTTTTGGGCACTGGATAATCTGTAGGTAAGCCCTGGGGCTCATAGGTCTTATCCAAAAAAGATTGAAAAAAAGTTTGATTCATGGCTAATT
This sequence comes from Saprospiraceae bacterium, assembly GCA_016717655.1. GTDB lineage: Bacteria > Bacteroidota > Bacteroidia > Chitinophagales > Saprospiraceae > JADKBO01. The sequence goes on from JADKFC010000018.1 coordinate 2,132, forward strand.
CTTAAGACTGATTAAGTAAGTCTCTTGCAGCCAATAACCGATTGATGGCAGTGATGTTGGCTAAAATGGCAAGAATAAAGAGAGGAAATGTAAAAATAGTAATGGTTTCAAACAGCGGAAAAGGTAACCAATCAACAATTATTTTATAGTCTGACCCTATAAAATGTGACGCCACACCGCAAGCCAGGCCAGAAATACCAATCAACAATATACGCTCCGGTCTCTGCATAAACCCAATATCTGACATTTTAAGCCCCATTCCTTCGGCTCTTGCTCTGGTATAACTCACCATGATTGAGCCAATCATGCCTATAAAAGCAAAAAGTGAACTTAAAAAGTAACTGTGACCAATCAGATAATAACATATGCCAAGAAACATTATCATTTCGCTGTATCTATCTAATACTGAGTCGAATATGGCACCATATCTGGATTCTTGTTTTCCCACTCTGGCCAATCTTCCGTCGATCATATCCATTAGGCCTCCCAATAAAATAGTTGCGGCTGCCCAACCGATGTAACGGTGATCTCCTCTACTACCTTTTTCTACCCCAACAATGAAAATAATTGAAGCTAATATATTGATAATCAAACCTAAAAATGTAATAAAGTTGGGAGTAATGCCTAATTTGATAAGGAGATTGATGAAAGGATTGATAACACTATACACCCATTGTTGACCTTTGTTTTTCCAGTTGTTTTCCATTCAATCTGTCTGTTGTGACAATTATAGTAAATACCAATTCACTTCAAATAGTTTATTTTGTGACTTAAATTATGGATGGATAAAACCACCTTTGATCTTTGTTGCAACAAACAAACATACAATTTGACTTGTTATTTAAAGTGTTACCCTTTAAAAAGGCCAGTATTCAAATGCTAAAATATTAAAATTTGATGTCAAAACCTAAAATTAACCTAGTACTGGTTTCCTATCTGAATACTTTACCGTTTCTGGAAGGGTTTAATTGTAATCCTAATCATGGTTTTAATTTATTATTCAAAACCCCATCTGAAGGCGCAAAAAGTTTTTTTAATAATGAAGCACCTATTGCCCTCATTCCAATAGGTAGCCTGATTCACCAAAACGAATATTCCATTTGTACAGATTATTGTATCGGCTGTGATGGTGCTGTAAGGACGGTAGGAGTATTTTCTGACTGCCCTTTGAATGATTTAGAAAGGGTTTATCTGGATGAAGATTCAAGAACCTCAGTATTATTGGTCAAGTGTTATTCAAAATCTAGGCCTTAACAAGGGTTAAATGGATTCATGGCCTTCCCGAAAGAAATGAAGACATTGCCGAAAGGAGGGGAATACTAGCCATTGGGGACAAGGTTTTTGGGTATGAAGGAAATTGGTCATATTTTTCAGACTTAGGCAGATTGTGGAAACAAACCTTTAATCTGCCGTTTGCCTTTGCTGTATTTGCAGCAAAACCCGATGTAAAAATGGAATACATAAAAGAATTAAACAGCATCCTAATGGCAGGAATTAACAGCATTCCTACCATGAAATTTCCGGAGGTACATCAAATTAATGATCTGCCTTCTTATTTTAAAAAAAATATATCTTATCACCTGGATGAAAATAAAAAAAAGGCGATTCAATTGTTTATATCTGAGGTTGATCGTTTGGAACTTTAGTCATTTGAGTATCTTAGCAGAATGAGTACAAAACATAAAGCAGCATGGTATAAGAGGGCAGCAAAATTTTTGTTGAAGGTCGGCCTCTTTTTCTTTGTCGGAAGTGTACTTTCAGTTATTCTATTCAGATGGGTACCTATTCCTGTTACTCCGCTCATGCTGATTAGGCTAGTTGAACAAGTGAGTGATGGCAAAGACCTAAGACTTGTAAAAGATTGGGAACCTTTGTCTGAAATCTCTCCTTCGCTTCAGTTGGCTGTAGTTGTTTGTGAAGACCAGGAATTTCTAAGGCACAATGGCTTCAATATGGACGCAATTTTGGCTGCATTCAGATCAAATTCTAAGGGAAGAAAATTGAGAGGGGCCAGTACCATTAGTCAACAAACAGCTAAAAATGTTTTCTTGTGGCATGGAAGGAATTATGTAAGGAAGGGGCTTGAAGCATATTTTACGGTATTAATTGAGACATTCAGGCGAAAGAAAGAATCATGGAAGTTTATTTGAACGTAATTGAATTTGGTAACGGCATCTATGGTGCGCAAGCTGCATCTATTCATTATTTTGGCAAAGATGTGTCCAAACTTACCAAAGAAGAAGCAGCCAGATTGGCTGTTATTTTACCTAGCCCAAGAAGGTACAAAGCGTCACAACCCGGACCTTATGTTGCCAGAAGAACCGAATGGACACTCAGGCAAATGCGTATGTGGGGCAATAGGTTGGATTATAGTTCCCGTACCATACCCGGTGAAGAAGAATAAAAGATCAATCTATAAGCCAGCGGTCTTTTATAATTTCTTTTTCCTGGATGGTTTTTAAGGTGTCTTCACTTTCTTTTCCTATCTGTTCAAGCAGGTTAATTACAAAGTTCCTTTGGTTTCCTACAATTGCAGCCAGCGTCTTTACTTTGTTTTGAGTTACCCAGTCTGAAATAAAATTATCAATCCACTCCCTGGAGAAAGAACTAAATTCGTGAATTGGTAATTGCCCGGAAGGTGCTGTGATGCCAATATCATTTAGCTCCTTATCAAACAACCTAAGGGCATTGTTGGCGGCATAACTCAAATCTGCTGCTTTTCGGATAGAGTCAAATTTTTGTCTGTCGCTCCAGCTGCCGGAAGTGTACATGTCTTTTGAACCCCATGAAATGGCATTTTGTAATTCCTGACTGACCCCATCTAAATGGATCAGCGCAACCTTACCACTTTCGACAGCTTCTTTGATCTCAATGAGACGAGATTTCAGCAAGTCTACTTCATTCAGGATTTCGATTAATACTTCTGACTTTTCTTCTCTGTTTGTAAGGAGTTCCTCCTGACGTTGTTTTTTCAACAATAACAGTTTGGTTTTATTTTGCTCTAATTCTGCTGCTTTGGATTCGAGTACGGAGGCTTCATATTTGGTTAATTCAATGTTTTTTTCAAGTTCCTTAATCTTTAACGATACCCTCAGATAATCTTGTCTTTCCTTTTCAAGGTTTTTATCTTTATTGCCCATCAGGCTGTCGAAAATAGAGCTTACATTCATACTTTCGAGGGCTTCAATATCTTCCAGTTCTTTGTCAAGTTGTATCTTTTGTGCAGCCAACTCTTCTTCTTTTTCTGCAATAGAATTGATCAACACATCGTAGTGCTTTTTGGCTGCCTCAAGGTGGCCTATTCTGGCCATCGTTTCCTGAATCTGGCTTGTGAGAAGTGACATGTTTTTATAAATCTGCAACTAATTCAGCAAAAGGTCTCCAAAGTCTTAATTCTGGAAAATCGGCAACTATTGAAATTTCTTCCTTACTGACCGGGTGAATAAATTTCATTTCACGGCAATGCAAGGCAATGGATTTGTCTGGCAAGGCAATTTTACTGCCATATTTAAGATCACCAATAATGGGATAACCCATCTTACTCATCTGAGCACGTGCCTGATGTGGCCTGCCTGTAACCAAATCAAGTTTAATCAGGGAATATATGTCGATGATACCTGCCAATTCATAATGGGTGATGGCCAGCTTTCCTTCATTGGTCATATTGATTTTGGCTTTAACTTTATTGGCCATCTCATCTTTGATCAGGTAATGCTTCCAGGTGCCGCTAAAGGGATCTGGTCTGGCATCCGTAAGTGCATAATAGGTTTTGCTGATCTTTTTTTCCTGAAAAAGTTTACTCATCCTTTCTGCAGCCTTGCTGGTTCTTGCAAATATGGTAACCCCTGAGGCTGGTCTGTCTAATCTATGTAATACTCCCAACCACACATTGTCAGGTTTACCATATCTTACCTTGATATAGGCTTTTACTTCTTCTTCCAAAGTGGGATCACCTGTTTCATCCGCATGTACCAGCCTACCGGCTTGTTTATTGACAGCGATTAGATGATTATCTTCATAAATTACCTGCATTTATCTGTTTTTCCGCTGCAAAGATACGGAAAAGAAGGTGGCAGATTACATCCTACGAGGCTTTAATTGCTGATAATCGAGGAAGTAGATGACCTTTAAAGAAAGGTTGTTATTTTGATTTTCGGTTAACACAGAGTCCAAATGATGGAAATAATCAATTTCGGTACTGTTATTGAACTGTGAAATGGCATTTTTCCAAACTAAGTTGATGAAGCTGCCTTGGGCAAATTGCCATGTATAAACGAGGTCTATATTAAAATAATCTGCCGATCTACCTGGATTTTCAGCGCTTAAGGAAAAAGGATTCAAACTTCCATCCTGATTCAGTAGATAAAACGATTTGTTGGTTACGGTGCTAGTATAGTGCCTTAACCTGGCCGTAAGTCCCATCCGATTGGTAAAATTATATTTAAAACTAAGTGTGTTTACAACGGTATTGATATTTCTTCGGGCAAAATAAGGTTGGTCATCCTGATATCCTGAAAATCCAATATTATTAAACTTTGGTTGATAGCTAAAGCCGAGTGAGATGGAGGTTTTAGAGTTAAATCGGATGGATTGAAAAATATTAGCATCATAACTCAATCTATCGTAAAAGGAAATATAATTGCGTAAATAGAATTCTGCAGATAAATAGTACATCTTATTGTTGTTGGTTTCAAACCAACCTCCACATACATAACTTTTGCCATCTCTAAAATATTTGCCTTGTTGTCTGGGTTCGTAGAAATCATTGGATTCCGGCTTATATGACAAGTACATGCCGGCCCACCATAGATTTTTTAGCTGCCCATTTAAATTCAATTTAGCCTCTCCGTATTGATAAGTTCTTTGAACCGGCTCAATTTTTTTGTACAAATGACTAACGTTTAAATTTCCATTGATGGTGATTCTATTGTACCACGTACCAGGATTTACCCATCGATAACTTAACCAAAGGCCGTGGTTTATAAAATTGTTATTGGTAAAGTACCCAAGATCATTGCTCGTAAATTTGGTATCCGTCAATTCTTGAAAAAGGTTAAAATTAAAGCGACCGCTTTTTTTTCCAACATAAAAAAGATGGCTGTACCCTGTTTGTACTTTAGATTCAATGAGCTGACTTGCCGCTACCTTTCCGCCAATGTTCCAGGTATTGGAATTATCATTAAGATCAAATAATACAGATGTGACAATGGCTTCATGAGCATCTCCTCTTCTCAATACGCTTGTATTAACAAAGCTTATACTTGAGTTATTTTTTAATGTTTGGTCTACTACCAGGACATTAAAATTGGTAAGGGGATTGGTGAGTTCCTGCCTTTGATCTCGGGTTTCAATATTTTCTATGGTAGCGTACTGGGCTGCTGTTAAGGCGTTGAGAAAGGCAATGCCCATGCCATTTTCGGTACGGCCTGATATCTTGGAGGCATTGATGAGTCGGGTTTCAATGGGATTGCTGAGTATTCGCTCTTTATCCCTCAACTTTTGATGCACATGGTTGAAATAATAGGGAGTTCCACCTATCCTTCGGGAATAAAAAAAATTACCTTTATTGAATAGCTCGATGCCTTCAGTGAAAAATGGACGGTTTTCATTAAACCGCACTTCAAAGGGTGTTAAATTTAAAACCTGGTTATCACTTTGTACCTGACCAAAATCTGGAATTAGTGTTGCGTCCAGGGTAAAAGCCTGATTGATGCCCCATTTCACATCCATGCCTCCATTGATCTGTTGGCTCCAGCCCGAGGCTTCTGTTTCTGATGGGTAGTGATTGGTATAAAAAGATAGATATGGTGAAAATTGCAACCTGAGTGGAGGTTTAATATTCTCAAGTCCTGTCCAATGACCTTCTTGTGTAAGAAAGCCATTGACGGTAGGCCATACAGGGTTCCACATATACTGCTCCCCTGTTTTAACCCTTCTTCTGGTTACATTTAAGCCCCAGTCCTGAATGTTTTTATTGCTAAAACGAATGGCTGAAAAAGGTATAAAGATTTCGAAATGCCATTCATTTTCATTCATGGTGGTAGCGCTCTGCCAAACGGCGTTCCAACTAAAATCTTCACTTTCATCCACAGATGGTGAGACTTTTGCATCCATTTGTTCATTAAGGGGGGTAACAAAATACTCAAACCCATTTTGATTGTCCAGATAGGTATCAAATATGATTCCTACAAAGTCATTATTACCGAAGCCATCTCTACCTGCCAATTCAGTCGAAATGTCTTCTTTTATAGCTTCTCTGCATTTTCCAGCTACAAAGATTCCGTCATCATTGTAGCCCAAATAAATGGTAGTTTGTTTATTTAATTCCTCAAGATCTCCGGGTTTAGGTCTGAATTCCACAAAACTATCCAATTGACTGACATCGTTCCATTCTGTAACACCGATAATTCCATCAATCGTTTTTGGGGATTGTATCCGTTGTGCCACCAATTTTTTGGGTGCATAGCTGGCAGGCTGCTGAGCGTTCAAAATATTAAGAAAAACCAATGTAAACAGGGCAAACAAAAATCTCATCAGATACAATTATTTGTTAATGACGAAACTTCCATTGGGAGGGTTGCATTGGTCTGAGTGTAATCTAAGAAAAAACGGGCCAGCTCCCCTGGAGTCGCATGGTTTTTTCAATTACGTCTCTGACACAGCCTTTACCGCCATTGAAAGGAGAAATGTAACGCGCCAACTGCAATACCTCTGTTACTGCATCAGCTGGGCAAGCAGACACCCCTGCCTTATTGAGCAAAACGATGTCTGGAAGATCGTCGCCCATGTACAAGACTTCTTCATTTTTTAAATTGTACTTATCCAATAAATCATCATAAGAAGCAGCTTTGTCTTTAAGTTTGTCGTAGATGTCTGTGAGGCCCAGGTATTCAAATCTTTTCCTTACACCATCTGAAGCGCCTTTTGTGATAACAGCCACCCGGTATCCGGCTTCTATGGCATATCTGACAGCCTGGCCATCACGGGTGCTCATGGTTCTCAACATATCACCGTTTTCCATTACCAATACTTCTCCATTGGTAAATACACCATCTACATCAAAAACGAAAGTGGTAATTTGTTCGAATCCATTCATTAAGCATCAATTTATTGGTTGTCTCTCCATTCATACACCCACTTGGCCTGAATTTGTTCTAAATGGGCTTCATTACAATCTTCTCTTTTCCCTTCAAAATTGGAAATAGAGAGTACCCACTCAATCAATTCTGTAAACCGGATGCGATAAATTTTGGACTCATCAAATTCATCACCAAACTTTTCATAAAGTTTCATTGCAATATCTTCGTGATCACCCCACCCTATAGGTAAATTATCAAAATGTTCAAATCCCATGTTTTCTGCTATTTTTTAATCGTGTTCGTGTCCGATGATTCTGGACTGGTCAGGTATCTGTACGGTTATTTTTGCTTCATCACTGAGGATTATGCACTGACAGCCCAACCTGGAATTTAAGCGAGGGTTTGTGGCTCGGTCTATAAAATCTTCTTCTTTATCAGAAATTTCTTCGAGGTCGTTTTCACCCTCTAATACATAAATATGACAGGTCGAACAAGCACATACCCCACCGCAATTATGATTCAAATGCACATCATGGTCTTCTGTTAGTTCCAGGATAGAATAACCGGCAGAAACATTTTCCACTACTTTTTCGGGTATTTGTTCGTCTTCGAACTTGAAAATTACGGTTGCCATAATTTAAGTTAACAGAATTTAATTTTATTTGTCACTATTATCAAGAGCTTTAAACAAATTTAATTTGTAAAAGTTCTGCAAAATTACTATATTTAATTTTGTGTTATAACCATCTCTTCTTTCTGAAATAGACTACCATGCCCATTCCAACTATAAACATTAGCCCTAAAACATAAAAGTAACCGTTTTTCCAGTCCAATTCGGGCATGTATTTAAAATTCATGCCATAAACACCTGCAATAAAACTTAGGGGAATAAACACAGTGGTAACAATGGTCAGTACCTGCATGACCCCATTCATTTTATTGCTCATGTGCGACATGTAAAGTTCTCTATGGCTAACAACCACTTCTCTTTGCATTTCTATGCCTTCCGTAACGTAGATAAGGTGGTCATACAGATCATTGAAGTATTTATAGTTGTCTTTAGAAATATGGATGGAATCAGATCTCATTATTTTATTAATAGATTCCCTTACCGGAAAGATATACTTCTTTAAATAAATCAGATCGTTTTTAAGAGATTGGATTTGTTTTAATACTCCTTCCGAAGGATTTTCAATGATCTGTGATTCAATGGTTTGGTTCATTTCGTCTACCAAATCAACGATGCTAATGTAATTATCAACCGTAACGTCGTGCAGCGCAAGAAACAGATAGTCGGCACTTTTTCGTCTGATTCTTGATTCCGGCATGTTCAATCTATGCCGTATTGGGTCAAACACATCGCCTGGCGTTTCCTGGAAGGTGATCAGGATATTGTTTTTTAATATCAGGCTAAGTTGTTCGTCTTCAATGATTACATCTTCCTTTTCATTTTTCAGCATTTTGATGCCCGAATAGATATAATCTTCAAAGATTTCGCATTTTGGCCTGGAAAGTGAATTTAAGATGTCTTCTTCAGTGAGGGCATGGATGCCAAAAATGCTGCAAATGTCGTGGACCGTTTTCACATCATGAATGCCATCCACATTGATCCAATGCACCTTATCTTCTGCCAATTGACGTATTTCGTTGATATTGATTCCTGTTTGATGAAACAAAGAGGAAGAGTCATAGGTATAGATACTCATGACGACTTCGTCAGAGCGTTCAACGCCAATATAGATGGATGAGCCTTGTGGAAGACCTACTTTTGAAACTTTCTGTTTCTTTGCCTTTTCCCTGTTTTTGCGGGACATCAGCTATGTTTTAATACAGATTCAATAAACGAAGACACCACCATACTGCCTTTTTCATAGGATGAATTATTGTTGATAATAAGATCAACATCATCAATATAGGGTTCAATGTATCTTTCAAATGAGGGCATCACATGGTGTTTGTACCTATATAAAACATCTTCCAAAGGATAATTTCTTTCTTTTTGGTCTCTTAGTATCCTACGGATAATTTTATCGCTTGGTTTTGCATTGATAATGATGCTGAGATCCAGGGTTTTGAAAATATCCTTGATGTGAAAAACAAATAATCCTTCTACTACAATTACAGGGGCCGGACTAAAATGCAAAATTTTGGGCTTGGCATGGTCATTATTAAAGCTGTATTCCATTCTTTCGATGGCTTCACCATGTTGTAATTTACGAATGTCGCCCACAAAGGCATCAATGTCGATGGATTCAGGTAAGTCAAAATTTTTGACACCATTTTCATCATTAACTTGTAATTCACGGGGTAAATAATAATCATCTTGTGAAATGATACAAAGACTAGATTCGTGGAATTTGTTGCGCAATGATCTGATAAACGACGTTTTACCCGATCCACTGCCCCCAGAAATCCCAATGAGGGTGGTTTTTTTCATGGAATAATTATAAATCTTCGCAAAAAATGTGAATTTTTACTTCTCAAATCGTAAAGATAGCGCAAATTTATGGATCAACTCAACGATATTTTCAGAGGCATTTTGGGCATTTTTGTCATGTTGCTCATATGTTATGCTTTTAGCTCTAATAGAAAAGCGATACCCTGGAAAATGGTAACTATAGGGATTGCAATGCAATTTGTTCTTGCCCTTTTGATCCTTAAAGTACCTTTTGTGAGTACTTTTTTTGATTTTTTGGCTGATATGTTTCAAAAAACAATGGAGTTTTCTAAAGCGGGAGCGGAATTTATGTTTGGCAGCTTGGTCACTAATCTTGATGGCTTTGGATATATTTTTGCTTTTCAGGTTTTACCTACCATTGTATTTTTTTAGTGCATTATCTTCAATTCTATATTATTTTGGAATCTTACAAAAAGTAGTTTATGGTATTGCCTGGATTATGTCAAAAACGATGAAATTATCTGGTCCTGAAAGTCTTGCCGCTGCAGCGAATATTTTTATCGGACAAACAGAAGCCCCTTTAGTTATCAAACCCTACATTAAAAACATGACGAAGTCTGAAATTTTATGTTTGATGGTGGGTGGAATGGCTACGATAGCTGGTGGAGTCTTTGCTGCATATGTAGGTTTTTTAGGTGGTGACGATCCTGTTATGAGGCAATATTTTGCGAAACACCTGCTAACAGCCTCTTTGCTTTCTGCACCGGCTGCCATCGTTTGCGCTAAAATGTTATTACCGGAAGAAGAAAAAGAAATTAATGCTTCGATGTACCTGGCAAAAGATGAATCTGAAAATGTGTTGGATGCGATATCCAAGGGGACAACAGATGGTCTCAAATTGGCTGTCAATGTAGGGGTGATGTTGCTGGCCTTTACTGCACTGATTGCGTTTGCCAATGCCTTTTTAATGAAAGCGGTAGGAAGTTGGACCGGCCTTAATGAATATGTAATAACATCTACCAATGGCGCTTATGAAGGATTTAATTTCACCTACCTGCTGGGAATGATCTTTGCACCGGTTGCCTGGATTTTGGGCACACCATCAGAAGACATTCTGAACATAGGACAAATACTTGGACAAAAAACAGTACTCAATGAGTTTTATGCTTATAAAGAACTCAATGATTTTAAGCTGGAAGGTGTTAATCTTCAGCCTAAGTCGATATTGATTGCCACCTATGCATTGTGCGGTTTTGCCAACTTTGCCTCTATAGGAATTCAAATTGGAGGCATTGGAGCTTTGGCACCTGAAAAAAGGGTATTACTAACCCAATTGGGTATAAAAGCCCTTATTGGGGGTACAATTGCCAGCTTCCTTACAGCTTGTATAGCAGGTATGCTTTAGTCTGTTGATGGCTTGCTTTTAATGTATTTTTCCAACCATTGGTCTTGTTCCCATAGTACGTGCAGGATGGACTGTCTTGCCTGATAACTATGGCTTTCAAACGGAAGTAACACCATTCTTACGGTTGCACCCAAAGCTTTCAAGGCTGCATAGTACCTTTCGGTTTGCATGGTATAGGTACCGCTATTATTATCTTCTTTCCCATGGATGAGTAAAAGAGGTGTTTTCATTTTATCAGCATCCAGAAAAGGATTCATGGTTTGATATACCTCTTTGGCCTGCCACAGGTTTCTTTCTTCGCTTTGAAAACCAAATGGAGTGAGTGTACGATTGTATGCCCCGCTCCTCGCTATGCCTGCTGCAAAAAAAGTAGTGTGGGTAAGGAGATAGGAAACCATAAACGCTCCATAAGAATGGCCTCCAATAGCTATGCGGTCTAAGTCTATCCATTTGAGTGAATGCGCAGCTTCAACTGCTGCTTCTGCATTGGCAATCATTTGTGCATGGAAATGGTCATTGGGAGGTGTTGCATCTTCACCAATAATGGGGAAGGAAACATCGTCCATGATGGCATATCCTTTTGCAACCCAATAAAGAGGCGAGCCCCAAAATGGGTAAATAAAATCATGTTTTCCATTTGTTGATTGACCAGCGGTGTGCTGATCTTTAAATTCCATTGGGTAGGCCCACATGATCAGGGGCAATTTGGTGACTCCGTCATGATTGAGAGGTATGTACAGTCTGGCGTTTAACTCTGTACCATCATTTCTCTTGTATTTGATGATTTCCTGCTTAACACCCTGCAAGGCTAAGAATGGGTTTTTATAAAATGTTATTTGCCTAAGGGTGTCATTTTGTAAATTTCTCAGGTAAAAGGAAGGATAGGTATGGCTGTCTTGAATAAGAGTAAGTAGAAGGCCTTCAGCAGCATTAATAACCATGGATATATCTTCCTGTTTTGTAGTGTCATCTGCCTCAAAAACCCTGGTCTTTTTGCCGGTGTAGAGGTTGTATTTGTCTAAAAATGCTTTTCTACCGTCGGAATAATATCCGTCGCCATTGAGGTACATGTCTCCATTGTCGTCTTCCTGGATTACGTTCCAACCCAAATCATTTTTTTTGGTTACAAAGTTTCCAGGGTCGCTAAACTTGTCCTGAAAGTTTCTTTCTTCAAATAGCACGGCTTCCTTAGTGTTTTTGGGATCCATGATGAATGTTCTTTGCATTCTGTTTTTCCACCATCTTTCGAACACTACTGCCTTCCCTTTTTCTGTCAAAAATATACCTGCAAATCTGTCTTTTGTTTTAAAAATAGATACCGGATCTGATGTAAAAGGATAAGCTAATTGGAATATTTCATCCCGAAAATTAGCCTCTTTTTCCGGATCTCCTCCATCCAGTGCTTCTACCCAAAGTAAGGTAGCTCCCTCGTCTGGTTTCCATTTTATTTGTCTCCTACCCTTTTGTACTGCCATGAAGCCTTGAGGAAGGTATTCCAGTAATGGACTTCTTTCCACCTCATAAACTGGGTTGGCATTATTATCAAAGATGGTGGTTGTATATGGAAACCGATCAAAAGGTACAAAATAGGAGAATGGCTTTTCTATTTCGGAAATCATGATCAAAGTTCCATCTGGTGATAAGGCAAGTCCATCATGCATGGCAGCTTTTTTCCACAACATCTTACTTCCATCCTTATTAAATTTCCAAATCTCACTGGACACCGCTTTTTCAAAGTTTTGGGCATCAATCTCATCCTTGAGCAAATCCTGAAAAGTTCTGCTCTCGATAGACTGCCCTTCATTATCTGCCGTGATAGGGCCACTTGGCAGCGTATCTTTGTTGAGTTGATAAATGACACCCGTTGACGGAATAGTGGAAAATAATATTTCGTCTGTTTTCAACCATACGAAAGCCTGGCTGATATTGCCATTGATGTTATTATTTCCAATAGCCTTTGCCGTTTTTGATATGGCATCAATCAACCAAGCCTGAACTCCGTTCTTCTCAATATTCAACACTATGGCTTTATCCTGTTCGTAGTTCCAGGAAAGCCGGCAAAATTTACCTTTTTCAGGTAGCCCTGAAATTTCATGCTCAGCGTTGTTTAAAATATCAAGAAGGCTGATTTTGTAAAAATGACTTTCTCTGGATTGGATATTGGTTTTTGGATTGATCCTTAATCCTGCCAATTTGAGTTCAGGAGCAGCCAATTCTTCCAACTCTTTATATGGTTTTCTGTGCAGCAGAAAAGCCAAAGTAGCTTTGGTGTTGATTCTGATAACTGGTGCCAGTTCTGCATCAGCCATTTCTTTGATAGGACTTTCGGGTTCCTGGTAAGTGGTGTTTTTTTGTAATATCAAAATAAGAAGGTGCTATTTAGGATGTAAGGATTACTTATATTTATGTTGATGTTTGTCATAGATATCGGGCAACAAATTTGAGGTTTCACTACCCAAACCCAGATCATATATAATTTCAACCTCGGTGCCTGGGGGGCAATAAAAAAATATCCTCCAGATATCTTCTTCAGCTGTACCAATGCAGCCATTGGAATAGGCTTTACCTAAGGTTTCATTATTGGTTGTAGCATGGATCAATTGCCCTGAAACATAGCCATCCATCCAATTGGTTATAGAAGGAGTTATTGGCATTTTGGTGACAACGCCATCATCTCTTTTTGTTTCATAATACTTTTTTCCGTCGGCCGGGTTGATCCAAACGGGATTGTGCTGGGTATTGTACACAAAGCCCTTCCCCTTTCTTGTCCTAAGATCCATATATTTATCAATGGATTTAAGGTACTTGGATTCATTCCTGCCTACCCTGACAGGACAATCAAAGATCAAAAGGTCTTCATGAAAAATGCGCAATTTAAACTCAGGAATATTGACCAATATCTTATTGGCACCTAATCTGGAGGTAAGAATCTCAGCTTCTTTTTGAGTAGGCATCATCAGAACTGAGCCTTTTTTTATAACTATTCTTTCCTTTTGATTGGTTTCTTTGATTCCCTTTTCTTTTAACCAGTAATAAGAAGTGTGGCATAATGAATCAATAATCCAGGAATTGTGGTTGACAAGCTGGTATAGGTTTAATTTGTACTGCAGGCTATCAGAATATTTTTTGGTAATGGATTCCATGACTTTAAAAAAGTTTTTCACAGCTATATCTTTCTCAACAACATGCGTTCTTATCCCGCTGCTGTCAAAAGGGGTAAAGCGGAAGGTTTCAGCTGAAAGCGGACACGATGCTAAAACGAAGAGAAAGATTGCAAGTAGCAGAAGTCGATTCAAACAAATTCAAAATTAAGGTTAATTCAAAGATAGTGTTTTTGGACCCAAATTTAAGAGTCAGCTGCCCTTAAAATCAGCAAGCCTCGTGACCTTTGTCAGACTACAAAAGGATAAAGTGTAGGAACTTAGCACTTTAAACTATATAATGGAGAATAACTGGTCATTGATTGAAGCCCATCAAAAAAGAACTGAGTGGTCGAATAAACTTGATTTTTATCAGGATGAATTGCTGATTTTACAGAAGGAGTTGTATAAAACAGTAGATGCTCATCCAGACCTACCCTCCATAATTGAGCATTTCAACGAATATAGGTCGATTATTAAGAAAAAGCTAGATAAAATCGATGAATTGAGATTTTCGCTGCTATTGGCAGAAAAGCAATTGAACAGAGAAATGCTGGATCAACCAGGTGCTTCTCTGGGAGCTCAGTACGATGATTTTTTACAGTTTGAAATCAATATTGAGGCTTTTAAAAACCAAATAAGGCGGTTTATTGCCAAAAACATGAAATAGTTTATCCCTGAACTTCATCTGCATCTTGAACAAAGTGAGTTGCCAGCGCAGCCAGGAAAAAGCATATGCCTGAAACAATCAGGGTAATTACGGCCTTGTCATTGTACAAGTACTTGATCATGGGGCCACCAATAAGAGCATTAATAATTTGGGGAATAGTGATGAACAAATTAAAGATACCCATATAAATACCCATTTTGGAAGCGGGAAGGGAGCCTGCAAGAATAGCATATGGCATGGCTAAAATACTTGCCCAGGCCATACCTACTCCCACCATAGAAATGATCAAAAACTCTTTGTTGGGTGCAAAAAACACACTGATCAAACCTATACCCCCGGCAATGAGTGACACGATGTGGGTTGTTTTTCTGCCCCACTTTCTGGCCATCACGGGCAACAGTAAAAAAGCATAAATGGCTGACACTAGGTTGTAGACGCCGAAAATAATACCAACCCAATTGCCGGCATCGTTGTACTCAACAGAATGGGTGTCATTGGCAGCTAAACCGTAAATGTGTTGGGCGATGGCGGGTGTGGAATAAACCCACATGCCGAATAGACCAAACCAGGAAAAGAATTGCACCCATCCCAATTGTCGCATAGTTATCGGCATGGAAGAAATATCGTGAAGTAAGGAGGTGATAAAACCTGAATGAGCAGAAACCGGGGGGGCCTCAATTTCAAATGATTTCATTGTCTCAGGGTCATATTCTTTTGTGGTAAATAAGGTCCAAAAAATAGAACTCAATAAGACAATAGCCCCTATGATAAATGATAAAACTAGATTGAAAGGTACTTCATTGTCAGCTGCTACTTTTGATACTCCAAACCACTCTGCCAGCATATAAGGCAACCAGGATCCAATAACTGCTCCAACTCCAATCAAAACTGTTTGGGCAGCAAAGCCTTTTGTTCTTTGTTCTGAAGGTAACTTATCGCCTACCAATGCCCTGAAAGGCTCCATGGCTACATTAAATGAAGCATCCATAATCATCAACATGCCAGCTCCTATCCACAATGCCGGCAAGATAGCTGCAAAAAGACCCGCTTTTGGCATCAATATTAACCCTATGCCTGCAGCTAATGCCCCTGCAAGAAAATAGGGTTTTCTCCTCCCTAATTTATTCCAAGTTTTATCACTGTAATGCCCTATAATGGGTTGAATGATCATGCCGGTCAACGGAGCTACGATCCAAAACCAGGAAAGTTGGTGAACATCTGCACCAAAACTTTGCAAAATCCTGCTCGCGTTTGAATTCTGAAGGGCAAACCCAAATTGGATGCCCAGAAAGCCAACGCTCATATTCCAAATTTCCGAATTTTTTAGTTTTGGTTTTTGCATCAGTTGTTATGTTTTAACAAATGTAATTTATTTCTTAATCATTACCCACGATTCCCAAGGCTTCATTTCTACCTCTGCTCCTTTGGCAAAACCTACATCAATACGTCTGTAGATGTCCAACATTCCATCAAATCCTTCGTCTAGTGTAATTTTTCTTTTTTGATCAGAAAGATTTAGCATAATTACAACCTTGCTATTGTTCTTTTCTCTTTTATAAGCCATTATGTGATCTGATTTTCCAATCAATTGGATGGGGGCTCCATAAGGTTCGTTCCACATTGCTTCTTCCTGGTGCTTGAGGGCAGTCAGGGTGCTGTAAAAGTCGTTATTGCTGAATTTTTCAAAAGGAATAGTGTCTTTTTCAAAAAATCTCAGTCGTTTTGAAAGAGGTTCCTCTTGTCCGCTATAAATGAGAGGAATTCCATCAAAGGTCATGGCTAAAATGGCAAAAGCCCTGTAACCTTGCCCCATTCTTTCAAACTCTGTCCCATTCCATGAGTTTTCATCGTGGTTGGTAATAAAATGCATGATGGATCCTTGTTTGAATTTTGGCCTTTCGGTTTCAAGCCATTGCCTGATATGTGAAACATTCTTTTCACCTTTTGCAACAGCGTTCATCGTATGGAAGAATGACCAACCGTAACATGCATGAAATGTATTTTCATTTAACTGTTCAGGCATTTCAGCTTCAGCTAGCAAAAACAGTTCGGGATTGGCCTTCAAAAGAGTATCAGCGCAAGTCTTCCAGAAATCAAGAGGTACCCCAAAAGCGATGTCCATTCTATAGCCATCTATTTTGTAGTTGTTTACCCAATGCAATAAATCTGAAATCATGGTTTTTCTCATTTCAGGATTGTCATAGTTCAGGTCAGCTACATCACTCCATCCATAGGGTTGACCGGTATTGGGATCCAAAGGATCCGTAATTTGACCATCTGGCCCTTTGGTATAAAAATCGGGTGGGATTTTATCCAGGTATGATCCCATCCTGTATGGTTTGGAACCCAGTCAAAAATAACCTTCATTTTGTAAGCATGTATCTTGTCAATAAGATTCTTAAGATCTTCAATGGTGCCAAATTCTGGGTTGACAGACTTAAAATCAGAAACTGCATAATAACTGCCCAGGGTGCCTTTTCGTTTTGTCTCACTGATAGGAAAGACGGGCATCAACCAAAGAATGTCCACACCCATAGCCTTTAGACGAGGTATATGGTCTGAAAAAGCATTAAGGGTTCCTTCGGGGGTAAATTGCCTTATATTTACTTCATAAATAACGGCATTTTTAGCCCATTCAGGCATTTGGAAAGTTTTTGGTTTTTGCTCCATATTTTGTTTTTTTTCATTTTGGCAAGCTGAAGTCAATAAAGTCAGCAAAACCAAGGTTATCAATGTTCTCATTCAAATAGAAGTTAAAGGATTCCTGTTATTAATAAAATGGCCATCGTCATTACCATGATGGCAACAATGTTTTGAATATTTTTAAATGTCACTTTTTGTAACCAGAAGTTTCCTGCAATTGAACCTGTCAATGCAGCTATAATGCAAACTGACAAAAGAGCGGTATGTGTTGTTAAAAGTTCCTTTTTTACCTGGTTTATGTAAAGGGGAATTCGAGTAATGTCAATCAAACAGGCAATTGCAACCCCGGTAGCAATGAAGGTACTTTTATCCAGTTTACCTTTTACTAAAAAAGCAGATCTGAGAGCTCCTTGATGACCTGATAAGCCACCAAAAAATCCGGTTATTAGTCCCCCTACTACCTGATAGGATGATGAAAATTCTACTTTTCTAAAAGTGGGAATCCAATCCCAGATTACAAAAATAACCATTACTGATCCTACAATAATTTTGGTCCACGAAATGGAGTGAGTATGATCTTGAAGACTATATTTGTATAACACCGGGATGTGCGAGATGAAAGTCAAGGCATACACTCCAACCATAGCTCCTATAATTGCCGGTAGGCCAAATTTCAATACGGTCTGCGCATCAATATGACTTTTGGTCAGCCACCATTTAAACACATTATTAAAAAGGTGTACGACTGCCGTCAGCGCAATTGCAATTTCTGCAGGAAAATACAGAAGCATAAACGCCAAAAGAAGGGTTCCCAGACCAAAGCCTGAAAAAAAGGTGAGTACTGAAGCCGCAAACGCTACTATTGCCAGAATCACCCCCGTGACAATCATGACCTGTAAGCGGTTTCTATATAATTTTGAGGGGCTACTTCGAAATACTCACCATATACTTTGATTTGTAATGTCACAGCAGATTCATTAGCCACCTTGATGCCAGTTTGAGTAATGCGACAGCTTAAAACTGCGTCTCTAAACTTTACTTTAAATTCAAGAGCGGAAAAATGCTCAGGCAAATAAGGTGAAAAACACATAACACCTGCGTTGACCCTCATACCTCCAAATCCTTTGACTACTGAGAGCCAGGTGCCTGCCATACTGGTAATATGGAGGCCATCTTCTGTGTCATTGTTATAGTCATCTAAATCCAGCCTGGAGGTGCGCAAATACATTTCATACGACTTATCCCTATCTCCTATTTTAGCGGCTAAAATAGAATGTACACACGGTGAAAGAGAAGACTCATGTACAGTACGCTGCTCGTAAAAGTGGTAATTTTTAATATGGGTTTCCATATCAAAGTCATCTTCAAAAAAATACAAGCCCTGCAATACATCTGCTTGTTTGATAAAACAGGACCTCAAAATCCGGTCCCATGACCACTTTTGATTCAACGGACGGTGAACCACATCCAGATTGGATACCAGAATTTGCTCCTTATCCAAATAACCATCTTGTTGTAAAAAGATGCCGAGATCTACATGATAAGGAAAATACATCTGGTCTGCGATGTGTAACCATTGCGAAGCTTCCTCGTCTTTGAATAAGGTTTCGGTCATGTGTTTATTCCACAAAGCCGGGTTTACTTTTTTTAAGGTTTCAATTTTTTCTGCCGTGAATCGCAAACACCAGGAGGCGATGTAATTGGTATACCAGTTGTTGTTGACATTGTTTTCGTATTCATTAGGGCCTGTAACCCCCAAAATGACGAACTTGTTTTTTTCAACTGAGAAGTTGACTCTTTGGGCCCAAAATCGCGCAATGCCTATGAGAACACGTATGCCAAATTCGTTACAGTACTCAGCATCACCGGTGTATTTTTCATAATCGTATATGGCATATGCGATGGCTCCATTACGGTGTATTTCTTCGAAAGTAATTTCCCATTCATTATGGCATTCTTCTCCATTCATGGTCACCATTGGATACAATGCAGCACCACCTGTAAAACCAAGTTTGTGTGCATTTTCAATGGCTTTATCTAATTGGTGGTATCGATAGATCAATAAGTTTCTTCCGACCTCTTTATTGGTGGTAGCCATGTAAAAAGGAAGACAATATGCTTCTGTATCCCAATAGGTACTTCCTCCGTATTTTTCTCCGGTAAATCCTTTTGGACCTATATTGAGTCGAGCATCTTTACCAGTATAAGTGGCATATAACTGGAAAATGTTGAATCTTATTCCCTGTTGTGCCGCTACGTCACCTTCAATAATAATATCACAATCCGTCCAAATCTGATGCCATTTCTTACTGTGTTTGTCTTCAAGGGCTTCCATGCCATTGAAGACTGCCTGGTTCAACAATGTGGTATTAAAACTATCCATCTCTGACAATTCGTGATTGAGAGAGGAACTAATTACCACAAATTTTTCAATGGTACATGTGCTTCCACCTGAAAGTGAAACGTGAAAACCTTGTGCGGCATATTTCGATTTGATGGTCATATCGGCTGCCTCGACAACTGCTACCCCATCTAAATCAAGTCTGGTATGAGCCTTTGCGGCTACAGTGAAGTTGGTTTTTTTGGTTACTGCCACTACTCTCATTTCACTGTGTAAAGCTTCCTGACTTACCTCATCCCAGAATTTTTCATCGTAATTGGAATCTTTATTTTTAATGTCAGCATCCAGAAAAGATACGATTTTTACATTGACATCATTGTTTAGCGCCTGGATAGAATAAGTAAGGAGACCCAATTCTTCCTGATCCATGCTCACAAACCTTTTTGCCATCACTTTTACTCGGGCACCATTGTGAAGGGTACAGATAAATGATCTTTTTAGAATGCCATTCATCATATCTAGTTCACGCTGGAAATTTTCGATTTTTACAGCTTTGGCTAAGTCTAGTTTTTCCTCATTTATCCATATGTCCAATCCAATCCAATTGACAGAATTGAGGACCTTGGCGAAATATTCCGGATAACCATTTTTCCACCAACCTACTTTGGTTTTATCCGGGTAGTAAACACCTCCGATATAACTTCCTTGCAGGCTTTTACCGGAATAACCTTCTTCAAAATTGGCTCTTTGACCCATATGGCCATTACCAATTGAACAAAGACTTTCTGAAATTTCATTGTATTCGGGATTAAAACCATCTTCTATGATTCTCCATTCATCTGCAACAATGTAATTTTCATGTTTACTATATGTTTTTCGTTTTGTTATACCAATTGTTTAACTCCTCCCAACTGACCTGAGCCAGATCCTTTACAATGTATTCAGCATCAGATAAAACTTCTGCATCACCTATGCCAAGGGTCCTAAATCCGCCTACTTTAGCTGCTTCAATTCCTTTTATAGAATCTTCCACTACAATACACTCTTCAGGCAATTTACCCATACCCTTCGCTGCTATTAAAAAGACTTCAGGATCGGGCTTCGATTTATCCGTGCTATTGCCGTCAGAAATAAAATCAAAATAAGACATTAAACCAATGCCGTTTAGGATGGCTATAGCATTTTTGCTTGCACTTCCTAATGATATTTTTATCTGGTTTTTTTTTAGATCCTTCAACAATTCTTCACCCCCAGGCAAAATTTCAGTTGTGTCAATGTGTTTAATTGACTCCACATACCACTCGTTTTTAAGGGTAGCTAACCTCAGTTTTTCTTCGTTGCTAATCTGAATTCCACCTTTGAGGAGAATATATTCCAGTGATTGCATCCTGGAAACTCCTTTTAAATGTTCGTTGTCTTCTTCTGAAAATTCAACTCCAAGATGCTCTGCAAGCCTTTTCCATGCCAAATAATGGAATTTGGCGGTATCGACAATTACTCCGTCTAAGTCAAAAATGCAAGCAGTGATCATCTTAGGTTTTTATCTTATGCAATATTAATGATACTTAGTGTAAAAATGACAAGATGGTAATGATTTTATCAGGTATTTTTACAACTCAAGTTGTCCCAAGAGGTTATTAGTCAATCTCCTGAGGTAATTGGATTTTAGACAATATTGAGCAATTTGAGGGAGGGAACTTTCCCTTTGTCCATTGTCATAAGCATCTA
Organism: Saprospiraceae bacterium; assembly: GCA_016717655.1. Classification (GTDB taxonomy): domain Bacteria; phylum Bacteroidota; class Bacteroidia; order Chitinophagales; family Saprospiraceae; genus JADKBO01. Next base: position 23,536 of record JADKFC010000018.1, read on the forward strand.
AGGCCGGCTGAAGTTCCAGCCTTAAGGCATTCTTTTTATTTTCAAGCTCTGCCGACATTTTGTCAATGGCTTCCAGATCTTGTCCCATTCTGATTTCGGCAATCTCTTCATTAATGTCCATCATTTCACCTAAAAAATCAGGTGTTAAGGTCAAATCTCCAAGTTGAATGCCATCCAAGCCCAGAACATATGGAAAAAGGGTAGATTCTTTTGAAAGTGTAAGATAGGCTTCATTGTTGAAAGCAGTCATTTCTTCCATTTTATCCGCTTCCAGTAGATTGGCATTTAGATCCGGATGGAGTTCCCTGCTTTTTTCCAGATATATTTTTTTTACAACTCCTGGTTGGGGTTGAAAACTTCTGTAAATCCCAAAATGCTCAAAAAAATCCATAAGGTCCGTTATCTGAAAAACCTATTGATGTCCAGGCCAATTGCCAGTAGCATCAATGTTATCAGGATTAAAAAACCGGCAGTGGTGACCACTTCCATAAACTTATCGCTGAACTTTTTACCAGTTATGGATTCAATCAGTAAAAACAAAACATATCCACCATCCAGCGCAGGAATGGGAAGTATGTTGAAAAAAGCCAGGATTACACTTAACATAGCTGTGATTCTCCAGAATTTTTCCCATGTCCATGAAGGGTCAAACAAGGTGGCAACTGAAAAAATACTGCCCAGGTTGTCAGTAACATTTATTTTACCCTTAAACATTTGTCCGAAGGCACTGATTTGATCGCTTAAGAATCCGGTACCTTCTTTTACACCTTCAGGAAGGGCCTGCATCAGTGAAAATTTTTCTTTTGATACCGTTAAAAACTGGTCAGGTGCAGCCAATCCGACACCCAGGGTTGAGGTTGAATCCAACTTTGAAGTCAACGATAAGGTGTCTACACCTCTAACAACACTCAGCGTCACGGTTTCATTTTTATGCCTTCTGATTTCCTGTGCAAATTCATGAGCAAAAACGACATTGGGATTGTTGTTAATTGAAATGACCACATCTCCTTTCTTGAGCCCGGCCTTCTCCCCTAGTGATTTCTCTTTAACACTTTCGATTTTTTGGGGATACCTGATGGAGTAAATCTCTTTGTTTTTATACTCTTTGGTGGTTAATTTTCCAGCCAATTCTGCAGGAACCTGGAGGTCAATTTCTTGTCCATTTCTTTGGACTTTGATGACATTGGCATTGTTGAGAACGATTTGTTTTACTGCAAACCCAGCCGAAAATTTATCCATTGCGACCCCACCAACGGAAACGATTTTATCACCGTCTCTCAATCCCAGGTTGGTTCCCAAAGAATCTACAGCTATCCCATATTTTACATCTACATTTTTATAATAAGATCTCCCCCATGTAAACAAAATCATGGCAAAGATGAAGAATCCCAAAATAAAATTGACTACTACCCCACCGATCATAATAATCAGTCGTTGCCATGCAGGTTTTGATCTGAATTCCCAAGGTTGTGGGGGTTGTTTGAGTTGTTCAATATCCATGCTTTCATCCACCATGCCGGATATTTTCACATAACCTCCGAAAGGAATCCAACCAAGGCCGTATTCAGTGTCACCTTTTTTAACTTTAAATAGGCTAAACCAGGGATCAAAAAATAAATAAAACTTTTCCACTCTGGTGTTGAACCACTTTGCCGGAAAAAAATGCCCGCATTCGTGTAAAACAACCAAAATAGATAAGCTTAGGATTAATTGACCGGCTATGCTTAGAATTTGAGTAAAGCTCATATGAATTTCTTAATATCTTTGTTCCACTGTAGTAAAATACGGTACAGCGGCCTGTTAGGTGTGCAAAAGTAAATAAATTATTCATTCCAAAAGTTTTCGTTTTGTTCGTTTTTTATTCTGAGGATGTTGAAAATGACCGTGGTACACTGTCTGTGGAAGAAATTCACCACTGTATTCATGTGCTCAGACACAAAGTGGGAGATACCATTTTTGTGGCAGATGGAAAAGGTAAGCTGTGTACTTGTATCATTTTGTCAATTCAAAAGTCAGTATTGCAATTTGAGGTGATGAAAAGTGAATACCTGCCTATACCAGGAAACCCGACAGGTATTGCCATGGCTTATAATAAATCAATGGAAAGGATGGAGTGGTTGGTTGAAAAAGCAGTAGAATTGGGCGTAAGTAATATCTATTTCTTTGATTGTCAGCGGGCTGAAAGATCAAAGGTCAATGAGATCAAGTTGCGCAAGGTTGCCATTTCCGCCATGAAACAATCCAGACATGGCCATCTGCCTGAGATATTAATTTGTGATAGTGTAAGCATGCTCATTGCTGAAACCGGGCAATTTGATCAAAAGTTTGCTGCTATATGTGTAAAAGAACAAGCACCATTATCTTCATTTTTAAGCCAGCCGGCAAAAGAATTGCTGTTGTAGGACCTGAGGGTGACTTTACCGATGAAGAAATTCAGCTGCTGATAGACGCAGGCTTCCATCCTGTATCATTAGGACCAACCATTTTGCGATCTGAAACAGCCGGCATGGTAGCTGCCAGCCTATTAAAACTGCTTTAATTCAAGCCATTTCTAAAGAATTTGTTAAAATTTAGTGGGCAAATCACCTTTGTGGAGTGTGATTAAACAAAGTTTACTTCACTTTAACCTTAGTTTTTTTCATTTTATTAGGTGTATTAATCCACTAACTTTAAATTTTATTTTTTCTATTATATTGAATAACAATTTATTGTGTAATATTTCAATAAATTACATATTATTAATATTTATATATTACATATGCCAAAAAATGAATTTGACTGCTCTTCAAAATTGCCGGATACTTGTATTATGAAAATTATTTAAAACCACCTGATTAAAGAATCAGGAAAAATTTTCAAAATATGTTCATGGGATTATAAGCAATGCTGTGGGTGGAAAACCAAATCCCAAATTTCCTACAGCATTGTTTTTTTCAAATGATATTGAGTTTTGCGTTAACATATATCTCCATCCTTGAGCAAGATGGAAACATGACAAGATTTTTTGGATATGTTCATGGGATTATAATTCGAAAATGGCCTCTGGGGGGAGGCCATTTTTTTTTGCCCTAAATCGAGGTTTACCGGGCTTTTCGTTCTTATCAGAATAAATCTCCTTACTACTAATTACTTTCTTTTACCAATAAGGCATACACCGGAAAGTGATCGCTGTATCCACCCTGGTAAGTTTCACCACTAAAGGTTCGGAATGGATACCCTTTATACTGACCAAAATTTTGGATCAGGAATTGTTTGTTAAAGACAAAGGCTTTTTGATAGTGGTAGCCATTTTGTTTTTTATTGAGAGCAGCAGAGTTGAAAATCAGTTGATCGAAAAGACTCCACGAATCTCTGTATGCATTTGAACCCAGCCCTCTGTTGTAGTAATCCCACATGGGATTGAATACATCGCCAGATTTTACTTCGCTTTGTTTGTATTTAGCTCTTAAGTGGAGTTTGATGCTTTCGGAGGTAGGGTCATCATTCAAATCGCCCATAATGACCACTTTGTGGTTGGGGTTGATTTTATAAAGTGAATCGACAATCTGCCTGCAAATTTCAGCCCCTTTGTTTCTTTTATAGGCAGAAGCTTCTTCTCCTCCCCTTCTGGAAGGCCAGTGAGTGACTAAAAAAGAGAAGGTATCTCCATCGAGCAGCCCTGTGGCAAACAAAATGTCCCGGGTATATTCTCTTTGTCCATTTTCGTAAACGAGTAAGGGCACAGATTTAGCCTCAATGGGAACAAAATGGGCTGGATTGTACATCAAACCCACATCTACCCCCCTCCAGTCGGGTGAATCAAAATGAATAATTTTATAATTGCGTGAGGCAAGGGCAGGTTGTTTTGCCAAATCTTCCAACACTCTCTTGTTTTCTATTTCTGAAACTCCAAAGACCGAAAGTCCGGCAGGTGTATGTTCTTTGGCTATTTGACTGATGGCATAGGCCATATTAGCCTGTTTTTCTGCATATTTTTCATTGGTCCAGGCATTTTTTCCCTCTGGAAGAAAATCTTCATCATTGATGGTAGTATCATTTTCGGTGTCAAACAGGTTTTCAAGGTTGTAAAACCCAATTGCTACCATTTTGAATTTTTGCTGTCCGAAAACTCCGGTGGTTAACAAAATGAAAGTCAGGATACTTAGGTAAGATTTCAAGGTAAATTTTTTGCGAAAATAGTAAATACAATCTTTCTATTAATATTTAAACGATTGTTTAGCAATTTTTTAATGTAAAGCAGGCTTTGGTATTGAGTTATAATTGTATTTTTACAGGCTAATTTAAATCAACCTAATGATAAGACGGATTTTGGGCATTTTAGTTACCCTACTTTTTGCACTGGGCGTACAAGATGCAAAGGCACAGGTTGTTCGGGGAAGAATCATTAATCAAGATGGCAATCCGCTTCCCGGAGTCCTGCTTGGAGTAACCGGCAGCGAAGTGCAAGTCAGTACCAATGCAAGCGGGGTTTTTCGGTTTTTTAATTTGCCCAAAGGCAAGTATGAGCTTCTTTCTCTTGAGCCTTCTGTTAAAATGGAGAAGGTGCCATTTGAAGTAAAAAATGATGAGCTCAATTTGGGTGACCTCAATGCCACTGAAAACGCCTCTTCAACAGCAGCCTCAGATATAGCCACTGTAACCATTGATGATCTTCAGTCTATTGATGATGATGATAATTCTGCTATTTCCAGTGTTTTGACATCAGGAAGGGATCCTTTCGATGAAGCTGCCACTTTTAATCTAAGCAATGGTCGATTCAGAGCCAGAGGATACAATAATGAAGATACTGAGCTTTATTTTAACGGCATGCCTGCCAATGACCTGGATGATGGTCGTGTATTTTGGAATAGCTGGGGAGGCCTCAATGACGTTACCCGCTCTCAATCCAATGTATTGTCACTCAGAAACAGCGATTTTTCTTTCGGTGGACTAAGAGGAGCCACCTTCATCGATATGAGGGCAGCTGTACAAAGGGTTCAAACCCGTTTGGTTTATACCTTAAGCAACAGAAGTTTTAATCAAAGAGTAATGCTTACTCATTCCAGTGGAATGCAACAAAATGGATGGGCTTATAGCTTTTCGGTTTCAAAAAGATGGGCGGATTCAGGTTATATCAAAGGAACTCATTTTGATTCTTATGGATACTATGTTGCAATAGATAAAAAATTAAATGCATCCCATACGCTCAGTTTTATGGCAATAGGTGCACCACTCAGAAGGGGAAAGACCTCAGCTGTGGTAAGTGAAATGTTTGAATTGGCAAATGACAATTTTTACAACCCTAACTGGGGCTATCAGAATGGCGAAGTTCGCAATAGCAGGGAGGACAGAATCCACCAACCTATTGTATCCTTGAGACACGACTGGGTGTTGTCTAAGAAAACCCGACTCATGACCGTTCTAGGTTATCAATTTGGTAAATATGGCAATACCAGATTAGACTGGTACCTTGCCGCCGATCCCAGGCCAGATTATTATAGAAAACTGCCCTCTTATCAGGAAACAGAAGAGGGTAAAGCCGCAGTGACCGCTTTTTTAACTGCCAATGAATCAAATCGTCAATTAGACTGGGCGGCTATGTATGAGGCCAATCGCATGAGAACTACCACCATCAATGATGTAGATGGTATTGTTGGTAATAACATCACTGGTAAATCTTCAGCTTACATCGTGGAAGAGCAACGGTTTGACGTCAATAAGATGGCTTTTAATTCCATCTTAAATTCACAATTGACAGATAAAATTAGTTTAACTGCCGGTGTTCAATTACTCCGTGAAAGAAATCACAATTTTAAAATTGTTGATGATCTGATGGGGGTGATTTTTATCTCGATTTTGACGACTTTGCACTTAGGGACTTTCCGGGTAACCTAACAGCCTTACAAAATGACCTCAATCGTCCCAACAGGCTGGTAAAAGAAGGAGATATTTTTGGATTTGACTACGATCTGAATACCTCAAGCTACGGAGCCTGGGCGCAGATGGTATACACAGGCAACAGAAATGACTTGTTTGTCTCTGCAAAATCTGATTATGTATCATTTTACAGAGAAGGTTACATGAAAAATGGCAGATTTCCTGATAGTTCTTATGGAAAGTCAGCTGTAAATGATTTTTTGACTTATGCTTTTAAAGTGGGTGACACCTATAAAATAAATGGTAGAAACTACCTTTATGGGGTTCTCTCTTATCGCACTCGGGCACCGTTTTCAAGGTTTGCTTACCTGTCTGCAAGAATCAGAGACGAAGTGGTTTCCAATTTGACAACAGAAAAAATTTCTGCGGCTGAAGGTGGCTATATTTTCAGATTCTCAGGTATCTCGGGAAGATTATCTGCCTATTATTCACAGTTCGATGATCAGATTGAAAATATATCTTATTACCATGATGAGTTGAGAACTTTTGTAAATTATGTCACTTCCGATATAAGCAAAAGACACAGTGGTATTGAGTTGGGTGTTAATACCAAAGTATCCACAACTTTTTCAATTGAAGCCGCCCTAGCCTATGGCAAATATGTATACACCAACCGACCCGTAGCAACGATCACACAAGACAACAGTAGTAAAGTAGTGGATGAGGGAAAAACTATCTATCTGAAAAACTACAGGGTACCCGGGGTACCTCAAACCGCGGCTACTCTTGGAATTAATTACAATTCACCAGATTTTTGGTTTCTCAGTGCCAATGTCAATTACTTTGATCAAAATTATATTGATACCAATTTTGACAGACGAACTGCCGGAGCTGTAGATTTGGTAGATAAAGATGAAAATCCTGAGAAATTTTATGAAATTATTGGCCAGGAAAAATTGCCATCTCAATTTACAGTAGACTTTCTTGCCGGTTATTCTTATAAAATTGGGAAATACATTGTGGGAGGAACCCTAAGTGTAGGAAATGTTTTGGACAATCAAGACTTCATTACCAGTGGTTTTGAGCAAAACCGATATGACTTTATTACCAAAGACGTAGATAAATTCCCGGCCAAATATTGGTACGGATATGGAAGAAATTACTCATTGAACCTTTATTTAAGATTTTAAGAAATAACAACAACACATGAAATTCAGAATTATTCTTTTATTATTTCTGGGGGCAGTATTTAGCATGCAGTCATGCGTCAATGGAGACTTTGACGAACCCCCTTCTGAGACAGTTGATCCAGATATAAAAGCCGATCAAATTGTTACTCTTCAGGATGTAATGTCAAAATATGTTGAAGGAAGTTTTGTCAAAATTGATCTGGATAAATATGTTCAGGCAGTTGTAGTAGCAGATGATGAGAGTGGTAATTTTTACAAGACTATTGTTGTAGAAGATGAAAACTCAGAACTGGGAATCAGCATCCTCATTGATGAGGTAGAACTATACAATTTCCTACCCGTTGGAAGAAGGGTTTTTGTCCACTTGAAAGATCTATGGATTGGTGATTATAATGGACTTCCCCAAATGGGATATGGCCCCTATATCGATAACAATCGTCAAAGGATGTCTTCAATACCATCAACTATCTTTAAAGATGTTGTTATTCCAGGTGTATCGGGACTTACTGTTAGTCCAAGGGAAGTAACCATTGGCCAGTTGAATGACAATATGCTCAATACCCTTGTTAAAATCAAAGACATTGAGTTTGAAAACCCAGGTCAAACCTATGCTGATGCTGTTACTCAGTCTACCTTGAATAGAAATTTGGTGACCTGCAGCAGTCAGGAAATCATTTTGAGATCGAGTGGATTTGCAGATTTTGCGGGAACAACAGTACCCTCAGGAAAAGGAACCATTACTTCAATCTACAATATTTTTGGATCTGATCAACAATTGATGATTCGCGATTTGAATGATGTTGATATGAATGCCCCCAGATGTGGAGCTACTGCTGGTGATGAGCCACGGATATCCATTCAGGAATTAAAAAATGTGTTTAAAGGTAGCACTACAACCGCGCCTAAAGCATACATCCAGGGTGTTGTTATCTCAGATTCCAAATACAAAAATATCACCACAAGAAACCTGGTTATTCAGGATGGTGACCATGGCATTGTTATCAGGTTTACTGCTGACCATGCTTATCAATTGGGCCAGGAATTAAAAATTGTAGTAACTGATCAGGAAGTTTCGGAATTCAATGGCTTGCTTCAGGTTAACAATGTACCACTTGCTTACACTACTTTGGTTGGCACTGGTACCCTGCCAACTCCAAAGGTATTAACATTGAAACAAGTATCAGATAATCACCCCTTGTATGAATCAACTCTCGTCAATATTAAAGATGTAGAAGCGAGCAGTCCGGGAATTTACAGTGGAAATGTCAATATCCAGGATGGCACTACCAGCATGATCTTGAGAACATCAAGCACTGCTACATTTGCAAACAGCTCTGTTCCTTCTGGTAAGTTTAACGTTATTGCCATTGTTTCTGAATTTACTTCAAATGGCAATTTCACTCCTCAACTGAATCTTAGAAATACAACAGATGTCACCGGCGGCACACCCGGCGGTGGTGGCGGTGGTGGAAGCAAGATGACCATCCAGGACCTCAGGTCTAAATATCTTGGAACCAAAACTACTGCTCCTGATGGATACATTCAGGGCGTGGTTACTTCCGATGCGAGCGGTAAAAATATCACTGCCAAAAATTTGGTAATCCAGGAAGGCAACTTTGGTATTGTTGTAAGACTGACTACTGACAATACCATTCCCATTGGAAAAGAAATTAAAATTGTAACCAACGGTATTGAATTGTCAGAATTCAACAAGTTGTTGCAACTCAACAATGTGCCTGTTGCCAACGTAACCATTATTGGTGATGGAACCCTACCCACTCCAAGGGTAGCCACAATTGCTCAGATTACAGCAGATTTTGAAAACTATGAATCTACCCTTGTTACGGTTAACAACGCCAGTATCTCCGGAGCCGCCACTTTATCTGGCACGCTAAAGGTGAATGATGGCACAGGTCAGATTGATTTATTTACCAGAAGTGATGCAGCTTTTGCTGCTACAAGCACACCTCAAGGAAATAAGACCATTACAGCAATCGTTTCTGAGTTTACAACAGGTGCTACGCCAGGTTACCAATTGAACTTAAGAAACATCAATGATGTTAAGTAATAAATAATTGTTGTCTGAATTGTATTCGAGTACATATCATTTCATTTTTAGATGAGCATTTGCTCTGGAAAGTTCCAGAGCAAATGTTTCTTTTTTCTCAATTAGAGCAAACATAATGGAGGAAAAAGTGAACAACGGCACAAAAGCAATTAACTCCTTCAAATTCAAAAAATTTGAAATTGTGCAGGACCATTGTACAATGAAAGTGAATACAGATGGTGTTTTGTTAGGTGCATGGACAGATCCAATTGATTGTACAGACATTCTTGACATAGGCACTGGAACTGGTGTCATTGCTTTAATGATGGCGCAAAAAGCTCCTGATGCTGCCATCGTCGGAATTGAGATAGATGAGGCTTCCAGTAAGGAGGCAGAATCAAATGTCGAACATTCAGTTTTTAAAGGGAAGGTAAAAATTATCAACCAATCCATTCAGGATTTTACCAGTTTGCATACCCACCAGTTTGACCTTATCATCAGTAATCCTCCATTTTTCACAGGCGGCACTTTTTCGGCCAATGAAAATAAAGCCAATGTGCGACACACCATTAAGTTGCCGCATGGAGACTTATTGCAGTCTGTCAACAGCCTCTTGAAACCTCATGGTAAGTTTTCTCTGATTTTGCCATATATAGAAGGGCTTCGTTTTATTGAATTGGCAGAGAGGTCCAATCTACATGTCAAAAAAATTACGGAAGTAAGACATCGAAAGGGTAAAAATGTGGAAAGGTTGCTGCTTTTACTTCAAAAACAAAAAGTAGAAATAGAAAAAGATGAACTCTTTATAATGGAGGAAGACCTCCAAAATTATAGTTCCGAGTTTATTCAACTTACGAAAGAGTTTTATCAAATATTCTAATATGGAATTTCGCAAACTTTCTCAAGCTGGATTAGAAGTCAGTCAAATCTGTTTGGGTACAATGACCTTTGGCGAACAAACCTCTCTCGAAGAAGGGCATAGACAGATTGCTTATGCCAGGGAAGTCGGAATTAATTTTATTGATACAGCCGAAATGTATTCTGTGCCAGGTAGAGAAGAAACACAAGGCTCAACTGAAACGATCATAGGAAAATGGTTTGCTATTCATCCTGAGCAACGCAAGGATTGGGTGATTGCATCCAAAGTAACCGGCCCTTCTCCCCTATTTGAATATATTAGTTCTGATCTGAGATTCTCACCCAAAAGACTTGAGTCTGCTTTAGATGGGAGTTTAAACAGGTTAAAAACAGACTATATAGATTTGTATCAATTGCATTGGCCCGAAAGAAAGACGAACTGTTTTGGTGTTTTGGGTTATAGCAAACATGACAGTGATTGGAAAGACAATTTTGACGAAGTTGCCGATACTTTAAATGCATTTATTGCCAAGGGCAAAATAAGAGCCTGGGGGCTTTCAAATGAAACACCGTGGGGTGTTTTACGCTGTCTGACTAAAGCTAAATCAGAGAATAAAGTAGCTCCTGTCAGCATCCAAAATCCGTATAATTTATTGAATAGGACCTTTGAAATTGGCCTTTCTGAAATTTGTATGCGCGAAAAGCTTGCCATGCTTGCCTATTCACCTCTTGCTTTTGGTCTTTTAACTGGCAAGTATCATTTACAACTTGACAAGCCAACAGACAGAATCAATCAATTTTCAAGACTTGCCCGTTACAATGGCCAGAGGTCTCATTCAGCAACCAGTGCCTATCTTGACTTAGCTAAATTGCATGGTTTAAGTTTGACAGAACTGGCTTTGTCTTTTGTGACATCCAGGCCATTCGTTACTTCTCTAATTTTAGGGGCTACAACTCTGGATCAATTAAAGGAAGATATAAAAGCGTGTGAGGTTACTTTGACGGAGGAAATATATGAACAGTTGGATCTTATTCATCATCAAAATCCCAATCCAGCGCCTTAGTCGTTTTATTCTTTATTCCACCGATTAATCCTAAGTTGATACCTTGCTTCAGATACCGACCACAAATGTTTTTCAGCTGTAGCTTCTAGTTGATCAAGTGATTTTAATTTGGTCTTGTAGAAAAAATCTATACCGGTTATTTTTTCCAGGCTATCAATAGAAATCATATAAGATGACAGTGGTTGCTGCGATGTGGCATGAGGAATGTAGAAGGCAATGGCTTTTACCTGTGGCATTGAATAGTCCATCAGTACCTTAAAAAAAGCATCGGGTATAGCTACTTCGTTTTTTTTGAAATAAAGAGGTGTTTTCGAAAAAACGGGGCCTGATACAATAAACAGGTTTTTATTTTGATATACCCAATCCCGACACTGTTCTTCCAGTTCTCTCCAAATACCATTGTTGAAAGACCGAAGTTGAGGTGACATATTGGACATAAAGAAAGTTTCTTTCATGGCTAGTTCTTCGAAGGCCATATCACCTGCCGGAACCAAATGTCCCCGAGTGTATCCACTTCCTTTGTAATCACTGTGTTTGGCAGATCCAGTAATTACTTTTGGATCCGTTTCAAACCAATCCGTCCTTTTGACATTGGGTCTTTTCAATTGTTGATCACTGATGTCATAAGCTACCCATTCGGCTTGCTCATATTTTTCTAAATATGACAGGCTATAATAGTTATGTTCAACAATGTTCCCTTTAGCGCTTGGCAACCAATTGTCGCCTTCAACACCTGTTTGTATTACAGGCTCATTAGAAAGATTAGTTGGCTTTGATGTTGAACTTGAAAAATAATTCCGCAGGTAAAAAAGGCCAATAATAACCAAACCCATCATCAATATTAACCTGATCATATGCCCTCCTACTCCCTTTCCTGCGTCGTGACCTCTTCTGAGTTGAGCCATTAATTTTTGTAAATTTTTACTTCTTTTTTTTTCAGGAGTCACATACCCTCTGTACATTCCTTCAGAATTAAATTCCATAATAATGTTTCCGGATTTGTCGATGGCGATTAATCCACCTTCGCCTCCCAAATTTTTCAATTTATCATGAATCAGATATTTTGCTGCTTCGATACATGTCTTACCACCATATTCCATCATAGCAGCAACATCTCTTGCAACCGTATTTCTGATAAAAAACTCTCCATGGCCTGTACACGATACTCCACAGGTGCTATTATCTGCATAGGTTCCAGCACCAATAATGGGTGAATCACCAATTCTCCCATATTTTTTATTGGTCATACCACCTGTAGATGTACCGGCAGCAAGATTGCCAAATTGATCAAGTGCAACACAACCTACGGTTCCTTTCTTTTTCTCTAATAAATCGGATTCCGACAATTTGACGCCTTGTTCATGTTGAATGGTTTGTTGCAGTGATTTCCAACGTCTTTCTGTATAGAAATAGGAGGGGTCAACCAATTCAATGCCTTTCTCTCTACAAAAATCTTCTGCACCTTTTCCTACCAACATTACATGTTGAGAATGTCGCATAACTGCAATGGCAGCAGATATAGGGTTTTTAATTATGGTTAATGCACCAACAGCACCGGCATTTCCTGTAGCTCCATCCATGATTGAGGCATCCAATTCATTTTTACCTTCGTGGGTAAAAACAGAACCTTTTCCTGCATTAAAAAGTGGAGAATCTTCCATGCTGCGAATGGCTGCCTCAACTGCTTCAACGGCAGAATGGCCATTTTTTAACAAAGTTTCACCAGCGAGCAGTGCATTACTCAGGGCCTTTGCATATTCAATTTCCAATTCAGGCGTCATGTTGTTTTTTGTAATTGTGCCAGCGCCTCCATGAATTACCAATGCGTACTGTGGTTTGGTATTCGTGCTTACTATAAGCCTGTCTTGTTTATGACAGGCATAAAATGTTCCTATGGTCAACATAATGATTGGAATTCTCATTTCAATTATCTAATTATACCCAGAGATTTACCTACTTTTTCAAAAGCCTGAATAGCTTGGTCCAAATGCTCTTTTTCATGTCCTGCTGAAACCTGTACTCGTATTCGAGCTTTATCTTTTGGAACAACAGGAAAGAAAAAGCCTATCACATAAACACCTTCTTTCAGCAGTTGATTAGCAAAGTCTTGTGATAGTTTTGCATCATAGAGCATTACCGGTACTATGGGGTGAACCCCATCAACAATATCCAGTCCAGCTGCCTTCATACCTTTCCTGAAATATTGCGTATTGTCTTCAAGTTTGTCTCTCAAAGCAGTGCTTTCGCTTAGCAAATCCAGCACCTTAATGGATGCTCCTACAATGGCGGGTGCCAGGGTATTGGAAAATAAATAGGGTCTTGACCTTTGTCGCAACATTTCTATAATTTCCTTTTTTGCGGCCGTAAATCCCCCGGATGCACCACCCAGTGCCTTACCAAAGGTACCAGTTATGATGTCAATTTTACCAAAGACATTGTTGTATTCTGCAGTTCCCCTGCCGGTTTTACCCACAAAACCGGTTGCATGGCAATCGTCTACCATAGTCAAAGCTCCATATTTTTGGGCTAGTTCAACAATTTTGTCCAATTGAGCAATGTGCCCATCCATTGAAAATACTCCATCGGTTGAAATCAAAATATTTTCGACGCCTTCAGCTTTGGCTTTTTTTAAATTAGATTCGAGATCGTCCATATCATTGTTGGCATATCGATATCTTTTTGCCTTACACAATCTGATGCCATCAATTATCGACGCATGGTTGAGTTGATCAGAGACAATGGCATCATTCTCTCCCAAAAGGGGTTCAAAAACACCACCATTGGCATCAAAGGCCGCAGCATATAGGATGGCATCTTCCTGACCCACAAAATTGGCAATTTTCTGCTCTAATTCTTTGTGAATATCCTGGGTACCGCAAATGAAACGTACAGAACTCATGCCAAAACCATGGCTATGTATAGCCTGGATTGCTGCTTCAATCACTGCCGGATGTGACGATAGTCCCAGGTAATTGTTAGCACAAAAGTTAAGCACCTGGGATCCTTCTGTGGTTCGAATGGTTGCTGATTGGGGGGTTGTAATGATCCTTTCAGACTTATACAATCCTGCTTCTTTGATATTGTCAAGTTCTTTTTGAATATTCTGATAAAACGTCATGGCTATTGAATTTGATACTGTTTTCTAAGTTCTTCAATCATAATTTGGACCATAGATTCAAGATCGTAATTTTCTTTCCAACCCCAATCGTTTCTGGCAGCAGAGTCATCAATACTTTCTGTCCACGAGGACGCAATTTCCTGCCTGAAATCTGGTTCATATTCAATTTTAAAATCAGGATAATAATTGAGTATGGAATGATAGATTTCTTCTGGTGTAAAGCTCATGGCAGCGAGATTGTAACCATACCTAACGTTAATGGCCTTAGCATCTGCTTCCATGAGTTCAATGGTACCTCTGATGGCATCATCAATATACATCATTGGCAGTCTGGTTTGTTCTTTCAGGAAGCATTTATACATCTCACCCTTAATAGCAGCATGAAATATTTCCACAGCATAATCAGTGGTTCCACCTGAAGGAATTGATTGGTAAGAAATGATGCCAGGGTACCTCAATGATCTAACATCAACCCCATATCTTTTATGGTAATAATTACACCACAACTCTCCCGTAGTTTTGCTTATACCGTATACGGTGGTGGGAAGCAAAGGTACGTCCTGAGGTGTGTTTTCTCTGGGAGTCGTTTTACCAAATACAGCAATGGTACTAGGAAAAAAGACCTTATCCAGAGAAAATTCTCTTGCCAGCTCCAGGATGCTGATGAGGCCATTGAGGTTAATATTCCATGTTTTAAGAGGATTGTATTCCCCACCGGCAGATAATATAGCAGCAAGGTGGTAAATTTCAGTAATCTGATGGTCACCAATGATTTCCTTTAACCTTACTGTGTTTAGGATGTCTAAGAATTCAAATGGGGCCTGGTCTTCAGTAATTTTTTGAATGTCAGAAACCAAAACTGCCTCTCTACCGTATTTATTTCTAAGTTCTTCTGCCAGAACCCGCCCAAGTTGTCCATTGGCTCCGGTGATCAAAATTTTTTTCGATTTCATTGGTCTGAATTTGCCACCAAGATACGATAATTACCTCTTTTTTAAATGTCTGTTACCCTATATTCAATCTACGTTTTGAACCAAAAAAAAATAGAGATCAGCAAGCTGACCTCTATTTCAAAGATATTTTTAACGGAGTAACTGATTATTTTACCATCAATTTCAACGTTTCTTGTTTGTTGCCTATTTGCATTTGAACAAAGAATAGACCAGTACCAAAATCTTGTGTGATTACTGGTAAAACCTGTTTTCCGCTCAATTCACCGTAGTTTCTTGAAGCAACTGTCTGGCCCATTTGGTTTACAATTTTCATACTCACCTCGCTTTTTTCGTCAAGATTGACATTGACATATGTTACATCAAATGCAGGGTTAGGAGTAAGGCTTAAACCAAATCCGTCTATTGTTTGATCATTTGATGAAACAGCCTTGCTT
This sequence comes from Saprospiraceae bacterium, assembly GCA_016717655.1. GTDB lineage: Bacteria > Bacteroidota > Bacteroidia > Chitinophagales > Saprospiraceae > JADKBO01. The sequence goes on from JADKFC010000018.1 coordinate 39,056, forward strand.
TCAGTGTGTGCACCACCTAATATTGCACCAGCACCATCAGCAACCATTACTACCACAAATACATTATTAATATCGTAATCTGCAGGTACCTCAATATCAAATGCAAGGTCTGCAAAATCACCTGCATTTACTTCTGAACCAAATGTATTGCTTCTTCCTTCAAAGCCAAAAGCAATTCTCTGCCCACTTCATTGTAAGTCATTTGTGATGCTGGTACCGGGTTAGGTAAGTTTTCGAAGCCTCCCATTACTCCTGCTGCATTCGCTGCGTAGTAGTTAACCTGGTCGTAGCCTGATCCTGTTCCTGTTACTCCATCTTCAACCAAAACCGCAATTAGTTTCAGGTCCTCATCGATAAATTGAGTATTAAAATCAATCGCAGCTTCAACAGAAATAGTGCGATCTACGATGGTACTGGCAACCTCAACAGCAATAGGACCACTTTCGTTTCTAACGGTTTCTAACAATATTGTTTCCATGTCTGCAGGATCTTCAATTGCAGACCTGTTGATGATTACAGAAGGAAATCCTCCAAATCCAGGCAAAGTAGTCAAGCCCAAATCATACTCATCATTCATCATTGGATCTTCATTGTGAACAGCAACACCCACAAATTCATCCGGGTATTTTTCTCTCATCGATGCCATATTGATAGCTCCTCTTGGGCACCATCCACACCAGGTTCCTGTAGCTTCTTCAACTACCATTTTCAAAGGAATGTCTTTATCAAGACCTCTGACAACCAGTGTGTTTACATTGTTTTCTATAACTGAATCAGGAACGCCGTTTACACTGACAACACGAGCTACAATGTTTATTTGCTCAGCTTCAGTGACTGGTACTTTGGTATCAAAGGTTCCGGTGTAAGATTCAAAAAATTTAATATTTAATCCAGTTAGCTGATCCTTGTGTGTTTCAACTCCATCAGTCCACTCAATTTCCATTTGGTTGATGGTGGTTAAACCAGTATTTTTAATGCTATAATTGATTGCAGATTCGCCACCTTTTAATACATATTTTTTAGCATCGCTTGAAACCAAGGCTGCATCTTTATTTGGTGCATCAAAAACCATGATGTCATCAACGAAAAGCAAAAACTTGTCGTTTGAGATATTTCTGAAGGCCAATCTGATGGTCTTTCCTGCATAGTCTTTCAAGCTTAGACTTCTGTCAACCGGAGTTCCATCTTCACCTGCTTTGGTAAACAAGGTCTTTGTAAAGTCTGCAGTTGCAGCACCAGTCACAGAAACTTTCACTTCATAGCTATCCTTGAATTGAGCATCTGCAGAAAATGCAGTCCATGCCAATACAGTGTTTGCTGTAATGTTTGAAATTTCTGGTGTAATCATCCAGTCGTCAGCTTTGCCTACAGGTTCGTACCATGAGTTACTTACAGCCCATTGGTCACCATCAGCTGTACGGATTGTCCACGCATTGGTAAAAACAGAAACATTGGCATTTGGTGCCTTTTTGTCAACATCGATTAAAATCATGTCTCCAAAACCGTTTTCAAAATCCTGGCTGTATTTAATCTGGGCATTCACCCCTGTTAAAATTCCACCCATCAGAAAGCCCAGTAAAAGTCTTTTCATTTTTTGTTGATTAGAAGTTGTTTAAACAAATTTTATTATAATTGCCTCCAAAGATAGAAATAACCCTGATTTGGCAAATGAATAATTGCGAAAATGTTAATAGATGACAAATAAGGACATTGCTGGGAAAATTAAATTGTTAGCCGACCTCATGGAATTGCATGGAGAAAATGCATTTAAAGTCAAAAATTATGCAAATTCCTACCTAAATATTAGAAAATTTCCTGGAAATTTAACTGAGAGTACAGAATTAGATATAGCCGCCTTTCCGGGGATAGGAAAATCAGCAGCTGCCAAAATTACAGAGTTAATCCAAACAGGAAAAATTGAAGAATTAGACCGTTGGCTTGACAAAACTCCGGAAGGTGTGGCAGAAATGCTTAAAATTAAAGGATTGGGACCTAAAAAAGTAAAGGCTCTTTGGGACGGACTTCAATTAGAAGATGTGGCAGAACTTTATCAGGCATGCCAAGAAAACCGATTGATTGCCCTCAAAGGATTTGGTGAAAAAACCCAGCTAGATATTCAGGAAAAGTTACAATTCTACTTTAATAATAAAGGAAAGTTTCATTTTGCCGCTATAGAGGAGATCGCCACAGAATTGATTAGAAAATTACGAGGGGCATTTCCTACTTATGGCATTGAAATATGTGGTGAAATACGGAGGAAAATGCCTGTTATTTCTTCTATTGAAGTGCTGATCAACGGTCCAATTGATCCTAAAGATTTGGATTTCTTTACCTTAGAGGAAGAAAGCGGACTTTTACTTTACAAGGACATAGCGATTGACATAATTGTAACGGATGAAAACTCCTTTCTGCAAGAAGTCTATCTCCGTTCTGCATCAGCAGAATTTTTGGAGGAGATGGGGCCTATCAACTCAGCTTTTACATCTGAAAATGAATATTTTTCAGGGCAGAACTATTCTTATGTTCCACCAGAATATCGAGAATCCAAAGCAGCTGCCATTAAATCCAAAAGTGGAACTTCGATCGATCTGATCAATGAAACTGAATTAAAAGGTGTAATTCATAACCATAGTACCTATAGCGATGGGGTAAATTCACTTTCTGAAATGGCAAAAGAGGCTCAAAATCTGGGGTATTCTTATCTTGTCATCACTGACCACAGTCAGTCTGCCTTCTATGCCAACGGCTTATCCGAAAACAAGGTTTATGAACAGTGGTTGGAGATAGATCAGTTAAATGGCAAAAATGTAGATTTCACTATTGTTAAAGGTATTGAATCGGACATACTCAACGATGGCAGACTTGATTATCAGGATGATATTTTAAGAGGCTTTGAGATTGTCATTGCCAGTATCCACTCTAATTTAAGGATGGACAAGGAAAAAGCAACTGATAGATTAATCAAAGCAATTGAAAATCCACATACCCATATCCTAGGCCATCCTACTGGGAGGTTGTTGCTTGGAAGAAAAGGTTATGATATAGATCATTATAAGGTTATTGATGCCTGTGCTGCCAATTTCGTTGCTATTGAGTTAAATTCCAATCCTTTGCGAATGGATATTGACTGGACATTTATACCCTATGCCCTGGATAAAGGGGTGAAAATAGCGATCTCTCCAGATGCGCACAGTGTCTCACAATATCAATTTGTCAAATATGGTATTTATACGGCCAGAAAGGGAGGGCTTGAAGCTTCAGAATGTTTAAATTGCATGACAGTTCAAGAGCTGTTTGCGTGGGCTGATATGAAAAAATAATGAATTTATATTATTTTGTATATCAAATTAATAGGTGTAAAATTAGCTTTGGGGTGTTAATAACATGTTAAACATTGGGTTTCCATTGTTTCGGGCCTGAATACCCTATATTTTTGCATGCATATTTTCCAATAATCCTTAAAAATATTAAGAGTAAAAATGAAAAAATTTTCATCCATTTTATTTTTTGCTTCATTGATAGCTTTTGTAGCCTGCAAAGACAACAAAGCAACTGAAGAAACCAAAGAAACTCCTGCAACCACAGAAGCGACTACAGGAACTACTGAAGCCATGCCAGCACCTGCTGCCGATCCTAATGCAGCTGTACCAACTGCTACTCTTGACCCTGCAGCTGCCAACGCACCAGCAGATGCAAAGCAGCAACAGCTCCTACAGGACCTATTACTTCCATTCAATTTGATGAAACTACATATGACTATGGAACAGTAAAGGATGGTGATAAAGTAAAGCACATTTACAAGTTTAAAAACACCGGTAAAGCTCCATTGATCATTTCTGATGCAAAAGGAAGTTGTGGTTGTACTGTTCCTGATTGGCCAAGAGAACCTATTGCTCCAGGTAAAACAGGAGAAATCAAAGTTGAATTTGATTCTAAAAACAAAGGAACTGAAGAAGGAAGTAACCAAAGCAAAAGAGTTACTATCACTGCCAATACAGATCCTGTTCAGACCTATCTTACCATCAAAGGCATTGTAAAGAAAGACAAAGCAGGTAAATAATTATCATAAAGAACAATGACAAAGGCCTGTATGTGTTTACATACAGGCTTTTATTTTTACAGCATGAAGGTATATCTTAGTTTAGTAAAATTTAGCCACACCGTATTTGCCCTCCCATTTGCCCTAACGGGTTAGGTTTTGGGCTTTGTAATTTCTGGAAGTCCGTTTTCATGGGAAAAATTACTTCTTGTAATAGCCTGTATGGTTACCGCCCGCAACACAGCGATGGCCTTTAATCGATACATTGACAGAGATATTGATGCTGCAAACGAACGAACAAAGGTTAGAGAATTGCCTAGTGGCAAATTGTCAGGAAATCAGGTTTTGTTTTTTATAGCCCTTAATGCTTCTTTATTTATTGCCTTGACCTGGTTTATCAATCCACTCTGTTTTTACCTCAGCCCTGTTGCCTTGCTGGTAATAATGGGTTATAGCCTTACCAAAAGGTTCACGTTTTTATGTCATTTAATTCTGGGAACGGGTCTTTCTCTGGCCCCGGTTGGTGCCTTTATCGCTGTTACCGGTTACTTTCACTTCTTGCCAATCCTTTTGGGTTTTGCTGTCTTGTTTTGGGTTTCTGGCTTTGATATTATTTACGCTTTACAGGATGAAGATTTTGATAAATCTAAAGGATTATTTTCAATACCCTCCTACTTTGGTGCCAACAATGCGCTGAAAATATCACGTGGATTCCACCTTATTTCAGCCGGTCTGCTCCTCCTTTTTTTATACCAATGTCACCTAAACATTGATAAGGTTTCCTTCCTTGCTATTTTAGGAACGTTGATCTTTTTGAGCAGGTTAATCGCCCAACACCTAATTGTATCAGCCAATGATCTTAGTAAAGTTAATCTGGCCTTTTTCACCAATAATGGAATTGCCAGTGTGGTTTATGGCCTCCTTTTTATTGTCGATCTGTTGATCTGATTGGTCCAGACATAATGTTGGCCCATTCTAAAAACTCATCCACAAAATTTCTTAATACACCTGCTGAAGGCTCCATAATTACATTACCATGCAAAACTGATTTTACAGAAGAAATCGGCAATTTGTTGTGGTAAACCGTCATTTTTAAATAGTTGAACATGCCGGTCAAATGTTCCATTCCTCTTAGGTTTCCCGCTCTTCCATCAGAAACTCCCACCATGCCTACTTTTTTGTGATGGAAGGTTTCCTTTAATTTATCAATAGAAAGGGCATCAAAAAACAGTTTAAGAACCCGGGATAACTACCATTGTATTCCGGAACAACAACGATCCATGTTGCGGAAGGGATCAGTATTTTTTCTTTTAGTTCCATGATGTGATCTGATTGTCCTTCGTTTAGATACATTGAATTAATATGCATCACGTCTGGTAAATTGGCAAGATCAATATAAGCAACCAATTGCTGGTCTATACTTTTTAAATAGTTGACTATCAATTGAGAAAAATACTGACTTTTATTGTTAGGTCTGTTGGTTCCGTTTATTACAACAATCATTGTACAAGATTTCGCCTTTTCGAACATCAACTTGCATGCTTTGTTCAAATTTGAATAAATAAATCAGAGTTTGGATATATAACAAATAGGATATCAGGGTTCTATAAATTAAACAATTTTATTATACCTTATTAAAGCTTTCCTTACCTGATCGTGGTAATTTTTCGTAATTTTGCACTCCAATTTTAAATGGCTTTGAGAATTCAATTTTTAGGACATTCGGGGTTTTATTTGCAGTGTGGAAGTACTTCCATCATTGTAGATCCTTTTTTTCAGGAAACTTCTTCTTATGACGTAAAAGAAATCAAAGACCTAAGATGTGACCTGTTATTATTAACCCACGGTCATCAGGATCATATTAAAGATGCTTCCTTATTTTTGACCCAGACAGGATGTCAAATGATTGCCAACTACGAAATTGTGAATTGGTTTGAAAAAAGGCATCCTGAAGCAGCCTTCCATTCCATGAATATTGGTGGCAAATTCCTTTTTCAGGGAATTAGTATAAAAATGGTTTCGGCAGCACATTCCAGTACAATGCCCGATGGTAGTGCAGGTGGCCTGGCTTGTGGTTTCATTGTTGAGGACCATGAGAATGCACTCTATTTTGCAGGCGATACAGGACTGACAACAGAAATGCAGTTGATACCCGGTTTTATCAAATCAAAATTGACCGCTATTTTGCCAATTGGAGGATGTTTTACAATGGATGTAGATGATGCCATAAAAGCCGCATCTATGACCGGCGCAAAAAGAGTTATTGGTTGCCACTTTAATACCTTTGCTCCAATAACAATAGATATTAATCAATCAAAAACCCAATTTGAGCAAGCTGGCATACCCCTTGTTCTGCTGGATGTTGGAGAGCAAATAGAAATTTAACCATGGGAAAAGTAATAGCCATTGCCAATCAGAAAGGGGGTGTTGGTAAAACAACTACCGCCATAAATTTAGCCGCTTCATTAGCAGCCCTGGATCGTAAGGTGTTATTGATTGATGCAGATCCGCAAAGCAATGCTACCAGTGGCGTGGGTATAAAGGCGGACCAGATTGAGTCTGATATTTATGACTGTTTGGTAGAAGAGGCACCTGCAAGGGACGCTATTTTGGAGACAGCGACCCCGAACCTGTATTTACTACCCTCTTCCATTCAATTGGTAGGTGCCGAAATTGAGCTGGTTAACCGCGACAAGCGAGAATATCAGATGAAGAACTTTATTTCTTCCATTAAAAACGATTTCGATTACATTTTCATTGATTGTTTGCCTTCACTTGGATTGATCACTGTAAATGCCCTTACAGCTGCTGATAGTGTTATCATCCCTGTTCAATGTGAGTTCTTTTCATTAGAGGGATTTGGCAAATTAAAAGATACGGTGACCTTGGTGAGATCTGGTTTGAACCCCGCACTTCAAATTGAAGGCATTATTTTGTCTATGTACGACAAACGACTGAGAATGGCCAATTTGGTGGTGGAACAGGTAAAAGAAATTATCACAGATCGAATTTTTGCCACCATAATCCACAGAAACAGTAAGATTGGTGAAGCTCCATCTTTGGGTCAGCCCATCATCATTTATGACGCAACCAGTAAAGGGGCTATCAATTTTTTAAATTTAGCCATTGAGTTCCTACAATTCAATGATGATGCGCATAATCTATCTATTCAAATGACAGCAAGCGATGAGTAAGAAAAAAGAATTAGGCAAAGGATTAAGGGCCTTGCTTTCCAATATCGAGCAAACTACGAATCCGGAGGATAAAACCCAGCTCGTTAAAGAACTTTCCAGTTCTGTTGCAATGATCAAGCTGGAAGCCATTGAAGTGAATCCATATCAACCCAGAGTTGATTTTGATACCGAGGAATTGATGGAATTGGCAAAATCCATCAAAGTTCATGGTTTGATACAACCCATTACTGTTAGAAGTCTTGGTGGAGATCAATATCAGTTGATTTCTGGAGAACGAAGACTTAGGGCCTCAAAAATGGCGGGGATTACGGAAGTTCCCGCTTATATAAGGGTAGCCAACGATCAGGAAATGCTGGAAATGGCCCTGATTGAAAACATCCAAAGGGCAGAACTCAATGCTGTAGAGATTGCCATCTCCTATCAACGCCTGATTGACGAATGTAATTTGACACACGAAACCCTTTCAGACAGGGTTGGTAAAAACAGAAGTACTGTAACCAATTACCTGAGATTATTAAAATTACCCCCGGAAATTCAGACATCAGTAAAAGAAGGCAATATATCAATGGCCCATGCCAGAGTTTTGGCAGGAATTCAAGACGTTGAGAAACAACTATACCTCTACAGACGTGCAAAGGCTGAAGAAATGTCTGTAAGGCAAATGGAAGACGCTGCAAGAGGTATGGCGGTATCATCTGGCTCCTCTACTGCTAAAGCTAAAGTAAGTGGTTCCGCTTCAATAGAATTAGAAAGAATTAAAAAAGAGATATCCTCCTTATTGGGCACAAAAGTAGATATCACCAGAAGTGACAAAGGAAAGGGAAAAATCGTTATTAACTTTAATAATGACAAAGAATTTAACGATATCTACGATCAACTTAGAGAAATTGACGCTTAGTTTGAAATCCTTTTTTTTCATCTTAAGCCTGGCATTCCTTTATTTTCAAGGGGCCTATGGTCAGAAAACTCCAAACAGTCAGGTACCGAGCAGCGCTCAAATCAATGCTGCCCCGGCTGATACCAGCAACCAAAAAGCTGCTAAACGAAATACATTTTCAACAATTTTCAGCGGAAAGCCTGGTAGAGCGGCGCTTTATTCTCTTTTGATACCTTCAGGAGGTCAGGTTTACAATAAAAAATGGTGGAAAGTTCCACTAGCCATTGGCATAGATGGGTATTTTGTCTATAACTTGTCAAACAAATACGCCGAATTTCGAAAATACGATGCAATTGTGACGGATTATAATAATGGGATTAGCAATCCTGATGTACCTGAAAGTTCAGCCAGAAATTTTAGAGCACAAGCCAGAACTAACCGAGAATATGCTTGGGTATATTTGATTGTTGGACATCTCGTCACGGTTTTTGATGCTTATGTTGATCGACATTTATTAGACTTTGATATCAGCCCTGACCTAACATTTGGCTCCAGTCCTGCCACCCTTATTACGCTAACGGTACCCCTTAGTTCAAAGCCAATCCGGCCCGCTCTTCCTTGATTACTGCCAAGGAAATAACCAAGGATATCAACTGCCATAGGATGATGCCATAAATTGGCAGCTGAAACCAATTCCCGAATTTCAACCAGATGCCAAGAATGATAAAAAATTTAAAGGACTCTGCGATGAGTGAGGTCCAGTGTCCATCCATCAATGCATTAAAACTATAGATGTTCACCAAGATAAAAATACCATAAACCAAAAGATAGGGAAAAGAAACATCGCCAATTTGGGAAAAAAAATGAAATAAAAGTAAAAGAGAAAAAAGCAGTTGAAACCACATCCAATATGACGACCAATGAGAGGTACTATGATTGTATTTATTTAATTCAAAGGGATTTGTGACGGTAGATACAACATATGATTTGTTTACATCTTCGGGTCTCCAACCTGTAGGCATAAACCAAATTCTGCATTTGTCTTTCCAGCTTTTCGTCCGAATAGCATCTTTTAGTAAAAGCCAAAAATGCTGGAAATTTATTTCCAAGGCATTCCAGGTTGCTACGGGTCTTTTGACACCATAAATTGGGGGCTCTTGGGCAAGTTCTTCCTGAAAAGTGCCAAACCATTTATCCCATAAAATGAATACCTGTCCATAATTTTTGTCCAGGTAAATCTCATTGATGGCATGATGCACTCTGTGATGTGATGGCGTCACAATAACCGATTCCAGAATGCCCATTTTACCTATGAGCCTTGTATGATACCAAAACTGTGCAAAAAGATGAAGGGGGGCTATTATATTAATTATTTTCGGGGGGACACCCAGGATTGCGGCAGGTAATAATAAAAATGTAAAAACAGCGAAGAGCGCAGAAAAATTCTGACGAAGTGCACAAGCCAGATTGTACTCTTCACTGCTATGGTGAATGATGTGCCTGTTCCAGAAAATATTAACTGTGTGCTCAAACCGATGCGACCAATATCCGGCAAAATCAAGTGAAATGAAGGCTAAAATAGATATGAGTACCGAAGAAGAAATACTAAAAAGGGCCAAATTATTATACATCCATTGATAGCTCACTATCACCACTATTAAACCCAAAATGTCTTTGACTACATTTGTAATTCCTGATGAAATACTGGTGATGGTGTCGTAGGGCCGATAAACCACAATACCCTTTATTTTACTTGCTGTAAATTCTATGATCATCAGCAGAATAAAAAATGGGATGGCAAAGCTCAATACGAAAGCATATTCTTTCATTTATTTTTTTATCAAAAATACCAATCTTGGGTTAATTTTGGAAAGAAAACAATAAAGGCGCTCTGACGTTATTCTATTTTCAAAGATTCACCACAAGATTGACAATGAAAACACTTTTTTCTTTTATCCTACTACTTTCCTTGTTTTTGGCTTGCAAAAGCTCAAAACAGAACCAGGAAACAACAGCACTGCCATATCAGCCATTGCCGGGGGACAAAATTGCCAATAGAATGGGAGATTCTATTACTACAGTAGTTTTAAGTGAGGCTCAGTGGAAAGAAAAATTAACGCCTGAAGAGTTCAGGATTCTGCGACAAAAAGGCACAGAGGCAGCTTTTACCGGCGATTTGTGGGATAATAAAAAAGATGGCTTATATACCTGCGCAGGCTGTGACCAGGTTATTTTTTCAAGCAATTCAAAATATGAATCAGGCACTGGGTGGCCCAGTTTTTCAGACCTGATGACGAAAACATGATAAAAAGAGACACGGACTATCACATTGGGTATCCCAGAACCGAAGTACTATGTGCCCGATGTGGCGGACATTTGGGTCATGTCTTTGAAGATGGTCCCCCTCCTACCGGATTGATGTACTGCCTGAATTCTGCCGCACTAAATTTTATTGAAAGTAAACAGGTTAACAACAGCAAATAAGCCTCTTGTATCGTTATCAAAGTAGCGTTTAAGAGATGAATACAAAACACCCCTTTTTTCCTTTTGTTGCTTACCCTGTTTTCCTGCAAAAAGGATGATTTGCAGACAAACATTGTTAATATTAACGATGAAATTGAGGTTTTTCTAAGTCAAAAACCTAGTTCCAACACCATTGCCCCGGTTTTAGAAATTTCAACGGTTGATTCAATCTCATGTGCCAATACTGAGTTATGGGTTGAAAGTAATTTAGGTTCTCAGAATATCGAAATTGACATTTTAGGTCTGGTTTTAGACGGTAATTGTGTCATTGGTAATGTAAAACCGATGACACAAGTTGTACTCAATCCAGCCATCGGTAATTATAATTTGACTTTTGATTTAAAAAACTCCATTAAGTCAAAGGGTAAAATTGAAATTACAAACGACTTGATTTGTTTGTCAATGAGTGAAGAAACCGGAGTAGTTGCAGGGCATCAATGTATTCAAAGACTTCACCCACATGCTGTTTGGGGCTATTTTCAATGTGCTTCTGAAAGTGATATGCTCCAATTCAATGCATCTTTAGCTGCTCTTCCATATGTTGGATTTCCGGGCAATGCTGGAAACTATGGCATTTTTAGCATGTCTGAAAACAGACAGGTGACACTTTCAAATTTTCAGTTTGACCTTCAACGTCTTCCAAAACTACGACAACTGTACTTTCAAATTGCAGATTTTGATAGGTTTCTTATTGATCTTGATCAAATCTTGAAAAATTTTAATGAATTTAAGTTGGAGTTATATTTTTGTAACGGAACCACCATAAAGCGCTAACCAAAGCAGATGGTTTGTACAATAAAAGGTTGAGATTCATTAATATTGCGCTAAATAAAGTGCAATGCAGACCATCAATCTAATAAGTGATACCATAACCAAGCCGAGCCCTGCCATGCTCGATTACATGCACAATGCCGAAGTGGGCGATGATGTGTTTTGCGATGACCCTACAGTTAATGCGCTTCAACAAAAAGTAGCGGAAATGTTTGGCAAAGAAGGTGCTCTCTTTTGTCCTTCAGGCACCATGACCAATCAAATAGCAATCAAACTCCATACCTCTCCTCTCGAAGAAGTAATCTGTGATCACAATTCTCATATTTATCAGTACGAGGTGGGTGGTTATGCCTTTCACAGTGGTGTGGCTGTTTTTCCTGTAGTTGGGCAATATGGAAAAATCTCTGTTCAAGACATTGAAGATGCTATTCGTCCGGAAACAGACTGGTTCCCTAAGTCAAGTCTGGTGGTCCTCGAGAATTCCACGAATAAGGGAGGAGGCAACTATTACACCCTTGATGAACTCAGACCCATCCGAAATTATACCAAAGAAAAGAATTTAAAACTGCATTTGGATGGCGCCCGGCTTTTTAATGTGCTGGTTGAAACAGGCGAAACAACCCTGGAAGTAGGAAGCCAGTTTGACAGTATTTCAATCTGCCTTTCAAAAGGAGTGGGTACTGGGAGTGTTTTGACTGGTGATCGTTCATTTATTGCAAGAGCACGAAAGGTAAGGAAAGTTATGGGGGGTGGCATGCGACAGGCCGGCTATCTGGCGGCAGCAGGGATCTATGCCCTTGATCATCATGTAAATGACCTGGCCCGAGACAATGCCAATGCTAAAGCTATTTCTGAGGTTCTTGCTCGATTGGAGGCAGTCGACTTCCTGCTTCCTGTTAAAACCAATATTATTATCTTTTTCTTAAAAGATCCTCATACTGCTGAATCTTTCCTATATAAATTAAAAGAGAAAAATATAATCGCTTCTCCCTTTGATAAAATGGCCATCAGGTTTGTATTTCACAGAGACATTACGGATGGCATGATGGAAGAGTTGTTTGACAGAATCAAATCATTGTAATGAACTGTCCATACCCCACTTTGATTTAATATTTTTGTCCAGGCTGCTCATTTGCCAAGCCCTGATCAAGTGGATGATTTTATCATAGTTCTTGAGCCCATCTGTCAGTCCGTTGGCTTTTAGATAAGAATCATAAATAATATCTCTGATCATAGGCATGATTTCAGGATATTGATCAAGCGCTTCATATAGTACAAATAAGTCTTTTCTGATGGGGATCGGACGTAAAAAGGCCATCTGATAATAAGAATATTTTGCTGATTTTTTGAGGTCGGATGCCAAATAACGCCAATAGGTAAGCAGACCGGCATATTGAATAAAAGGTTCTTCAGAACGCAAACAGGAAATCATCGCTACAAAATTACAATCAGCCTCACCAGTTATGCCATAGCCGTGGGAGAGCTCATGAGCCATTACAAAAGGGGAATGAAAATGCGCAAGGCCTGGGTCATAATGTCCTTCCATAGAAAAAGGTAAATAAATACCGGCAGTAGAAAATATCAACAAAGAACCAGCAGGATACAGTGGCCGTACCCTTACCTTTTTATTTGACCTGATGCCCCAATTGTTGAGGGTGGCAGCCACCTCCTTTTGTAGCAAAAATTCCAGATTTGAAGGCATTTTTTCAATTGGAATTGCTCTTGAATCATCCTTCCAGAATTTCTGCCTAACATGCAGTAATTGGGTTTCTGTCCATTGAAGTTGCTTACGTAAATAAAGTGTATCAATAGGAATATCCGACATATTCAGTTTTATCTGAAGAGGTTTACTTTTGTAGAGTAAGCCCCATGAGCTATAAAACCAGATAAAAACAATCATTACTACCGTAATGGTAAAACTCAGTTTAAGCAACAAAGTCTTACCACGATTTATCACCCATTTGTAATATCGAAACACCAACCAAATAAAAATGGGAATGACCAAATAAATTACTGCGAATGGCAGGTGATAAAATGTAATTTCATAAATCCTTCTCAAAGGTTGGAAAATCCAGGGATGATAAATGTGTTCTAACCAGTTATCATTTATGGATTTTATCAGGACAACCACTCCCAAAAATAAAATCCAGACCGGAAACAACCTTTTCATAACAATCTACTTAATTAGACTCTATTTGCAAGGAATCCAAAAAATGATCGATGTTGTTGTGAAGGCTTTTTTCGATGCTGGTAAAAGCAAAACAATAAATCAACGTGTCTTTGTCTAAGTACATCTTTCCTTTTACAGTTTGTTTGCTAAGACTATCTTCCAGTCTAAAAATCCGGGAGGCATGGTTATCTATATCACTTTGGTAGGTAACCTTACATTTTAAAGTTTCTGCCAATACCAGCAATGATTCATCAAGACTTTTATGGATGAGTTCCATACTATCTTGATGATAAGTTCCTTCAGGATATTCAACTAATTGCAAAGAATAAAAAAATACAGGATCATCGGTTTCAGGCTTAAAAGTTACAGATAAAATACCTTGCTCACCAAGTGTAGTACTGATCAGTTTTTGTTTTACCTCCGGCTTTCCCGGAAATTGGATAGAATAAGGATAATCAGCCAACTTAACGCGCTCCCATTCTTGAGCGAGTAAGGTTATTCCCTGAGCCATAAAAAAAAGAACGTACATAAAGACGATGGTAAGCCTTAAATAACTATTATTGCACGTCTTCATGATTTAATTTTATTTTATTGTCTACAATTCTTAAGGCTGCTTTGCCTTGCATTTAAAATCTTGAATGAAAATAGTAAAACAAAAACGGTTGAGAACAATGTTGTTAAAACAAACTGTGTTGTTTATTATAACTTTAACAATTTCGGGCCTGATTTCCTGTAAAAACGAGGCAAGTAGTGTCACCAAGGCAAATTCTGCGGTTGAGGCAGCATGGTTAGAAGATTATGAGAAATCTCCCTTTGTATGGGGATTCGTGGATCCAACGGGTCACTTTGTTATTCTTCCCAAGTACGATGAGCTCAGAGATTTTTCAGAGGGCCTCGCTGCCTGCAATTATGGAGGAAAATGGGGTTTTTTAGATACATCAGGGAGGGATGTGATTGCTCAACAATATCTTACCTGTGCTGATTTTTCCAGTGGTAGAGCCTTGGTACAAGATTTTAACCAGCACTATTATTACATAGATAAAACCGGTCAAAAATTATTTCCCTGCCCCGGAATAGAGTGTAGCAACTTTTGCCAGGGTTTTGCTTTCTACTCTTCAAAAGATATGTGGGGAGTTTTAGATGGTAGGGGTAAGACTTTGATCGAGCCTCAATTTATGGACATCAGGCATGGCTACGAAGGCCAGTTTATTGTTAAATTGGGCCAATACTATGGGCTTATAGATACCCATCAGCAATGGATAATTAATGCTAAGTTTGATGACATTAAAGTGGCCAATGATGATAAGTACATCGTAAAATCTGGAAAGGAGGCGAAGCTGGTAGATAAAACTGGAAAGATGTGGTTAAAGAATATTTCACATAGTAGTGTCTTTTTGGATGACTTTTGCATCGTTCAAAACAAAAAAGGATTTCATATTATAACCAGCGAGGGAGAAGAAAAATATACAACAACCAATAAACTCACTCCTTTGGGGGCCCAAAGATTTGCTGAATGGGAAGGCTCAAAAGCCTTTATTATCAATTCTGAAGGCCGAAGACAGACTAAAATGTCATATGACGGATTTCTAATGTTTTCTGAAGGTCGTGTTGGCGCACTTAGGGGAGACTATTGGACCTATGTGTCGTTGGATGGGAAAGAAATCCTTGAACCCATTCTTCCTTTGGCTTGGGATTGTAAAGA
Source organism: Saprospiraceae bacterium (assembly GCA_016717655.1). Lineage (GTDB taxonomy): Bacteria > Bacteroidota > Bacteroidia > Chitinophagales > Saprospiraceae > JADKBO01. The sequence continues at coordinate 54,332 of JADKFC010000018.1, forward strand.
AGGACGAATCCGATACGTAACTCAGAATGGTTATGGTTTTATGGATGCTGATGGTAGGCCAATTATTGAAGCCCAATACCCGGAGGCCAGAGACTTTAGCGGCAGCTTGGCAAGAATGGCGATATTTCGTTAGCAAAAAAATTAAATTTGTAACCGGTAGCTCAAATCTACCGTATTGATCACATGATGTCGGAATCGGAAATCATCGCAGGCCTTCTAACGGGGGACTCGAGGGCTACCACCAGTTTTGTGGATGCCTATTCCGCCTATATTTACAATGTAACGCATCGCATTCTCCAAAGAAGCCAGGAATCTGAGGAAGCGACCCAGGATACTTGTATTAAAATTATCAACAAAATAGGAGACTACAACAGGACTTCACCTTTTAAGGCATGGATATTTACAGTTGCTTACCGGACAGCTATAGATTATAAGAGGAAGCAAAAGCGGAATAGCGATGAGAGTGTTTTGATGTACCAGGCAAGCGGCATGAAATCAGATGGTGATCTAGAGCAAAAAGAGGCTACACAGAAAATACATCAACTGCTCGCGCACTTATCAGAAGAAGATGGGACATTGGTGCAATTGTATTATCTCAATGAACTGAGTATTAAAGAAATAGTAGATGCAACCGGTTTTTCAGAAAGTAATATAAAGATTAAATTATTCAGGGCCAGAAAAGAAATGGCCAAACATCTTGACAAATATTTTGATGTCACTTAAATTTGTAGTCATGGAAGAATTAATGATAAAATACCTGGAGGGTAAGTGTTCTGCAGATGAAATCGCAACATTGCGCAATGACACAGAGATTTGGGCTGAATTGCAATCGATCGCAGCAGTTGATACCCTCTTCATGAAACAGTCCATGCTGGAGTTGAATCCTAAATTTAAAGAAAAACTCAAAACGGCTTTAATTCAGGTCAAAAATGAGTCTACGTCATCTTGGAAAGACTTTATTTTGCCCGGTTTTTTTGCTGTATTTTCTATCATCTATGCCTTTTTCAGCAAAGAATCGACTTCTGAAGGTACTTGGATTGAAATGCCGGAAGTTGCCTCCTACCCGGTGGTAACCCTTGTTTGTGCCTGCATCCTTGGTTTTGTATTGTTGGACCAAATCTTACAAAAAAGATCTGGCAGACATGCTCATTTTCTTATCATTCCAATGTAGGATCAGGCCATGTTGGTGTAAACATGCTGAACATCGTCATCATCTTCCAGTTTGTCCAATAATTTTTGAATATCAACCATTTGTTCTTCGGTAAACTCAATTGGGGAAGTAGGTATCCTTTCTAATTGGGCGGAAGTCACATTTATTCCTTTTTCTTCAAAAGCTTTGACTAAAGACCCAAAGTGAGTGTAGTCGCCATAGGCATACACTGAATTACCATCAAATTCAAATTCCTGCAGACCGCGGTCAATCAACTCAAATTCGAGTTCTTCCATGTCTATGTTGCCCGGTTTCTCAAATTCGATCACTGTTTTTCTGTCAAATAAGAACTCAAGTGAGCCGGATGGTACAACCTGGCCATTGGATTTATTAAAGTAAGATTTCACATTGGCAACTGTTCTGGTGGTATTATCAGTGGCACATTCAACAAAAACCAGAACACCATGGGGCCCCTTGCCCTCATAGCTCACTTCCACAAAATCGGCCCCGTCTTTGCCATCTGCCCGTTTAATAGCTGCCTCCACATTATCTTTGGGCATATTATTGGCCTTGGCAAGCGCAATCGCTAGCCTGAGCTTGGAGTTCATATCAGGATCGGTTCCTCCTTCTTTCGCAGCCAATGTAATGGTTCTGCTGATTTTTGGAAAAACCCTTGACATATTAGCCCATCTTTTCTCTTTTGCGGCCCTGCGGTATTCAAATGCCCTTCCCATGTTTCTTTTTTATTTGAGACTGCAAAAATATAATCTCTACAACAAATTCAAAATAAGAATGCCAAAAATATGAATCTGGTTATCAGCAAGATAGCACATTTATCAGACAAATTATATTTTTCACCAAAATTTAAGTAACTGAAACAACAATTTTCCAAATTGTACGTTACACAGTTATTTACCCGAAAAATTTTATGCTATGAATAAGAGTAAACCCAAAACCTGTATGGTTTGCAATGAAAAAATCCTGGGAAGATCTGATAAACGATTCTGTTCTTCAGATTGCAGGACAGCCTATCACAATTCCCGCAACAGAAATGCTACTTTGTTTATGTCTGGAATCAACAGCATATTGAGAAAAAACAGACGAATATTGGCGGATTTAAATAGTAGTGGCAGGGCTAAAGTAAATAAAGACCAACTGGTTGAGGAAGGATTTAAATTTGCCTACCACACCAATGAGTTCGTTACGAAATCAGGCAAGAAGTATAAATTTTGCTACGAACAAGGGTATCTGGAGCTAGAGCCAGGCATTTTTGCACTTGTGGTCAAGCACGACTACGTTGTCTGAAAATTACTTTTTCCAGAATAACGAAATCATAGTTATTGGCATTAAAATGATCAGCGCCATCAAAATTGACAATAATATCTTTCTGTCCATTTGATTAAATTTTATAATACAAAGTTAGACAGGCCTTATTATTTAAATATCAAGGCAATATTATTTTAGCGTTAATTCAACCTATTAATTTGTAGGCCTATCCTGTGCTGGCAGGCTGGCACGGAATTCATTTTTTATCCTTTCAGCGTCTTGGTCCAGCAGTTCCATGACCCTTTCCTGGCTTTCAGATCTTACGATCAGCCCAATATGGTGTTTTTTGTCGAGATGCCAAACAACTTCAGCATCATCAAAGGCTACTACCGAGGGTTTTTCGAACTTGCTTAAGGAAACGATGATACCTGCATAGTCGTCCTGTACCTTGGGCAATTTGTACTTTTTCCCTGTATGGGCAGCAATTTCAATTTTCGCCCATTCTGTCCAAAGATTAATGCCGGTGGCTTTTTCCACCATGTCCGACAAATGGGCTCCCCCTACCCTGGATGAGGTTTCTAGAAAGTAATATTTCCCGTCTTTACCTTTGATAAATTCAGTGTGAGAAGCACTAAAGACCATGCCAAATGACTTCATGATTTCTTCGTTCATTTGTTTTAGTTTTTGGTCTTCCCAGCTGTTAACTTTTAAGGTACAAGAGCGAAATATGCCTCCCCCATGGGCCACCTCGAAGGGTGTATTGAGATATTGGCTAACCTTAGAAAAGATGACCTTTCCATTAAAGGTAAGTGAGTCAACGTGGAACACATCACCAGGAGCAAATTTTTCAAGTAAGAAGGAATGCCTTTTGTCACCGAGCTGATGAAGTTTCTCCCACAATTCTTCTTTATTGTAAACCTTAGACATCCCTGTTGCTGAGGCCTGCCCTCTTGGTTTGAGAATCCAGGGCGCCTCCACTTTTTGGGTAAAGTCTTCAATGTCGCTGTCATGAAATAGGGAGGTAAATTCCGGTACCTGGATTCCGGCATCTTTAGCTTTGATTCTCATAGCCAGCTTATCTCTGAAATATCTGGCTGTCGATTCCCCCATACCATCAATCCTAAAATATTCTCTCAAATGAGCTGCCGCCTCTACATCAAAATCATCCAGAGAAACAAGGATATCAAATTTTAATCTTCTCATGGTAAATGCAAGGCCATTGATAAGATCGTTCATATTCCATTGACCTTCTTCATCTTCCACCATATAGAAAGTTTCTGTAATACTTTCCCATGGCCAATTTTCTTTATCGAGGACGGTTGAAGTAATCAAATAAGCATTGTGGCCTTCAGCATGGACCGCCTTTAGAAAATCTGAACCCTTAAAAAAACGTGAAATGCATAAAATATTCATAATTCTTCGCTTGATTTTACATGTTTAGATGGCAAAAAAAATAAAATATGAAATGATATTTTTCTTTTAATACATGCGACAAAATAAGTAAAATCCAGACATTACTAAAATAATGAAATAAAAAAGAACAGGAAATTACCTGACTTTAAAATCGAAGGTAATGCTGCCACATTGGCTTTCTATATCGGCACTGGAAAATAGGTACTTCGCAGCGCCTTTTTCGGCAAGTCTGATGAGTTTGGCGTCGAGTGTAGTTGAACCTTGTTGGGTGAATTTGGCAGAGCTTACTTTTCCATTGCTTCCAACACATACTTTTACTACAACCTTCCCTGTTTTTTGAGAGTTTTCACTCACTGCGGGTACTTCCAGTACTTTCCTTCCTGCTAGGCCTCCTCCTACTATGCCATTGCCCTTGCTAATGAAACCTAATGCTCCACCCTCCTCATTCTTTGTACCATCACCCTCTTGCCCTGAGCCGTTTTTTGTTTGCCAAACAGGTCGCCAAACTGTTTCTTTTTAGTGGCTACCACGTCTGCATTATCTTGGGTTGCAGTTGATGGTGTAGTATTGCTGCCTGAAGCCGATGAAGTTTTTGAAGGAGGACTAGAGGTAGCAGGCTTGGCTACAGCAATAGGTTTTTCAAACACAGTTGTGGGTTTCGTAGCATTTTCTGACTGATTGGCTTCTTCAAGGGAGCTTACTTCCTGAACAGGAATCAATTCCGGTTGCTGAAATTCAACTTCAATAGCGATAGGAATGAAGGTGGATCTTCTTAGAAACGTAAAATGTAAGGCTAAAAACAAGATAAGTGTATGCAACAAACCACTTATTATAACTCCTATATAGTCCCTGTTTTCAGAATTTTCCATTTATATAAGAAGGATTTACTTGCCTCCCATCAAGATACATTATTGAGGGTCATTCAAAACCGCACGAATCTCATAACGATACGCAATGTCCATAACGGCAACCACTGATTCATTAGATGCTTGCCCTGAGGGAGAGATGTTCAATGTTGCATCTTTTCCCTTTGCTTTCTTTAAGGAAACAAGTCTTTTTTCCAAACCATCTAAGCTCAGGGCTTCCCCATTATAACTAAATCCATTATCCGCAGAAATAGCTACCCTGACGGGAGGTGTATTGCTACGTGGCATTGTGCTCCTTCTTCCTGGAAGCTGCAAATTCAAGGCATTGGGAGTGACCATTGAAGAGGTAAGCATGAAAAAAATCAACAACAAGAAGATAATATCCGTAAGTGCGGACATATTAAAATCTGATTTTGGCTTTTGTTTTCTATATACTGCCATGATTAACTATGGGGTTGTGTTGCCAAAATGGCCCTCAATTTGAGGCCGCTGGCAATTTTCATAATGATATGCATTTTTTCGTAGGTTACCCCAGTTTCAGCTATAATGGAGATCGTGGCATTTTCCTTATTTTTGGAATAACGCACATAAGTAGCAACATCTTTTTCTATGGTTTCCCAGGAAGATGCTTTTCCATTAAAACTTACAGAATCATCCAACTTGATCATGACAGCGATATCAGTAGGTGCAACTGTTTTTGAATCTGATTCAGGTAAAGGCATATTTATCTGTACCATTTTAGAGGTAAGCATAAAAAAGATCAATAACAGAAAGATGATATCTGTTAATGATGAGAGGTTAAACTCTGCCGTAACCTTACTTCTGCTTTTACTTAACATGATTTGCTTTAAATGATTATCGAGTAGGTTCCTGCAAAAGATCCATAAACTCGAGGGTTGAACGTTCCATCAAAAAGATAACTTGTTCTACTTTAGCCACCAAATAGTTATAGCCAACAAAAGAAAATATCCCTATCACCAAACCTAAAGCTGTAGTAATCAAAGCTTGATAAATACCGCCAGCCAACACATCAGGAGTTACATTTTGCTCACTTGCCATCTTATAAAAGGCAATGATCATACCTGTTACAGTACCCAAAAACCCAATCATTGGCGCTGCACCTGAAATACTGGCCAGGGTCGATAGGTTTTTTTCTAGTTTAAATACTTCCAGGTTACCTACGTTTTCAACAGCTGCATCAATATCCTTAAGAGGTTTGCCAATGCGCTGAAGTCCTTTTTCTACCATCCTGGCAACCGGAGTATCTGTAGATCTGCATAGGTTTTTAGCTCCTTCTATGTTGTTTGAAGCTACTGCCGCCCTGATGTTGTTAATAAAATTATCGTCAATTTTGCCTGCCTGAGAAATCGTCAGCCACCTTTCTACAAAAATGTAGACAGCAATGATAGAAAGTAATAATAAGACCAAAACATTGGCAACACCCAATGGACCTCCCAACAATATCAAATCAATCAGGTTTTGTTCTGATTGAACAGTTTCAGTTGTTGTAGTTGCAGCGTCCTGAAATAAGAAAAAGCTAAGGTTAAACATATTACAGATTTTGTTTGAATTCAATTTGTATAGCCCAAACGTAATTTGAGCAAGAGTTATTATCGACGGCAAATATACAAATTGAAAATATATATTATATAATTTTTTAATTTGAACTTAGTCAGAATAGTTTTTTCTCCATATTATCAATACTCCCCTTACTTTTGCAGCATGAATATCTTAACCTTGCCTTTTTATAAATACCAGGGCACCGGAAATGATTTTGTCATCATCGATGGTATAATCAATGACGTAAATTCAATTAATAATATTGTTGTTGCTAAATTGTGCGATAGAAAATTCGGTATTGGCGCCGATGGCTTGATGATTATTTCAAGACTTGAGGGCTTTGACTTCGAAATGATTTATTACAATTCAGATGGTGGTCTTAGCACTATGTGTGGCAATGGTGGAAGGTGTATTGCTGCTTTGGCCCATCAATTGGGTTATTGTAGACTTGAAGTTCATTTTCTGGCCGCTGATGGACCTCATTTCGCTTCTCTTGAAAGTGATGAGGTGGCTCTTGGCATGGCGAATGTTGAAGTGATTAACAAAATTAATCCATCCGATTATGTGCTGAATACGGGTTCACCTCATTATGTAAGTTTTACAGAGAAGAAAAACCTTGAAAACATAGTAGAGGTAGGAAAAAAAATTCGGTACAGCGAAAATTATATTTCAGAAGGTATCAACGTCAATTTGTGTTTTTGGGATGGATCCATGCTCTATGTTGCCACCCTGAAAGAGGAGTTGAGGATGAAACCCTGAGTTGTGGCACAGGTGTAACAGCCGCTGCCTTGGCAGCAGCTTCTCATCTTGACCTCCAATCTCCTATCACAATACAGACGAAAGGAGGAAGACTAAGTGTTTCATTTCAAAGACAAGAAACATCTTATCATAAGGTCGTATTAAAAGGGCCGGCCACCCTCGTATTCAAAGGCGAAATTGAAATCCAATGAACAACATGAGCTTTGTTCAGTCCGGTAAAGATCATCCATTCCACTGGGTGAATTATTTTTGGAGCGTACTTGCTGTAGGATGTGGGTACTTTTTGGGACAACTACCCATGGTTATAGTTCAGACCATAAAAATCAGAGAACACAAAATAGGCACAACAGATGTAAAAGCTTTTTTAAAAACCAATGACTTTTCGCTGCTGCACATTGATTACAACCTTGGTTTTTTGCTCATGTTATTAACCTTTGTGGGTGGATGGCTTGGATACCTGTTTTTATTAAAATGCAAAGAATTCGCTATTAAGTACCCTTACTTCAAGGAAAAAATTTGACTTTTCAAGGTTTTTTGCAGGTATGGGCATATGGCTTTTCCTTACGGTAATTGCAGAATTGTTCTTTTATTTTACCAATCCCGGTGCATACCGGTTTCAATTCCATCTTTCAGCATTTATCCCGCTTTTAATCATTGGTATCCTACTTATACCTATCCAATCTGCTATGGAGGAGGTATTTTTCAGAGGGTATATTTTACAGGGCAGTTTTAAAGCCACCCAATCCATCATTTGGTCATTGGTGGTAAGTACCTGCTTTTTTTCTCTGGTGCACAGTGCCAACCCAGAAGTAGCAAAATTTGGATTTGCTACCATGCAGGTTTATTACTTAGGTGCAGGGCTGTTTCTGGCACTCCTGGCCATTGCTGATAACGGGCTGGAGTTATCCATTGGAATTCATACTGCCACCAATTTGTTTGGATCCATTGTATTGAAATATGAAGGAAGTGTGCTTCAGACTGAAACCCTTTTGAGCAAAAAATGGTGAATCCATGGCCTATGACCATTTCTTTTTACCTTTGTGCCATTGTTTCCTGGTGGGTGCTATCAAAAAAATATGGCTTTTCGATTCAGGATATTTTGCCAGGAGGGAGTTTAAAATTGAACAAAAACCAGGAAAACCCAATTTCATAATAGTATAAATCATACCGTTAAAAAGGTATTGCAGTAAATAAGATACATGGAAAATTATCCCAGGGATATATTCGAAAAACTAGAATTTAATAAGTTGCTGCAGTTGATAGCCGCAGAATGTTTGGGAGCAGACGGCAAACAAATCATACTGGATACAAGGCCTTTGACTCAGAAAGAAGAAATAGAAATCAGCCTCCATGAGACAGATGAGTATAAAAAATGTATAGAAAGGGGAGCTGCCCTACCCTGCGGACCATATGAAAACATAGCCTCTGACTTATTTTTACTTTCTAAAGATGGCTATGTCCTCGAAGTAGAATCCATTCAAAGGATCCATCGAATATTATTTTTGGGAACTCAGGTGTACAATTATTTTCAGGACTATATCATTCAGAAAGCGGCACCTCATTTGTCCAAAATCGGATTATCGATTGACCTGGACAGCAGGTTGATCAAAGACATTGAGAGAATATTTGATGATGAAGGCAATGTAAGACCCAATGCCTCTGAAGGATTGTTGAAGATATCAAAGGCCATTCAAAATAAAGAAAGAGAGACGGAAAAGACCTTTCACCAGGAATTGCTATTTTATCGTGAACGCGGATATCTGACAGAAGGATTTGAAACTATCAGAAACGGCAGAACTGTATTAATGGTTGCTGCAGAGTACAAAAGGAAGATTCCAGGCATCATTCACGATGAATCTGCTACTGGAAAAACGGTCTTTATTGAACCTGAAAAGACCTTGGCTCTCAACAATGAGGTGCACAATCTTTATGCTGAAAGACGTGCTGAGATTTATAAGATCATCAGAGAATTGTGTCATCAATTGAGGCCGTTTGGACCTTCTATTGAAGCTACATTTAAGTCCATTGTTACCTTAGACGCCGTCAGGGCTAAAGCAAGATTTGGATTAGCAACCCAGGCATCAAGGCCTACCATTGGAGGTAAGGCTGGTTTTGACCTCAAGGAAGCCAGAAATCCATTGCTATACTTACGACTGAAAGAGCTAGAAAGAAAGACCGTGAGTTTTGATTTGTCTTTGGATAAGACCAACCGGTTTTTAATTTTAAGTGGTCCCAATGCCGGCGGTAAATCAGTTACCCTCAAAACCATAGGTCTGCTCCATCTCATGGCTCAAAGCGGTATTTTGGTTACAGCCAATGAAAATTCAAGAATGTCAATCTTCCATCACTTTTTTGCTGATATTGGAGACCAGCAAAGCCTGGAAGACGACCTAAGTACTTATAGTTCTCATTTGGCAAACATGAAGTATTTCCTGGAAAATGCCAATGATAAAACCTTGGTTCTGATCGATGAATTCGGATCCGGAACTGATCCAAAGATTGGAGGAGGAATTGCCGAAGCGATTCTAAAAAAACTACAACAGATCAGGTGTTTTGGTACAGTAACCACACACTATTCTAACTTAAAATATTTTGCTTTCAAAAATCATGGCTTCATCAATGGAAGCATGGAATTCGACAAAAAAGGGCTCATTCCTACCTACCAATTGATGGTAGGAAAGCCTGGCTCGTCATTTGCCTTTGAAATTGCAGAAAAGACCGGCTTACCAGAAGATGTGATTGAATACGCAAAAAAACGAGCCGGTAAACATGAGCAAAGCATGGAAGAAATGTTGGTCAACCTGCAGGCTGAACGACAGGAATTTGAGAAAAAAATGACCTTGGTTCTTGAAAAAGAAGAACGACTGGATCGCCTTATGAAAACTTATGATCAGTTGCACGGAGAACTGGAGTTTAGAAGAAAAAAGCTGAAACTCGAGCAAAAAGAGGCCACTCTGTACCAACAAGCTGAGATGCAAAAAGAGCTTCAGAAAATGCTCAAAAACCTAAAGGCTACTACCAAGGCAGAAGAGGTCCAAAAAGTGCTTGAAGAGAAAAAAGCAGATACACAGGTAATAGCAGAACAGATTGGACAGATCAAAACTGAGATGTACACCCATACGGTTAAAACACAAAAAGCTATTGAGGTTGGTGGATATGCGCAGGTCAGAAACGGCACCAGCATAGGTAAAATCCTAAGTATTGACAAAGAAACGGCTGAACTTGAAATGGGCTTTTTCAAAATCAAAGTTCCTTTAAAAGATCTGATTCCCTCCTCTAAACCCATTGAAACCCAAAGAGAAAATTCCGCAATACGAGTCATCTCAGTGGAGTAGGTTCATTCGATTCTAAACTCTCATCAGAGGATATCGTGCTGAAGAAGCCATGGTATTCTTAGAAGAGTTTTTAGAAAAAGCCATTATAAACAACGCCCATGAATTGAGAATCATCCACGGTGTTGGCAACGGCACACTCAAAAGAAAGGTGCATGAAAAGTTTAGGGAGTACAAAGACATTAAAAAATACTGGCATCCTGAAGAAAACCTTGGAGGCGAGGGAGTAACTTTATGTCAATCTCTAAAAGGAAATGACCTATTCTATTTTTCCTACTTCTGATGGTAGTAATACCTTATATACTTCGCAATTTAACGCCAGCTACCATTCTGTACATGGTGCTTTAGAAGAAAGTAAAGTTGTATTTATCCAATTGGGTTTACAATACCTTGCAGAAAGGGGGTATCAAAATATTAGACTGTTTGAGATGGGCTTTGGTACGGGTTTAAATGCTGCGCTTAGTTTTCAATATGCAGGTCAGCATGGATTAAATCTTCAATATACAGGAGTGGAGGCTTTTCCGGTACCTACAGATACCATCCATCAAGCTAATTTTTCAGCTTTATTTGCGGCACCTTTTGATGAAACCTTTTTGGAATTACACAGACTTTCCTGGAACCAGGATCATCTTTTGGAAGCCAATTCTCATTTTGTGAAATGGCAGACAAGATTAGAGGATTTCTCTAGTGAAAATAAGTATGATCTTATTTACTTTGACGCATTTGCTCCGGAATGTCAGCCGGAATTATGGACAGAGGATGTCATACAGAAAATGTATAATCTATTGGATGGCAATGGCGTATTGACAACCTATTGTGCCAAAGGTATTTTTAAGAGGACCTTAAAAAAAGTTGGATTTCATCTTGAAAACCATCCGGGACCTGGCAGAAAAAGAGAGATAACCAGGGCAATTAAAATGTAAGATTGTGCTTAATTTTATTAACAAATCCGTTCATTTATTTATATTTGCAACGCCTTAGCCCAAGTGGCGAAATTGGTAGACGCACTGTGTTCAGGGCGCAGCGTCCGTAAGGGTGTGCTGGTTCGAATCCAGTCTTGGGCACCAACCCCGATACTTCACAAGTTCGGGGTTTTTTATTATACCAGATCCGACATTCGGGAGCGATGTGGGAATTTCATTTCAATCAACAAAGCGATTTTATTGGCAATCTTACCTGCTTTGATTTTATTGAGGTGCTGGAGTAATTCGTCCATAAAAACGTAAGCATGACGTCCGATGTGTTGGTTCAAAAAATCTTCTGCCATGAGTTCATACAAACGGGTCAATTCTTCTGGAAAACGAGGATACAAGTATTCATCCATCATCATCACCATTCTGAAATCCCGTTGTGTTTTCAGCCATTCCATAAGTGGCTCATCTTGCCTGGATCGAAATAAAAACAGACAATAGAAATAAGGATCAGCTTTTACCTCTTTTGATTTTTTTTCTATGATAGACCTAAACTTATCAAATTGAGAGGCTTCAACCGTTTCCCTGAGCCAATCTACGATTCTAAGATCCTTAAACTGAAGAAAATAACTAGCAGCTTCTTGAATCACAGTCTTAGGCTTATATTGATGGAGTGCCTTAATGTGAATCAGGGGCAGGTCTTTATGACTTTTGTTTGCACTTGGCAAAATGCATCAACTTCCGGATAAAACTGTTCCTGTAAAGTAGGTTAGCTGTTTTTTCTGTAAGATGCAGCAGTCGGGCATCCATAGATAAAGAGTTGCCCGTACGGTAGCCAACGATTACAGAAAGAGCCGATAGTACAACCAATTGATTCACATCTTCTCTTTTGCGCCAAAGTTGTGAAGCTATGATGTCATGTGCTTCTACCGGTGCTTTTTTAAGATGCAGCAGTACCATTATAGCATTTCT
>JADKFC010000019.1 GCA_016717655.1 Saprospiraceae bacterium
TAGGTAAAAATCTTTTTCCAAATAATTCGAGAGAGTAAGATCAAAGGTACTGAGGACCAGTAATGCAATCCACTATTTATCGTTTCTTCTCACCGACTCCAAAATGTCATTCATCATATCGATCTGCAATTGTTGTATTTCCAACAACTCCTGTTGTTGGTGGATGATGAGGTGGTCTATTTTTTCATGAAGCAGCCTGATTTCCAGTTCCGACTTGAGATTGATCATGTAATCTTTTTTGGCACGTTCCCGGTCCTTTTCTTCCTGTCGGTTTTGGCTCATCATAATGATGGGGGCTTGCAATGAAGCGATACAAGAAAGGATGAGGTTGAGCAGGATAAAAGGGTAGGGGTCAAATGGTTTTTCTCCCAATAAATAGACATTAGCGGCTATCCACACCGCCATAAAAAAGAGAAAGGTTAGGATAAAAGACCAGCTACCTCCGAAAGTGGCCACCTTGTCTGCCAGCCGTTGACCTAAGGTGAGATCAGAGATATCATCGGTTGTAGGTTTTTCCGATAGGGTTGATCTGTCCGTCATTGCGGTTAGAACATTTTTTTCCAGCCTCGACAATTCTCCGATTTGTTTGCCCATCAGCTGAGAGAGATAATTTTTACGAAACTCATTCAGTTCGTTGACAGATAAGTGCATTTCTGACGTAAATTCAGGATAGGCAGCTCTTATGAGCGATATGATGGCTCCATTAATGGAACTGCCTGATACCCGTTCTGAAATGGGATATTCTTTGTGGTCCAGGTCGCTGATAAAGGTCTTGCTCTTGTTCATGATATGATATCTGAGATTATTATTTTGAAGGTATCCTGGCCATAGCCCTCTCGGTAAGGGCTGTAATGGTAAGGCTAGGATTTACACCCGGATTGGCGGAGATAGCGCTTCCATCGCAGATCCACATATTTTGGTAATTAAAAACTCTGTGTTGGGCATCAATGACACCTTCTTCGGCATTGCTGCCCATGGTAGCTCCACCTAGGATATGCGCGGTGGTGGGAATGCCCAGCATGGCCTCTGTGGTCACTACCATTGCTTTTCCCCGCATGATGCCGGCCATCCTTTTGGCCAGGTCATAAGCAACCGAATTGTTGGCTGTTGGCGCCGGCCCCTTGTCGAGTTGAGTGCTAAGCTTACCCCATTTTGACTTTACCAGCTTGAGGGTAGAATCAATGCTCTCCATGTAAAGCAAAATCATACTCCTTTTGGCAAAATCATCTGTAAAAAACACACGGAGATTGTCGATGGGATGGAAAAGCCAGTCTTTACCAATGCTCAATGCTCTTCCCAAAATGCTTTTTCCTTCGGTAAGGGGCGCAACCAGCAGTCGCCAGAATCCGGATCCGGCCCCATACCTAACGGGTTCCAGCTTGCGGTATTCATCCAGGTGTAAAAGAGAGCCTATGGCAACCCCTTCACTATAATCATTTTCCCTGCCGTAAGCCACCACGCCTATGAGGCTTTCTGAATTGGTCCTCACAGAGGAGCCCAATCTGTCAGAGAGTAAGGGTAGACTGCTACCCTTGAGTTGGGTGAGCAGAGAAAGAGTTCCCATAACGCCTCCTGCAAAAACCACTGCTCCGCAACTGATCGTTTTTTTATCCTTTAACCACCCGGTGGAAGATTGGTGTGTAATGACATAACCTCCGCTGCCATCGGCTTCGATCGGGTTCACATCCACTACCTCTCTTTCTGCCAGAATGTTAGCCCCTTTGAGCTGGGCAAGGTGGAGGTAATTTTTATCTAAAGTGTTTTTTGAATTGTGTCTGCATCCGGTCATACATGCTCCACACAAGGTGCAACCTGTCCTGTCAGGGCCGAGCCCTCCAAAGTACGGGTCGTCTACTTTTTCTCCAGGCTTGCCAAAATAAATAGCCAGGTGAGGTTTTTCGAATGATTCTTTTTTATTCAGCTGCTCGGCCAGGGTTAGCATGGCTTTTTCGCTTTTGCTGTGGTACGGGTGTTGGGTAGCTCCCAACATCCTGCGTGCTTCTTCATAGTAGGGCTTTAATTCCTCCTGCCAGTCCGCAAGCTGGGCCCAACTTTCTGCCTCAAAAAACGATCTAGGCGGAATGGGCAAAGTATTGGCATAAACCAAAGAACCCCCTCCTACACCCACTCCACTGAGTACGGTTATGTGTTTAAACAAACTGATACGCATGATGCCTTTCAAGCCAAGGCTCGGTGCCCACAACCACTTTTTCAGATTCCAGTTGGTTTTGGCGAAATCAGACCCGGATTTAAACCATCGGCCTTTTTCTATTACCAAAACCTTATACCCCTTTTCACTGAGGCGAAGGGCAGATACTGAGCCACCAAAGCCACTGCCAATGATGACAAAGTCATATTCGTGTGAGGAAGATTTCATTGTTTAAATATACGAGGAAAATCAATTTTATTGGATTTTATTATTCATCAATTGATCATCCTGAAATACATCTTTATAGATAATTTTTCTTTATTTCCATTTTTTCTTCCCCCATTTTGAAGGATTGTCAATAATGCCCATGATGGTTGTCCATGTCCAACCCATGATGATTGTCCATGTCCAACCCATGATGGTTGTCCATGTCCAACCCATGATGATTGTCCATGTCCAACCCATGATGATTGTCCATGTCCAACCCATGATGATTGTCCATGTCCAACCCATGATGGTTGTCCTTGTTTATTCCTTTTATTTCATTCTTTTCTTTATTGGGGTCAACATGTTTGGTAATTATTTCAATAATGCCATGCACATGGTTGGGCATTATAATGAATTCATGCACTGCTGTATTGGGATAATGTTGTGGTATTGCCAACCAACATTCATAGGCAATCTTTCCTGCCTGGTTTAATATCATTTTACCACCTACCACTTCTCCAAATAGACAGGCCCTGTCCTGGCAACAAATGGTGATAAAATAATCCCCAGGTTGGCCATAATCATAGCCCCTCAACCGTATAGACCTACGATGATGGATCCGGGGATCGTAATTCGATTTCTTTTTCATGCTTCATTGTTTCGGGTAATGAATGATGAAAAAACACAGAATTACTCAAAAGGTTTCAGAGCCAAAGTGCGACTGCACTAAATGGATATTAAATAAAAAGTAATAGAAAGGAAAATTCTTAGGAAATAAAACTCAGATGCATTTACCCTCACGCGGCATAAGCAGTGTAAGGACTTTAACCATATGCTCCGATCCCTACGCCAACTTTGCCTACATAGGGACATATACCCGGATGCTCCGAAATCGGATGCTCCGATGCTCTGAAAAAAAGTACCCCGGGCGGGACTTGAACCCGCACGACCACAACGGTCACAGGATTTTAAGTCCTGCGTGTCTACCAATTCCACCACCAGGGCTCCAAAATAAAAAGCCCTCACATAGAGGGCATTTGAGCGGAAAACGAGACTCGAACTCGCGACCCCAACCTTGGCAAGGTTGTGCTCTACCAACTGAGCTACTTCCGCATTTATTTTGAAGTTAAGAACGCTTTCGTTCTAAAGAGCTGCAAATTTAGGAAATAGATTTTAAATACAACAAGATTTTAAAGTATTTTTTTTAAAAACATTTTCAAATTAAATAAAAACAATATGTGTAAAAATCATATAATCAAATTTTTATATGAATAGGGTTGCTTGTTTGCTCTTTTCTCTAATCTTATTTGGTTTTATCTTGTTTTAATGTTTCACCCTTCCTCCCTTTTCGGTCTATAGATACATAGATTTTGATTTTTAGGGGTGTTTTTCCCATAAACAAGTTTGATTTTAATTGCTTTTCATCATCTAAAAGCCGCATCATGCTTAATTTTAAAAACAATTCAAAAGACTTAACCCTAGGTGTGGAAATGGAAATCCAATTGATAGATCCCAAAACGTTGAGACCTATTCCGGTTGCTGGCGATTTTATTGCTGCCTTGAATAACCCAAAGATTACCAAAGAAATGTTTAGAAGTACATTGGAAATTGTATCAGGGATTGCAGATCAAGTACAGGATATTGCCTCTGACCTTGCCTTATCATTAGCCCAGATTAAAGAATTTGCAGCCGAAAACAATATACTGCTCGCGTCTACAGGCACCCATCCTACCGCAGATTATAACAACCGTATTTTGAGCCCATCAGATAGGTATCAGCAACTGATGGATAAAAATCAATGGATTATAAAAAGAATGGCTGTATACGGATTGCATGTTCACATTGGCATGCTCAATGCTGATGAATGCATCAGATTTAACAATTATCTAATTCAATTCTTACCTCACCTGATTGCTCTTTCTGCCAGTTCTCCTTTTTGGAAGGGTAATGACACAGGATTGAATGCTAGTCGACCCACCACTTACGAAGCACATCCAACAGCAGGTATGCCTATTCTGGTCAAAGACTGGCCTCAATTTCTAATTCTTTACGATCAATTACTGCAGACTCATTCCATCCAAAGTATGAAGGATGTATGGTGGGATCTGCGACCAAGTCCAGGCTATGGAACTTTAGAAATAAGGATTTGTGATGCCCCGGCAACAATGCTCGAAGTAGAAAGTATCACTGCTTTTATCCACTTACTAGCCTATCGATGTAAGATGGTTAATCAAATAGATAAAGATAGCACTCACAGCTTACCTACTTCATGGATTTTAAGAGAAAATAAGTGGAGAGCCATTAGATTTGGGGTTGAGGCAGAAATCATTAAAGAATCAACCCTTGAAATGATTTCGATTAAAAATGATATTCATCAAATTATAAGTGAAATGGCACCTTTCATCCGTGAATTAAGATATCAACATTATATGCAATGCCTCAATGATATTTTGGAAAAGGGAATAGCGCTATTCGTCAAAGGAAGGTAATGGAAAACAGCAGCAACATAAATGATGTAATACTTCATAACATCAAAGAATTTGATCTGGGCAGCCCAATTTGGTAATAAAAAAGGGATCTTTTGGACCCCTTTTTTCAAATATTCTTTTGTACAGTTCTTTTACTTTTTCTCAAAAACCTTAACCAGGGTTCCGGCTTCAACGGTCTGACTGGCAGCCATGCCATTGATCAGAGCCAACTCTTTCATCCTGGCAGCTGTCATCCCATTATCTGTCATTATTTGCTGAAATGTAGCCGTTTTTTTGGCAGGTACTATTTTAATCCTTTCCGGCAATCGATTCAACTTACTTGCATCGGTCAACTTGTTGAAACTGCGCATGGTGGTCTGAAAGTTATTGAAATAGAGATTAAAATCGGTGTTGACACTTAGGCCGACCATCTTGTATATCTGATTGTTGTATTGGATCAGATAGGTCATCAGCTTTAATGTCTCTCCACCCACTGCGGGGTCTGGCACCTGGGTTCCATAAAGCGCTATAGCTGGTAAGCCATTGACATTGACATTGGCTTTGTCTTCAACAGTAATCTTATTGCGGGTCACAAAGTCATTGGCGGCTGCGTCCAAAGTTTTGGCTTCTTCGAGTTGCAAAAACATCAGGGCCTTACCATCTTTGGGAGCCATCTGCACCTGACTGGGGCTATTGACCACCTGCCAATCGGAAGGTATGTTGAAGGTGAATTTCATTTCGGGGTGATAGAAATTTTGATTTTCCACATAACCTTGTCTAGGGTCTTCGCCATAAATCAAGCCATCAATCATTTTTAGGTAGCTGTCTCGGTTTACTTTGAGATCAGCTGCCTTAACTCCTGCGATTTTCTGATATTTGACAGCAGTTTCGTGAACTTTGTTGTACCTGTCTCCCGGATCGGGGTGGGTAGACAAAAAAGTGGGAATCGAACCTCCGGACTCTGAGCCAATGGCTTCGAGCGTCTTAAAGAAATCACCCATCATGTGGGCATTGTAGCCTACATTGGTGGAATAAACCACACCAATCTCATCAGATTCTGATTCATCACTGCGACCAAATTTGAGAAACATGAGCCCCAAGCCCGTGCTTGCCAGATCAGAAAATTTTCTAAAATCTTCGGAGACCACCATGCCACCCACGAGGGCTACCTGGGCCAGGATTTGTTTACTGTATTGACTGGCTCCATGTCGGGCGGTGATGTGTCCTATCTCATGGCCCAACACACCTGCAAATTCTGCTTCATTGTTGAAATGAGCCATGATGCCGCGGGTAAAATACACATATCCTCCGGGCAGGGCAAAGGCATTGACTACCGGAGAATCCAAAATTTTAAACTGGAAGGGGAGGTTGCTTCTGTGTGAAATGGCAGCCATTTCTTTTCCCTTAGCTGTTATAAAATTCTGCAGCGCTGTATTTTCGTACAAGCCGTACTCTGCTACGATGGAAGGATCCGCTTCCTTGCCAATGGCAATTTCTTGCGATTCGCTCATCAGCATCAATTCTTTTTTTCCTGTAACCGGGTTGCGAGCACAGGTGGTAAGAAGCAGGACAGCTGAGAGCAGAAGCATCCACTGTGGTACGAAAGTTTTTTGGATTGAAACAAGGTTAAACATATCTCAGGTTTTTGTCTTTATCTAAATATATAATGTAACGATCATTGATTTTTTTTCAGCATACCACCCAAGCCTTTTTTTAGTTTGTTCAAGGTTTTTATTCCCTGTGAAATGGGTTCTGCATTGATGTCTAAGTAGTTGTCATATAACTTCAAGTTGCTGAATTGTTGAGGGTAAATGACAATCTTACTGTTGGTAAAGTGTTTTCTAATTTAGAAGGGATGTTATCCAACATGCCAAAATAGGAGATCGAACCCTTTCTGGCAGAGGCACAAACAACCAGGTCTTTTTCTTTTACATGCCTTGCAATGATTAAAAAATCTTCCCAATCTGAAAAGACCTCATGTTGAATGGTGGTGTGGTAGCCCAGGTAGCCATCAATCTTTGTCAACTCATCATAGGTGCCGACCTGACAAAAGCACATTACTTTCAGATTGAGTTCTTTGGCAAGCAAGAGCATTTTATTGGCCCATTGTACAAAGCCGTTTTCCATCTCACCCATTGGTGGAATCACCAGAATCATTCGTGTATGATATAACAGGGGTTGGTTGATCTGTACAACAAAGATGGACTTATCAGTATAACCTACCACGCTTTCAATCTTATCACTCATAAACTTATCGAGCAAACTAGACTGACCGGGCCAGGGCAATAAAATAAGGTTGGCCATTACTTCTCTAGATGTGCGGGCAATGCCGCTTCCAATATTCTGATCAATGGTACTTACATAGTTGATGTGGGTTTCGGACGCAGCTGCCATGTTGAGGTGCGATGAAATTCTTCTTTTTTCTTTGATGATGTTGATCTCAGCCTCATCATCAAATGGAATGACAGAAAGAACCGAAACGGGCTGTACCGATTTTTTATTTTTAATCAGGATGGCCAGGTTCAGCAACTTATCAATTTCTTTGTCTTCTTCGGCAGATAACAAAATATGCTCGCTTATCAACTCATACTGTACATCTTCTTGGGATAATTCATTTTTAGAGTTGGTTATTATGGATTTGGCAGCCCTTTCTGCGGCAAAGGAGGCTACTATACAGGTAATCAAAATAAGGATGATGGTGCCATTGAGGATGTTCTCATCAAGGATTCCTTCGTTAAATCCTACCAAGATGATGGCCAGGGTAGCTGCAGCGTGGGCTGAACTCAGACCAAAAATCAGCTGCCGCTGGTGTCCGGAATAGTTAAATATTTTCTGTGTTACAAAGGCGGCAATCCATTTGCTGAAAAGGGCTGTAATGGTCAACGCTCCTGCTACAATCCATGCGGTGGGTCCTGCAAACAAGACCTTTATATCAACCACCATGCCCACACTGATGAGGAAAAAAGGGATAAAAAGTGAATTGCCAATAAACTCAATCCTGTTCATCAAGGCCGATGAGTGGGGTATCAGCCGGTTGAGCGCCAGTCCGGCTGCAAAGGCACCTATAATGGGTTCTACACCCGCCACTTCCGACAAAAAGGCTGCAAAAAATACAATGGATAAGACAAAGATGTAGTGTGAATAATGTTCACTTTCCAGTCGGTTGAAAAACCACCTTGCAAAGGGTGGAATCAACCCAAACATAATAAAACCAAAGATGAGCATGGAGATGCTTAGCCTAGCTAATAATATGCTGTTAAACCCACCATTGACACTGCCAAGTACAAGGGCCAGGATGAGGAGCACTGCGGTATCGGTTAAGATGGTGCCACCCACGGTGACGGCCACTGCCTGGTTTTTGGCAACACCCATTTTACTAATGAGGGGATATGCTACCAGGGTATGAGTAGCAAACATGCTGGCGGTAAGAAAACTGGCTTCTACATCATAACCAAGCAAGTACCGACATACCGGATATCCGATGGCAATAGGAATGATAAAAGTAAAAAAGCCAAACCACAACGACTTATGCTTATTGCGCTTAAAATCATTCATGTCGAGCTCCAGACCGGCAATGAACATGATGTAAAGCAAGCCAATGGTTGAAAACAACTCGACCGCCGAACTTTTTTGGATGATGTTTAAGGCATTGGGACCAATGACTACTCCGGAAATGATCAGACCTATGATGCTGGGAATGTTGATCCTTTTAAGAATGACGGGCGCCATCAAAATGATAAACAAAATAATGGAGAAAATCAACACCGGATTTTCAAGTGGTCGCTGAAATTCGTGGATAAGATGGTTGAAAAAATAATCCAAGAGAAAGAGGTCTGGTGCAAAACAAATATAATGAATTTATCTTATTTATGCCCCGTTTTGGGAGATTTCTTAAGATAAAATGACGCAAAGAGAGCTATGAAATGAATATTTTTTAAAACCTTAGTCCTCTGATTTTGAGGTTAGGACAAAGGTTTATTACGATCTTATCCAAATAAAAAAACGTAGGAGTAGTGATTTGGCATTTTTTATCTTTTTTTTGGAATTATTAGTATGAATTTCCCAATTTTCTCCTCTTTTTCTCCAACCAAAAATGTAAGAGATTACTTTTTTTTAAGGGCTTACAGCCTTATTTTTGCGACTTCACAATAAATAGAACATGACTTCCAACGAGATACGTCAGGCATTTCTTGACTTTTTTGAAAGCAAAGGACATAAAATTGTAGCTTCTGCACCCATTGTGGTAAAGAACGACCCTACCTTGATGTTTACCAATGCAGGTATGAACCAATTCAAAGACCTTTTTTTGGGAAACAAAAAGGCAGAGTATACACGTATTGCCAATAGCCAGAAATGTCTGAGGGTTTCAGGAAAACACAACGATCTGGAAGAAGTGGGAAGAGACTCCTATCACCACACCATGTTTGAAATGTTGGGCAACTGGTCAATTGGTGATTACTTCAAGGAGGAAGCCATCAGCTGGGCCTGGGAGTTACTCACCAAGGTATACAAACTCGATACCAACCGCATTTATGCATCGGTTTTTGGAGGCGATGAAAAAGAAAAGCTCGAGGCCGATCACGAGGCCGCTGCTATATGGAAAAGATACCTGCCAGAGGATAGAATTTTGTACTGTAGCAAAAAAGACAATTTCTGGGAAATGGGCGACACCGGTCCATGTGGTCCTTGTTCTGAAATTCATTACGACATGCGTTCAGATGCCGAAATGGCCGAGATGCCGGGAAGAGAGAGGGTCAACAATGATGATCCCCGTGTGGTAGAAATATGGAACAATGTATTCATCCAATACAACCGCAAAGCAGATGGCAGCCTCGAAGAGTTGCCAGCCAAACACATCGACACAGGCATGGGTTTTGAACGTTTGTGCAGAGCTATGCAGAGTAAAGACAGCAATTATGATACGGATGTATTCTCTCATTCAATTGCCTTTATCTCAGAAAAAACAGGCATAAGCTATACAGGTAAATACGATAATAGCTCCATGACCGATATTGCCATGAGGGTATTGGCAGATCATATCAGGGCGGTAGCCTTTGCCATTGCCGATGGGGAGATGCCCGGCAGCGGTGGGGCAGGATACGTTATTAGGAGGATATTGAGAAGATCCATCCGATACAACTACACCTACCTCAATTGTAAAGAGCCATTTATCCACAAGTTGTTGCCTATGATTGCAGACCAGTTTAAAGGCATCTTTCCCGAACTCCATGCCCAAAAAACCTTTGTGGAGAAGGTCATCCTGGAAGAAGAAAAATCATTTTTACGCACATTGGAAGGCGGCCTAAAAAGGTTGGAAAACATGGAGGCAGTAAATGGTTGTTATGACGGCCGTCAGGTTTTTGAATTGTACGATACCTATGGCTTTCCCAAAGACCTTACCCGTCTCATTGCGGAAGAAAATGGATTGACCATTGATGAGGTAGCGTTTGAGACTGCATTGACAGAACAAAAAGAGCGGTCGAGAAAAGATGCCAAACGTGAAACAGGCGATTGGGAAATCCTGCTCGAAGATCAACAAATAGTTTTTGTGGGTTACGACCAATTGAACCTTGAAGGAGCCAGGGCCGTTAAATTTCGCACCTTGAAACAAAAAGATGAGGTCATCTACCAACTGGTACTCGATAAGACGCCCTTTTATGCAGAGGGCGGTGGCCAGGTAGGCGATACCGGCTTTCTCAACATTGGGGGTGATTTGGTAAGGGTAACCGACACCAAAAAAGAAAACGACCTCATCATTCATTTTGTAGACAGGATCCCTGAAAGCATTGGTGAATCCATCAATGCGGTGGTCGATGAAAGCAGGCGAAAGGCCATCGAAAACAACCACAGCGCTACCCACCTCCTGCATGCAGCGCTCCGCCAGGTTTTGGGCAGCCATGTACAGCAAAAGGGATCATTGGTCAAAGACGATTATCTCAGATTTGACTTTGCCCATTTTCATAAAATGACCGATGAAGAAATTGCCAGGGTAGAGACCATTGTCAATCAGAAAATCAGGGAAAATATCAGCAGAAAGGAAAACCGAAAACTGCCCATCGAAGAAGCCAAAAAATCGGGAGCCATGATGTTGTTTGGCGAAAAATATGGCGATGAGGTAAGGATGATCACCTTTGATGAACACTATTCTATCGAATTGTGTGGAGGTTGTCACGTAGATGCTACCGGTGTTATCGGGCTGTTTAAAATTACTGCAGAATCTGCCATAGCAGCCGGGGTGAGAAGGATTGAGGCAGTGACAGCTGCCGGTGCTGAAAACTATGTGAATGATAAGTTAGAAGAATTGGATGCCATTCGGTCTATTTTTAAATCCCCCAATGTGGTCAAATCCATTGTTGACCTCCAGGATGAAAACAAGGCTTTGAAAAAAGAGATTGAACGACTTCAGGGGGATAAGGCAGGAGCACTTCAGGGCAGCTTGGTAGCATCGGCTAAAAACCTGAATGGGCTTTCTTATGTTTCGAGCCATATCAAAGACATGGACAGCAAGACGGTCAAAAACCTTGCTTATAATGTGTTGGGAGCCCTCGAAAACGGAGTGGTGGTATTTGCCATTGAAGAAGGTGAAAAAGTGCAGATCATGGTAGCCATCCAGGAATCACTGACACAAACTACAGCCCTGCATGCCGGAAACATGGTCAAAACCTTGTCTGCTCTGGTAGATGGGGGTGGAGGTGGCCAGGCCTTTTTGCAACTGCCGGGGTAAAAACAAAGAAGGGATAGCCGCTGCATTGGCAGAAGCAGAGCGACTTACTCAGTATTTGGCCGGAGAAAGAGAAATAAGTTCGCCTATTTCGCGTTAAAATGTCGTTATTATTGCTTGTTGCCCCCTACAAATGCGGGCCATTAGTATTACCTTTGCACCTCAATTATTGATAAAATGCAAATTCGTTTTTTATTTATCCTGTTGGCTTCCATGGCGGGATTCTCATCGTGCTCTAATGAGTTTGAACTCATTGAAGAAAAAATTGAGACCCCCATCGTTTACAGCCTGCTGGACTATGAGGCTCCTTATCAGTATGTGAGACTTGAAAGAGCATTTGCATCACCCAATCAATCAGCCGTAGAATTAGCTAAAAACCCGGATTCTCTGTATTACAAAAACGCCATTGTCAATCTCATTCTCAAAAAGGGGAGGAGCAGATCAAACCTTTACCCTGGAAGAAGTAGATGGCAATGATGTGGGTTATCCCCGCCAGGATGGCGTTTTTGCAAAAGAACCCAATAAATTATATAGAATCAATTCGGCCCTCCTCAATCTTGTGCCAGGAGATAAGGTAAAGTTGGAAGTCAACATTGGTGAAGGAAATCCTGTTACCGCTGAAACAACCATCATTACCAAACCGACTTCATCATTTCCAAGATCAGGTTCACCGGTAGCTTTTTCGCCTACACAGGGTGACAATTTTAAGTGGAACCACGTGGGCAATTTTCCCGGATCTATTTTTAACCTGAGGGCGGTAATCCACTACACTGAGGTCTCTGCCGGAGAGGCAACACAAAAGAGCCTTGTTTGGGACATTGCCAAAAATGTTTCAAAAGAAAACTTCCTGGCCAGCCCTGGTGAATTTTATTCTTATCTGGGGTCGAGTTTGGCAAAATCAACTACAACTACCCGTTTCTTTGATGGCCTGGACTACTTCATCTATTGTGGAGATGAAAACCTTTCGGAATTTCTTACCATCGGTCAAGCCAATACCGGGATTACTGGAAGTGGAGAATTGCCAGTTTATTCCAACCTCAGTCGCGGTTTGGGTATTTTTGGTTCTAAAGCTCAGCTGAGCCTTCTTGGTCTAGGCCTGGCACCGAACACCATCAATGAATTGAAAATCAACAAGTTGACAAAAGACCTCAACTTTCAATAGCGCTACTGAAAGTACCTTGTTGAAGACGGTCCCATGTTCATCAGCAGGTCAATCGTACTCAATCCTCCTGTAAAACCAAACTTATTTTCAAAGACCTGGGGGTATTTTATCGACGTGACAGAAAGGGAATGTTCCTCTGCTACGAAATCATCCGTAGGCTTCCAGACCAGCTCTTTTTTCAACATTTTGCAAAGACAAGTCAGCGCCGCAATGTTAAAATCAAACAGGAAAACAGGGCGCAGTTCCAATACCTTCTCAATACCATCAAAATAGTGCTCGAAAAAGGCAGCGCTTCCGTAACAGGCTCGTAGGGTTTCTCGGTGAAGCCTGGGCCAGTTTTGATCATAACTGATTTTTACATCCCTTATGTTTAGTTGTTGATGTTTCCCCTTTTGCAGGGGAATCGAAAGGGTAGTGACCCCGTTGGGACCCAGTACCTGATATTTATTGCGGAAACTTCTTTTTTGGTAATTTTCATGTACATCCAGCAACAAATGGTCTTCATGCCAAAATTGTGAAAAATAGTGTATGTGAGGAAAGGAAAAGGACTTTAAGGCCGCTTGCACTTCAAATATTTTGGTCCAAAGATAAACAATCTCCCAATGGAGGAAGCTATAGGGCACGGTTTCGTCACTTTAGGCGTTTTTAGTATATTTGTACAATTCAACAAACCAAGATATGTCAAAAGAAAAATTTTCAGGTGAAATCCAACAAGCCTACCAATTTGCAGGTCCATCCATCATCCTGGGAGCCGCGATGTTTGAGACCGAGGTTTTACATGAACATTTTATCCGAATTCCATTAAAAACCCTCAACAGACATGGACTCATTGCAGGGGCTACCGGTACAGGTAAGACCAAAACCCTTCAGATCATCTCCGAGCAGCTTTCTGCTCAGGGTGTACCCAGTTTGTTGTTAGATATCAAAGGAGACCTTAGTGGCATCGCTGCTATGGGTACCAACAATGCCAAAATAGAAGAGCGCCATGCAAAGATAGGACTGCCCTTTGCAGCCGACGGATCACCTGTAGAGTTCCTGAGCCTCAGCAATGACAAAGGGATAAGATTGAGGGCTACTGTCACCGAATTTGGTCCTGTATTGTTTTCAAAAATCATGGACCTCAACGACATTCAAACAGGTGTGATTACCCTCGTATTTAAGTGGTGCGACGACAACCAGCTTCCTCTTATAGACTTGAATGATGTTAAAAAAGTACTTCAGTATTTGTCTAACGAAGGCAAGGAACAGATAGAGCAGGAATATGGCAACATTTCCACCACAACAGTGGGCACCATCATGCGAAAAATCATAGAACTGGAGCAGCAGGGAGCGGAACTGTTTTTTGGAGAACCATCTTTTGATGTAGAAGACCTGGTGAGAAAAGATGAAGATGGCAAGGGCATTATTTCGATCTTAAGAGTAACCGATATCCAAGACAAGCCCAAGTTGTTTTCAACGTTCATGCTGCAGATTCTGGCAGAGATCTATGCTACCTTTCCGGAGGCAGGAGATTTGGACAGACCAAAGTTGTGTTTATTCATTGATGAGGCCCACCTAGTATTCAATGAAGCCAGCAAAGCCCTGCTCGATCAGATTGAAAGCATCATCAAATTGATTAGGTCAAAAGGGATTGGTATCTTTTTTATCACCCAAAATCCGGCCGATGTGCCCGATGGTGTGCTCAGTCAATTGGGACTAAAAGTACAACACGCGCTTAGAGCCTTTACCGCCAAGGATCGCAAAGCCATTAAGCTGGCAGCAGAAAATTTTCCTATCAGTGATTACTATAATACCGACGAGTTGCTCACCTCCCTGGGTATAGGTGAAGCCATGGCTACAGCTCTTAATGAAAAGGGCATACCTACGCCACTGGTCCATGTCTATCTCCGCGCTCCTCAGTCGCGAATGGATGTGCTTACAGAAGATGAACTTAATCACCTGATCCGCAATTCGGCCATTGCATCCAAGTACAATCAGGCCATAGATAGGGAGAGTGCTTATGAAATTTTGGCGGGTAAGCTGGAAGAGGCACAAGAAGAAACCACTCAAACAGAGCTTCGCAAACAAAGGGAAGATTATGAAGAACCGACCCGCCGCACCAAAGAAGAAAAGTCGACTTTTGAAAAGGTAATTACCAGCAGTACTACCCGCCAGATAGGCAGCACCATTGCGAGGGAATTGACCAGAGGACTGTTGGGTGTACTGGGAGTTAAAACCTCCACCAGGCGAACAACAACCCGCAAAAAATCACCCTTTTCCTGGTTTTAACCATAACTAAAACCTCTTTTTTGAAGAAGTTAGACAAGTTTATTCTCAAAAGTTTTATAGGACCCTACGTTCTGTCTTTTTTTATTGCAGAATTTGTACTGGTCATGCAATTTCTATGGAAGTACATTGACGACATCCTGGGTAAGGGCTTTTCTGTTTTTGACATCATGGAATTGGTCATGTACTATGCTGCCTCCATTACACCGATGGCCTTACCCATATCAATCCTACTGTCATCTGTAATGGTATATGGCGACATCTCAGAAAAATATGAGTTATCGAGTATGAAATCAGCCGGTATATCCTTGCTGAGGGTCATGCGTCCTGCCATCTTTCTGGCCGTTGGAACAGCCATGTTTTCTGTCTTTGCATCCAATTACATCAAACCGGTTTCTACCTTTCAATTCAAAAAAAGGTTTGACCTCATTCGCAAACAAAAGTCAACCCTGGCCATAGAAGAAGGAATCTTCAACAATGAATTCAGAGACATCATCATCAGGGTAGGCAGCAAGGCTAAAAATGACAAAGATGTCAAGGATGTAATAATTTACGACCACTCCCTGCCGGATAAGTCGCTTCTCAATATGATCAAGGCAGATTCAGCGGAGATGTATGCTACACCGGATGGACATTACTTTGTAATGAATCTGAAAAAAGGCCAGCAGTATCAAGAGCTTGACAGAAACCGAAAAGACAATGGCCACATGGCCTACCCATTGGTGCGCACCAATTTTGAGCATTGGTCTAAAGTGATTGATATGAGTAATTTTTATCTCAGCGAGTCGGACCTCAACATCAGTCGAAACAGGGAGGACATGCTCAATACCTTTCAGTTGCTCAAACAAATAGATACCATCAACCTCAACATTAAAACCCATCGCGAAAAGGCCATACAAAGCCAGCTGGGATTTGAAGGTAAAGCTATGTTGGAAGAAGCAGCTTACCAAAATCAGAGGGCAACCGAAACTACGCTGGCAAAGGCACGTTTCCAACAAATTAAGCCCCAGCTCAAAAATGCAAAACCGCCTCGGGTAGTAAAAGCTGTCCCGGGAGTTTCAACCGAAAATGCCTATTTGTTGTACAAGCAAAAATTGGACAGAATCAAAAAAGGGCAGGTGCAAAAAATCCAGGCAACCAATCCCATTGGCATGCCTCAGGTACCCGGGAGGGACAGCTCTTCTAATTTCAGACGACTGCCGGGTTATGATATCACAAAGGTGAAAGCATTTTATGAAACCTTTGACAGCATTACCCGAAACAACATAGCAATGAGGTCAATACCCGCCATCACTTCTAATATGGACCTGGCCAATGCTGCATTTTACAATGTAGACAATGCCATTCACCAAAAACAAATTTACGTGCTTAGGTTGGGTCATCAATATAGCTTTGCCCTGGTCTGTATCTTATTTTTATTCATTGGTGCACCTTTGGGGTCTATCATCAGAAAAGGCGGCTATGGTTATCCACTCTTGGTGGCCATTCTGTTTTACATGCTTTTCATAATTTCAACCATTGTGGGTGAAAAACTTGTGAGGAGCGAAACCTTTCCAGGTTGGTTTGGAGCCTGGCTTCCTTGTTTGCTTCTTTTACCCTTTGGTCTGTATTTTACCTATCAGGCACTCAACGACGCCAGATTTAGCTGGATTGACAAGGTAGAGCAGGTTTTATTGCGTTTGTTTAAGCCTTTTGTAACTTCGAGCCGGTAGTATTCGTAATAAATCATACTTTTTTATATATTTGTCATGATCAATACTTAGTGTCATTTATGGAAGTGACCACGCAAAACATAGCTAGCAAAGAAAATATTAACACCTGGATATCTCAGATTCATACTGAATTTAAATTGGCCATGTCGGTAGACTGTGTCATTTTTGGATATACTGAAGCCGATTTATATGTTGCTCTCATACCGTGTAATATGCCTCCATACGAAGGCGATTTATCATTGGTGGGCGATTTACTCCATGCCAATGAAGACCTCGACCAGGCGGTTGATCGCATTCTTTGGGAAAGAATAGGTTTGCGCAATGTTTACTGTGAACAGGTACAGGTTTTTAGCCAGTTGGGCAGACATCCATTAGGAAGGGTGGTGACAGTGGCTTATTATTCACTCATTAAAGTAGAAGACTACAAAAAAGTAGCTCCTGCCGACTGTCCACTGGTTTGGAAAAAGGTAGATGAGGTTGGCAGCCTGGCCTTTGACCACAACGAGGTATTTGGACTGTGTCTTGAAAAACTCAGGAGGCAGTTGAGAGAGCACCCGGTGGGCTTTAGCCTGCTACCCAAAAAATTTACACTCAACCAGCTACAGCAGCTTTATGAAGTGATACTCAATATGTCATTTGACAAAAGAAATTTCAGGAGAAAGCTGAAGGCAATGGATGCCATTAGGGATGTTGGAGAGGTTGAACGCGATGTGCGGCACAGACCTGCAAAACTGTATTCCTTCGATTTGGAGAGGTTTGAGGCGTCGGGAAAAAACAGCTTTGTGTAGACAAAATAAAAAAGGGGCCAGAAAGCCCCTTTTTTATTTTATTGAGATCTGTGATTAGTTCAATTGTGCATTGATCTTTTCAGCAAGATTTGCTTTGGTCGTGGTACCCACGTGTTTGTCAACCACTTCTCCATCTTTGATGATCAGGATCGTAGGTATGGAACGGATGCCATATTGCATGGAAATCTGAGGATTTTCATCCACATTTACCTTACCAATTTTAACCTTGCCTTCATATTCTTTAGCCAGGTCTTCCACAATTGGGCCAATGAGCCTGCAAGGGCCACACCATTCTGCCCAGAAATCAATTACAGAAACGCCACCTGAGAGGGCAGTATCTTTGAAGTTTGCATCTGTGAATTCTAATGCCATGTCTTATTTGTTTGTTATTTTGTTGTAAAAGTACTCCTTCTCAAACACCTTGTAGGTGACAAAAGTTGCACTCCACAATTGGAAAGATTATTAATGCTTTGTTAAATGACCGCTGGCCGACAAATGCTGATGCCGTTAGGCACCTGCCTTGTTAACACCATTGAGAGGAATCTGATCCAACATCTCTTTGATCTTGTCTCTCTGTTGAAAGAACGTAGGCAGCTCTGTCTCCGGCATAGGTTTGGCGGGTTGGAACACCTCTCTCTGGTGGTTTACCTGCCTTCCATTTTTCCAGAACCTGAAACATACATGCGGACCCGTTGCAAGACCTGTAGAACCTACATAACCAATGGTTTGACCCTGTCTTACCCTGGTTCCTCTGCGTATCCCACTGGCGTAGCCCTGCATATGTAAGTACTGGGTCTGATAAACCTTGTCGTGTCTGATTTTGACATACCTACCATTGTTGCCGGTGTAGGCAGCTTCTTCTACCACACCATCTGCAACGGCTCTGATAGGAGTGCCATAAGGGGCGGCGTAATCTGTGCCCAGGTGAGGAATGGTCTTCCTTCTGATGGGGTGGAATCTTCGCATGTTGAAGCCTGAAGAAATTCTGGTAAATTTTACTGGTGACTTCAGGAAGGCACTTCGGGCAGGTCTGCCCTGGTAATCATAATATCCCTGAAATTCTCCGTTTTCGTAGTAAACTGAATAATGATCGCCAGATTCATTCTTATAAAAGGCTCCAATCAAGCGACCCATTCCAATTTCTTGTCCGTCAACGTATTTTTTCTCAAATACAACCTTAAACTTGTCACCTTTCTGGGTGTGGTAAAAGTCGACAGATGAGGCAAGAGCGTCTTCCATCTTATCAATAATGGCAGGGTTGACTCCTTTTTCTGATAAGGTATTCCATAAACTTGTTTCAATCTCACCTGCAGCTGTCTCTACACAGGTTTCAAACTCCCGATCATATAAATTAATGGAAACACTGTCTCTCAGGTCATAGACCACATAATGAAGTGGACTGGGCTCATAAACCAGGGCGCAGGCTGAACTGCAACTGTCTGTTTTTACAATATGGTATTCTTTACCAGGCCTGAGGTTGGTAACTTTAAAGATGTCTTTTGCTTTGGCTTCCAGCATGTGAATGACATCGCTACCAATGCCATGTTCTGATAAAATTTCACCAAGTACCTCACCCTTATTCACCTTATAGGTAGACAGGTGGTAGTTGCCTGTGTCAAAGCCAAAAATTACAGGATTGTTTTTGTCCTGGATGATGGTCTCAGAAACACCGAAATGCTGATTAGCAATACTTTCAATTTTTTTATAGCCGGATATCAGTGTTAGTGCCAGCAGACAGGACATTAATATGTCCACTCTTACAGCTGACTTTTTTTGCTGTATCTTTTTGTTGTGCACAGTTTCAGTTTTAAATTGTAATATTCGCTAACTGCGCAAAGATAGCCCTTAGGCCTCTTCGATTTTGTTTCCAAATTGTTATTGAAATCTTAAAATCGCCTTTGCTTTGCGTCTGCAAAATAGAATTAATCCCTTAAAACAGCCAATTTTTATACTCTTTTTTCAAATATCACGAACAATTCATTGCCAAATCTCGGAGTTATCGAATTATACGCATCTGATAATTCTTTAATATGAAATTTTGTGCCAAATAATATTTTGTACTCATCTGCGCTACCACCAAACGGAGGGCCTGGTTTTTCAAAATGGGACTTAAATAAGAGGCCTGCTATCTTGCCGCCGGACCTTAATAAGTCATAACACTGGTCAACATATGATGGCCGAAATTTTGGATCTAAGGCACAAAAAAAAGTTTGTTCGATGATGAGATCAAAATGGGCTTGGAGTTCAAAAAAATCGCCGTGAATGGTCTTAATCACTGGGTGCTCTTTGTATTTTCTCAAAGGATGGGCAGAAAGATCGCAAATGGTAATGTTGGTGAAGCCGGCTTTAAAAAGGTAATCCGCCTCATAAGCATTACCTGCCCCAGGAATCAGAATAGCAAGATCTTTATTGATAAGTTGATCGAAGTATGCTACCAGAGGAGGGGAAGCATAGCCCAGATCCCAACCCATACTGCCTTCTTCATATCGCCTGGTCCAATAGCTTTCATTTAGGTTTTCTGTATTCATAAGGTGCTTGTATATTTACATTTAAACACAAAGATAATGACCATCAACTGCGCCGGGAAATTATTGGATCTATCAGAACCCGTGGTAATGGGCATTATTAATATTACACCAGATTCATTTTATGGGGGAAGTCGCAAAATGGAGCCCTCAGCCATACGCGACACTGCAGCGCAAATGATAGAGCAAGGTGCCTCTATTATCGACCTGGGGGCCATGTCTTCAAGGCCTGGAGCCGAGCTGGTAGATCCTGAGAAGGAGTGGCAGGCTTTATCTCCTGCATTGGCAGCAATAAGCGAGCTTCCGGGCATTATAATTTCGATTGATACGGTTTGGTCACTGACAGCTAAAAGGAGCATTGAGGCTGGCGCTCACATCATCAACGATATTTCGGCCGGAGCCATAGACCCTGAAATGATGGCGGTTGTAGCCTCCTTCCACCATGTGCCCTATGTCATGATGCATATGAGGGGAGTCCCAGCCACAATGAATACCATGACCCAATACCACCATTTGGTTCAGGAAATTTTAATCTATTTTGCCCAGGTTATCAGGCAGGCGAGGGAATCAGGAATCAAAGACCTGATTATCGATCCGGGTTTTGGCTTTGCCAAGACCAAAGAGCAAAGTTTTTATTTATTGAATCATCTTTCACAACTCCGCATCTTTGATTTGCCCATTCTTGCGGGACTTTCCCGAAAAAGCATGTTGTATAAAAGTCTCGACATTACTGCGGAAGAAGCCCTCAATGCTACAACAGCTGCCAATATGGTTGCCCTGATGGGGGGAGCATCCCTGTTAAGGGTTCATGACGTGACTGAGGCAGCTGAGGCCATTAAAATATTTCAACAACTTAAAAAAAGCGGGAAGATAGGGATTTGATAATTTCGATTACCTTAAAAAGTGGGACAAAATGCATCCGCATTTTCGTATTGACCAAAATAATTGATGGATACTTCAAAAGTACTCATACCATATCTGTCGTTGAAAAGATCATTTGTATTGTAATCATATGAGAGACCCAGGTTAAGCCCTTTAAAGTCATATCCAATGGTCAGCATTATCGCTTCCAGTGACGTTTTATCAAGTCGGTTGGAAAAGCGAAATGCAGGACCAAAGTAGAATTTTTTGCCTTCTGATTTTGGGTTGTTATATGTGAACAAGGTACTCAATACATATAACTTATGTTGATCCTGGCTCATAAACAAAGCCCTGGTTTGAAAACTAAATGCATCAGAGGTAGGAAGGGAGTATGAAGCATGTGCGGACCAGCGGGGATCTAAAACTGCATTGATGTTAAGGTCTTTGTCAACCGGATCTTCTTGAGCAAAAAAGGAGATGTTGGGTGAGGTTAGGTGGAAGACACTGATCCCTGCATTAAACTCTTTATTTGAGGTAGAGGTATAGGAATAGTCAACACCCAGACTCATGTCAAAAAATCCAAGGTTATTGCCCGGCAAAATTTCAAGGGTTTCATTGGAATAAGCATCAATGGCATTGAATTGGTCTCCGAATGTCAGATCTTCATAATTGAGTGATTTTTGAAAGATAGCGGCCTGGTAACCCAAGCCGATGTATTGTTTGGTCTTCTTGTCAAGGAGTTTATGATAAGAACCGGTCAAAGCAATTTGGGTGGTATTGAGGTCATACTTGCTGATCCTGTCTGAAAAAAACATGATGCCCAGAGCCGCAACATCTGGATCGCGTTGTCCCACCAAAAATTTACTTTCTCCTGTCGCTGTAAAGGTAGCATAGGGTCGGTCTAGCGCAGGCCTCCACTGGTCTCTGTAGTTCATTCCCACCTTAAAAAGACCATTAAAGTTACCCACCAGGGCCGGGTTGACATAAGCAGGTACCTGGTAGTATTGGGTAAAATGGGCATCTTGACCTTTGAGTGCAAGGCCATTTAATAAAAGAGCAATGACCAGAACTGAAAAAATGTAGTTAGGGAAAAATTTCATGCTACAAAGCTAT
The DNA here is from genome assembly GCA_016717655.1 of Saprospiraceae bacterium. Taxonomy (GTDB): domain Bacteria; phylum Bacteroidota; class Bacteroidia; order Chitinophagales; family Saprospiraceae; genus JADKBO01. Next base: position 21,972 of record JADKFC010000019.1, read on the forward strand.
ATAAATGTTTTAAAGCATCAAAATGATGGGGCCTAAATGAAAAGCCCTGTTTTTTGCGGCATTTTGATACAAGAATTCGGAAAAAGTTCGTTTTTATAGTAACAATGCAAAAAAATCAAAATTATTGTGTTTTAGCTTCATATTCAGTGTATTAAACAGATTAGTGGCCGGCAAAATGAGAACCAGCAAAAAAAATGATCAATTACATATTAAAAATAATTTTAATATGTTAAATTTGCAGGATCAATACCAAAAATCGATTAAATATGTACCGACTCATGATGCTGGTGGTGGGTTTCACCTTTACTGCGGTAGCGGCAAGTGCCGGCTTTCAACCTTACTTCCATACTGTTAAAGCCAAAAGCGGGGATGCCATCTCAACTCTTCTTTCCAAGTATGAACTTAGTGTTCACAGCTGTAATACGGAAAAATTTTACGAGTTAAATGGCATCAAAAGGGGGGCAAAATTATTTGCCGGTAAGGAATACAAGCTTCCGATCAAGGTTTACAAATACAATGGAAAAAGCATTCGGACCACTTTAAAAATGGAAGATATTAATGATGCCATTGCCATCCAGAACTACAATGAGCGACTTCACAAAAAAGGCTTGAGAAAGGCAAGTTTTCAATCGAGCAGACTACTTTGGGTGCCCTATCACAATTTAGGATGTGGAGAGAATGAGCCGGTTCCTGCAAAAATGGAACTAAAAAAAGAAGAAGTTGCCAAAAGTACATTGGTAAAAAAATCTGCCTCAGAACTTACCATGGTGAGCTTAAAAGGTGAAAATGTAAAAAGTAAAAACGCCGTTAAATCTGCGAGTAAACCCAATGGCATGACAGCGGTTCATGACATTTTTGGGGAGAATTATAAAAACGTCAACCTGTTTGACGATCAATTAAAAGGTCAGGTTTTTTTTATTTCCAGCGGTCATGGTGGTCCCGATCCAGGAGCCCAGTGTTCAGATCTTGCCCACACCCTTTGTGAAGATGAATACGCCTATGACGTATCACTCAGATTGGCCAGAGACCTTATTCAGCATGGAGCTACGGTTCACATGATTGTGCAGGATGAGAACGATGGAATCAGAGATGATGCTTTTCTAGATTGCGACTATGACGAGACCTGCAATGGGAAAAAACTACCATTGAGACAGTTGGACAGGCTCAAACAAAGAGCTGATCAGATCAATCGTTTGCACAGAAAATACAAGGCCCAGGGGGTTAAAAAACAAACAGCCGTAATGATCCATGTGGACTCCCGTAACAAAGAACAGCGCCAGGATGTATTTTTTTACCACTATGGTACTGACAAAGATGCAAAAGACCTTGCGTATAACCTGCAGGCTACTTTTGAGGGTAAGTACGAACAATTTCAAAAGGGCAGGGGATACAAAGGTTATGTTGACAACAGGGGCTTATACATGCTGCGAAAAGTAGATCCAACTGCCGTTTACATTGAGCTTGCCAACATCAGAAATAAGAGTGACCATATTCGTTTGATGGAATCTGCCAACAGGCAGGCATTGGCCAACTGGCTGTTTGAAGGGCTAACTGGCATACAATAATACCATGCCTAAAGCCTTAGTTGCTCTTGGGCTCCTGACCCTGGCCAATGTGTTTATGACCCTGGCCTGGTATGGACATTTAAAATTTCATGATTACAAGTGGTTTTCCAAGCTAGGCATTTTGGGCATCATCGTGATAAGTTGGGGCATCGCTTTTTTTGAATATTGCCTGCAGGTTCCTGCCAACCGAATTGGTTATGCCGGAAACGGAGGGCCCTTTAATCTATGGCAGCTCAAAGTAATACAAGAAGTGATAACCCTTGTTGTATTTACCGTATTTGCCATCCTTGTTTTTAAAAATGAACAGTTCCGATGGAATCATGGCATTGGATTTGCCTTTCTAGTGGCTGCCGTTTACTTTATTTTCAAAAAATAACCGGACCCAAAAATATTACAGGTCACCACTCATGGTTATTACCACCCTAGTGCCTTTCGACCCTTCATGTTTTTTATCGACTACATCAAAAGTGATAGGAGAGCCAATTTTTCTTTCAAGAAAGATGAGGCGATCCTGGGTAATGCTCATGCCAAGGGCCTTACCTTTTAGCAATTGAAGATTTTTTTGTGCCCTGCTCTTTTCGATGCCCAGTCCATTGTCTTCAATGGTAATGTGCAATCTGTCATTGATCATGTCAAATTGAATCAATACCTTACCCGAAACACCGCTGGCTGCAATGCCATGCCAGATAGCATTTTCAACAATGGGCTGGAGCAGCATAGTAGGCAGCCATGTATTGTGTGGGTCCATTCCAGGCTGCACCCTTATTTCATAATCCAATTGATCATCCAGCCTCATTTTTTCAGTATCGAGGTAGAGGGTGAGCATACTTACCTCTTCATCCAGGGTAATAAAAGATTCATTTAGATTTTCAAGGTTTTTGCGCAACAATCTTGAAAAACGGGTCAGGTAATTGTTGGCTTTTTTAGCATCTCCAGCATTGATTTCCTGTTGAATAGCACTCAGGGAGTTAAATACAAAGTGGGGATTGATCATGGCTTGCAGTGATTTGAGCTGAAGCCTGTTGATTTCCTGTTCATATTCCAGCCTGGTTTTTTGTTCTTTTTGGAGCTTTTTTATTTTTTGAAGATAGTTGAAATAGAGCCACCCAATGACACCCAATCCCAATAGGGTATAAAACCACCAGGAAAGATAAAAAGGACGTTCTACGGTGAAGAGGTATTGAATAGGCCGGCTCCATTGTGACTCATTGTGCCTGGCCCTGATTTGTAATTCATAACTTCCGGGTACCATGGCATTAAGTTCCAATTGGGGAATAGCCAGATCCAGCCAGGGGCCGGCATTGATCTTGTACTCATATCTAATACCTTCCGGATAGTAATAGGAGGGTGCGGCGAATTTGAACACTATGTGTCGATCGCCATAGGATAGCTTTAAATGCTCATCTTTGGTATGGGTCTTACCACCATATTTTATCTCAGTTAAGTATACTTTTGGTTCTATCCTTGTTGTTGAAAAAGAGGTGCTCTTTTTTAAAACATGGATGCCGTTGAGGGATGCAATGTAAATTCGGTTTTGGTCTACATAAACATCATTGACCTGCTGAGACCCATTAAACAGAAATGAATTCAATTGGGTGACACTGTATCGTTGATGGTCGTTTTTTACAATTTTGTTTAATCCTTTATTTGAACATACATAAACTTCCTTGTTGTGAACAAATAATCGGGTGCAGTGGTTGCTTAGCATGCCTTCATGGGTTGACAATCGGCAAGTGATCTTGTTGTTTTTAATTATCAGAATGCCATAGCCAATAACGGAGAGGTATAGCTCTTCATTGACAAAGGCCATGTTCTCAATTCGATTAGAGTACTTGTCAGATAAATCAAGAACAGGGGTAAATTTATTGTTGTTGTAGGTTCCCAGCCCATCAACTGTTCCTACCCAGAGCTGATCATTGTGATCAACTGTAACAGAAAAAACTCTTTTTAGAGGTAGTTTTAACCTTTTGGCAACTAGTTTTTTTTGCTTTAGACTTTCTGAACTCAGGAAGTGCACATTTTCTTGTGAAGCTATGTAAATGTTGCCCTTTGAGTCAATGCAAAAATCCTTAATGGGTTGCTCCTGATAATATTTGCTGTCAGAAATCTCAAGATAGACCCTTCTTACTTTTCGTGTTTGGCTTTCAGGATGATCGAATATCATAAAACCTTCATCGCAGGAAATAAGTATTTTTCCACTAGGATGTTTCTTTATCTTGCCCACTCTGCCCACAGTAAGGTTATCATTGGTCAGTTGAAAGTGATGACTTTTTTTACTTCCTATTACATCAATAAATTCATATTTGTGGCCCGCCCAAAGCTGATTGTGATCGTCTACACAAACAGCAAATGTATTGCTTTCATACAAACCTGATTTATCTGAGTAATGTTGAATATCTGCATAATTGAAGGGCAACATATAAATGCCACCTCCATATGAAGTAAACCAATGGTTGCCTTCATTGTCTATGGTAGTGGAGGTAATATAATTTTCGGAAAGCAATTTTTCCTTTAAAATAAATTCATTGCCTTCCAGTTCATAATGAAGGATGCCTTGGGTTTCAGCAGAAATCCAAAGTGAATTTTCATTTTTAAAATACAAATCAACGATGAGTCCCGTTGGCGATGATTGCAATTTATAAAGGGTATGAAGGCCGGTTTTGTTTATTTTTAATATGTAATTGTCAAATAAGCCAATAAACGTTCCATTTTTTGATACATGCCAACTCTTAAAAGTTGCCGTTTTAAGACCAGAATTGTTCCAATCTTCCTGAGGAAGTGTATAGGCATATTTTTGTGTCAGCTTGAGCAGTCCCTTTTCATGTTGAAAGATGACCAGGGTGTCTTTGTTTGAAGCTTGCTGTACTTTATTCGGCCATGAAATCAAATAAGGATTGGTAGAATTGTTGTAGACCCATATCGAATCGTTGGCATTGGCATAGTAAGTTCTATAAAACTGCCCAAATCCAAGTTGTTTTAATATCTTATTGTTTTTGGGTGAGTGTATGGTGTCTCCATCGATTACATTTAATGCACCATTGAAACAAAACAACCAAATCCTGGACTTCGCATCCATCCGAATTTTCAATATTTCATTGTCGCCCAGGCCATCGTCCACACTGTAATTTTTCCAGCTCTTGCCATCAAATTTGGATACCCCGGTATTGGTTGCAAACCATAGATATCCATTTTTATCCTGGATGGCATCATACACGATATTGCTCGAAAGACCGTCATTGGTGTTATAGTGTCGTACCGGATAATTTTGTGCCCAAAGCACAACGGGAAGAAGAAATAGAAACAATACGACTTTCATAGTTTTCTGGACACGGCATTGACAATTTGCATAAAGTCTTCCAATCTCCTTCTGCTTACCGGCAACCTGAGTCCATTGCTCAGTATAGCCTCATTGCCTTCTGCGGTTGAATACGATTTGAGGTATTTCAGGTTAATAATGCTAGACTTATGGATTCTAAAAAACTGGTTGGGATCCAGAATTTCTTCAAATTCCCTGATAGGCCTGGATATCAACATTGAAGGTGATGAAATAAAATGTAAGCTGGTATAGTTTCCGTCTGCAACAAAGTGGGTAATATCAGCTACACTTACAATGTGAAAACCGGAAGAGTGGGGTAAGGTAAATTTTTTGGGGTATTCAATTTGTTGTTCTACGTCGATTGCGTGTACCAGTGACTGAGAATAGTTGGCCCATCCGTTATTCCCTGCAATGATGGGTAACAAATTTCTACATTTTTCAATGGCCTCAATAAGTTCAGCTTCATCGATAGGCTTCAATATATAATCAATGGCATTGGCTTTAAAAGCCCTTATGGCGTGTTCTGCATAGGCGGTGATAAACACGGTTAAAAAGTGTTCACCCTTCATGGAATTTAAAAACGAAAATCCATTCTCGTTGGGCATGTTGATGTCTAATAATACTACATCTGTTTGGGTGTTTTTAAGAATTTGTCTGGCTTCTTCTGCACTGGAAGCCTCTCCAATGATAGTAATGGAAGGGCAGCCCTCTTCAATAATTCTTTTTATAGCCTTGCGATTGTGGGCTTCATCATCAATAATTAAGATGCGCAGTGATTGTGGACTCATGATTCAAATTTACTGAATGTATAGGATATGCCCTAATCTGGTGCAGTATAAAAAAAAAGTACAAGGCCGAAAGACCTTGTACTTTTGTGAATTGTGCAATGTTTATTCTACTATCAATTTTTTAGAAAGTGTGGTTCCATTTGATTGGATCGATTTTACCCAGTACATACCTGGTGTTAGTGAATTGAGGTCAAGAATAAGGTCATTGGTTCCTTTGATAAGGAACCACTCCTTTTGCATAACCAATTTGCCTTGTATGTCAAGAATGTCTATTTTACATTGAGTGTCATCCAATACCCCAATTGAAATCGTAGCTTGTTGGCTGGCAGGGTTAGGGAAGATATCAATGTGTTCAAGATCAAATGGAGACACCACCGGTAAGCCTGAGCTGCATGATATAACAGTGATGTTCTTACTTCTAAATGGAGAAACGGATCCGCAACTTACAGTAGATTGTACAGCAATAGTACCAGAAGTACTTCTCCAGTTTACAACTACGGAATTGGTGCCCTGACCACTTACAATTGTGCATCCTGAAGGGACTACCCAGTTGTAGCCATATTCTGGCACGTTGGTGACTGAAAAGGTAACTCCTTGTGCATTGGGACAAACCTGATTTACAGAGGTAATGGTAGACGGTGTAGTTGGTGTACGTTGAATGGTTTGGTTTCTGTTGCTGCTATTGCCTATACAGTTGAAAGATCTCACAGAAAGTGTGCCGGTAGTGCCAAAATTAGGACCGTAAGCCACGGTTACCTGGGTGGTTCCCTGCCCACTTACAATGCTGGCATTTGTTGGTGCTGTCCAGGTATACCCAGTTGCATTGTTGACTGTTGCAATGCTGTATATATGGGTTGAATTGGGGCAAACTCCTTGTTTCAGACCTGTGATGGTTCCCGGCTGGGCGGGTGCATTGGTATATCTCACTACTGACCTGCAATAAGATTGACTCATGCCACATGCATTGGCCGATTTTACACACAAATTGCCAGTATTGTATGAATTGCTAAAACTCAGGCTGATCGTATTGGTAGTCGAAGATCCTGTTGTTCCGTTTGGTTTGGTCCATACATAAGATGTTGCACCTTGGATCAAAGGAGTTGAGAAAACCACATTGGTTTGGTTTCTGCAAGCTCCTGAAGGGCCGTCGATCTGGCTTGGAATAACCGGAGCTGAATTGGAGTGGCTTACCGTGATACTACTGGTTTTGGAGCATCCGTTACTGTCTGTTACGGTCAATGTAAAATTGCCCGGAGCAAGATTGGCAAGGTCTTCAGTTGTTGCTCCATTGCTCCATAGAAAAGTATAAGGAGCAATTCCATTGCTAATAGTGGTATTGATAGCACCTGTAGCCACATCCGAACACAGGGAAGGCACCGTAAGTGCAGTAACAATGATGTTGCAGCAAGATTCGTCAATTAATTGATTGCAATTGTCGTCCTGATTGTTACCACATATTTCAGTTACCCCCGGGTTAACTGCAGGGTTGTTGTCATTGCAGTCACCTGTGAGTGTTGAATATCCCTGAGGTGCTGTTGAAGCACATAACAACGATGTTACTGAAGATCCATAACCGTCGCCATCCGCATCAACAAAGTAGCTTTGTGGTGTGTTGACAGCAGCATTGTTGTCATCACAGTCAGTATTGTTGGATGCATATCCTGAAGGAGCAGTGGCAGCACAAAGCTGTGCACTTACTGAAGAGCCGAAGCCATCTCCATCTCCATCTACATAGAAGCTTTGTGGTGTGTTGACAGCAGCATTGTTGTCATCACAGTCAGTATTGTTGGATGCATATCCTGAAGGAGCAGTGGCAGCACAAAGCTGTGCACTTACTGAAGAGCCGAAGCCATCTCCATCTACATCTACATAGAAGATTTGTGGTGTGTTGACAGCAGCATTGTTGTCATCACAGTCAGTATTGTTGGATGCATATCCTAAAGGAGCGTTAGCAGCACAAAGCTGAGCGCTTACCGCAGAACCGAAGCCATCTCCATCCGCATCTACATAAAAGGTTTGTGGTGTGTTGACAGCAGCATTGTTGTCATCACAATCTGTATTGTTGGATGCATATCCTGAAGGCGCAGATGAGGAACAAAGCTGAGCGCTTACTGCAGAGCCGAAGCCATCTCCATCCGCATCCACATAGAAGGTTTGTGGTGTGTTGACAGCGGCATTGTTGTCATCACAATCCGTATTGTTGGTGCTATATCCTGATGGTGCTGAAGACGAACATAGATAAACACTTGCAGTTGAACCAAAACCATCGCCGTCGGCATCAACAAAGTAGGCGATTCCTGCATGGACGGCAGCATTGTTATCGTCGCAATCTGTATTGTTATCTGCCCAACCTTCAGGTGGTGTCAACAAACAAAAGCTACCGGTTGTAATGCCACCATAACCATCACCATCCAAATCACCGTAAAAAATAATCGATTCATGGACGGCCGCATTGTTGTCATTGCAATCATCTGGATTGGCCACATAGCCTGGAGGCTGAGAGCAGGCCTGAAGGGTCAATTCTATTTGTCCATATCCATCGTTATCATTGTCCTGGTACCAGGTAGTGACAATGCCAGTTGTAATTACCATATCGGCAGTACCCACGCAGCCGGTATTGTCATAGACAGTCACACTATAAGTGCCAGGCTGAGTAACGGTAATTGATTGGGTTTGGGAGCCTTCATTCCAAAAATAAATGGCGCCAGGGCTTGCTGTTAGGGTTAGGCCTTGACCATTGCATATCTCAGTACCCGAAGAACTTGAAATGGTAACCAAATTCATAGAGTCGATGTATTCGTGAATGCCAAATACAGCAAATCCACTTGAAGTGTTCCAACCTTCCAAAACAATATAATAGGTGGTTGAAGGTTCTGTGTCATAAGAAAGAACCGCTGCTTGTCCACAATTGGGATGATCATCCAGAGAAATGAGATGAGCACCATTGGCATCAAGGATGTGCAGGTAGGTATCAAATGTACTGCCGCAGGTTCCAATGATTATAGAATCTGTACATGCACCTGTCGTATACCTAAAAAATACATCATTGGATGGCTGTGCATTGGGCCCTGTATAGTCGTTTCCAAAACCGGATGCGGGGCCATTGTTCAGCTCAAGATAATACTCGTGTTGGGCTATGATGGGATTGCTAAATAAATCTCCAATTCTTGGAATTGCATTGACAGGAAAAGGTGCAGAAAATTCTGAAGGACAATTATAAGATCCCACAACAACCCTTAACAGATAATTGCCAACAGTCGGCATATAGGTTGTCAATGTTGGAGAAATGGCACTGGTATAGGTAGACCAGCTTGTACCTCCATTGGCCGAAACCTGCCAAGTTAGATCACTACCAGTATGGCCACTCACGGTCCAGGTTGACAAAGTGCCATTACCAGCTGAGACAGTTGATGGCCCTGATATGGTACCCCCGCTCAATGGCGTGTTGCAAGGAGTAACCAACTCAAAACGGATGTCGTCCAATTGAAGGTTGCCCATATTGGCAACGCTAGATGCCTGGAAGCCTACATAGTAAGTGCCCGATGTAGTAGGTGTTATGGTGGCTGTATTGGCTACATTATAAATGGTATTCGTAATATTGGTATTGCTGAATATAACACCCGATGTCATAGAAGCCGCGTTGGCTGCATTGCCCCATTTTACTTCCAGTTTTTCAGGAAGTGATGCTGAGCTACCCTTGTACCAAAAACGCACTCCATAACTATTGCCGGCAGTCATGGCAAGAGGAGGTGAAAACAGCCAGTCATTAGCGGCTTGTGTAGTGTTTTTGGGATACATCATAGCATAAGGGGTCGTTCGGGGCGTCGTAGAATTGACAATCCACGAGTTGGGGTCTCCATTAACATTTTCTATTACCCAACCGCAAGGAAGCGTATTGCTGCCAAAACTTTGGGAATGCGGATAGGATGTTACTGTAGGATCATTGTAAACAACTTGTTTGGAATTGGTAGTTGTACTGCCATTGCAAGTAATTACACAACGGAACCATGTGGTGCTTGTGATTTGTATATTATACGAAGATGCCGTTGCTCCCGGTATAGTTGAAAAGTTGATATTGTCGCTGCTCGTTTCCCATTGGTACGTTGTACCGGGAAGGCAAGCGGTCTGAAGAGAAAGGGTAATCACTAACGGAGCACACAAAGTGGAGTGTGAAGACACAACAGTATTGATGGCCGGGGATCCCGTACAGTTGAGACCCAGCGCCATTTGCACCGCTGCATGGGCATTCACCCGGCCATAACCCAAGTCACTGCTCCAACTCCCGTTGGGTTGGGCAGAAGTATTGCTGTAATAAGAGTAGTTTCCAACTTTTTCACAACTGGTTTCTAATATCTGTCGTGCCTGTGCGTAAGTAAGAGCAGGATTAGCAGACAAGATCAATGCCATCACTCCTGCCGCATTGGGGCAAGCAGAAGAAGTGCCATTGAAATTGGAAACATAGTCGTTGGTAGAATATCCGGCAGTACCTGAAATGTCGGTGGTATATATTTTTACCCCTGGGGCAGCAACATCAGCGTGTACGCCATAATTGGAACCCCACCAGCTTTCTCCGTCACAGCTATTGGTTGATTTTCTTTGGTTGCACATGCTCATGGCAATAACGGCAATAGTATTGTTGTTAGAAGCTGGATAAGAGGCGGCACTACTGTTGTTGTTGCCTGCTGCAAAAAGCACAGCGGATCCTTTACCAGCGCGACCCAGGGTTACTGCTCTTCCAATAGCATCGTTGATAAGGGTTGATACAGAACCACCTCCCCAGGAATTGCTTAAAACATCGGCATTGCCATTGTTCCAGGCCCAGTCAATGGCAGTGCTGATCCATCCATCATTGGTTACCCAATTGGATCCTGAACTGTAAGCAATACGGACGGGAATAATTTTAACTCCGTACGCTACTCCTGCTATTCCGGTTGCATTGTTGCCAATAGCACCAATGATTCCGGCACAAGCTGTTCCATGGGCATCATTGCCCTGGGGACCTCCATTGCTGCCCAGACCAGTAGCATCAAATCCAGGTAATAGATTGGCCGCAAGGTCGGGGTGATTTAAATCTACTCCTTCATCAATTACAGCCACTTTTATACTGGACGAACCGGTTTGTAAGGTCCAAGCATTAAACACCTTCATGTCGGCTCCCGGTGTTCCATTGTATTGTTGTGAAGAACCGGTATTGTTCAATGACCATTGATTGGAAATAAATGGGTCATTGGTACTCATTTTTTCCAGCAACCTGATAAACAGGGGTTCAACAGCCGCATATCTTTTTTCTTGAGTGAGCCTCTGGCATAGTTCAAGAGTAGCTGTAGAGTGGCTTGAAATATTAGCATAATACATTTTTTCATCAAAGCCATTGACTCGCTCGAGGGAAAAATGATATTTGATTGCATCTGACTTTAAATAGTTAAGATCGGATGCATCATATAACTTAATAGCCAGTCTTTGGGTAGGAATCTGTGGTGTCCCATCAGTATACATCAACACAGGGCTACATTGTCGATTTTGGGTGATTTAGACAGAAGAGCCATAAAGTCCTCCAAATCTTTTTGGTCGGTCAGTTTTGCCTGGACAGCAAATAAGGTGTAACCATCGATGCCTTTGAAGCCGGATCCTTCATAGGTAGCCAGATCAGGAAAGTCTTTAACGATGGTTTTCATAACTTCTGAGCTTGCATCCTTATTAAATTTAATAGCGATCCTGGCAGAAGATACAGCAAATTTTTCAGCTCCATCGGGCCCCTGGTATTGGTAATCAGCGGGCATGATTTGTGCTGGATCAGAAGGGATTAGTTTTTTTTGCGACCACCCACTGAGGATGGTGAAAAAAAACAAGGCCCAAAGGGTGTACATGTTTCGTTTGAGTTTCATCTTAGAAATTTTGATTAATCCTCAAAGCTAAAATCACTGGAAGGCGCATTTTTTGCTACTTTGGCAACGGGCATTTCCCATGCACCAACGGTGAAGTACAATGCACATGTGGCGTAATGCAAAATTTATTACATTTTGCTTAAAAATGGGCAATTATAGCACATGTAGATGTCGTTTTTTTGATATTTTATCTGTTGATGTTTTCCAATTTCAAAACACCTCGCGGGCATACAGCACTACAAATTCCGCAACCTACACATGAAGCCCGAACAATGTCTTTGCCTTGCTGGGCATAGGACTTTACGTCGATTCCCATCTCGCAATAGGTGGAGCAATTGCCACAGCTGATGCATTGGCCACCATTGGTGGTAATCCTGAATCTTGATTTCATTTTTTGCAAAAGGCCTAGGTAAGCAGCCATAGGGCAACCAAACCTGCACCACACCCTGCCCCCAAATAAGGGATAAAACCCTACACCAATGATGCCTGAAAACATAGCTCCAATGATCAGCCCATACCAATGCGCTAGACTCTGACTGATGGAGATCAAATAACCTGTAAATCGACTTGTTAAAATCAGGAGGGTCATCAAGACCACGATTACCAGTATTGAATAAATTAAGTATTTTTCCAGCTTCCATGCCTTCTTTGATTTGTCGGATAAATGGCGGAACTCATCACCTGCAGTTTCTGCCAGTCCTCCACATCCGCATACCCAAGAACAGTACCAACGTTTGCCAAAATAATAGGTAAGCAATGGAGTTAAGACCAGAAAGCCCACAGTGCCCCATCCGAGAACAAAGAAGCCAAACTGACCCGAAGCGAGAAGTTGATCGATGTTCCAATCGAAAAAGAAGTAATAATTGAGAGGCCAGAAATTTTTGAGGTCAACGTATGGTTTGTTGAAAGCTTGCAATATTTCCGGCAATAAAAATGCAAAAATCAACTGAAAAAAAATGATGCTCAGGGTTCTGTAAACCTGATACCGGTTGTGGCTGAACTTAAATATAACCCGAATTCCCAAGCACGTTATAGCAAGGGTGTACATCGTGCCATAGACAAACCATTCTGAAGCAGGTTTTCCTTTAATCCAATAACTCAGACCATCGTATAAGCCGATCAAGCCAGAATTAGGTGTATTGTTTTTACCCAGGCCAAGTAGGTCGGGCCTGAGGTATAAAAGCACGTAGAAAGTAGTCAAAAACAAAGCGAGCAACCAGGCACTCCATTTTTTTTGCCGGATGTTTCCCTGAATGGTATAAAGAGGCTGTGCTGTTGTTTTTTTTCTGTTTTCAATAGACAAGGTGTACCCAAGTGCGCCTGAAATAATGAGAAAAATTGAGAGACCCAGCGTCCATTGCCTTGGTAAAAAAATGAGATCAAAGATGGACAAAAATTGGATGGACAGCCCAAGATAAAGAAGGGTAAGGCATACCAGCTGCAAGCTGGTATATGATAAAGGATTTGTTTGATCGGTAAGTGCTATGCTTCGATAATTCATGGCCTTTTTCTAAAAAATGAAAAGATAAAAGAAGCCAGACTAGGGTCCCGACTGCTGCTCGAACCTGGGCTTTTTGAATGCCAATTTTTATAGGTTGCATCTGTAAATTCAGGGTCAAAATTGGCTGTAGCAAAATACGCAAGGACCTCCTTGAGTGGTTTTTTTTGGTTGATCCAGTCCTCACAAATATGCTGTCTGAGTCGAGTGCCCATCGCTAATATTCCTACCACAAAACCATCACTATGATAAACAATCCTGATGGATTTCTGGCCATTGGCATGTTGATGGTAGTGAGATTGAAAAGGGGGCTCAATGGTATTGGGCACATAGCCATAAACCTGATATTCCAGTTCAAAAAACTTAGCAGAATTGTACCAGACCCCTTGTTCGTAGATCCTGTTATCGCCGCAAATATTGGCAGCTGCTACCTCACCCATTTTTTTTGCTGTGTACCACACAGCTTCAATTGATTTTCTGTTTTCTTCGGGCACAGCCAATTCTGCACAATCACCAATGGCATAAATTTGTGAATCGTTGGTTCTCAAAAATTGATTCGTCACAATACCCCGGTTTATGTCGAGGCCGGTTTTTGAAAACATGGATACATTGGGCATGACCCCAATGGTGATTCCAACAAAATCGCTTGATAGGATCCTTCCCGATTTACACTCCACACCTGTTGTTTGATGCTCACCCAAGATGGCTAACAATTCCTCATTTGGCAAGATGGTAATGCCTTTTTCTGCGAGGTGTCGGCTTATCATTTCTGATTCCTCTTTGGGCAGTGCATTGGCCCAATAAGATGATTCTTTAATCAGAAAGGAAACCTTTATCCCTCTGGAGATTAACATTTCTGCCAATTCAACACCGATCAGCCCCCCACCGATGATAACAGCATTTTTGACGTTGGATGAAAGATGGCCTTCTATTTTGTTCAGATCTTCAAAATGGTACAGGGAACAAACACCGGGTAAATCAATTCCTGAACAATCAGGAAGAATGGGCTTTGAACCGGTGGCAAGAATGAGTTGATCATAATGCAGCATCCGGCCATCAGCCAGGTTTAGGGTCTTTGCCTCCCTGTCAAGTCCCATGACCCTGGATTTGAGAAGATTTATGTTTTTTTCTTTCCATAAATCTGGGGGATAAAGATAGGTGTGAGGTAAGGCTAGCTGCCCCATAAACACATACATCAATGCCGTTCTTGCGTAGGGAAAATCTGTTTCATCAGAAATTATGGTAATTTGGGCCTTACTGCGATCTCGGATGCCCAACGCTGCTGTTGCCCCGGCAATGCCATTGCCAATGATGATGATATGTGGGTGATGACTCATTGTTTGTTCAAACCCCAATCGTAGTCCATAAAAGTTATTTTGGCATTGTTGGATATCTTTGTGCTGCTAAACCTGTTAATAAACAAAATGAGGTTGCCAAAATCAGTTTGGTACCAGTCAAAAATTTTACTGATTTTAATCTGTTTTGGGGTGATGGTATTGGAGTGTACATCATTGACAAATTGACGGGTGCGTTTTTCCATTAAAACATCAATATTTTTTTCTGTAAATGCTTCAGCGTGAAGAGGAGGACAGGATTTTGCCCCACAATTGATCAGAAAGTGAATTCCAGGCTCTTTGTAAGGGCTTCTTATCAACTGATTTTCCAATTCATTGAGTGAATACGTTTTTCCATTCAATACCATAAGATCTACATCCCATATTTTACCCCCTTTGATGTCCATGATTGACTTAATCGGATAGTGGTCTACTATTACTTTTAAGGTAGTAAGGTTGTATAGATTAATGTAAAATGCCAGCCTTGCCTTTTCATTCAGTTTTTGAGTATTGACTTTTTGCCACTGGTCAAGGACCTGGTTGATGGCAGTTTTTTCTTTTGTCAACATCTTATAATTAACCTTGCCATTGGGGTCTACATAGGTTTTGAGAAGTTTGTCGTATACCTTATAGTCTTGAGCATTTGGTTGCCATGGAAGGGCCATGATGCCAAACGTTATCAAGATCATTTTTACTGCGGCGTGCATACTGGAATTTCTATTGAATACAAACATAAGTAAAAAGTACAACGAAGTACCATAGTGATTATGTTACAGCCATGCCCGAGAAAAAAAAGATGGGCAAGAATCAATTTCTTAAAAAAAAAGAAGCCCCATTTCCGGAGAAATGAGGCCTCAATGATGTTAATGGTATAATTTAATTCAATTACAGCATGGTAGTTGGACAAACGTATTCTGTCTTTGCAACATCTTGTTTTGATATGGCTCCAAAACCTCCAATGACGTCAACAAAATTGTTCCAACCCCTCTGTTTTAAGATAGACCCTGCTACCATACTTCTGTACCCTCCCGCACAATAAATCGCAAACTTATTATCCTTAGGGAATTGGGCCAGGTGCTGGTTGATCTGATTTAAGGGAACATTAATGGCACCTACCACGTGTTCAGCATCGTATTCGCTCTTCTTCCTGATATCAAAAAGTATGGTATCACCTTTTTTGTAGAGGCTTTCAAATTCCTGAGCAGTGATACGTTCCATAGAATCGGTTTCTTTGCCGGAGTCTAGCCAGGTCTGGTAACCATCCTTTAAATAGCCAATGACATTGTCATAACCTACTCTTGATAGACGGATAAGACTTTCTTCCAATCTTGCAGGTTCTGCAATTAATAAGATTTCCTGGGTAACATCTGGTATCATCTCACCCACCCATTGTGCAAAATTACCATCGATTCCAATGTTGATAGAGTTGGGTATAAAGGATTTGGCAAAGGCATTGCCATCCCGTGTATCAAGGATCAAAGCATGTGTTTCGTTGGCTGCTACTTCAAATTCTATGGCATTAAGAGGTGTTTTAGCTCTGTCTAGAACAGTATCGAGACTTTCATAACCTTTGATGTTCAACAATACATTTTGTGGGAAGTAGCCTGGAGGGGTGGTTAGTCCGTCAAGAAGTACTTTGATAAATTCCTCTTTTGACAAGCTGGGATCAAGAGCATAATTAACTTTTTTCTGGTTGCCCAGTGTATCGGTAGTTTCTTTACTCATTTTTTTACCACATGCACTTCCGGCACCATGATTGGGATACACGATAAGGTCATCACTCAACGGCATGATTTTGTTTCTCAAAGAGTCATACAAATGACCCGCCAGTTTATCCTGTGTAAGGTCGGCAATGACGTGCTGAGCAAGATCAGGCCTGCCTACATCTCCAATAAAGAGGGTGTCTCCGGTGATGATGCCGTGTTCTTTGCCCTCTTCATCAATCACCATGTAAGTTGTTGATTCCATGGTATGACCAGGTGTATGGATCACTTTCACTTTACAAGCACCTACTTCGAATATCTGATTGTCAGCAGCAACGGTAGCGGTATAACCTGGTTTTGCAGTAGGGCCAAAAACGATCTCAGCTCCTGCTTTGTGTTGTAAATCCAAATGCCCGCTTACAAAGTCGGCGTGGAAGTGGGTCTCGAAAACGTATTTGATTTTTGCATGATCAGCCGCGGCTCTTTCCAAATAAGGATTCACTTCTCTCAATGGATCAAAAATAGCAGCTTCGCCGTTGGACTCAAGGTAGTACGCTGCGTGGGCAATGCATCCTGTGTAAATTTGCTCTAACTTCATTGTGATTTTGTTTTATAAAATGAGGTAATCAATGATGGCACAAAGTTGTGAAAGCGCATTGGATAAGAGCGCTACCTTTGTCACATTGTTCAATGATGGGCATCATTTGAATCGATGATTACAGGCATTTGAAAAGATTTTTATTTTTTTTAAAGGCCATTGTCTTGTATTTTGGGTTGATATTCAATGTAATAGGGTAGAAGAATAAGAATTAAAGGAGAACATTTGGAGCTTAGTTAACCTAGGTTACTTACTTATTGGCAGGTGATAGCGACCTTTGCAAAAAATAAAATGATGGAATACATTGGCTTTGCTGCTTCGATCCTTATTGGAGTATCCCTGGGTCTGATTGGGGGCGGCGGCAGCATTCTTACCGTGCCGGTATTGGTTTATTTGTTTGGAGTGGAGCCGGTGTTGGCTACTGCCTACTCTTTGTTTATTGTAGGATTGACTAGCGCAGTGGGTTCCGTAAATTATTTTACCAATAAGTTGGTGGATATAAAAACGGCAATCATTTTTGGGATCCCTTCTATCATCGCTGTTTTTCTCACCAGAGCCTGGATTGTTCCTGCCATTCCTATGGAGGTTATTACAATAGGCAGCTTTGTCCTCACTAAAAGATTGCTTTTGATGGGTTTATTTGCTCTCTTGATGATAGCAGCATCGTATAGTATGATTAAAAAAAGTACTGCAGCCAAGGAAGAAAGTGGACCTCGTGTGTACAATTATCCGGTTATCTTACTGGAAGGGGCGGTGGTTGGTATTCTAACTGGGTTGGTTGGCGCCGGCGGTGGTTTTTTAATTATACCCGCTTTGGTTGTGCTCAGTAAACTACCCATGAAAATGGCGGTTGGCACCTCACTGGCTATTATAGCGGCCAAATCATTGATCGGTTTTTTTGGTGAAGGAGGGGATACACCTACCGACTGGCAGTTTTTAGCCATTGTTTCTGCCTTTGCTATCGCAGGTATTTTTATAGGAAGTAAGATGGCAAAAAACATAGATGGCAATAAGCTCAAACCTGCTTTTGGATGGTTTGTTTTGGTAATGGGGATCTACATCCTGGGTAAAGAGCTTTTCGGAGTTTAGATGATTTCTTTTTAAAATATTCAGGAAAAGGCCCTCCGCGAAAATTAATTTTTAAAAATTCTCTACAAGATATATTTCAGGATGTGACCACAATCACATATTATGACTGATTGCCAAATTTAATGTGGATTAGGCCGATAAATTATTGGGTTGACCTAATTATATTTTGCTAATTTTTTTAATTCAAAACTAATTGTTTATTATTCAGGTGTTTATGTTTTATGTGACTAATGTTACCTAACATTATTTGAATTTTGTTGATCATTGCGATAAATTCAAACAAAATGTCGCGTTATCACCAAATTTTAATTGTAGGGGGAGGAAATGCAGGAATCTCCGTCGCTGCCCAATTGTTGCGCAGTCAGCAAGACCTTGACATTGCCATCGTTGAGCCCTCGGAAAAACATTTTTATCAACCCGCATGGACCCTGGTTGGGGCAGGGGAATTTGATATCAACAAAACCGTCAGACCACAAGAGTCGTGCATGCCGGAAAAAGTAAAATGGATTAAAGATGCAGTAGCCTCTTTTCAGCCTGATGACAATATGCTGACCCTGGCCAGCGGAGAAACGGTTGGTTATGAAATACTGGTAGTAAGCCCCGGACTTCAGATAGACTGGGATAAAATTGAAGGTTTAAAGGAAACCCTTGGGAAAAACGAAGTGAGCTGCAACTATTCATTTGCCCATGCACCTTATACCTGGGAAATGATTAAAAATTTTAAAGGAGGAAAAGCTGTTTTCACCAATCCGGTTTCTCCTATAAAGTGTGGCGGAGCTCCACATAAAATTATGTACCTGGCTACCCACTATTGGCAAAAGATGGGCATCCCTTATGAAGTGCATTACCTTTCAGGCGCAGGAGCTATTTTTGCTGTAAAAGAGTACGCAGAAACCCTCAATAAAATTGTTAAAAAGCGTGATATCCATACCCACTTCGGAGTCAATGTTGTGAGTGTGGACGGACATGCCAAAAAGGTATTTTATGAAGAGAAATCTGCCAATGGTGAATTAACTGTAAAATCAATGGACTTTGATTTCTGTCATGCCGTACCTCCTATGAGTGCACCAGACATCATCAAACACAGTGACCTCAAAGACGCAAACAACCCTTATGGCTATGTCGAAATAGACAAACATACCATGCAACACATTCGATTTCCCAATGTCTTTTCTTTGGGAGATTGTACCAATGCACCCTGCAGTAAAACAGGTGCAGCCATAAGAAAGCAGGCACCAGTTGTTGTTGCCAATATTGTTAGTTTTATGAAAAACCAGCCCCTGGTTGCCAGATATGAAGGCTATAGCGCTTGTCCTATCCCCACTCAGTATGGCAAGCTGATGTTGGCAGAATTTGATTACAGCAATACACCAAAAATGAGCTTCCCCATTGACCAAACCAAGCCAAAAAAATCGATGTGGGTCCTCAAGAAATATGGACTGCCTTGGTTGTATTGGAACAAAATCCTGAAAGGTACAGCGTAACTATTGGTAAAATAAGACTTATGGCTTTTTGTAATTGATATTTGCCCTGATTCATTCCACCATAAGTCAATCTTTTAATTATAAGAATAGAAGGAAGAGAGAGGGTAAAAAATCTTTCTTCCACAATCAATTTTAAGGGAGCATAAAGCTATAGGCTAAGAAAAAAAGAAGGATTCTCAACTTATTTTTTGTGGTAATACTATTGTGAAAGTTAAAAAAATCATAACTTTCGAAACTTGCTGTTTTAGTGTAACAAAGGTTACTCCTCACTGCCATCCGGGCTTGTATTTTTGCCCCATCATTTTTTTAAAGGAATACAAAAACAACTATTAAAACAACAACATGCAAATAGAACAAATCTATACGGGATGTTTGGCGCAAGGCGCTTATTACATTACCTCAGACGGTGAGGCTGCCATCATTGATCCGCTCAGAGAAGTAAAACCTTATTTAGACAGGCTGGAAAAGGATGGCGTTCAACTCAAGTATATTTTTGAGACCCACTTTCATGCAGATTTTGTGAGTGGTCACCTCGATCTCAGTGAAAAAACAAAGGCGCCCATCGTTTACGGCCCTAATGCCCAGCCCAGTTTTGATTTTGTGTTGGCAGCAGATGGCCAAAGCTTTAAGGTTGGCAAAATTTCAATAACAGTGTTGCACACTCCTGGGCACACCATGGAAAGTACCTGTTATTTATTGAAAGATGAGAACGGAAAAGACCATGCCTTGTTTTCCGGCGACACCTTGTTTATAGGTGATGTAGGCAGACCAGACCTGGCCCAAAAAGCTGCCTCCATGACCCAGGAGCAATTGGCTGCCACCTTGTTTCACTCCCTTAGAGATAAAGTAATGACGCTGGCAGATGATGTTATTGTTTTTCCAGCACACGGAGCAGGAAGCGCTTGTGGTAAAAATATGAGTAAGGAAACGGTTTCCACTATTGGTGAACAAAAAAAGAATAACTATGCGTTGAGGGCTAATATGACCGAAGCAGAGTTTATCAAAGAAGTAACCGATGGACTTTTACCTCCACCAGCTTACTTCGGTGCCAATGTAGCCATGAACAAAGGAGGATATGAAAACTTTGAAAAGGTTTTGCATCAGGGGTTAAGGTCGCTCAATGCTGCCGAATTTGAAGTGGCAGCAGAAGAGACCGGTGCCTTGATTTTGGATACCCGTGCCAATGGAGAGTTTTGGAAAGGTTTTATTCCACAGAGTGTAAACATCGGCCTTACTGGCGATTTCGCTCCATGGGTAGGTGCATTGATTGCTGATGTAAAGCAGCCCATCTTGTTGGTTACTGATCCGGGTAAGGAAGAAGAAGCAGTGACCAGGTTGAGCAGAGTGGGTTTTGACAATGTATTAGGTCACCTGGCAGATGGTTTTGAAACATGGCGCCAGAGTGGTAAAGAAATCGATACGGTTGACAGAATTACAGCTGACCAGTTTGCCAAAGCAGTTGTGATTGGAGAAAGCAAAGTGATCGACATCAGAAAAGAATCAGAGTATGCTGCAGAGCATATTGATGAGGCTTATAACAGGCCTCTTTCTTACATCAACGAATGGGTAAAAGATGTACAACCTGAAGAACATTTTTACCTGCATTGCGCGGGTGGATACAGGAGTATGATTGCAGCCTCTATCCTTCAGGCAAGAGGTTATAGAAATTTTACTGAAGTGGAAGGAGGATTTAATGCCATAGCCAAAACAGGAGTACCTAAGACCGACTTTGTTTGTCAGAGCAAGGTCATGGGATAATTTATAGTTGTAGTGAATTAAAATTGTTAGAAGGTTTTGAAGTTCCCGTCAATCCCTGATGCAAAGCGCACCGGGGATGACGGGACAATTTGTATATACATGTATTAATTGATAACTAAAACATTGTGGTAATGGGTATAATTGAATTCATCAAACAACCGTGGCCCTGGTATGTAGCGGGACCTGTAATCGGATTAACGGTGCCGGCCTTGTTGATCCTGGGCAATAAGACCTTTGGCATCAGTTCATCATTGAGGCATGTTTGTGCCATGTGTCTGCCTGCCAATATTCCATTTTTTAAATATGATTGGAAAAAGGAAATCTGGAACCTGTTTTTTGTTGCAGGCATAGCCATTGGAGGTATTGTAGCCATCAGCCTACTCAAAAATCCATCCCCCATCCTGATCCATCCCAATTTGGCTATTGAACTGGCTTCTTATGGAATTAACGATTTCCATGGACTGGTGCCTAATCAACTATTTAATTGGGGAGAACTGATGTCTGTCAAAGGCTTTATCCTCATGGTGGTAGGAGGTTTTTTGGTGGGCTTTGGCACTCGGTATGCCGGTGGCTGTACCAGTGGTCATGCCATCATGGGCATTTCTAATTTACAGTGGCCTTCCCTTGTAGCCACATGCTGTTTTATGGCAGGTGGTTTTTTAATGGCCAATGTCATTTTACCATTTATTTTATCACTTTAAAACAAAATGGAGATGAGCAAAGAAATAATCAATCAAAATACAGACATACAGCAGATTTCAGAAGAACAGGACTATACGTTGAGATCAACAGATGCTGTATGTATCAATGAAAGTCATTTGCACCATAAGTGGTATTACAACTTTAAGTACATGGCTGTGGGCGTCCTTTTTGGAATTGTATTTGTGAAGGCTGAAATAATTAGCTGGTTTCGTATTCAGGAGATGTTTAGGTTTCAGTCTTTTCACATGTATGGAGTGATAGGCAGTGCCATCATGGTAGGAATGATCTCGGTTTGGTTAATCAAAAAATTCAACATCAAAACCATCCATGGCGAGACCATAGAGTTTCATGATAAGGTGTTTAATAAAGGACAGATTTATGGAGGATTGTTGTTTGGACTTGGCTGGGCCATAACAGGTGCTTGTCCCGGCCCCTTGTTTGCGCAGATTGGTACAGGGGCAACCGTAATTGTGATTACCTTGTTGAGTGCGTTGGCGGGCACGTGGATTTACGGATATTACAGAGATAAACTTCCTCATTAATCATCATGGAGAATCAGAAGCCGGATAAGGACAGAATTGAAGCAGGATTTAAGGCCATCAGGCGTGCCATGGTCCTAATTCAGCTATTGTTGGTTGCCATGGTAATAATCCCCCTATATCTATATTCAGTGCCTAAATGGGATGCATATCAAAAGCGACTTAAAGAAAGAGAAAGAATTGCAGCTGAAATGCAAAAGGAAGCTGAGCTGAAAAATTCCTATGATGCCTTGTGGAAGGCTCCGGATTTAGATAGTACAAACGTATCAGCTGAAGAATGGCAAAAATTAAAATATGGCATGGAGTTGATCGTAAACACAGCCTATTACCTGGGCCCCAAGGGCAAAGTCAAAGCCATCACAAATGGAATGAACTGTCAGAACTGTCATCTGGAAGGAGGTAGCAAGCAATGGGGCAATAATTATGGCGCGGTTGCTTCAACCTATCCAAAATACCGGGCCAGGAGCGGTACCGTAGAAGACTTGACCAAACGGGTAAATGACTGTATGAAAAGAAGTCTCAATGGCAAAGCTCTGGAAGAAAGCTCTAAAGAGATGATTGCCATAAAAGCTTACATTTCATTTCTGGGTGCCCAGGTTAATAAAGGAGAAAAACCAGCGGGTAGTGGTATCTTTGAATTGCCTCTGCCGGAAAAAGCATTGGATACTACTGGCGGGCGAATTGTCTATCTGGAAAAATGTGCCAGCTGCCATCAACAAAATGGCCAAGGGGTAAAAGCGGAAGATGGCATCGCTTATACCTATCCTCCTTTGTGGGGGCCCCATTCATACAATCAAGGAGCAGGTCTCTTTAGAATGAGCAGGTTTGCGGGTTATGTAAGGTACAATATGCCGCAGGGAGCCAGTTACCTTCATCCGCAAATTTCGGATGCAGAAGCCTGGAATCTGGCCGGCTTCGTCAATTCCCAGCCCAGACCCAATGCAGATATTTCAGGCGATTGGCCAAAGTTGGAGGAAAAACCATTTGACCACCCATTTGGCCCCTATGCGGATTCGTTTACTGAATCACAACATAAGTACGGGCCTTATAAGCCTATCAAAGAATTTTATAAAAAATCTAAGAAATAAACATAACCTTCTAAACAAGATACAATGAAAATCATTGCCTTTTTAATTATGGCTTTTATAACGCTGTTGGCTAATGATGCTTCGGCACAAGGAGCCAATCACAAAGTGGTCTTCCAATTTACCCTGGCTGATTCGATGCAACAAAAAGCTTTCAGCAATCAGTTGAAGAATCTGAGGAAGCACTGGCCCGATGCCCAGATAGAGGTGGTTGCCTACAATCAGGGTATCGATTTTTTGATGACCAAAAGAACGAGACACCATGACATCATAGCTGATCTCAAAAAAGCCGGAGTTAGGTTTGTGGTTTGCCAAAACACCATGAACCAGCGCAATATCAAAGAAGACGAATTGATTGAAGAAGCAGAAATTGTACCTGCCGGAATTGCTGAAATTGTTGAAAAACAGGAACAAGGTTGGTCATACATCAAAGGAGGATTTTAATGAAAAATGCAAATAGAAGAAAATTTCTTCGGCAGTTATCTGTCTTAGGTGCTGCTGTAAGTACTGCAGCTCCAGTTCAATGGGCACTGGGAAAAGAGAAGTTGGATCTGGTCTTAGAAGGAAAGGACAAAGAGGTGAAAATTGGCATTTTTCAAACCACCGATGTGCATTGTCAGATCCATGCCCACGACGAAATGTTTTGGGAAAATGATGAAATGGTTTTCAGAAAGACCGGTGGTTACGGGCCTTTACGTTCTACACTCAATCAATTGAGATCAAGCTATAAACAAAGCTTTGCAGTAGATACTGGAGATATGTTTCAGGGCAGCGAGCTGAGTGTCAAAACCACAGGCGAAGCCTTTGTTCCCATTCTAAATACCATGGGCTATGATCTCTATCTGCCCGGCAATTGGGAGGTGATTTATGGGAAGAAAAAAATGCAAACCCTTCTAGGCTCTCTCAATGCACCTAAAGTTTGTGCCAATATGTATCACGATACAGGAGGGGGTGTTAAAGGAGAATTGATCTTTCCACCTTATTATATCTGGTATGTGGAAGGTATAAAAATTGGCTTTCTGGGATATACTGACCATTTGGTACCCCTTAGACAGAGTCCTAATTATAGCAAAGGTATAGTCTATACCAAGCCGGATGAAAATCTTAAACATTATGTTGACATCCTTAAAAATCAGGAACAATGTGATTTTGTGATCATGGTAGCCCATCTTGGCTTGTCGCAGCAGATTGCCCTGGCCAATAATGAAGATGCAGCAGGCATCGATTATATTTTTGGTGGCGATACCCATGAAAGGGTGCGCAAACCAATTGAATGCAAATTTTCAAAAGTAGTGGAGCCGGGCGCCTTTGGTTCCTTTATTGGTAAATTGGAACTCACTATTTCTAAGGGAAAAATTATAAGTGACTCCTATTCATTGGTTGAGGTCGATGCATCAAAACATAAACCTGACAAAGGAATGGAGGTTTTAATAGAGAAGGCAGAATCGGTATTTAAAAAAGATATCAATACGGTGGTTGGCTATAGTACCATTCCACTTTACCGGTATTTTGTAATTGAGAATACAATAGATACAATGGTTCTGGATGCTTTAAGTTGGAAGTACCCCGATGTGGATATAGTGCTCTCCAACGGCTTTAGATTTTGTCCTCCAAGGGCTACCCCAGACCATACCGGCAATATACCCATTGTGCATGGATACATCTATGACATGTTACCTGTTGACAGCACCATTCGCACAGCAAAAGTGACGGGCAGCCAGCTTATGGAATGGTTAGAAAAAGAACTAAACAATGTCTTTGCTAAGGATGCATCCAAAAGGTTTGGTGGTTGGGTGGTGAAGTTTAAAGGGATGCAGGTGAAATTTTATGCCTTTGGCGAAACCGGCAAGCGGGTACAGGAAGTAAGTATCCGCGGTAAAGCCATTGAGGCAACAAGCATGTACTCGGTGTTAGCTTGCGAGAGGGATGGAGATCCTGCAGATGTGTTGTGTAGAATCAAAGGAGTGGCAGAAGCAAAAAATAAGGCAGAGACCCTGCACCAGGTAATGGTAGGATATTTGGCGGTAGCTTCACCGGTGACACCAAAGCCCCAACGCAACGCAGTTGCCCTTGATGCACCTGAAACCCTGCTTACTCAGGTAAGTGGCGTAGCTTATAATTTTCATTGATGATTAAATAAAATGATCAAACTAATACCAGGTTGGATGAAGTGGGCATGGATGTCCTGCTTCATGGCTTTCTATTTTACCGCCATCGCACAGCACCAGGAACTCAATGAAAGACCTGGTATCTGGAAAAACGAAGGTGAGAGCAGAGACACCCAAAAACTCATTGATATCTTTAAGCACGGCAAGGTAAGTGGGCATTTTAGAAGTTTTTTAATGCAAACTCAAAACAAGGGTGTTTTAAAAGATGACAGGGCCCTTGCCATGGGAGGGGGACTTAAATTTGAGACCGCCCAGTACCATGGATTCAAGTTTGGACTGAGTGGGGTCTATGTTTTTAACGTAGCTTCAACTGAGCTGTTAAAGCCCGACCCACAACAGGGCAGCCCAATAGATATGAGATTGGTTTGTTCGACCTGGCACCCAAGGACAATGAATTGGATGTAAGCAGGCTGGAAGAATTGTACCTGAGTTGGCAAAAAAGCAAATTGACATTGACCCTCGGCAAGCAACACATCAATACACCCTTTATTAACCTTCAGGATGGTAGGATGAGACCTACGGCCGTCGATGGACTTTGGCTTTCCTGGAAAGGCACAAAATACATCGCACTTGAAGGAGGGTTCATTTATGGCATTTCTCCCCGAAGTACCTCCCGTTATTTTGAGGTGGGACCTGCTATCGGCTTGTATCCCGGTGGAGTAAATACCAAAGGACAGGCTTCAGCTTACAAAGGAAAATTAGATGTTCCCGGCATTCTTTATGCAGGAGTTAACGGCACATTAAACAAACAATGGAAATGGCAGACCTGGCAAATGATGGTTTTAGATCTTTTTTATTCATCTTACTATCAATTGGATTATGCCAAAAATATTTCTGAAAATTCAAAATGGAATGCTGCTGTGCAGTTGATTTATCAGCAGGAGACAGGCACCGGTGGGGTGAGTGATGAGGCATTCAGGTATATGGATAAGGGCGCCAAGGCTTTGACCTTTGGTTCTAAACTTGCCTATACTAAAAGGAATGGTTCATTGACACTGGCCTATAATCGAATAACTCCAATGGGCAGGTATCTGATGCCTAGAGAATGGGGCAGAGATGCCTTTTTTACATTTATGCCAAGAGAAAGAAATGATGGGTATGGAGATGTTCATGCAGTAACCTTACAATGGGCACGTAATTTTGTCAACCAAAGATGTAAACTCACCCTAAC
The DNA here is from genome assembly GCA_016717655.1 of Saprospiraceae bacterium. Taxonomy (GTDB): domain Bacteria; phylum Bacteroidota; class Bacteroidia; order Chitinophagales; family Saprospiraceae; genus JADKBO01. Next base: position 48,655 of record JADKFC010000019.1, read on the forward strand.
TGCGGGATATTTTGATCTTCCGGATGTTAAAAATTTCTCCCTGAATAAATATGGCATGCCTTCTTATGCCCAGGCCAATGTAGATGTGCGTTATAGTTTTGCCGGCTGGCTCAAAGGCCTGGAAGGGCAGGTTTTATATGTGCATAAGTGGAAAATGGGAGAAATTTATGGCAACGATAAATTTGTTTACAATAAAGTAGACATGTCTCTTTTAAATGTGGTACTAAACTTTTACTTTTAGGCGTAAAAAATGCCATGAAGGTTGCAAAGAAACAAGTGCCGGAAGAAATCAACACCTTTATTGCTCAGTTTGACCCCACAAGTCAGAGCACTCTCTGGGAATTGAGGGAGCTGATTGCTAAATATGCTGCTAATTCAACTGAATTGATAAGTTATGGAGTGGCTTGTTTCAAAACTGAATACATGTTGGTTGGATATGGAGGTGGCAAAGGTTTTTGCAGTCTTTATGTAATGGATCCCGCCCTGATTAAAAAACACAAGGATATGCTAAAACCCTATAAGTCATCAGGAGGAACCGTTCATTTTGTCCCTGGAGACCCGTTGCCGGAGAAATTGATTGCTTTGCTGGTCAAACAAAGGGTAGAAGACAACCATATGCGCTGGCTGGAAAAAAATCAACGTAAGCAAGCAAAGTCATAGCCCGGCGCAATTCTGTTACATGGGATCATAGCAAGTCCAAACGTAAAAAGCAAACCAGGTTCAGATTTCATTGAATATCATTAAAGTGCTTTTCACAAAAAAATAAAATGTATAAAGCTTGTATAAGACTGTATGGTTTTATTGGCTCTGGTAGAAAAAGGCTTCTATTGGGCTTATTGCTATTGATCAATCTTAGCCATACAGGCCTTACCCAAAATTGGGACATACAAATATTGAGAGATGTTAACCTTCATCGAAATAAAGATTTTGATCCTTTTTTTCGACATGTATCAAACTCAGTACTTCCTCTAACCCTAGGCCTGCCTCTGGGGGTGCTGGCTTATGAACAAGCTATTATCAAAACAACATCATCAAAAAGAAGGGGAGTAGAAATGTTTGCTGTTGCCATCGGCACTGTGGCTTTGTCGCAGGGTATCAAATGGACCTTGAATAGAGAAAGGCCCTATGATAAATATCCGGATATCGATAATGTGTACTTTGCAAACGACCCTTCATTTCCTTCCGGCCATACAGCATCTGCATTTGCGTTGGCTACTTCTGCAACTTTGATTTGGCCCAAATGGTATGTAGCGGTTCCGGCCTACACATGGGCTGGGAGTGTTGCTTATTCCCGTATGCACCTCGGACTTCATTATCCCAGCGATATAGCAGCTGGAGCGGCCTTAGGAGCAGGAACTGCCTATCTCTGTCATTATCTGAATCAAAAATTATTCAGAAAGAAAAAAGACACTGTTTTGCTAACATTCTGATGGGTTATAAGTGCTCCTATAAGGCAGATTTTTAAAGTAATAAGGTGGATTAGTCTCTCATTTTAAAAAAAATGGCGATTCATATTGCATGGATGAAATATTCACTATATATTTGTCAACCAAATGGTTTAACCAAATGGTTGAATTTTATTAACTGACACGAAATCAGGAATTTGGAAGAAATTATTAGCACCGAAGAAAAGATTAAAAGAGCGGCAGAACAAGTTTTTTTACTGAGGGGACTTGAGGGGGCCCGAATGCAGGAAATAGCGGATGAAGCGGGTATCAACAAAGCCATGCTTCACTATTATTTTAGGAACAAAGAGACCTTGTTTGATGTAATATTGAGTGAAAAATTGTTTGAAGTCTTCGGAGCCTTTCAAATTTGGTTTCAAACTGAGTTGCCTTTATCGGTGCGGGTGAGGCAATTTGTCAATGCAGAGATTGACATCATAAGTACCTTTCCTGTTTTACCCCTCTTTGTTTTGACCGAGGCGAGAAAAAATCCAGAGCTCATTCCTCAAAAATTAGGACATCTGCCCATTGCCAGCTTAAGAAAAAGTTTTGAAAAAATGTTGGAAGAAGAAGCTTCGAAAGGTAATATGAGAAAAACCACCCCTGAAGAATTATTGGTCAACACCGTATCTCTTTGCATATATCCCATTATTGCTTCACCTGTCTTTAGGTTCATTTTAGATCTTTCAGACGAGAGATACAATAACTTTATGCAGGATAGAAAAATAATGGTAGCCGATTGGATGATCAGGGAATATCAAATTATAAATTAAGGCGATGAATAAAATATTTCAAAAAGCTTTTTGTGCTTTGGTTTTTATGGTTGGAATGCAGTCCTTAGACTTGAGGTCGCAAAGCACCATGAGCCTGCAACAAGTAATCAGAGAGGCCAGCCAGCATACTTCTTTGTCGACTCTGGAAGGCATGCTTCAAAAAGAAAATGAGGCCGGTATTTCGAACATCAACAAAAAATGGCTGCCTCAGCTTCAGTTGCAGGCACAGGCAAGTTACCAGTCTGAGACTTCAGGGATCGATTTGTCTTTTCCGGGCATCAACATACCCAGACTTTCAAAAGACCAATATAAAATTCAGGCAGATATATCACAACTGGTTTATGATGGTGGTACCACCTCGGCGCTTAGGCAATTGCAAAGACAGAAAACGGATCTTGAAAAGAATGTGGTTTCTAATGAAATCGATGCCATTGCAGAAACAGCCATTCAAGTTTACTATGCTGTAGCAGAAGCCGAACAAAGATTGAAACAAACCGCGCTCACTATCCAGGATTTGGAAGCAGGCATTCAGCGGGCAAAAGTGGCCATTGAAGCGGGAGTTATGTTGGCTTCGGATGGAGATCACTTGAGGGCAGAACTACTTAAACTTACTTCCTTTAAAGAAGAAATCGAAGCAACTACCAGGGCCGGCTATGAAGCACTTGCTCTTCTGACAGGCAAAAAAATAGAAAAACTTCAACTCGAAGATGCCTTGTTGCCAGACACAATGTTGAACAGCGGAGCCCCCTTTATGGTGCAATTTGATCTACAAAAATCGATGGCCCAGGCCAATGGCCAACTTGAAAATACTGCCATCCGACCCAAGCTGTCTCTCTTTGCACAAACAGGGTATGGCAAGCCCGGGTTAAACTTTCTAAAAAACGAATTTGAACCTTATTACATAGCAGGATTGAAACTCTCTTGGCAATTATCTGCTTTTTACACGTATCACAATCAACGACAGCTAACCGACCTGGCAATGGCCAAATCTGAAGCCAGGAAAACTGAGCTTAGCAATCGAAAAATGATTAAAAACAGGCAGCTATTCAATGACTGGGATCGATTAAACAAATCATCTGCCAGAGACGAAGAAATGGTGGCACTCAGAGAAAAGATATTGTCCACTGCAGAAGTGCAGCTCGCCAATGGCAATATAACTGCCTCTGAATACCTGGTCAAACTGAATGACGTAGCTGAAGCCAGGATCAACCAGGAACTCAATGAAATCAAAAAGAATAAAAATATTTGGTTAATGCAAATAAACATGGGATGGCTATGATGATCAAAATGATAAATGTGAAAACGATGAGCAATAAAGGTTATTTTTTTTCTGCCTTGTTTTTTAGTGCGATGATATTATTCCTGCACAGTTGTAAGGGAGATGGTTTATTACACGATGCAAGCGGTAGCTTGAAGCAGATGAAATTATCATTGCTGCAGAAGCCATGGGAGCTGTGGTAAGCATGCAACAAAAAGACGACATCGATGGCAAAACAGAAGTAATGCAAAAACAATTAGCAGCCATCAACAGCAAGATCGATGTATTGAAGGCCCAATACGAAAGTACAGCTGCCGCTGTCAGGATCCAAAACAGGGGTTTGCTGAGTGAGGTAAAACCACTTGAAAAGAAAGGCGAAATCCTGAGTGATCAGCTTTTGCGAACCAGGATAATAGCACCATCAGATGGCATTGTACTCACCCAATACGTAAGAGAAGGTGAATGGGTAAGTCCGGGCAAGGCCATTTGTAAAATTGCCAATCTCGATGAGATGACCCTAAGAGCATACATTTCAGGAGATCAGCTACCCAATGTGAAATTAGGTCAAAAAGTAAACGTATATATCGAATCAGGTGATGAAAAAGAAAAAACCTATACGGGTACCTTGTCATGGATAGCCGATAAAGCCGAATTCACACCCAAAACCATCCAGACCCGCGATGAGAGGACCCAACTGGTTTATGCAGTAAAAATTAAGGTGAAGAACGATGGTCACATTAAAATTGGCATGTACGGTGAGGTAGACCTTAGCCCAAAATCATGATCAGCGTTAGGCACATATCAAAAAGTTATGGTAA
>JADKFC010000020.1 GCA_016717655.1 Saprospiraceae bacterium
GAGTATTACCTCTAAAACGCTAAGGGCGTTTGTGGACACCACACACCTGGATGAAAATGTTTCCAAAACATTAGAAAAAATTTTTACAGTTCCCCTTTCATTAGAAGAGAGAAATCAAATCATTGGACTGATTTTTAAGCTAACAAAGGCCCAATACACAGAACTCGCAGAAGGGATCTGGGAGGAAGCCAAAATCCACGGCTTTGAGCTCAATGACAGTAATGCAGATAAAAAAGTAATGGGAGCCTTCAATTGGGTGGCCAGAACCATGAAAATGACAACTTCTATTTTTCTTGGAAGATTTTTTAATAAACAAACACCCAAGATAGTCATAGAGGGAGATTCCTGGTATGAGCACATTTTGATCAGGGATATTGTAGATTGGCTTATTCACTTGTCAAAGTTCAGGATCTATACACTTGCCTATGGGGGCGACTGGCTGGCCAATTACATCAAAGAGGGGAAGTATCTTAAAAAACTGCTGAAAGAAAAACCAGATGTATTTCTGCTCAGTGGCGGCGGTAATGATTTGGTAGTATAATCCCGGATAAAAGAATTAGTGCATAAAGAACCAGTTGTTTTGTCACCCGCGTTCAAACAAAGCCTTGAAGCTGCTCTGGATCAGAGAACATCATTATCATCTGATGTGAAAAAACAGATCATAACCGGCCACCAATACCTCAATGACAAATTTTACATCCTGATGAATGTGCTGGCCTTTGAATATGCCTTTATCCTTCAGAGCATTAAATTAGAACCTAGTATTAAGATGTGCACATCATTACCCACGGCTATGATTTGGCCATACCTTCTAATGACAAAGGCAGCTTATTGAGGAAAATGTTTGACAATGGGGTGTGGCTTTACAACCCACTTGATATGGCTGGAATTACCGATAAGCAGTTAAAAAAGTGTATTGTATGGGCCATGCTTTTTCATTTTAATGAAATCCTGAAATATTTTGAAACAAGAGAAGATCATTTTCACTACATCGATTGCCTCGGACTCGCCGGAGAAAATGATTGGGAAGATGAATTGCATTTAAAGAGTCCGATTTATAAATTAATTGCCGAGAAAATAAAACTAAAAATTGATCAAATTATGCAAGGATGACAAATGATTAAATCAAATATTTTTGTTATAATAGCGGTGTAAAAATAGTGAATATGGCATGAGTAAAAACATCATCCTCTGCTGTGACGGAACAGACAACATGTTGACAACAATTTGATATCCTGCCCGAGAATACCAAAACAGATCAGGCCATATGTTATATAGAATAAAAAATGTTATTTCATGGTGCTGATAATTTCAAGACCACTATGAAATAGAAATTAAAGTTTCATCAAAACCATCCATTTCCCCTCACTAATCCCAAGCTGCCTAAGCTTTTCCCGTTTCACGCCAATCCAATTCAATTCGCTGCTATCTTTGCTGGCTGATAAGGACATTGATTTCCTCCTAACAAATTGTGTCCTCCTATTCATTTAATAGTGCTAACAACCATTGATGATCGGGTTCATTGGAAGGTGGATTTTGTCATACTTTGGCAGGTATTGGATGCTTATTCATTTAATTTTGAGGTCAAAATCAGACAAATGGGCCTTAGAACTACAGAGATCACAATCACTTAGCGAATCAACAAAATATTTAATCCATTAATTATCTGTACTTTATAAATTATAATATATTACATTTTTACTTTAGACTGTTAATAGTAAAATATTTAAGTTTTGATGACTAATGATTGCTACTCCAACTAAAAAGGAGATTAGCCGCAGGTAAATTACCAATGCCATAATTCTAATATCAATTAAAACAAAAACAACCTATTTTCCGTCTTCCTTCTACTCCCCCGGACTCATTACTCCTCCCATATTCTGAAAATTACCATTAAAGCTGCCCTTACCTTTGTAGACGCCACCACTAACGTTTTTGAAAGAAGATCCGTTTTCCAGGATGATGGTGCCGTTGTTTTTTAACATCATATGATTGGACCATGTGCCGGAAAGCACCCTTACGGTGACGCCTGCTGGAATGATATTGATCTCATTGGGTGAGGCATCAGCGTGAATGAGCACTTCTTGCATGGCAGTGCTGCCTGCCATATCTAAGGCATCTTCCAGGGTGGCATAACAAACGCCATCGTGACTGTAGACCACCGCCTGAATATTTAAGGCAGATGAATTGTCATTGCAATCATCATTGTTGGTTACATAGCCCAAAGGTTGAGTGCATTCCGTTTTCACAGAATCTGCATTGCCATAACCATCACCATCCTGATCTTTGTAATATACTGTGGTGGCACAACTGCTAACGGTAAAGGTGTAGTTTGATTCATCGCAATCATTATTTAGAACACTTATCAAAGCTGTATGATTTCCCGCTGCCACCGGGGCATACCTGATTTGAAAACTCAGGGCAGGGCCTCCTGATGTTATGCCTGTTGAGCTGGGTTGTGTGACTACAGAAAATTCAGCATCACCAGTAACAACTACAATTGGCATGCCTGTAAGTTGTAAGGTTTGACTACCTATATTCTCAATCCCAAAGGTCTTATCCGTTTGACTTCCGGGACTCTGGGGACCAAAATCGGTAAAGTCAAGACTGCTGGTCATGTTGTCTCCATTTCCAATGGTTTGCCCATTGCCTGTCAGGTTTATTTCGGGATAAAGTACTGTTATCGTTTGTATACAAACAGATGTATTTCCGTTGCCATCATCTGCGGTCCAAGTAATGTTATTGATGCCTCGTTGATAAGGTTCTACAGCATTATTTGAAGGCAAAATGGCTAAGTTGCAATTGTCAGAAGCCGAAGCACTGCCAATGACTACGTTGCTTGCTGTGCATAAACCGGTATCAGTATTCACAGTTACATTTGCCGGACATGTTATCATTGGATCTTCGTTATCGGTCACGGTCACGGTAAAACTGCACTGCGCAGTGTTGCCCGCTCCATCGGTTACTACAAAGGTGTTGGTGGTTACTCCCAATGGGAACATAGAACCGCCGGTCAATCCAGTCGTTTGAGTCGTCATAGACCCGCTGCAATTGTCTGTGCCTATTGGCGCTGCATAATTTACGACTGCACTGCACATATTGACATCGGTGTCGACAGAACTATTGGCAGGACATGTTATCTGTGGATCTCCATTATCGGTCACGGTCGCGCGGTGTGTGCTACAAAGGGTGGTTACTCCCAATGGGAACATAGACCCGCCTGAACGGCGCTGGCTTGTGCTGCTGCCTGGGGGATATAATTTACACGCCAGTTGGCATCTGTGTCGACAGAACTATTGGCATGACAAGTTATCTGTGGATCTTCGTTATCGATCACTGTAACGGTAAAACTGCATTGTGCGGTGTTGCCCGCTCCATCGGTGACTACAAAGGTATTGGTGGTAACTCCCAATGGAAACATAGAGCCGCTTGTTAATCCTGCTGTCTGTGTGGTCAATGAACCACTACAATTATCTGTACCTACCGGTGATGTATAATTTACGAAGGCACTGCACATATTGACATCTGTATCGACAGTACTACTAGCAGGACATGTTATATGTGGATCTTCGTTATCGGTCACGGTAACTGTAAAACTACAAGCCGCGGTGTTGCCCGCTCCATCGCTTACTACAAAGGTATTGGTGGTAACTCCCAACGGAAACATAGACCCACCTGATAATCCAACGGTTTGAGTCGTCATAGACCCGCTGCAATTGTCTGTGCCAACAGGCGCTGTGTAATTTACGACCGCACTGCACATATTAACATCTGTGTCGACAGTACTACTAGCAGGACAAGTTATTTGTGGATCTTCGTTATCACTCACAGTAACAGTAAAACTACAAACTGCGGTGTTGCCCGATCCATCGGTGACTACAAAGGTATTGGTGGTAACTCCAGGTGCTGCCGCTGTGCCGGGGAAACCCGGGGGGAGGGGGGGGGTGGGCTCGTATCGGTCACGGCCGGTAAAACCTGCGGTGTTGCCGCTCTTACAAAGGTGTTGGTGGTACTCCCAATGGAAACATAGAACCATCGGTCAATCCAGCTGTCTGCGTGGTAATTGACCCACTGCAATTATCAGTGCCTACCGGCGCTGAATAATTTACGACAGCACTGCACATATTGACATCTGTGTCAACAGAACTATTGGCTGGACAAGTTATCTGTGGATCTTCATTATCGGTCACGGTCACGGTAAAACTGCACTGCGCTGTGTTGCCCGATCCATCGGTAACTACAAAGGTATTGGTGGTAACTCCCAATGGGAACATAGACCCGCCTGATAACCCGGTTGTCTGCATGGTACTTGATCCGCTGCAATTGTCACTGCCTATTGGCGCTGATATAATTTACTACAGCACTGCACATGCTGGCATCCGTGTCGACAGAACTATTGGCAGGACAAGTGATCTGTGGATCTTCGTTATCGGTCACGGTCACGGTAAAACTACAAACCGCGGTGTTGCCCGCTCCATCACTTACTACAAAGGTGTTGGTGGTTACTCCCAATGGGAACATAGAACCACTGGTTAATCCTGCTGTCTGTGTTGTCAATGAACCACTGCAATTATCTGTGCCTACTGGCGCTGCATAATTTACTACTGCACTGCACATGTTGGCATCTGTGTCGACAGAACTAATGGCAAGACATGTTATCTGTGGATCTTCATTATCACTCAAAGTAACAGTAAAACTACATGCCGCGGTGTTGCCCGAACCATCGGTAACTACAAAGGTATTGGTGGTTACTCCCAATGGGAACATAGAACCGCCGGTCAATCCAGTCGTTTGAGTCGTCATAGACCCGCTGCAATTGTCAGTACCAACAGGCGATGTATAATTTACTATAGCACTGCACATGCTGACATCCGTGTTGACAGAACTACTCGCAGGACAAGTTATCTGTGGATCTTCGTTATCGGTTCCTGCATCCACCGTATGTGGCCCACTGCTGCTGGTGCATGTTATATTATTAACATCCCTGACATAGGCCGTATAAGTAGAAGGGGGTAAATTTTCAAACAAACCGGTGGTATTTGAAAAATCTGAATTATCCAGTGAATATCGAATATCTGCTGCACTGTTGCAACTCAGACAAGTAGCCATTACTTCCAATGATCCATCGTCTGCACCAGGACAGCTTTCATCTTGTACCACTACATTATCAATAGCGATGCTACAATCTACCTGACCTGACACAACAAAACGATATATTGCTTCATCACAATCATTGCTCAACACCACCACCGTATCCGTATGCACACCTGCCAGCGTAGGTTGATATTTTATAGAAAAAGGTAAGGCGGCACCTGATACTGCTATAGAAGCTGACGCAGGTTGTGTGCTGACGCTGAAGTGAGAATTATTTTTTAACATTACCCTTGGAGAACCCGTCAGACTCAGTGAAGCCGTACCCAGATTCTGCAGGTTAAAACTATTAGTTACCGAACTTCCAATGCTGACTTCTCCAAAATCGGTATTGTCATTTAGCTCGGGCATCAAATCCTCATCCTCGATGGTCATGCCATTGCCAGTGATATTGAGGTCAGATGCAGTAACAGTAACTAGTTGATTAAAAACTTGTGAATTGCCCGCCTGGTCGGTGGCTGTCCATACAACAGTGGTAAGTCCAATCGGATAAATACCTCCCATAGGTGCGTTATTAGCAACCGTTATGTTGGCAGTCAATGTACAGTCATCTGAAACAGTGGGTGTACCCAAACTAATACCCGTAGCTGTACATCCTGTATTGACCACCGAACTTTTGGCGGTAAGTCCTGAAATGGTGGGCTTGGTCAAGTCATTCAAACTTACCGTATAAGACTGTGAAGGACTCAGGCATTGGTTGGCATCTCTGATCTGATAAGTGTAACTTCCTGCACACAGTGAAGACACCGGTGTACTGCCCACAATGGTGTAAGGTGGTGTACCCTGGGATATGTTGAGGTTGACAAAACCATTACAGCTAACACAGGTGGTTGTACTTACAGTATTGGCAGTAAATGACGGAGGATTGACTACGGTAATTTGTTTTGCCTCTGTATCCGTACAACCATTGAGATCTGTAACTGTTAAGACCACATTGTAATTTCCGGCCGTAGCAAACGTATTGCCAGCCACCCTTGTGTTGGCTGTATTGCTGTCACCAAAATTCCAAGCATACTGAAAGCCTGCTGTATTGGGCAAGCCTGTAAAGGTAATGGCCACATTGGTACAATTGGATACCGTATTGCTATAGCTTGCTGTCAATTGCGCATAAGAGTTTACTACTGCAGTTGCCGTAGCAACACAACTATTGGCATCGGTAACCGTCACAGTATAGGTGCCCGCCGCCAAATTGGTAGGTGTGCCCAGAGTGGAGCCATTGTTCCAGAGATAGGATAGCGGGGCAGCTCCGGTTGGAGCCGCAGCCATTACAGTACCTGTCAGTGTGCCAAAACAAACTGTAGAGCCTGTGGCTGATGCTGTAAAGCCATATGAAGCTGGTTGGGTTATACTCACCTCTTGCGACATGGTGCAGCCTGCATCATCGGTAACGGTTACAGTATAAGTACCAGGCGATAAATTGGTAATAGTTGCTGCTGTTGCCAAATTATTCCATCGGTAGGAATAAGGGCTCACACCTCCTGTAACCACTGCTGTGATAGAACCATTGTTAGGTACTGGGCAAGTTGCATTGGTGGGAGATAAGGTGACATTAAGGCTGCTTAGATTTACAAAATTCCAGCCATTGTTATTGCTGTTATTAATGGATTGAGAGGCATTAAAAATAGCGCCTCCAGTGGCGTGGATGTCGGTGAGATCGAGGAATCTCAAATTTAAGATACCACTACTTTTTGATAAAGTAGCCGCATTACCTGAAGTAGTTGCATCCAGGATCAAATAATCTTCGCAAGCACCACCCAGATTAAAGTTGGTCGCAGTTTGAAAAGAACCACTTTCCAAGGTAAGATGGGTAGAACCTCCTGCCGTAAAACCATTGAAAATATTATTTCCCGTAATCTCGCCTGACATTGATGTAGTCGTAGTGTAAACAACGTTGTTATAGGTTAGCCCACCTCCATAAAAATCCACATCACCATTGTTACTCAACAGCCGAACGGTGCTTGTGCCCGCATTAAATGTAATTGCTGTATTGTCCTGAACATCCCAGGCGCCTTCATTGATCACTACTTCACTTGCGCCTAAATTGATGGTTTTGGTGTTGACAGAATTGATAATGAGGTTTGTGGTAGTAATGGGTTGACCACCCGTATTGACAATGCCATCGCTAATGGTAAGATTTCCGGATACCGAAATAGGTTGTGATATATTATAGCCCCCAGTACTCTGGCTGGCATCAAAGGTAAGTTGAGTTAACTGTTTGTTGTTGAGTTTTACATTGTTAAGCGCAGTGGTACCCTTCAGCTTCCATTCGCCTGGCCATGTGATGTTCATATTAGGGCTCAGGGTAAGATCTCCATAAATTTCAAGATTGGTGGCGGAACCTTCAAAAGTTGGGTTGAAGAGGGAGGCTAACCAATCCATGTCGGCACAAACTCCATTAATATCCAGGGTTACTATTTGTCCAGCCGCTGTAAATGAGTTGGCATCAAAATATACATGATCTACCACGGTTGGAGGCGTCAATTGTTTGTTGGTACCCCCTGATGAGGTTGCCCAGTGGTTGGGATCCGACCAATTGCCACTGCCACCGACCCAATAATAACCTACGCAGTTATCATTGAAGGTAATGCCCATGTTGTTTCCCAAATCCACTCCATTGAGACCTCCCAAAAAAGTAGCGCCTCCAATGGCGTTGATGTCTTTGATCCAGATGTAATCAAAACACATGTTGTCGTTAGCCCTTGAGATGGTAGCCCTTGTGCCATCTGTAGTGGATTGCATAAAGATGGGTTGACCTCCAGTGCCCAAGACTTGCATCGGACCATTGAAGGTCTGGGTGAGGTTGGCGGCAAATTTGATCCTTGTATTTCTTCCCACAGAAATAAAATTGCCAAAGGTATTGGATGTGGTAAATGTAGCGGTTGGCCCCTGGATACCGAGCGAAAGGATCACAAATGTATTAAAACTATTGGATGCCGTCACATTAAACAAGGGTATGTTGTTGGTGAGATCGTAGTTTTGACGAAGGGTGAAAGTACCAAAGGTATTAGAGCCCGAAATGGTCACATCTTTTCGGTTGACATAAGCCACCAAAAAATCATCAAATATATTGTTGCCGTTGATGGTAATTGTTAAGTTAGAGGTATTATCATGTTGAATCGTCACATCGCTATAGGTTTTATTTCCTCCACTAAATACAAAATTAGCCGCATTACCCGACTGGATCAATAATTGTGCTGTACCCATGGTGAGTACATTCGAAACATTGGTACTAATTTCCCACGACTCACGCACCAATACCTGTGCGCTGGAGGTAAAATTCAATTCTTTCGCACTGGAGTTGTTGCCAAAAAAGTTTTTCCCAAAATCAACATTGAAGCCATTGGAAATCAACTTGCCTGTTGTCATATTGGTGGTAAATGCCGGATCAACTAAAAAATGATCCATCAAAGTGAGAGATGATCCTGATACTCCGGCAAAATAAACATTGTCGGCGAATATTTTTCCGGCCATATCGATCTGGTAACTGCCTGCCAATGTATTAAAGCTAACATAGTTTTGATGGGTCCAGCTTACGCTTGGATTGAGCGTAATGGATTTGTTGATATTCAAAACATTGGTATACCCTGATCCTAAAAAAGGCCTGGTCCATTGCCACCTCATGGCATCGTTGATAACCAAGTCGCCATTGACAGTGAGAGCCCTGCCATTGATGGAGTTGGAGGTAAATCCAAAACCCGGATTGTACAAGGCCCCACTCCAAATCATATTGTTAACTGTCGCATTGACGTTGAGAGTTACAAACTGATTGCTGGCCGTAAATGAATTTTGATCAAAGACCACATTGTCTTCGGGTTCGGGGATCTTACAGCCATTGGAAACACCACCACTGGTCAAAGCCCAGTGACTTACTTCACTCCAGTTGCCCGTACCACCAATCCAGTAATAAGTCAAAGGTGGTTCTACTGATGAAGTCCACCCCGTAGTGCTTGTATTGGATGTATTGGTAGCTGTAAAGTTGGCGCCGCCTGTTACCGTGTGGGTTGAAAGTATGCCATAATTCAGTGTCACCGAACCGGATGTTTTGGTAATTTTTGAAGTAGTTTGGTTTTGCCCTAAAATTCGGGATTGCCTGGAACAATTTGAAGTTGCAACAAAATCATTGGTGATGGTAATATTAGAATTACTGCCAATCAGCATATCAAAGCCCTGACTCAATTCCAACCGATCGATGGTCGTATTGGATAAAAATTCAGGGTCAGGTATGCCAGTGCCGGTTGTCGTGATTTTCACCTTACCCAGGGTTTTATTGCCCGTTTGAGAAACAATTCTTGAAGTACCGTTAACACTCTGCATGGTGATATCCGTCACGGTCATGGCATTGATCAGTGATAGCGATGAAGATGCGCTTCCGTTGACGGTTGCCGTATAATTGCCATAATTGGCGTTGGTAGCTTGGAGCGTTGTGGAAACAGAGCCTGAGACGGAAGAAACATTGATATTGCCCACTGTATGTGCACCGTTAGAAAATACTGTATTTATGGTTCCACTGGTTGTGCCGTTGATATTGACACTGCCTATGGTGTGGGTTCCGGTTTGGAAATTGGAATTTACTGTAGACGTGCTGCTATGGGTAACGTTGTAGTTTGTGATATTTTGACCGGTACCATTCATGTTTACATTGATGATTCGTGCACCCCGGGTAGTTAAATTGAAAGTACCAATCTGGTTATTGTTGTTTGTAAAATTAAGATTGCTAGTTGTAAATGGAGACCCTTCAAAGTTGCCAGTAAACGTTCCTATGATCTGGGTGCCTTGCACATTGAGGTCTTCCGCTGCATTGGTACGCCAGTTGACTAATAGACTGTTAAAAGTGTTGTTATTATTGATATTGGCGTGATAGCCTGTACTCCCATTGTTGTAATATTTATAAATTTCCACATCGTAATAGGTTTTATTACCCCCATTAAAATTGATGGTAACAAACGTGGTATTAAAGTCTAAAATCAATTTTGAGGTTCCCATATTGAGCACCGTGTTTACATCGGTAGCCACTCTCCAATCATAACCCGCTCTGAGTTCTGCGGTGCCGGTGAAATTGAGATTCCTTGCCCGGGTGCCAAGGCTGGCCTCAAAAAATCTACCAAAATTTACATTGAAGCCTCCGGAGATAAGATTACCCGCTGTAAAAGTGGTTGTGTTACTTGGGGTATTATTGATGGTAAATGCGGAGGCCAAGGTCCATTGGGGTGTAATATTGGAAGTCACGGAGTTGAACAAAACATTACAATTAAAACTCTTATTGCTAAAATTGATCACGTTGTTCAATGAATCAGAAACAAAATTGAGTTGACTCAAATTGGGCCAGGTCACGTTTTGATTGAGTATAAAATCACCTCCTGCTGTGAGGGTAGTAGATGAATTAATGTTGACCTGACCTTCAATCCTTAGATCTCCAATTACGGATAGGGTTGCGGCATTAAACACAGGATTTCTATTGACCCCTGAAGTCCAGGTCATGTTTCTTACCGTAATGGGGGTAGTAACATTGACGGTCTGGCTATTGGATGAAAAACTAAAAATATCAAATACCACATCATCATTTTGGGAGGGAATACAGGATGAAGGCGTACCCCCGCTGGTAGTTGACCAGTGGTTGACATCTGTCCAGTTGCCTCCATTGCCAATCCAATAATAGGTAATACTGGATGCGGTAGTAATATTGATACCTGTATTGTTGCCACCATTGATGACATTGGAGGCATTCCAGGTGCCCCCTGTAACTTTAATGTCTTTGATATTGATAAAATTGAGTTCCGTGGTGCCACCATCCAGATCATTGAGTGTGGCTTGTGATCCGGCTGAACTTGATTTATATACAGGTATATTATCACAAATGCCGTTGGTCATAAACGCTTTCCAATTTTGGGTAATGCCAGACTGAAAGGTAAAGGAAGTAGCATTTGGCATACTCAGGGTATCAAAAATATTGGCAGCAGAAATGGTGGTGGTAAGTACAACTTTGGGTGAGCTTACGCGTAAATCCTTCCAGGTATTTGCCCCAGATATATTGATGGATGAAGTAGTGGCGGTGGTGGACTTGTAGTTGACAAACACATCCTTGTAATTGGGTGTTGAGCCGGAAAAAGTGACCGTTCCAAATCTATCTAAAGAGATATAAATATTGCCATATACTGTATTGTTTCCTGAGAGGGAAATGTTGGTACTATTAGTGGTGCCCGACTGTACTAAATAAACATCTTTAAATGTTTTACCACTGCCGGTAAAAACGATGGAAGTAGGTCCATTTTTAGTATCCAGTTTAACTGTAGCATTGCCAATGGTAAAAGTAGTGTTGGCAGAAGTGCTTAGCGTATAGTAATACCTCGCCCGTATGGTATCCGTACCTGTATAATTGAGATTGATAACATTGGTATAATTGGCAGACATACCCAAGCCATAATCTACCTTAAAGCCATTGGAAATAAAGGTACCAAACTGGTGGGTCACATCTCCCGTAGCCGTAAAATCTCCAAGCATAGTCCATGCACCCCCATTGCCTAAGAAGTTGACATTAGTGAAAATTTTACCAGCAGGCTGAATGGTCTTACCTGCCGTGGTAGCGGTAAAATAATTGAAATAAACACTATAGGTAAGCCCCGCATTCAATGTGAAGTTGCCCCTTACACTCAAAGTCCCATTGGTGGTTGATGATGTAATGGAAGAGCTGCTGTTCAAAACGCTGTAATCTCCATTCACTGTGATTGGATATTGAGAGTTCCATACAACCGGCTTGGTGTCTATCAAAAAATTTCCTGCAATGGCCAATGAATTTTGGAAGGGCGTAAATGAATTTTGGCTATTAGAAATTGTAAAATTGCCACCTACACTGCAATTGCCTGCCGAAAAATTGGACATCGACCAGTTGAATGGAGAATCCTGGATGAGAAAATGACTCGATACGGAAAACAAGGCATTCATTGTGCCGCTAGAGTTGTTGACTACTTTTAGTTGCCCATTGTTGACATTGATGAAAGAGGCATGCCAGTTGGTGATGGAACTGCCCGAGATATATAATGAACCCGCTGACAAGGTGATTGGATAATAGGAATAAGTACTGCCATTAAAAAACCTGAGATAGAACGAACTCAACACCGAGTTTTGAATGACCAGGCTGTCTCCCAAAGTGAGGCCTCCTGAGTTAAAAGTATAATTACCTGAAGGAGAAGTGATGATTCGAAAGCCTTTGCTAAAAGTAGCGGCACCGACTGTAAAATTGGTGATAGCTCCTTGTTGTACCAAAAAAGAGCCGTTGTTGCATACAATAGACGACGCTACCGTAAACGTAGTAATGTTACTGTTTTGTAAATTGAGGGATCCACTGGTAAGCGTTAAACCACCGCCTACGGTAAAAGAAGAAAGGGTGGCGTTGTGGATGATCAGGCTATCCCCAACACTTAAGCTGGATGAAGCAAAACCATAACTGCCAGCCGAGACACCTTTAATCGAAAAATCACCTCCAACCGAAATTGTCCCCGTTGCACTCCAGGTAACATTGCTGCTGCTTATCAAGACACTGCCGCTCACCTGTAAGGTACTTGACGCATGGGTAAACCTTGAAGCGGTACCTGTAAAGCTCAGGTTGGTGGTGATTGTCACCACCTTAGCGGCAGAATAGATTTCTGGATTGTTGGCCACATTTTGTACCAGGATGCTGTTTTGTATAAGGTTTTGGTTGATGGTCACTCGTTGGTTGGCAAGGGTAAAGGAGTTGGCATCAAAAATGACATTGTCCTGATAGTTGGGCACACAAGATGCCGCCACTCCCCCACTGGTAAGCGACCAATGCGTAGGGTCAAACCAATTGCCTCCGTTTCCTATCCAGTAAAATGTCTGGGCTGCATAAGCAGACAGTGTGAGACCAGTGGTATTCGAAGCAAGCGAATTGTTGGCCTGCCAGGTAGCACCACCTGTGAACACCACATTCTGAAATTGTACGTAATCAAAAATATTGGTACCCGAATTGTCGGTAAAGGTGGTAGTGGCGATCGTATTTGATTTAATAATCGCGGGTACTATACACGTACCCGACAAGTTAAGACTGGCCACCGTTTGAATACGTGTTGCTGTGCTGGTCCAGGTGGTAGAAGAGGGCAATACCACATTGCCAAAAGTGTTGTTGAATAAGGTCACTACCTCAGCAGCACCGGCCGCTGTGCTGAAGGTAAAATTGCCTAACGTGGAGTTGGTGTTGAAATATACCGTTTTGAGATTGGCATTGCTGCCAAGGTAAGCCACATCAACATTCCCATAACTGGCACCGCTGGCATTAAAATAAGTTCTAAAGTTGTTGGTATGCCTGATGGTGAGTCCTCCAAAAACAGCATTGGTGCCCAAAAATTGAAGGTCTTGGGTAGATGTACTTACTGCTAAAGTGTTGACCACGACCCCATTTAATGTTTTGCCTGGGATATCTATGATGTGGGTTACATCAATATTGCTTTCCATCTTTAGTATGGCAGCATCTTTGATGAGAGTTGTGGTACCGGCTGAATTCATTCTAAAACTATATCCCACATAGAGGGTATCCGTGCCGGTGAGATTTAATGTCTTGGTAGAAACACTTGTGGCATCATAGACATTTCCCAAATAAACCCTAAACCCATTGCTGATCAAAGATCCGGTGGAGTGAGTGGTGGTGCCGGAGACCCTAAAAACACCATCCAGTGTCCAGCTGCCTGTGCCTACAAAATTAGCATTGGCAAAGACAAAGTTATTGGCATTGATTCGACTAAGGGTACTGATAGAACTAAAACTCACTGTGCCTGAATAAGTAAAACTGGTGGCTCCTGTAAGATCAACACTGCCATATAAAATCAAGCTGCCACTTTGTGTAAATTTTACGCCGCTGCTGTTTAGGTTAAAATCATTTCTAACAGTGAGGCTTCTTGTATTTGCATTAAAATTGATCGGTGCATTGTCAAATATTATTTTTCGTAAATCAGAATTAAAGTTGAGCGCAAAGGTATTGGTGGAAGCTGCATTTCTAAAGATCAGATCATTGTTGGAAATAAGCCCAGCATTGATTGCCCCAGAGGTCCAGTTTTCAATCAGCATGCCCTTGGCTGTGGCAGAAAGAGAGGATATATTACAGGAAGCCACACTCCAATTTCTGATTACCACTGAATCGACATTGGCAGCAATTGAGCTTGCACTAAAACTTCCTGCGGTCCAGTCACTCAATTGGAATCTACCATTTCCGCATGAAATACTGCTATTGAAAGTGGCACTTCCACCACTCCAGTTCTGAATTAAAAATGTATCCTGGCTCATGGCGACACTGGATGTTACCAAAAGATTGCCTGAAGTCCAGGTCTTAATTTTAATACCACCTGTGGATGTAGTTAGAGAGCCTGAGCAGTTAAAATTGCCACCTGACCAATTGTTGATGTGAAATTTTGCGGCATTGCAATTGATACTTGAAGAATTAAAACTACCTGTATCCCAGTTATCAATATAAAAACTATCCTGAGCAAGTGTAATGGATCCGGCTTGAAAAGTAGTGCCTGCCCAATTATCAAATTTCACACTGCGATTGGTAGAGATATTGCCTGAGGTAAAAGTGGTACCCGACCAATCCTTGAGTTGGAAACGAGCTGCATTGCAGGTAATAGTTGAAGACGAAAAGGCACCACTATCCCAGTTGTCTATCGAAAAACTATCCTGTGCTATGGTGATGGTATTTGCCTGAAAGCTGTTGCCTGTCCAGTTTTTTATTTTAAAGCTACCGAGAGTTACATTGATGATGCCACAATTGAACAGTGCCGGACCGCTATCTGCCAACGTAAAGTTTCCATTGGAGATGGTGAGGTTGGCAAATCTTACGGTACCTGCAGCCACATTGCGCAATCTAAAATCTCCTGTGGTGATGGTCAGGGTAGAGCTAATGGCCTGTACCGAGGCTGCTGAGGTAAGGTTGCTCATAAATACGCCCTTGCCCACCGTAAATAAGCCACCTGATTTGTTGAGCACGATGTTGGAGGTTATGGATAAGCTATCATTTACGACCAGATTTTTAGCATCCTGGGTAAAGCTAAAATTTCCCCCTGATGTTCTAAATGCGCCAAAGATGGTAAAATCGTAGCCCGTACAATTAAAAGTAGGGCTGAAAGTAACCCCACTCCAGATAAAGTTTTTACAAAATGGAGCTTGGTTTACCGTTACCGTTTGTCCTGTTGCTGTGAAAGAGTTGGCATCAAAAACCACGTCATCCAACTGGCTGGGCACGATGGTTTGTTTCATAGAACCACCTGATGTTGTGGCCCAATGGCTTAGATCGCTCCAATTGCCGGTGCCACCCACCCAATAATATGTTGTTTGTGAACTTAATTTAACACTTACTCCAAATAAAAGAAAAACTAAAGTAATTTTTAAATAATAATATTGTGTAGTCAAGTGTGCACGAATCATTGGAAAGGCTTTTCAATCATTAATCTATTATTCACTCTAAAGAGCATTTCATAAAAAAAATGATTCTGCCAATGCTTTGGTAAGATTGTCCCCAAAATGTTCTGAAGGGTTGCTATTATGTTCTGAATTGCAAAACAAAATCCAATCTATAGCCAGCTCCAAACACATATAAATTTTTACATACATACCCTTTAATACAATTCATCCTATTTTCCATTTTCAGTGCCATTCTCTATTGATTGATTTTCTGCCATTTGCCCTTCTTCTCTATTTTACCGAAATGAATTACGGTTTTTAATTGTACTTTTGAAATCTTTACAACAGACCAAAACCAGCGGGCATGCAGCCTCTTAAAATACTGATTGTGGAAGATGAAATTTTGATTGGAGAAACCATCAAAATTTATCTCAGGGAGCGGGGTCACATCCCTATGGATATCGTGATTTCCTATGAGGAGGCTTTGCAGGCAATCTCTTTGTCACTACCTGATGTGGTGTTGGTTGACATCCGCTTGTTTGGTGAAAAATCGGGGATCGATTTAGCAGAAGTCATTCAAAACCAATATGCCCAGCTACCAATCGTTTTTCTTACTTCTCAATATGATGTCAGGGTGTCCAATAAGGCACTGGAATTAAATCCATCGGGATACCTGGTCAAACCGATTCAAAAAGAAAGTTTATGGACCACGGTTGAGTTGGCGTACAATAAAAAAATAAACCAAAACACTAGCCCTTCCATCAAGTTTGCCGATGGGACCAAGGTGTTCTACCTTAGCGCAAACCAGATCAAATATATTTCTTCAGACCACATTTACATCGTTCTCCACACTACCAACAGTGGTGAAATAACGTTGAGAATGAGTTTGACAGAAGTAGAAAGTCTCCTTGAAAAAGCCAGCTTTATCCGCTGCCATCGCAGTTACATTGTCAACAAAAGTTATATTACCCAGTACGATACCCATTCCTTTGTCATTGATCAGCTCAACATACCCATCAGCAGATCTCATAAGTCAGAGGTTAAAAAATTAATGCTCGAAACTGACTAAGTCTTACCTATTCATTATGCCTACCAATCAGAACATATTTAATACCCTTTAGAACAATGCACACTGAAACCCACACTACTTTCTCTTACATTGTTACATTCACCTCATGAAGTCTCTCTACACCATTCTGATAATGCTTTTCATAGCTTCCCAGGCAGCTATGGCGCAAGTGTGTACAGACCCCGCCTTTGCCAAACAACTAAAATACATACGACAGCTGTCGAATCGAAAAGAGCTCAATGCCGGCCTGCACCTTACGGACAGCTTATTGCGACAAGCAAAACATCAAAGTGATACCACCTGCCTCAATTATTATTCACTGCTCTCTTTGAAAGGCCTTATCCTTATCAGAAAAGACAATACCGGAGAAGCATTGATTTTATTCTCCGATTTGGTCTCCAGATTAAAATCTACAACCTACAAGGATCTGGAAGCTCAGGCCTACCTTAGTCTCGCTCTTATTCATGAGCTGATGCATCGACCGGAAGCCTGCGCCCAAAATTTGAAAATTGCCAGGTCTATCACAGATCGATATCAGCTGAAGGAGACTTTAACCAGGCTTTATGTAAGAACAGCCTCTTACTACCTGCAATTCAGAAGTGATCCTGATTCTTGTATGTATTACTCGCAGCTTGCTTTGAAATATTCTCCTTATACTACCGTACTCAATGATGTAGGTGATACGTATGGCTTGCTTGGCATGTGTACTCCTTCTTCAATAGATCGGGGCCCTTATCTGGAAAAAGCAATTCAAACATTTAACAAATCAGAGGATTGGATCGCCAGTGCCTTCCTTTCATTTGGCATTTATCAGGAAATGTTGAACCAAAATAGAAAACCGGAGGCAGAAGTATATCTGGATAGTATAAAAATTAAGTACCTGGATCGCATCCGCGAAAACTCTCTAGAAAAGTCAATTGGCCTGGCAATTTATTACGAGAAAAAGAAAGATCTATCTCTCCAAAATAAAGATTACAAAAAGGCATTACAATATGAAGAACTTTATTCTCAACACAGAAGGGATTATGCTGATGCCAAAAATCAGACCTACCTGAGCAAATTACAGGATGAGTTTTTATTTGAAAAAGAACAACGGAAAAGCAAAAGCCTGGAAGAACAAGGCAAGGTCTATAGAAACATACTGTTGCTCAGTCTATTGTTCATAGCCGCATTGAGTGTTCTCCTATATATCAACAATCGCAATAAACAAAAAATAAAACGACAAAAAGATATTATCGAAAAATCAATGGTAGAGGTGCAAAACCTAAGCCTTAGAAATGAATTATTATTGACGGAGGCGCATCACAGAATCAACAACAGTCTGCAAAATGTAATTGCTATTTTACAAATACAAAAAGAGAAAGTAGATTTTATTGAGACCAAAGAGCTTTTAAACGACCTTTCAAACAGGATAAAATGTATTTCGCTGATTCATGAACAAATTCATAAAAATCAGCAGTCTGAAAATATTAATCTGGCACAATTTATCACTACTATTTTAGAATTATTAAATCAGCTTTCCGTTTCGTGGGACCTCACTCAATCAAAGATCAATATAGATAACAGTATTTTTATTAACAACGAAACTGCAATGCCTTTAGGTATCATAACCAATGAGTTGGTGACCAATACTCTAAAACATGCCAATTTACCCGATGATGCTCTGCTTATAATTTCACTACAAATCTCAAAAGGCGAAAATGGCATTTACCTCTTTGATTATGCTGACAATGGGGATCAAAAATCAGAGCCCCGGTCGGGCAGTAGTTTAGGATTTATGTTGATCCATTCCATGGTAAAACAACTCAATTCGCAGTGGGCGTACTCGATGCAAAATGGATTTCATGCTTCCTTTGAATTTAAAATAAAAAATACTTCTGTAGTTTAGAGGATGTATTCAACAGAACCAATTGTTAGTTTCGTCTGCTCCTATTTAATGAAATAATTTAACATTGTTCTGAATATCCAAAGCATTAAAACAACAAAAACCAAACTGGATTATAAAAAATGAAAATAATCTGCCACGAACGGGAACATAAAAGAGCAGAAATAATCGCAGAAGATTTAATCTTTCATGGAGCAGATGAAGCTGTGATGTTGGTGGGTGAACTTTACTATCAGGGATATGATGTAATCATCTGGCACCAAAACAACTTGCCTGCTGACTTTTTTGATCTTTCTTCGGGAATGGCAGGAGAAATCCTTCAAAAATTTTCCAACTTCCGAATCAAGCTGGCTATTGTCGGTGATTTTTCCAATCTCCAAAGCAAAAGCCTGGAAGCATTTATCATTGAGAGCAATAAGGGTAACCTGGTTCACTTTGTGGCGACCCTGGAAGAAGCCTTTGGTTTTTAATCCATCCTTTGTCATTTGACTATTTTGCGGTCATAAAATACATCGCATGTAGTTATCACCGAAGTTATTATTTGTAGTCATTTTGACAAATGAAGCTATTGAATGACGGTCATTGTTCTGCCATTCCACTAAAATATATCCAATAAATTGTTGTATATTTGGCAATAGAGTATTAACAACAAGGTAGCGGAAGTCCAGCCCATAAAATTGAATTATTTTGAAAATATTTACCAACACCCGACACTGTCTATTATTTGTATTTGTATCCTTCATTTATATAGCGAGTAGCTGCAATGAGCTTACCTCCCGCGACACCAAGGCCATTTTAGAGAAAGCAGACACCACCGAAGTAACTGCCCCGGAAGTAGAAAAACTGCCAATCCTGGATACTGTCGATTACAACAATAGAATGCTAGGCCTTGCCAATGGTGATACCACCGGCAGATGGCCCGTATTAGCTGCCTTACCCTTGCCCGGCGCCATCTTACCCTTCAACAGGATTGTTGCTTTTTATGGCAATCTCTTTTCTACAAGGATGGGCATCCTGGGTGAGCTGCCAAAGGAAGAAATGTTGGCAAAGCTACAGCAAGAAGTAGCAAATTGGCAAGCTGCAGACAGCACTACCAAAACCATACCCGCCCTTCACTACATTGCTGTCACTGCCCAGTCGCAGCCGGGAAGCGGAAACATGTACCGGCTTCGCATGCCCTTTCATCAAATTGATACCATCCTTGCCTGGGCAAAATCCATCGATGCCTTGGTGTTTTTAGACATTCAGGTGGGCCATAGCAGTGTGGCAGAAGAAGTAGCTATGCTGGCGACCTATCTCCAGCTTCCCAATGTACACCTGGGCATCGATCCCGAATTTTCGATGAAAAACGGAGAGGCGCCCGGAAGAAGAATTGGATACTTTACTGCCGATGACATCAATGATGCCATTGACTTATTGGCAGCAGCTGTAAAAGAATATAAGCTACCTCCCAAGGTATTGGTGGTCCACCGTTTTACACAAGGCATGATCAAAAACTATGAGAATATCAAAATAATCCCAGAGGTACAGGTAGTCATTGATATGGACGGTTTTGGCGATAAGGTGCTTAAAGAATCAACCTATAAAAGATACATTTTTAAAAGAGCCTGTGCACTTTACCGGGTTTAAACTCTTTTACAAAAACGACAATAAAGACAACTGGACCATGTATTCACCAGAAGAATTGTTGCTGTTTACACCTAAGCCTATCTACATACAGTATCAATAAAAAAATCATTTCAAGCTATCCTTTAAAGAAGCAATTTTAGATGGCTGGTACTTACTCTGCATAAGTACTAAGTTGTAACCAGACTGCACATTCTATCGTATCCTGAATATGACAACGGCCTTTTCACTTTGCTTAAAAAGATTTGTTATTTTACTCTTTTATTTTATAGGTATAAATGACAGTTTTACTTCCTTAAAAGCGCAACCCAATAACCAAACAATTGATTCAATTATACAACAAGTCATAACGGACAGCTTAGGGCCCGGCGGCAGTTTTTTAATTGCCCATAAAAATCAAATCATTTACCAAAAAAGTTTTGGAATGGCCAATCTTGAATGGAACATCCCTCTGACAGACCAAAGTGTATTTCAGATTGGGTCAATGACCAAACAGTTTACCGCCATCGCTATTCTTATGCTTGAAAAAGAAGGAAAATTGTCGACATCTGACACCTTGTTTCAATATCTGCCAGACTTTCCACGGGCCAATACCATCACCCTTCACCACTTGTTGACCCACACTTCCGGAATCAGGGACTATACCCGGATGAAGGACCTCAACAATATTGCCCAAAAAGAAATGTCAGCAGTGGAGTTGATCGATTTTTTCAAAAATGAAGAACCATCATTTTTACCGGGAGAAAAATTTGAATACAACAACTCGGGCTACATCATCCTTGGCCATATCATTGAGCTGGTTTCGG
Source organism: Saprospiraceae bacterium (assembly GCA_016717655.1). Taxonomy (GTDB): domain Bacteria; phylum Bacteroidota; class Bacteroidia; order Chitinophagales; family Saprospiraceae; genus JADKBO01. The sequence continues at coordinate 20,942 of JADKFC010000020.1, forward strand.
GTCTCCAGTACCATGAATTTATTGAACAACATATTTTTAAGAAAGCGGGCATGACGTCGTCTTATTATGCCAGTGACAAATCCATCATACCGCTCAGGGCTTATGGCTACCACAAAAAAGAGCAGGGCTATGTAAACAAGCGTCAGATCAGCTACACCATCCCTTTTTCCGCAGGCTCGTTGATGTCAACTGTTTCAGATCTTCTAAAGTGGCAGCAGGCACTTAACCAATATACCTTATTGCCACCTGAAATTCAGGCCAAAGCTTTTTCACCTTACATCTTGAACAATGGAGAGGTCATCCATTATGGCTATGGCTGGCACATCAAAGAAGCGGAAGGCAGTTCAGTGCGCGAACATGGAGGTAGTATTTTTGGATACAAATCCATGGCCGTTTATTATCCTTCTGAAAACATTTACGTTGTTGGGCTAACCAACTGCGATTGTTGGTCGCCCACCCAGCTGGTGAGGGACGTGGCAGCTTACACCTATCGTGCACTTCAAAAAGAATAGATCGTTGGTTTTTGACATTTAAAATAGATCAATAATATCATTTACAATCCGTTTTTTCTCTCATCCAAAATTGAGAAAAACCTGAATTCGTGTCATAATAAGCACAGAAAAGGGCAGTCAATTGAAAAAATAGTTTACCTTAGTTCCCTACATTTAATATTATCAACCATCTGTCAAACCTCGTATCATGAAAATTTTATCATTCTTTGCCCTTTTAATAATGTCATTTTTACAACTCCAGGGCCAAATCTGGGACAGTAAAAACATTGATTTTGCGCTACCTTCTCAAGGCTGGAGAATCAGGGCAGTAAATGAAAACGTGGCATGGACCTTTGGTTTTACCATTGAGGATGATTCATTTGGTTCATGGCTTTTTACCGACAGTGAACATACCTGCCAAAGAACCGCAGACGGTGGAAATACCTGGGAAGAATCCAGCTTCAAGCCATTTGAACAAGGAGCCGGATATATTTGTGATGTAGAAGGAGTAAGTGATCAGCTGGCCTTTCTCTCCTATTTTAATTACAACGAAGGCCCTATTTTATACAAGACCACAGACGGAGGTACAAGCTGGACCCCGGTAAATCCGGGTGTGGATGTATTTTTAAACTGGGTTCAGTTTTATGATGCCAACAATGGCATTGCCTTTGGAGATCCGGGCGCAGATGGTTTTTTTGAAATAGCTTATACCTCTGATGGAGGTGTTACCTGGACCCAAATTGACAATAACCAGAGCATAGAAGTAAGTGAAGCCGATGAATATGGCGTTTATGGCGATTATGCTACCAGTGGCGATTACATCTATACCCGCTCTGATTACGACAGAATTTTCTATTCGTCCAACCGCGGCAAAACATGGCAGGTGGCAGAACCTCCTTCGTCTGCTGCAGGTGGTCTTTGGGGCTTGGTGAGCAACGACCAGGCAGATTTATTTGCGGTTTATAACATAGATGCTTCCAATGAATTTATTGTATTCAAAAGAAATGCCACCAGTGGTGAATGGACCGACATCACCCCATCCAACAGCAGTGGATATGTCACAGGCATGGCAAGTATACCGGACACCCGTACCTTGCTGCTCAACAAACACGATGATTTTGCCGATGATCAGACTTTTATTACCCTTGCCGGCTTTGAGGGAGGAAGCAGCTGGCTTGAGGTTTCAAAAAACCAGGGCTACAGATCAGGATTTATGGGATTTTACAGTGCCGAAGTAGGTTATGCCTGTGAAATACCCGCCAGTTTTGACAATCCTACCGACAACGTTTTTGTGTACAATGGCACACCCATCACCGGCCTGTATAATCAACAAGCCCTGGACCAAAATCTGGCGTTGTTTCCCAATCCGGCAGTTGACCATCTGAACCTGGAAATGGAAGCAGATGATGTTTGTGATTATTATATTTATGTTTACGATATAAGTGGAAAGTTATTGGAAAAAAAAGAAATTTTCCAGTCGTCTGGCATCCATGAATGTTTATCCATCGGTCATCTAACCAAAGGAGAGTATACCGTCACCATCAGTAATTCTGTAGGATTTTTATCGCAAAAATTTGTGAAAAAATAAATCTGTTTCAGTGTATTCGTACCTGCCTTAATATTACTTTGTTAAAAGTGGGGTCTTCTCTTTACTTTGTGAGGTAGAATCATTTAATTATAGCTTAGGATCATGTTGGCCCCTTGCACTCCATAACTTTTCAGGAAAGTACATGACGCTTTTGTCCATTCCCTTCAAAAATCATATTCTGTTGAGGAGTAATTACTCCTTTTCAGCCACACTGCTGCAACCCTGTGAAGAATGAAGTCGTCTGTAGGGATAGTTCAAATCGGAAACCGGCAAAGATCTTAGATTTTTTTATCACAACATCTGTCGGATCCGGTGGTGTTCGCCCCATTTAATGACCCATAAAATAAAAAACATGAAGAGGATCCATCAGCTCGTTCTGATCTTTTTAGCCAGTGCAACAGGACTTTTGGCCCAAACAGAAATAGACTTATCAAAGTTGAATAAAGACAATAAACTTATTCCCGTTAACGCTGAAATGAGTCTTGAAAAATACTATGGTGTGAAATCATTAAAAGTAGTGGATGCAGGTGTCGATACCTCTTTGAAGTTTATAAAAATTCTGGATTCCGATTTTAAAGACGGCATCATTGAATTGGAACTCTCAGGTAAGCCAGGTCTCAATGCTTACGAGCAAGCACGCGGTTTTGTTGGCATTGCCTTTCGCATCAATGACGACAATTCAAAATTTGAATGTATTTACCTGAGGCCCGGCAATGCAAGAGCAGATGACCAGGTGAGGAGGAATCATTCGGTTCAATATATTTCATACCCAGAATATCCATGGCACAGGTTGCGCAAAGAAAATCCTAAAATGTACGAGTCATATGTCGATTTGGTGCCGGGAGAATGGACCAAGGTCAAAATCGCAGTCAGAGACGATAAGGCCCGACTCTATGTGCATGGCCAGTCGCAACCTACCCTTATTGTAAATGATTTAAAACTTGGCAAAGATGCCTCGGGCAGCATTGGTTTGTGGATTGGACCCGGCACAGAGGCTCATTTTTCCAATCTCAAAGTCACCCTTTTACCTGATTAATGATTTTGACCCTATATTTGGTTATGCAATGAGAAAATTCAATACATGAAATATAAAATAGCCGGTAAAGAAAATCCCTTGGTATTAAAAACACCGCCTCTTAGTAGTGAATACACCATGCACATTGAAGAAAAAAATGGCAGTGAAGTTTTGGTATGTACCGTTGGCGAGACCGTCTTACATTACGACATCAGGTGTATTGAAGATCTTTACCATATGCTACAAAAACAGGGTGGCTGGATGGAGCTGGGCAGTGCAGATGAGCAAAAACCCGCCAAAGAAGGCACTGTTGAAGCCTTGGGCCGTTCTGAAACCAACCCCGTAGGAGGCTGGTACGGTCTAAAAAAGGGCCTTAGGGGCCGTTTTGGCATGTATTTACCCCCTTTGATGGAAGCATTGGGTCTGGCAGAGCTTACCCACGAGGCAAAGGGAAACAAAATGAAGGCTCTATAATTTAAAGGAAAAAACAAGACACGAGTACCCTATTTTAGAAAAAATGGTAATTTTGTACGGTAAGATGAAATCATTGTACCTTTCATACCGTGCAACTCTAGTCCTTGCGACCCTGATCATTTTTTCCAGTTTTGGAAAAACCATCTTATTATTGGGCTTTGTTGCCAATCAAGATTACATTGCCAAAAATTTATGTGAAAATCGCTATCAAACAGAAAGACTTTGCAGCGGCAAATGCGTGCTTACCAAGACCATCCAAAAACACGACGGTCAGGATTCGGAAAAATGGCCATTGAAATTAAAAGACCTCAAAGAAAATACTGCTTATTTTTTTAACCCACCCGCCTTTGTCTTAGAAAGAACTTCGATCATTTCTATTTTGAAACCGATCATCTATTCCAAGATAAGCATTATTCCTTCTTATCTCCAGGATATTTTCCACCCTCCACAATAACATTTTACTTTCCAATCATAGTTTGAATCCACTGCCTCATTAGAGTGCGGTGTCTTTGGGTTTTGGATCTTTTGTTCCTTCCATTTTTTATGCAAGACAAAGACCTCCCAACCCGATTAATTATTATTCAGAAAATTTAAAAATTTAGAAGTGAATCGCCTATTACAATATCTAACAAACCTGTTGGTTAGCACCAGGAATTTCAACTTTTTTTACATTTTTTCTTTTGCCACACTTTCTTTCTGGCTGATGTGGAGGCAAGGCATATGGGATCAGCACCAGCTTTTTCCATCAGAAAGGGTAGATATCTACCTCAGGGATGGAGCCGCTTTTTATACCTGGCATAGACTCGTATTTGCTACCCTCTATCTCTGGGCTTTTTATCATTTTTATCAAACCAAAAAAGTTATCTATCCCTGGCTGTCCGTCGCTTTTTTTGTTGTTCTGTCTATGGCAGATACCACCTTTTTGTACTACCACTATACAGATTATCTCTCCCATTATCCTGATTGGATGGGTGCCATAGATAATTATCATTTCAAGTACCTGGCAGAAAGTGTACTTGCTTTGCTGATTAATTTTTTTATCCTGCGATTGATGACCACTCCCAGGATAAAATCCATTCAAAACGCATTTAATTAAGAAAAAGCCTTTATTTAGTTTTGGCAGGTCCTTTTTTCCGGAGGGCCTGCTCTTTTTATCTTTATGTAATCTTAGCCAGGGCTTCTTTTACACTGCCATACTTAGAAAGCAGTTCTGCTGCTTCTGCCCTATCGACCTTGCCCATCAGCATGATCATTTCGATGCCTCTGTTGACCAGTTTTTCGTTGGTGAGTTGCATGTTGACCATGCGATTACCTCTGACCCTGCCCAATTTGATCATCACAGAGGTGGAGATCATATTCAGGATTAGTTTTTGGGCGGTGCCTGCCTTCATACGGGTGCTGCCGGTAACATATTCAGGACCTACTACACATTCAATGGCCAGCCGTGCTTCATTGGCTACCGGTGAACCCAGATTGCAGGTGATACAGGCGGTAACAATGTCTTTTTCATTACACGCTTTTAAGCCATGGATGACGTAGGGAGTAGTACCGGATGCTGCTATGCCAATGACCACATCTCCTTCATTGATGCCATAAGCTGAAAGATCCTGCCAGGCGGCGTCGCGACTGTCTTCAGCATTTTCTACTGCTTTTCGGATGGCTGCATCACCTCCGGCTATCAATCCTATCACCCAGTCAAAAGGCACACCATAGGTAGGTGGACACTCCGAAGCGTCCAGGATGCCCAATCTGCCGCTGGTGCCGGCTCCGATGTAAAAGAGCCTGCCGCCATCCTTCATTTTGTCATAAACTGCATCTACCACCTTCTCAATCTGGGGTATACAGTCTTGCAGCGCAAGCGCTACTTTTTGGTCTTCTCTATTGATGTCGGCCAGCAGTTCGCGCGTTGACTTATTTTCAAGGCCATCGTAAAGTGATTCCTGCTCCGTTGTTCTGTGAAACATAGAAAGTGGTGTTTGAAATCAAAGATAGTGGAAAGAATGCATTGACAGTGCTTACAACACCATCTCTTTGTAGGGTATTATGGTGGTCAGTCCCTTGCCGGTAAAATATTGTTGCACGTAGTCTTTATCGCCCGTGGCCAGTACAAAGTCGCCCCCCCAGGCTCCCAGAGATTTGATGGTGCCATCAAAATTTGAAAATCTTTCTGCTTTAATGGGTGTAAAGCCGGTATGTTTGGCTATAACCGATTCGTGTTCTTCCATCAATTTTTTGAAGCTGCTGAGGTCCTTCACCTCTTGCACATTTTCGGTGATATCGGTAATCGTTTTTACCAGGTTTTTTTTGTCTTTCACCGCTTTGAGATAGGCCTGGATGCCATCATCACTGCTCTGTTTCTGGCCCAGGTGGACAAAAAACAACTGGTCAGCAAAGGAAGGCTTAAAGTCTATCGGTGTGTAAGATACCTCTTCCGGGCTATTGATAAATTCTATGGGACCTTTGGCCCCTGCACAGGCCACATCGTATCCAGAACCGTTTTCACATTTGAGGTAGAGCTCCAAAGGCATGATCTCTGCCCACTCCGCAATCAGGTGGATCAGGGTAGAAGAAGAACCCAGACCCCAGTCGCGCGGAAACTCCAGAAAAGTCTCTATTTTATAGGCATTCCACTTATCCAGAAACTCACAATTGAGCCTCACCGCATTTTTTAAATACTTTTTAAGATTATCGCTCACCGCCTGATCGGTGGTTTTAACAGCTGAAAAATCGTAGATGGAAATTTCTGATTCAAACCAAACCTTGCCCTCGTGGTCGTAACTCTGCCACACCAGGTCGGTACCCCGATGCGCCTTGACCGTCATTTTTTGCCCCTTTTTGGTAGGCAGGGCCAGGGCCAGCGCCCCATCCAGGACGGCATATTCCCCTGTGAGCATCAATTTGCCATGTCCTGAGTACTTTGCGATGACAGTTAGTTTTGGTTTTGTTCAATGGTAACGCTGGCAAATGTATAAAAAAATTATCTATATAAAAAATTTAAATATGTGTGGAACCGACAACCGCTCACCGGCAACCGCTCACTGACAACCGCTCACCGGCAACCGCGGACCGACAACCGCTCACCGGCAACCGCGGACCGACAACCGCTCACTGACAACCGCTCACGGGCAACCGACAACCGCGGACCGGTAACCGGTGAGCCGCCTGTCTAACTGGCGTTAGCCAGGTAGATGAGCGGAAAGCGGTAAGCCGTAAGCGGTGAGCCGTGAGCGGTAAGCCGTAAGCGGTGAGCCGTGAGCCGTGAGCGGTAAGCCGTTGACGGTGAGCCGTGAGCGGCCCCTACACCGCTATTGCGGCGTTGGGACAAGCCTGTCTAACTGGCGTCAGCCAGGTAGATGAGCTGCGAGCGCCAAGCGATTTTCGACATGCGTTATGCGACACGGGACATCTTCTAGACACGAGATATAGCTGAATGTTTTTGAAGCAAATAAAAAAATCAAATGACAGTTTAACTTAGCGAAGTAGTCAGGCAAAGCGCGCATTGATTGAGGGGCAACGCGCCGAACTTTGCCCTAAGCGCAAAGCGCGTATTGACCTAAGCGAAGCATGACCGAATGATTGCGACTTTGGAGCAAATCGAGTGAAATATTTCACTCGATAATGAGGGAACCGTGCAATCCCTTGCACGGCATCGACCAAATTATTCCAGAAATGTTTTTATTTCAAATAATTGACCTAAGCGCAAAGCGCATGACCGAATGGTTGCGTCTACGGCGCAAATCGAGTGAAATATTTCACTCGATAATGAGGGAACCGTGCAATCCCTTGCACGGCATCGACAGAACTAAATAGGATATGTCGTTGCCACGCGGTTAGCGCGTGGTTCCTTCACTAAATTGATCTGCCAATCAATTTTTTTGGCAAAGCCAAAACCGTTCAGTCATCCTAAGCGCAAAGCGCGCATTGACCTAAGCGCGAAGCGCGTATTGCCCTATTCCGTCACCACCAATTTCCCCACCGCCGACTTTCCTGTTTTGTCAATGGCTTTGATCAAGTACATACCAGACGGCAAGCCTTCAAACTCAAAGAAGTTGGATAAATGTTTGTCAAAATCACGACTCATTACCAATGCGCCTGATGAATTGAATATCTCTAACTTACCTTCATTGATCCCATTGGGAAATACAATGCGCACAGGGCCTGAGCTTGGATTGGGATAAAGGTTGAGTTGGTCTGCAATAAATTCTGTGTTGGTAGATACCGGAATCAAGCCCAGGGCTTCAGGGCTCACACGCATGGTGCTCATGGCGCGTGCATTTCCGTCTTGCTGATATTTGTTTTCCTTCCAAATCATATTGTTTTCCTGAATCTCAAGCAATATATCACCACTAGGCAACTCATCAATTCCATTGACATAAACGAACCTATCCGGGTCCTCTGCTTTGAAAGAAGATATCAGTATCATTGAATCTTGAAGGAGCTTGTAGATATTCATGGAAAAATCCCAATTTCCAGTACTAATTTTTTTTGCATACAACGTGAATTCAAACAATTCGTTTGTTCTTTTATAAAAAAATGGAATTGGATAAATTTGATGATACTCTAGATCAATTTTTGCATTCATCAATCTGTTCCCCTTTAGATCATAGACTACCTGACTTACGGGAGGTTCAAACGGATCTGTTTTCGTATCAAAGCTTGTGAATATTAGTTTTTCGTGCTGGTAGGCGGTTAGCAACATATCGTTGATTGGAATCGTTTCTTGAATTCTAATTTTTTTTAAAGTCTTCAAATTCTTATCCACAAAATTAAAAATTAATGAGTCGGTTAGTTTTTTACTCTCAATGTACAAAAAGGTATCTTCATTAATCCTAGTAAAATTCACAAAACGCTCACCTTCGTAAAAAGGAATTGAATCCGTAGCACCTACTCTTCTGCCTTCTTCATCTACTAATTGAGAAACTAATTTAAAGTCTAACTTATCGTTGTATTTAACAGGATAAATGCACCGATAATTATTCCCTTCTTTATATAAATGGTTATAAGGCCCATATTTGAATACTGCTTGAGGTAATATGACGACTGATGAATCAGCATTATCAGGAAAATAAGATGAGATTGTTAATCCAGAATTTAAATCTAATACTTTTTTTGAAAATTGAGTTTCAAGATCAGATAGAAAACCGGAAGGATCTTTTGGATATGTATGTAAAGGAACCAATCCAACATGAATGATATTAGTATTTTCATCCAGAAATAATGCCCTGGTAATATTGGTTCTCAAACCAGTCATAGTATGATCCTCTCTCACACTCCATATCTTCACTCCAGTATCTAAATTTCTTTTTACTAAATAATGACCTGATGGAGTTGTCCTTTTTCCACGCAAATAATAAGTGGTTATATATTCATTCCCAATAAATAATTTTTTAGGGTCATTGTCTAAATTAAAAAAGTAATTATATCCATCGCATGAGTCACTTAGCATGCTCTCATCATATTCAGTAATATGCCATTTGGGGCTTAAATTTTTCCATTTTATTTGTTCAAAGGGTTCCACCGGTAAATTTAATTGTGCAAATATTTGTAAACTGTAAAAAATTATTAAGCAGGTAATGTATATAAAATTTTTCATGATTTTATTTTTGAAAGAGGGCACCTGAATCAGGCACCCTCGTTAATGTTAAATATTAATCATAACCCCGCACAAGAATTACGACAATTGCCCAAAGTGCCTCTGCAATCATTGCTCACTGTCTCGCATCCGGGAGCTGATTCCGTGCGTGTAGCTTTTACGACCAGTACGCCATCTCTGATACAATAGTCTGTGTAGCGCACACAACAACTAATTCCACATACTACGTCTCTGAGGTTCCAAACTCCTTCTTCCTGCTCACCACAAATGGCTTTACAATTGGTCTCGATAAAAGAAGAGGCTATTGTAATAGTGCTACTTGAGCTTTCACAATCGTAATTACCTGGATGCTCTGAAATAAACTGTAGAATGACCATTTTTTCAACTGCAATTGACACCTGCTTTCTGAAATTATCCCAGGCAGCTTCGGCTCCGGCATTGTTTCCCATTGCCCATAGTGATGACCATGTATCCAGGTTGTCACAATAAATAGTATCGTCCAATTGAAGGCTGTTGTTATTGATGACAAAATTGCCGATCGTAATAGTTACTCCTGATGGCGTAATACATCTCCTTCTAAAAAATTTCACTGGAACTTCGCATGTATCAATAACAATAACTGTATCAATGGTAGCTGTGTCACACCCATTCTGATATCCAATATCGCAAGCCCCATCAGTCAACTCCCGGGTTTGGGCATATTGTGTTAGACTGTTATCAACATGTTCAGCATCGCTGCAGGAAAGAATATAAAAACTCATAAATGCCAACAGAATAAAGGAGAATGAAACACTGGGACTGATTAACAAACCTTTAAGCCATTTTTTTGAAATTTCTTTTGAATTTTTTCCAATTAATGTTTTGCCCCCCCCCTACTTTGGGTGAATTAAATTTTTTCATTTTTTGAAATTATTATGTTAATAATAGCGATGGATTGTTCGGTACCATCATTACCTTAATAGTCAGGTGGTTTTTCCATAATAGCTTATTTAGGGGTTTTTAAACAATGTCAATTTTTCAAAACAAACTTAATATTTAATTTTGTTTTTAGCAATATCCCCGATATAAATTAACACAAATAGGTATAAATACGTATAACTTTTGTTATATATTCAGTTTTCCCATTAATCAAGGCCTTGTCTTTCTGCTTACGGGTTTTCGGCAACCGCTGTCCGCTGTCCGTTGTCTGCTGTCCGTTGTCCGGCAACCGATGTCCGCCGACTGCTGTACGACAACCGTTGTCCGGCCCCTACACCGCTAGCAAGATTTTGTCACCATTTTTGAGCGATGTTCCACATCATTCAAAAATGTCGCCAAAATTGATGCTACGTCCATACCCACCCCCACACCAGCTTCGCTGTCGTGGGGGCTGCAACATGGGACTCCTTCGGTGTCCTACATGGAAAACCTAGTATATTATTAACAATAATAGGGAAATGTGTATACCGAACAAGGACCAGACAGCAGTGAGCCGTAAGCGGTGAGCGGTGAGCCGTGAGCGGTAAGCGGTAAGCGGTAAGCCGCCTGTCTAACTGGCGTTAGCCAGGTAGATAAGCGGTGAGCCGTGAGCGGTAAAGCCGTAAGCGGTAAGCGGTGAGCGGTGAGCCGTGAGCAGTAAGCGGACAGCCGATACCTCCGTAATTAAAAAAAATGTAACTTTACTTCATTAACAATACCAACATGAAAATTAGACCTTTTTTGCTGTTTGCTTTTGCGATCATTTTTACATGCTTAAAAGCCCAATCGGCTTATGAAACCAAATGGGACTCTACCGGTAAGTACCCTTATCAGTACGTGACCAACGACCCTACCCACACCCGCATTTACACCCTGCCCAATGGACTGAGTGTGTATTTAACAGAAAACCATGCTGAACCCAGGATCATGACCCTGCTCACTACCAAGGCAGGTAGTAAAAACGACCCTGCCGATAACACAGGACTGGCCCACTACCTGGAGCACATGCTGTTTAAAGGTACCGATGCTTACGGCTCTTTGGATTATGCCAAAGAAAAGGTAGAACTCGACAAGGTCGAGGCTTTGTATGAGCGATACAACAAAAGCAAAGATGAGGCAGAAAGGAAAAACATCTACCACCAGATCGACTCTATTTCCGGGGTAGCCGCTAAGTATGCCATTGCCAATGAGTACGACAAAATGATGTCCAACATTGGTTCCAATATGACCAATGCGTTTACTTCTTTTGAGAATACCACTTACATGGAAAACATCCCTTCCAACAACCTGGAGAAGTTTTTGTCCATCCAGGATGAGCGCTTTAGAAATCCGGTGCTCAGGTTGTTTCACACAGAGCTGGAAGCGGTGTACGAAGAAAAAAACATCTCTCTCGACAATGGGGGCAACAAGGTTTTTGAATCGATGTTTGCTTCTCTTTTCAAAAAACACCCCTATGGTACTCAAACCACCATCGGTACCGTGGAGCACCTGAAAAACCCTTCTCTGGTAGAGATACGTAATTATTTCAACAAATACTACGTACCCAACAACATGTGCCTCATCCTTACCGGCGACCTGGATCCCGATAAAACCATTGCCATGGTAGATCAATACCTGGGCGACTGGAAGGCTAAAAAATTGCCGCCGTTCAGGTATCAAAACGAAGACCCAAGAAATGAAATCGAAGAAATTTCAGTGAAGAGTCCTGACGAAGAAAGTGTAGCCATTGGCTTTGTGATGCCCGATCAAAATCACCCGGAAGCTGTATTGGCTGACCTGGTAAGTTCCATCCTTTACAATGGCAAGAGTGGTTTGATCGACAAAAACCTGGTCAAAAAACAAAAGGTATTGGATGCGTATGGCTTTTCATACCTGCTCAAAGATTACGGCATTATGTACATGGGTGGCAGTCCGCTACAAAATCAAAGTCTTCAGTCGGTGCGAGACCTAGTATTGCAACAAATTGCAGACTTAAAAGAAGGCAACTTTGACGAAGACCTCATCATTGCAACCATCAACAACCTCAAAGTACAGAGGGTGAGGGAGCAGGAAAACATCATGAACATGGCCTTTGTGATCAACGATCTTTTTGCTACCGACAAGAGCTGGGAAGCCCACCTGCGCAGCATCGACCGCATGAGTAAGATTACCAAAACAGACGTAGTTAATTTTGCACAAAAATGGTTTGGCAACAATTATACGGTTGTGTACAAACTTACCGGTGTTGATTCTACCGTTCAAAAAGTGGAAAAGCCTACCATCACTCCGGTAGAAGTAAACCGCGAATCTCAATCTGCCTTTTTGAAAAAGATTGTTGAAACCTCCAACCCACCATTGACTCCTGTTTTTCTTGATTACCAAAAAGACATCAACTTTGGCAGTGTGCACAAAGATGTTCCGCTTTGGGCTGTACCCAATAAGATCAATGGCTTGTTCCAGGCATATTATGTTTTGGACATGGGCAGCCTCAATGATAAAAAATTACCCCTGGCCTTTGACTACCTCAACTATCTGGGTACTACCACCAAAACCAACGAAGAGATCAACAAGGAATTGTACAAGCTCGCCGTCAACTTTAATGTTTCTGCCAGCGAAGACCAGGTGTACATTAGCTTTAATGGCTTGGATGAAAACTTTGAAGCCGCGGTAGACATCATCGAGTCGTTGATCAACGATGCCAAGCCGGATCAAAAAGCATTGGACAACCTGGTAAAAAGTACCATTAAGTCCAGAAACGATGCCACGATCAACAAGGGCAAGATCTTCAACGAAGCGCTCGACTACTACACCACTTATGGTGCTAAAAATCCATTCAACCAGGTGTTGAGCAATGATGAATTGAGGGCCCTGAAAGCAGAAGAGTTGGTAGGACTTATCAAAGGACTCAGTACTTACAAACACAAGATTTACTACTTCGGTCCCAGAAAAACCGATGATGTGGCGGCGTTTATGAAGAAAAAACACAAACTGCCAGCCGTGCTCAAAGAGTATCCACCTGCAGCCAAATTCAACAGGCTTGATGCCAAAGAAAATACCATCTACTTTATAGACTACGACATGGTGCAGGCAGAGATCCAGCTGATGCGCAATGACAAGGCCTTCGATGCCAAACTGCTGCCTATGGTAAGTGCGTTTAATGAATACTATGGCGGTGGAATGGGTTCAGTGGTATTCCAGGAAATCAGAGAATCTAAGGCCCTGGCTTACTCTACTTACAGCTACTTTGCCAGACCCTCCAAAAAAGAAGATCCTTTTGAAGCAGGCTTTTATGTAGGCACACAAGCCGATAAATTGGGTGATGCATTCAAAGCGGTAAATGAATTGCTCACTACCCTTCCGGAATCAGAAAAGAACTGGGAGATTGGCAAAAAATCGATCAAACAAGGCTTCGAAACCCGCAGGATTTCCAAAACAGGCATCCTCTTTAATTACCAGAATGCCCTGCGCCTGGGCCTCGACCACGACATTAGAAAAGACATCTATACCAGTGTTGACACCATCGGCCTGAATGATATCAAAAAATTCCACAATGACTATATGAAAGGAAAAGCGTGGAACATCAAGGTCATGGGCTCAAAAGATAAGATTTCGATGACAGAACTGGCCAAGTATGGTAAGGTAGTTCCGCTTTCTATCAAAGATATTTTTGGATATGAGGTGGAGAAGGATAAGGAGGTGAGACCTTGATCAATCACGAATTGGGCAATTCCGAATTACGAATTTATTCAATTACGAATTGGGCAATTACGAATTACGAATTTATTCAATTACGAATTGGGCAATTACGAATTACGATATTCAATTACGAATTAGGTAATTAAGAATTACGATATTCGATTACGAATTTGAATGTCGAATTACGGATACTGGTAGCCAGGTAGATAAGCGGTAAGCGGTAGTCGGTTAGCCGTTGACGGTAAGCGGTGAGCCGTTAGCGGTAAGCAGTTCACGAATTACAGAATTGGTGTTTTTGAAACCTGATGCTGTAATTCGTTTTTTTTTGCTCAATAATTAAATTGAAGAAAGTAACCGCCACCGCCGGCACCGCAGATTTTAAAGAGATTGTGTCCGGTGTCGAGGCCCTTTTTCCAGTCGGATTGGAGGGATTCTGTGATGAGGTGATTGAGGTGCGTGTATTGCAGCTTACTGATTTGATAGAATTGGTTTTGGACTTCGGCGGAGTTACCGGAAATCATGGCTTCGATGGCCTGGAGGTTGTGGTGGGCCAGGATTTCCATTTGAGATTTAAAATTGGAATCAGACAAGCGGGATTTGAAGTCTTTGACCAGGGCTTCCGTGTTTCGGCGTTGGCCGGAATCTACGGTTTGGAAGAGGGAGAGAAGGTCTGTTGACAGGGGCGTTTCTGTTACTTCTTCAGGGGTGAAGAGCAGGGTTTTTTGGGTGTAGGAAATCAAAGGGTCGACCCCTGAGCTGGAGCCATGGAAGTAAGATTCCAGAAAGCCAAGGATGGATTTTAGGGTGAGCAGGTTCGGTTGGATGCACGATTCTGTGGTAAAAAAGCCATCGTAGATGGCGGCGATGAGGTTACCGCTGCTGCCCAAACCATAGCCTACGGGGACCGATGAGCGTAAAAAGCCCAGGTTTTGGAGCCAATTGTCCCATTTTAGGTGGTCAAAGGTCAAAAAAGGGTAGATTTTGGTGACATCGTGGCAATTCTGGGCGAGGTTGGGGTGGGGAAAACGGTGACCGTAGTCCCATTCTGCCCACAGGGTGGTGAGGGGAGTTGCCAGTACATGACCCCCTAAAAGGGCGGTGTATTCCCCAAATAACATCAGTTTTGCGGGGTAACGGTGTTGGGTAGGAGGATTTTTTGCCATAGAATCACAAAAATGCATATAAAAATAGCTAACTTTGGGGCCTAAACTGAAAAAGTTATGACCACAAACCAAAAAAGCCTTACCAAATACTGGATTTTCTTTGCAGCATCTGTTTTTGCTTGTTTGTTGAGCTTTGTCTTCCTACCTGAATGGTGTTGGGTTACCTTCCCGTTTATGTGTACTTACTTTGTACAGGCTCTTGACTGGATGTAATTTTCACTCCATGAAAAAATCCGTTTTTTGTTTTCTGCTCAGTCTCGTAACTGTAGCCTGTATGGGCCAACAGAAAATCACCGGCATGTGGAAAAACATCGACGATGAAGACGGCAAGGAGAAGTCGCACATCCAAATTTTTGAAAAAAACGGAAAGCTCCACGCCAAAGTGGTTAAACTCCTGGCCAATGCCACGGTAAGGGTCTGCGAAAAATGCAGCGGAGCCAATAAAAACAAGCCCATAGAAGGAATGGAAATCCTCTGGGACCTCAAAAAAGTTTCTGATAAAGAATACGAGGACGGCAAGATCCTCAATCCTAAAAACGGTAAAGAATACGACTGCTTTATCTCCCTGGTTGAACCCAATAAATTAAAGGTTAGGGGCTACATGGGTGTATCCATGTTTGGCAAGACCCAGTATTGGTATAGGGTGAATTGATTGGGCGATTTTCAAAACAATTGTCTGATTTTAAATTACCGTTTACGTCGTAGGTATATCCTACTCCCCCTGCACCCGGATTGAAGCCAAAGTTTTTATAAGTAGCTGAGGCACTTTCGGTTATTGTGTTGAGTTTATTATGATAGTTTTTCAATTTCCACCATTATAGTTTTTTTATCGTAATATTTTCAGATCATTTATGGGGATAAACAATTTATTAAAAAGTCTCAAACTTATAATGTCTGAATATCATAATTGCCAACCTAATCAAGTTTCATTAATTCCTCACTGTTGATTGCCATTTTAACGATCTTTAGGTCGCTACCTTGAATCCTTGATATAATCAGCAATCCACTATCGCATCCATCATTTTTTTTCTTCAATTCTGAAAAATAGATATTATAATCCATCACAATTTTAAAAATCTTAGTCTTGCCATCGTTCAAGTCTACCTGAAAAGCATGTTTAATTTCATCCTTTTAAACACTAAAAATATCATTTGTTTGGTTGGAAATTCTATTTCATCCCATTGATGATAAAACTTGTTGACTCCCACAATTGAATCAGGATAAATTCCTGATCGTTCCAGTTCAACAATTAGAGAATTCATAAACAAATCTATTTCAAAATCTCTTAAAGCACGATATTTTCGATTGTAGTCATACTGCAAATCACTACTATCCTGAGGGCATATGGCAATTTTATTATTTCGATAATTCAAATACGCAACATCTAGGGCTGCTATGCATGCATTACGCCAGTCTTGACCATCCTGTTTATTAAAAATTAAAGATTGTGAAATAGTACTTGAACACGACATAAATATCAACACAATCCAAATTCTAATTTTTCCCATTAGTGCCATGATATCTTTGATTTTTGAACATTGAATTCTCTTTTGCCAATTTCCTCCTGCTGCTGTATAAACGAATTCTATGCTTTTGGTAGTCTCACTCTATCTTAGATGGTAAATTTAAATAATTATAGATGATGTTGGTAATCCCCTTGTAACTATCAGATTCAAAAAAGAAACAAACGGAAGAAACAAATTCAAAATTACCAATACAATATGAAAGCCTGAAATAAACTTCAAAGGGAAAAAATAATCATATTCATCGCAGGCTATATTGATCATTTTAGTGCTTGATTTGGAGATGAGATTTAAATGTTCATAATCTACTTTCTTTCCTCATTTTCGTTTAATTCTTCATCTAATGGCCATTGATTAAATTTAGTCCACAATTTTTCAATGAATTTCATTTCCTCACTATTAAATTCAGAATAAAATTCTATTGATTCAACAGAATTATTTTTTAGGTAATCAATTAAAACAACTTGAGTAATATTTGGATTAATTTCATCTCCTGCATTGGTAATTCTATCTCTTTTAACATTTTTACTCAGCAAACTGACAATTGCTTCGTTATAAAGATTCGATTCAGGTAAATATATTTTTTTAACTTCATATTTTACTGTTCTATGCCCTATAAAGCTAAATAAATTATCACAACTGTTATTTGCATATTTTCTTGTGATGTAAATACCATCAATGCCATACTTTTGAAAAACAAAAATTTCTGTACCATAATTAATTCGATTGATTCTAACTCTTAATAAAAAGTCTGCGATATCTAAATCTTCTACACATGGCTCATCAAATATTTCATATGTTAAACAGTCAGATTTAAAATTTGAGTCATTAATATAATTACGTTGTATATTTAACAAATTATACTGAGGATATGGTTCCTTTTTATATTCTAGTTTGTTATTTTTACATGACATTAAAAATAAAGTAACTAACACAAATAACACTTGTATTTTAGTAAGATATAAATGGTGTATAAGGATTCTCATTTGGCATAAAGTTATGATAATAAGGATGTAAATTAGGATTAATATATTTGCGTTGTTGCGAAGTAATATAAAGGCTTATTCCATCTTTTAAAGCAATTAATAAAGGATATCCCCCTATTTCATTGCTGAAAATATTTTTCATACCCCAATGGTTAAAGTCTATCCAAGATTGACCTTTAACAGGAGAAGAAGCACCTCTATTTATTAAGTGCGTGTGGCCAGTTCCTATAGGCTTTATATTATTCGGGAGATACATTAATGCAACCTGCATATCAAAGCTAATCTTACCCCTTTTAATTTTACTGGAGGTAACATCTAATGCTTGCAACTCTTTACCTTTTTTCCCTAAAAAAACAACAAAGCCTCTTTCTTTATTATCCTTTTTAGATTTTTTAAATATTTCGGCAATTTGTCTCAAGAAAGAGGACCCTATAAAATATGCTGAATTTTTTCTGACATATCTACCTTCTTCATTAGCATTTTTGAATTTTTTTGAATTTAACCCAACTATCGCTTCATCAGACATAAAATGTTCTTCTCTATCCAAATCATCTTCTATATTCTTTATAAATTCAACATTTAACCTATATACTCCCGTTCCTTTACTACGTTTAGAATTACCTCCTATATTTATTGTAACATCCGTGCCATTCCCATTATATCCATATGTAAAATCTATTTCAGACATACCATTTGGATCAAGATAGAGTGCAGGATTATTAAATCCATATCTGTAAGGTGTCCAACTTTGAGCTACCTCCCCCATCGGATCCACCACATGCCACCTGCCTATCACCGCATCATAAAACCTGGCTCCGTAGTCGTACCACTTGAGGTCGTGGTCGGCGTTGAGTTCTTTGTAGTTGTAAAGATAGTTGTTATCCTTTGTTTCCATGAGCATTTGATGTAAAAATAAGCTTTCAGTCCGTAAGTAGATTTGTCGATGCTGCGATCCTGTTGGTGCAGTTCCCTCTACCGAGTGCCTTTGTGGCACTCGATTTTTGCCTTGCAGGCAAAATCGGTCGGTCATTCATTAGCCACGGCCCCTCGTGCGCCATGCCGAAGGCGTAGTAATGGTTTTCTTGGATGATTTCATTGGTAGTGGCATTATTGGTTACATCAATTTTGCCGTTTGCATTGAGATCTGTAAACGTTACCCTGGCATTGCCTAAATGATCCTTTATACTGAATTCCGTTCTATAGGTTGGAGTGGTAGTGCCGGTATTGGTATTAAAAAACCTACCCTCACCGTGGTAAATGGCTTCAACCCTGCGGTTCAGGCCGCTGGCGCTGTTGTATTCGATACCCTGAGCATAATGCTGGATATAATTTGTTGTAGTCCCCGTTTTTACTGTTTTTGCCAATTTCTCTCCTGCTGCTGTATAAACGAATTCTATGCTTTTGGTTGTAGACCACTCTATCTTAGATGGTAAATTTAGGAAATTGTAGGTGATGTTGGTAATCCCCTTGTAACTATCAGATTTTAAATTACCGTTTACGTCGTAGGTATATCCTACACCTCCTGCACCCGGATTGAAGCCAAAGTTTTTATAAGTAGCTGAGGCACTTTCGGTTATTGTGTTGAGCTTATTGGTATTGGCTGAATAATTATAAGTAAGGTTGTCTATAGTGTTGTAAGCACAGGTGGCACCTGAGGTATAATACCCCTGCCTGTTGAGGGTCAAAATATTGCCCCTGCTGTCGTAGGTCAGGTTTTCATTGTATAGATTGCTGGCGGTGGCGGCATTGGCGGATGATACCGTGTAATGCGTTGAGTTGAGCATTCTGTTGAGAAAGTCGTAGCTATAGTTATATGCTTGTTTGTCTCTTCCGCGCACTCGGTAGGCTATTTGGGCTATGTTGCCGGCTTTTTGGAGGTTGCTGGGTAGGCCCGTGATATTGGGAAAACTGGCGGCATCGTATTTAAATTCTATATAAAACAAGTCATTGGGATCAGGATTGGCCTGATAGGTGTAAGTTCCCGGATTGGGAAGCGCTGGTGTGCACCCGGAAGTTGGTAAAGCTATGTTGGTGCCTCCTAGGCTCTCCTGGTTCAATTTTGTGATCCAGCCCTGATCATTGTATTGATAATCCAAACTTTGAAGATAACTATTGACACCGCCTACATTGACAGCACCAAGGTTTTTTTCAATCAATTCGTCTTTTATGGAATAATTCTGATTGGCAATAAAATCTCAAACTGTGCACGCTATGGAGCGCAATCCAGTTAAATTTTTACAAACTCCCCCCTATACACCCTATGCTTTTCTTCAAATACCACCGCATAGCGGCCGGGGGTAAAGGAAGACACATCAATCGTACGATCCTCATTTCCTGCTTCCATGCGCTGGTACACCGTTTTACCTGATATATCATAAATGGACAACAACCCTTTGGCAGGGATGGCAAGTACAATTTGATCAGATACCGGATTGGGTGCTATTGACAAATCTACTATTTCAGGGAGCTGCCAACCATTGGCAAGGGTGCGGTCACAGGGATAGGGCTCGTCTACCCGGTAGTGGGGCAGGTTGGGCACCCCGCCGCCACCAGAG
This sequence comes from Saprospiraceae bacterium, assembly GCA_016717655.1. Lineage (GTDB taxonomy): Bacteria > Bacteroidota > Bacteroidia > Chitinophagales > Saprospiraceae > JADKBO01. Next base: position 40,962 of record JADKFC010000020.1, read on the forward strand.
CTGTAGATCAGCTTGAGACCCAGGGCTTGAAAATTACAGGAGGCTCCTTTTTCATCTGGGGACTCTATGGTACTGAAATGGCTGGAGCCCAATTTTGAAGCGATGTAGATTTTACAATTGGGGCCTAGCATGCCGAACATCAGGTCTTTATAGGGGCTGCCCTCAGAGCCCGGATTGTAGCTACCTATTTTTACATAAGCCTCCTTTAGGTCAGAAGCCCATAAATCAATTTGATAAGCACTGGTGATGTCAAACACATATAAAAAGCGACTATTGGGTGAAAAACAGAGGCCCCCAATGGAAGGCTGCTGCTCTATGGTCAGGCTGCGGTAATTGCTCAGGGCGCCGGTGGCCCTGTCAAAATCAAACAAATGAAGACCCGTTTCCTTATTGAACCAGGCGTACTTTTTACCATCAGGGCTAAACTGCGACTGGGCATGATGTCCTTTGATGCTGTCTCCAATGATCTGGCTATCATGGAGGTGGATGCCGGTACTATCCAGCAAAAACTTGAGGTATTTATTGCTCCTGGCCTCCAGGTGCATGATCCACCAATCCTTTTTGTTGGCATGTTTCATGGAGGTGAAAAAACCAGCTGCTGTATCCTCATTGTAAAAAGCTAAGTTTTTTTTGACCACTCTACCATTAGGGTTATCCTGATCAAATTTAATGGTAGAGTACAAAAGGGGTTTGTGGATTATTTTTTCTAAATCCCAGTTTGCCATTTGATGTAATAAATAGTATTGATTATCATTATACAAATCTGGTAACGCCAAAACACTGAATTCTACTGGATAAAGTAGATACTTAAAACCTTCGCAATAAGATTTCCAAACTGCTCCAAAATTGATGCTATCTCCATTGGCCATGATCTGGTGGGTGCTATCAAAAACCACACAGCCATTGGAGTAAAACATGAGCTTCCCGGTATTCCGATCACAGATTTCACCTAGTGCAATCAAAGATTGGGGTGATGAGTTACCAATAAAATTTAATATCGGTGGCGATTCTCCAAAGTCAATTAAAGTTGCCTCAGTTCCAGGAATTGATAAGCTCAAATCTTCTCCTACAATCCAAGTGTAGTCATACTTGCTTTGCCCTCTTACACTAAAAAAGGTATAGAAAACAAATAATATAGCAATCCCATACTTCATAATTTTATCTTAACCTCGCCCTTGATCGTTCCATCTTCAAACCTTGTGGATAAAATGTATACGCCAAAGGGGATTTGTAGTGTTGAGATGTCAATTTCTTCAGTTGCATTAATAATGGCTCTACCACCAATATCCAATAATTGAAAATTTATTGCTTTTTCAATCAAATGATTTTGCTCTATAGAGATCCGATAATTATTATCAACGTAACAATCAGTATTTTGAAATTCTAAGTCAAGTGATTGCAATGTTGACATTGCATAATATTTAGAAGGCCCTACATCCCTGGCACAAGATTCTGCTATGGATAATAGTTCAGAAACTTCAAAAGATGAAATGGATTCTCCATTTAGGTATTTATTTAATATTGGGAATACTACCCCAACTTTTGATACAGGGTCTTCTTCATTTAAAAACGGAGCAAAATTAATGCCAATCGAATCCATAATTTGGTAATATAAATCCAAGTTATGCAGATTATCAGACAAATATGTGTCGGTAATTTCTTTAAAATCATCAATATCAAATGTATTAACTTCATCATTTACATATCCATCAGATAAATCTGTAATAGCAATCCTAAGTTAAGGTCTGATAAAGGCTGAGGACTTACCAAAACATCATAGGCAAAGACAGCTCTGTGTAAATTGGAATTTTTAAAATATCTTAGTATAGATTTAAGACACTCTCTATTATTTAGCAGTGTGGTATCTCTTAAATAGTTTTTACGGTACATAATAAAAAGTAAATTCCATTTTGCTTTGGTGGAAAGACTACTAAATTTTGAGCCATAAAACAGGGAATCCAAGCATTTTGAGTACTGTTCTCCTTCCCATGAAACGAAATCATCTCCTGCCCCATTAATACAGGAATTTCCACAAAATGCTGCTGATTCTTGGCTATTTTGCAAAACCAATCATTAGGAGAATGACTTGGGTTAAAAAATAAATTATTATTATTTATAATTAAACTAAAAAAGTATTCAGAATTTTCATTCTTTGCGCCAATTTCATCAAAAAAGCCTGGAAAAATATTTCCCTTGTCAACTTGTAAACCAATTTGACTATCCCAACCTTTTAAATATAAACCAATATTAGAAGAATTAAAAGAATTAGCTTCAAAATCTGTACCCACTGAATTACCCTCGAACACCATACCTGCAGCAAATCCTTCAAACTCATTGCATCTGAAAGTATTATCAGGAGAATTGTCATTTACCAGGGCATCACCTACAAGGCTAAAATAATAATTGCATTCAAAAACATTATCATTTCCTCCTGCTATTATACCATGTGCTTCATTGTTTAATACTTCAAAAGTATTTTCACTAAAACTTGATTTCCTTACTGCATTAAATGTAAAATGATCAATAGTACAATTATTCATTTTTAAATTATGACAATTTGAAAATAAATTATCCTGTTCTCCAATAATATAATTATTGTCAAATTGAATGTGAGAACTATTTAATATTTTAAAACCTACATTAGGAATACGGGTCAAAGTTTGATTACAATTGATCACCTCCCCGCCGTAACAACGATTTAATTTTAGACCTATGTCATTGGTCCAAAAATTTAAATCATTAATATAGGTACTTGCTTGATCCACATCCACTCCTACAGTACAATCAAAGATATCAATATTTTTCAATATAACGGGAAAATATTTTTTAGTATAAGAAGAAGTCTTAACACCCCACGCATTTTTTTGTAACTCCATATTTTCGGCTAATAAAGTCGAGCCCTTGGATAAAATGCCATATTTAAATCCTTGGATTGTATTGATAGTTGCATTCCCCGAAACAAATGGGGCTAAAGAAACATCATCTATTTGAATTCCTGCATAGCTTCCTTCAGAAGTTGAGTGTTCCAAATGAAATAACAAATTAGAAGATCCTAATATCTGAACATTACTAAACTTAAGTATGTCAATATCTAAAGGTATTGGTAAATTTGGAGGGGTGGCTTTTTCATTCAGTTTTACACCTACGTAGCAATCTCTAATAATAGTGTTTTCAAATTGCAAAGTGCTAGTTGCTTTAGCAAAAACTCCAATGTATGCATTTTCGAGAACGGTATTCTCTTTTAATTATTAACGAGGCGCCTTCTTCTACTTCAATTCCTTGCCAAAGTAGAGCAGAGCAATTGGTTGAAGACAGCAATGTCGCACTAAGTGTAAGGGTACTGCCCGTTTTTACAATAATTTTTGATGATGGTCCTAAAAACAAGTCGCAATCATTTAATTCAACATTACCATCAATAAATAAAGTCGAATTTGTTGTCGTTTCAAACCTCTGACTAGTATGATTTTGATTAATAGTAAATGGGTTAGATAAAACAGAACTTGAATTTCCAGCCAGTACTATTCCTAAATTTGTTGAAGACGATAATGGCTGAAAATAATCGATATATCTAGCCATTCGTTTATACTGTTCTTCAACAAACTCAGATCTGCAAGGATCAGTATACGACATAAAATTTTCAGCTGGATAATCTATATTAGAGTTACATACTTTGTAATCTTTGCAGTCAATTTCATTATTAATGTATAGCAATTGACAAGAAGGTATAGATAATATTCTATCTCCATGATCACAATCATTTGGTGCATTACATCCACCACCCTCAAAAATATGAAAAAGACCAAAATTATGCCCAATTTCATGGCAAAATAAACCAGCATCAAATTGCTCTCTATTGAAAAAAACATTATTTCCATTTAGTCCACTTGGAAACGGTTCGATTTCTTCAGGAAAGACACCAAACCCTTTAGCGAGACTATGCGCTTGCGGGGATCAGGCATATAGGACATCTGAAAGCCATCAATTTAAATAATGACTAAAAATAAAATCTCGATCAGCTTGATTTGGATAGATTTCATCATCTGCAATATGAGACCCTGCTAAATCTTGATAAATTGTGCCTGCCCCTTCAGTATAATCATGAAATTTTAATCCTGTAAAACAACTACCTTTTTCATCGAATTTAGCCATTACAAATTGAATATTTAATCCATAAAGGGTAAACTCCTCATTTATCTGATTTAAAATAGATTGTAAATATTCCGGAGATAAAGAAGGATTTGCTGTAACTGATGAATAAACTTCATGGAAGTACACGGGAATAGTATAATTGATATTTGGGGTAGGGTAGTTACAATCACCCACTGGAATATAGTTGACAGGTAACTCGTTTGCACATTCAAGTTGAGCATTAATTTTATCTATAAAAATAATAGAAAATAGAAAAGGTAAAAATAAACGAAATGAAAATTTAATCCAGTTAAACATAATTTTCTTCTCATTCAGGGAACTTGTAATAAATATTTTTTTTCATGGCTATAATATTTTAAACAAAGCTAAAATATTATTTTAAATATAATTACATTAATAAAACATATTTAATTTGCATATTTGTTAAACACAAATATATTATACTGTAAAATGAAGTAAAACTAAACTTAGCCAATTATGATAAATAACAAATAATGCTCTTACTTTATATATTTGTTGTAACAATTACCGATGAAACTCAAATTGCAAGAGCAAATAAAAAATTGGACAAATATTGTCCAAAATTGAAAATATCATTATCTTTGGACAAATATTGTCCTGAATGGAGTCAAAATTGAAACTTACATCATTTGGCGAGGTGCTAAGAAATCTCAGAGAAACCTCGGAATTGACCTTGAGGGAGGTTGCTGCAATTGTTGAAATCGATCCATCGTTACTGGCAAAAATTGAGCGTAATCAGAGGCAGCCATCAAAAAACTTAATTACAAATATTGCCAATTTCTTCAAGATTGATGAAAAGGAATTGCACCTTACCATCTTAAGCGATCAAATCGCTTATAAAATTATCGATGAAGATGCAGATATTGATATTCTTAAGGTAGCTGAAGAAAAAGTAGCTTATATTAAAAACCAACGCAATGAATAAAATAAAACAATTAGAGCCCCTAATTGATGAAATGCCCAGCGTTTATGCAGATAAAGTGGGAGTTGAATACTCAAACCAAGTTAACTCAAACCACAAGAAAAAAAACGGTCAATTTTTCACACCCACTCAGATAGCCCGCTTAATGGCATCGTTTAGTGACACTAAAAAACCAGAAATTAAAATTTTGGATCCAGGGTGTGGTACCTGTATTCTCACATGTGCGCTCATCGAGCATCTTATAGAATCAGTTCAAGATTTAAAAAAAATTGAATTAACGGTTTATGAAACTGATCCCAATTTAATTTCAATCACAAGTAACGTACTTAAGTACCTTCAATCGTGGCTGCTCAATAAGAAAATTCTTTTTACTTACAATCTGCAATGCATAGATTTTGTTCTACAAAATGCATTTGTATTAAATAAAAGTAGAATTATTACGTTATTTGAAGAACCCAATATAACTCTAAATACATTTGACATAATAATTTCAAATCCTCCCTATTTCAAACTTGCCAGTGATGACAAAAGGGCAATAGCCGCAAAGAATTGGTATCAGGTCAATCAAATATATACTCCATTTTTATGGGAATTGCAGCTAAATTACTTAATGAAGATGGAGAGCTCATTTATAACCCCAAGAAGTTTTGCCTCGGGAAATTATTTTAGAGCATTTAGGAGCAATTCTTCAATACTGTCCAATTGAAAAAATTCATCTGTTTAATTCACGGAAAGAAACTTTTGATAGGGATAATGTGCTGCAATGAAATTGCTGTAATCAAAGCAAACAAAGAACAAATAGATCCCCAAAAAATGGTTTTAGTTTCTTCAAGCACAGGAATTAAAGATATTTTCCAACCCATGACTAAATGTTTTACATCAAAAGATCTAATCGATCCAAAATCAAAAGAAAAAATATTACATCTTCCTGTCAACGACAAAGAAGAATTCATTCTGGAATTGGTGGCAAAATGGAAAAATAAATTAGAAGATTTTAATATCAATATTTCAACCGGGCCGGTTGTGTCATTTCGAGCCCTTGAATTCATTCAAAATAATTATGAAAATGGAACAGTATCTCTAGTTCCACTTTATTGGCTTCACAATGTCAAAAAAATGAAACTGGAATGGCCTGTTCAATTTAAAGAAAAAGGCCAATATATTAAGTTGGATAGCCAATCCAGATCCTTATTAATTGCAAATAAAAACTACATTTTTTTAAGAAGGTTCAGTACAAAAGACGACAAAAGCAGATTAATTGCTGCTCCCTATTTTTGCAATAACGCAAAATCAGATTATTTAGGGGTAGAAAACAAGTTAAATTATATTTATCGCAAGAATGGTCACCTTGACCGGACTGAAGCAGTAGGTCTTTGTGCATTGCTTAATAGTGAGTTGTTTGATACCTATTTCCAAATCTTCAATGGTAATGTTAATGTTAGTGCTACTGAATTGAGGGAAATGCGGTTTCCTCCCCTTACAGCTATTAAGAATATAGGAAGGAATATCATCAAACCAATGATTATTCTATGGAGAACGTCAATAATACAATAAATACACTTTTTGAATCGGAAGCAATAATGTTATAATATGAGTAAACTAGAAGAAGCACAAGATATACTTAAATCATTGGGTCTGCCCACTGCACAGTACAATGAGATGGCAGCTTTGACGTTCTTGGCAATATGCAACATAAAAGAGAATGATAAATGGTCAAAAGCGACCAGACAAAGTTTAGGTATTTCAAAGGCATAATGAATTTTGTTCAAGAAAATTATGGAAAATTATATGCCCCTAATACGCGTGAAACATTTAGAAGACATGTTCTCCACCAATTTGTGCAAGCCAGAATTGTAGACTATAATCCAGAAATGCCCGAACTTCCTGTAAATAGTCCCAGGGCACATTACGCTGCGACCAAAGAAGTTTTAGAAGTGGTTAGATCTTATAAAACTAAAAATTGGAAAAAAGCTATTAAGAGTTTTAATGATTCCGTAGGTAAACTTTCTGATGTCTATATGAAGGAAAGAGCATTAAACCAAATTCCTGTAGAACTGAATAATGGCAAAAAATTGAAACTTTCTCCGGGAAAACACAACGAAGTACAGGCTGCCATTGTTGAACAATTCGCCCCCAGATTTGCCAATGGTGGCACTTTGTTATATTTAGGGGACACTGCAAAAAAAAACCTGTTTGTTGACGACAAAAGCCTCGGAGAACTAGGCGTTCCTATTAATCAACACAGTAAATTGCCTGATGTTGTTATATTTGATTCCAAAAGAAATTGGCTTTTTCTAATAGAGGCAGTCACCTCACATGGTCCAGTTTCACCAAAAAGACTCTTGGAACTTGAGGATTTTTTAAAAGACTGCAAAGTTGGAAAGGTATACGTTACTGCATTCCCAGATATGTCTGAATTTAAAAAACACTCCAATAATATTGCATGGGAAACAGAAGTTTGGCTAATGGATGTGCCTGACCATATGATTCATTTTAATGGTGACCGTTTTATGGGGCCTCGCCTCAATAATGTAGAATAACTAATTAGAAGATTCAAATTGCACATCTAACGCCACATCCAAAGGGCTATATCTTAACAAACTCTCCTCTGTGCACTTTGTGCTTTTCTTCAAAAATAACTATGTAGTGGCCAGGGGGAAAGGGGCTGACATCGATAACCATCTCGCTATTACCTTCTTGCATTTGTTGATAGACAGATTTTCCTGATAGGTCGTAGATGGATAAGAGGCCTTTGGCCGGAGGTGTGATGGTAATTTGATCAGATACCGGATTGGGTGCTATTGACAAATCCACTATTTCAGGGAGCTGCCATACATTGGCAAGGGTGCGGTCACAGGGATAGGGCTCGTCTACCCGGTAGTGGGGCAGGTTGGGCACCCCGCCGCCACCAGAGCTGTAGATCAGCTTGAGACCCAGGGCTTGAAAATTACAGGCAGCTCCTTTTTCATCAGGGGACTCTATGGTACTGAAATGACTGGAGCCCAATTTTGAAGCAATGTAGATTTTACAATTGGGGCCTAGCATGCCAAACATCAGGTCTTTATAAGGGCTGCCCTCCGAACCGGGATGATAGCTGCCTATTTTTACATAAGCCTCCTTTAGGTCAGATGCCCATAAATCAATTTGATAGGCATTGGTGATGTCAAACACATACAAAAAGCGACTATTGGGCGAAAAACACAGGCCACCGATGGAAGGAATTGAAATCCTCTGGGACCTCAAAAAAGTTTCTGATAAAGAATACGAGGACGGCAAGATCCTCAATCCTAAAAACGGTAAAGAATACGACTGCTTTATCTCCCTGGTTGAACCCAATAAATTAAAGGTTAGGGGCTACATGGGTGTATCCATGTTTGGCAAGACGCAGTATTGGTATAGGGTGAATTGATATTTCGATTTTTGATTTAGGAATTAGGAATTCTGAGGTTATGATATTTAATACCTTATTGATTCTCTTTTACATGGAAATTGCTTCAATGCTTCTGAATAAGGATGCTACCCACCGAATCCATCTGCTATAAAATATATATAAAAGGTACAGCATGGTGTTTGAATACACCAAAGCTTTCAAAATGAAAATTTAGATTTTTACTCCCTGATGACTGTCAATTTTTTGATCACTTTTTGTCCGCCGATCAATAATTCCAGGATATAATTTCCCTCTTCCAAATCCGACATGCTGATCTTTTCTGAAGATGGGTTTGTTATTGTTTTTATGTGCTGGCTCTGACTGTTTTAATATCTTGATTGAAGTCAATTGCTGGCCGGAGTTATTGTAAATGTTAATGTACTCGTTGGTTGGATTGGGATAAATGCTGATCCGGTTTGAAATATTCATACCGGTGGTGGAAGAAAGAACGAATTCGACACACATCGAGGTATCTGCGCAGGCATTGTTGTCTGTAAGGATTACTGCATAACTGCCATTGGCCGTTGGAGTGAAAGACTGTGCGGTCGCCCCTGCAATGTTGGTTCCGGTGCCACAATCTATCCATTGGTATTGCAATCCTTCCATGTCCGCCTTGAGCGAATTCTGAAGATGTGTCACTCCAATATTTAATGGGATAAAACTCAGTTTCAGCATGATGACGCTGTCACAGCCGTTGACAGTGGCAAGTTTAACCTCATATTGACCTTGCTGGCTGAATGACTGATTGCCGATAGTGAATGAATTGCCTTCACAAATGGCTTGTTCAACATTTGACTGATAAGTTGGATTCACAGTAAGGTCTAAATTAACCAAACTGTCACAACCATTTGCACTGGTCAACATCACATTATACTGTCCACTTTCTGTAAAAATTTGGCTGCCGATCACCAACTCATCTCCGTCGCATATCGCTTGCTTAAGGTCTTGTTCTAATTCAGGAAGTACCATAAGATCAAGGAATACAGTACTATCGCATCCTGCCTGATTGGTCAACAATATACTGAACTGGCCACTTTCAGAAAAGGAGTTTCCTCCTACGGTGATCGCCTCTGCAAAACATATGGTCTTTTCCAGATGAAGTTGTGATGAAGGCAATACGGTCAAAGAGAAATGTATGGTACTATCACAGCGGTTGGCTTTTTCAATGCTTATGAAATATTCTCCTGTGGTCTTAAATACCTGGCCTGCCAACAGCACAGAATCTCCGGCACAAATGCTGGCATTCATTTCCAGGATAGAAGGTTCACATAAATTGTTTTTATAAAATCCAATAGCGGTGCCAGTACTCAACATGCGTTGAGGCGCAAAAAGATCCAGGTCACCATCTGCGTCGATGTCCACCAGGGAGTGTCCATAAATACCTTCCAATCTATTGGCCCTTGGTAAGCCAAAAGGGTCATTCAGGGCATTTGGGTAAAATGGCTTTCCATTGGGCTGAGGCACATTCTCGAGAAATGAAAATATCTCAAAAGTATCCAACTGGGTCAGGGTAAGAATATCCATATCAAGGTCATTGTCAATATCCCCGGAAGTGGCATAGGTAGGCAAATTGGATGTGTTCAACCCATAAGGGTCGGGATACCATCCTTTGAAAACAGGATTTGACGGACTTCCAATGTTTTTGGCATACATGTAACTGTAATACTTATCTCTTCTCCTGGTAACAGCAGATAATTCGGTTTGATAACCGCACATCAGTAAATCCAGATCCCCATCCATGTCTAAATCAGTCAAATCCGGTAAAAAAATACTAGCCCTGACAAAACTATTCAACCTCAGGCTATCGGAATCTATGATGCTAAAAGGGGCACTACCCGATGGATCATTTCTATAATAAAGCAGTGATTTTAAATTCAACGACGAGTCAGCATCGCAACAAACCCAAAAAATCCACCAACCCATCCTGATTCAGATCTCCGGCTGCCGGCGAAAAGTACCCCGTTGGAAATGGAAAGTCGGGCATAAAGGGTAGCCGGGAAGCAAATTCGGGCGCATCCTTTGTGCCTGTGTTCTCCTGATAATCTATAAAATACTTTACGTTGCTATAGTGCTGTTTGCCATTATTCACCACGCTATCTATACCCACATGAATGACATCATAATCTCCATCGCCATCCATGTCATTAAAAAGTGATTTTAGCGCAGCACGTGAAGAATCCTGCATTGAATATTGAAGTCCAAATGGATCGTTACCTTCAAAATTAAACTGCTGCCCAAACAGACTTATTGTGGCTAATACTGTAAAAATAAATAAACTATAAAATCTTTTCATATCTATCTCATATTGAATAAAAAAGTATGTAACACCGAAAAAAGTATAAAAAACCAAGCAAAGGCGTTTGACAAACTGCATGCTCACGGTGAAGCGTTATATTGAGCAAGGTTTACTCGAACGTCCAAATCCTTAGGGATACCCCCGAGGGCCGGGTTATTGCATGAATAATATACATTGTTAAGATAAAACCATCTTTCATCGCTGAAAACAACTCACGGCTGTAACCTGATTTTTCAAAAGAACCTTCAAGAACGAAATAATCGCCGTCAGAATTAAATTCAATTGAAATAGGTACCGTCCATCTACCATTTTCATCCGTTGTGCCAACTAAAGTGGTCATTATGTTGGTTGCAAGTAACATGAATCAGGAATACTTGGGTGAGGCAACCTTTGCCACCTTGTTACAATACAAACGATATTTACACTTCCCACTGGTACTGGAAAAACGGATACTTCACTGGCAAGAAAACGGACACTATAATCTGAAGTAAAAGGAAAGTAAGGATCATTATCACACTCTTCATTCCAATTCCCTTGCATAGGGTTTGACGCGCATCTAGAGTACAGCCCTGAAGTACATGATGTTAATAGGAAGGCCAGGGCTATATACATAAAATTGTAATTTCTAATTTTAAACAACCTGGCAGAAACCATTTTGTTAAATTAACCAAAACTACAACTCCCAAAATAACCATCAACAAGGATGGCAATTCAAATTCGTTAAATAACTGGATT
>JADKFC010000021.1 GCA_016717655.1 Saprospiraceae bacterium
TGCCTTCAGCTTTCCATTCATATTGTAGAGGATCTCCTTCTTCGTCTTCGGCTTCACACCAAAACCTCACCTGGGCTCCGGGTTCAACATACGACCTGTCTTTTTGGATGCCCGGAACTTTTGGGGCGGTATTTATTTTTTCTACTACTTGTATCAGATAGGTGGCGGTATCGCTTAATCCGGTCTCATCATCTGTGATACATCTGACCTCCACTTCTCCTGTTTCCTCTGCCGCTTCGAAATTTACAGTAGTTCCACTTCCATTGATTTTTCCAGTGTTTACCGACCACCGATAGCTTAGTAGGGGAGAGTCTCTATCTATGGCTTTACAATAGAGGTTTACTGTTTTTTTCTGTTCAACAACATTGCTGTCGGCTACCAGTGCTTGTATTCTGGGTTTTATGGAATAGGTCATCTGGCTTTGACCGTAGTCGATAATAATACCGTTTACCATCATCCTGTTTTCGATGAAACTGATGCTTCCTCCGGCAGGACAATAGACCAACATTACTGCCTCGTTGGGTGGAATATTGATACTGGTTATTCCTGACTTACTCTTTGCAATAAATTTTTCAGACAACGCTTCATAGATATCTGTTTCTTGTGAACCTAACTGCAGCTCCACCACAGCTGCTGTAGCATTGGGGTTGTACAACAAATAAGTAGGGTAAGCTGCGTCATGGAAAAAACTGGTTTTGAGTAAATCCAGTTTCAAAATTTTTTCTACATTGGTCTTTTCAATGATACTGCCTAAATAGCCAATAGAAGAGGTTCCGTAAAGTGCCAGATTGGTAGCCGACCATCCACTTTTTAGTGCATCTCCGGTAGAGAAGGGAGACTTTGTTTGCCATACTTGTCTTAAGGCTTCATAACCTAGTACGCGGTTGTTGTCGTATTGAGCTGACCAAGTGCTGGCATCCTGTTGATCTGAGGGAAGAAAGCCGTGGTAAAACAATCGGTTGGCATTGGCCAGATGCAATACCCACTTGGCTATATCTTTGGCAAATCTTTTATTGTATCTCGTCATTGGCACCAAAGCAGCTGCCTGGTGGAGTCCATTCATTTGAAAGGCATAATCATTGCCTCCGTCATTTGCTTCTCCAATGAGCCCTGTAACATCCAAACCGCCCCATTTTCCTTTAATGCAACCCCAACCCCGCAAAGGCCCTTTGTCAAAACACCAGTTCACCATTTTTTCAATATCGTAGTCGGTGTTTAGTTCTGCATTCATCCGGGCCGCTGTATACACACCGTAGGGTAACTGTAATTCATAGGAGGGGTTATTTAGCCTGGTATTTAAAAATTCCATAGACCATTCACTGGCTTTAAGAAATTCTTCATTGCCACTTTCCAACCATGCATTGTATAAAACCCAGGCCATGGTTCCTGCCGCTTCAGGTTCTGTAACTCCGCTTTGTAGAGGCTCCATGGTCTTAAACTTCCATGCTCTGTAATTCATGTTGGGCTGGGTCCAGGGCTTATCACTTCCTCCCATAGCTCTGATCGCCTTTGAAAATTGCTGGGCTATGCTGTTGAATTGTTCTTTGCCTGTGCCATCTAACCCATCGTATAGGTCGTACAACTGATAGAAGTATACATTGGGCATTACATCATACCACCAATCGTTACCACTGTTTCCACCTGCATTGTTGAGGTAGATATTTTCACCGTTGGCCTTGTTAAAGAAGTCATACGACATCTTGACCCAGTTTTTTCCAAATTGATTGCTTTTGTCAATACCAGCCAGACTTGCTCCTACAAGGGAGGGGAGGACATTGATAGCTTCATTTCAAAGGGAGATTTGGTTCCAACAAAGGTATGGAGTCCGAATTTTTCCTGATTGGGATAGTTGATACCCCCAGTCTGGAGGTAAATAAAGGGCATATATTGTCCGCTAAGTGAATTATTATATACCAGGCTGTCATACTTCGTTGCCACTGTTTTCCAATCTCTCATCACATAAGGTGAGGGTGCCCCGGCAACGGTCGAAAGCCTGCCAATGGCAATTTGCCCGACCTGTGATAAACCAGGGGTTTGCAACAAAATCAGGAAAAACAAAAGAGTGATGGTTCTAAATATCATTGACACACAGATAAATCCTGTTAAACAAAAATGAGACAGACTTTCCTTTATCAACTATGCTATGAAGCAGGATGATGGTACTTTCATGATCTTTTTATACGCCAACTCAATATCCCGGGTTCTGCAGTAAATTAGCATTGAGATCAATCTCAGTTTGGGGCAATGGAAAGCGTTCGTGCTTATCTTTTACAAAACCGGGTAAAAGATCTCCCGCAATTCCCCATCTTACCAAATCAAAAAAACGGTGGAGCTCAAATGCCAGTTCAACCTGCCGCTCGTGACGAATGGCAGCACGCATCTCAGCAATGTCAGTAGTGCTTATTTTGGGCAAAGCGGTTGTTGGATTTCCTGCCTGATTTCTGGCCCTGCTCCTCACTTCTTCCAAAGGTATGGCAGCCTCAGCTACCCGACCCAATTCGTTAAGGGCTTCTGCCTCCCACAACAATACCTCTGCATATCTGATGGCTGTATAGTTGATGTCTCCATCAGCAGGCTGTGTCACCTCTGCCGGGTTTTGAAGGTATTTAATAGGACTGTAACGGGTTGAGGAAAAAGAATTTTTATACACCACTCCAAAGTAATCTTCATTGTTCATGGCAATGGTATATTTCCTTCTAGGGTCATCTATCTCATAAGCTTTAACCAATTCTTCTCTGGCTTCAGCAAAACCATAGCCGGCCAGTTTTTTTGACATCCACCACTGGTTCAAAAAATTACCCAAGCCCAATTGTAAATTGGTATGCTGTATCTCCCAAACAGATTCAACGTTGTTCTGGGTAGACTTTTTAAAATTATCTCGATAGTCAGCCATCAGGCTGTATACATTCAATGCCTTAAGCTGCCCTGTTTTTTCAATTACCCTGTTGTATTCTTTTTGATACAAGGCTGTTTTGGCAGCCAGGGCTAGGGCCGCTCCTTTTGTTGCTCTGCCTAGTTGAGCCATTGGTCTGCTGGATGGGAGGTAGACGGCAGCTTCATCACAATCGCTGTAAATCTGGGCCAATACAACACTAGTCGCTGTCTTGGCCACTTTCAAATCTTCTGGTGCAACCAGACTTGTAAATAAGGGCACATCTCCAAATACCTGGCTCAGTAAAAAATAATAATAAGACCTCAGAAACAGGGCTTCTCCTTTGATCTCATTTCTTTTGGCTTCAGTCATCTCTGCCTTATCCAAATTGGCCAACACTACATTGCATTGAGTTATGCCCTCATAATTGACCTTCCAGAAGGTGTTAAATTCTTCTGTTCTCGGTGTATAGGTAAAAGCATCCATTTCTACCAGCCCTGGCCTTGAACCATCTCCACCGGTGATGGCTTCATCTGAAGTAATAGTGGAAAATGCCCAGTAAAAATTATTGTTTTCATTGTTGAACATCAGGGGTCCATAAGCAGCGTTGATTGCCTGTATGGCATCTGCTTCGGTTTTGAAAAACGAACCTGCATCTAAGGTGGCAATGGGTTCTTTGTCAAGAATGCCCTGACAAGAAAATAAGATTCCAGATATAATAATTAGGTATATTGCCTTTGTCATTTTTTCTTTCTTTTAAAATTCGCAATTGAAACCCAGGGTCATTACACGCGCAGCAGGCACGGTACCCCAATCTATACCTACGCTCAGATCTGATGATATTCCCAATCCCCTGGTATCATTGGCATTGGCCTGAATTTCGGGATCCAGACCCGGGTACTTGGTAAAGGTAAACGCATTTTGAACTGAAAAATAAGCCCTGAAACTGGATACCGCCTTCATACCCAAAAGGTCTTTGAAATCGTAGCCAATGGTGATATTTTTTACCCTGAGGTAGGATCCATCTTCCAGAAAACGGGTCGATATTCTACGGTTTCCATTTCTGTCGTCAATACTTACCCTTGGGATATTGGTATCGGTGTTTTCCGGCGTCCATCTGTCAAGAATGGCTTCCATATGAGTTAAAGCCTCTCAACTGGGTCTCATAGGCGAAATTTCCATAAAGAAAATAAATGTCATTGCCATATACCCCTTGGATCAAGGTCGAGATATCCAAATTGCCAAGTGTAAGACCCATCGTCAAACCATAAGAAAAATCGGGAAAGGGACTTCCGGCATGGGCACGGTCTTTGTCATCAATTTTATTGTCCCCATTCAAATCTTTAAACTTTACATCTCCTGGACGGGTAAAGGTGGTTTGAAATGGACTGGCATCAATTTCTTCCTGACTTTGAAAAATGCCTTCCATTTCCCAGATGTAAAAAGAACCCACCGGATATCCGGCTTCCGTTCGGGTAATCGGCCCGTCTGACAAACCAAAGCCTCCGGAAATAGGCTCACTATCAGCGATGCTCACCACCTTATTACTAATCGAAGATATATTGGCTCCAATATTAAGGGTAGACTTGCCCAAGCGCTGACGATAATTTAAGCCCAGTTCAATGCCTTTGTTTTCGACAGACGCTGCATTGACAAAGGGCGGTCTGCTACCCCCACCAGCTTGTGGAATGGGAACCCTGACCAGGATGTCATCGGTTCGTTTGATGAACAAATCGGTTGTCAGGGTCAACTTATCATTCCATAAACTCATGTCGAGACCAAGATTGCTTTGGGTGCTGGTTTCCCATCTGATGTTTTGATTTCCCGTTTCCAGGATGCTGGCCCCGGTGGCTACCTGGTCTCCAAAAGTGTAAACATAATTTCCTGTACTTACCAATGAGCTGTACGGGTAGATACCTATTTCCTGATTGCCCAGCTGACCCCAGCTAGCCCGAATTTTAAGGGTGGAGATAAATGAGTTTGCCGGAAAGAAGGCTTCGTTTGAAACATTCCAGGCTGCTGATACCGATGGAAAGTTGGCCCATCGGTTGTTTTCCCAAACCGGCTGGACCCATCCCTTCTAAAAGAGGCACTTAGAATGTAACGATTTTTATAGGCATAGCCCACTTGTGAAAAATAACTCAACAGGGCCCACTCAGTGGCAATGCCGGATATCCCCACATTTTTAATGTCTTCTGTAATGCTGCTGCTCAAATAACGGAACAAGGGATCTGTCAATCTGAAGTTGTTGGCAGATGCGCCAAGATAGTCAGTGTGATTATCAATGGCTTCCATGCCGGCCAATACAGATAATTTGTGTGCACCAAAAGTCTTTTGGAAATCAAGGGTGTTGTTCCATACAAGAGTCTGGTTGAAAACCCTGCCTTCATTTAGTGAGGTTGGACTGTAAATAGCAGCGGATAGTCTTTCCTTCCACAATTTTTCTTTGTCAAACAAAAGATCGCCGCCAAGTGTAGATCTTAGATTGAGTCCTTCAGCCAACCTGAATTCTGCAAAGGCATTTCCAAAAACCCTATACCTCTTGAGATTCCAGTCTGTATGGTCGACCAGCACCTCCGGATTGGCATTGCCATCTCCATACAAAGTGGGGTCTCCCAACTCAATACTGGTCTTAACAGGACTGCCATCAGCATGAAACCTTTTAAACAAAGGGGAAGCAATAAGGGTATACCTTACCCCGCTCAACTCGTTTCCAGCCCCGTAGCCATCGCCTGAACCATTGATGATGTTTCGATCGGTATGTGAGAAGACCAAATTGGTTCCAACCCTAAACCACGACTTACCACTTTCTGCATTCATGCGGAATTGGTATTTTTTGAATCCCTGTCCCCTAAATATACCATCCTGATTGAGGTATTCTCCGGAGAGGTAATAGGTGCCATTTTCACTACCTCCCCTGGCCGAAAGTGAAACGCGCTGCATGGCGGCAGGATTGAACATGATGTCCAACCAATTGTTATCTGGTAAGGTGTCAAGAATAGCGGTGTCATAGGTAGGGAGCTGATTGGCCACATTTCTTAATGCATTGGCATTGACGATGGCCTCATTGCGAATGGTAAGAAAGTCTTTTGCCTTCAGTAACTTTGGCAGGTTGACAGGCTGCTGGATGCCAAGATAACTTTCAAACTGAAACACAGGTTTTCCGGATTTTCCTCTTTTGGTGGTAATCAACACCACACCGTTGGCAGCCCTTGCCCCATAAACAGAAGCAGCAGCTGCATCTTTTAATATTTCGATCGTAGCTATGTCGCTGATGGAAAACATATTGAGTCCTCCTGTGGTAGGAATCCCATCTATCACATAGAGTGGATTATTGTTGCCCAAGGTGCCTACACCTCTTATACGTACGGCAATGTCATCACCAGGTGATCCGGTAACCTGGGTAACCATTACCCCTGGCGACTGACCCTGCAAGGCCTGGTCTACACTGGTCACAACTAATTTTTCTACATCTTTGGCTTTGAGCGAAGTGATGGAGGAACTTACCTCTGTGCGAATTTCTTTTTGTAGCCCACTACGATGACTTCATTCATGAGGTTGGTCTGCGGACTTAGGGTGATGGTCAAGGGGGGGCCGGCAGCCACCACTTCCTGGCTGGCATATCCGATGTAACTAACTACTAGAACCGATGATATGGAGGCAACTTTTAAACTAAATCCCCCATCGAAGTCGGTAGCTGTTCCGTTTTGAGTTCCTTTTTCCAGGACCGAAGCCCCGATGATGGCGTTCCCATCTTCAGCTGAAACTACCTTCCCGGTTGCAGTATGGCTTTGTGAGAAAAGGGGAAATGTAAAAAAAACCACAAATATTATAGTGAAATGAAATGTGTATTGCTTTAACGAATAACGCATTAGATTGAATTTTGGCTTTATTATCAAATTCCGAAACAGTGTCCTGTTTCCCGTCTCATTGGCTGTGGCTAGCTCTCAACAAATTTATCTCTTCTACCCTCTATTATTATGGTATTATTATGCGTGTTGATAGTACTTTTACAAATACTTCAATCGCCTTGTTTTAAAATTATGGTATTATTATGACTGATTATAGTACATTTGACGAAACGTATTCGCCATGCCTCAAATGAATATTTTTAAAGAAATTACGCCACTGCGTCCGCAGGATATTGTGGTAGTTATAGATTCAGTAAGAAATGGCTTTGACTATCCCATTCACAACCATCCGGAGTATGAAATCAACCTCATCATGGGCATTTCAGGTACCCGCATCGTTGGCGATTCTACTGAACGTTATTCAGATTACGACCTGGTCTTACTTGGACCCTATCTTTTTCACAAATGGGACGGCGACAAACAAATTCAGGAAAGTGGCCAGAGTTACCGGGTTATCACCCTTCAGTTTTCGATGGACCTTTTCAATGGACAGATGTTTCAAAAAGAAAAGTTTCACAAGATCAGAAATCTGCTTTCGGAATCGGGTAGGGGCATTCGATTTTATGGCAACACCTTTAATGAAGCCGTAAAAATTATGATGGGCCTGGCAGAAGAAACCCATTTCAACGGGGTGCTTGAATTTTTGAATTTACTCAACCTCCTGGCCAATTCTACCGAATGCGAATACCTGGCCTCTCTTGGCTTTAGTCCCAACTCGGTTCGTTCTGAAAGCAATCGAATCCAAAGTGCCTATGGCTACATTATGAAAAACTTTACCGATGCCGGCCTGCGCATCCAGGATGTTGCTGCCTGTGTCAACATGAGTGAATCTGCCTTTTCTCACTTTTTTCAAAAATTTGCCTTCCGCTCTTTCACCCAGTTTTTAATCGACCTTCGCATTGGCCATGCATGCAAGCTCCTTCTGGATACAGACCAAACCATTGCCCAGGTCAGCGATGCCTCCGGCTTCAACAACCTCGCCAACTTCAACCGACTCTTCAAAAAATACAAGGGCTGTACCCCCCTCGAATACAAAAAACTCTATGTCGAAAAAAACACCTTCGATTGGACCAACCAACCCACTCCCTGGCAGTTTATCCCCAACAAAACCAACATCGACAAAGTGATTCTACCCGCACAACAAGGCACCCGTTTAATCCATCTGTGAGTTTAGGTGCTAGGGGTTAGGTGCTAGGGGATATGTTGTCTCATAAAATGCCTTGACAGGGTTCTATCCTAAACCCTAAAACATTGGATAGCTTTTTTTAATACTAACGAGTTTTCTCATCAGGACCTGGATTTCATTTTTTTCAAAATCTTCTCCCAATTTTTCCTTCGCTAATTTGAGTAACTCTTTTAGATAAACCAGCTCTACGTGTTGTGAGCCAAGCAGTTGCTTCAAATGTGCAGCTTCCTTTTCGAGTGACTTTATTCGATTTACATCTTCCTCTGTTTGTACAAGAATTGATGGGGGAAGTTCATTACTTCCATATTTCTTCACCCATAACCGGACGCTGTCTGCCTTTACATCAAACTCATGTGCAACTTGCCCAATCGTCTTAGATCCCTCCTCAATGTAGGATACTTGCTGCTTGCGAAAACTCTCACTAAAGCGCCTCCGCCTTCTTTCTTCTAGTGTTAATTTGTCCATTTCAAATGTCAATTTAAGCAAGTTTTCCACATTTTTTATGTCAAGATATTTGTTAGGGGATAGGTGCTAGGGGATAGGTGCTAACCCCTAATCCCTATTCTAGTCCCTAGTCCCTAATCCCTAATCCCTAATCTAGTCCCTAGTCCCTAATCCCTAATCCCTATTCTAACCCCTAGTCCCTAACCCCTAACCCCTACATTAATACTCCGGATCATACTGCATACCTGCAATAAAAGACTTAATATTTTCAGGTCTTTCCGCCTTTGCCAAATCATTGTCCCACAAATAGGTAGCCACTGAGGTGGCAATTTCCAGTGATATTTCTTGTAGATGCGTCATTCGGGGATATAAGGTACCATGCGATAATTCTTCTTCAGTTACCTGATCAGCGAGCACTTTGGCGGCTATCAGGAAGATGGGGTCGGGTAAAAATTTGGCTTCACATGCCATTGCTCCAAGACCTACCCCAGGAAAAATGTATACATTGTTTCCCTGACCCGGCACATGGACCTGTCCTTTGTATTCTACTTTTCCAAAAGGACTGCCACTTACAAAAATGGCCTTGCCATCACTCCATTCATAGGCTTGCTCCGCTGTACATTCTGCGCTGGAGGTAGGATTGGATAGAGCAAAAATGACGGGGCGTTCATTGTACCTGCACATGATTTGGATAACTTCTTCTGTAAAAGCGCCACCTGCTCCTGAAGCGCCAATCAGGATGTGGGGCTGGTAGTGATGAAGAGTCTCTTCAAAGCTCCTGTGCTGACAAGGCCTGGCATATGGAACATTGTGCGACAGCAATTTTTTATGGTCTTTGGTTACCAATCCATCAATATCAACAAACCAAAGCCTGTCCTGGGCTTCTTCGCGACTCAAACCTTCTTCCATAAAGGCGTCAACCATCAGATCTGCGATCCCGGTAGCGGCAGATCCTGCTCCTAAAAACAAGATCCGGCTTTCCCTAAATGGTATTCCAGAAACCCGGGTTGAACACAAAACACCCGACAAAGCGACAGCCGCTGTTCCCTGAATGTCATCATTGAAACACAAAACTTCATGCTGGTATTTTTCAAGAAGGGCATAAGCTTTGGGTGTGATAAAATCTTCAAATTGTATTAATGCCTTGGGAAATTTTACTTGTACCCCTTTGATAAACTCATCTACCATTGCAAAGTAAGCTTCATCATCGAGGCGGGGGTGGGGAAAGCCAAGGTAAAGAAGGTCTTCTCTCAAAGGTTGATTGTTGGTTCCCAAATCTAGAACAATGGGCATACATTTGGCTGGATTAATGCCTGCTCCAGCTGTATAAAGTGATAGTTTTCCTATTGATATGCCAATACCATTTACACCCAAATCACCCAAACCCAAGATCCTGCTGCCATCTGTGACAACAATAATGCGGATATCTTCCTCTGGCCAATTGCCCAGCAACTCTAGCACATCTCCTTTATCATCAGGTGTGATATAAAAGCCCTTGTCAATGCGGTAGATGTGTGAAAATCGGGTACATACTTCTCCAACAGTGGGAGTATAAATGATGGGCAGCAGCTCTTCCAGGTTGTTCATGATGATGTGGTAGTACAACCTTTCATTCCTATCTTGTAATGCCGAAAGGAAGATGTACTTTTCTATGTTACTACCTTTGTCACGAAGATTCGACATCACACGCATTTCCTGTACTTCCTGGGAAATAATTGAGTGTGGCAGCAGGCCTCTGAGGCCCATCTCCTGTCTTTCTTCTTTAGTAAATGCTGTTGACTTGCTTAGCTTTTTATCTCTGAGTACGACAACTCCTTTTTTGTCCATTTTTTCTTCTCTTTTGATTTCCACCTCTCCAACCTGGGTTTTACCTGGTCTGTGATGGTCACTTTGTTGTATTTTTTGCCGGACGACAAAAATCCACTTTTTTGGTGTGAATATCCCGGTCAAAACACAAAATCTTTATTCAAATTTTGCTGTAATTCGGTATATTATTTTGTTGGCTCATTTGGCTCTAATTCTTACCCTGAGTTTAAATATCAAAAATTTCTTTTTTTCCGAATGTAATTCTGTCAATTTAGTGTTTTTATCCATAGGATTTTAAATATGGCATTAAAAAAGTGGGGTAAAGAAATTTTGTTTTGCTAGCAATGTTTGTGACGCTTGTCATGATGCACTGTGATATTAATCTTTTCGATGGCTATTCACAATTGTAATTTTGTAATCAATCTATAAAGTGGAAAATACAGAATCTAATCGCCCCTTGCCTTCCGGCTGCCAGCTTTGCCGGTCGAGGATGCGTTCTGTGTTTAGCCATCTGCATGCTGCCGACCTCCAGTTGCTGGATTCTTGCAGACAGGAGAAAGAATACAAGGCCGGAGAACTCATTTTTAAAGAAGGCAGTTACCCCAAAGGCCTCTATTGTGTGGGCAAAGGTAAGATCAAAGTCACCCATGAAGAAGAACTGGGATTTCAACAAATCCTACATTTAGCCGGCGAAGGTGATGTTATGGGTTATCGCGCTATCTTAGCAGAAGACACTTTTTCTTGTAGTGCCACTGCTTTGGAAAATTCTCGCATTTGTTTTATTCCCCGATCCTCGCTTTATACCTTATTAGAAACCAATGCCCGCTTGGCCCTCCGCCTTGCCCAACTCCTTGCCGGGGAACTTAAAAAGGCGGAACTCAAAATCACCGATCACACCCACCGTCCGGTAAAAAGTCGAATTGCCCTCGGCATCGAATGGCTCTCCGATCGATATGGTATGGAAGGAAATGCCATCAAAGCTTCTCTCAAAAGATCTGACCTCGCCCATCTTGCTGGTACCACTCGAGAAACCGCAACACGCATTCTCTACGACCTCCAAGCCGAAGGCATCATCCAATTAGAAGGTCGCCGCATTTCTATTGTCGACAAACAAAAACTCCACCAACTCACTTCTTTCTCCCGGTAACTGCTTACCGCTGTCCGCTCACCGCTGTCCGCTCACCGCTGACCGCTCACTGCTGTCCGCTCACCGCTGTCCGCTCACTGCTGACCGCTCCGCCCTCCGCGCTCCCCGCTCCCCGCTCCGCGCTCCCCGCTCCCCGCTCCCCGCTCCCCGCTCCGCGCTCCGCGCTCCCCGCTCCCCGCTCCCCGCTCCCCGCTCCCCGCTCCCCGCTCCCCGCTCCCCGCTCCCTCCCCGCTCCCCGCTCCCCGCTCCCCGCTCCCCGCTCCGCGCTCCCCGCTCCGCGCTCCCCGCTCCGCGCTCACCGCTTACCGCTCCCCGTCCTGCGCTCCCCGCTCCGCGCTCCCCGCTAAACGCCCTGCGCCCTGCGCTCACCACTCCGACCTCCACTTCCCTTTCGCAAGACTGTGATATACATCACATTTTTCAATTTCCGCTCATTCTATTTTTGCATCAAACAACAGGCAAAATGAAGCTCGCAGAACTGGAATCACCGTTTGAGAGAAAAATTGAGGCAGAAGAAAAAATAGAACCCAGGGATACCATGCCCGAGGCATATCGTCTTCACCTTATTCGTCAGATTTCCCAACATGCTCACTCTGAAGTCATCGGCATGCAACCCGAAGGCAACTGGGTCACAAGAGCACCAAGCCTCCGCGCCAAACAAATTCTCCTGGCTAAAATCCAGGATGAAGGAGGTCATGGTCTCTATCTGTATAGTGCTGCAGAAACCCTTGGCATTTCGCGCGAAGAACTGATTCTACAGTTGCATGAGGGAAAGGCCAAATATTCCAATATCTTTAATTATCCTACCCTCACATGGGCCGACATAGGTGCCATTGGCTGGTTGGTAGACGGAGCGGCCATTGTCAATCAGGTAGCCTTGCAACGTACTTCCTATGGTCCTTATTCCAGGGCCATGTTTCGCATCTGCAAAGAAGAAAGTTTTCACCAACGCCAGGGCTATGAGATCATGGCTACCATGATGAAGGGCACTGCCGAACAAAAGGAAATGGCCCAGGACGCCATGAACAGATGGTGGTGGCCATCACTTATGATGTTTGGACCCCATGACAGTGATTCTCCGCACTCAGGAGATGCCTTCAAATGGAAAATCAAACGCAAGAGCAACGATGAACTGCGTCAGAAATTTATCGACAAAACCGTTCAGCAGGCCTATGTAATCGGACTTACTATACCGGATCCCTTGCTCAAATGGAATGAAGACAAACAAGGCTATGACCACGGCCCCATCAACTGGCAGGAATTTAAACAAGTGATTGCTGGTAACGGTCCTTGCAACAAGCAACGAATGGAACACCACAAATACTGGCATGAAGAAGGCCGGTGGGTAAGAGAGGCTGCTGAAGCTTATAAACAACGTATTTCAACCCTAAACTAAAACCATATGGACACACAATTAGACCTTTGGGAAGTATTCATCCAGGGAAAATCAGGTGGACAATTTATGCACGCTGGCAGTGTGCATGCTTCTGATAAAGAGATGGCGCTTAAGTATGCCAGAGACCTATATACTAGACGCAACGAAGGCAGCGCTATCTGGGTAGTACTTTCTACCCATATCGTAGCCTCATTGCCCGAAGACGCAGAGATGTTTTTTGATCCGGCCAATGATAAAATTTACCGTCATCCCACTTTTTATACCATGCCGGAAGGCGCCTTGCAAATTTGATCCCAATGGAAAAAAATGAAGCATTAAAAAAGTTCTTACTTCGCCTGGGTGACAACGCCCTGATCCAAGGCCACCGACTTTCTGAATGGTGCAGCCGGGGTCCCATGCTCGAAGAAGACATCGCCCTGAGCAATCTGGCTTTAGATAATATTGGTCGTGCTCAGGCTTTTTTGGACTACGCTGGTCACTTTTATAGCAATCCTCAATCCGCCGATGACCTTGCTTTCAAAAGAAGCGAACGCCAATACTATAATTTTTTAATGGCAGAATTGCCGGTAGGTCATTTTGGTTACACCATTGCTAAACAACTTTATATCTCCGCTTATGAGGAGTTGTTGTTTGAAGCACTGACCCAAAGTACCGATGACACCATTGCTGCCATTGCCCACAAAGCTGTAAAAGAAGCCCGTTATCATTTTTCACATGCTGCTGATTGGTGTGTAAGATTAGGACTTGGCACTGCTGAAAGCCACGACAAACTTGGCTCAGCCATGTCTGATCTGTGGGCCTACACGCAGGAATTTTTTGAAATGACAGATGGCGACCTCCAACTGCTTCAACTGGGCATTGCTCCTGATCAGAACCAAATTAAAAAGGTTTGGACCGATAAGGTCAATAAGGTATTTATGAGGGCAGGTTATGTTATGCCAGGCGAATGTCATCAATACAGTGGAAGCCAACAAGGTGTTCACACCGAATACCTTGGTCACCTATTATGTGAAATGCAATACCTCCAAAGATCACACCCACAGGCAGCATGGTAAGCATTGTAGCATCGAATCCCAAAGCAGTAATGGAATTACTGGATCAAATCCCTGACCCCGAGATCCCCGTTGTTTCCATTCGTGAAATGGGCATCCTTCGCGATGTGCAGATCAACGAAAAAACATGCACGGTTACTATTACCCCTACCTATACAGCGTGCCCTGCTATGGGGGCAATTGCAGATGATATCAAAGCCCTGCTTAAGAGTCACGGCTTTACTAAAGTAGTTGTCAATACAGTACTTTCACCCGCCTGGACTACCGATTGGATGAGTGAAAGTACCCGACAAAAGCTGCGCTCCTTCGGCATCGCTCCCCCTGCCCACAAGGCCTGTGATCAATGGACCACAGAACTAACACGAATCAATTGTCCCAGATGTGGATCCAATAATACCAGTGTGATCTCCAAGTTTGGGTCTACTGCCTGCAAATCCCTGATGCGCTGCGAAGAATGCAAAGAACCGTTTGATTATTTCAAATGCCATTAACTGAATTAATATGCCCATATATCATACATTAGGAATTATACCGGAAAAGCGCCACGTAGTAGCCCGCAGATCCAATGGTAGCCTTTACCAGGAAGAACTGGTAGGTACCCAGGGATTTTCAGGGATGTCGTCGTTGGTCTATCACCTATATCCTCCTACCCGAGTTAAACAAAAAGACAAGGCCTTTGATATGAGACCCGAAATTGCCGTTGAAAACGGCTTGGATGCCATGAGTTTTCAAGGCTTTCAATTGGCACCGGAAAAAGATTTTATCAAAAGCAGGAAGGTGTTGTTTGTCAATTCCTCTCTTCAAATCGGACTAGCTGCTCCATCTGCCTCAACCCCTTATTTTTATAAGAATGCCGACGCAGACGAAATTATTTTTGTCCATGAGGGATCGGGCCGACTGCTAACTATGTTTGGTGAACTGAGGTTTCAATATGGCGATTACATTGTTATTCCAAGGGGCACTGTTTACCAGGTCATCTTTGATGGAGAAAACAACCGATGGCTCTTTATGGAATCATCCGATCCGGTTTTCACTCCCAAAAGATACCGCAACGAATTTGGTCAGCTGTTGGAACATTCTCCCTTTTGTGAAAGAGATATACGCAGACCCGACAACCTGCAGACCCATGATGTAGAAGGAGAATTTGACATCTTCATCAAGAAGAAAGGATATATGTTTCCATATGTCTACGCCAACCACCCCTTTGATGTAGCAGGCTGGGATGGCTTTCACTATCCGTATATATTTTCTATTTTCAATTTTGAACCCCTTACCGGTCGCATCCACATGCCACCCCCCATTCACCAAACTTTTGAAAGTAGAAATTTTGTTGTCTGCTCCTTCGTACCCCGTTTGTATGATTACCACCCACAAGCTATTCCTGCACCTTATCACCACAGCAATATCGACAGCGATGAGTTGTTGTATTATGTTGACGGAGATTTTATGAGCAGAAACAACATCAGCAAGGGACAAATAACCTTACACCCGGGAGGTATTCCTCACGGCCCTCATCCGGGAGCGATAGAAAGAAGCATAGGTAAAAAGGAAACCCATGAGTTGGCAGTAATGATTGATCCGTTCCAGCCCGTTATGGTGACCAAAGAAGCACTTAAGATAGAAGTAAATGATTATTACAAATCATGGTTGGAAAACAATCATGTTTAATTAAAATGTTTTAATATGTCAACAGCAAATCTTATTGAAGTTAAAGACTACGAATACGGCACTCAAAAAATATTTGAACAGGCCCAGGATTTTCTGCCAATCAATGGTACAGATTATGTCGAACTTTATGTTGGAAACGCCAAACAGGCGGCCCATTTTTATAAAACAGCCTTTGGTTTTCAATCGCTCGCTTATTGCGGGTTGGAAACGGGCAACCGGGAGTATTGTTCCTATGTCCTTGTTCAGGACAAAATCAGACTTGTGCTTACCACACCTTATAAGGCACAAAGCGAAATTGCGGAACACATTAAAAAACATGGTGATGGTGTAAAGGTAATAGCCTTGTGGGTTGACGATGCCACAAGTGCATACGAAGAAACCACAAAAAGGGGCGCCGAAGGTGTGATGGCTCCCACAACCATGTCTGACAAATGGGGCAAGGTGGTCAAAGCGGCCATTAAAACTTATGGTGACACCATCCACATGTTTGTGGAAAGAAAGGATTATACAGGGGTGTTTCTACCGGGCTTCGAAAAATGGGAGTCTGAATACAACCCCGGTTCTACTGGTCTTAGATACATCGACCACATGGTTGGCAATGTAGAATTAGGCACCATGAATGAATGGGCTAGATTTTATGCTACTACTATGGGCTTTGCCAACCTTATTACTTTTGATGATAAGGACATATCAACCCAGTATACAGCTCTGATGAGTAAGGTGATGACCAATGGTAATGGTCGCATCAAATTTCCCATCAATGAACCTGCTGAAGGTTTGAAAAAAAGTCAAATAGAAGAATATATTGATTTTTATGGTGGTGCTGGTTGTCAACACATTGCGGTTGCTACCAATGATATCGTCTTTACCGTTTCTGAAATGAGGAGAAGGGGTGTGGAGTTTCTGCATGTTCCCGGTACTTATTATGACACTGTAGGCAATAGAGTAGGAGAGATTGCAGAAGATCTCGCCATCCTTAAGTCATTGGGCATCATGGTAGATCGTGACGAAGACGGTTACTTGTTGCAAATCTTTACCAAGCCGGTAGAAGACCGGCCAACTCTCTTTTTTGAAATCATCCAGCGCAAGGGAGCTAAGTCCTTTGGCAAGGGTAATTTTAAAGCTCTGTTTGAAAGCATAGAAGCTGAACAGGCTCGAAGAGGCACTCTTTAAGCATAATCGTGGAAATGCTGCAGATGCTAATGCTGCGGCGAGCTAATTTTTTTTTCATAGCCAATGGCGAAAGCCATTGGTTATGATTTTTAAGACCTACTCTTTCCGTAATCCGAATTATTAAATAATCAATTTAAATGATGCTTTCGGCAACAACACAAAATTTTGAATTGATGAGCCCTGCAGGCTCATGGGAATCAATGATGGCCGCCATCAAAGCCGGCTGCAATTCGGTTTATTTTGGGGTTGAACAGCTCAATATGCGGGCAAGATCCAGTAATAATTTTACCCTGGATGATTTGACTCAAATAGCCAATATTACTCGGGAAGCGGGTGTTAAATCCTATCTTACGCTCAATACCATTCTATACGATCACGACATCCAGTTGATGAAATCCATTATAGATGCGGCGAAGGAAAGTGGTATTACAGCGGTCATTGCCTCTGACCATGCTGCCATGAGTTATTGTAAAAAAGTAGGCATGCCCCTTCATGTTTCTACGCAAGCCAATGTTTCAAATCTTGAGACGGTTGAGTTTTTTTCTCATTATGCCGATGTAGTGGTCCTGGCCAGGGAACTCAGCCTCAAACAAGTAGCAGAAATTGCAAAAGGAATTGAACGTTATAAGTTGACGGGGCCGGCAGGTAAGCCCATCCAACTCGAAATTTTTGCCCACGGTGCCCTTTGTATGGCCGTTTCTGGTAAATGTTACCTAAGCCTGCACAGCCATTTTGCCTCTGCCAATAGGGGGGCTTGTATTCAAAATTGCAGGCGCTCTTACGTAGTCATGGACAAGGATGAAGGAGTAGAATTTGAAATCGATAACGAATATATAATGTCAGCCAAAGACCTTTGTACCATTGGCTTTCTTGATCAGATCCTGGATGCTGGTGTGAGGGTATTAAAAATTGAAGGCCGCGGCAGGTCAGCCGATTATGTTTATAAAGTAACCCGTTGTTATAAAGAAGCCATTCAGTCTATTCAGGAAGGAAGCTACTCACCGGAAAAAGTAAAAGCCTGGATGGAGGAACTAGCCACGGTATACAATCGAGGCTTTTGGGATGGCTATTACCTCGGTAAAAAACTGGGAGAATGGTCGGAAACATATGGGTCTAAGGCTACACAACGAAAGATTTATATAGCCAAGGGCATCAAATACTTTGATGAAGCAGGTGTGGCAGAATTTAAGTGTGAGTCTCATTCCCTGATTGTGGGCGATACTGTTGCAGTAACAGGGCCAACAACAGGCTATGTAGAAGCCACAGTGACTGAAATCAGAAAGGAAGGCCAGGCAGTTGAAACAGTTAGTAGAGGTGATCACTTTACCATTTCACTCTCTGAAAAAATACGACCGTCAGATAAATTGTATAAATTGGTGGATCAGTCATGATTCAAATTACCCAACAACGAGCCAAATGCATTGGCTGCAATGCCTGTGTTGAAATTGCCGACTACCGCTGGCGTATTTCCCGTAAGGATGGCAAATGTACCCTCGTTGGCGCCCTTGAAAAAAGAGGATTTTATACCATCAATGTAGAGGATGGTGAAGAAGACGATGTAAAAGCAGCAACTCTAGTTTGTCCGGCCCGCATCATTCAATGGAAAAACTATAAGGATTAAAAACTACTCCTTTTTATCCCTAATATATTTTTTTAATAAGCTAATGGCATCGGGTATCAGACCAGGGCCTGTATTATCAGATTCTCTGACATAGTGCGGAGGCAGGTACTTTTCTCTGGGTGTACCATCGATGTGCGATAATTTGGCAGTGGATATTCTAAACCCGTAATTGCGATTTATAAAAGGCATAAATTCCATCTCACCTGCTAGCCTCTCCATTTCAGTGCCCATTACCATGGCGCGGTCCATACCGTCCAGGCCTACCGCAAGGCCTTCCCCCATGCTGCCTGTCCACCTTCCTACTAAAACCACTACAGGTGCGGTATATGTTTTTCCTCTTGGCACTACATACTCCATCCACTGCCTCAAGACCCTAGGATTTTGCCCGTATTGTTCCATGTACTCATGTTGTTGAAAAGGCAGAGAGGTTGAGATGAATCTGCTCATGATGCCCCTGGCAACGTATGAGTTTCCTCCATCTACTGTATTGCGTAGGTCCAGGATCAAGCCTTCTGTTTCCATCAATTGATCCAGGGCCTTGTCAAATTGTCCCACCAGGTCATTTTGGCCAAGACTATTGTGAATGCGGATGATGCCCATATCCTCCTGCTTTTTTACATCCAGAAGAGTAGTGTATTTTTGTGGCATAGAGGCATCCAGGTCAATTTTCTTGATCTGTCCATCGCTGAGCTGGATCTCTAAAATGCGTTTTTCATGGTACCTGCCTGCCAGGGCTTTATTGATCAACCATTCTTTGACCTCTGGTACATTTTTATCAACACAATAAACAGGGAATTCATCGATCAGTTGCTGAACTGTTTTTCCGTTGAAGCTGAGTATCCTGGCCCCAATAATGTTAAAATGAAAGGCAGCCTGATTTTCATCCCAAACAGACTGGATTACAAACTGGTGATTGATTTGAATAACATACAGTGGGGCATAAAGCCGGTAAGATTTTTTTCTATTGGTATTTAAAATCACGTGACTATCATAAAACTCATCCAAAAGGAATTCAAACATCAACACCTCATCTTCCTCGGTTTCTATTTGATCTATCTGGTTCCTGTAATACTGTTGCAAGCAGGCCCAATCCACTGCCTTGTCTTTTGCATATACATAGTCTTCTTTGAGTGCCTTGAACAGATAATCAAGGTCTTCTTCCAGGTGAACAACATTTTTGTTGTAGGACTGTGCAATGCCATTGTTGGTAAAAAGTGGGGTTAGACCCATAATCATTAATAAGAGCAGAGATGACTTCATTAATCCATTTTATCAATCAAAGATAAGGCCTGATCAATATCTTCCATATATATTTTATCCATGGGCTCTGTATAAGGATCAAATAACCAACTTTCCTTTTGATATTTTTGTTTTGCTGTTTCTAATTCCCGGTGTGCTTTCTCTTTCTGTTTTGTTGCTTTGTATAGCATTCCCAAATAGTATCTGTTTTCTGCCAGATCATTGATTTCCTGTTGTTTTATCAGAGAAGTTTCGGCCTTTTGATAATTATCTAATTCCAAATACAACACACCTAAGTGAAGGTAGTCAAATAGTCCGGGATCATAATCGGATAAGGCCAACTGATGTTCAATAATAGCAATGGCTTTCTCCTTTTGACCCAGGGCCTTGTAACAAAGAGCCCTGGCAACATGCAAATGGTAATGCGCATTGACCGAGTGTCCAATATCGTACTTGCTTAGGCTGTCTAACTTTTCAATGTCTCGAATGGCACCTTCGTAATCTCTGAAAAATTGATACCTGCACCAGCCTCTATAGGAGAGATGCTCCTTAGGGTTGAGCGCCACCGCTTTGTCCATAAGCTCGATCCAGCTTACAAAATCGCCGCTTTTTAAATAGGCAGTAGACTTGGCTTCATAGGCGAAGGCAAAACCGGGGTCAATGGCTATGGCTTCGTCTAAGGCTGCCTGGTATTCTTTGCTAAATTGATAGTAACCCTCTCTTTTTTCTGCTACCTTACAGGCTTTGTACCGAAGACTATCTCCATAGTACAAAAATGCCTCGCAATTGGGCTGACTCTTAAGTATAGCCGGAATTATTATTGTTAAGATTAGTGCAATTTTCATGGCAGTATTTCTTTTATATCTCCGTTTACAATTTTGAAGGTAAGGTACTGGTAATAATCTCTGTTCTTGCCCTCATGGTAGATGATCTGCCAACCTTTAATACCTTTTGTTATTTGCATCAATTGACTGGTTAATTCCTTAGAGAGGGAGGCCTCTTTGAATTGTAAGTCTGAGACCAGAAGTCTGAAACGACCAGTCTCTCCTTTGCAATTGACAATAAATCGCACCCGCACGTAGCCATTGTCAGAAGATTTGGTTTTTTTAAACTGAGATTTTATGTATCTGTCTAAGGCTTTTTTTTCTCCTTTGATTTGCATGCCCCTGCTGAAGTTGAAGTATTGAAAAACCTCCTCCTGATCGTCGCATAACATAAACTGTGGGTCATCCTGTTTGGGATCAAAATAGATGTCACCTACAAAATGAGCCAACTCTGGATCTTTTGGGAGTGTTGAACAACTACTATAAATAATGATCAGCATAAAAAACACAGCTAACTTATTGGCCATGATATGGGTTTGTTGATTTGTTGTGCTAAAGTA
Organism: Saprospiraceae bacterium; assembly: GCA_016717655.1. GTDB lineage: Bacteria > Bacteroidota > Bacteroidia > Chitinophagales > Saprospiraceae > JADKBO01. Next base: position 20,900 of record JADKFC010000021.1, read on the forward strand.
ACAATCGGAATGAAACGCTCTTCATTCCAAACCCGTGTTAACAGTTATTTGTGAGTTTATTTAATTGAATCGCTCTTTTTCCTAAAATCTTTCCTGCAATGACAAGTGCTTTTTTTAACAAGGGAATGGATGATTTGCCCATACCATGCAATGCTAAAATTTCTTCTTCCGTAAATTGAGAAAGTATATTGACATTGGTAATGCCTTTTGATGCCAATGCCCTCCTGGCAGGGGCTGCCAGACCAATCCATAAGGTGTAATTAATTGGCTTTCCGGCCTCACACACAGGACATACAGGGCAATTACTCGATTTGTAAAAGATATGGCCCTTGTCGCAAGTTCTCGGTGAGGATTTCAATTGTGGCATGGATTATTTTTCAACAAATATATTGAGAAGCCTGCAATTTTATTCTATGTGCAAGAGCAACGATGATAAAAAGTGCAGGAGTGGAAATTATTTATAATTGGTTAAGCCGGAATTGGAATGCCATTATTTTGAGTTAAAATGATAGGTTGATTTTTGGTTACTACCAAGGTGTGCTCGTGTTGAGCCATAAAGCCCCCCTTATTGCCAACCATGGTCCATCCATCTTTGGTGGTAACGGCATAGTTGGAATGACTGGTAATAAATGTTTCAACTGCCACTACCATGTTTTCTTTAAACCTGCCATTATTCAAAGCATCCTTAAAATTGGCTATTTCTCCGGGGGCTTCGTGCAACTTGCGTCCTATTCCATGCCCGGTAAGGTTTTTGATAACCTTGTATCCTTTTTCTTTGGCGCGCTTTTCTATCAAGCCTCCTATTTCGTTTATTTTGACCCCATCAGATATTTTACTGATGGCTTCATTGAGGATGTTGATAGATGCATTGACAATTGCCTGATGTCCGTGTATATCTTTTCCAAGTACAAATGAAGATCCATTATCGCCGTAATAGCCTCCTAATTCTGCGGATACATCAATATTTATAAGATCGCCTTCTTGTAAGATTGTTTTATCCGATGGTACCCCGTGGCATATTACCTGATTAACGCTGATACAACTTGTGCCGGGAAATTTATACATCACAATGGGCGCTGATCGGGCACCTAAACTTTTCAAAAGATCAGCACCATAATTGTCCAATTCTTTGGTGCTCATGCCGGGCGCTGCATAGGCACACATAGCTTTAAGAGTTTGAGCAACAACCTCTGAGATTTGTTTCATCCCTTGTAAATCCGAATCCTTATTCACCAACATAAAGCAAAAACAAGAGGACCAGGCAAAGGGTTCATTTTTTCATCAACTTCGGCCCATACCATAGCCAGAAACCGGTGACGGTAAACCCAAGTAAAGCAAGACCGGCAATGGAGGTGAAAATCAGTTTAAAAATGCCGCTCTTCCATCCCAGGTATTTATCTACAATGGAACCATCATGTATGTTTTCGATAAGATCGGCATTTCTTTTTTCGAATGATAGGATTTTGCCGGTTGAACCATCTATTTGAATGCCCAGGTATCCTTCTGAAAACACAAACTTGGCAATTCCCTTGTCTTTTCTAATATCAATGCGGTCGAGTTCAAGTGAAACTTGGTTGGAGGTTCTTTCCTTTAAACCCTGGCAGGCTAGTTGATACAAGGAATCGATAGGAAGCCAGTCTTTTAAGTCAGATGATTTTCCTTTTTGGGTAGGAGCCAATAATAGGCCGCCACTGTTTTTTTTCCAGCCCAAAAGCAGCCCAGTAATGGCAATAAGTAAATACACTAAAAACAAGCTGGCACCCAGCCATCGGTGGATTTTTCGAAAAAGCCTTAAAACTTTTGCCTGCTCCTGTCTCTTTGTGGGGTGCGCTGTCACAAATTTATTTTAAGTGGCAAAGATGGGGGAATTATCCAATTCTGTTAGCCCCAACTTTATTTTTTCGATCTCTTTTATCCAAAGTTGGGGTGTTGCCGACAGAGATAGTTTTACCCAGTGGTAGCAAAATTGAGACGCCAAATTTAATTTTTAAGTTATAGCTATATTGCGCAAAATAAAATTTGGGTTATGCCATCTGTTTTACGGGTGTTTCATAATTATATATGGCTTATTATTTAATTACTGTCGAGAAGCCCTCATGTTTCACTTATAAAATCACCACATCCAATATTTCGTCACCGTATTTTTTGAGCTTGTGTTCCCCAATACCAGGCAGTGTGGCCAATTCATCCATGGTCATGGGTCTGGCTGTTGCTATGGCTTCCAGGGTGCTGTCGTGAAGGATGATGTATGGTGGCATCTTACTTTCACGGGCTTTGTGCAAACGCCAGGTCTTAAGCTTATTGAGCAAATCCGGATCGGGATCGTCGTAGGTATAGGTAGGTTTGATTTTAACAGGATTCGGTATTTCCATGCGATCAACAAATACCTCTTTGTGCAATTCTATTTTGATGTTCCCTTGCAGAACAGTTGCTGACAATGGGGTAGTGGTGAGTCGATTGTGGGCTGTAAAATCGATAGCAATTATACCCTGGTTGATGAGTTGGGTAATATAACCTTTCCACTCGAATGCAGAATGGTGCCTACCCACACCAAAGGTCTTGATCTTGTCGAATTGTTTTTCTATCAACTCTTTTTTATGGGCTCCTCTCAAAATATCAATGGCGGTAGATATGGGTATTTGTTCATTACACCGGATGATGGCTGAAAGAGCCATTTGTGCGATCTGGGTACCATCAAATTTAGCCCTTGGTTTCAGGCAGTTGTCACAATGGCCACATCCCTGACTGCGGTATTCACCAAAGTAGTTGAGGATGAGGTTGGTTCGGCAGTTGCCCGTTGATGAAAACTCCCACATCCTGTCCAGCTTTGCATTCTGAACATCTTTGTAAGCATCACTACCATCTCCATTGGCTATAAACTCTTTTTGTATCTCTAAATCAGCAAAACCATAAAAAAGAATGGCCTCAGAAGGCAATCCATCTCTGCCGGCACGACCAATCTCCTGGTAATATCCTTCCAGGTTTTTAGGCATGTTGTAATGAATTACCCGACGAATATTGCTCTTGTCGATGCCCATCCCAAAGGCAATGGTCGCACAAATTACCGGGATTTCATCTCTCACAAAAGCTTCCTGTACCCTGTCTCTTTCGTCTGCAGACATACCGGCATGGTAAAAATCCGCCTTTATGCCCTTGTCCTGCAATGAGGCAGCCACTTTTTCACATGTCTTGCGACTGGTACAATAAATGATGCTGCTTTCGTTTTTATGTTTTTTCAACAGGTTGAGGATCGTATCCATCCTTTGTTGATTGCCCTGGGCAGAGATTTTAATATTTTTTCGTTCAAAACTACTAACAAAGGTTTTGCTTGATTTCAACTGGAGCTGTTTACAGATATCCGCCTGTGTTGCTGTATCTGCGGTTGCCGTTAGTGCAATAAAGGGAGTTGTGGGATATCGGTCCCTGAGCTTTGACACCAATAAATAATCGGGTCTGAAATCATTGCCCCACATGGATACACAATGGGCCTCATCAATGGCAAAAAAATCAATCTTGAGCCTCGACAAAAAGCTGTGAAAATGCTCATTGTTCAGTCGCTCGGGTGAAACGTATAACAGTTTAATCTTGCCATCTATAGCGTCTCCTTCAATTTGTCTCAGCTCATCTGTATTCATATGGCTGTTGTATGCTGCGGCCGTAATGCCCAATGCCTTTAAAGCCATAACCTGATCTTTCATCAGTGCAATGAGTGGTGAAACAACAATCGACATATTGGGTAAGTACAAGGCTGGCACTTGAAAACAAACCGACTTACCACCCCCGGTAGGCATGATTACCAGACTGTCATTACCGTCCAACAACCATTGGATGACCTCTTCCTGCATAGGCCTGAAGCTGTCATATCCGAAAATGTTTTTAATATTGATTGAATATCCACTGTTAATTTTCGAATCACAAAAGTAGTCTAATTTATTCAGGCCAAAAGGTTAATGTCATGCTCGATTCCTGGACGCTTGACAGGCAAAATGTAAAGGGGGTCCCCACACTTCTCCCCACTGCACACTGTAACATGCTGCGCTTTACTTTGCTGCATTACGGGACAAGTCACTCATCTTCTTGCTTCTAACGAGAAATGACACCCTCCTTCTTGCTGGCAACGAGAAATGACCTACTACCAACGATACAAGCCACCTTCCTCCTTGCTGCCAACGAGACAATCTTTACACCTTAAAAAAGTCGGGCGACTCCCAGAGGAATCGCCACGACGATTTGCCTTAAAACGGCTTGACTTCCTGAACACCTTTTTGGCTGTCTCCGATTTTCATAAATTCGCTGACAACGATTTCGGTAATTTGTCGGGCTTGTCCTGCTTTGTCCTCAAAGCTTCGGTAGCTCAGCATGCCATTGACGGCTACTTTGCTCCCTTTGGCTAGCGACTTGGCCATCAGTTCTGCGTTTTTACCCCAGGCAATGATATTGTGCCAATGCGTATTTTTTACCAATTCACCTTTGTTGTTTTTGTAACTTTCGGTGGTGGCAAGTGAAAACGTGGCCTTTTTGTTGCCGGAGGAAAATTCAGTAACCTCTACATCCTTTCCAAGGTTTCCGATCAGCTGTACTGCGTTCTTCAGTGTGTTCATAACGTAAAATTTAGTGAGTAAAAAAATGTGATTCATCATCGATCGATATGGCAAAGATGTGGGATCCAGGAGCTGTAAAGCGTAATTTAAATGTATATTGACGTTTATAGACGTTTAACATATTAATTTATTACAAATCAGTATTATATACATTAAATAAAATATTAATATGATTTATACATCATTATTTTCAATGTTTTACAACAAGGATCAACCACTTTGGTATATATTTGCTATTATTCTAATACGTTGACAATGAGATTTTTAATTTTAATTGCGCTCTTTTCAGTTTCTTTTGCAGGCTGGGGACAACAAGCTGTTTACAATGAAGATGGTTTTTTAATTTCAGGAGAAGAAGTAAGAAATACACCCCAATCACTAAATGCCAACAGAATGATGGGCTGTACCCCTTTTTACGAAGGCTGGGAATCAGGGAGTTTTATTTAACCTGGCATTACTTTTACGGACTATTGGTATTAGGGCGCAAGGAGGAAATTCTACCCATTTGCAAGGTTTGGTTTCCGTGTTACCAAGTGTGCAACAGCCAGCTTATTTGAAGGTGGTTATTAGTCATTGGTAATAGTATCTGATTTACTGCCAACAATTGTATCGTTTTTGCTACCTTAATAACTCGCAAACTTAGTTGTTTTTGGGGGGCACAATTTAATTCGCTGGTGGAAGATATCAAAGTTTGCGGAGGGGGTAAATTTTGGAAGCGCAGTCTTATGCATCTCTTGGATGCAATTGACGTGTTATTGAGCATGATTTTTCCGGCACAGCAACAGGGACAAACGGCGGAACGGGCGTTTGGGCTGATGCAGGTTTGATGGTAAGTTTAGAATTGTACTGTTTTCGACACTCACAGTCGTGTTTTTCCAAATTTTGGGGGTCCCTGTTTTGGTGCTTTTCCAAAAGCCAATGTTCAGGCGGTGAAAGGCCTGGATTCCGGGGGGAAGAAATTTTATGAGTGGTGTAAAATCATTGGAAAGAAGCCCATTACCGCGCTTTGGTTGCTTTTTCCGATTGTGAATATTTTCACTTTTGTGGGTATGGCAGTAGATCTGGCCAGATCATTTGGCAGAACCTCCTTTTTAGACAGCGCCCTTTCTGTGATTTATGCCCCAGCTATGTTTTTTTGGATTGCCAATGATAAAAATGCAAGCTATAAAGGCCCTGTTCTGATGCAGGAAGCCGATTTTCACCACAAGTTGGCGGAAGCGAAAAAATCGGGTGATACCTATCAACTCAATAACCTGCTGAAACAAAATCCTTATCAAAAATCAGCTTTAAGAGAATGGGTTGAATCCATCGTTTTTGCGGTTTTTGCTGCTGCTTTTATTAGAATGTTTTTAATCGAAGCTTATGTCATCCCAACTTCTTCAATGGAAGGTAGTTTGAATGTAGGCGACTACCTTTTTGTGTCAAAGGCCCACTATGGTATTCGTACACCCATGACAATAGCCATGTTCCCATTGTTGCACAATACCATTCCGGTACTTGGTTCTGAATCTTATCTAAAAAAACCAAGTCTTAATTATCATAGATTGCCGGCCCTTGAAAAAATAGAAGTTGGAAAACCGATTGTATTTAACTGGCCAGTGGGAGACAGTGTATATATGACCTCTTCCCGTTCGTATTTTATCGGACAGGTTCAGGATGCCATTGCTGCCGGCGATGTAGAACTGGCTAAAAAAGTAAGAGACGGAGATCTCAGGGTGAGACCCGTTGATAAAAAAGACCATTACATCAAAAGATGTGTTGCTGTTGCGGGAGATACACTGGAAGTAAGAAATCGCCAAATATTTTTAAATGGCAAGCCTGTTAAAAATCCTGCCAATATCCAATACAGGTATTTTGTTAGAACCTCTCCTAATTTTAGCGTAAATCCTAAAAAATTTACCGACTGGGGCATCTCTCAGGAGGACATTGCCAGCTTTGAGGTCATCTATCTGGATTCAATTCAATTATCCACTTTACAAAAAGCAGCACCCGGGGTTACTTTTGAATATTTGGAAAATCAACCGGAAACCAGTGCTGCAGATAAAGCATACAGGATACTCAACGTTACCAATGTCAATGCGCTCGTTCAAACTTTGGAGACTACCAGTCTGCGCAATAAGGTAGGTACGATGTATGTATTTACACTCAATGCCGAACAAATTGAAAAATTGAAGGCCTACGACAAGGCAGTTGCTGTATCATTTATGAGCAACGAAAACAATGGAGACCGTCTTTTTCCTTTTGATAAAAAACACTACAACTGGTCCGTAGATAATTATGGTCCCATCTGGATACCCAAAGAAGGAGTTACAATTACCATTGATACTTCAAACATTAATCTTTACAAACGTATTATTGGTGTTTATGAAAACAATCAACTGGAGGTAAAAAACGGTCAGATTGTAATCAATGGTAAGGCCACAACAAGTTATACGTTCAAACAAAACTATTATTGGGCCATGGGAGACAATCGCCACAACTCGGAAGATAGCAGGATGTGGGGCTTTGTACCTGAAGACCATATTGTTGGAAAACCACTCTTCATCTGGTTTTCTACCAAAGAAGGCTCAATGGCAAAAGGCATCAATTGGAATCGTATCTTCAAATCAGCTTCTGTAGACTGATTGTAGGTTATGGTCCTCACACCGGGTACAACGCTTGACAACGGATTCAGCTTAGAAGCGTATTCGCCTTCGTTTCTCTTTGTCAACCGACACTTTAATACCATGTATCCTTATGCGATGCGGAATAATCCAATTCCGGTTTACCAGCGTGAAAGGTGGGAAACAGATGATGGCGATTTTTTTGATCTCGACTTTATAAAAATGGGGTCTAAATCTATAGTAATATTATTACATGGCTTAGAAGGTTCGTCGTCATCACAATACATTCTGGGCATGGCAAATGCTCTATCTACTTTTCCTATTGATATTTGTGCCGTTAACCACCGAAGCTGCAGCGGTGAGCTCAACCGTACCCTTGGCTTTTACCACAGTGGCTATACCAAAGACCTGGCTTATATAGTTGCAGAATTGAGTAAAAAATACGAGGCAGTGAGCGCAGTAGGGTATAGCCTGGGGGGTAATATGCTCTTAAAATACCTTGGTACCACCAATGTTCCTTCTCAATTTAAAACTGGGGTAGCCCTATCTGTACCAGCCCATTTATCAAGCAGCGCTGTCCGCCTCAATCATTGGACCAATAGACCCTATGCAGTTCAGTTTCTGAAAACCTTAAACAAAAAAGCAGTTGCCAAAGCCAAACAGTTTCCTGCTATCCTCGATTATAAAAAATTTCAAAACATCTCTACCCTCTACGAATTCGACAATAAGGTAACAGCCCCCTTCACGGTTTTGCAGATGCAGAAGATTATTATGCCCAATCTTCATCCGCTCAATTTCTCCACAAGATCAAAGTACCTTCCCTCCTCATCAATGCGTCTGATGATTCTTTCTTGGCCCCTCCCTGCTTTCCATTTGAGGTAGCACACAACAAT
>JADKFC010000022.1 GCA_016717655.1 Saprospiraceae bacterium
GTATTCCGATCACCAGATTTCACCTAGTGCAATCAAAGATTGGGGTGATGAGTTACCAATAAAATTTAATATCTGGTGGCGGTCTCCAAAGGCAATTAAAGACCTTGCCTCAGTTCCAGGAATTGATAAGCTCAAATCTTCTCCTACAATCGAAGTGTAGTCATCTGCTTTGCCCTCTCACACTAAAAAAAGGTATAGAAAAACAAATAATATAGCAATCCCAGACTTCATACTGTTTCTTTAACCTGCCTTTGATTGTTCCATCTTCAAACCTTGGGACAAAAATATGGAAACCGAATGGAATTTGTAGAGATGTGATGTCGATTTCCCACAACGCACAAATAACGTTGCCAGTATGACAGAATCGAAATATCGTTGATATTGACAGCATAACATTGGCATGTGAAATTAAATAGTTCATTTGGTCACTGGTCTTTCCATCCAAAGCTAAGGTTTATATTTTGATTTAGAAGATTATGGAATGTCTTCTGAAAGACCTAGATTTACATTAAGTATTGAATAGTATGAAAATTTGTATAAAATTCTCTTTTATCGCCTGTTTCCTGGTACACAATTCGCTTCCCTCCATTCTCAATCCATTCAGACCATCAATAAGTCGTTTGAGGGCTTTCCCGGTGCAGGCTCAAGTGATTCTAAAATATTCCAATTAACGGGTTGGAATGACAATGGTGATTCATTGGAGTCACCTCCAGACATCCATCCTTGTAATCGCTTTGGTGTAACCCAAAAACCATCCGATGGCAGCACCTATCTGGGTATGGTGGTGAGAGATAACAATACCACAGAAAAAGTTTATCAACACCTTTCTTCTCCACTCAAAAAAGGAAGGTTATATCAATTTACCATCACTCTATAGTCAATCTCTCGCGTAGAAAGCAGAAGCAACTTGAATTTCCGAAAAGACAAACAAATTATACCATTCCCACTTGTCTAAGTATAGATGGCATTACGGCAACAAAAGAATTGGTTCAAAACCTCTACACCACAGAAGCAGTTACTAACAAGGAGTGGCAAAAATATATCATCCGGTTTATAGCCCATCAAAGATACAGACTATCTTAGGTTATCGGCCGCCTATGAAGAACCCTTGTTGAAGCTTATGGTGGTCATATCCTGGTAGACTACATGAGCGATACTAGAGCCCAAACCGCTACCCTCAAAGAGTCCGGTCCCTCTTTAAAAGAGCTGATTTTTGAAATAAAAATAACCATGGATACCTTACGCCAATGCGGCTATTGGGTAAAATACAATCGATATGATGCCATTCGACATTCTATTTATTCAAAAGGAAAAAATCACTTTTATTTCCTGGACGATGGAAAAGGAATTCCAATGCTCTACAAAGTGATATTGGGAAGCGAAGATGGTTTATTACAAAGTCAGATTCAAATAGGAGCATCCCCATCAAGTCGTGGAGAATTGTGTCGCCAGAAAATGGGGTAATCAATGGCGAACTTTACCCCAGTTCATCCGCGGAACTGGGTAAAATTTCTTGGGATAATGGCAAAATTTCACGAATTTACGGCTCTTGGTCTTATTGACTTGATCCCTTTTTTCACGAACTTAAAAATTAAAAAAATTGCCCTCTAAATTTATGAAAAATACCCCGAGGTCATAATGATGTCATAAATCCATTATGATTACACGCATCTTTCATGTTCATAGCTATTTGAATTTCGAAATAAATTACCATGACCCATCGGCATTTTGTCGCGATGAATCGCGACGCTGTATCCCTGTTACACGGATGTTTGATTTATCTATCGGTACACCCAACCATTAAGTAAATTCATACATCGGTACCCCTACACAAGCTTCACTGCTGCAGGGGGCAAGCATCGGTAAATCGGTAAATCAGTACATCGGTACCCAGCTACTCTACTGCAGGGGCAAGCATCGGTAAATCAGTAAATCAGTACTCGTTAAATCGGTAAATCAGTAATCGGTAAATTAGTACATCGGTAAATCAGTAAATCGGTAAATTATCCCAACCTTCCGTATATTTACAACCATTCAAATTGGTATTTATGAAAAAAACAACCACATTTTATCTTTTGGGTTTATTACTCTTATTCACCCAATTAATCCAGGCGCAGGCCGTACACGACTCGCTTTTCAAATCCGTAAAATGGCGCAATATCGGCCCGCACAGAGGGGGTAGGTCGGTAGCCACCTCGGGGGTGAGCAACCATACCATGACCTATTACATGGGTACTACCGGGGGCGGACTCTGGAAAACGGAAGACATGGGCATCAGCTGGAACAACATCAGTGATGGCTATTTTAAAACAGGGTCTGTGGGCGCTGTGGCGGTGGCTGAAAGCGATAACAATGTGGTCTATGTGGGCATGGGTGAACACGCCGTAAGAGGCGTAATGACACACCACGGTGATGGGGTTTACAAATCAACGGATGCCGGCAAGACGTGGAAAAAAATGGGGCTGGACCTCAGTCAGCACATCTCCCGCATTGTAATACATCCCACCAATCCGGATGTTGTGTATGTGGCTGTACAGGGTGCGCTTTACAGCAAATCGGAGCAAAGGGGCCTATTTAAATCTACCGATGGGGGTCAGACCTGGAATAAAATCTTATATGTAGATGACAAAACCGGCTGCGCTGAGCTGTCCATGGATGCTAACAATCCCCGCATCCTCTACGCTGCCATGTGGGAGCATGGTCGACTGCCCTGGAAGGTAATAAGTGGGGGGCCGGGCAGTGGCTTGTACAAATCGGTAGACGCCGGTGCTACCTGGGAAAAATTGTCGGAGGGTCTGCCCAAAGAAATGGGCAAGATGTCGATCGCGGCATGCAGGTCGAACCCTGAAAAAGTATATGCGTTGATTGAAGGGGATTCTCCCAAAGAAAACGGAGGCCTTTTTGTGTCTGACAATGCCGGCAAAAGCTGGAGCCAGGTGACCAATGACCATAGACTGGTGCAGCGCGCCTGGTATTACATTGAACTTTTTACAGATCCGCAAAACGACCAGATCGTATACGTGCTTAGTGCTACGGCTTACAAATCCATCGATGGGGGTAAGACCTGGGAAGCCTTGTCGGGCACCCATGGCGACTACCACGATCTATGGATTAACCCCAAAAATCCGGCCAACATGGCCATAGCCGATGATGGTGGGGTGGCCATTACGTTTAACGGCGGTAAGAGCTGGAGCCAACAGGAAAATGTGCCCACCGCCCAATTTTATCGCATCAATACAGACAACCTGTTTCCTTACAACATTTATGGTGGACAGCAAGACAATACCTCTGTCAAAATTGCGAGCAGAGAATTGGGCAGCAGCTCAATTAGCACCGAAAGCTGGACCTATTCAGCGGGCGGTGAGTCGGCCTTTCTGGCCTTTGATCCCAACCAACCCGACAAGGTACTGGGGGGCAGCTACCAGGGCACCATAGAGGTGCTTGATACCAAAGCCAAAGGTGGCACCCTCATCATGGCGAGTCCGATCCAATACCTCAGCATGGATGCCAAAGAAATGAAGTACCGCTTCAATTGGAATGCACCCATCATCTGGTCACAACACGAGCCGCATACCTTTTACCACGGGGCACAACTGCTGCTCAAAACCTCCGACTGGGGTAGGACCTGGAAAGAAGTTTCACCCGACCTTACCCGCAATGAAAAAGACAAACAAGGCAAGGGAGGTGGCCCCTACACCAATGAAGCCGTTGGCGCAGAAAACTATGGCACCCTCAGTTATGTCATGGAATCGCCCCACGAAAAAGGTGTGATCTGGACCGGTAGCGATGATGGTATGGTGTACCTCACCCGCGACAATGGCAAAACCTGGAACAATGTAACACCATCAGGATTAAAAGAGTGTCTGGTCAATGCCATTGATGTTTCTCCCCATAACAAGGGAACCGCCTACATTGCAACAACAAGATATAAGTTCAACGATCACACACCGGGGCTCTACAAAACAGATGACTACGGCAAGACCTGGACCGCCATCAACACGGGCCTGCCGGGCAATGCCTTTACCCGGGTGGTAAGAGAAGACAAGGTGCGAAAAGACTTGTTGTATGCCGGCACAGAGCTGGGTTTCTTCCTTTCGTTTGACGGGGGCAAAAACTGGCAGGCTTTGCAGCTCAATCTTCCCATAACTCCCATCACCGATTTGAAACAACACGGTGATGATCTCATTGCCGCCACCTCTGGCAGGTCGTTTTGGATTTTGGATGATTTGTCACTCTTCAGACAGTGGAATGGTATGCCCAAACAACTAAGCTTGATTACTCCGGAAGACAGCTATCTGGCCAACGGAGGAAGTGCCCTCAACAAAACAGATGATGAGTTTAAAGGCATGGGGGCTACCACCGGCATCAATCCGGCCAATGGAACTGTCATCTACTATACCCTTCCGGAGATAGTAGAAAAACAAGAAGTAAAACTCCATATCAAAGACGCGAGTGGCAGACTCATTCGCAGCTTTAGCTCATTGAAAGACAGCACCTATAAAAAGTGGGATGGAGGTCCGCCGGAGGATCCAACACTGTCTGCTAAAAAAGGAATCAATCGTTTTGTATGGAACCACCGCCACCCTACCCTGCCCGGCATTCCTGACTGTTATTTTGAAAATAGCTTTTCAGGTCACAAAGTGGTTCCTGGTAGCTATTCCCTGGAGCTGACTTATAACGGCAAATCCGTCACAACGCAGGCTCGCGTTTTGGCCAATCCTTTGTACGGTGCTACCCAGGCCGATTATCTGCAATACGATGCTGTGATGACTGAGATGGAAAACAATGTAAGAGACATGCACAACCGGGTCAACACCCTTCATAAACAGCGGTTGCAATTGGATGAAATGCTAAAACAACTGGCCACTGATGCAACATTGGCCGACCTGGTAAAAGAAGGTCGAGAGCTGTCAGCAGACATGAAAAAATTTGATCTTGACATGGTGCAACGCCTTTCAAAAGCGTACGATGATGTTGAAAATTTTCCCAATAAATTTTCATCCAATTACATGTACATGATGAATATGACTGAATGTGATATTCCACAAGTCAATCAGGGAACCATAGAGTTGAAAAAAACTAACGACGCCTTGTGGGAGCTGCTCAAAAAAAGATCGCAGGAGCTAATAGAAGTGAAGATTCCGGCCTACAATCAAAAACTTTTTGCCAACGGCATTGGGGGCATTTGGACAAAATAAAACGGCATAAAAAAAGGTTCAGTAAAAAACTGAACCTTTTTTTTTATTCTGCCTCAACCAGCATTTCCTCTGGTTCTTCTTCTTCCAGAGGGGCTATGTCATCCAATTCTACCTTGAGGTTTTCAATGATAAACTCCTGTCGTTCCGGGGTGTTTTTGCCCATGTAGTAATTGAGGATATCTTCAATATTGGTTTTGTCTTGCAGGATCACAGGGTCCAGTTTGATGTCTTTGCCAATAAAATCTTCAAATTCGTTGGGACTGATTTCTCCCAATCCTTTGAATCGGGTAATTTCGGGTTTGCCCCTCAATTTTTTGATGGCCGCCTGTTTTTTCTTTTTCGCTGTAACAATAATAGGTTTTCTGTTTGTCCCTCACCCTAAACAGTGGCGTATCCAGGATATAGAGGTGGCCTTGTTTCACCAAATCGGGAAAAAACTGGAGGAAGAAGGTAAGCAACAAGAGTCGGATGTGCATACCATCCACGTCGGCATCGGTAGAGATGACAACGCGGTTGTAGCGCAGGTTTTCAATGCCATCTTCGATGTCGAGGGCATGTTGCAGCAGGTTGAGCTCTTCGTTTTGGTACACCACTTTTTTGGTCATGCCATAACAGTTGAGTGGCTTACCCCTGAGGCTGAATACAGCCTGGGTCTCTACATTTCGGGCCTTGGTGAGAGAGCCACTGGCTGAATCCCCCTCTGTGATAAAGATGGTAGATTCGAGCCTTGATTCTTCCGGATATTTTTTATTGGTCTCGTTGAGGTGGGCCCTGCAATCGCGCAATTTTTTATTGTGTACTGCCGCTTTTTTTAGTTACAAATGAACGGATGCTGGTGCCTTCGGGTGCCATGTTTTGAGAACCGAGTTTGGTCTTGGTCTGTGATTCAAACACGGGTTCTTCAACCTTTAATGAAATGGCTCCAATGATGGAAGCCTGGACATCTCTGGTGTCAAAATTTTTATTGTAAAATTCTCTCAGGGTTTTAACGATGGCTTCCCTGTAAGCCTGGAGGTGGGTACCCCCTGCGGTGGTATTTTGTCCATTGACAAATGAGTAATACTCCTCGCCATATTGTTGGCCGTGGGTCATTACCACTTCGATGTCTTCACCTACAAGGTGGATGATGGGATATCGCAGGGTCTCCGGATCTGTCTTTCTTTCCAGCAGATCGAGCAAGCCATTTTTGGACACATAAATTTTGCCATTAAAATTGATCTTTAAGCCCGCATTGAGGTAGGCGTAATTCCAGATCTGATTTTCAATGTACTCGTGTCTGAACTTAAAATTTTTAAAGATGCTCTCGTCCGGAATAAACTCAATTAGGGTGCCATTGACCTCGTCGCTCTTGATGATTTTGGTTTCACTCAGCAGTTCACCTTTAGAAAACTCGGCGGTTTTTGACTGACCTTCGCGGAAGGCAGCCACCTTAAAGTGCGACGACAATGCGTTGACCGCCTTGGTACCTACACCGTTGAGTCCTACCGATTTTTTAAACGCCTTTGAATCGTACTTACCTCCGGTATTGATTTTGGAAACACAGTCCACCACCTTTCCCAGTGGAATGCCCCTTCCATAATCGCGGATACGAACCGTACCCTCAATGATGGAAATGTCGATCTGTTTGCCATTGCCCATCACGTACTCATCGATGGAGTTGTCTATTACTTCTTTGAGCAAGATGTAAATGCCATCTTCAAACGAAGAACCATCTCCCAGCTTGCCGATATACATACCGGGACGCATGCGGATGTGTTCTTTCCATTCAAGGGTGCGTATGTTGTCTTCGTCGTATCTGATCTCTGCCATTGTCAATAGGGATAATCTGCAAAAATAACCATTTGAACAGGAATGCTAAAAAAAACATATATATTTTCCTTTTAACTTGTAAATAATTAAAATGCAGATAATTATTTACCTAGTTCAGGAAAACCAAATATTATTTGCTTAATCTTGGAGTAGCGACAGCAATTAATTTATCTTGATGGGCATGTCAGGCCACAACGTCGGCAAATTCTTCTGCCGAAAGCACTGATTTGGCAAAAGGGCAGGTAGCCCGCAACTTCAAGCCATTTTGACGGGCATACTCTACGGCTGCCTTCACCAGTTTTTTCCCGGATCCGGTGCCTTTCAGTTTTTCTCCCACCTCGGTATGATCGATGGTAAAAACCTCGGGGCTGTTCCAGAAATAGGTCATTTCTCCCAGGGTTTCACCGTCGGTTTCAATAAACCATCTTCCCCTGCCATCGTTGTCGTAGTGCTGAATTTCCATGGCTTAAACAACGGAATGAAGAATAAAATGTTCTGAAAGCCTCCAGATTTAAAGCATTTTTTTAATTAAAATTAAATTTTGAAAAATCGATAAAATCAAAATATTATTATTAAACTAATTCATTTTATAGCCAAACAAAGAACAGACAGAGCATTATATATAAAATTAAATTTGCATGTTTACGACTTGTTTCCAAATAAAAATTTAATATTTTTTCATTAGTCGAATAATGTGAAATATTATTTGGTTTCAGGCAACGAAAGCCTCAAAAAAGGTATATTTTAGGTAGTCAAAACCTTAGTTATGGATGCCGGGTTATTTTTCTTACTGCCAGAAAAAGCCCTCAAACGAATATTCTTTTCGTTTGGGGTCTTTGTTATTTTTACCTTTTATCAACCGGTCATTCTTGCCCAGACCTTTAATGGTCAGGGAGGGCTGCCCTTTCCTCCAACCGGTACTACAGGTCAGACCAGTTCCATAGCCAATGTATCAGGTGTTGGCATTTTGGGCGGTTGCAAAATCATTGAAAATGTAACCATCGATCTTAACCACACCTGGACGGGCGACATTGCCCTATTTATCATTGCCCCCGATGGTACCTGGCTGGAACTTTCTTCAGGCAATGGCATAGCCGGTGACAACTATAAAATTACAGTATTTACCGACAATGCAACCACCAACATTGTGAGCGGCACCCCACCCTACAACGGCGACTTTAAACCTGAAGGAAGACAAAACACCAATTACTTCCCTGCACCCTACAACAATGCACCAGCTCCCGGCACCTTTACCTTTGAAAACACATTTACAGGCGTCAACGCCGATGGTGATTGGACCCTCTTCCTCAATGACTGGGTACCTGCTGATGTTGGTTTTTTGAATTCGTGGTCTATTACTTTTGGAGATACCGGGACTTCTCTCATGGTAGATGCAGGTGATGATGTCACCATCTGCCCCGGAGCCAATCCGGTTGTATTAACAGCTACCCCCAATTCAGCCACCTTATACAATTATGCATGGAGCAACAATACCGGCGCCCCATTTACAACGGTAAATCCCAACGGTATAAGTACCCTGCCAACAACAACTACAACCTATACGGTCACTGTAACGAGTGCCAGTGGCAACTGTTCGGGCACTGACGAGGTGACGGTGAATGTTGAACCAGCAACCTTTCCCGGCATTATAACTTTTTCAGCCAGCCCAACTCTGCTGTGTCTGGGGCAGCAGACTACCCTTCTTTTTAATACAACGGTATCTGGCAACTGGACTTTTAACCTAACGGCCACCAATTTAAGTGGTACCAGCAACCTGAGTCACACCATCAATGGCTTTAATGGTAGCCTGGATTTAATACCCACCTCTACTACCACCTACGCAGTCAATAGCATAACCGATTTGTCAACCGGGTGTACGATTCAACTGCCTTCTCCACTAGAAGCAACGGTGGAAGTAGGCAGTCCTCCCGAATTCACAGTACAAGGACTGCCTTCTTTGTGTGTTGGAGAAAGTTTTGACCTGGCCACCCTAGTCAACCTTTTTAATGGCACTACCGTAACCTATCACGACGGCAATCCACCTACACCGTTTAATGAAATACCCAGCCTCATTTCCCCAACTGTCACTACAACATACACCCTTTTATTTGAAAAAGATGGGTGTACTTTACCCATTAACCTTATGATTGAAGTTACTCCAGGCGGACCCGGACCCAATTTTAACGACGCTGAAATCTGCGAAGATGAAACCATTAATCTCACCAACCTAATCACTCCTGTCATACCCGGCTTTTTCTCGGGTACCAATGTTGCCGGCAATTTTTTTACTGGAAATAATACGGGTACATTTTCTGTAGTTTTCACACCCACCAACATTTGTCTGGATCCATCAAACGCAGAAATAACCGTCAACCCCAATATAGATTATACACTGGAAACAGCGGCTTTGTGTGAAACAGATCCCTTGCTTGATTTAACAACACTGGCCGACCCCAACTATCCACTGGGCAGCTGGTCGGGCCCCGGTGTCAGTGGCAATTTTTTTGATCCTCTCAATCAAAGCGGCTTTGTAACCCTTACTTTTACACCTGACTACGAATGCGCAGTAGCAAAAACAACAGTTGTTGAAGTCACACCAGCTGAAATTCCTTTTTTAACAAGTGCTACACTATGTGAGAATTCACCCCCTATATCTTTGGGGCCTCTCCAAGATCCTTCTTTTCCCAATGGTACATGGAGCGGTGATGGTGTCTTTGGCACTACCTTTGACCCTACCGGCTTATCCGGAGGTATTCCCCTTACCTTTACACCTGATGATCCCTGTACCCTACCCGGAGTTGTTATTGTAAATGTAAACGCACTGGAAACTCCTGACATGGACGGCAGTGATGTGTGCGAATTGGAGACAGCCTTCGACCTCACAGATTTGGAAGATCCCTTTTATACCGGTGGCAATTGGACTGGTCCGGCGGTCACAGTCAATATTTTTAATGCAAGCCTTGCCAGTGGTGAGGTAGTGCTTACCTACCAGGCACCGGGCCTATGTACCTTGCCTGTTGATGTAACCATGTCCGTTGTCAATTCATTGCAACCCAATCTTGAAACAGAAACCTGGTGTGAAGCGAGTGGTGCGCTAGATCTCACAACGCTTGAAGATCCGGCCTACACTACCGGAACGTGGTCTGGTGCTGGTGTCAATGGCAATCTTTTTAATCCGCTGGGTGAAACAGGAATCAATGTAATCACGTTTACTTCCAATGAATATTGTGTAGAAGCCGCTACGACCACTATCGAGGTAGAACCCGGAGGAGAGCCCGATCTGGGCATTATCGAGCTGTGTACAACCGGCCCTGTTTTTGACCTCACCTTGCTGGAAGACCCCGCCTATCCCAATGGGCAGTGGAGTGGTACCGGTGTCAGCGGCACTGGCTTTGACCCTAACAATCTTTCAGGAGAAATCAACCTAAGTTATCAGGCAGCCGGCTGTGTCTTTGAGGCTACGACCATAGTCACCGTCAATCAGGTTGAAACGCCTGTGCTTAGCTTTGACAACATCTGCGAAAACAGTGGCTTGTACAACCTGGCATTTGTGCAAGATCCAGCCTTTCCTTCAGGCTCTTGGTCGGGCCCGGGTGTAAATAATAATTTCCTGGATCCTGAAGGACAAAGCGGCAACATTGTACTTACATTTACCTCAGATGCAGCATGCACTTTGCCGGCCCTAACTGGTATGACTATCAACACGGCACCGGCTGCCATCAACTTGGTTACTGAATGCCAACCAGGCAATGCTACCTATACCGTTACCTTTACCATCGAAGGAGGTGATGCGCCATCTTACATCGTCAATGGTGTGCCTACCGGCAATGTATTTACTTCCGCTCCCATCACTTCGGCTACCGATTTTAGTTTTACCATCAACGACGCCAACAACTGTCTGCCTCAGCTGATCCAAGGCAATAAAAACTGTCTGTGTGCTACCAATGCCGGTACCATGGGCAACACCTCTCAACTCAGTCGCATCTGTGTCAACCAGAATTTCAGCGCTGTTTTCAACAACAATGCCTCCCTCGAAGAAGATACCCTCTTGTTTGTTTTCCATGACAATGCAGGACCTACCCTTGGCAATGTGCTGGCCATCCAGGACAATCCTGTGTTTGCCTTCCCTGTTGGTGCCCAGCTCAATACCACTTACTACGTGTCATCGGTAGCAGGCAATGCCCTCGGCAATTTTATCGATCCCAGTGATCCTTGTTTCTCGGTGGCTCCCGGTGCGCCTGTACAATTTTACGACATCACCGCTGCCGCCAATGGGCCCAACGCGCTTTGTAGCAATGACACCCTCCGCTTTGACATCAACGTCAATGCCGAATTACCCGCCACCCTTTACCTCTCCTATCAATTTGCCAACAAAACTGTCTATGATACCCTAAGCGCGTTTACCAATCCTTATCCTGCTTTTTTGGTTCCATCAGCCTGGGGTGCAGCACCTGGTGCTGTCCTCATCACCGTTGATAAGATCAAAGATGTACAATGTGAAAGGTCAGGCTTAAATACCAGTCTTAGCTTTTTACTTAATCCTAAAAGAGAGACCACCCTTCAGCCAACGCTCTGCAAGGGCGATCAGCTGATTGTAAACGGGGTTATCTATGATGAAAACAAGCCAATCGGTGTTGAGATAGTTCCTTCCGGATTGGCTGGTGTGTGCGACTCTGTAATCCAGGTCAACTTAAGATATTATCCAGAGGCACGCGGCAATGCCAAGCCCGTTGTTTGTCAGGGAGACCAGGTCGTTTTGTACGGTGAAACTTTTGATGCCAATCGTCCCACCGGCAACCTTGTCCTGCCTGGGCTTGCGGCCAACGGCTGCGATTCTCTGCTCGATGTAGCCATCCAGCTGGTTCAACCCTCGCGTTCTGCCATCGACACCACCCTTTGTGCAGGTACTACCGCTACCATCCTCGGTGTTACTTTTGACGAAAGTCATGTCAGCGATACCATCACTCTGTCAAGGGCCAATGTGTATGGCTGTGATTCATTGGTGGAAGTGCGGGTAAGTTTTAGAGACATTGTTGAAAGCACGTATCGACAACAATATTGTGCAGGTACGGTAGTCACCATTGGTGGCGTCAATTTTGACAGCAACAAAACAAAAGACACCATTACCATTGCAGGTCAAGCCGGTGCCTGTGATACCTTAGCCTTTGTCGACCTTCAATTTATTGCAGCACCTGTAACCAATTACACAGCCACCCTTTGTGAAGGGGAGTCCAGGGTGATCAATGGCAATACGTACAATGAAAATAAAACCAGTGGCACCGAAGTTTTTGTGGGTGCTACAGCCCTGGGCTGCGACAGCATAGTCAATGTAGCCCTCACCATCCTGCCCAAGTCCAGGTCAAAGGTAGAAGCTACACTTTGTCCGGGTGAGACCATCACCGTCAATGGAGTGGTCTATGATGAAAACAAAAGTTCAGGCCTCGAAACCCTGTCCGGTGGAGCCGTCAATGGCTGCGATTCGTTGATTGAAGTGAGTGTAAGCTTTTATCCACAAAAAGTAGACACCCTCAAAAAAGACCTGCTGCCCAACGACTCATTGGTGGTAGATGGAGTAGTGTTTAAGTTGGGCAATACCTCAGCTCTGGTGCCCTACCTGCCCGGCTCGGTCAATGGCTGTGACTCGGCTACCTTTGTGGTAGTGAGAATCGTCAACAACAACTATCAAAAAGTAGACATCACCACACTTGCGCCTACCTGTCCCGGAGACCAGAACGGCTCCTTAACCATAAAGGCCATCGAAGGATGTTTGGTAAGCACACTGATCATAGACGGGGTTAGTTATGGCCAGGTCTCCCTGCCTTTTGTGCTCGATGATCTGAAGCCCGGCAGCTATGAGGTAAGCCTCAGCAGTGCCGATGGTTGCAGCTTCAACCAAAATTATACTGTCTTGCCTGCCACCCAGCCAATACCTTTTGTGCTGAGTCCTGCCACTCAAAATGTGTATTATGGTGAAGACACACCATTAACCCTTAACATCAATCCTGTACCGCAGACTGTACAATGGGAGCCGGCCAACCTGCTGAGTTGCAGCGATTGTTTGAATCCAACGGTATTACAACCTTCGGCCAATACGGATTTTACCCTGAATATGCAGGATGAAAAGGGCTGTCAACAAACCGCAGTGTTCCGTCTGCTGGTGGAAGAAAAAGATCCGGTCATTGTTTTTCCCAATGTGTTAAGCAGCCAATCACCCGGCAACAACCAATGGGTTATTCAATCCGGTGATGGCTACACCCTACAGGCCGTATCGGTATTTGATCGTTGGGGGTCTAAAGTCTTCTCAACCGGAAAAATTGACAGTCCGGTTATTTGGGATGGTACCTACAATGGACAACAGCTGGTGCCGGGGGTTTATACCTATACTATAAAAGTGGAATACCGAAATGGTAAAACAGAACAGTTGATAGGAGATATTACCATCATACGATAAGCTACCGTTTGTACAACTTTTGAACTGTGGTTTTTCCATTAGAAAGAATCAGTTTGACCACATAAAAACCAGGTGTATAGTTTTCAACCTTTATTTCACTTGTAATATACGTACCCATCAATCTGCCGGAAACATCGTAGATAGATAAGGAGCTTGCCACCGCCCCATTTTTCAAAACCAATACATCGTGAAAGGGATTGGGATAAAGATAAGGGCTCTCTTCTGGGAAATCTGAAAGTATATTTAACAGTGGGTTGGCTTCACAAAAACTGATTACCTCGTGGATGGTAAAAACCAAGCCCTGGTTGCTGAATCTGATGAAGGTATAATAGGTCTCATCACCTGTTTTTCTAAATCCAAGAAATTTGTTGTTTATGCTGGCCTGTCCATATGTACCGGCAGCTCCCGTACCATAGATAAAATCGAGAAAAGACGTCCAGTAGGCATTGCCAAATTGGATGGTGTCACCTTGCTCAAAGCCGGTTACAAAGCCGGTACCTGAATTGCAAACCTCCACCCCTTCTCCCAAATCGAGGGATAAGCGATCCCATGGAAAACCGGGAGCATTCCCATCAATGGAAATAAAACTGAGATCGGCCATTCCATCACAATCGATGTCAATATCAACGGTATCGTTGGGTGTATAGGTCTGTGCTATGTTCCAGGAATGGTAAAGAGTGGTGTCTCCTGCAATGTAATACTGTCCCAACAATTGGGGTACAAAAGTGAATGATGAAAAAAAGGCAATGAGTGTTATGAATGGTTTCATTTTTCTAAGTTAAGCCATTTTCATTGGTTCAGCCCATTTTTCATCTTTGAATGTCGTCAAAAATTAAACTTCGACTTATAATACAAGGCGCCTTCACCCAGGTGGTTAAAATTGTATTCTGCCGAAAGTAAAAAATTGTTGTACAAGAGCAGGTCGAGTCCGGGTCCGTAGCCCAGCAGCCATTGGTTGTTGAGCGGGTTGTTGGTGGTATACCACTTGTCGTTGGCATATCCCGTTTCTGCGGTAAACTTCAAAAAAAACTTCACCGGTAAGACGTTAAAGGCGTGGACGGGCATTAATTTTCCTAATGAAATATTGTTGTCAAACAAGGCAAATCTGGCCGAAGTTTTTAGCCAGGCAAAGTCGGTGCCGTCTATGACATACAATTCATAACCGCGGATAACATCTGCACCATAGCCCAGGGCCTGGTAGTTGGAATAGGGAATTTGGTTGCGGGTCCAGTTCCACTTAGCCTTGACCTTGGCACCCACAATAAATCGTTTAAGGCGGCTTGGTGTACCATTCCATTTCAGCCGCAGTAGAAAAATTGGAAAAATTGCCAAATCCTACTCCGTCTTTGATCACTTCCACAGCATAGGCATAGCCACCTTCGGGATAAGCCGGAAAGAGGGTACGGTTGTATTTAAACACATACATCAGTCGCAAAAACTGAATGTAGTCTTTGCCTTCCGGAAAGTAATTGGGGTTCCAATCTTTTACTACGATGTCGTTGACCGAATTGTAATTGTACTCTGCCCTCAAAGTATGAAAGGCATAGGCGCTGTTCCTTTTGGTAGCCGTAAGTCCGGTGCGAAAACGACGCAGTACGGTAGCTTCATCTGGCCTCTTTTTAAACAGCACTTTATTGTCGGAGGTGAGGTAGCCCAGCTCTTTGTTTTCAGCAAAGGAAGCCACAACACCGAGTCCCCAGGTGCCTTTGAGATAAGGAAAGAGGTACTCCAGCTCATATTTGCGCGTATATCCTTGTTGAAACGTGATTTTAAACTTATCTTTCCTGCCGGTCAGGTTGAGATGATCAACGCGGATACCATAATTGACCCTGTCCAGATCACAGTTCATCTCCTTCCACCAAACATTAAAGGATCGGTCTGCCAATTCGAAAATAGGTGCAGGATAGATGTACCATGCCTCTTTAACTTCGAGGCTTAGCCCTATTTCTCCCTTATCAGCATCCCAGTGTTTGATGTTAAAATCAGCGAGGTTAAAAAGGCCGGTGGACAAAAGCCGTTGTTCGTTTCTTTCCAAAACAGCAGCAAGACCAATGAGGTCCAGACTATCGCCAATGGCAAAGTCCAGCTCGTTCATCACTACATGAAAACGGGTGTGTTTCAGACCATTTACTTCCACATCTGCCAGATAAACCCTGGATTGAGCCATGAGGCTGCAGGAAAATAAAATCAGGGAAACTAGCAGCCTGCCTTTCATGGTTGCAGACTTGTCAAATGCTAAGGAAATTCATCAGCGACTGGTATCGCTCTCGCAACGTATCGATGTATTCGTCTTCGGCAAAAGCACCTGACACGGTGTAATCATAACGCTGGAAGGCATTGACCAGACGGGTTACATCAAAGGTATTCAGCTTAAGGGTCACATAAAGACTGGTGCTGTCTAAGTTGGAAGTGACAAAAGAAGAAAAAATCAAGATTCCTTCTGATTCACAAATGCGCGCAATCTCACTCAATGAATACTTGCTCCTGTCTGTTTCCAGAATGATGATGCTGCCTGGTTCTTTAAAAGCATAACTGTCGCCAAAAAAGTTAAATACATCTTCGATGGTTACCAAGCCTAAATAACGATTAGTAGAATCGATCACCGGAATGGTAGTGAGCTTGTTGAGCGCCATTTTTTGCATGACCTCAAACAAGTGATCTCCTTCATGACAAAAGGGATTGACCAGCGAAAGTTTATAGGTGCCTATGGCCTTGTCCAGATCGTGGTTGAGGATGTCGTCTTCCGAAATGAGACCCTCCAGCTCATGGTTGTCCACGATGGGCAGGTGCTTCACGTGGTAAACATGCATGATGTTAATCGCCTCCTCTCCGGTATCCGATGTCTTGAGTGGACCCAACAAATCGGACATTACATTTTTCGCTATCAAAATCTTTGATTAATTTCTAGTTAACTTTTTCTTTTCCATGAGGAATTCTTCCTCTGTCAGCAGCCCTCTTTCTCTGAGTTCTGCCAGCCTGGAAAGTTGATCAAGCAAGGCGTCATTATTTTCTTTTGGTTCCTGCACACTCACTTCAACAGCAGGACCTTCTTTTTGTTGGACAGTTTGGTATACTTTGTACCCTGATTTTTTAAAAGTATCAAATTCGGGCTGGATGCGCACAAAGGCCAGGTCATCGTGGGTAAGGATGCGCTCAAAGTCGTTAAAGCCCAGTGAAACTGCCTTAGAAAGGTGTTTGTAGGCCTCCTCTTTTTTTTCGGTCAGGGAATAAGCACAGGCAATGTTAAAATTGAGTGCCACATCATTGGGATCAATTTCCAAGCCCTGCTTAAAATCGGCAATGGCACCGTCGAGGTCAAAATCCTTGTACTTGGCCAGTCCGCTGTTTTTAAATGGGTTGGCCCTCACGCGCAATGGCTGGCGTTGTGGCGTAGTTTGCTGGTAAGGCCTGCTGTTGTCTTCGGTTTCATACCTGCGCATTTGCTCTGCCCTCCTGCGCTCAATGCGTGAATCACCGCGCTGCACGTAACCCTTATTGTATTTTCTGTCGAAATCCTGGTCCGTTGAATTGAGCAACCTCAAGCCTTCAAAAATGGCCAGGATCAGACTCAGTGGCATCCAAAATATTTTGATGCCCACAAAAAACAAAACCATGTACATGATGAAGCCTCCGGTGTCGTTGAGGTACAATTTATGACCTCCGACCACCCCGCTTACAAAGGCCAGCATGGCCGCAGTTAACCTGTTTTTTGGTCTCATCAGAGTTGATTAAAATATTTTACACGTCAACACCGCAATATCGTCGAGGTACTCCTCTCCGCCCCGAAAAACTTCAATTTCTTCGAGCAATCGCTTGTTGAATTCGTCAGGCAAAATTGCGGAATTTTTCGCAATAAATGGAATCAAATGTGCTTCTTCAAAGTAATCGCCCTTTCCGTTGGACAATTCGCCGAGGCCATCCGTAAACGACAATAAGTAACACTCCCCATCCAGGTCGAGCACCCCTTCCTTGATTTCAGGCAGTTTATCAAAGGCCCCAATCACCGAACATCCCGTGGTCAGTCGTTCACAAACTCCGCTTTTGCGGTACAAAATGGGTGGAAAGTGACCCGCATTTACGTAGTGGATCTTTCCGGTTTTGAGGTTGATTTCAGCCACAAAAAAGGTAATGAACTTATCGGCCTTGGTAATGCGGTACACCGCCTGGTTGAGCGCAAAAATAAAGGTTTCCAGGTCTTTGTACTGGAAGATCAGACTCTGTACCATGGCCTGAAAATTGGCCATCAGCAGGGCTGCAGCCACCCCCTTGCCCGAAATATCGGCAATACAGATGGCAAATCGGTCTTCGTCGTATTTGATGTAGTCTATGTAATCGCCCCCTACATTGTAGTGCGGCTTGTAAATCTTGGAAATGGCATACCGATCATTGCTGGGCAGACTATCCGGGATCAGCATCGACTGCACATCCTGGGCCAACAGCAACTCGGTTTTGTATTTTTCCTGCTCCAGCTGCCGCTTAAACAATCGTTTGTTTTCGATGGCCACCGCTATGATGTTGGTAATGGTAGTGATGAACTGGATCTTGTTAAATAGATCGTCTTTGTCTTTGATACCACCTATCAGCGAATACGCAATGGGATGGTCTTTGTGAAAAACCGGAATGATGATGTCAAAGTCCCTCAATGGCTCCGGATCATCAACCTTGATGGTGTACAATCGTTTATGGCTGGTGATCAGCGGCACTACATCTTCTACCTTGTCGTTTTCATAATTGATGTGGGTGGTACAGATCCAGCCCTCATCTGCCATGATAAACAAGACCATTTTTTCAATGCCCATCTCCCACGAAAGAAATGACTTGTACATGTTGAACAAACCATCCTGGGGCACATTATCATTGATAGCCTGGGTAATGGTGAGCAAGCTCCTGATCTGCAATTGTTTGAGATTCAGCTCTTTCTCTAATTTTTCCAACATGATCAGTTCTCTGGTCAAAAGCAAAATTTTATTTGGTCTTCACAAATTTGGCAAATTTTTGCCACAAATTTTTGATTATCTGACCAGAACGCTGAAATCATCGATGGAAGGCGGAGCGCGGGGCGCGGGCGGCGGAGCGCGGGGCATGACCGATTGGTTGCGACTTTGGAGCAAATCGAGTGAAAGATTTCACTCGATAAAGGGAACCGTGCAAAGCTTTGCACGGCAACGACCAAGCTTGTCCGAGATTGTTTCCATTTCAATTCGGTGTAGTTCATTAAAGTAATGCTATCGCGGGAGCGGCGGAACATTGTGCGCTTTACGCTTTACGCTTGGCGCTGTACGCTGTGCGCTGTACGCTTTACGCTTTGCGCTATGCGCTTTACGCTTAACCCCAAACGCACCTCAGAAACATTTTCGCAGTATCTTTACCCCATGAAACGCCTCATCCTCTTAGAACACGCGGCCCATTTTGAAGTGGCCAGGTCCTATGCCCTGTTGTTCGCTGCTGCGGGTTGGGAGGTGGTGCTGGCGGTCAATGAACAAAATGCCGGCTTTTTAAGGCCTGTTTTCGAGGGCAAAAAGGAAATTTCATTTCATGTTTTGATAAAAGGTGGCCACGAGGCTGATTATTGGTCAGCGTTGGATGACTTGATAAAAAATAGTAATCTCGTCATTGTTTGTTCGCATGAAAAAAGGAGTGGGGGTCTTTGGCACAAAAGTGGAAAGACACCATGGTATCTGGTCATCCATGACGGATACAATTATCTAAATCCGCTCCGCCACCTCGCATGGGGTGGTGGCCCGATTCAATGGCTCCGCATAGGTAAATACCTGGCTACCGGTTATTTTTCAGAGAGAAAAAAATCAGCTGTACAATACGATGGGTGGATTACCCCGGTGCCATGGCCCCAGGAATGGCAGGCACAAAGTGGCGTAAAAAAAGTGGTCTACCTGCCTTTTTTGTGGAATGAAAGTCAAAGCCAGCCAACCTCTACGGGTTTTCAGATTGTCATTCCCGGCACCGTCAATCTGCGGAGCAGAGACTATCAAATGGTCACCAGGGTGTTGGAATTATTGGCTAGCAGGACCCTAAAATCAGGACTCAAAGTCACCTTACTCGGCAAGATCAATGGTAAATCAGAAAGGCATTTGTTGTACACCATGCAAAAGATTTGCGGTGCTGCTATCGAATTAACTTATTATACTAAAGCCATCGACAGTCAAACCTTTGACCACATAATGGAAGAGGCTGATCTATTGTGGCTGCCTCTCCACCGACAATGGCAATATGGTGTGGTAATGGAAGAGGGCGGCATCTCCTGCCTTTCCGGCAACATTGGCGACTGGGTGCGCTTTGGTAAAAAAGCCCTGGTTCCGTCCCACTATCCTAGTCCTGAAATCCTCGAAGAAAAAAGATGGACCTACAAGGATGGACAAGAAGCAGCTGATCTTATTGTCGCCCTATTTGAAAAGAAAAACCAACAAGAAAAAGAGCACACTGAAGCCGACGTCTTTGCCGATTTCAACGCCCAACAAATAGCCAGGGTCAACGCCCTGCTCTAAGTTGATCGAAATCGTTATCTCGCCCTGTGGTCATAAGAGATCACTCTTTTTAACCTCCATTCTCCCTCACATTTAATCCATAGGTGATGAAACCTGGCCTTGCTCGTTATGTATTTTTCAACGCCCTGCTTTTCTCCATAAAAAGAGTGGTAACCGGATTGTAGGGCTCCATAGACATCGCCATTTTTTCTCAACAGATGTACTTCACTTTTTTTCTCATCCAACTCCCGCGTTGCCTTATAATCCATAGTACACAAGGCCGCCAGTGATTTCAAAAAATCATCTTTGGAATAAATGGCTCCCGCCTGATCGTGGTAAAATTCAAAACTTTCTGCCATCAACTTCCGCACCGTAGCCGTATCACATTGGTTATATCCCAACTTAAACAACAGGCTATCCTGCTGCATTATCTCAGCATAAACCTTGTTGTAAACTGAATCCGCTGCCTGTCCCAAAACCGGTCTTGGCGCAATAAAAAGCACTATTAACCAAAAAATGATGGACCCTATGCCACCCATGTATTGTCTTATGTCTCCACTCATATCTTTCTTTTTTAGCCTTCTCAACAGGCAGTCGTACAAAGATACAAATACGTTGGCAAAAGAGGATGGGTTACATAGGGGCTAGGGGATAGGGACTGGGGGATAATTAGGGACTAGGGGCTAGGGACTAGGGGATAGGGACTGGGGCTCCCATCACTACGGATGGGACAAGTAGGGGATAATTGTCCGCAAAAGATCATTTGAGCAAAATAATCGCAGATCAAAATTGAGTGGCATTGCTTACATTTGGCGATCAAAACCATTTTATGAAATTTTTACTTACCGCCCTCCTTGCCCTGATTTTTACTTTCATGCAGGCGCAGGTTATCATTAGCGAATATTCATCATCCAACTTAAGAGACTTTGAAGATAATTTTGGAGAACACGATGATTGGATAGAGTTGCACAATGCGGGCAATAATGATGTAAACATTGGGGGCTGGTACCTTTCAGATAAAGAGAGCAAGCCCAAAAAATGGGGCATACCGCAGGGTACCATCATCGAGGCAGGAGGATACCTCTTGTTTTGGGCCTCGGGCAGAGATGTGGCGGTTGATGGTAACTTTCACACCAACTTTAAATTTACCCAGACCAATGGAGATGAGTTTGTGATCGTGGCCAATGCCGCAGGTACCATCATCGATAAATCAGCGGTAGAACTTACCGCCCTCAGCCACTCACGCGGTCGAAGAGCGGGACAAGGGTTGACATGGTTTATCTTTACCCAGCCCACGCCCGGCTATGCCAATGAAGGTGCTTGGTACAAGGCCTATACACCCCGACCCAAGATCCAGACCAAAGCAGGATTTTATGACAATGCCATCAACACCGAAGTAACCACTACCGCCGGCTTCGACCTCAGATATACCCTCGATGGCAGAAATGTAAGTGTAGATGACGAAATCTACACAGGCCCCATCGAGATCGACGCCACCTCGGTATTGAAGGTGAGACATTTTAGCACCGACACCCTGGTCTTACCCGGACTAATGGACTTTGCTACCTTTTTTATCAATGAGCCCGAAACAAAACTTCCTGTAGTATCCGTAGCATCTGATGAAGCCATCACACTGGCTGACGGTGACAGGAACCTCAATCCCATTTCCTCATTTGAATATTTTGATACCAACGGCGAAAAAAAGGCCACTTCATTTGGTGAACTCGACAGCCACGGCCAAGACTCATGGATCAATCCCCAGCGCAGCCTGGATTGGATCTCGCGCGATGAAATGGGTTATAATTCCGGTGCCAAAGAAAAAATATTCAACTACTCAGATCGCGATGAATACCAACGCATCATCCTCCGGGCATCGGGTGACGACAACTATCCCTCCGTTGGTGATTTTGACCACGAAGGCAGCACCCACATCCGCGATGAATATGTACACACCCTTGTTCAGAAGTCGGACATGCACATGGATGTAAGGGCTTTGGAAAGATGTCTGGTCTATCTCAACGGTGTTTATTGGGGAGTATATACCCTGCGTGAAAAACCAGATGATCACGACTACACCTCTTACACCTATGATCAGGACAAATACGACCTGCAATACCTCAAAACCTGGGGCGAAAGCTGGGCTGAGTACGGCGGCGATAAAGCCCTTCGCGATTGGGAGGCCCTGCGCGATTTCATCCTGTCGAGTGACCTGTCAGACAATACCACCGTACAAAAAATAGAAGAACAACTCGACCTCACCAGCCTGATGGACTATATGATTGCCAACCTCAGCGTGGTGTCTTCCGACTGGATGAACTACAACACCGGCTGGTGGCGTGGACTCAATCCCGATGGAGGTCATAAAAAATGGGGCTACATCATGTGGGACAACGATGCTACGTTTGATTACTATATCAATTACTCCGGTGTACCCAACACCAATCCCGATGCGCAAGCTTGCGACCTGGAAGGCATAGCCTCGTATATGGACTTCTTTTTCCCAACCGACACCACGTGGGTCGTCAACGAAGCAGATTCCTTCCTTATCAATGGAGAGTGGTACGTTTATCCTGCCGATAGTTTTTACATCTACCCCGACCTCGGCAAACACGAAAAAATCTTCCTGAAACTGATAGAAGAAAACACCGACTTCCGCAACCGCTACTTCGCCCGCTACGCCGATATGAACAGCACCATATTCAGCTGCGAAGTGATGACCACCACCCTCGACAGCCTCCTCGCCATCCTTGAGCCCGAGATGCCCCGCCAGATCGAAAGATGGGGTGGCTCCATGAACGAGTGGAAACGCAATGTCCAGGACCTCAAAGATTTTATCGCCCAGCGTTGTCAACTCATCAATGCAGGCATAGCCGAGTGTTACAATCTCACCGGCCCTTACAACGTTGTTCTTCAGACAGATCCTCCCCAAAGCGGCTCCATCCAATTCAACACCCTCACCCACACCACCCTACCCTGGACCGGAGAATACTTTGGAAACATGACCCAAAGTCTGGTAGCCACCCCCAAAGCGGGCTTTACCTTCGAAGGCTGGCAATCATCCAACGGCCAAACCACCTTTGCAGACCCTGCCAAAGCCAGTACCAATGCCACACTTGGCGCCCCAGATACCCTCACCGCAGTCTTCCGCAACCTCACCGCCACAAAAGACCAGGAGGTTTCAACCCTTAGTTTTTATCCCAACCCCACCAGCGGCCTTGTAAGCATCTCTGATGGAAGTTATGCCAATGGCAGCCCTTACGAGATAATAAACGCGGATGGCAAAAAAGTAGCCAGTGGACAACTCAGCAATCACCAGATCAATTTGGAGGGATTGGTGTCCGGCATCTATGCCATTAGTGTCTATAATGCAGATAAGTTAGCCATGGGTAAAGTGGTTTTGATAAGGTGATGACAGACACTCACCTTAATTACCTTATTGATTAAAAAATCCCAATCTCGTTATCAGGTAAATAGTCTTGTTGTGGCAGTAACCCACATAGAGACCTATCACATAATAAAGAGATTCAGCAGGATTAAAACATTAAGCATTTAGTGACATTAAGGATTACATTAACATTACTATTCTTAATGCATCTTCATGCCCCTAATGCTGGTGCCTATAAAACGTAGTTTTGTAGTGCATTTCAAAAAAAAGCCCAATCTCTTTACCTTGCAAAAAGCTTCACTGTGCCCCCCTATAACCTAGCCCCTAACCCCTATCCCCTACTTTCCATTCACAAAACATTAACGATAACGCTATTGACAATACCCAAAATATCTATATATATTTGCACCATCAAGGAAATACTGTTTCCGGCGGAAAAAAATTAAAAAATATTTTCAATTCCCGGAACTTTTCCTGACCCTGCCCCGTTGTAGGTTTTGTCTTTGGTTCATTTAATCTTTAACATTGGTAAAAATTAAAATTTGAATCACGATGACAAAAAAATCTTTTTACGCCCGAATTTAGGGTTCTTATTAAAAGAGCCATTTTCCATCTTATAAGCGGCCAAGTTAGGCGGAGCGCGGAGCGCATTGCGCCAAAGCGTCTAAGTTTGTGTTATTTACATTCCCAGCAATTTTAGGTTTAGATGTTACCAGTCCCCTCTGGTCAGCGGGCCAAGCTTGATTTTTTTTGTTACTTTTTGATCAAGCAAAAAAAGTAAACGAAATACAAACTCATTGTAAATGGTACCCTCTCTATAAGTAAACTAAGAAGCAATTTAAAACTGGAAGTTTTTTTTCAATTTTAAAAACTTCTTTACATGAGACAGTACTTTTTTTTGGCACTAGTAAGTGCAACCCTTTTTGCCAGCTGTTCAAAAAACAGTGACACCTTCTTCACCTCCAACCCGGTCGCTGAAAGTCGAACCTATGAAATGATGGAGATTAGCATCCAGACCACTGGAGACAACCAAATTGATCTTACCCCTGAAAGGGTGGTGATTTCAAACCCAAATGCCGCATCGTTTACCGTGACCGTAGATCCGGGATTGGTGACCGAACAAGTCTACACCGCAGTGTCGCTCACTGCTTCTCACCGCTGATGGCCTCAAGATCACCAAAAATCCGGGGCTGTATCAGGTGGTGTATGAAGACCAGGGAGAAGTGACCATAAGTCCGAATAGTTCTTCTGTGTTTAATCTGAGCATACAACCGCTTGGGGTGCAAACCTCTGGTTATCAGACCATCATAGAGGAAGTAGAAGGTATCTAGTTGATAATCAACAATTTGGCGGACCCTTAAAGTCCGCCATTTTTATTTTCTAAGCATCGTTTACAATACTTTCGATAAAATACGGGATTATAATCTTCCATAGACAATTTTCCTGGTTTGGCATCAATGTCCCTCATCAAACGATACATATTCCTGTATTTTGATAGCGCCTCTGCACTCATTTTATCTTTGTTGTATCTTAAATAATTATTAAAATTATGAACTTGCCTTTTATAAGCTGTTTCATCCTTTTTCCTATTTTCAAAAGCAGCTATCAAGTCAAGCCCTTGTGCCAGATAACGTTGGTTGGGTGAG
Organism: Saprospiraceae bacterium; assembly: GCA_016717655.1. GTDB lineage: Bacteria > Bacteroidota > Bacteroidia > Chitinophagales > Saprospiraceae > JADKBO01. Next base: position 24,972 of record JADKFC010000022.1, read on the forward strand.
AGATCAGTCACATTGGTATTGTTCTTGATGTTGTGATATTTCTCCTTATAAAAGTATACCTGTGCGGTCCCTATTTTAATTGCAGACTGACTATATCTTGGGTCAACTTCCTTCGACCACTTTTTCACAAAGGCAAGCATTTCCTTTTCATTCAAAACCCGACACAGTCGTTACTAAATTGTGAAAACTGGAAGGCGACATCTTGCCTTCTTCGGCATAACCCGGTATTTAATCCATACTGAGCAATATCTACAATTCTGGCCACATCTTTGTGTTTGTCCGAGACCAAAGTTTATTCCAGACGACATGCAGTATCTGGTCAAAACTGAATTCATCAGACTACCCTCTTAACCTCATCATTTAATAATGCCTCGCTCAATCCCACCCAGGTTTTGTATCCGGCTTTGAGATCAGTTTAATTGCCTTTAGGAAGTGTCACCATTTATGTTTTCTTTCGCATTCTTCATCTTCGATATATTGAAGATCCTTGGTCATGTCCAACCTAAAGTACCGCCTAAATGTAAAGACCTCACTCATCATCATGGCCGCCTTTCCTAAAAAATAAGCGTCAAAACTCTGAAGCATGGCGCGGTAATCTTCCTCCCGGTAGTCATTCATATCCGGATTGTTGCAAAACAGGTACTCAAAATGCACTTCACTGCGATATTTCTCCAACTTATAGTCCGCCCCTTGCTCATTATCGAGGTTGCGCAAAACCTTGGTCCTCACCTGCTCCGCCTGTTGGTGCAGTCCCTTTCGGTTAAGCCATCGTTGTACCAGTAAGTCCTGCTCATAAGGCTCTTTGCGCAGCTGGTCAAGTGCCATCCATTCCTGGGCGATGTCGTAGAGTTGAGACAAATAGTTTAGGAAATTTTTTAAACTTGTTTTAGGTAAAACCAAGGAAGCGATTACATCATTACCCGGATAATTCTCTAAAATTGCTGGATGTGTGGATAAATAGTCAAAAACTGTAATAGGTCTGAGGAAGACCCAATCTTAGATAGTAGGTATTTTTAAAGTTTCGAGTTTGTTTTGACTAATGGTGCTTAAAAAGTGAGAAATTTTGGAAGTGACATCTGGTTCTATTAATGGGATAAAAATAAACATATTATATTGAAATACAAATATTTAGTGCACATTAATATACAAATTCAAATAGGAAAAGGTAAATATTTCAGCAAAACCTGATGGAAGAAATTAACTTATTTTCGCTATAAGTATTTTTTAATTAAATAATATATGTATCCTAAGAGAAAAGAGTTTGGTCAAAATAACTGTTAAGAATTAAGAAAGAAGGTTGATATATGTGCTCTAATTTCAATCTTATAAACATTAGAATATAATTATTTAAGAACCATTTAGTGATGAATAAAACGAGGTATTTACAAATTGTGTTTGATCAAAATTTTCAAGCTTTTGACATACCCAAATTACGCTGCTATAATTGAAAAAAAAAAAGAATCGACTTATTTTTACAATCATATTGATAATGAGAAATTTATTTACAGATATCCACTTATCCAATATAAAATAAAAGATAAGAGACCGTGTCTAATTTGTCTAAAAGAGGCAACAGATGATATCCATTACTTACTAAAGCATAAAGACTTTAAATTTAACATTGGAGGTAAACTATATGATTTTGAAATTGAAGATGTTTGGTTAAAATATGCTCAAATTCAAACGTGGGACGGCGAATTTAAGTACAGTGTACTTCATTACATGGCCTTGAATCAGGAAAATTATTCAACCTATAAAAAATTGGAGAGTATTGTTGACAGAATCAATTACATACAAGAATTATTAGAAAAACATGTACAATTATTTGCTGATGAAATGGAGGCGTATCTACCAATTCCACTGAAAGTCAAACTGATAGAAATAAAGGATGAAAAATTTATTGAGTATAAAGGAGTATTTAATCTAACTTTTAATATAACATTTAAAACCAATTTAAACATTCCAGATTATGTTGAATTGGAAAAGGAGTAAGTATCGGTTTCGAAATTGTAAGACAATTGATCGAATACAAATATAAATGAAAAATTAAAATAAAATCTATTCAAAATAAAACTCTTTAATTCAAGTATGAATATTCAGGAAAGACAACAAATCGTTTTAGCAGCATTGCTTCATGATATAGGAAAGTTTTGGGAAAGAGCTGATGAAAAATATAATACGTCAGACACTATCAGAAAAGAATTTCCTAATGGCGAATATACACACACACTGTGCCTATTTATCAAGATGGCCATCCGAAATATCAGCATGCACTCTGACACAAGCATTTATAAATGAATATAAAATAGAGATCATTTAGGCTTAATACAGAAGTAGTTAAGCTAGCGCTTATCAGCTAGACATCAAAGCCTGAAAACCATCTCGAAGGCATTATTTCACTGGCAGATAAATGGTCATCCTCTATTGACAGGCCAGATGAAGGTGAAGAAGGAGTAGAGGGATATTCAGATGCAAAGAAAAATTGGGGAATCGGTTTCAATAAGAAAATACCATTGCATAATATTTTTGATCAAATTCAAGTTGGAATAGAAAAAAATAAGAGTAAGGCAATTAGCTCCTATAAACTGGCAAAGCTAAATGTACTAGACAATAATACCATATACCCTACAAAACTCGAAGTCAATGAAAATAGTACATTACAAAATGAATACAAAGCACTTTGGCACTCATTTACAAGTGAGATTGAAGCTTTAAAAAACAGGTCAAAAGACTTTGATTCTTTTTTAACTTCACTTTGTGATATTCTTCGCAATCATACCTGGTGCATTCCATCAGCAACAAATACAGCACCTGCAAATGTCAGTCTATATGAGCATCTAAAAACTACAGCAGGTTTGGCTTTGGCAATTTATGATTATCATGCCTTCCACAATAAGGAAATAAATTATAATGGAAGGCTAGATAGTAATATCAAAACAGAAGACTCATTACTGATGGTTTGCATAGATATATCTGGAATCCAAAAATTCATATATGATATAGTTAAAAAAAAAGCAGCTAAAAGTCTTAAGGGAAGATCCTTTTATCTTCAAATTCTGGATGACAAAATATACTTGATACCTTACTAAATCACAAGGATATACAGGGATATCAAATCAATATCATCTACGCATCCGGAGGAAAATCATATCTTATATTGCCAAATCTCCAGAAAACTAAAGACGCAATATTAGCTGTTGAAGAGCAGATGCAAAACTATATTTGGACCCATTTTGGTGGTAGAATATATATTGTGTTTGGTAGTATTGCTTTTAATTATCAGACTACAAAAGATGCAAATACCAACCGTTGGGTGAGTCTAATTAGAAGTAATGATTTGACTGATAAAGAAAATAAAATTACAGAGGGACATGCATTT
>JADKFC010000023.1 GCA_016717655.1 Saprospiraceae bacterium
TATGCTGCTGAAAGGCATAATCGGCACAGCCCTGCGGTGGCACACCCCAGAGGTTACGGCCGTAAGGGTCGTTGGCAAAGCTTTTCTGGTCCCAGGCTTTGATGCTGTATGGCGGATTGGCCAGGATGACATTGAAGGTTTTAAGTGCATCATTGTGCAAAAAGGCCGGGTTGGCCAGGGTATCGCCCCGCACAATGCTAAACTCTTCAATGCCGTGCATAAACATGTTCATACGAGCAATGGCCGAGGTAAGCAGGTTAATCTCCTGTCCGTAGAGTTTGAGGGTGCGGTATTCTTTGCCTTCTTCTTTGAGGTGCAAGGCGCAGTTGAGCAACAAACCACCCGAGCCGCAGGTAGGGTCGTACACACTTTCGCCCGGTTGCGGGTCCATGATCAGGGTCATGAGTTTTACCACGGTACGGTTGGTGTAAAACTCCGCCGCGGTATGGCCACTGTCATCGGCAAATTCTTTGATCAGGTATTCGTAGGCATTGCCCAGTTTATCATCTGCCACATTGCTCAGGCTGAGTTTATGTTGCGAATAATGCTCTATGAGGTTGGTCAGGGTTGCATCACTCAGGCGGTCTTTGTTGGTCCAGCTGGCATCGCCAAAAATGCCGTAAAGCGTATCGGGGTTGGCTTTTTCAATGGCCCGCATGGCTTCCTGCAAGGCCATGCCCACATTGGTGGTGGTTTCCCTTACCCGGTTCCAATGTGCTGTCTCCGGCACCTGAAAATGGTGGTGCTCGGCAAAAGCCGCATATTCCATATCGCCATCGCTTTCTTTCAGCGCTTTTTCAAATTCCTCGTCATACACATCGCAGATGCGTTTAAAGAATAGCAACGGAAAGATGTACTGCTTGTAATCGCCTGCATCAATGGTGCCACGAAGCAGGGTAGCGGCACCCCAGAGGTATTTTTCGAGTTGTTGTTGGGTCATGGTATGAAAAGTTTACGCGTTCAGCAATCAGTTTTTATAGAAATTTTGCCGGTCTGATTCAGGAAAGAAATGTTTATTAAGTTCCATCGCTTCCGGCAACCATTTTTGCAATCGTTTATACACAGCATTGATTTGTTTGTCATTTAATTTTAATCCAGCCCCCAAACGGTCGAAATACCCTTTATTGAAGTTTTCTTTTTTGCCACCCAGCAGCAAGGCGGTATCCTCCTTGTCTTTTGGTAAGATCATTTTTACGTTCAACAAGTCGTAGAAAGGCGAAAGCACCCAACCCATTTCGGATAAGAACATCGAATAGTTTTTCAGGTGCATATCGTTGTTTCCGATGATAAAATTAAATACCGTTGATTCAAAAAATCGCAGCTTGTCCAACAAGGTGTTTGCCGACAAGTCACCAATGGTTTTGCCGAGTTTTTCCATCGTGCCCTTGTATTTATCTGCCAGCTCTAAGATCTGCAGAAAATCAATCATGTGGTTTTTTGGATCCATCTGCGTTGCGATCAATCCGTTTTGGTAATGAAACAAAGTTCCCCGGATTGCAAGCGGATCATATTTACCGGTACAATGTCTATCCGGAATAATTCGGCCAGTTTCATCGAGAGGTGCTCGTTTTCCGGCATCTGCGGATAGTCAACATTTTGTGGTTTCAAGATATAGTTCCCTTCTAAAGCATCCATGATGGTCAGTCGCCCCTTATGGCCATTTTCCAGAGCTGTTTTGATCAACCCTAAAGACAATTTTGGCTGTACACCCGGTACCGTAATGGATAGCTCAGCCGCCTCTTTCGCCAATTTCTCCATCTCTGATAAACGATAGGGTAAACTGGGTGCATGGTTTGTTCCAAAGAAGGCCACTGCACACTTCGGGTGGTAGTCCACCTGATCATATCCAATTCCTTATAGCAGTACAGGCAGTTAGGCATCGGTTTCAGGAGTTTACAGGGTGAACACTTACAGCACCAATGGCATTTTGACAACAGGCAAGCAACAGGCCCATGCGATCATTCTTGTTGATTTTCCAGCTTTCAGCGGCTATATTCAAGTAGCCAACCTTCAGGAATCAGTCCGTCAAAAAACGGGAACAATCTTTTACTTCTGTAAGGTTTTGTTGTTACCGGCATGTGAAAGGTGACGAATTGGTTTGGGTAGCTTTGTACATACATTTCGTCATATACAAAGAGGTATTCTCCATTGTCCTCTTCGGTTAGCATACCCGCCTTTATGTGGTTGTATTTAACTATTCCTTGTCGCATCGTTCTCATTGACTGGACCTAAAACATGGCCAAACATGTGTAATACCTGATTAACCTTTGACAAACTGAGGTTTTCTTTGCCTTGTTCAATCTTTCGAATAACCGTAAGTGCAACCCCGGCCTTTTCAGCAAATTCTTCCTGGGTTAGGCCCAATTGTTTTCTTTTGGTTTTTACAAAGTCTGATAATTCGCTCAACTTATATGTATTTGCATATAAAACTAATAAAAATTATACAATTATATGTATTTGCATACAAAAGTAATAAAATTTTTAAAATTATATGCAATAGCATATAAAATTGATTATTTTATAAAAACTATATGCAATTAGATATAATTTTTCAAAATTGATTTGAACTTTTCCTCCGCTGGCAGGCTCTTTTCCCAGGCATTCTTCAAATCTACCAATGCTTCTTCCACACTGGGCAAGTTGTCTTCAATAATCTTATCTACATACAGCGGAATATTTAGGTTGAAATCATTTTCTTTCAGATCATCCAGAGAAGCTACTTTCACATGGTTCTCTACATCGGCAAAGGCTTTGTACCAGGCGAAAATCTGGTTGACATGCTCAGCTTCGAGATAATTTTGCGCTCTCCCCACCCGCACCTGATCAGATGCATCAATGAAAAGCACCTTGCCTTTTTTACCCACTTCTTTGTTTTGTTTGAAAACCATGACACAAGCTGCCAGCTGTGTACCATAGAAGATATTGGGTCCCAATCCAATCACGGCTTCCAGCATATCCTGCTGAATCAATGCCTCACGGATGCGGCCTTCTGCCCCTTTCCGAAAGAGCGCGCCATGCGGCAACACCACCGTCATGCGTCCTGTACTGTTCATGGATTTGATCATGTGCTGCACCCAGGCCATGTCGCCATTCCCTTGTGGGGGTACACCGGCAATGTTTCGTCCAAATGGGTCATTCGCCCAATTTTCTGCACCCCATTCTTTGAGCGAAAATGGAGGATTGGCAATGACACAATCAAACGTTTTCAATCCATCCGCTTCAAAGAAGGCAGGGTTGCGCAGTGTATCTCCCCGAAATATCTGAAAGTCTTCAATGCCGTGCAAAAACATATTCATTCGGGCAATGGAGCTGGATGTCAGGTTCTTTTCCTGGCCGTATAGTTTTAAGGTGCGGTAGTCTTCATTTTGGTCTTTGAGGTGATTCACACATTCCAACAGCATGCCGCCCGTACCGCAGGCAGGGTCGTAGATGGTTTCTCCCTCATGTGGGTCGAGAATCAAGCCCAGCAAATGCACCACGGAACGAGGCGTATAGAATTCCCCCGCCTTTTTGTTGGTGAGATCAGCAAAATGTTTGATCAGGTATTCGTAAGACTGACCCAGCAAATCAGAATCTACATTGCTATTGGAAAGATTGTATTGTGAAAAGTGTTCGATAAGATCGATGAGCAAGCGGTCGGATAGTTTGTTTTTATTGCTCCATTGCGCATCGCCAAAAATGCCATAAAGGAATTCCTGGTTGGCTTGTTCAATGCCACGCAAGGCTTGTTCGATGGCGATTCCCACATTGGATGTTGTTTCTCTCACATTTTTCCAATGGCATCCTTCCGGCAGAATAAAGCGGTGAAACTCCGGCAAGGAAGCATACTCCGCATCACCTTCAGATTCTTTCAACGCATTTTGGTACTCTTCATCATACATCCGAAATGCGTTTAAAAATAGCAACGGGAATATGTACACCTTAAAATCCGAGGCGTCAACCGGCCCTTTGAGGATCCAGGCAGCTTTGGAGAGGTATTGCTCTAATTGGGAGAGGGTGAGTTTATTTTTTGTCATACAGCTTAATAGGTATCATTAATTCTCTTATAACCACATCAATAATTTCAATATTTTCAGTCAGGATCTCAAGTCTTGGTTGTTGACAGTTCTGTACACAGCCAATGACCATTTTCTAATTTTTCAAAAGTCTTTCAGACAACCAGCATTGTTTAAGTCCCTTTTCTTCCAATACTAATTTGATTCCGTTCATATCAACAATAAGTCAATTGGCTAAAATAGCTTTTATCTAAAGATTTTGTCGTGTTTCGAGATAAAAAGTGTGTAAAAAATTACCGACTTATGGAGCTGCAAATTAACTAAAATATTGCACTTTTGATTTTGAGCAAGCCTGGCTTCCCAAAAGAGCGAGACAACATGTTAGGGTGATGTATCTATATTTTTGCCCAATTTATCCATAGCCTTCAAAAGTGAGGCGTCCATCTTGCCGAGCGATTGTTTTTCAATTGATTCATCCAGCTTATCTTGCCCCTCTTGAATTTTTGCATTTTGATTTGCCATAATATCTTCTTAAAGCCTGAGATGTTTTTGGTTATCTAATTTAGGGGTTTATTGGGTATTGTTGGTATTGGGTGGGGGTGAATAATCAATCTTTGATAATTTGAGGGAATCGGCTTTTTGGAGGGTTGGGATACGTTGTGATATTGGCAAAACCAAATGATTGGTGCTGGCTTTTAGTCAAAATATATTTCAAATTCTTCTTTTAGTCTTTCGTTTTCAAGTATTATCCACCTTTTAAATGCAGTAAAATTTGAACCACGATTAATATGCCCTCGAATTTTTATTAAAAAATAGTTCTTGTCATCTTGTGTGTTGGTGTCTCTAAAATAATCACATAACCAAGTTTGAAATTCCAATATTTCTTCGAGCAACTTATTTCTCAAGTTTGCAGATTCAATTGTCTTGAGTTCTGTTGTACCATTATATACTGCTGTAAGCAAATCTTTAGTCATTATAGTTTCTGGATCATCGTCCAATTCTAAGATATGTACTTGTTCGTAGGGAAATGGTTTAAAAACATATTTCAGTCTATTTTCAATATCATGTGAATTGTCTGTACAATTAAGAATATTGTTGTAGTTAGCTAACTTAATATTGTTGCAATGACCGCATGACCAAAAAAGATTATTCCAATCAAACTTCAGGTTCTTATCACCTTTATGTGGTCTAAAGTGTTCAATATTAATTGAAACTGGTTCTTTGTATTCGCAAATGTAGCATTTATTTCTGAAGTCATTTTTAATTCTATCAAGAACACTTGCACATCTGTAATCGCCATTTGCTTTATTTTTTTCTTTGTCTAAGCACTTAGGCGCAGGTTGTGATTTTTCTATATATACCATTGCAAATTACTTTTTATTATTTAATTCCCTCAGTTCAATTTGCTGTAGCTTTACTAATAATTCTGTTGACAAGTATTTTGGAGCATGCGCAAAGTAGTTTTTGAGGTACCTAAAATTATCATTTTGCTCAGCTGTTCTTTCTTGTAAAGAAGCTAAACTCTCAAATTCGAATATTTTCGATTTGACTTCTTCGGAGTATTTATCAACTTTAAAATAGCTTTCAATTAATGCGTCATACGAGTATCCCGACAAATCACTAGTGATCGTTCTTGTTTCTAAATCGCAAATTGTTGCATTAGATAATGAGGATAGAACAAAAGGAGAATGTGTGGAAACTATAAATTGAATTTTGGAAAGAAATCTGTAAGAAAGGGGAGAATTTTTTTTTGTAAGTCTACATGAAGATGTGTTTCAATTTCGTCTATTATCACAATACCTTCTAAATCATATGATTTAACTTCGTGAGCTTCCATTCTTAATAAAAGTTCAGTTACAATACTAAGTATTGCAGAAAAACCATCTGACAATGTATGGAAATTAAAAGGCTCTCCTTTGTCAACCAGTATGTCAAAATTGTAATTTTTTCTATCAAACCTAAGCTCTAAAGTGCTTACATTTAATATTGATTTTAATCTGCTTTCTAAGTTTTCAAACCAATTATCAATTTTATTCACTGTCTCCATTTCATTTCATCCCGAGCAAAAGAACGATCAGCTTTAAATTAACAATATATTGAATGAAATTTACATTTGCTTTTTCTCCTGAATTGTATTTTTCTTAAGTTCGATTTTATTTATTCCTTTCGGAATATTTAAATTGGTATGCCTTTTAGAATCAAAAAATATGATAAAAATGAAGCTACCATTATTTATTTTGAGTAATTGAATTTATGGGTCCAGAAAACTCTATTTTGTTTGAACTAAAAGTTTGAATCCAATTTTCAGACTCTTTTATTGCGTGCTCAAATTCCAATCTTTGGTCTTCAGAGATATGTGGTTGACAAATTTCGTTTTTATAACGCTCTAAGTTAATTAATCTTTGTTCGAACTCTTGGAATTTTCCAATCTCTATATTTATTAAGTACTTATTTATTTCTTTAAGTAACTTGTGCCACTTCCATTTTTTTCCTGTTAGAATTAAATGTTGTCTTGAGGTATTTGAAAGAACAATTTCGAGATTAACAATGTTTCTTGATTTTTCTATAAATATTTTCTTTATGAAATTCTCTGTCATTATTTTATTATTATTGATTAAGATTGCATATAAAAATTTGAGGTTGTGCATTCGAGAGGGTTTCGGAGCACAAAGTTTGAATTAATTAAAGAAGATTATGACAACAAAAACTTAAATTTCCCTACAAATCAGATCGCATGAAGTAAACCCCGTATTTTAAGAATATTTATTTTCTAAGGTCTAAATTGTTTCGTTGGCAAAATACTATTTTAGGGTCTTTTATTCTGTAGACAGCATTTCCTTTTTCTTGTCTTATATTTTCAATCAAACCAATTTTTTCCATTCCAGTTACATAATGATTTGTTGAGCTGCCAGTTCCCGCCTTTTCATTTAGTTGATTTTTTGAAAATTCTACTGTTTCAAGTTTTAAAAGATGTGCTGCATAAGAATAAATATCCATGGAATTTGCTCTTGCGTTAGATTTTCTTGGATAATACTCGAAATAATTAAAGTCAAGAACAAATTTAGTTAACGCTTGATTTAGTATTTCTGAATTAAATGAGCTAGCGGTTGAGTCATCTCTATATTGTTCTTCAAATAATATTTTAAAAATATGTATCAAGTCTCTTGGATTTGAGTTTGCAAGTTCAAAAACTCTTTCATACTCTGCAGAAGTTATTGTTGAATCAAATAAAGTTTTATAGCCAGATACTTTATGTTCTGAATAAACTTCAAGCCGTTTATTCAAAAGCCTTTCCAAATCGCTTTTAGACCATCGTAATGAAGGACAATAATATTTTTGTGTCCTTACTAAATCTTCGATAAACCTAAATGGTGTTGACCAAATAAAAAAGACTAATTGGAATTCATTTATGCTCAATAAATTGCTGTCAGTCAAAAATGGAGTTATAAATTCAGATATCACTTCTGCATCGTTTTCAAATCTGGGGTCTTCATCTAGTCTGTCTAATAAAATTATGGGTTTTTTATATCCCATTTTATCTGAAATATTTCCAATTTTTTTTAATAGTTGAAATGAAATATCCTGATTGAAGAAATTGATATCTACATTTAATTTTAACTCTGGAAAGAACTCTTGTATTTGATTGTCATTTTCAATTGGGGGTAAGAAAGAATAGTGCTTTAGAAAATATTGATACAGGATATTTTTAGCTACTGTGCCCCCTAAATTTAGAGGGGGCTCTTATTTTGTTATAGCCCCACAATTGGCAACACGATGTCCCAAATAGGAATCTGAATTAATGAAATTTTATCTTTTATTTGATTTTGCGAAACAGACGGAAGAAATTCTACTAGTAAATAAGAAAGTAGAGTTTTTTCTTCTTTATTTAACTTAAATAATTTAAATGGATTTTGACCAATTTTGGTAAATAAATCAATTAAGAAATTTATGATTAGTAATCTGTATATCTCTTTCAAGCTAGGAGCATTGCTAAGTTCTCCAATAATCATGAATTATTGTAATCAATCTTTTTTTTTTTCTGAAAGATATCTCCTAAAATCTTCTAGTATCGCTGTCTTACCGCTTCCACGTTCGCCAAGCAATATAATATTCCTGCCTGCTTTAAAAGTGTCAATAATAGGGTCGTACTCACCTTGAGAAATAAATATTTTTTTTGCTATTTCGATTTCATGCTCAGTGGTGAATGTGTTAAACGGAAAATCTGTCAAACCAAACCCTTGATAAAATTCTTTGAATGTCTTACTCATATTGTATATTAAATTTGACGCTAGTAAAATTTATCTGTACCCTCTTTATATTCAATCTTTAAATTTTTTAAACCTACTGTTGTCAATAGTCATAATTATTAAAGTATTCTTCTCGTTTACGAAAGCCCGATAATAGCCCCTTCTAATATAATCAAAATAATATGGAGATCCAAACATAACCTACAGGACCCCAAAAATCCCAATTGGACATCAGACTCTTCCCCTTTTTCCATACACCAAACTTCTTTTAAACTACGGCATTTATTTTTATACTAAGTACTTATTTCTTCGAAAATATAATATATACAGATTAAATATTCATCATTTCGGAGTATTTTTCAAAAATTAATCTAAGAAATAAAATTTGGTCTTCATCAAAATATTGCCCTCTATACAAAATTAAATTTGGCGTATTTAATTATGGTTTCTTAGTGTCTACTCAAGCCATCATCCTCTCTGATGCTTTAATAATCATTCATTAGTCACTCCAGTCCAAACAATTGACCACTTTACCCTACATTTTGAACATTTAGTCCCGCTCCGTAGGGAGGGACGTGAACATTTAGCCCCTCATCGCTGATGAGGGGCGTTAACATTTTGAAGGTGAATTCCCTATCTTTACCCCTCACTCACCACCAATCATTTACTATGCCCACCAAACACCTCTTCCTCCTCATTAGCATATGCTACTTCATCTCCTGCAAACAAGAAACCACTTCTCCATTGCCTGTAGCTGAAAAATGGCGACCCGCCTACCACTTCACCCCCGACTCCATGTGGATGAACGATCCCAACGGGCTGGTATACACGGATGGCATTTACCACCTGTTTTATCAATTTTATCCCGATTCTAATGTATGGGGGCCTATGCACTGGGGGCATGCTACCAGTACAGATCTGGTGAGCTGGGAGCACCAGCCCATTGCTTTGTATCCGGATTCGTTGGGTTATATTTTTTCTGGGTCTGCGGTGGTGGATACGGGGAATACGGCGGGCTTTGGTAAGAATGCCATGGTGGCCATGTTTACCCACCACAATGATAAGATGGAGATGGCGGGGAGCAATGTGTTTCAATATCAGTCTTTGGCCTATAGCACGGATGGGGGTAAGACCTTTACTAAGTATGCGGGCAATCCGGTGGTGAAAAACCCGGGTATCCGCGACTTCAGAGACCCCAAGGTGTCATGGTATGCACCGGGTCAACACTGGGTAATGGTGTTGGCGGCGTATGACAGGGCTAAATTTTATACCTCAGTCGATCTGAAAAACTGGACCGAAGGTGGGGAGTTTGGCCTGCCGGGTGATGACAGACTTTGGGAGTGCCCCGACCTGGTGCGACTTAAGGTAGAGGGCACGGAGGAATACAAATGGGTGCTCATCACCAGCATCCAAAAAAAGGCACCCAATGGAGGCACCGGCACCTCTTATTTTGTGGGCGACTTTGATGGCAAGACCTTTAAAGGGGATATCAAAAATCAAAAGTGGGCCGATTACGGTACCGACAACTATGCCATGGTGACCTGGGGCAATACACCCGGCACCAGGACCCTTGCACTTGGCTGGATGAGCAACTGGCTCTACGCCCAAAATGTACCCACCACCCGCTGGCGCAGCACCATGACCGTACCCAGAGAATTGGCCCTGGTAAATGAAGGGAATGACTACTCCATGGTATCAAAGCCCTCTGCTGAATTAAAAGTGTTGGAAAAAAGTAAGATAGAAAGTAAAGACCCCCAGGGTAAAGTGCTAGAAGATGCCGCCCTTTCACACAGCAAAATAGTGGCTTCTTTTACCCCTGCACAGGAAGATGTAGTTTTTAGCCTGTCCAATACCAGAGGAGAACACCTCAACTTTGGCTATGAAGCCCAAACTCACCGCTGGTTCATTGACCGCAACCACGCCGGCCTCAGCAATTTTTATCAAGGCTTTGCCGCCCGCCACTACGGTCCGGAAATGCCACCATCCGCACCCCAAAATTTTGAAGCCTACATCGATGCCACTTCTATTGAACTGTTTATCAATGGCGGCAAGGTAGTAATGACCGACATCTTTTTCCCAATGGAAGCGTATACCCACTTAAAGCAGAAAGGAGGTGGAGAGCTGTCTGTGGAGGTGATAGGCTTAGGTCGATAAAAATAGGATTAGAAAATGTAAACTTGCAGCAGGATTATTCGCTAAAAGTGTCAACTTTTTATCTTTTGGACAAGATAGAGCACCTGTCCCTAAACCAGGACACTGTTGCAGGGATTGGTAAGTCGGTACATTGGTAAATAAAAAACCAGTCCCATTACCTGCATTCAAACTTCTTTAAATCCACAATTCTTTGCACACCCATTGTTCTCATATTGGTGTCATGATTTGTTATATGATAGATGTTTTCGTACTTTTTAGTGAAATTTATCAAGCCGTTTGATGTGCATATCTCAAATTCGTAATAGTTGTAGGGCAAAATGCAATCGTCACACTGTTCATGTAACCTAAGCTGCTGTATAAGCACAAAATACCTGTCCCCGAAGGAAAATATATTAGAAAACCAAATAGCCGAGCTACAGTCGAGTTCCCTGATATTTTTTTTAGCCCTCTCAAAAGTAAAATGATCAATTTGAATTTTAATCTGTGAGTGAAGTTGTTCCAGAATTTGCCGGTTGTATGAATTAGCATGTTCTGTTAAACTGTCAATTTTAAGTAGCTTCTTCAATCCTTTCATTTCCACCATTTCTTTGTTGGTAGCATTGGCATTGATCTTCACATAAGCACTGTCTTTATGAAAAGGGCTATAAAAGATTACTCCATATTCATCAGTTTCTTTTTCATTCAGCAAGGTTTCATTTAGAATGTATTCATAAATGAATATTTTTTCATTGTCCGTGAATATTCTTTGTCCAAAAGAAGCATTAACCCATAGCAGAGCTAGCTGAAACATAACGTATTTTATGATAGTAGATTTTTCCATTCCATTGCAATTTACAATGATTTGCAAAAATTTTCAACATTAATATTCTCGAACTAATGTTCTTGATATTCCATGACAAAAAAGATACCGTGATCTTCTTTGATTTTCATGCTTCTTGATATTACACCCTTCTTACCAAATATCAAGCTGACTTGAATGTAGTAATAACCATATTTTTCTTTATAAAAATCTGAAATGACCAATACAGATTTATATCTTGATTTGTTTTCAAATAAATGATCTACCTCATTAATTTCTACATATTTCATATCCCTTATGGGCAGAAAACCTTTTAGGATTTCCATGTCATCATTTGTTAGCGCTATCTGCACGAGGGTGTCATTTGTTTCAAGTGTATCATTAAAAATTCCAAATTTTTGCAATAGGATAGGTAATGATCGCTACCTAAATAGACTGGTTGGAAGCCGTGATTCCTGAAAAGGTTAAATACTGCAAATTCTATCACTTTGTGGTGATCTGATTTACCCATCTCTCTACATGATGAAAGCAAAGAAAGTAAGATGGTAGCCACTAAAACTTTGTACATAATGATAATTTAGCAAGGTGAAAAACAATCAATTACTTTTGTTCATCCTTTATCCCTACCTCATTAGATGCCAAATTCAGGCTTTTTGGTCATAATTTGCTTAGAGAATAAAATTTCATCTTGAAAAACAAAAGTGTTTATGAGGTACAAATGCTGATCTATCATCTCATGATAGTTACAATCATAGTAGCTTTCATTACAATTATTCTTCCCAAATCATTTTCCTATCAACTTTTTTCAGGACGTGACACTCCGATTGCTCCACCGAAAATCGCAAGTTTCGGGAAGCCAATCCCCAATTCAACGGAGTGTTGGAATGCCTCTACGTGGGCATGACCAGCAAAACTGCCTACGAACGATTTGACGAACACATCAATGGCACCCTCAGTAAAAAGGGCTACGATCTTTCGGCTGATATCGTAAAAAAGTATGGGGTGTACCTCAGGCCCAGCTTATATGAGCACCTGCCAACGTACCGAAACAGAGCAGCCGCCCTGGCAGCAGAAAAGGCCCTGGCCCTCGACCTGCGCAGGCAGCGGTATGCGGTTTGGTTCAATTGATTTTTTCTGCCTCTATCGGAATCCTTACTTTATCTCATTGACTAAGATCATAGCCCTCTATGATACAGGCGTTTGTTGCCCCGGCTTAATGGCAGTAATTATGTAGCTTATAAAATTAAGCGTATGAGCAAAATAGTGAAGTCCAAAAAACCACCGAAGTATGTTTACTTTTTTGGAGGAGGAAAGGCGGATGGCAATGAATCCATGAAAAATTTATTAGGAGGCAAAGGCGCCAACCTGGCTGAAATGGCAGGGCACCCCAACCTCAAACTGCCCGTTCCGCCGGGCTTTACGGTGACCACCGAGGTTTGTACTTATTACTACCAAAACAAACACAAATACCCCACCACCCTCGAAGCAGAGGTCAAGGCGGCCATCGGCAAGATGGAGCGCATAATGGGTAGAAAGTACGGGGCTACCAAAAATCCATTGCTTGTATCCATCCGCAGTGGTGCCCGCAAATCCATGCCGGGCATGATGGAAACCGTGCTCAACGTAGGTCTCAATGAAAACAACATCCAGGGTCTGATCGATGCATCTGGAGGCAACGAACGGTTTGCTTACGATGCCTATCGTCGACTCATTATGATGTATGCCGATGTGGTCATGGAAAAAGCCGCCGGCATCGAACCCAAAAACGGCAAAGGTATCCGCAAGCTGCTCGATGAAAAACTCGAACAACTACGCACTTCCAAAGGCTATGCCAGCGATGACCAAATCCCGGCAGCCGACCTCAAAAAACTGGTAGCCGATTTTAAAGCCACCATCAAAAAAACCTTGGGCAAGGCCTTCCCCGAAGATCCCATGGAACAAATGTGGGGCAGTGTAGGAGCCGTATTTTCCAGCTGGAACGGCAAGCGAGCAGTTGAATACAGAAAGATAGAAAGAATACCCGACGAGTGGGGAACCGCCGTCAACGTACAAGCCATGGTCTTTGGCAATATGGGCGACGACAGCGCCACAGGGGTAGCCTTTACCCGAAATCCGGGCAATGGTGAAAATAAATTTTACGGCGAATTTTTGGTCAACGCCCAGGGCGAAGACGTAGTGGCAGGTATCCGTACCCCGGCCCCTATCAATGCTTATTCTACCAATGATCAGAGCAAACACCTGCCTTCTATGCAGGAAGTGATGCCCAAGCTGTACAAAGAACTCGACACCTTCCAAAAAAGATTGGAAACGCATTACAAAGACATGCAGGACCTTGAATTTACGGTAGAGAAAGGCAAGTTGTTTATGCTGCAGTGCAGGGTGGGCAAACGCAATGGAGTGGCTGCTGTAAGGATGGCTACCGAAATGTTTGCGTCCAAACTCATTGATGCACCCACCGCCATCAAAAGGGTATCCCCCAATCAATTGGTGGAACTACTGCTGCCTATGATCGATCCAGAAGCCGAACTGGCCTCCAAACCAATGGCCAAGGGCCTTCCCGCTGGTCCGGGTGGCGCCATAGGAAGGGCGGTATTTTCTTCAGATGATGCCGTAGCCTGGGCCCTCAAAGGGGAAAAAGTAATCCTGGTTAGGGAAGACACTTCACCCGAAGACGTAGATGGCATGCACAAATCACAGGCCATCCTCACTACCAAGG
The DNA here is from genome assembly GCA_016717655.1 of Saprospiraceae bacterium. Taxonomy (GTDB): domain Bacteria; phylum Bacteroidota; class Bacteroidia; order Chitinophagales; family Saprospiraceae; genus JADKBO01. Next base: position 13,912 of record JADKFC010000023.1, read on the forward strand.
GAGGTATGACTTCTCACGCTGCCCTCGTTGCCCGCGGTTGGGGTAAGTGCTGTATCGTAGGTTGTGGCGACATCGAAATCCACCACGAAAGCAAATCATTCAAAACCAAAGATGGCAGGTTTATCCACGAAGGTGACTGGATCACTCTCAATGGCACCAAAGGTCTCGTGTACGAAGGTCAACTGCCGCTGATCGCCACCGACCTCAACAGCAATAAGTCGTACAAAGACCTCATGAAGCTGGTGGATAAAACCAAGGTGCTGGGTGTGCGCACCAATGCCGATACACCTAAGGATGCAGCCCAGGCACTGGCCTTCGGTGCAGAAGGTATTGGCCTCTTCAGAACTGAACACATGTTTTACGGAGAAGGCAGCGACCGACCTTTGTTCCTGCTGCGCAAGATGATCATGAGTAAGACAGAGTCTGAAAGAAGATCGGCTTTGAAAGAACTGTTCACCTTCGTCAAAAAAGACATCAAGGATACACTTAATGTAATGAGTGGTCACCCTGTAACCTTTAGGTTGCTCGACCCACCACTGCACGAGTTTGTGCCTCACGACTCAGAAAAATTGCACCAGCTCAGCAAAGAGTTGGGCATCAGCATGAGCATCCTCAAAAGAAGGGTACTGGCCTTACACGAAAACAATCCAATGTTGGGACACCGCGGTGAGATTGGGCATCAGCTACCCAGAAATCACCGAGATGCAGGTAAGGGCCATCCTCGAAGCCACAGTAGAGCTGATCAAGGCCGGTAAAAAAGCAATTCCTGAAATCATGATTCCGGTTACCTGCAGTGCCAATGAATTGGTACATCAAAAAGCCATCGTAGAAAGAGTTTATGGAGAAGTGTGCACTAAGATGAAGGTGAAAAAAATTCCTTACCTCTACGGCACCATGATCGAAATTCCAAGGGCTGCCTTAAAAGCCAACCACATGGCCATGGTAGCAGACTTCTTTAGCTTTGGTACCAACGACCTTACCCAAATGAGCTTTGGCTTCAGTAGGGATGACATCGGTGGCTTCCTGCCCAACTACCTGGATCAAAAGATCCTCAAAGACGACCCATTCCAGACCATAGACCAGGATGGAGTAGGCGAGTTGATCAAGCTAGGTACAGAAAGAGGTCGCGCCACCAAACCCAAATTAAAAGTGGGCATCTGTGGTGAACACGGAGGTGATCCTGAAAGCATCCATTTCTGCCAGAAAATCGGCATGGATTACGTGAGCTGTTCCCCATTCAGGGTACCAATTGCCCGTTTAGCCGCCGCGCAAGCCGCCCTGGAACAGGGCTTGGCGTAAGGGCGGAAAACCTTCCGCCCCCATCCGCATGGGCGGAAAATTTCCGCCCCCATCCGCATGGGCGGAAAATCTTCCGCCCAAATATAAAGGATGCTGTGCAAAGCACAGCATCCTTTATATTTGCCCCAAAAAACCGCTTCCATGTCCCACTTCTTCTCTCTTTTGTTTTGCTCTTTTATGGTTTCCATGGCTACCCAGGCCCAATCCCACAAGTCGCCCGACTGGCTATTGGGTGAATGGAAGTTGACCCTCAAAAACAACAAGACCCTGATGGAAAGCTGGACCAAGGCCGGTGATTCATTATTTGTAGGTGAGAGCAAGATGGTGGCTGCAGATGGCAGTGTTACCCCCCAGGAAACGATCAGAATGCAACTGAAAGCCGATGGCTGGTACTATCAACCAACTGCCTTTGGTCAAAACGAAAATCAGGAAGTGGGCTTTAAAGTGATTTTTATTTCTGGCCTGGAATTTATTGCGGAAAACCCGGCCCACGACTTCCCCCAGCGCATCCAGTACCGTCGGCTTGGGGAAAAGCTGTATGCCAGCATAGAGGGCAAAAATGGCGATAAATACGGCAAGATCAATTTTGATTATGTGCCGGTAGGGGATAAATAATTGGCCAATAAGATAGACCTTTCAGATACTGCGGATTTTTTATAGACTCTAACCAGTTGATTTACAAATCAATAATCCAAAAATACCACATTTTCGGAATAGAATCCGTAGAAAACGTAATATTTTCGGAATGTATTCCTCTAAAAAGGTAATTAATATGGAATATAATCCTTGAAAAAGGTAATTAATCCGGAATATATTCCTATAAAAAGGTAATATATTGGGAGTTAAATCCAAAAATGTTGTATTTTTGAAATAAAAAGATGTTTAAGCGAGCGCTAAAACAGTTGATAATTAAACAATTGCCAAAAAAAAAGGTGATTTTATTGCTGGGAGCCCGACAAACCGGTAAGACCACCTTACTAAAGGACATTACCTCGGATTTGGATGATGTATTATGGATCAATGGCGATGAATATGATTTGCGCGAAAGAATAGCCCGACCCACTTCTACCAAACTCAAAGCATTGATTGGCAATCATAAGACCGTAATCATTGATGAAGCACAAAGAATACCAGATATAGGTCTGGCTTTAAAACTCATACACGATAACTTCCCGGATATCCAACTCATAGCTACCGGTTCTTCTGCCTTTGAATTGATCAATGAAACCAATGAACCATTGACAGGTAGGAAGGTAGAATACCATATGTTTCCACTTTCTTTTGGAGAGATGGCCGAACACCACGGTGAATTAAATGAAAGCAGGCTGATAAACACAAGACTGGTCAGCGGCTATTATCCGGATGTTGTAAAACAGGAAAACGATACCCACGAATACCTGCGCTTCCTTGCCGACAGTTATCTGTTTAAGGATCTGCTCATGTTGGACAGCATCAAAAAACCAGAAAAACTAGTTAGGTTGTTGCAGGCTCTGGCTTATCAAATCGGCAACGAAGTGTCCTACAACGAATTGGCATCACTGGTGGGTATTGACAGCAAAACAATAGAATCTTACATCGGTCTTTTGGAAAAAGCCTTCATCATTTTTAAACTTCCTTCGTTTAGTCGCAATTTGAGGAACGAGTTGAAACAATCTAAAAAATCTTCTTTTATGACAACGGCATTCGCAACGCCCTGATCAATGACTTCAGACTATTGGAAGGCAGACAGGATGTGGGGCCTTTGTTTGAGAATTTTTTGATCTCCGAGAGGATGAAGTTCAACCACTACCGCAGGCATTTTGTCAATACCTATTTTTGGCGCACACGCGAACAACAGGAAATAGACTATCTGGAAGTGGGCTCAGGTGCCATCCAAGCATTTGAATTCAAATGGAATCCGGCCACTAAACCCAAATTTTCCAAAACATTTACACGGGCATATCCGGAGGCAGAATTGGCTATGGTGAACTGTGAAAATTGCAGTTCATTCATGTTCTGAAAACTGCAATTATTGGCATCAAAAGTCTGTAATTACTCAAATGGGACCTATCTTGTAACAAGAATGGAATAAATTATTATTTTTGATTAAAATCAAAATCTATGAAAATGTTGATTCGATGGGTTTCCCTTAACTTGCTGTTGATTTTTTTTACCAGCAATGCCTTTGCACAATGGCAAAATATGGGAGGCCCACAACGCGGACTGGCCTGGAATATTTTTAAAAAAGATGGCAGGTTGTTTGCAGCCACACGTAACTCTGTGAGTTATTCTGATGATGACGGCAAATCATGGCACCTGTTAAAAGGGAGCAACCAATTTTTTTTATTGGATGAAATTAAAGTAGATGGCAAGGATATTTACATAAGAGGGTCTTTTCTGAAACCAGGTAATTATGTCTATGGCGTTTTGTACAAAACATCTGACCTGGGCGAAACCTGGGCCCAGGTGGATGCTCCCGAAGCTTTCTCTTTTGATGTATTTAATGATACCCTGGTTGTATTTGACAAAACCATTAATAATAGAAGAGTCATAGTTAAGACCGAAGGAGGAACCAAAACCATATTTAATCAACCTACTACCGCAGAATCTCGTGGCCCGGTGGTGAAACACGATGGGTACTACTTTTTTGTGTACAATGAAAAGTTGATACGCACCCGTGATTTTGTCAATAGGGAAGTTGTATTCAACCAACCGCTGTTTATCAACAACCCCCATTTTACTTATAAAAACCAATTGTTCATAGGAAAATACAATTTTGATAAGGTTAGATTTCAGATATTCAGATACAATGGTACCGGCTTCGATTTGTACAGTGAAAACCCCGGCATCATAGGCCCATCTGCCAATGATCTTTCTTCTGATGGCAAATATTTCAGCATCAAACAATCCTCGACTGGCGACTCATTTTTTTCATCTGATACCCTCAAAACCTTTACCAAGCTGGGTACTTCACAGTTCAAGGGTTACTTTGTATTTACTAAATTGATTGACGGCTTTCTTTACGGTAGTCGCGACAACGGCATCTACCGCTTGAAGGTGGAAAGTCCGGCCGTTCACGAAGAAATCACAAACAACTACAGAGGGGCTGAATCCAATTTCTTCTCCTTTTCCAATGATGATTTATTTGTTGAAAACAATCCGGTGTGGTCATTTGATACAAATGACGAAATTTGGACAAAAAGGCCAGAACTGAGACACAACACCTATGCATTTTCCGGTGACAGCTTATTGATAACACTGAAAAAAAAAGGAGGCAAACCCGATTCTCTTTTTTATGATTATTTCTTTCGGCCCGATACTACAGTGCTCGCACCTCCGGGGGTATTTGAGTCAACCTTACATCAAAAGGGAAACTATCTGATTTATGGAAACAACAATCTGAAATTCATTTCCAAAAATGCAGGCAAATCGTGGTTTGAATATAGGTCTACATCTTGGGACAATTACCTGGAAGTAACAGATGACTATGTAATCAGGTCATTAAACCTTGCCTCTTATTATTCACAAGATTTGGTGAACTGGAAAAAGATAAAATTATATTTTAAGGATCAGGACTTGGGTTTTATCACTTCTTCCGGTGATGTATACCGATTTGATGGTTACGAATTGACCAAAGAAGATATTGTCAGCGGACAGTTTACAAAAATTAAACTTGAACCCAGCCTAGGTGGCAGATCAATGATGTGTATAAAAGAAAATTTGATTTTTCTGGGCCATCCATACAAAGGGGTATTTGTGTCTATCAATGATGGCACGAGCTGGTCTGAATTCAACGATGGATTAAATGTGTCTGTTATCAGTGATCTCAAAATACATAAAGATGATTTATACCTGGGTTCATCGCTCCATATTTACAAAAGATCCATCAGCGATCTGAACACAGAAGTGATTACAGGTAAAGTGTTTTACGATGTCAATCAAAATGGAAAAGCCGACAGTACGGAAGTTGGAGTGCCTGGAATGAGGGTTTTTGCCTCGAAGGATCAATTCATAGTGGGTACAGATAGTTTAGGTACTTTCAAAGTATATTCCAGCGAAGGTGTGGGCAACGATTTATCGGTCATACTACCCCCGAGGGCAAAGGCCACCAATGGCCCACTGCCCATCGTTTCGGCAGATACTACCTACAAACTGGGTGTGTATTTTGACCCTAAAGACAGGGATGTAAGCATTAGGTGTTTGTCGGGCAGAACCTTTCGACCCGGATTCATCGGCAGAATCAGTTTGGTTGTCAATAACCACAACTTTTTTTCTGAAAATTCGGTGATCACCCTTCGCAAAGACCCTCGTTTGACTTTGGATTTTGCATCAGACGTTCCTACATCGGTAGAAGATACGTTGTTGACATGGGAAAATTTTGAACTGAATGAAATTGAAAGCAGGGTGATTCATTTGCTTTTTAAGCTCGACTCTACTACCGCCCTCGGAGAACTACTCATGTTCACTGCCTCCATCAACTTGCTGCAAGAAGTGGATGTAGATACCACCAACAATGAATGTAAGTTAACTGAAATTGTAAGAGGTTCCTTATGACCCCAATGACAAGCTGGTCAATCCGGCAGGTGATTTATTGTTGAACAATGGTCGCAACGATGATGTCATCACGTATACCATACGTTTTCAAAATACGGGCAATTATCCTGCAGAATTTGTAAGAATCGTAGACACCCTGGATTCCAAAATCGATCTCAAATCTTTTGAATTTCTCTCTGCCTCGCATGCTGCCAGTTGGAGCATCAGTGGCAGTGGGGTGCTCACCATCCGCTTTGATGATATCAACCTGGTAGATAGTTTTACCGACAATCTGGCATCACAGGGATACTTTGCCTATACGGTGAGATTAAAAGACAACCTGGCAGCCAATGCTACCCTGAGCAATACAGCCAATATCTATTTTGATTTCAACCAGGCCATTGTAACCAATACGGTGCAAAACAATCTGGCCTTGCCCATCAGTGCAAGCAATCTGAATCGCGATCACAAAATTTACCTATACCCCCAGCCAGCCCGCGAATATATCACACTGCAAAGTGAGGAGGCTGCCGTAATCGGATATAGCATTATGCATCTAAATGGAGCCTTGGTTCAAGCCTCTACTAAACTCAATTCAGGTAGCTTACACGTAATTAAGATAGATCATTTAAGCAATGGTTCCTATGTTATGAAGGTAAGACTGAAAGACAGGGAGGTAGCCCTTCCTTTCATCAAAATGGAATAAGCTACAACACTTTTAATAGAAAATTTGATTGCATAGCGGTTGCTTTTTATCTTTATCTGATGTCAGACCTCCGAAAAATCATCCACATCGACATGGACGCCTTTTATGCGTCGGTGGAGCAACGCGATTTCCCGGAATTGCGGGGCAAGGCCATTGCGGTGGGCGGGGGTGAAAAGAGGGGAGTAACTACTACCGCCAGCTACGAGGCCCGCAAATTTGGGGTCAGGAGTGCCATGCCCGGCTGGCAGGCCATTAAACTATGTCCTGAGCTCATCTTTGTCAAACCCCGCTTTGAGGTGTACCGCGAAGTATCCCGACAAATCAGATCCATTTTTTTTGAGTACACCGATCTTGTAGAGCCCATGGCCCTTGACGAAGCCTACCTCGATGTTACCGTCAATAAAAAAAACATGGCCATTGCCACCGATATTGCCAAAGAGATCCGACAAAAAATATCTTGACGTTACTCAACTGACCGCATCGGCAGGGGTGAGTTACAATAAGTTTTTGGCTAAGATGGCTTCAGGGGTGCAAAAGCCCAACGGCCTCACCGTGATCAAGCCCCACCAGGCGGCTGCCTTCATAGAAAACTTAGCCATCGAAAAATTCTATGGAGTAGGCAAGGTCACAGCTTCCAAGATGTTGGGCTTTGGCATCCACACGGGAAGCGACCTGCTCAAATGGACCAAGGCGGATTTGGTGAGTCTCTTTGGTAAGGCTGGCAATTATTATTACGACATTGCCAGAGGGATAGACCACAGAACAGTAGAGCCAGATCGACCCCGAAAATCTTACGCTGTGGAAAGAACGATGGATGAAAACCTCACCGAGCTCAATGATATCCACGATTACATAGACGGCATTGTTGACAAGCTGCACAAGGGCTTGGAAAAGAGCCACTATTTTGGAAAAACCTTAACCCTCAAATTTAGAAACCGCGATTTTGTGACCCGCACACGAGCCGTATCGCGACCACATGTGATCCAAACAGCAGATGAATTGAGAGCGCTGGCGCATCAACTGGTAAACGACAATGCAAGCCTCATGACAGACGTGAGGTTGCTGGGACTTACTATCTCCAATGCCCCGGAAACAGAAGAGGGGCCAACCGGTCAAATGCGGCTGCCCCTCTAAAAAACTTACACTCAAGCACAAGTGTAGATATTAAAAATTTTATTTTGTCATTTCTTTTTCCATTTTGATGGCTGCCGGAAACAGAATATTGTTTTCCAGGTGGATGTGTTTGTGCAGGTCTTTTTCAAATTCTTCCAACATGGAAAAACACACTTTATACGTTGTGCATGCATCAGCCGGCGGAGTATATTGATGCGACAATTCCCTGATGGTGCGAAAGCGATTGCCCTCTACATCATGCTCATGTTCCATCATACGGATCGGATTGTCGACCGTACCAAATGAACAATGGGCGCCTGCCAGTTCACCCGCACACATGTGTCGGATATATGGAAAAAGGATGATCTCTTCTTTGTACAAATGCTGGGTCAGTTCTTCAGCTCCATCGAAAAACAGTGCCCGAATCTGATGTAATTCCGGATGATTGCTACCGTGTACTTTGCATACCTTATCCAGATAAGGAGTGATCTCTTTGATTTTATTTCTTACGTAGCGGTGGTGAATTTTTTCGATGTAGTCAATCAGCAGGTCGAGAGGCCAGGTATTAAAATCAGAATCCTTGCCTTCTGTTTTTTGCAGGCTTTCTTTCAATTCTTCTACCAATTGGCTGGTTACATCCTCTGCATTGTTGCAGGCTTCTGCCAAACTCCTTTTGCCATTGCAGCAAAAATCAATCTGGTGTTTTGAAAATATAGAAGCGGTGTGAAAATCATAGGCTACTACTTCCCCTATGATGCTGTTGGAATGAATGTCCATGATATGATTATTTGATTTATATAATTGCATTTCCTTTGATTTTTCGGTAGTGTTCCAGTTTGATTAAAAACATTTCTGCCATTTTTTCGGCCCTCCACAGGGCTTCATTGGCTTTGATGCCCTCATAATGTTCGGTCAGGGTGGTTTGAAACAGATCCAGCCATCTTTCAAAATGAGGCAGCTCTAGGGGCATGACCGCATGGGGTGCAAAGGGAGTACCCTGATAAGTGCGCTCATCCAGTAAAATGGTCTGCCAAAATCGATACATTTTTTCAAGATGCATCGGCCAACGGTCTTGAATGATGTTGTCAAAGAGGGGACCAATCAGCTCGTCTTTTCGCACTACCTCGTAAAACCTGTTTACCATCAGTTGGATGTCCTCCAGTGTTTCTATGTCTTTTTTCATTACCCTTATTTGAGATAAGCCAGACCGCATCCTACATCTTCGGCCAGCGTGGCCACTGCCGTTTGTTCCATCATCTGTTGTAGGGCATTGCGCACCACAACAAAGTTTTGATGCAGCGGACAAGGTCGCTCGGCATCGCAGTCTCTCAAGCCCAGTCCACATTTGGTAAACTATGGCACTGAGGTTGGTCCTGCGCTCTTCCATCGTTTCCTGGGCTATAAACAGCACCGCCCTTATGGCATACTCACATGATTTTGAGAACATAGTGATTAATTATGTAGCAAAATTAAGTCATCTTAGGTATTCAGGACATGATTGTCCGAAATACCTCAGATGATCTTAATCATCGCTCTAAAATCAGGGTAAGGTGTCTATCCAAACAGATGGCATTTGTTTTTAAGCCAGGCCTTGTGCTCCTCGTCAAGGCCGATTGACAGTTTTTCGTAAACCGTAGTGTGGTACCTGTTGATCCAGGCTTTTTCTCCTGCATCCAAAATAGACTCATCAATGAGCTCTTTGTCAAAAGGCATAAAACTCACGGTTTCAAAATCGAGGTAGCCAGGCATCTGGGTGGTGCCCACCACAATTACATTCTCTATGCGGATACCATATTGATTTTCTAAATAGAGACCCGGCTCATTGGAAATAACCATGCCCGGCAAAAAGGCGGTCCTGCCTTTTTCGGTACCCGGACCTGCAAAGCCGTGGGGACCCTCATGAACGTTGAGGAAATAGCCTATGCCATGCCCGGTGCCGTGTAGGTAGTTGAGGCCGTGTTGCCACAAAAACTGTCGGGCTAAAACGTCGAGCTGGGCACCACAGGTACCTTCAGGATAAATAACTCTGGCAATGGCTATGTGTCCTTTTAATACCAGGGTATAGTGTCGTTGCTGTTGGTGGTCTGGCTTGGATAGGGCAATGGTCCTGGTAATATCGGTGGTACCACCCAGGTATTGCCCTCCGCAGTCCACAAGCAAGATGCCTTCCGGTTTGATTTCTGCACTATTGTGGTGATCGGGATGATAATGCACAATGGCTCCATTGCCTTGATACCCTACAATGGCATTAAAACTTTCACCCTGGTAAGCCTCTTGTTCTGACCTGAATTGAGCAATGATATCACCAAAGCCCGCCTCGGTAATGGTGGTTTTACCCAGGTTATCTTCCAGCCATTTAAAAGCTTTGACCAAGGCAACTCCATCTTTTACCATGGTAGCTCTGAGGTGTTCAATTTCGGAGGCTGTTTTTACTCCCTTGGCGATGCGGGCAGGGGCATCACCGTGTAAGAGTTGGCCGTTGATGGCTTTATACAAGGTGGTATTGATGGTGGCGGCTTCCACCAACACAGTTTGTCCTGCAGACAAGTGATTGAGATCGGCTACTATTTGTGAATAGGGCTGGATTTGTATATGGTCTTTGGCCAGCTCTGCAATGGATTTTTCATCCAGTTTGCCGGCATCCATATAAAGTGTTGCACTTGTTTGACTCACCAGGGCATGGGCTACCACCAGGGGGTTAAAAGCCACATCTCTGCCCCTTAGGTTAAAGGTCCACGCTATGTCATCGAGCGAGGTCATGAGGTGGTGATCGGCCAACTTTTCGCGCATGGTCTTACGGATCATTGCCAGTTTTTCAGCCCTGGTATTGCCGGGGTAGGGGGCCTCCAATAAAAAAGCAGGGGCCGATGGCAGGGCAGGTCGATCGGCCCAAATTTCACTGACCAGGTCGATGGTTTTTAGTACAATTCCTTTTTTACCCAGCATTTGGGCGTATTGATCATATTGTGACTTTGAAATATCTTCACCATCGATGGCAACTTCATCACCGGCTGTCAGGGTTTCACACAGCCACTCCACATGTTCCGGCATAAATTGATTTTTGACCTTAAAAAGTGTGATGGCCCCACCCTTTAATTCTTCTTCGGCCTGGAGGTAATACCGGGAATCGGCCCATAAACCTGCTACCTCACGGCCAACCACCACTACACCGGCAGATCCGGTAAATCCGCTGATCCATTCTCTGTCTTTCCAGCACTCTGCCGGATACTCACTTTGGTGCGGATCTGCAGTGGGTATGATGACGGCAGCGATGCCCTTGTTTTGCATGACTGCCCTCACGGCTTTGACTTTGGCGGTGTTGCTCATGGCTTGTATTTGGTTATGAAGCGCTAATGTAGGAGGAATTGAAATATATAAAAAATGTAAATATATTAGTATTTGTTGTAATGGATTATTTAATGAATTACAGCAAATTAAAATTTACAAATAATTGTAATATGAAAGAAAGAAGCTATATTTGCGATCGTATCCATAGGGTATTTTGAAACCTGTGGCCATTGAATATTGTTAATTATGCGTAGTTTATCGACATGTTAAAACAGAGCTTAAGTCAGAAAATGCTTCAAAAGTTGTCTCCACAACAGATACAACTGATGAAGTTATTACAGATTCCTACTGCCACCCTCGAAGAAAGGATCAAGGAAGAATTGGAATCCAACCCGGCCCTGGAGGAAGGAGACGACGATTACAACGACGTGTTTGACCTGGATAGTGACAACGACTACGACAATGACAGCGACGAAAAACCCGAAACGGAAGATACGGCTGATTATGAGTTGGACGACTACCTCAATCAGTACCTCGAAGACGACGGCGACAGTTATAAAACCCGGGGCGAAGATTATGGCGATGAAAGCGACAAGACCATACCGGTTGCAGTAGAAAACACTTTTCACGACATGCTCAACCGCCAGTTGGGTATGATGGGACTGGTATCTGAGACCGATGAGATTATTGCCAAACAGATCATAGGTTCCATCGATGAAGACGGCTATTTGCGCCGCGAGCCCAATGCCATCATTGATGACATCATGTTTAGCCAGGGTGTAGAGGTAACCAAACAAGATGTATTTCGCATTTTGGGGCTGGTTCAAAAATTTGATCCACCCGGAGTAGCAGCCAGAGATCTCAGAGAATGCCTCATCCTCCAGCTGCAAGACAAGATGGATAAGACCCAGGACAATTCAAGACCCAGGGTTTTGGCCATGAAAATTTTGGTTGATTATTTTGAAGAATTTACCAAAAAGCACTACCAGAAACTAAAAAGAACTTACAACATATCGGATTCTGAACTTAAGGAAGCCATAGATGAGATCTTAAAACTCAACCCTAAACCTGCCAGCACGGTCGAAGAATCGTCCAAAAGTTCCAACCACTACATTGTGCCCGATTTTATCATCCACAACAGAGATGGAGAACTGGAACTGAGCCTCAACAACAAAAACTCTCCAGATCTGCGCATCAATGAGCAGTACGCAGAAATGTTGCGCGGATACAGAGACAACCTGAGGGGTAAAAAATCTACCCGCAAAGACAAGGAGGCCATTCTATTTATCAAACAAAAAATTGACTCTGCCAAGTGGTTTATTGATGCCATCAAACAGCGCCAGGATACCCTATACCGTACCATGTATGCCATCATGCAGTTTCAGTATGATTACTTCCTTACCGGAGACGAAAGAAGGGTTAAGCCAATGATCTTAAAGGACATTGCGGAAATTACGGGCCTGGATATTTCTACGGTATCAAGGGTAGCCAATTCTAAATTTGTTCAGACAGAGTTTGGCACCAAAAGACTCAAAGATTTTTTCTCCGAGTCCATGTCTACCTCTGATGGCAATGAAGTATCCACGGTGGAAGTAAAAAACATTCTCAACGACATCATCGGCAGGGAAAATAAAAAGCGTCCTCATTCTGATGAAAAGTTAAAAGATATGCTTCAGGACAAGGGTTACAACATTGCCCGAAGGACCGTTGCCAAATACAGAGAACAACTCAACATTCCGGTAGCCAGATTGCGCAAAGGTTTATAAAAATTCAGGTGTCAAAGCCCTCTTCTGCGGCCCTGCGCAGTTCTTCCTGTCTCCGCATCTCTTCAGCTATGATGGCTGCCCGCTGTGCCCGCGTGTAAACAAAGGTATCAGGTAATAAAAACGGTGTTTTTTCCTGTTGATAGTCATCCTTATCTACCTCCTCACCTTCTTCTTTGATATTTTTTAATGCAAAGGCAAAAAATACGCCAGCTAAGGCACCGTACAGGTGACTCTCCCATGAAATACCTTCTCTGGGCTGCATGCCATCAAAATAACTGCTGTAAGCGGTAAGCACTACCAATGACAAGATGATGGATCGGCGGTTGCCCCTGAAAATTCCAGACCAGAATAAAAAGGAAATGAGTCCATACACCACCCCGGAAGCACCAATGTGAAAAGAGTGGCGGGCAAATAACCATACCAGGACCCCGGTCAAAAAGAGATGCCCAGGGTTGCCAATAACGAAACCCGGTTGTAAAAGGTCTCCATCAAAAACAAGAGGGCTATGATGGGGAAAAAATTGGAAAAAAAATGGCCCCACGATGAGTGTAAAAAGGGAGCAAACAAGATGCCCCACAAGCCCTCAGTATGCCGGGGATAAATGCCATAATACGCCAGAGGCAGGTGGTAGTACTCCTGCAAAATCATGGTAACCGTCATGATGCCGGCCACCAGCAGGGAAAACCTGAGTTTTAAATAAATATACCTGAGCTCTCTGTTCAAAGAATTAATTGAATTTCCTTCTTACGTGTTTTACAAACTGCTGGGCCTTGCGCACCTTATCTTCTTTTTCCCATTGCATAGGTGTTGCTACCTCATGGATGAGCATGGACTTGGCCTGGTCAAAACTGTCGCAGGAATTAAGTCGGTCAATCATTTTATTAAACAGCTCACCATTGCCACCAAAAAGTTCATTGATGGTAAAGATGCGCTCGTTGATGCCAATGGCTTTCGAAATATCATCGATCTTGCTCATGCTCAGCTTGGCAGATAAGTCGGTGATTTCATCCATTTTAAAAATGGCCTTTATTTCTTCGGTATAGACCACGGTCTTAGCCTTTGGCACACTTGGGTTCTATGACCACTGCCTGCGGTGGAGTCGGCTCTTTTTCAGCTACCACCACCGGCTCTACTTTTGGAGTGGGTACCGGTTCTGGTGCTTTAATGGTTTCCTGAACAGGGGCAACTACCTCTGCTTTTGGTTGTTCTTTGACCACCGGAATCTCTGCTGGCTTTGGTGTTTCGCTCACCGGAGCTGCCTGGACCGGAACCGAATTTTGGGTGTAATGGCTTGTGGTTTCTGTGTAGGACGAAGCTGATTTCACATCAAATGAATCTGCATCAGACTCTCTGATCAAATCATATAATTCACGAACATAACCCAGTAATAAGTCCTTTTCGATGGCCGAGATGCGATTGTCTTCTTTGAATGCTTCTAAAACCGCAACGATCTTTTTTACCCTGCGTTCAATCCTGTTGATATCCATTTTTATTTGCTTTGATAAAGATTTGTATTTTAAAACTGGTCAATTTCAAGCTTTTGCTGTCTCATTACAATGCCAAATTGGCCCTTTTTGTTCCCAAAACGAAAGTTGCTAATGTCTTTATTGTCTTGGGCTTCTGTGATGTCAACGAAATGCTTGTAAAAATTACCCGCTTTTAACGCAAACATATAAAGGAATTGTGTAATCTTTGCAAATTCTCAGCATTTAATCGACTATTTGCGATGTTTTTAGAACCCGGCTTCAGAGGCCAGCGCAGTGGATGGATCGAGGTGATTTGCGGCTCGATGTTTTCCGGTAAAACGGAAGAGTTGATACGCAGGTTAAAACGGGCCAGAATTGCCAATCAGAAAATCCAGATCTTTAAGCCGGTAACAGACACCCGTTATCACATAGAAGACGTGGTTTCACATGACGAAAATTCCATTAAATCACTACCGGTAGCCACCAGCATAGACATTCTCAAAAATCTGTCTGAGGTCAACGTAGTAGGCATTGATGAAGCCCAGTTTTTTGATGAAAAACTGCCTGAAATCTGCCAAAAATTAGCCATTCGAGGTATTCGGGTCATTGTGGCTGGGCTTGACATGGACTATAAAGGGGTGCCTTTTGGTCCCATCCCCCATTTGTTGTCAGTAGCAGAATACATCACCAAGGTACACGCCATCTGTCCCCATTGCGGCAATTTGGCCACCCATTCTTATCGTTTTTCAACAGAAGAAGGCCAGGTGGTGTTGGGTGAAAAAGACAAGTACGAACCGAGATGTAGAATTTGTTACGAAATGGGCAACATCCTGGACCTTAGGATCAAAGAATAAAACATGCATAAATTTTTCACATTCCTGCTTCTGGCATCCAGCTTTTATGCCTGTCAACGCCAATGCCTGCCCCAGGACCTGGCAAAAAGATTTACCCAAAAAAATGCATGGCTGGTCAGTGTATCGGCCCAGGAGCTAAAATCCCTGATCCACCCGGATTTGCGCTACACCCACAGCAATTGCTGGACGGAAGAAATGGATGAGTTTTTGTCGAAACCCGAGGAAAAGGGCTTGTTGTACAAAAGCATCGAAGTCGACAGCGCGGCCTATCTTGTAGCCGATCGCACGGGCTTGGTGCGGGGCAAAGGCACCTTCAACATCAACCACAAGGGCAAGGACCTGAGCATCCACCTATGCTTTACAGAAACCTATGTTTGCCAGGATGGCCAGTGGATGTTGTTTGCCAGACACGCCGCTAAGTTATGAGTCAGACCTGGAAAAAACTTTTACCATTTTTGGTGGGCAAGGCCCTGAGTTTGGCAGGGCTGATTGCGCCCCGCAAAACGGTAGAACTTTCTATGAGAGTTTTTGCCAAGCCCAGAAAGGGCAGGGTAGTGAGCCATCAGCGCAAGTTTTTGCAAAAAGCGGGTGCAGAGCAATTGGAAGTGAATGGTAAAAATTACCATGTCCATGTCTTTGGCAATGCAGGACAAGCCCATTCTATTGGCCCACGGCTGGGAATCCAACTCCTGGCGATGGCGCAAACTCATGAGATACCTGGGCAATGAAAACCATAGGTTTATTGCGTTGGATGCCCGGGGCATGGCATGACCGGATCTGAATACTTCAACGTAAGTGAGTACGCAGAAGCAATTGCAGCAGCTGCAAAAGAATATGCATGCGCCACCATCATTGGCCACTCCATCGGAGGATTTGCCTGCCTATATGCTGCCGCCCTTTATCCCGACGCAGGTATCAAAAAAGTAGTTTCATTGGCAGCGCCTTCCTCTCTTAAGCTCATCATGCAAAAGTACTTTTCCATTATTTCACTTTCTGGATATATGCAGCGAAAAACCTTTGAGCTCTTTCCGGCTATGTACGGCCTGCACATCGATGACTTGTCGGTTGAAAATTTTGGCCAAAAAATAACTGCCCGCGGCCTGGTCATCCACGATCAGCACGACACCATCAACGGGCCTGAATCTGCCTATACTATAAAGGAAAACTGGACACAGGCAGAATTGATCATCACCGACTATTCAGACCACAGCTTGCAGCACGATGGGGTGTTTGAGAGGGTGAATAAATTTATTAATCCCGATTAGTGTATTTGTTCTACATGGCTTTATTGATTTCTTTTTTGAATACCCACATCTTGCTAAAAGCCCCCATCACAAAACGGAGAGGTATCTGTGCTCAAGGATACTGGGAAAATAGAGTGTCTAAATAATAGGGAAACCACCTTATCGCGAAAAGAGGCTGAAAGTTTAAAAATCCAACTTCATCGCATTATCCGTGATCCACTTTTCTGCCTTTTCGTAATCGGGCATTACGCGTTCCACTACCTTCCAGAAGCGGTCAGAGTGGTTCATTTCTACCAGGTGACTGAGTTCATGCACCAGGATGTAATCAAAAACCTCCATGGGTAGGAGAAGTGACCTTGTGGAAATATTGATTTTGCTGGTGGTTGAACACGAACCCCAGTTGGTGGAATTGTACCGGAGGGTCACTCCTTTGACATCCTTTTGAAAATAGCGGTCGTTCCAGTATTTGATTCTTTCCTCAACCAGCTTTTTGTATTTGCGGGCCATCAGCTTTGAGATCAGGTTGCGCGCCATCACCCTCTTGTCAAAATCATCGATGCCATTGGGCACCAGAATGAGCATTTTATTGTCTTTAAGTCTGATCTCTCCGGTGAGTTCTGAATTGTGTTCACTTACTTCCAACTCGTATTTGTCCCTGCCCAGGATGGTGACTTCACGATTGATGGCGTATTTGGAAATGTGGTATTTTTCCAGCAGCTGTGGTTGCTCCTTACACACCTTTTTCAGCCAATCGGTTGCCGTTGCTATGTGTTTGTCGATTTGTCCGCTGGAAAAAACAGGAATGCGCAGCAACACAGTATCCTTGCCCACGGCGATTCGGATATTGGATCTCCGTTCGATGTGGATGCGCAGGGGTACCTTGTATTGCAGTACCGTTACGTAGGTATCGGTATAATTAAGCTTTTTCCCTTTCAAACTGTTGCATGGTTTCTACCAGTCGTTGAACACCTTCTTTTTCCATGGCATTGTAGATCGATGCCCTGAAGCCGCCCACACTTCGGTGGCCCTTCAATCCATCCAAGCCGTTTTGGGCACACAGTCGCAGAAAATCAGCTTCCCAACTTTCATCGTGGAGTCTGAAACAAACATTCATCAAAGACCTGTCTTCCGGTACGGCGTGTCCGTAGAAGAGTGGGTTTCGATCAATTTCATCGTAGAGCAGGGCTCCTTTTTCTTCGTTGCGGGCTGCCATACCTGCCAGGCCTCCATTTTGTACAATCCACTCCATGGTCAGCATTGATACGTAGATGGCATAGACTGGAGGTGTATTGTACATAGATTCATTTTTGATATGGGTCTCATAGTTAAGCATGGTGGGCAGGTATCTGCTCACGGTGCCCAGGGCTGATTTGCGCACCACTACCAGGGTTACACCAGCAGGACCCATGTTTTTTTGTGCTCCTGCATAAATGAGGTCAAATCGGGAAGCATCAATGGGTTTTGAAAAAATATCCGATGACATATCACAAACCAATGGAACATTGGTAGTGGGCCATTCCTTGTATTGAGTACCGAAGATGGTATTGTTACTGGTGAGGTGGAGGTACTTGAGGGTATCGGGTATTTCATAACCCTTGGGTATAAAGTTGAAGTTTTTCAGGTTCAGAGCTGGCCAGTACATTGACCTTGCCAAAGGCCTTGGCTTCTTTGATGGCGTTGCGGGCCCATGAGCCGGTATTCACATAGCCTGCTTCTTCCTCCTCATTCAGCAGGTTCATTGGGGCCATAAAAAACTGGGTAGAAGCTCCGCCGGATAGGAAAAGCACGGCATAGTCATCATGGAGCTGCATCCGTTCTTTAACCAGAGCTGTGGCTCTTTCCATGGTAGCCACAAATTCCTTACTGCGGTGCGATACTTCCAGGAGCGAAAGTCCGGTACCTGCGTAGTTGATAATGGCTTCAGAAGCTTGCTGCAAAACAGACTGTGGGAGGATGGCCGGGCCGGCTGAGAAGTTTACCTTATTCATTGTAATTTTTGTCTTAATTTATGACAAATGTAAGGAAATCAGGATCTAAAGTCAAAGAATAGGAATGGTATTAATGCAAATTATTTAAAATTTTATCCTGTGGGAGCCCTTTTTTGAGGCCTTTGTCGAAACATTATTTGCCGCATGAATTTTTTTTACACCTATTTTTTGTGCTAAAATCTTGTAACAAGGAAACTTACATATTACGAATAATAATTTTAATAAAAAAGGAGTAAAAAAGCTTGTCTGATAAGGGTTGGTGCATTACTTTTGCAGTCCCAATTGAAACGTTGGGTAAATAATTGCGGAAGCGTGATTATGGATAAAGAGATTGACATAGTGGGAAAATAGGTAAAAGGATAAGTAAATCGAGAAAATAGGACAACTCATTGAAGTTGTATTTTAAAAAAATACTATGAGAGTCTGATCCTGGCTCAGGATGAACGCTAGCGGAAGGCTTAATACATGCAAGTCGAGCGGTAGATGGCCTCTGCCATTGAGAGCGGCGCACGGGTGAGTAACGCGTACATGACCTGCCTGTCAGAAGGGGATAGCCCTGGGAAACTGGGATTATTACCCCATGGTATTGATATTATGAATGATATCAATTAAAGTTGAGGCGCTGACAGATGGATGTGCGTCTGATTAGCTAGTTGGTAGGGTAACGGCCTACCAAGGCGACGATCAGTAGGGGCGTGAGAGCGTGGTCCCCCACACGGTACTGTGACACGGACCCGACTCCTACGGGAGGCAGCAGTAGGAATATTGGTCAATGCCCGCAAGGGTGAACCAGCCATTCCGCGTGGAGGATGAAGGCCCTATGGGTTGTAAACTTCTTTTAGATGGGAAGAAAATGCTGATGTACATCTGGTACTGACGGTACCATCAGAATAAGCACCGGCTAACCGTGCCAGCAGCCGCGGTAATACGGAGGGTGCGAGCGTTATCCGGAATTACTGGGTTTAAAGGGTGCGTAGGCGGATGATTAAGTCTAAGGTGAAAGTTTGTCGCTTAACGATAAATTGCCTTGGATACTGGTTATCTTGAATAAGGATGAGGATGGCGGAATGTGGCATGTAGCGGTGAAATGCATAGATATGCCACAGAACACCAATTGCGAAGGCAGTTATCTGGTCTTTTATTGACGCTGAGGCACGAAAGCGTGGGGATCGAACAGGATTAGATACCCTGGTAGTCCACGCCCTAAACGATGCTAACTCGATGTTTGGTCTATCAAGATTGAGCATCCAAGCGAAAGCGTGATTAGCCACCTGGGAGTACACTGCAAGGTTGAAACTCAAAGGAATTGACGGGGGTCCGCACAAGCGGTGGAGCATGTGGTTTAATTCGATGATACGCGAGGAACCTTACCTAGGCTAGAATGTGAGCGCTATCTGGTGAAAGCCGGAGTTCCTTCGGGACGCGAAACAAGGTGCTGCATGGTTGTCGTCAGCTCGTGCCGGGAGGGTGTTAGGTTAAGTCCCGCAACGAGCGCAACCCCTATTGTTAGTTGCCAACACGTAATGGGGGGGACTCTAACAAGACGCCAGCGTAAGCTGCGAGGAAGGTGGGGACCGACGTCAAATCATCATGGCCTTTATGCCTAGGGCGACACACGTGCTACAATGGTCGGTAAGAGAGGTTGCGATACCGCGAGGTGGAGCCAATCCCAGAAAGCCGATCTCAGTTCGGACTTGAGTCTGCAACTCGACTCCATGAAGCTGGAATCGCCAGTAATCGCGCATCAGCCATGGCGCGGTGAAGACGTTCCCGGACCTTGGACACACCGGCCCGTCAAACCATGGGAGCTGGAGTACCTGAAGATGGTGACTTTACGGGGAGCTATCTAGGGTAAGACTAGTGACTGGAGTTAAGTCGTAACAAGGTAGCCGTACCGGAAGGTGTGGCTGGAATACCTCCCTAAGAGAATTGAAAGTTCTTTTACCTACCCACTACTGTTAATTTT
>JADKFC010000024.1 GCA_016717655.1 Saprospiraceae bacterium
CTTTTTATAACATTTTCATATTCAAAACACATTATATTTTCGTAATCGTGCACTTTACCGCACTTTTTATGATAATTTTGAAAATTTTCATTATTTTTGTCTTAAATAATGCCATATAATGCACTTTACTGAGTTGATAAAAACAATAAAAGATAGGAGGGAAAGCCTACGGGTAACACAAGAAAGTTTGGCAGAAATTTCGGGCGTGGGACTGAGGACCTTAAAACAATTTGAAAGTGGAAAAGGAAATCCAACTTTAACGACCTTGCAGAAATTAGTTGATGTGTTGGGCATGGAGGTCTGCCTGAAAAGTTAAAAATATAATGCCAGGGCAATGAGAAAAGCAAAAGTTCTATTCAAAAATGAAGAGGCGGGTGTTCTTACCCAGTATGATGATGGGTCATTTTCATTTCGATACCATGATGATTGGATTGCCAATTCCGCGAAACAAAGCATTAGTCTCACCTTGCCTAAATGGGAAAAGGAATTTTACTCAGGCTACCTGTTTTCCTTTTTTTTCAATATGCTACCTGAAGGATCTAATAAACAAGTGGTATGTAAACTCAATAGAATCGACCGGGAAGATCACTTTAGCTTACTGATAACTACTGCCAGTCATGACAGCATAGGGGCAGTAAGAGTTATGAAAATGGATGAGGCATGAGTATACCGGAAATCAAATTTTGTCCTGGCACCTTAGCTGAAGGTTTTGATACCTATAGCAGCACCGCATTGAAAAGGGTTTTTAAGGGAAAAAAAGTATCCCATGTGCTGCCCTACACAGCTCCGGCATCTGCCACTGACATCGATGACCTTTTTTTAGAAAACAAAAAATACCTATCGATATCCGGAGTGCAGGAAAAATATTCTGTATTGCTTGAAAAAACAAGCTCCAGACTCACCCAAGCAGGTGAACAGGGTGCTTATATCCTGAAACCCATACCAGAAGGTGTTACAAGATCGGATCAAATGCCCGCCAACGAGCATTTAACCATGCAAATTGCCCGTCAGGTTTATGGCATAGAGACAGCAGAAAATGCATTGATATTTTTTAAAGATGGTTCACCCCGCCTACATCACAAAACGATTTGATGTAAAAGCAGATGGCAGCAAATGGGCTCAGGAAGACTTTGCTTCTCTGGCAAAAAGAAGCCCGCAAACCCATGGCCCTCATTATAAGTATCTCGGCCATTATTGGGAGCTTTTTGAATTGATGAAAAATCACCTGCCCACGCATAAGGTAGAAGCACCCAAACTTTTGAAATTACTCATCTTTAATTATCTCTTTTCAAATGGTGATGCCCACTTTAAAAACTTCTCGATTATAGAAACTCCTCTGGAGATTATCGACTCAGTCCGGCATATGACCTGCTTAATAGCCGGATTCATATAGATGACAAAGATTTCGCGCTGGAGGATGGCTTATTGCCCAAAAAACTGGCCCAAGGCAAAATTGTTACCCAATTTGCATTATTAGCAAAGATGGCAGAAATCGGAGAAAAAACATTTCAGGATATAATGGTATTGATAACAAACCAATCTCCTTTAGTTGAAAAAATGATCGCTGCTTCTTTTCTAAATGACCACACTAAAAGAAACTATCTACAGTCATATCGAAGGAGGGTGAAAAAGCTAGGATAGGGACTAGGGGCTGAGGTTGATGCGACTTGCGTTGGGCGTTGAGCGTTGAGCGCCAAGCGTTGAGCGTTATGTATCTTGAGTCGTCTGCCAAACTGCATGCTATTTAGAACATACAAAATGTGCAACTAGCTCCCAGCCCCTGAGCCCTATCCCCAATTTATCCCCTAGCCCCCAGCCCCTATCACCTATCAAGCCCCTAAAAAAACAACCTGAAATTCAATAATTTACTACCTTTGCCACCCAATAAAATTTGGTAAAATGATCTCTATTGACGGCTTGACGGTAGAATTTAGTGGAAAAACGCTGTTTAGCAACATTTCTTTTGTTATCAATCCCAACGACAAGATCGCGCTGATGGGTAAAAACGGGGCGGGGAAGTCGACGATGATGAAAATAATAGCGGGGGTGAACAAGCCTACCCGGGGCCATGTGAGGGCGCCTAAGGATGCGGTGATTGCTTATTTGCCGCAGCACCTGCTCACAGAAGATGAGTGTACTGTGTTTGAAGAGACTTCCAAGGCCTTTGGACATGTGTTTGCCATGCGCGATGAAATGGATCGACTCAATCATGAAATGGCGACACGCACCGATTATGACTCTGATGAGTACATGAAACTCATTGAGGATGTATCGGAGCTGGGAGAAAAATACTACGCGCTGGAGGATGTCAACTTTGATGCCGAGGTGGAAAAAACATTGCTGGGTCTGGGTTTTGAAAGAGAGGATTTCAACAGGCCTACCAATGAATTCAGCGGGGGCTGGAGGATGCGCATCGAATTGGCCAAGATCCTGCTCAAGGAACCGGACCTCATCCTGCTCGATGAGCCTACCAACCACATCGATATCGAATCGGTGGTTTGGTTGGAAGATTTTTTGATCAACAAGGCAAAGGCGGTAATGGTGATCTCGCACGACAAGGCCTTTATCGATAACATCACTACCCGTACGGTGGAGCTTACCATGGGTAAGATCTACGACTACAAAGCCAACTATACGCACTACCTCCAGCTGAGAGAAGACCGCAGGACCCACCAGCAAAAGGCGTACCGCGAACAGCAAAAAATGATTGCGGAGAGCAAACAATTTATCGAACGATTTAAGGGTACCTACTCTAAGACCAACCAGGTCAACTCGGTGGAAAGGATGCTGGAAAAACTGGAAATCATCGAAGTGGATGAGGTGGACAACTCGGCTTTGAAATTGCGTTTCCCACCCTCTGTGAGATCGGGCGACTATCCGGTAACGGTAGATGCCTGTCTAAAAATTATGACGACCACGTGGTCTTCCGCGATGCCTCCATGACCATCAAACGGGGTGAAAAGGTATCCTTTGTAGGTAGAAACGGTGAGGGTAAGTCGACCATGATCAAAGCCATCATGGGAGAGATCGAATACGAGGGCAAGTGTACCATAGGCACAATGTAAAAATAGGATACTTTGCCCAGAACGAGGCGGCCAAGCTGGATCCGGAGCGCACTGTGTTCCAAACCGTAGATAAGAGTGCCGAAGGGGAGGTACGCACCCAACGCATGACCAGCCTCGGCTGTTTTATGTTTTTCGGGCGACGACATCGACAAAAAAGTAGGGGTTCTTTCCGGTGGAGAGCGCACTCGTTTGTCAATGGTAAAACTGCTGCTGGAGCCTGTCAACCTGCTCATCCTAGATGAGCCTACCAACCACCTCGACCTCAAATCCAAAGACGTACTCAAAGAGGCCCTGCTCAACTTTGACGGCACGCTGATCCTGGTTTCTCACGATAGGGACTTCTTGCAAGGCTTGTCGCAAAAGGTATTTGAGTTTAAAAACAAAAGGGTGATCGAACACTTTGAAACCATCGATGACTTTTTAGCGAGGAACAGGATGGAGAGTTTGAAGGAAGTGGAGAAGAAGTAAGGCAATACGGCTACGCCTTAGGGCAATACGCGCTTCGCGCTTAGATGACTACGCTTTTGGCTTATTCAAATGCGCGATGCCAATTTAGTTCAAGGAAGCTGTGCTAACCGAGTGGCAACGACAAACACTTTCCAGGCACTTCATACCCTGTACACTGCGCCAAGGTAATTCTGAACGGTTTTGGCAAAGCCAAAAAAATTGATCGGCAGATCAATTTAGTGAGGGCACCGCGTGCTCATCACGCGGCAACGACAAATCCTTTTAAGATCTCGGTCCGATGAAATTGTTTAAATCCAAGACAAACATTTGTCGTCGCCGTGCAAGGGGTTGCACGGTTCCCTCATTATCGAGTGAAAGATTTCACTCGATTTGCTCCAAAGTCGCAACCTTTCGGTCATGCTTAGGGCAATGCGGCTGCGCCTTAGGTCAATGAGCCTTCGGCTTGGTGCAATGATCGGTGCTTTGTAGACACACAAAATGCGCTTTGCGCTCAACGCTACGCGCTTCAGCTTAATACGGTTTTGTGTTTTAGGTAATAGTGAATAAAAGGATACGAGATTTTCACTAATTAACAACCCTGAATTCATTGGGGGTTTTTCCGACGTGTTGTTTAAATAGTTTGGTGAAATGGGAGGGGTATTTGAAGCCCAGGGAATAGGCGATTTCACTGATGGATTGTGTTGTGTCTGATACTTTGATGCGGGCTAGTTGGATGAGTTTTTTGTGAATGAATTCCTGCGCTGTGATGCCGGTTTCTTTTTTTATCAAATCGCCAAAATAATTGGGAGAAAGATGGAGGCGGCTTGCGCAATACTTAACGGTTGGCATGCCTGATTGTAGGATTAAATCCGAAGTGAAATATTCATTTAACAGGTTTTCAAATTGAACGAGGATGTCGGTGTTTAAATTTTTTCGCATGATGAATTGCCTTTCATAAAAGCGAACGCAATAGTTGAGCAGCAACTCGATGTAACTTAAAATAAGGACTTTGCTGTGGGCATCGGTATTTTGTTTGAGTTCGTCCAATATCTTTTTGAAACAATCTACGATGATGTTTTTTTCTCTTTCGGATACGTGGAGGGCTTCATTGATGTCGTAGGCAAAAAAACTATAATTCGATATATTTTTAAAGATGCTGCTGGATGCAATAAAATCGGGATGGAAAGCCAAGGCCCAGCCATTGGGTTGGATGGGGGGAGTGCCGGGTTCCAGACCAAATGTCTGGCCCGGCCCAATGAACACCAAACTTTCTTCCTGGTGATCGTATTTGCTTTTTCCGTATTTGAATGATTCACATCTCACATCTTTAAAAATACGATGTACAAATCCGACAAATAGATGCCGGGGTCAATCGGTTTAGATTTTGACTGGTCCAATAAAGTTACCATTGGATGAAGTGTTTTCTGGCCACGAATGGTGTTGAACTGGTAAACACTTTCTAGTCGTACAATCTGGGACATGTCCATGATGTTTTCCCAAAATTAAAGGAAGTTGGCGATATGCAAGGAAAACCAAATCAAAAACCGTAATTTATATAAGTAATTCCCTTAGATGTATAAGTAGGCTTAAAAGCATTCCACCACTTTTGCACAAACAAATATAGGATGAGGTCAGCGGTGATTTTATTGGGATTAATTTTAAACATATGCTGCAGTTGGGCACAAGCGGTTGATAGTGTGCAAACGCCTGTAGTGTTTTCGGGTGTTATTACTGCAACCAACAACGGCATATCGCTCTTGCCCAATTTTTCGTTCAACAAGCCTGCTGTGCTTTTTGATTTATCGGTCAGTAAAAACCGTTTGAGTTTTGATCCGATGTTGCGGTTTGGCATCAATGGCAAGCCCTGGTCCTTTATTTTTTGGTGGAGGTACAAGGTAGTATCGAAGCCAAAATTTTCTTTGAGTTGTGGAGCCCATCCTTCCTTTTTATTCAGAAGCGAGGCTGCCAATCCACCTGCCACGAAATCCGAAACATTGATTGCACAAAGGTATTTTGCGTGGGAAATAAATCCTGTGTTTATTTTAAATCAACGCATCAATGTTGGCTTATACTACCTGGGGTCTCATGGTCTAACTTCTAATTTGATACAATACACCCATTTTCTGGCTTTGCGCTCCACCCTTTCAAATATCAATGTAGGGGGCGGACTGAAATTCAGCATATTGCCCCAGGTATATTACTTAAAGATGGATCAATTGACTGGTAGCTATATGACTATTTCACTTGCCTTGTATAAAAGCAATTTTCCATTGGCATTGTCCACTACTTTGAATAAAGCAATTAAGACTGATTTAGTGGGTACAGATTTTGTGTGGAATGTGGGGGTTAATTATAATTTTAAACTTAGATACATTCGCCAGTAAATCTAATCACCTTGGCTAATTTTTTCATTTGGGTTTATGGCCGAACGATTTAATGATGTCTTTGACTACAGCTGTGACGTCTTTTCCTCCTGTTTCTAACATGATTTCGCGGTTGGCTTCCATGATTTTTATGGCGTTGTTTTCTTCGGTGCCTATTCTTTTAAGTTTTGAAAGCATGCTTTCCCAATACTTAATTTTTTCCTGAATATTTTTTTGTTGTTGACTGCCCTTGGGTGCTTTATCAAAATCACTTTGTAGCTTTTTAAGCAGGAAATTTTCAATCTCTTTGGATGATTCTCTGCATAAGGCCTGGACTTTGTTGGTATTGGTGAGCATTTTGTTGTTGGTGATACCTGTCATCTTTACTTCGAGGACCCTACCTACACTAGCCAATTCACCGGGGGTGAATGAGGCAATGTTGATATTGCGGTCCAGCATTCTGGAAGAGGCAAATGCTTCCGGGTGGCGGGAGGTTACAAGGTTCATATCGGATAACTTGGCACTAATGCCAAATAACTTATAGTATTCATCGTTCATGGCTTTTTGGGCATCATTCATAAAAGCTTCCTTATCGGTGATGATGCCTCCCTTTTTGTAAAAAAACAAGGGTTCATTTTTACTACCTCTGATGACGGGACCCAGGTCGAGATCCATGCTGGAGGTGCCGCCGCTGTTGTGATTTCTGAACTGAATAAACTCAATGTCTTTCATCACATATCCTTTGCTTTCCAACGTTTTTATGATACCCGCAATCATTTCATTGTAATTTTTCTGAACCCGTCTGTCGAACTTTGACCGTGTCAATGGATCCTGAATGTATTTTAACGACCACTTTGCATCATAAGAAGAATTCAAACCGGCAGCCAATTTTTTGTAGTTCTATTTCTTTTTAGGATTTCAGGCCCATTTAAAATGGGGTCTTTTCCTTTTAATTTGGCGAGCTCACTTTCCAATTTTTAAAGGTGGCTATTTCATCATCGGTATTCAAACTTTTTTGTTTGGTCCTAAGAACATCCAGCATACTTTTGGATCGTTCGGCCGGTGATTGAACGAGTGGTTTAAACAAGATGCTTTCTTTACCTAAGGCAACAAAACTGCCTTTCACTGCCAGTTTGGTTCCAAGTTCAAATGCCTTGCCCATGAGATAGCCTGTACCTGCATTTTTAATTCCATTCCAAAGTTTATCTCCGGTATCTGTTCCTTCTGTATTCTGATAACCGTCTACAAATTGAACCATGGCATTGCCTACAGGAGACCAATACGATACGGCTTGATTAATACCTTCTTTTGGCCCTCCAGCTACCAACCCCGTTGTGCCCCCATAGACCGCTCCGAGCATTTTGGTGCCATAAAGGGCCATAGCAGTACCGGCACCATAGGTCTCTGCAAGTGCTACAGAGGCAAAGCCAGTTGAAATGGCACCAACCGCCATAATGGCCATATCACTATAGAATTTATTTTCTTCAGCGTTTACCTCTGCTTCCTTTGCCATGGCATGGTCATATTCGGCATAGCCCTGCACCTGTTCGTTGATGGCTGATGCTATTTTTTTTGCCTTTTCAAGGTCTCCAGATCCGATCACCCGGGCATCGAGGTTTTTGAGCACCCTGGCCCTTGTTTCATTTCTCAATTCCTCGGGCAATAATTGTATTTGCCTTTCAATGCGTTCTGAAATTCTTCGGGTTGCATCCATTCTTGAAGCATTTTCCCGTATGTTCTGTATAAATTGATTCCTGGCCACGTCGTCAAACACCGTTCGGTTGTGTACCAACTGTCCTGACTTGTAAGAGTCAACCAAATCTTGTTCGGCCTGCAAATTGGCCTCTTTGTTTATAATGCTCCTTTCAATCATTTTAAGCCTGTCTTCCTGGGCCTTATATTCCTGCGGCGTTTTTGCCTTTTGCATCAGATCAATAATGACACTCCTTTCATTAGCATCTTTATCAATGTCACTCCTGATCAAAGTAAGCAGTTCTGAGTGGTAATCTATCGCTTCCTGTTTATTCTGAGCTTCAATTTCATCATCGGTCACTGTAGGTTTTGATTCGCCTTCATCTGCAGTCGGTGTTGGTGTATTGGATTCATTTTGCCCACCCATTTTTCCATTAATCAGCTTTCTAAAAAAAATTAACCTTTCATCTCCACCGGGGGCAGCAATCCATTTTGTCAATGATAAGGGCAAATCATTCAACCAATGGCTGGCGACTTCATGAAAAAGTGGTATCATTTTCTGTTTATAACGCAGTCTTTTGATCACTGACTTACAACTCTCTTTTTGTCGCTCAATACTTTCATACTCCTCTCTGTTATTAAATCCATCTATCGATTTCAGTTCCTTTTCCCAGGCATCCACTTTACTGCTTAATTCGACCACACGGGCTTCATCAAGTCCGGTTCCCGGCAATAATACCCTGTCTGTGGCTCGCTTAAAATAATAATAAATACCATCGATGGTAAGTTGTATAGTGCTTTTATCCTGAGAAAGTGATTTCTCCAAATCAAAAGAAGAAAACTCAGCAATGAGTGGTTGGTTGCAATCGCAGTACCTGAATTTACCCATTTGATTCCTTGGCTCTTCTGTCAGCATATATGCTTCAATACTACAAATCAGATTTTTTGGAAAATGGATTCTCCATCGGCATTTCATAAATCAACATACATTCAGCTTGTCTTTCGTAAAACTCTATGTCTTTATATCCTTCCGAATAGCCGATCCAAATTCCGGTGAGTTCACTAGTGCAAGCACGTTCCTCGGGGGCGATCATTTTATTGTATCGTTTTCTGGCTTCACATTTTAACTCATTGGGATTGGGTGGATTGCCCAGTTTTTCTATTTTTCCTGCCAAAACTTTCATCCTATCTTCAAGAGACTTCAACGGCAGGCTATTTATTTTTGCTTCTGCCATGATGGATTCCCAGGCAGCCTTTTCATTAGCCTCTACTGCGTAAGAAGCATCCAAAAGCAAGAGCTCCAAATCAGACACAATCCTGGCATAGGATTCTCTTAATGATAAAAATTGTAAAACAAGTGGGTTGAGTTGATTTAAGTAGTCAATCACTTTTTGATCCGGATAATCAAAAAGTGGGGTCCACACGGATTCAAATTGTTTGTACTCTTTATCCGTCATAGGTCCGTATAAAATTCTTAATAATTCAAATGAGGAGGATACAGCAGAATTGTATGCTAGATTAGATAGGTCTTCGAAATTAGGAATGATAGGTACAGACAGATCATTCCCTCCTAGTGCCGGTTCAGTCCCTTTACTAGCACCTTCTTCTTCCCAGGGAGCTCCGGCAGTTTGATTTAGATTTTTACAGGGTTCGCTTATCTCAAACTTTAATGTAGGAATCTTACCTTTTACTATTTCATCTGCGGGCGACAAGTTGATGTCATTTGTTGGTAAGTTATGATCCTTTTTGCCCTTGGCTGTCTCCTCTTTTGTTTCCTTTACTTTTGAATCAACCGTTGGGTTTCCATTTTTATTCGTTTTCACCTTTTTAAAGGAAGACAAATCGTCCTTCTCTTTGGCACCATTTTCCTTTTCATCAGGCAGGAGCTTGTCTTTTTTATTCGCGGAGACTATTTCAATGGCAGAGACCGGTTGAAGAGACAAAAACGAAAGAAATTTAACTGTTTCCTCAGAAGGTTCATTGCCCGATTTTTTTTCAATTACCTCAAAATGAAACAGCTTTTTATCGACTGTCAAATCATAAATAAATTTCACAGCTTGGTCTGATCGCGATTTAACCTTCAAAAAATGGGCACCTTTCTGTTCCAATAATTTGATGGGCACCATCTGTTTTCTAAGCTCTACAAACTCCTGGGTTTTTCTAAGTTCATTGATAAATAATAATATTTGTTGATTGAATTCCTGCGCATTTTGTATGCTCGTCTGTTCCTTTTTTATCTTTACTATGGCGCCACTACCTTTATTTTCAAAAACAAAAAAGTCATTACTCGCCGTAGAAGCAGGCACCCATTCACCGTAATTCTGAACATAAAATACACCATATTTTTCACACACACTGATGAGGGTATCCTGCGCACTCAGATGGAAGGCTACAAAAGTAAAGAGCACAATCACCTTGCTCCTCGACAAAAAGAAATTGGTTTCCATTTTACGGATAATGACTAAGTAGAAATAAAATACAAAACCCTATTGGTTATCTGAAAATCCAAATGATATCATTATAGGTAGGTTGCTGATTCTTACCCCAGGCTACACCTACATCTCTCCATGCTCTTATTCGAAGCGACTCAAGCATCACCTGATTTTCAAATACTTTTTCAATAAATTTCCAGTCCCGTTTTTCATCCTTCAGCACTTTTTCTTCCATTCTTGAAATCAAGGTGCGAGCCTCGCCATAAC
This sequence comes from Saprospiraceae bacterium, assembly GCA_016717655.1. Classification (GTDB taxonomy): domain Bacteria; phylum Bacteroidota; class Bacteroidia; order Chitinophagales; family Saprospiraceae; genus JADKBO01. Next base: position 10,267 of record JADKFC010000024.1, read on the forward strand.
AGACAGAACCTGGATCAATCTGGAACAATAAAGCTCCTGCCAATTGAGCACCCTCGCTATTGGGTCGTGCAGCCCAGCACGCAGCGGCAGCATTGATAAGAATCTGGCAATTGTAATCGGCAAATTCTTTATACACCGGGCCAATGGCGTCCATGGCTTGTGCATAACATTCTTTAGATACCTCCGGAATTCCGGCCAGTGTGGTCATGGCTTCTGCGTACAATCGCTGCGATGCCTGGGCCTTGGCTCGGGAAAGCACAAAGTCACATCGCGAGTTGTAATATTCAATAATTTTAATTTTGCCCTCATCCAGAAAAGCATCCACTTTGGGGTGTTTAAAATCGATGCTGCGAATGGCATTGGTAAATGCCTTGGTCTGGTTGCTGCCTGCTCCCTTCACTTCAAAAGAAGTAGAGCTGACCGTAATCTGATCAACAAAATCAACAATAAAAAGCGAAACTTCAAATTGGTAGGTTTGGCGCGTTGGAGCACCGGCAACAATATCTTCTGCCAACACATCCATATTGGCGGTTAATAAAAACCTTGGACTGGCACCCGCCCCTGCTAACCCCTTTTTGGTAACTGCCTGGGTGAGCTTGTTGGTCAAGGTACTTCTGGCCGCTGGAGGAATGTTTTCAACCTGATCCGGAATGAATACATTCAGACTAATACGGTCATAGTCATTGGCTGATGGAAGGGTGTTCTGCGCAAAAAGGGGTATGCAACTTAAGGAAAACAATACCCAATTTATAATTCTTTTCATGATATCCTTGTTATTTTTCTCCAATGATCAGCCACACCTCACCCAAGCCGCGGGTGTAGATCTTGCTGGTCAAATTAAATGGATTTTTACTCAACAAATTTCTTAAGTCTCTGAGCCATCTTCTTGTATCATTGGCCCTGCCCTTATCGTCATATAGGGGAATTCTTACCTGTTCAAACCGAATCACATTTTGGGTATAGGTAGTGGTGCTGAATCGGCCCTGCACTGTATTTTCACTTATCCAATTCTCAATGATTTCTCCCAGTTCCAGTTCTTCGTTTTTAAAATTAAATACTTCTTCAAGGTCTATCGGTGATCCATCAAAAACCCTGGACTGAAATACTACTTCCCTACCATTGGCAAACAGGTCATCAAAGTGCTGCTGGAGGCGAGAGTTAAAGTCATCGATATGCGCCAAAACAGCTTCTTCCAACAGCACCGGGGTTTGGGTGGCAAATGATGGCTCTCCTGTGCCTTGAGCCCCTGCAATTTGTTTTTTGGTGTAGGCATCCAGGCCCTGGAGCATAAAAGTGATCGACCGCTGAGGGCCTTCCTGGTTGATTACATAAGTGAGCTGGATAATGATGTCAGCATTGGCCGTTCTTTGTAAAATATCGATCGGGCTCTCTATCAGATTGCTGCCTGCTTTGCTGCTCATCATCGACACTTCTGCACTTTCCTGCTCCATGTTTTTGATAGCGGTTTCTAAGTTCACCAATGGAAATCCCCTATCCGCCATCAGGGTATTAATTTTACCAATGGTCATCAGCAGGTCGGTTTCGTTTTGCAGGGCCAACTTGTAATCGGGAATGGTTTTTAAGGTACCCATTTCATCAAAAGTAGCTGTATAACCGTTTTTGATACACCAATTATCACTTGGCACCACCATCAAGGTTGGCTTTTTGGCCTGGGCAAAAAGGGAAGTCCATGCTGTCATCAATAATAAGATGAAAATTTGTTTTTTCATTTGGCTTTTATTTATGAGTTAAAAACCCTGACCTAGTTTTTTTATAATTCCTGCAGCCTCCAATTCCTGGCGCAAGGCAGCATGGCGGATAGACATAACAGAGCCCACCTTGTATTCTTTGCTGGTCATCTTGATGCGGTCTACTGTTCCATCATTGGCCATCGAAACAAAGCTGAGGTATCTTCCTCCATCTGTAAAAAAGGTATTAAAAAATTCTCTGTGCAATTCTTCAGCTCCCGGCTGTGTTACCAATGGTCGGGTCATGCAACCTGGCTTGCCGGCATTGATACCTTTAAACAGGACGGCATGGACTGCATTTTTTCTGGCCTGGTATGCTGCTTTTTCAGGATCGGTGCCAAAGCCCCAAACCTTAACCAACTGCGTACCATCCATACCGGTGCCCATACACTCTATTTCATAGTTGCCGCTGACATAGCCCGCCATCACTGCGTCTTTATTAACTTTTGATGTTTTACATGCCGTAATGGCAAATAAAAACAACCCAATTGCGATAAAATTTAAACCTGATTTCATAATATTATTAATTTATAGAATTAAAACATAAACCTGATGCCCGCGGAAATACCGGGCTCGATTCTGTCTTCAAAAATTCGTCATAATCATAAGATTCTGTAACTCCGGTACTCTCATTTTTTACTTGCGTTTAAAAATGACATTGTATTTATAGGAACCCATCAACTGAAATGATGGTGCCAAATGGATGCCCAAACGCAAGCCCATTTCAGCGAAACTAGTTTCAAAATTCAATTTTTCATCCTCTATTGTCCAATCGGTAAATTCAATGCCATAACCCAGATAGGGCTCAAAAAACACAGCACTCATCAGATAGACATCTTTGCCAATGCCCAAACTAACGCGGGTAAATTCAAAGGGCTTATCTTTCAGGTCTGGATACTTTTTATTGTCGTAAGGCCCTTCCACATAAACCAGCAGAGAAGTCAATCCTTTGCCCGACTTACCGGCAGGCACCATATCTCCCATCATTTTTGAGATAAAATATTCCATTCTACCAGTATATCCGGCCATGCCATCTAGTGTATAGCCCAAAAATAAATTAAGGCCTGCATCATTTTTTTGTTCCATGAACATGCCCATGTTGTCAACCTTGCCTCCAAATATTTTGTAAAATTCAGAAGCCTCACTTTGTCCGGTTGTTACTTGTCTATTATCTGCTACCTTCATTGACTTCACCACTGCTACTCGCTTTTTAAAAAGGGTGCCATCCTTGCGCTGTTGGTTTTCATAAATAAAATACCTTTGATCAAAAGACAAGCCTTCTTTTTTACCAATCTTGGCTGAAATGGGCTTGGTTTTGCTTATCATAGCCTTAACCCTAAATGCTTCATTGGTAGACTCCATTTGAGGGGTCACTTTATCCATAGCATCATCTAAGAGCTGCTTAACCAATTCTTCTTTGGATTTTTGTTTTTTTAAACCTGCCAGCTGATCCGCATTGTATTGGGTCACCTCTGTCTCTACCCGCTGATTGGCTATAGGTATCCACTTAAAAGTAGTTTGGTTGAATGCACTCACTTTGGCAGCCAAATCCTTATCTCCGGCACTGGTCCAGTAGTTTTTGAAAAAATCAGCCGCCACTGCCTCATCAAAATCAAGTCGAAATAAATAAGATTTAACCTTTAACTTATAGCCATTGCTGGTTCTGCTCTTGGCATCTATGCTCTTACTATCATAGTACTCATCCATGGTCATAATATCAAAATAATCGTATACCAAAACATACGATTGATTGACCAACTTCAAGCCCATATCCATAAGACTGGTCTCCCCTCTTTTAGATGCAGTAGCTGCCAGGAAATCATTGTCATTGGCATTGTAGCCCCGTTGTTTGAGCACCTCAACATTAAAACTTCCATCGGACTGCCTATTGAACCAGGTGGCTAAAATCTGTTGGGCTACTTTTTGTTCCTCAGCATTTTGATAAAAAAATCAGTAGGAATGTATTGCAAAAACTCAGGCAACTCGGCATTAACCGGCCTTTGCACTCCTGCAAAGGAGATTGCAGTTTTGAAGTGGATTGTTATAAAATTTTTCAGGCGGCATCAGGGCCGGAAATTGAGCTATCAAGGTGTTGCTATGTTTACCATTAAAATCAACCGCCATCAGGGTAAGTGAATTTCTTGCATATTCTGGCTGGGCAATAACATGGGTCAGCGTTGTGATAAGCAGACCCAAAGTAAGTATGAGTTTCATTTTTCTGCATTTATGATACATTACAAAAGAAAATGGATTTTTTACAAAAAGCCTATGACTCTCATCATATGCTTCTTTGACTTGTTGCTGGCTCAGAAGACAATCACTTGTTAAAATTTTTCTGAAGCCTCTTTCCATTTTTTATTTTTTTCCGCATATTCAAACTTTATCGCTTCTTCTTCCATAGCCGGATGCGATATTTTACATATAACAGTGTAATCGTCCAATAGCTTCTGTGAAACACCTATTTGTATTCTTTTCTCAGCTAGCTGCCATTTAACCAGATACATGGTTTTGTTATTCATCACATCAAAGATGGAAGGGAGTTGACCACACTTTCTTTTATTGCCATATTTTTCAGAAACAATCCGGCAAAGATTGTCATATTTGCTTTGCAGGCGAGTCTCGTAGTAGATGGTCTTTTCTGGTTCAGAATGGATATAGATGGCATACAATTGACCCCTATTATTAAATGAGTAAGTAAAATGATAGTTATAATGAACCAGTCTTTGCTTTTTTGCATTGCAAGCCTCTACCTCTGATTTTAACATGCCAAACTTTACCCTTCCATAGGCATAGCTTGCCTCTGCCTGATCACCCGCATTTTTTGATGTATCTCCACTCTCAGCTGCTGAACTTATTTCAGGAATCTGGCGCTCATTTGTATCTGTCACCATTGCAATCGTATCTGGTGGAATCGAAACTGCTGATGATAGTGCTTCAGCTTGGTTGGCATTAGTGTCAAACTTTTCTGAAATACAAGATCCCAAACTGAACAGGATAATAAGCAAGGAAAAACAAAAAGATGAATCCAGTGGTTTCATGGCTACTTTTTGACTTTTCGTAATGTAATATCATTTATTTTAAAAAGTGATGATGATGGTCATATAGGCTGGCAACTTCTGTTAGGGGAAATTTTTGAAAATGAAGTTAAATTACGACTGTTGAATCAAATAGGAATCAGGATGCGTATGTACCTACTTTTTGGGGTTGTTGTTGATTTTGCCTGCAGCAAAAAAACACTTATTTCAATGAAACAAGGCAGGCTGATCTCTATCTCAATTTCGGGAAAGGTGTATTATCTAAAGAGTATATTCAAGACCCGCATCTTTCGTTCATGCAGAAAATGAACTTACCGGACTAATTCTCCGAATGGAGGCATTCAAATAAAGGAAATTTCAAAACCACAATACAGGGAGTATTGCTTTCCTACCCTATGGACTGAAATTCCAGCACCGGAATTAAAATTAAGGCAAGTGAAGAAATGAAGAAGCCGATGAACGCCACCTTTGAGGTAGTAAAAACACCCAATGGATACAAGGTAACTGTTCAAAACATGTGGTTTACCAATGATTGGAAACACACCCAACAGGAAAATGTAGTACTTGAAAAATACATCATTGATGAAAAAGGATTTTCATTCAGAAAAGACCAAAACACACTACGAATCATCCAACACATTTGCCAAAAACTCGAATCCCTGTTTTTGCTGAAAACAACGGGAGTTGACCAACGGTTTTAGTGTATTACATTAAAAAATGGGACATGAAGGTTTGCTTGGGGGAATGTGCCTGCGGCTTAGAATGACTGAACGAACTTGTCGTTGCCGTGCAAAGGTTGCCGGTTCCTCCCTTTGATTGCCGCGGGCAATCAGGTTGCTATTTCACTTTGATTGCCAGTGGCAGTTCAATGCGTTCGTAAGCAATGCGCCCAATTCAATGCTTCTACGTGCAATACCACGCTTGGTTCATGCGCTTCGCGTGGTTCATGCGCTGCGCTTGGTTTCTGCGCTGCGCTTAGTTCAATACGTTGTGTTTAGTTCAATGCGCTAGGGAACCACGCTTAGTTCAATACGTTGTGTTAGGTTCAATGCGTGGCTTGGGGCAAGGCGCTTCGCGTGGATGCGCGGTTCAATGCTATGCTTGGTCAAGGGCGCGGCTTAAGCTGACTGAACGGTTTGGGCAAAGCCTAAAAAATAGGGAGAATGGGAGCCGTTGGTTTGTAGGGATAATTTTAAAATTTCTGCTTATTTATCACCTATGATAGATGAATCCTGTTGGTTTAACTTTTAAGGGTTTCCTGAACAAAGTCTCGTTTTCTGCGGGATACTTCTACGACGGAGCCATCAGTCAAAGATATGAGGCCCTGTTTATCGTAAGAAACAATGTGGTCGATGTTGATCAGGTGGGAGCGATGTACTCTTAAGAATCTACTGCCTAATAATAATTCATCGTATTCTTTGAGGGTTTTGGCTGAGTAGTAGGACTTTGGCCCGGTTTTATAGATGTAGGTATAATTGCCATCTGCTTCCAGTCGGATGATTTCTTCTATGGGGACATATTTGATCGTCTTTGAATCAGAGATTGCTAATTTAAATTTCCCTTTATTGGGTTGGGATAAATTTTCGATGAAGTTTTTATACATCTCGGGGTCGGTAACCTCTGTGCTTCTTTTAGTTATAAAACGCTGGACTGCTCTTTTTAATTCATTGTCATCAATGGGTTTTAATAAATAATCCAAGGCGCTGAGCCTGATGGCCTGGATGGCACCATTAAAAGCGGTGGTAAAAATGATCTCAAAAAATTCCAGGGTGGCAATTTTCTCTAAAAAATCAAAACCGTTGTAACGAGGCATTTGTATATCTAAAAAAACGAGGTCCGGACTATAAGAGGAAAGAAGTGTAATGGCTTCTTCTGCACTCCTGGCGGTTTCCACCTGTTCAATCTCCGGGCAATATTGTTTGATCAGCCATTTCAGGAGCTCAATTGGGGCTGGTTCGTCGTCAATGATGAGGGCTTTGATTTTCATCTCTCCTGGTTGTAATAAGGTAAGGTAATGGTGGCGCGGGTGCCTGTGGCATTGTTAAAATCATCCACTAAATCCTCTACCACAAGATGAGCGGGTCTGCCTTTTTTTTGTTCAAATAATTTTAAACGCTCTTCCACAATGGAAATGCCCTTGCTCTCATGACCAACTGAGGAGAGCTGACCATTTTTAAATTCTCTTGCTGCTTTACGACCTACCCCATTGTCTTCAATGATACAAAGCATGTACTCTTCATTGACATCTTTAAATTCTATGAGTAGTTTTTTGTTTCCGTTTTTATGCAAGAGTCCATGCCAAATTGCATTTTCAATAAAAGGCTGGATGAGCAAGGTGGGTATCAATACTTCGTCATTTTCTATATTGGCATCTACTACTATCTCAAATTCAAAAGAGTTATCAAACCGGAGTGCTTCCAACTCAATGTACATTCTCAGGATCCTAAGTTCTTCATCCAACAAAATGAAACTTTGTTCGGCATACTTTAATAAGGTGCGCAAAAAATTGGAAAATACAGTGAGGTACTTGTAGGCCTTATTGGTTTGTTCGGAAACGATCAACAGCTGTATAGAACTCAAGGCATTGAACAAAAAATGGGGGTTCATCTGCAGGCGCAAATTCATAAACCTCGATTCGGCCATTTTTACCTGTAATTCCATAAGTTCCAGCTTACTTTTTTTCATGGCGTCATCTGACATCGCTTTTGAAATTTTAGCAGCGCATACCTCCGCAATTTTTTCCAAAAGAGTTAAATGTGTTTTTGTATAAAAATTCTTGCGCTTATGCTCAGAATCAATCACTCCCAATAATTTGTTTTCGTGGATAATGGGTACCGCTATTTCTGAAGACCTGATTTCGTCATCTGGAATGTATCTTCCATCAAGAGATGTATCCGTTACAACTTCTGCCTTTTGGCTTTTGGCAACACTTCCCACTATGCCTTTACCAAAAGGTATTGAGATAGGATTGTGTATCTCAGCGTCTTCTCTGATCTTTGGTCCATATGCCGCTCTCTGCTCCAGGCTTTGATTCTCTTCGTTCAAAAGATAAATAACACAATCATCCAAGTCCAGTTTATAACAAATATTCCTGCAAATATCCCATAGGATATCTTTTACGGTTGCGTCTTCATAAGAATTGTTTTCAAAAAAATCCAAGGTCTTTTTCATTACAATTTCACGTCTCTTTTCAGCATTTCTTTTATAAGCCATATATCCCAGAAAAAATAAAAAACCAACCACTACAATCCTAAAAATCGATGTTTGCCACCACAATGGAGAAATGCTTAACTGGGTCGAATACGTGGATGGAAGCCAATCAACACCATTAGCTGATGCTTCTATAATGAATCGATAATTCCCCGCTGAAGATCGTTGTACGTAATTTGTCCATTTACATACGGATAGACCCAATCTTTATCGTAGTCTTTAAGCTTTACCTGATCAAGGTTTTATTGTTGCCATCGAGATTGCCGGACGAAAAGAAAATCGATAAGAAGTTTTGGAAAAAGGAAATGTTATTTACTTTGCTCTGTGATATGATACAAAGTATCATTAAGCGCTATCTGGTGAAAGGTAGGGCTGAGACAAAGATCTCTTTTTATTTAATTGATCAGGTGAAACCAAACCAGGCCCTTATCGGTACCCCAAAACATTTCCCTGAGCTATGTTGATAGGCGGTTCGCATTCGAAAACCGGCCCGACTAAATCCGTTTCCTTCTTCTATAATTTTAAACGATTGATGTTCGGGATCAAATCTGAGAATGCAATTTAAGTTACCCATCCAGATAAAACCATTGTCGTCTCTCAGCAAGCCTTCGCACAAATCATTTTTTAATCCATTCGACTTGTCAAAAGAAAGCTGATCTCCATTTTTTTTCAATAAAATTACACCCTGATCTGTGCCAAAATAAAGGGTGCCATACTTATCCTGATTGATGGAATGTATGGTTCTGTCATTTAAAACATGATTTTTAGGTAAATGTGTTTTATTCAATGTTGCATCAAACTGAAAGCACCTTTATCAGTGCCTATCCACATTGCATTGTCTTGCGATTGAAAAAGTGACCATGAACTTTCATTTGTAATGGGCACTACTTCATAAGATGTGTTAGAATTACTTCTATTTTTCCCTGCCTTCATTTGCACTGTACCAGCCGCTGTAGCAACCCACATATTACCTGCTTGGTCTTCATAAATTTGGTTGATCCAATTGGAAGGAATGTGATATCTGGCACTCTCTTCTTTGGAGATGTTGAAGCTCACATTGAGTGATCGATCCAGGACGAAGATGCCAAATCTGGTAGTGCCAACCCAAAGGCGGCCATAACTATCGACCTTTAAACTTCTAATGGTTTCTCTGCCCAGTAAATTTTGACCATCGGGCAATCGAATATTGACAAATTGACTTTCATTGCGATAGCGATTCCACTTGATGAGCCTGTCTTGTGCGCCTAGCCATACTATGCTGTCTCCCTGTAAGGTAACGGCTTGTATATAGCCGTCGAAAATTTGTTTGTTAACATCTGAAAAGTAGGGCTTCATAGCTACCTGACCATGGAGGAGGTTGCAATAATGCAAGCCGGAAGTTTGTGTAGTAACAAATAAGTAACCGTACTTATCTACCATGACATTAAACGTATTATTTCCTCCAATACTTCCTGGGTCCAAAGGATCATGCGTATAATGATCGAGTTTCAATGTTCGAATATTGAGAAAATAAAGTCCGGAAAAACGGGTAGTAATCACAACATTTTCATGGTCTATCTTGGCTGCCTTTCGGAGATCTCCTTCAATGGGTTTTCCATATTGATCAACCAAGTTTTTAATCGTCCTTATTATGCCTTTGTTTTGAATGCTGATCACATAAAATTGTTTTCCATCCACAGTATAAGCCAGGATTTCATCATCGTTTAAAGCAACAGCATAATTGATGTCATTCAATGGCATGTCTAACTCTGCTTTTAATGTTTTGTAGTTGATGACTACAAGTCTGTTGCTTCCATAGTACAAAATTCTGTCGTCTGTCAATTTTTTGGTCAAGCTGTACGACTTGGGTATCCACTTCTCTACTGGCCAGTTAATGCGATCCATCACAAACTTTGTGGTGTCTTTCCAAACAAAGTGTTTAGTTTCCTTTAAAACTATTATTCCTCTGGTCTTTGTATTCAACACATCCGTCACCTCCTGCTGATCTTTTTCGCCACCCACCGTTAATCGATGAATTTTTCTTTTTTTATCAAGCATGTTGATGAATGGTGTTTGGGTTCTGAGCCAAATGCGATTTCCATCATCCACATCAATCCATCGTATATTGTTGGATGCCAATTGCCGGTACTGGTGTCTGTCAAAATGGGTGATCTTGTTGCCATCAAAGGAATGGAGTCCCTCAGAAGTGCCCAACCAGACCAGCCCATTTTTATCGGTAGCTACACAAATTACATTGTTGTCATTCAATCCTTCTGCGGTACTTAAATGGTAAAAAGAAGGAATTTGCGTTTTTCCTGACTCCCAAGTCAGGAGGCAGCTCAGAATGATAAATATGATATTAAAGTAACGCAAAATTTGATGACTATAATTTTACAAATGTAATTATATATAGACCAATTCAAATGCCTTATTTCTTACTTTGCTTTTTGATGGCATCCACTTCCTGTCTCAAAACATTGATCATTTCTTGCTGTTCCTGGATGGCTTTGATAAGCACGGGAATGAGATCTGAATAGAAAACACCGTACCTGCCTTCTTCACTATTAGTGGTTTCATTGTTATCAGATAACAACTTTCCGTCTCCCAGCACAACCACTTCACTTACCACTTCTTTCAATTCCTGGGCTATTAAACCCAGCTTGGTTCCCGCTTCTCGATTTTTTATCCATTCAAAAGAAACCGGGCGCAATTTCATCACATCGTTTAGCCCGTATTTTATGTTTTTAATATTTGTCTTTTCTCTTTCATCAGAGGTATTGATCATGCCATTAACAGCATACACTGTTTCCCATCTGTTAAATTCATTGCCTAAATCAATGGTGCCAGTGGTACCTGGATAAAAACTGTCGGTATACGCTTCAACAATCACTTCAGGGTTAGAAAATGATGGGTTAGCGCTTCTAATGATTTGTAGCCTGCCGGTATTTCCGTGTCCCATCCTCCAACTGGAGCCAGCAGGTCTCACCATTTCCAATCCTACAAATTGATTTGAGACGCCAGAACTAACGCGGGCAAAAGCCTCGCCTGTGGGGTTATGTACTTCCAGGATTTGATTGGGTGTCTGGATGCCAATACCCACTTTTCCTGACTTGGCAGTAAGATCAATAGTACTGCCCGTAACCAGGTGTACAGCACCAGCCAAACTGCCCACATCTACATCCGCTATATCTCCATAATAAGAACCCAGATAGCCTCGGTAGCCATTGTTTTCCCAAATGCCCAAAAAGGTTTGGCTGGCGGCGTTGAGCCTTAGTACCTGACCCGTAGCCGTAGTAGAAACATCTAGTCTGGCTGAAGGACTGGTATTGCCTACACCTACATTACCGTTTTCGTCGATGACCATTTTTTCATCCTCCTGGATCTGAAAACTCAAATTTCCCGTTGTGTTTCCGGTATTGGTTCCCAGAATCAAATGATTAGAAGCCGTTTTTAAATAGCCTTTGTCGTTTTCGCTACTCGTCAATTGAAGGGAGGGACTCGACCCATTGATGGTCAAAGCAGTTGCGGGATTGGAAGTGCCAATGCCCACCAAGCCGTTTTGATCAATGCTCATTCGGCTAATGCCTCTGGTTGATAAATTGAGTTTACCATTGAGATTATTATTGTAGGTCCCCAGGATAAAATCATCTCCAGTTAGATTAAGAAACGACTTTGCGGTGCCACTATTTAATAACTGGATGGTAGGATTGACTGCATTAATCGATAGTTTTTCCTGTGGGTTATTGATTCCAATACCAACATTTCCATTGTTAAGATTGTAAATATGAGTGCCATTGGTCTGCCAACTCTTATCCAAATCTACCAAGATTTCTCTCCACCCTCCATTGACATCTCCCCGGTAAACCCAATAAGAATAAGTATCCATATCAAAAACCGTCAAGCCGGTACCCGGCCCGGGAATGGAGGTTCGTTCCAGGGTTGTCATTCTGGGTATCAACAAGCCCTTGGTATTGCTCTGTATGTCGAGTATTGCGGATGTATGTGCTTCTCCTCCGTTATGGCTAATTGCTACACTTTGAGCTTGGATGTACCCTGCACTCAAGCATAAAAAAAAGAAAATGAATCGTATCATAGTTTTGCTTTTTAATTTCGAAAGCAAATGTAAATGACACAATCCATGCATGCCAGAAGTCCTTATTGGGCGGTTGTTTGAGTTTAGTAAATGGGAAAAATAGGGTGCGCCGGAGTGCTTAAAAAGAAAGTAGTAACACGTAACTAGTATATTTTTCAGATTTATGCCCCCTCTCATTAAGCTTGTAAACCTTGATAATACAGTTCAAATTATTATTGGCGCTAAGCTGTTTTTGTCATGATATCATGAATTAAAAAAATACGGTCAGTAGGCAGAACTATGTGATTTCGCTTCTGCCATTTTATGGCTATCGTAGCATTCAATTTCTCTATATAACAAAGTTGAATCTATTTCAGTACCTTAATATAATCAGGGAGAACCACTGATTCTCCCTGATTGTCACTTGATCATCGCTGAACAACAAATGACTCTTGCGCAATTTTAAGCTCGTGGTCATACACAGCCAAATGATAAACACCATTGGCAAGTCCGGAAGTACCTACCCTTATGCCAAGCTCACTTTCTTCCATTTGACAAAGTGAGCTTACTTCTTTTCCGCTGAGATCAAAAATTTGGTATCGTAACATAGCGCTTTGATCCATGCCGTGGATGTTAAAATAAAATAATCGGCTGTTGGATTGGGAAAAAGTGTGGTAATAAACTTTGCATCCAACTCACCGGTATGGGAGGGTAAGCTAAGGCTATCGGCATCAAAAAACAAACCGGTAAATGCAGTTACCTGTTCATTGAGATTGACCAGTAAAAGGGGAGCTGTTCTATTGCTTCTATAGTAGTACAACCTGTTTCTCACATTGGTGCGCTGGCCTTGTTGTTGTCCAAAGGCAGTTAACAAATTAGCAGGTGCGGGCAGCCCATTGAGGTAAAAACTGTCGATCTGGTGTTGTAAACTCAACAAAACCAAAACATCGTAAGAGGGTGAAGGGCCATTAGGTGTATAAACCTTCATTTTGCCCCAGGCCGTCAGTGTATCTTCTCTTATTACATTGGCAACATGTTGTACGGGCGCATAATTTAAGCCAAAGGCTGGAATGTTGATTTTAAATTTGGCCACCCTCCTGGACACTGACTTATGACTGTAGCCTTTGGTAACGGGGAAGTCAAGAATCACCCTGGGCTTTGATAGAATATACTTTTGCTCTTCAAAAATGATGCTGTCTTTGGGATTGCCGGTCAGCCCACCCTGGCTATAGGCTTGCTTGGGGATATGAATACCATTTTCATGAAATCCATTTTCATTGGTGCTGTAGTAATAATCAGCATGTACCCAAGTCCGTTGATGCTCATGGTAGCTTTGAAATAAGCGTCACAATCGTTCTTAAAAAAATTGTCGGTCACATCAAAGTACTCAATCACCCCTGCCGGACTGGTGGGCGTGGTGTCAAGGAAAATTTCCAAATTTTCACCTGAAAAAGGTAGGCTTCCCAACTCTGTAGTACTGGTTACCCTGTAGGTTTGGATCTTTGGAAAATTGCCAGCATCGAGTGTTATCTGTCCAATCAGAGGGCTTGCCGTTAAAAAAATAAATAAATAGAGTAAAATTCTGTGTCTCATTGTCTATGGTTTTGATGAGACAAAATAATTACTTCTCAGCTCGGCCTGCAATAGTGGTTAGCCACTATTCAACCATATCCATCCTATATAGTGGCTTAAGAATCTAATTGATTCTCTTTTTTACCCATTTGTTAAAGCTCGTTTTGAAGTCGCATTGAAAATTTTAACAAGCTGTTCTTGCCTTCCAATTTCAGTTTTTTGGTAATGTTGGACCGATGATTATCCACCGTATTGGGCGACACAAAAAGTAAGTCGGCAATTTCTGCGCTGGTCCTTCCCTCACTGATGAGCTTAAGAATCACTTTTTCAGTAGGTGTGAGTAAGGTTTTTACCATTTGCAATTCCTCACTCAGGGCTTCATCTTGATTGTTTAAAAAACCTTTAAACTGAGGACTCACAAAGGTATTGCCTTGCTCTACCGAGGCTATGCACTGCAATAACTCCTCAATGGCGTTGTCTTTGAGCAAATAACCCTGAACCCCTGATTCCATGGCATCCAGGAAAAAAGATTTGGTCTTGTGCATGGTCAATAAAATGATACGGGTCTGGTGTTTTTCACCCAATACTTTTTTTGCTACATCCAGGCCACTCAGTATGGGCATTTCTATGTCGAGAATGGCAATATCAGGCCTGAGTGCAATGATCTCCTGATAAGCCTTCATTCCATTTTCTGCATGGGCAACGACCCGAATATTGGGCATTTTAGAAACGGCATCAATAACCCCGCTTCTATATAAAGGATGGTCGTCTGCCACTATAATATTTAACTGACCCATTTTATCTACTCGATTGTTTTGTGAAATATTTTTAATATAAAAAGGTTAAAACAAGGGAACTACCACCACACTTTTAGTGCCGTGCCCCGGTTGTGATTCAACTTTAAAGCTGCCATTCAGAATGCGGGCTCTTTCCTGAATATTGAGTATGCCAAATGAAGTATTGGCTTTTTTTTGAACCACATCAAAATCAAAGCCCTTGCCATTGTCCTGGACCTGGAGATAAAATTTACCCTGGATCAATTCTCCCGTGATGCGAATGGAGCTTGCCGCCGCGTGTTTGAGCGTATTGCTGATGCATTCCTGGATGATTCTGTACAAGTTGATTTTGACATCCTGACTAACCATTTGTTCGCGGGGTAACTGAATGTCGCTCGACACAAAAAGATGGGTGCTTTCTCTCACCTTATCACACAGTGATTCCACAGCGGTGCTGAGTCCATACTGATTGAGCTGATTGGGGTAAAGGTCTTTTGAGATGTTGCGCACTTCTTCCAGCGACTGGTCAATGCTTTGGTCGAGTGGTTCTGTATTGAGGCCGTGTTTGTGTATGTAGTTTTTGATGAATAAAATATTTTGTCCAATGCTGTCATGCAGCATCTTGGCTATATTTTGTCTTTCATCTTCAATGGATTTGATCTGCTGTGCTGAAAATTGTTGCCTAAGTTCTTTTTCGCGCTCGTTTTTGCGGTGATTGATGTAAAAAAGAATGGCAATAATGAATGAAATCAGCGCAATGATCCAGGCATAAAGCTGCTTGATTTTTTCGTGTGCCAGGTTGGTTTCAAACTCCAGTTCACGAATGGCTTCCTTTTTTTCATTCAACTCATAATATCCCGACATAGCACTCATCTTATTGGCATAATCTTGCCTATACACAGAGTCTTTAACCTCCAAATAAAGCTTGTGGTATTGCAGTGCTTCCTTCCAATTTCCTTTTGCTTCATAGATGGCACTTTGGTTTTTATAACAATCAACAACCAGTCATTGCTCCCATTTCTTTGGCAAAAGCAATGGCCTTGGTCACATAAGGCTGGGCTTCGTCGTATCGTCTTAAGACCAATGAGGATTTCACCCAGATGCTGATGAATGGCTGTTTTATTTGACAAGTTTTCATCCACAAACCGATACTTCAACATTTCCTTTTGGTAGGTCAAAGATTTTTCAAAATCCTCAACGTGGGCATAACAATTGCTAAGATTGTCTAATGTGTAAACAATGATTTCCTCATCGCCATTTTTTTTGGCCAAATCCACACTTTGTTGGCAGAGCCAGATGCCTTCTTTGGTCTTTCCGGCACCCACCAACTCAAGCCCAATTTCAGAATTGATGCGAATGGAATCCTTACAATGGCCTGCCTTAATAGCCGCATTTTTGCTCTTCTGAAATAATCCAGGGCCTTTTCATGGTCCTCCATTTGAAAACTCATTTGACCAAGGTTGAAGTACAAGGGTTGCAAAAAATTATATCTTTTCCCTCTCATATTTAGGCAACAGGTCGTATACTGCTTTTTTGAGAAGCATCAAACAAGCCCAGATTGTTAAAAACCTGGGCCTGGGTCATAAGAGCACTAAAAACCAGGGAGTCAATGCCGGTTTGGCGAGCTGCCTTTACCAAATCTTTGGCTTCTTCTACTACCCTTGCCGGCTTTGACTCAAGGTCTTCATTGACGATAGAGTCAAGTCGGTAGTATTCGCGCAGATCCTGAGCTATTAAGCTATCAAAGCAGAAAACCAATAAGGCAATGGTCAAAAGTCTTCTTTTCACAAACATGATAATTCAATTCAGGGATGAAAAATATCACATTTTGCAGAAATAGGGGATAGTGGTTAGTGACTATTTACTTGAATTCTATTGATAATTTGATATTAGCCATTAGATTTTATCCTCTATATCAATATATAATCCGGACTAAAAAAACAAAGTCCTTTGTTTTGCAGCAAAGGACTTTGTACGATATTCTGAAACTTAATTTTTTTAAGCTCAAAAGATATTTAATCCCCGGACTCAACGTTATGGTTCCCAGGTTGATTAAATTGGCATTGCATTGAATGGTGCCCAAATTGGTAATGACGTTGCCAATCGGGTTGGTCACATCGTTGTTGATGTTGATAACTACCATAAAGTTGGCTGGAATCATATTGGGTGGGACACAACCACCCAACCAGGTAGACGGTTGATCAAAAGGGCCCGAATTGATGGTGAGATAAAGCGAAACATTGTTGTCAATAAAACCATCACAATCATCATCCAGGTTATTGCATATCTCAGCTGCCCCGGGATTTATATTGCCATTGCTATCATCACAATCTATGCCCAGCATGTTTGTGTTTTTAAAACCCATACCCGGACTAGCACATTGGATAACTGCCATACCAACATAATAATTATCATTGTCGACATCCAGGTACCAGACAGTATTTGGGTTCAACGTTGCATTTGAATCATCACAATCTGTATTGTCAAGAACAAAGCCAGTGGCACTGCAATACCTTGTATCTCCCATTGGATCGCCAAAGCCATCGCTGTCAGTGTCTGCATAATAAACCGGACTTGTAGCTTGCGTGGGTATTTCCAAAGTCCAAGCATTGATTGTTCCTCCATCCAGGTTAAACAGATCCTGAACAATCAGGGTCCAGGTTCCATTGGGGTCCTCTCCATCAAAGGCTGTTAAGGGTTGAAATGACTGGTATGTTCCATTGTTTGTTGGTGGACAAGGAAAGCTGCCATAGGCATTGCCAGATTCTGAATCAAAATTAATTATAATGTTGTCCTGATTGGCACATGGACGATCCATTATCACAATTTGTGTTCCTTCCGGACTTTTCAAGCTGACAATCAAATCATCAATAAAAGTATGAGAGATGTTGAGACTATTTACGTTTACATCGGTTATCAAACCTACATGGCCGGAAATCGTAATCGTTGAAACTACGGTATTAGCCCCTGCAGCTGGAATGATAACCGGAACATTGGTTGATGTATAAAAAGGTTGTAGAAACATCAATGATGTTGTCACAATTTTCATCTATGCCATTGCAAATTTCAGCAGCACCTGGATTGACATCATAATTATTATCGTCACAATCTCCTTCACAAACAGTATATCCGTCGTTATCCTGGTCAAATCCTTCGTCGATATTTCCATCACAATTGTTATCAATTTGATCACAAATCTCAACGAGGCCCGGATGAATCTGGTCATTAAAATCATCACAATCCCCTAAAGCTACTGTATATCCATCTAAGTCGATGTCATCTGGATTAAGAGCTGCAGCTACTGCTCTATTGGCATTAACCCTGCCATAGCCCATTTCGTTTGTCCATGAGCCATTGGGTTGGCCTGGTGTGTAATGTGCATACGTATAACTGCCGGCTTTGTCGCAAGTCCCTTCCAAAACAGCCCTTACCTGGGTAAGTGTCAACGAAGGATTGGCTGATAAAATCAAAGCTACTACACCTGCTGCATTGGGACAGGCACTAGACGTACCATTGAAGTCGGGAACGTAATCTCCAGATTGGTAACCACCGGCACCTGATATATCAGTGGTTTGGATTTTCACTCCGGGGGCAGTGACATCCAGATTGGTTCCAAAATTACCGCCCCAAAAGTTTTCGAGGTCACAGGATGAAGGCGACTTTCTTTGATCACACATGCTACTTGCTCCAACAGCAATGGTTTGAGGGTTGGCGGCAGGATTTGAAACGCTGCCGTTGTTATTCCCGGAGGCAAATAAGACCACTGCACCTAAGCCACCCCGTCCATTGGTTACCGCACCATTGATGGCAGAGTTGATGGGAGCACTTACGCTACCGCCTCCCCATGAGTTGCTGAGTACATCTGCCCCATTCATCCAGGCCCAGTTGATACCATCAGCTAACCATGTGTCCGTAGTGGAAGCTCCTACAAAAACCTGTACAGGCAGTATTTTACAAGAATAAGCCACCCCGGCAACCCCCAGGTTGTTATTTCCCACAGCCGCTACAATTCCCGCACAAGCAGTACCATGTGGTTCGTTTCCATAACCAACGGAATTACCTGACGATCCATTTCCTGATGCACCATACCCGGGCAATAAATTGGCAACAAGGTCCGGTTGAGCCAAATCACCCCTGTATCAATGATGGCTATTTTTATACTTGCAGAACCCGTTGTGGTAGTCCATGCTTCAAAAACATCCATATCGGCGTCAGCGGTACCTGCGGGCGTAGAATTGCTGCCTGTGTTGTTCAAAGCCCACTGGGTATTCACCAAAGGGTCATTGGTGGTTTCCAATAAATTGAGGTATAAAAAATCAGGCTGGGCAAACTCAAAAAAGTTCTTTTCAAATAAGCCATTGGCTACATCAATGGCATCTCCTGAAGCATTTTCAGGCAATTCCAGATGATACATCAATGGGTCAAATTCATTCTGACGGATATTGATCAGATTGTATTCATTTGCATATTCCAACATCCTGCTTTGGTCGGGAGATTTCAACCTGACGATTACCTTGTTGATGCACGCCTGGTCCTTGCCTCCATTCCAGTTTTAAAATAGGAGAGGTATAAACGATATCCTGATTGGAATTTAAGAGTATTTATCGCATTTTTTGCATTAACATTGCCATTTTTAATCTTCATGACGTACACATCAAGTGGCTCAATGTAAGATTCTTCTTCCATTTCAACATTGTTGCGATTGGCAGCCAAAACATTTCTGCGACTTGTTTCCGAAATACCTGATTTAAATTTAACGATCAATCTGTCGGGAGAAGCCTCCATATAAATTTTCTCGCCGCTTGCGGTATAGTAGAATTTTTCACCATTCTTTTGGGCTATGGATTGGAAACTTAAAAATACAAATGCACCTATTGCAAGTGTCCATTTCCTGAGAAAATTAGGTTTGGTTTTCATTGTTTTGATTGGTTTGAATAGATCAAAAATGCTTTTGAAGTGCCCAAAAATAAGGAAATCATTATTAACGACTTATGTTTACAAATATGTAATTTATTGTTATATATATGTTTCTGGTTACATACATATTAAACAATAATTATTCTTTGCAAGAGGGAATTAAAAAGCCTAAAACCACACCGTAAAATTAGAAATCAGCCACAAAGCAGACTTGCTCGCTTCTCCATCTGTATTTCGATACTGCTCTGTATCAGAGAAAAATTTTCTTCCTTCCAATCTAAAAAGGGCATTGTCTTTCAACTTATAATCGATGCCCAAAGCTGCACTACCGGTGCTAAACTGACCTACCCCGTTTTGCGAAGTAATCTGGACCTGGTCTTTGTCTTCAAAATATTCCAGTCTGCCGGAAACGGAAAAATGCTGGCCCCATTTCATTCTTCCAATCACATTGGCCTGCCACCAGTAATGATTACTAGTTTTTCCATTACCTTCTTTTGTTTTTTGATTGCCCCCATACACGCAGGTAGTAAGGGTAAATCGGCCACCAGGATTATGGATCCAATACACATCAGTAAAGTAGCGGGTGCCAAATTTGAAGATTGGAGGGTGAAGATTCGTCTCCGATATAGGTATTCCAGTTGATCAGGTTTTGATCATCGGGGCGGTACTCCAGCTGGCTGCCAAAGGCCAGGTTAGCATTGTTGTCCTTAATTTGCTGCCAGCCGTTGAGCAGGTATAAATAAGCTGTTACTTTTGTGGATATAGGCATTGTCAATTTAACCCCTGAAAGATAGTAAGGCACATACTCTGGTGCCAGACTTCGGGTGTACATCAAATGGTCTTTGCTAATGGCACTCTCATTGGTGTAAGGCGAACCCAATATCCCGGCATCAAGCCAAATGCCTTTCTTTTTTGATAGCGCTACTCCGGCAGATGCCTCTACCAAATTTTTAAACCCTGCATCTTCATTGGCATAGTTGGCTTGCATATACGTGCCAAAACCAGGTACCAAGTGCACCCTTAGGTCTTCCGTGCTATATTTGAGATCCAGGTATGCAAGGTTGACAGTAAGTTCCTTATTGCTGGCCATACTCACAAAATACGGCATGTCTTTTTGAGAATCAGGGCCTGATTGCCAACCATAGTAGAGATCCAGATAGCCACCAATGGTCAGAGGATTAGGCTTGGAGGCCGAAGTGGTATCAGATAGGTCAGGATGGGTGACCTGGGTGAACATTGGAGATGAGAATAAGAGCCAAATCCAACTTAACGTGATTCTAATTCTGGTAGTCATGACAACAAAAGTAACCAAATTCAATTCGACAATAAAAAATATTTGCTTTCCATTTTGAAATAGAAATTTCTAAGCAACAACTCTTATGTCAAATCCGTACATAAAAAAGTCGAAAGAGTATTGGTTGGATGTGGACTGATGTAAATTCGATTATTAAAAATGTTATTAAATCCAGTCTACACATAGCCAAACATCTGTGAATGGACAATTCGAATAAATTCTTCAGTAAATTTGCGCTCTGGTTTAAATGTTCTCCCCAAAGTCTACATCATTGCTTACTTAATCTTCTGTTGCCCAAATTCATCCAACTCACCATGTGTTGCAATGGTGGGTAAAAGCAATCCCTCCATTTCTTCTTCATCCAAAGGCGTTTGACCATATTGGTAGTTCGCATCTAATCCCATAACATTTTTGGAACCTCTTTTTTAAGCTCTTCAGTTCTTTCATTAAAGGCAGCTTCAATCCTCTTTTTAGAAGCGGCCTGATCCTCCAACTGCATGGTTTGAGCTGTGCGCTTATTAAACATATATAAAGCTATTACTCTACTATTATTGATTTTTTGTAAAGTTATATTTTTACCTATTGCTTAATTTTATTAATACGTTGTTTTACGGGATTTTATTAAATAACATATGGAATAAAAATCAGAATAAATGGAGCTTAGCTGACATCTTTGTAATGAAATGACAATGTTTTTATTGTCAAGTCCTTTTGACAATAATTTTGTTGTTAATAATGCGCCAAACCATATATACGCATTTTTACATAATCAACTTAACTAAAATAACAAACTGATATTCAATCACTTACTTCCCTGATACAAAAACCTACTTAACCTTTAAAATATGGGAGTTTTCTGTGCATTTGGCAACAGGTGGGCAACATAATTTTGAAAGCAAAAGATAATAAGAGCAATCTATTTAACATTAAATGATTTTTTATAAGTTTCGTATTCATCTGAGGTAAAATCTCCATTTTTCCAAACGAATTTCTTGTCTTCGACCACAGTACCAATTGAATGAAGTAGTAGGTTTAGCGATTTAGATTTAGTATTAAATTCACCCAATTCAACTATATATATTTTTTCTAGAAATAACCGATTAGCCACGAAGTTTACGCACAGCAAAGTTAACATTGTCACCATTTGCTTGAATGTGTAAATAAAACATCACAGTTTAAATTATTTCTTGTCGAATACAATAAATTATGAGCTATGGAAGCAGAGACTCTATAATCAGTGTCATTGTAGAAAAGATTTGATAATTTTTCCAATGCTAATACAGTTTGATTAATTTTTATAGGATGAACCCCAGAATCTATTAATCCTTTAGTTTTATATTCTTGAACCATATCTGACCATGGATGATGTGGAAGATAGTTCAGAAAATAAAAACGGAGCAGTAAAAATGGTTGGGTATCCCTCATAGTCCATTTAGATACTGCAAGAATTTCTCCTTAAATTGTTTATCTTGAATGGTTTCAAAAAATAGAATTTAGTGCATTATTAGTAGCATAAAATACTGGAAACAAAGGAAGATTAGCTCTTAAAGCTTTTTTGCAAAAAGTTGTAGGAGGATAACTATATTCTGTAATTATATTTTGATTTAATATTTCTTTAGTTTTCCTTGCACGATAGAATGACATTGAACGTCCTATATGATTTCTATGATACTTGAGTATAAAAAGGTATTTCTCCATAAGTTTTAGCTTTATAATATTAAGCACATCCTGTGAATAATTATGATAAGTAACAAAATCAAACATCTAAAGGAATTTCTGGAAATTTTAAATCATTGGGATTTTCCCATTGTTAAATTGAGATATATTCTTTAAAAAATTCATGTACAAAGAAATATTGATGCAAAAATAGAGCTTGAAAACAAATAAAATAAATCTATGTAAAAAGTTAGTAAATGTTAATACTTAATAAGAATCTTATCAGATGCCTGCTCATGTCAGAGTGGCATTAAAGGCAAGTGTATCGCTCAGCTTTGCTGAGTGCAAGCCGTGGTAGGCAGACCTTGCCTATATGCAGCCTGACCTACTTTTGCAGCTGTATAGATGGCTATAGTAAGAAAGAGAAAGCTAATAATAAATAAGAGAAAAGAAAAGATTGGATTTAGTGTTGGTAAAGGCTGTCAAAGGCGGTATAGTGATTTGAGACTTTAATAAATCAGGTCTATGACTGATTCGTATTTTAAGCCCATGTATTGACAGAACTCTTCAATTGATATTACCTGGTGGTATTCTTTGTTGAAGTGGGTTTTCATCTTTTGAATTAAGATTCTGCCGTAACGTTCACTCTGCCAGTGATTATCTGAATGTCTTTAGCATAGATAACCTGACGTTTCATTAATGATAATTTATATTTCAAATATACTTTAAACATGCTTTAACTATTGCTTTAATAGAAAGCATAATGCAAAGATAATAAATAAAATGTATGGTATAAATATGATATTATGGCAATAACGGCAGATACGGAAGTGGCATAGAATAGTGTAAAGTATTTACTTATACTTTTGAAGTATTAATAAAAATAAATTATTATGGCACAGCAAAAAGGTTTGATTAAATTGAAAGGTACCATGGGAGGTATCACATTTTATAAAACTCAAGATGGTTATCTTGCAAGAGAGAAGGCGGAGTTGAAGTTGAAAGAATTGCCAACGATCCTAACTTTCAAAGAACCACAGAGAAAAGTGGTGAAGGAGTCTGAAAGAGCTTGGTAAAAGGTGGTAAGCTTTTAAGAAATTCATTGAGGGTTTTATTACAGAATGCATCTGATCGATATATGGTCGGAAGATTGACAGCAGCGATGGTAAAGGTTATCCAAATGGATGAGACCAATGTCAGAGGGCAAAGAAATGTAATTGACGGTGAAGCTGAGTTATTGCAAGGATTTGAGTTTAACTTAAATGCTAAATTAGATAATACCATCTATGCACCTTACACTACTGCGGTAGATAGACCAACAGGGAAATTGACAGTAAATATTCCAGCATTTGTTTCTGCAAATATGATATCAGCACCTGGAAGTGAACTCACTTCAAATTTCTGAGCTGTGGTTCTGAAATTGATTTTGAAAATGAAACTTATGTAGTAGATGTACAAGAAAGTACAATTTTGTCCATTTCAGCACTACCCACAGCACCTATTGCTCTCGAAAACACAATAACACTAAATAGCACTCATCCTTTGTTCCTTGCATTTGGAATTGAATTTTTATCAGGAAGTCAATGCGCAAATGTATCCTTTAAAAAATGGTGCATACAATGCACTTGCTCTTGCTAGCTAGTGGGATTATAATAAGATTTTTCTTTTCGAGTTTTTAAAAGGCTCATCATTCATTTGGTGAGCCTTTTTTATTTTCTATTTTTGTGTAATAATTATATTTAATGAATAATGATAAGTATTTTTTAATTACAAATAGAATTATTTGGTTTATAGTATTTATCTTAATAATATTTTTTTCATATAAGAAAATAGATTCCAACAATTTATTCAAATCAATAATTAGCCTTTATGTTATATTTATTGTAATTACAATTTTACTTGCATTCTTAAGTCAATGGCTTTAGGATAAAGGATATAAAACGATTTTATTTGGTAAGATATCCTTTGCATTGATGCAACTTATATTGTTCTTTTTGTTTATTCCAGTAATTTTTTTTAATAAAATTCTGTTCAATATAATTATTTGTATTTTTCCAAATTCTATGGATAATTCAACTTTCGCATACATTTTGGTATTATTGTTTTTATTAATCAATCGCTATTTAGTCAAGTACTATAATATCATTGCATTTAAAGTTTGGGATGCAAATCCATTGTTATTAAAGAAATCAAACACTGTTGTAAACAATGTTAGTACCCAACAATTTATTTATATTAGTATCGCAACTATTTTATTTATAGCTCAAATTGACAAGGGATTATACAATGTCTTTCATCAAGAATTTAGTGAGATTTTAATTCCTGCTACGGTTACTTTCATTGCTATAGAAAGGGCACTAAAAAGTATTAAAGTAGAATAAAAAAAAGCCCTACTAAAAGGGCAAAGGAGAAAGATACCGCTCACCTGAACTGTGAACCCAATGACGTAACAACCACAAGGCAACCAATAGACACGAATACCTCTCTAGGAGAAATGAAAATGGGACCTCCTAACATACCTCTGATATGCATAACGAGATATGAGCAAACTCTGTAACTGCAATACCTGAAGTAGGACAAGTAGCAGACTTACACTGGAAAGATGATGTATATGTACTCATAATATAAATTTTATATGCATTCCATTGCAAGGGGGATAAAATCTCCAAAAGGAAACGGAATAAGTCCCAACGGGTAGCAGATGAAATGAAAGAAGTAATTTATGCCATTTTCATCTGCTATTATGCCGTAGTCTTTTGGAGATTTTTTGGGTGGATAAGTGCGGCTGCCCCCTTGTTATCTTTGCATAGAAAATTTTATTATTCGGATATACAGCATCTTAGGATCTGATTTATTGGTACTGCTTTTAATTTGAGGATGGAATACTGATATTGGGAAATGCTCAAAAATGGGGCAAGAGGTTTTCAGAAAAAAAATAATGAATGTTTTCGGTTATAGGATAAATTGCAAGAGTATCAAAAAGGCAATGTTAGTAGAAAGGGAATATTCATAGTGTATGTTTTGCATTTTTGCAAGGTTTGTAAGAATTGCAAACTTGGAAATATGCATTAAAAATATCTGCTTGCTAACTAAGCAAATATTTTTAGATAGAAAATATAAAATCTTGCTTGAGGGCTCTATGCAATAAGTGTTGCATGGCAGCCTAAATGAAAACTTGGAATGACGGATGACAGGCATCTCTTATTGCTTACACAAAAGCTGTTTGGTTATTTTTTTTCTGGCAATAATGAGGGTGGTGGGGATATGAGGAAATGAGGATATTGACTGCACTTGCCTCTGACTGGATACAGTCCAACTATGTCACTCGCTATTTATACATAATGTGTATTAGGATAGCCTTTACGACAAAGTTTTTAATAACAGATTATACCATCAAAGATTTCAATAAACCCTATTATGGCTATACTATAATGCAGTTCACATTATGTTAAATAGCTTACCCTGATTTTTTTCTGGCATAAACGTAACGGTGGTGGTGGTTGGAGTGAAGTGTCTTTTTGCAATGAGCCATTTGAGGGATAAAGAGCAGCTCTTATACACCGCAAGTGAAACGAGGATGGATAAGTACTGCCTTACAATAAATACTATGGCTCATCGCAAAAAGTATGACAGAAAAAATCAGGGGCAGTGGCATAGAATGCTGATAGGCATAGAGCCCAGCTACCCTACTGTATTTTAGAACTTTATTCTCTGAATCCTTACTGCATTTAAAATCGTTACTATTGTTAGAACTAATTTACTTATAGAGACACCAGAGATACTATATAATTAGGAGGTTTGACGAAAGTTAAAAAATACAAACTTTGAAAGCATTTCTGTTTAAATGAATAATGAGATTTGTTAAATATGTGATTTCAAAGTAAATTGAAGTCATAATTAGTTTCAAGAAAAGATAAAATTAAAATATGTAACATCAATGATTACAGCTTCTCCACAATTAAAGGCAATGATAAAATAACTATTTTATTCAACGTTCAATTTGTTCATGATGATCTTCTTCAAAAAAGTCATCAACTAATTTAGAGTTTATATTCTTTATTTCTTTTCCTAATTTTTCAATAATTTTATTTAAAGCAATTTCATCTTTTTCTTCTACTAAATGATAAATAATATTCCATCTTTTTTCATGTCCTATATAAACTTTTTTAAAGAAAGGAGTTTTAAGATTCTTTATTTCATCAAAATGTGATACCATATCATCACTTTTACCTTGTCTGATTGCAGCTAAACCAGCCTTAGCCATAATGCTAAACAATTCTGATGTCTATTTTCATGATCAATTTTATTGAAAGTAGATTGTATATAATTTTCTGCTTGTTCCCATATAGAATGAAAACTTTCTGTTAAGTTAATGTTTTCAGAAGTACTACCATAGATTAATGAATCAGTAGGATTATTAGCAAATGGTTTAGAATTTTCTGATAATATAGCTAAATACAATTTCGTACTTGGTTTATCTTTTAATAATTCTTGGATTTTTTTTAATACTGATGCTTCATCTTCACATATATAAATGTTTGCTCTTTTTGCAATAGATGAATTAACATTATTTAAAAAAACTATGATCGATTTATCAATATTCTTATTAATCCAATTTGAAATATTATCTTGATCACCTTTCGGAATAAGAAGTTCTTTTTGAGGGATGCTATCTCTAAAAACATAGGTAGCCAATTTTGTACAATTCAAATGTTGGTTCTCCAGTATTTTCAAATGAATATGGTTTTATTTTTATTGACCCTACTCCCCAACATCAATTCTTTTTAAATTTAATTGGTTTTGGCACTAAAAGCATCATTATTGTAATCAAATGGAGCAAAAATGTTTATAAACGAATTAGGTATTTACCTGTTTTCTGATATTGGTGATTCAATGATAACTTCAAGTGGAAACGATAATGCTTTTTTTTCACAAGAGCTAAGGAGTATAATAGATAATACAAAACTAAATATTTTTGTAGCATGATTAAAGTAACTTTAAGAATTAGAAAATTATTTACGAAGCTGAAAGTCTTTGCAAGTTTCAACAATTGCTCTTCTGGCATTTGCATCTTTATTCTTACTGATAAGTGCATTAATTTCTCATCTCTATTAATATAGGCATAGTTAATTAGAGCAGACTTATCTCCATTAACTACAATTCAGTGAACCGACTTTTTCGCAGGAACGAAATTACCTTCGTATGGAATCTTAAGATCGTCCATGTGTGGAGGTTCGTTCAGATCTTGAGTTCTTCTTTTCCGCATTAGTTATTAATGAATTTCTTTTGAACCAGTAAATAATATGAATTATTACTTTTTCTGTTGCTAATACATGAAATATAGCATCTAAAAGTGAAACTGAAATCACCATTTTACCTTTCATAGTTTCAAAATACCCCTTGTATGGAACAGTATCCATAAATGTTTTAATTTTCCAACCAGCAATTACAAAAAATCAATAGGTAAAATAAGTATTTAAAGTTACAAATTAATATACTACTTCTACTTTTAGATAAATTTTTTTTCATTTTCTTCTTTTCTCGTTTTCTATCATTTTCACTCTCTCCTTTAATTTTACACAAGGAATCTAATTCGAGTTGTAACACTTTATTCTTACATGTTATTTCTTTGAAAGTTAGGAGTAAGTATAAAAGATAAAATTGCAAGAAAAAAAATCTACAATTACTGATATGATTACATTAATGAACTAACACCTGCTTTCATTAAGATTTTAGAAGCAAGGTAAATATCGCCTCCAATTGCTAAGATCATCATTAAGTAAAAATAAAACCATAAAAGCAGATGATTCAGCATATAATGCAGGAGCTTTTCTTGTCGGGCTCTCTTCCATTTCTATATTCTTTGGAACCAACTTTCAAATTTTTTTAGGTCTTCACTTGGATTGATTTTGTTCGATATTGTCATTTCCTTGGTTATTATTGGTTTGTATTGACTATATTGCAAATACAAACATAATAAATTTCCAAACTATTGAGTATTATTTTAATATTTCGAAGATCAAAACTTCATCCTCTGAATCCTAACCGCATTAAGTATGGCCAACAAGGCCACTCCCACATCAGCAAAAACTGCTTCCCACATTGTGGCTAAACCACCTGCTCCAAGAATTAAGACAATACCTTTTACCACAAAAGCAAGAGTAATATTTTGCCAGACTATTTTTTTTGTTTGTTTTCCGATGTTAATTGCCATTGGTATTCTGCTCGGCATATCATCTTGAATAACTACATCGGCGGTTTCGATGGTGGCATCACTGCCAAGTCCACCCATAGCAATACCTACATCACTTAATGCAACTACTGGTGCATCATTCACTCCATCACCAACAAATGCTACTGTTTCATTTCTGGCTTTTATTTCTTTTACTTTATTGACTTTATCTTCTGGAAGTAAGTCTCCAAATGCATTAGTGATTCCAAGTTTTTGAGCAACAAAATTCACTACTGATGATTTATCTCCACTTAACATCACAGTGTTTACACCCATTGATTTAAGCTTATCAACAGTAAGTTGTGCATCTTCTTTTATTTTATCAGCTATGGTTAAGTATCCTACATATTTTTTATCATAAGCAAGGGCAATAAGTGTATAAACAATAGTGTCAGGATCAACATCATATTTGATTGCATATTTGTCTAACAATTTAAAATTACCTACGATCAATTCTTTTCCATTTACCATTCCTATAAGGCCATGACCAGCTATTTCTTCTACATTTTTTAACTCAATAGTTGCATCTATTTTGCCAACATAATTATGAATAGCTGTTGCTACTGGATGTGTACTTTGGCTCTCTAAAGCATTTACCATTCTGAGTATTTCATCTTTATTAATATCAGAATGAATAATAACTTCCTGCACATTGAAAACTCCTTCTGTCATAGTGCCTGTCTTATCCATGACCACGTTTTTCACATTGGCTATAAGGTCAAGAAAATTACTTCCTTTAAACAAAATACCATTTCTACTTGCAGCACCAATGCCACCAAAATAACCTAATGGAATGCTTATAACTAAAGCACATGGACAAGAGATAACCAGGAAAACTAATGCTCGATAAAGCCATTCGCTGAATACATAATTTTCAACAACAAAATAAGGAATAGCTGTAATGACAATTGCTAATACCACAACTATGGGAGTATAAACTTTTGCAAACTTTCGTATAAATAATTCTGTTGGTGCTTTTTGTGCAGTAGCATTTTGAACCAACTCTAATATCTTTGAAAGTTTACTATCAGTGTATGCAGTAGTAACTTTTACTTGAGCTATCGTATTTAGATTTATCATACCTGCAAGTACTGTTTCTCCTTTTTCTTTCGTATCAGGTTTGCTTTCACCAGTTAGAGCGGCAGTATTGAATGAAGCTGTATCTGATAATAATTCACCATCAAGTCCAAGTTTTTCACCTGATTTTAATTGTATGATATCACCAATATTTACTGAAGATGCTTTTATATCTGTAGCTTCATTGTTAACCAAGATGGTGACTTCATCAGGGTCGTTGATCAAGTAGTGATTTTATATTTGCCTTTGCTCTTTTTACAGCCAACGTTTGAAATACTTCACCCACTGAATAGAATAACATGACTGCGACTCCTTCAGGATATTCGCCAATGGCAAATGCACCAACAGTAGCAATACTCATTAGTAAAAATTCAGAAAATATTTCTCCCTTGGTAATACTTATTATAGCTTCTTTAATAACTGGAAAACCAACAGGAGCATAAGCTAAAACATACCAAACTATTCTTACCCAACCTGTAAACCAATCTTGAGGAAAGTAATGATCAAAACCAATAGCGATAAGTAATAAAAGCAAACTTATCATTGCTGGTAAAAACATAACTATAGTGCTAACATAGCTACTTGAATGATCGTGTCCGTCATCATCACCATGTACTTCCTTTGTTGGCTCTGCAGCACAACAACCAACTTCCTGATGATCTCTTTTTAATGCATTGTTTGCAAGAAGATTTATTTTTTCTTCCTGGGTACAGCAAAGTTGTTTGCCATCTTTATCAAATGTGTGTACATGTTTCATTCTTGCCTATCTAAATTTATTTTTTTAAATACACAAAATTGAAAATTCTGAACAGTATCAAATGGAGTAATATGATCTTCAGAAAAACATTTCACAGATTGAAAGCATTGCTCAAAAAGTTTGTTTTCATTTAATATCATTATACTGAGTAATCTCAAGTCCACTACACTTATTTGGTCCTTTCTCAGAAAATGTACCAAGCAAAAATCCGCCATTCTCAGCAACTAAATCACAAACAATATTTACATACTTTTCAATATCAGATATATCAGTTAAGAAATGAAAAACTGCTCTATCATGCCAGAAATCAAATCTAATATCTGATTCAAATTCTACAATGTTAGTGACAATCCAATTCACTTTATCAGCTTTATGACCCAATCTTTTTTTAGCTTTTTCTAAAGCAGTCTCTGATATATCCAATACCCAGATATTTTCATATCCCTGTTCTAAAAGTGCATCTACAAGATTACTATCACCACCACCAATATCTATAATATTAGAAGACTTAGACAATCTTAATGCCTCAATATAATCAATGGAAGTTTTTGGATAATCCTGAGTCCAACTAACTTCATTTTGAGATTTAGTTGAAAATACATTTTCCCAATGAGCTTTGTTGTTTGTCATTTACAAAATATTTACATTAGCACTAATATAGTCATGAGCAGAACAAATCTTCATTTAGATTATTGCTATTGAGTTTTTATGAAATTATAAGTTGTAGTTTTTTTTGTGAGTTTATCAATAATAGAAATAAAGTAAATACCGCTGTTAAATTCACTTACAGGAATGCCATCTAAAGGTATTTCATTTAGTTTAAGAATATTTAAGCCAACACTGTTTGAAATATTAACCTCTTTACCACTCATATTTTTAGAATGAATTAATATCTTATTATTTGTAGGGTTTGGATAAATAGTAAATAAATTATCCTCGTCGCTTACAGAATTTGGCGAAACTACTGTAACAACTCCTAAAGAATCTGTTCGATCAAAAAGATTTAAATAAGTTTTATCACTATAAAATTCTAACCAAATCTTTGCAGCACCATTTACTTCATTAGACTTGAGATGAAATGTAATTTTAATTGTTGTGTCCGCAGGCATTTTATTTGGTTTGTTTGGAGGGCAAGCTATAACAC
>JADKFC010000025.1 GCA_016717655.1 Saprospiraceae bacterium
AGCATTTGATTTTCTGGAGTTGTCAAACAGTGAGTCAACGGCTTCCTGCAACATCCTCTTTTCATTTCTGAGGATTACTTCAGGAGCTTTGATTTCCAACAACCTTTTCAAACGGTTGTTACGGATAATCACCCTTCTGTAAAGATCGTTCAAATCTGAACTCGCAAACCTTCCACCATCAAGAGGCACCAACGGTCTCAATTCTGGTGGTATTACCGGCAAGTACTGGATGATGGTCCACTCCGGTCGGTTTGTATTTTTTTCAAACCCTTCTTTAAAGGCTTCTACAACGCGAAGTCTTTTGAGGGCCTCTGATTTCCTTTGTTGAGATGTTTCAACTGATGCCTGGTGTCTGAGATCATAAGACAAGTTGGCCAGGTCTAGACGCATCAGCAAATCAAAGATCGCTTCAGCTCCCATTTTGGCAACAAACTTATTGGGATCGCTGTCGTCCAACATCTGATTTTCTTTTGGTAAAGAATCCAGAATGGCCAGGTAATCTTCTTCTGAAAGAAGTTCTAGGTATTTAACTTCACCTTCTTTGATACCGGGCTGGATGACCACAAATTTCTCATAATAAATGATAGACTCAAGGTTTTTTGACGAGGTACCCAAAAGGTAACCGATCTTGTTGGGGAGTGATTTAAAAAACCAGATGTGAACAACGGGAACTACCAATTTGATGTGCCCCATTCTTTCTCTTCTGACCTTTTTCTCAGTCACTTCCACACCACAACGGTCACACACGATTCCTTTGTAACGGATTCTTTTGTATTTACCGCAGTAACACTCGTAATCCTTTACCGGACCAAAAATACGCTCACAAAACAGACCGTCTCTTTCCGGCTTATATGACCTGTAGTTGATGGTTTCCGGCTTCAGTACCTCACCCCTTGATCTCTCCAGGATTTCATCCGGAGAAGAGAGACTGATGGTAATTGAATCGAAAGCCTTACCAACCTTTGCAACTTTTTTTAATGCCATTTGCAGGTATAATTTTTAGATTATTCAAATTTAATGTCAAGCGCTAAGCCTCTCAATTCGTGTACAAGTACATTGAAGGACTCCGGAATATTTGGTTCCGGTAAGTTTTCTCCTTTAACAATGGCCTCGTAGGCTTTAGCACGACCAATGATGTCATCCGACTTAATGGTAAGCAATTCCCTAAGGATATTAGCAGCTCCAAAAGCTTCCAATGCCCAAACCTCCATCTCACCAAAACGCTGACCACCAAACTGAGCCTTACCTCCAAGTGGTTGTTGGGTAATGAGTGAGTAAGGACCGATAGAACGTGCGTGCATCTTATCATCAACCATGTGTGAAAGCTTCAACATGTAGATTACACCTACCGTTGCCTGTTGGTGGAACCTGTCGCCCGTTTCACCATCATACAGGAAGGTCTGTCCGAGTGAAGGCAGGTTGGCCTTTTTCACATAGTCATCAATTTCGTGAACGCTGGCACCGTCAAAGATAGGAGTAGCGAATCTCAAGCCCAGGTTTTTACCTGCCCAGCCCAAAACCGTTTCGAAGATCTGACCCAGGTTCATCCTTGAAGGTACCCCAAGTGGGTTCAACACGATGTCAACCGGAGTACCATCCTCAAGGAATGGCATGTCTTCTTCTCTTACGATCCTGGACACGATTCCTTTGTTACCGTGTCTTCCGGCAAGTTTATCCCCTACTTTCAACTTACGTTTTTTAGCAAGATAAACCTTGGCCAGTTTCAATACACCTGCAGGTAATTCATCCCCGATAGAAATGTTGTATTTCTCTCTCTTGTACCTTCCCAATTCACCATTGAGTTTGATGTTGAAGTTGTGCAACAACCTCGCTACCATTTCATTGGTTTCCTTTTCTTTGGTCCAGTTGGAATAATCCACTGTGGTGTAGTCAATTTCTTTCAGAACTTTAGGAGAGAACTTGGTTCCTTTGGAGATCAGCTCTTCCTTATAGATGCTATATACACCTTCTGAAACTTTTGAACCCAACAGGGTCATCAGCTTATCGATCAAGAGGGTTTTTAGCTTATTGACTTCTACTGCATGGTCATCATCCAGCTTGGTCAACAATTCTTTTTCCTGAACTTTCTGGAATTTATCCTTTTTAGCCCTGGCAAAAAGTTGTTTGTCGATGACCACACCCTGGATTGATGGTGGCGTTTTCAATGAGGCATCCTTCACATCACCTGCTTTATCACCAAAGATGGCACGAAGCAGTTTTTCTTCAGGTGTTGGATCGGTCTCTCCTTTTGGAGTAATCTTACCAATCAGGATATCGCCTTCTGCCACCCAAGCACCCAAACGGATGATACCGTTTTCATCGAGGTCTTTGGTAGCTTCCTCACTTACGTTTGGAATATCGCAGGTCAATTCTTCCTCACCCAGCTTGGTATCTCTGATGTCAAGTTCAAAGCTTTCTATGTGAATGGAAGTAAATACATCTTCTTTAACCACACGCTCTGAAAGTACAATGGCATCTTCAAAGTTGTAACCCTTCCAAGGCATGAAGGCTACTTTCAGGTTTTGACCCAAGGCCAATTCTCCGTTTTCAGTAGCATAACCTTCACAAAGCAAACTGCCTTTTTTAACCCTGTCACCCTTTCTTACAATGGGTTTGAGGTTGATACAAGTACCCTGGTTGGTCCTTGTAAACTTGGTAAGGCTATAAGTAACCGCATCATCTTCAAATGACACGAGCCTTTCAGCATCGTTTCTGTCGTATTTAATGATAATTTTGGTTAGAGTCAACATATTCAACAACACCGGCTCCTTCAGAGTTGATCAACATGTTACTATCGGCAGCTACCTTGGCTTCATACCTGTGCCCACAATTGGAGCCTTAGGTCTGATCAAAGGAACGGCCTGACGTTGCATGTTAGATCCCATCAGGGCACGGTTGGCATCATCATTTTCAAGGAACGGAATCAATGAGGCAGAAACACCTACGATTTGATTCGGAGCAATATCAATGTAATCAACTTCTTCAGGTGTAAAGATGGGGAATTCACCCTGCTCTCTACCTTTGATTCTATCATTGATAAAGGCACCTGTTTCACTTACTGGAGCATTGGCCTGCGCAATTTTCATATGGTCTTCACTCTCGGCTGACAGATAATCTGCGTGGCCACCGAGATTTACAATACCCTTGTCTACCTTGCGGTAAGGGGTCTCGAGGAAGCCCATTTTATTAACCTTGGCGTGAACGCAAAGGGTAGAAATCAAACCAATGTTTGGACCTTCCGGAGTCTCAATGGTACAAAGTCGTCCATAGTGTGAATAGTGAACGTCCCTTACCTCAAAGCCTGCTCTTTCTCTTGAGAGACCGCCGGGTCCGAGGGCTGAAATCCTACGTTTGTGGGTAATTTCTGAAAGTGGGTTGGTTTGATCCAGGAATTGTGACAACTGGCTGGTTCCAAAGAAGGAGTTGATCACGGAAGAAAGAGTTCTCGCGTTGATCAGATCAACCGGTGTAAATACCTCGTTGTCTCTCACGTTCATTCTTTCTCTGATGGTACGTGCCATCCTGGCAAGACCCACGCCGAACTGAGCATACAACTGTTCGCCCACGGTTCTAACCCTACGATTGCTCAAGTGGTCAATGTCGTCTAATTCTGCTTTTTGGTTGACCAGGGCCACCAGGAATTTAACGATGGATATGATGTCTTCCTTGGTCAAAACCAGGGTTTCCATATCGATATCCAACTTGAGTTTTTATTGATTTTATATCTACCTACTTCACCCAGGTTGTACCTCTTATCAGAGAAGAACAACTTGTCGATGATGCCCCTCGCGGTTTCTTCATCGGGTGGATCGGTACCTCTGAGTTGACGATAGATTTGAGTTACCGCTTCTACTTCAGAGCTTGATGGATCTTTTTGCAGTGTATTGTAAATGATGCTATAATCTACATCCAAATCTTCTTTTTGAAGAATGATGGTATCTGCATCAATATCACTGATGAGGTTGATGTTTTCTTCATCGAGCACCACATCCCTTTCGAGGATGATTTCGTTACGCTCAATGGTAACCACCTCACCAGTATCTTCATCCACAAAGTCTTCTATCCATTTGCGGAGCACCCTTGCGGCCAGTTTACGACCGATGGCTTTTTTCAAAGACTTGTCTGTTACCTTAATTTCTTCTGCCAGATCAAAGATGTTGAGGATGTCTTTATCTGAGTCAAAGCCGATGGCTCTGAGCAAGGTAGTAACAGGGAATTTTTTCTTTCTGTCGATGTAGGCGTACATCACCGAGTTGATATCGGTGGCAAATTCCATCCAGGCCCCTTTGAAAGGGATCACCCTTGCAGAGTAGATGGCAGTACCATTGGGGTGGAAGGTCTGGCTGAAAAATACGCCTGGAGAACGGTGGAGTTGAGAAACCACAACCCGTTCAGCACCATTGATTACAAAAATTCCCTTTGGCGTCATATAAGGAATGTTGCCGAGGAATACATCCTGAACGATGGTTTGGAAATCTACGTGTTCTTCGTCATTACAAGAAAGTCGACTTACCGAAGTTTACTCTTTCTTTTGTTCCGTTGATTGTTGATGCCATCCTAAAATCTTTATTTTTTTAACACCGGAATTAGGCCGATGTTCTGAATTTTCCACAAAAGTATAAATGGCAATGGGCTTAGTCCCCGTGTTTGGGGACCAAGCCGAATCCATTTATTCCTTGACTTAACTGCATTAAGTCATTCATATAGAATTACTTCAAATCTACAGTTGCACCAGCTTCAGTAAGAACAGTTTTAATTTGTTCTGCTTCTGCTTTAGCAATACCTGTTTTCAATGTTGAAGGAGCTCCATCCACAAGATCCTTTGCTTCTTTCAATCCTAAGTTAAGGATGTTTTTAACTTCTTTAACTACAGCAAGTTTGTTAGCTCCACCTGAGTTAAAATAACATCAAACTCAGTTTTTTCAGCAACAACGTCTCCTCCACCTGCTCCTCCAGCTGGTGCAGCGATAGCAACAGCAGCAGCAGCTGGTTCGATACCGTATTCGTCTTTCAAAATTTGAGCAAGTTCGTTAACTTCTTTAACTGTCAAGTTGACAAGTTGCTCTGCAAATGCTTTTAAATCAGCCATTTTTCTGAGTTTTAAATTTTTAACAATAATGAATTAATTATTATGGCGTTGTCTTGGAAGCCAAATTTAGTTTGCTCTTTCTTCGAGCGCTTTAACCAGACCGGCGATGGTATTGCCACCCGACTTAAGGGCAGAAATAACATTTTTCGCAGGTGATTGCAATAATCAAATAATTTCACCGACAAGCTCCTCTTTCGATTTAAGATTAGCCAATACTTCCAGTTGGTCGTCACCCAAATAAACACTGGTGTCAATGTAAGCTGCCTTTAAAACAGGCTTTTGATTTTTCTCTGAACTCCTTTAATGACCTTACCAGGTAGGCTTGCCGTTTCACAGAACAATAGAGTTGTAGGACCATGTAATGCATCGTACAATGCTACATAATTTTTTTCCTCAGGGGATGGGCTTCCATAGCCTTTTTTGCAAGAGTATTTTTTACTACTTTAACTTCGATGCCTTTTTCGAAACAAATTCTTCTGAATTTATTGATTGCTTCTACGGTCAACGCAGAAGAGTCAGTAATGTAAAAAAAGGGTTGCTCGAAAACTTTTCCCTTAATTCATCTATCATTAATGCTTTATCTGCTTTTTACATCTTTCTATCTTTTATATTGATTAATGAATAGTTTTCGGATCAACCTTAATACCGGGGCTCATTGTAGAAGCCACGCTTATGGATCTCATGTATATACCTTTTGCAGTAGCCGGTTTCATTCTCTCTAATGTTGCCAGTAATTCTTTAGCATTTTCAGCTAATTTCTCCTTTGCAAAAGAAACTCTACCAACAGTTGTGTGGATGATACCAAACTTGTCTACCCTGAAAGATATTTTACCTTTCTTCACATCATTTACTGCAGAAGCTACATCCAAAGTAACCGTACCGGTTTTTGGTTTGGCATTAAGTTTCTAGGTCCTAGGATTCTACCTATTTGACCTAACTTAGCCATGACATCAGGTGTAGCAATTATCACATCTACATCTGTCCAACCGCCTTTGATTTGATTGATATAATCATCAAGACCTACAAAATCTGCACCGGCATCTTTTGCTTCTTTTTCCTTATCAGGATTACAAAGTACCAATACTGATTTTGTTTTACCAGTTCCATGAGGAAGTGTTACTGTTCCTCTTATGGCCTGATCTGCTTTCCTTGGATCGACTCCAAGTCTTACGTGAATATCTACAGAAGCATCAAATTTCGCGATATTCACTTCTTTTACAAGTCCTATTGAATCAGCAAGGCTATAAAACTTATTAACGTCTACCTTACCTTCAACAGCTTGTCTTTTTTTTAGAAAGTTTTGCCATTATAAAAATTTTGAGGTACTACGTTCGATCGAGGACCGAACTCCCTACCAGTGTTAAAAAAATTTAATTGTTTTCCCAGGGTGCTGACCCTGATACAGTAAGACCCATTGATCTTGCTGTGCCTGCAACCATTTTCATTGCTGACTCTAATTTGAAAGCGTTTAAATCAGACATTTTATCCTGAGCAATTGCTTGCACCTGATCCCATGAAACTGATCCAACTTTATTTCTATTAGGTTGTGGTGAACCTGATTTAAGTTTAGCTGCTTCCAAAAATTGACCTGCTGCAGGTGCTGTTTTTATTACAAATTCAAAGATTTATCTTTATAAACTGTAATCAATACCGGCACTAACTTACCAGGCATGTCTTGAGTGGCTGCATTGAATCTCTTGCAAAACTCCATGATGTTCACACCTTTAGAACCTAAAGCTGGTCCGATTGGTGGAGCTGGATTTGCAGCTCCTCCTTTAACTTGCAACTTCACAAATGTTTCTATCTCTTTTGCCATTTTTAAAGCTTTATACTTTTATTGTTTATGATTTTGCTTTACTCTTCTCGTTGGAAGCATTAATATACGATAGGAGTTAAGCTTGTTTTTCTATTTGACCAAAATTCAATTCTACTTCTGTACCTCTTCCAAAGATTTTGACGATAACTTTCAACTTTTTCTTTTCCTCATTTACCTCTTTGACATCGCCAATAAAATCTTTGAATGGTCCATCAATGATTTTTACAGTTTCATTGACCAGGAATGGATCCAACATAGATTCACTTCCAAACTGTGACTCATCTGCCTTGCCCAACATTCTATTGGCCTCAGTTTGAGTCATAGGTATAGGATGTGTCTTGCCTAAGAAATTGATAACATTGGTTAAGCCGGTAATGCCTGCCACGATCTCAGCCGAGAACTTTTCAGGAATGGCTTCCACCAAAATATAACCAGGGAGAATGTTTCTTTCTATGGTTTGTTTTTTACCATTTCTCAGTTTATAAACTTTTTCAATAGGAACAATAACCTGCAAAACAATATTTTCCCATTGATTTCTTTGAATCTCAAGGTCAATCTTCTCTTTGATCTTTTTTTCCTTTCCACTTATTACTCTAAGTGAATACCATTTTGCAGTTGTTTCTTCCATTAAATTGATTAGTTTAATATAGAGTAAACAGTTTTTAAGATTGTATTGGCAACGGTATCAAATACCAGGGTAACCAATGCAAAAATAGTCGCTGCAATAAGTACCAATCTTGTGTGAGCAATTAATTCCAGGCCAGGTAGGCCAGGTTACATTGTGCACCAGTTCGTTGATACTTTCCTTTATGTATAGCTTTATGCTTTCCATATTTCTTTATAACTTTTGCAGGGAAGACAGGACTCGAACCTGCAACTTGCGGTTTTGGAGACCGCTGCTCTACCAATTGAACTACTTCCCTATTTAAAAATAAATTTATACCCTTAACACTCAGAAAACTATACGTTAATAGTTTCTTCAATGTGTTTTTACTATATACTAAAAAGAGAGTTAAGCATCCTAAAAGGATACTTAAATCTCTTAGTTAATTATTTATTTGAAAGACTACTGTAAAATCTCAGTAACCTGTCCTGCTCCAACTGTTCTACCACCTTCTCTGATAGCGAATCTCAAACCTTTGTCCATTGCGATTGGACTTACAAGATTTACTTCAAGAGTAACGTTATCACCTGGCATAACCATTTCAACGTTTTCAGGAAGTTTCACATCACCAGTAACGTCAGTAGTTCTGAAGTAAAATTGAGGTCTGTAACCATTGAAGAATGGAGTATGTCTACCACCTTCTTCTTTAGATAGTACGTATACCTCACATTTGAATTTCATGTGTGGTTGTACTGATCCTGGTTTACAGATAACCATACCTCTTCTGATCGCTTCTTTATCGATACCTCTTAATAAGATACCAGCGTTATCACCAGCCTCACCTCTGTCAAGAAGTTTTCTAAACATCTCAACACCAGTTACTGTAGAAGTTAATGGTTTCTCACCTGGTTTTTGCATACCAATGATCTCAACAGGATCGTTCACATTGATTACACCTTTTTCAATTCTACCAGTAGCAACTGTACCTCTACCTGTGATGGTAAATACATCTTCTATTGGCATCAAGAAAGGTTTGTCAACTTCTCTTGTTGGCTCAGGTATGTGGTTATCCACTGCATCCATCAATTCATTGATAGCCGCTTTACCTTCAGGAGTTCCTTCAAGAGCTTTAATAGCTGATCCTTTGATGATTGGTGCATCTTCACCAAAACCATAGGCACCTAAAAGTTCTCTAACTTCCATCTCAACCAACTCCAACATTTCCGGATCATCAACCAAGTCAACTTTGTTCATGAAAACCACAATTTTGGAACTCCTACTTGTCTTGCAAGAAGGATATGTTCTTTGGTTTGAGGCATAGGTCCGTCAGTAGAAGCAACCACGATAATGGCGCCATCCATTTGAGCGGCACCCGTAACCATGTTTTTGACATAGTCCGCGTGACCTGGACAGTCAACGTGAGCATAGTGTCTCTTCACTGTTTGGTATTCAACGTGAGCCGTGTTGATGGTAATACCCTCTTTCTTTCTCCTCAGGAGCAGCATCGATAGAGTCATAGTCTTTTTTCTCTGCAAGTCCAGATTCTGACAATACATATGTAATTGCCGCTGTCAAAGTGGTCTTACCGTGGTCAACGTGACCAATGGTACCTATGTTTACGTGTGGTTTCGACCTGTCAAATGTTCCTTTAGCCATTGCTTGAAATTTTTCAGTATTTAAATATGTTAATGAATAAAATTATCATTGAGCCAATGATGGGAATTGAACCCATGACCCCTTCCTTACCATGGAAGTGCTCTACCCCTGAGCTACATCGGCCATTATTTCAAATTCCTATCTCTCTTTAAGTTTGAGCGGGAGACGAGACTCGAACTCGCGACCCTCAGCTTGGAAGGCTGATGCTCTACCAACTGAGCTATTCCCGCCTAAAAAAAAGTTTCCAATTCGCTTTTTTTGTGGGGGTAGTAAGATTCGAACCTACTCAGCCGTAAGACAACAGATTTACAGTCTGTCCCGGCTCTCCAACTCCGGCGTACCCCCCTGCTAAAAAGCTATTTGTTATTTAAAAAACATGAGCCAGTGGAGGGATTCGAACCCCCGACCAGCTGATTACAAATCAGCTGCTCTGGCCAACTGAGCTACACTGGCTTATTAATATTTTTTAAATATTTCTTCCATTTATTGTATTCAATGTAAGCGATCTACCTTCCGTAAAAAGCGTTGCAAAAATAAGACAAATTATTATATTGCAAAGTAGTTTATTAAATATTATTAATTTTTTTGTTGATTGCATCAAAATAAAAAATATTTAATTTTTAATACCCTGATTATTAATAGATTAATATTGATAATTTCTTTTCACATCCATTCATTATTCTTGTATTTTTTTAACACAAGTTTCTAAAGAAGCAATTCTGACACTTTAAGTTCTCCATTTGATGCAAAAATACTCCATTTTGCCTTAAATTTAGTAAAATTCACATGCAACAGTGGATAATAATTGATTCAACTCAATTATGCTTTTATACTATGCCAGACATTATGAAACACAAATTTTTCTTTCTTAAATTGTTTAAAATACAATGTCAAAATTATAGTATTATTTTATG
Source organism: Saprospiraceae bacterium (assembly GCA_016717655.1). GTDB lineage: Bacteria > Bacteroidota > Bacteroidia > Chitinophagales > Saprospiraceae > JADKBO01. The sequence goes on from JADKFC010000025.1 coordinate 10,080, forward strand.
GCCTTTTCAATTCTGAATAATTGGATGATATCATTCAATGTCACACCATTCTTATTCAAATTCATTTGCTGGTTATATTTCTTACGCAATGGGTATACTTAAAGTAAATGTACTTCCTTTTGCAAAATCACTTTCCACTTCTATTTTTCCACCCTGAGCTTCCACCAATTCTTTACTGATGCTTAGCCCCAATCCTGTACCTTCTTTCCTTGATCCGGGAATTCGAAAATACCGGTCAAATATTTTGGAAATATATTGTTGAGGAATACCTTGCCCGGTATCTGTAACAGCTATTTTGGCCAATCCTGAATTAACTGATATCTGTATTGTTATCTGTGAGTTGTCGTATGAATAACGAATAGCGTTGGATAAGAGATTTGTCAATACCCAGGCCATTTTTTCGCTGTCTGCTAAAATTTGAGGTGGTTCATCCTGTTTATCGATGTTGATTTTTATACTCTTTTGTTCAGCGCTATTTTTAGTTGCATTTATGGCATATTCCACAACTTCCATCAATGGCAATGACACCATATTTAACTGTATGGTACCACTTTCCACTTCAGATATATTCAACAGTTCTTTCGTAATTCTCAATAATCTATTGGCGTCGTCGTTAATGCTATTCAATAAGCTTTGTTGTTCCTGATTCAGTATTCCAATCTGCTTGTTTTCCAGTAATTGTACACTCATTTTTATAGAGGAAATAGGTGTCTTCAATTCATGGGAAATGTTGGCTACAAAATTTGTTTTCGCAAAATCAAGTTCCTTATATTCAGTGATATTCTGAAGTAAAATTACATTTCCAAATAATTTGGTTTCACTTTCCCCAGTAGGTGTAATCAATATTGGAATCAATTCCTTTTTGAAGTAACTTTCTTTTTGATGGGCATAGATTTTTATGGGTGATTTATCTTTATCACTTTCCTCTTTCTGAAACAAATCCTTTACCAACAACCTCATTAAATCATTTCTCATGGCTATATCCTGCACCAATTTACCTACAACGTCCTGTGAAGTAAGTCCGGATATTTTAAGTGCGTTGTCATTCATGAAAATTATTCTGTGGTCTGCATCCAAGCCAATCACAGGTTCATTCATGTTATTGATTAGGGTTTCAATTCTCTTTTTTTCAATGAGTAACTTTTCAATGTTTCCTGCTTTATACTCTTCCAGTTTTTGAGCCATAGTGTTGAACGATCTGGCTAAGTCACCAAACTCATTGTGTTTTTCAAAATGAACTCTTTGGTTATAATTTTCTGCTGCAATTTCTTTAATACTTTCAGACAATTCTTTAATTGGATCTGCAATATTTGAAGGAAGATTGACCAATAATACAAATGCAAAACAAAACACAAAACACCTATGAAAGAAATCCACAAAATAGAATTATCGGCAGTATGGGTTTGCCAATATTGCTTTTGCGTTGTATTGCCTGCATATTGAGTAGCATGATATCTGAAATATCATTGCGAATTGTTTTATGATTGTATCATTTTTAAAAATCAGACTTTAAATCATTAAAATCAATGGCCAACTTTTGGTTAATTCAATTCCCCTATTTCAGTAATGTTATTTGCTGTTGTTTGAGATTTAATTCAAATATTTTTTGTTCTTTTGGTTGAACTATACCATTGTTCAATGACATAAGCATATTCCTTGAGTAGTCCAGTGTATTATAGTTGGCTACAAGGATGTTTTTGGTTTCATTGGACAACTTGTGTACAAAAGTAATACTTACTATGGTAAGCAAGGCTATCATCAGAAACAATAAACCTATACCTGAAAACACTTTTTGTTTAATTTTCATTAGCTTAAAATTACCAAGTCCATCTCAGAACTTGAAAGTTTTTTTAATAATTCACTGAATATATTCGTAGCCATTATCATCTTCCATAAATTAAGATGAGGTTTGCCAATACAAATGGTAGTTATTCTCCCTTTCATGACATTGATCAATGATGGCTTTGGGAACATTATCATTTTCAATTTTAATAATTTCAGCACCCAATTCTGTGGCCAATTTAAAGTTATTGATTAAATGTCGTTGTTTATCCAAAGCAATTTTATTTGGACTTTCTTTGGGTGTTTGTACATAGAGTACATACCATTTGCTGTGGTAATAATTGGCCAATCTTGCCGTTTTCCTAATCACAACTTTAGCCGTCTTTTCATTGCTGCTAATACAGGCTAAAAACCTTTCGTGTTTTAAACTTTTGGTTTGAGGTACTTCTGTTTCGACCTTTCTTTCTACCTGAGATGCTACTTCTTTCAGGGCTAATTCACGCAGCTGTAGGATGTGATCACTTTTAAAAAAGTTTTTTAATGCAGTTTCAATTTTCTCAGCCTGATAAATTTTTCCTTCCTTCAGTCTAAGGATTAATTCATCCGCTGTTAAATCAATATTTACTACTTCATCTGCCTGGGCTAAAACACTATCGGGGATTCTTTCTTTTACTTCAATGCCAGTAATGGTTTTTATTTCATCGTTTAAACTTTCAATGTGCTGAATATTTACCGCTGAGATCACATTGATGCCAGCATCAAGGATGTCCAACACATCCTGCCATCTTTTTTCATTTTTACTGCCTTCAATATTGGTATGAGCCAGTTCATCTACGACTACAATTTCAGGTCGCAAATTAATGACGGCCTGAAAATCCATTTCTTCTAATTCCTTTCCTTTGTATATCCTATTTTGACATCAATACCATTTTTAAGCAAAGAGCGGGCTTCCTGAAGCATTCTATAGGATTTACCAACACCCGCACTCATGCCTATGTAAATTTTAAATTTACCTCTTCTTGCTTTCTTAATAAGATTAAGAAATTCCTGTGCAGATGTTCCTGTTTCTTCCATTGTTAAAAACTTATGGCAAATGAAGTTGTCATAAAATAATTGGTATTTACTGGAATTATCCCATCTTAAAAAAGTTTTATCTTTCCAGACTAAGGACGTGCTTCAATTCTCCACATAACATTATCTCTTATGTTTTTGTCAAAGTTGACAGAATAACCTAACGTCTGAAATCCATTAGGGCTTCCTGTACTTATGATCACACCATTTTTATCACCATAATATTCAATTCTGCCTGCAATGCTTGAAGAAGATGAAGGGTTAAGTTTGACTATTAATACAGGACAATACCATGTATTATACTCTCCACTATCTTTAGATTTTTGTTCAGCTCCTATATCAAATCCGGCAGTGACACCCAATTTTTTGGTCAGTGAAATTGAGCAAATAAATTATGAAAATAACGCATTCTTTTAATACTGTCCGGTTTATCATTTCCAATGAAAGAGCTGTTGTAAAGGTAAGGGTTGAAGAAGGTTTGGGAAAGTGAGTTGATGTCCAAAGGCTGGAGAATTATTGCCATCTACCCGCTGAATTCTTTGCCAGCCATTAAGTACCAAAGCACTGATAAGCCACTTACCATCTGATGTGGTATAACTTAATTTTGCTCCAGATTCATAATATGGGGAGTTTTCTGCTAAAAGACTTCTTGTAAGTGTCCAGCAATCCCTTCCAATCGCACTTTCAAATCCTATATGGGATGGAAAAATTCCTGCCATCCACCCAAAGGTTGCTTTTATCAGAAAGTTTTATCCCAACATTGGCCTCAAAAATATTTTTCAATACGCCTGGTTCAGCAGCTAAGTTTGCATTCACATAATTACCTGCCATCAGAGCTAAATTTGCCCTTACTTTTTCACTTTGATAATTGGCTTTTACAAAACCCAAATTTAGATTTACCTCATTGTGTCTATTGTATGAATATATAAAACCAGGACGATTATGACTCAAAGGGTTGCCAAAATCATAAGCATAATAAGTCTCTATGTAGCCACTGAATTGAACTGACGAGGCTGATGTATCCTTTTGAGCACTTGCATTATGTACAACAGTAAAAATGCCAAAGAATACGATGGTTGGAATGATTATATTTTTTAAAAACATGATTTTATTATTTAAGGTTATCTAATGAGCTAAATTTAGTTTTAGAACGTTTATTTTTTCGGTCCGCGAACCAAATAAAGGGGCGTTTCAGTGTTTTGTAGAAATGATAAGTGCTGCAGGTCCTTTTCATCGATACCTCTTATTTTAGCAATTCTTTTATCTGGCATGTTGCAGCCTGAACTGATATGTCCGGGTCAAGACCGCTGCCACTGGCAGTAATCATATCCGCAGGCACTTCAGATTTTGATACTTCAGGATTGTGCACTAAAAAAGTATCTATCCTTGCTTGCACCTGTTCCAAATAAGCAGGATTGGAAGGTCCCTTATTACTGCCCGCACTGCCTGCTGCATTGTAAATAACGGCTGAAGGTCTGGAATAGAAATATTTGTCATCTGTAAAATTTTGACCAATATTACTAAAATAAGTTTTACCATTCTGACTTATCAACTCCCCTTTTCCTTTTTGAGGGGTAATTTGAGCGAAAGCCAGCACCAATAAGGTATATATTCCTGAAAAAATCAACAAACACATTATTGTTAATTTTATGGCTGGAAAAATTTCTGATTTCATTTTTTTGATAATTAAATTATTTCTAAGAATTTATTTTTTAATAAGGTAAATCTAAGCTTGCAGCATTTAAATAAAAATGGTTACCACCAAATCTATCAGTTTTATACCTACAAAAGGAATTAAAACGCCTCCCAAGCCATACAGTAATAAGTTTCTTCTAAGCAAAGCACTTGCTCCGATTGGTTTGTAACTTACTCCTTTTAAAGCCAAAGGAATCAGCATAGGAATGATGATGGCATTAAAAATTACAGCAGAAAGAATGGCACTTTCAGGGCTATGCAATTTCATAATATTAAGAGCCTCCAATGCCGGTATTGATGTAATGAACAGAGCAGGCACAATAGCAAAATATTTAGCCACATCATTGGCAATACTAAAAGTGGTAAGTGTACCTCTGGTCATCAAAAAGCTGTTTTCCTATTTCGACTACTTCAATAAGTTTGGTAGGGTCATTGTCAAGATCAACCATATTACCAGCTTCTTTGCTGCCTGTGTACCACTATTCATAGCTACCCCCACATCGGCCTGAGCAAGTGCAGGAGCATCATTGGTGCCATCGCCCATCATGGCTACCAAACGTCCTTGTGATTGTTCATTTCTGATGTAATTCATTTTATCCTCAGGTTTTGCTTCTGCAATAAAATCATCTACACCAGCTTTTTCAGCAATATATTTCGCTGTAAGTGGATTATCCCCGGTTACCATAACAGTTTTAATACCCATTTTTCTGAGTCTGTCAAATCGCTCTTTGATGCCGGTTTTAATGATGTCCTGGAGTTCAATCACTCCTAATACTTTTTCATTTTCAGCTACAACCAATGGTGTACCTCCATTTGACGATATTGCTTTTACCCTCTCCACTATTTCTGTTGGAAATGTATTACCGGCTTTCTCAACCAAAAGCCTGATAGCATCACTTGCTCCTTTTCTGATGCGGGTGTTCTCAAAGTCAATGCCTGAACATCTTGTTTCAGCAGTAAATTTTATGTAAACTGCATTAGATACTGCATAAGACAATGGGTTTACAGCAGCCAACTCTATGATGGACTTTCCTTCCGGAGTTTGGTCACTGATGGAACTCAATACTACACATCTTTTAAAATGTTCAGCATTGATACCATCTGCGGAATAAAAATTGGTTGCTTTTCTATTGCCTATGGTTATGGTTCCTGTTTTATCCAACAATAATACATCGATATCACCTGCAGTCTCCACAGCCTTACCACTTTTGGTAATCACATTTGCTCTAAGTGCCCTATCCATACCGGCTATGCCTATGGCTGATAATAAGCCACCAATGGTTGTTGGTATTAAACATACAAATAAGGAAATAAAAGCTGCAATGGTTATAGGTGTATTGGCATAGTCTGCAAAAGGTTTTAGGGTTACGGTTACAATGATAAACACCAAGGTAAATCCTGCCAACAAAATGGTAAGGGCAATTTCATTTAGGTGTCTTTTGTCTGCTTGCACCTTCAACGAAGGCAATCATCTTATCCAAAAAACTTTCCCCGGTTCTGTTGTCACTTGTACTTTTATACGATCAGATAATACTTTGGTTCCTCCTGTTACTGAACTTTTATCACCACCGGCTTCGCGAATCACGGGGGCTGATTCGCCGGTGATAGCACTTTCATCTATGGTGGCCAGGCCTTCTATGATTTCACCATCACTGGCGATAATGTCTCCTGTTTCACAGATGAAAACATCTCCTTTTTTTAATTGTGCAGAAGATATGGTTTTTCCATTCTCTAATTTTGCAGGTGTCTCTTCTCTCGTTTTCCTCAAACTATCAGCCTGAGCCTTGCCCCTGGCTTCTGCAATGGCTTCAGCAAAATTGGCAAATAACAGGGTAATCAGCAAAATGGAAGTAACTACTAAGTTGTAAGCCAAACTTCCCTGATTTTGCACTCCCATCATGATCCAGATGCAAACAATGGCCATAACTAATGTTCCGATCCACACAGTAAACATTACAGGATTTCTGAACATTAATTTTGGATTAAGTTTTACAAAAGATTGTTTAAATGCTTCCTGCAACAAATCTTTTTGAAATAAATTATTATTGATCATGGTAATTTCGATTATTTAAGTGAAAAATGTTCAGCAATGGGGCCCAAAGTCAATGCCGGAAAAAACGACAATGCTGCTACGATAGCTATTACTGCAAATACCATAACTCCAAAGGTTGCAGTATCCGTTTTGAGTGTTCCATTGCTCTCAGGTATATATTTTTTAGAGGCTAGTAAACCTGCTATGGCTATAGGTCCGATTATTGGTAGGTATCTTGCCATCAACATGATGAGACCAGTTGAAATATTCCAAAACAAGGTATTGTCTCCAAGACCTTCAAAACCACTTCCGTTATTGGCACTGGAAGAAGTCATTTCATAAAGCATTTCACTAAAGCCATGATAACCCGGATTGTTTAACCATGATGCAAAACCTTCAGGGTTATTGGCATAGAGATAACTTGCAATTGCAGTACCTGTAAGAATTAAAAAAGGATGGAGCAAGGCAATCAACATCGCTATTTTCATCTCCCTGGCCTCAATTTTTTTACCTAAAAACTCCGGAGTTCTTCCTACCATCAAGCCGCTTATGAATACAGCCAGGATAATAAAAATATAGAAGTTTAACATACCAACTCCTACCCCACCATAAAAGCAATTGGTCATCATACCCAGTAATTGATTCATGCCTCCCAATGGTGTAAAACTATCATGCATGCTGTTGACACTACCCGTCGATATCACTGTAGTGGCAATACTCCAATATGCCGATGCCGCAGTTCCAAATCTTATTTCTTTGCCTTCCATACTTCCAAGACTTTGATCTATTCCCATTTTACTTATGGCAGGATTGCCATTAAATTCTGAATAAATCGTGGGCAATACCAACATTAAAAACCCTATGGTCATTACCGCAAAAATCATCCATGATAATTTACGTCTCCTGATCATATATCCCATGGCAAATATCATCGCAATAGGTATGAGCATTTGAGTGATCATCAAAATTATATTGGTAAAGAAACCTGGATTCTCAAATGGATGTGCTGAATTGGCACCAAAAAATCCACCGCCATTGGTTCCAAGGTGTTTGATGGCGACAAAAGCAGCTACCGGGCCGGCACTAACATTTACAGTATCTCCCTGCAGTGTGACCATGGATTGTTTTCCTTCAAATGTCATAGGCATGCCGTTATAAGCAAAAAGAAAGGCAACAATCAAGGCAATTGGCAATAAGATTCTTGTGCAACTTCTTACAAAGAAAAAGTAAAAGTTACCTAAGGTAGTAGCTGATTTTTCTTTCATGGCAGTAAATAAAACTGCTGCCATTGCCATACCTGTACCGGCACTTATAAACTGCCACAACATCAGGATCAACTGGCCCAGATAAGACATACCACTTTCTCCTGAATAATGCTGAAGATTCGTATTGGTGACAAAACTTACCGATGTATTAAAAGCCAAATCTCCGCTCATGGATGGATTTCCATCTGGATTCAGGGGCAACCAACTCATATTGGTAAGAACAAACATAGACAATAGAAACCAACACAAATTTATTGTGAGTAAAGCAACAAGGTGCTGTTTCCAGTTCATTTGCCTGGAAATATCGATGCCACTGACCTTAAAAATGATGCTATCAATAGGGTCAAATATTTTATTCAACCAGGTCTTATCGTTATTATAAATTTTGCCAATATACCCTCCCAATGGAATGCCTAAGGCAACAACTGCTAAGAACATCAACAAAATTCCTAAGATTTCTGTATTCATTGTTTCTTTGATTATAATAAATTAAGTAAAATTTTTGCTTCTAAAAATATGATGCCAATACCTGATAATATTATCAGAATAAGTACCATTATCGTAAAGCTGTCTTTTATATTTTCCCAGTTCATTGACTTAAAATTTATCAGGCTTCAGCAATACATAACAGATGTACACAAAAACTGCAATGGCGACAAATAATAATGCGATCATAGAATTAAATTTTTTCGAATAAATTAATGGTTTTAAAAAAAAGTGCGTAACACACAATAGCGGCAATGATTAAAATGGTAGTAAGCATATGAATTATTGTTTTGTTTTTAAATTGAAATTATTAGATAATGATCAACTAAAAAGTATGGTTAAAAAATAGAATTTTTACAAACCTGATGCATTGATTTGTTTTATATATTCTTCTTTCAAATGTTGTGGAAAAAATTCATCTACATTTAATGAGTGTGTCTCCATAAAAATAGACAATGAAAATACATCCACATTTGAAATGGAATTTTTAACTTCTTTACTTCCTTTACAAAGAAGCCTGTCTGCATAGTTTAGACATCTTTTTGCCCGTTGATAATTACCTTCCTGCAAAAATGACTTTGTCAGATTGGCAAAGCTTAGGGCTTTTTTATGGATTGGGATTATGGTCTTGGTTATCATTTTTAATTTATGTTTTAGTATGCCAACATAAATTCAAATGATAGTCCATTTTTTCATATGTAAGATATACAACTGAATTTAAATGGATTATAAAATGGCAAAGGTATGCCATCATTTATTACCCTATCGTTTTGATAGGGGGAATCCTATCGTTTTGATAGTCTAGTTAAGAAATTTTGTACTCGTCTATTTTTCGGTACAAAGTGGTAAGGGCTATATTTAGCAACTCTGCTGTCTTGGTTTTATTGCCATTGGTATAATTCAATACTTTTTGAATGTGCAATTTTTCTGCACTAGCCAAATCGAATGCTGACAATATCTTACTACTGCCGGAAAGCGAAATATCTCTTTGTAATTCCAAAGGGAGGTGGTTGGCATTTAACTCAATGTCATCACAGAGAATCACACTACGTTCAATGACATTTTTCAATTCTCTGATATTTCCATGCCATAGATGTTGTTTTAGATTCTCAATGACATCTGCATGAATGGACTGAATTTTTTTATCCATTTTCATAGAAAACAAAGATACAAAATGACGAGTCAGAGGCTCGATGTCCACTACTCTTTCTCTTAAGGCAGGGAGTTTGATTTGGAATACAGAAATCCTGTAATACAAATCTTCTCTGAAATGACCGAGTTCTATTTCTTTCTGCAAATCCCTATGGGTGGCAGCAATGATCTCTCCCACTCTAATAATTTCACCGGTTTCCAATACTCTAAGCAATTTAGCCTGGAGATCCGGTGCCATCTCTCCTATTTCATCCAAAAAAATGGTACCATTATTGGCTTCCTCAAATAGTCCTTTTTGATCTCTTGTGGCTCCGGTAAAAGCTCCTGCCTTATGGCCAAACATCTCACTTTCAGTAAATCTTTGCTGAAGGCAGAACAGTTGATGGCTACAAAATTGTGTTTATTCCTTTTCGATTCCTGATGAATGGCTTGAGCAAAAACTTCTTTACCAGTACCTGTTTCTCCCGTAATTAATACAGTAGTATCAGTCACTGCAACTTTTTTAGCCATTTCTATGGCATGGAGTATCAATTTGGACTTACCTATAACTTTCTCAAATGAATGTTTGTCTTCCAATTGTTTTTCTAGTCTCGCTACCTTCCTTGATAAAACAACCTTATCGATAGCT
>JADKFC010000026.1 GCA_016717655.1 Saprospiraceae bacterium
TGTTTAAAATCATTTCCATCTATTTTCATATAATTTGACAGCTGCTTTAAATTCAGGGGTAGTCTTTGACCATGAGGGCAAAGTTCTTTGAACCTTTATTGCATCCAATTCACGGGCTGACCTATAATCTATCACCCATCCCTTCTCTTGATGATAATGGCTCACACCTTGTTTTATATGTTGCTTTTCATGCCCCAATGCATTCCTTGTATTGTATGGATTACTTAAGTGGTGGTTTTCTTCTCCTTTCTTGTATTGAATCAAAAAATTAATATCTCCTAAAGGTTTGGCATTAATAAGTATATTTCCAGAAGCATCTTTTTTTCCTACAAATGCTCCTATTGCAAATCCATTCTTATTGTTGGTTATTTTTATATCAAGAACATGAACTAATGAACTCATCCCGTTTCCAGCCCTCTCCCATTGTGATTGGACATATTCAACCAACTGTTTTTCATTAGCTACCCAAACATTGTCTTTCGCTAACTGCGTTGAATTCTGTCAACGGATCCACACTCAAAAACCTTCCCACCCTTGGGTCATACACCCTAAAGCCATAATCCTGCTGGTTGGACTCGCCTTTGACTTCATTGTCGTTTTCTTTGCCGTTGTAGCCGTAGCGGTAGTCTCTGTCGGTGTAGCTTCCTTTGCGTTCATTCATCACCATGCCAAAGGGGTAGTAGTCCTGGTACTCGAGTACATCGGGCAGGTAGAGTTTTTGGCTTTGGTTGGCGGAGAGCAGTTTGTTGTCGGATACGATGACGGAGACGTTGCCCAGGTGGTTGGTGAGTTCGTATTGGTGGTGGCCGGCGGTACGAGGCGAGGGTGTCAAGGTATTTTTATTCTATGTGCAAGTTAAGGGATTCTGTGAAGATGGGCAAGGGGGGGAGGAAGATAAACTTGTTATAGGGGTGCTTTATATCGCTCCTACAGAGCTCCAGATGAGGGCGGGTAGGTTCTTTTGTAACGTGGCACTCCTTCGGGGTGCCATAATCAGTATAAACAATCATATCACACTTCGGGGTGCCATGTGATCTTCGGGGTGCCATTATCATCATAAACAATCATATCACCTCTTCGGGGTTTTGGTGGGTCTGGCGGTTCATAGCAGCGCGATTAATCGCGTCGCTATGGCAGGGATAATAGTGACACCCCTATGGGGTTATTGGTGGTGGTGATTGATTGAACCACAAAAAATAAAGCCAGCCTGCGCTATGCGCTATACGCTACATGCTTCCCCTTGCTTCACAAAGGGACAAGTTGCGAAATACGTTATACGCTTCCTCTTGCTTCGATATAGGACAGGCTGCTATACACGCATTACGCTATGCGCTATGCGCTATACGCTTCCCCTTGCTTCGATAACGGGACAGGCTGCACTACACGCATTACGCTATGCGCTACACGCTTTCCCGCTTCTCAGGGGGATCGGCTACACTTTTACCATGGTCAATATCGTGGCGATGGCAACGGTTTCTCCGGTTTCATCATAGACATCGACGAGGAATTTGACGATTCCTTTTTCGGTGTCGGTCTCGTCTTTTTTGTCCTGGAGGATTTTTTCTTTGACGGTGAGTCGAACGCCGATGGTCATGCCGGCGTAGACGGGTTTGGTGAAGCGACATTCTTCGAGGCCGTAGTTGAGGAGTACCGGGCCTTTGGCAGCGTCTACAAAGAGGCCGGCGGCGGCGGAGAGGATGAAGTAGCCGTGGGCTACTCTCTTTTCGAAGGGGGTGCCTTCGAGTGATGTCTCATCGGTGTGGGCGTAGAAGTGATCCCAGCTGACATTGGCAAAGTTGACGATGTCGGCTTCGGTGACTGTGCGTTTGTGGGTGATGAGGGTCTGCCCTACCTCGAGTTCATCAAAAGATAAGCGGAACAAATGTTTGCCTGCTTCTTTGTATTGACCTCCATATTGATATTGGCCTGTCACTTCGGTGAGGGTGGTGGGGCTGCCCTGGATGGCGCAACGCTGCATGTAGTGTTTTACTCCACGCATACCTCCCATCTCTTCTCCTCCTCCTGCTCTGCCGGGGCCTCCGTGGACAAGCAAGGGCATGGGTGAGCCGTGACCAGTGGACTCCGGCGCGCTGTCTTTGTTGAAGACTAAAATCCTACCATGATGGGTAGCAGCACCGATCACGTAGTCTCTGGCAATGCGATTATCTGCGGTGGTGATACTGCTGCATAATGAGCCCTTGCCTAATTTTACCAGGGCGATGGCCTCGTCTGTAGTTTTATATGGCATCAAAGTGCTCACAGGGCCAAAGGCTTCGATTTCGTGGGCTGCCTGGCAATTGAAGCCATCGTCGGCACGGAGCAGGATGGGCGACATAAACGAACCTTTCTGAGCATCGCCCCCGATGATATCCACGCTTTCTAAATTGCCATAGATGAGCTGGGCCTGTTCCATGATTTTGGCCACCTGGGCTTTGACATCGCTGAGCTGGGCTTTGCCAGCTATGGCTCCCATGCGCACGCCTTCGGCACGGGGATCGCCAATGGCGGTTTGGGATAGAGCCTTGCCTAGAGCGATCTGTACATCTTCCATAACATCTTCGGGTACCATGATGCGACGTACAGCGGTACATTTTTGGCCGCACTTGATGGTGATTTCTTTTCTTACTTCTTTGATAAAGATGTTGAACTCTTCGCTGCCGGGTTTGACGTCTGTGCCGAGTACCATGGCATTGAGGGAGTCGGCCTCCATGTTGAAAGGTACTGCTTCTTCTGTAATGCGGGGGTGCGACTTGAGCATTCTGCCCGTGGAGGCAGAGCCGGTAAAGGTGACCACATCCTGCGAATTGACGTGGTTGAGGATGTCTCTGGCATTGCCACAGATCAGCTGTAAGGCTCCTTCGGGGAGGATGCCGGAAGCTATGATGTCGTGCACCATGGCTTCGGTGAGGAAGGAGGTGAGGGTGGCGGGTTTTACAATGGCAGGCATACCGGCCAGCCAGTTGACGGCACATTTTTCGAGCATGCCCCAGATGGGAAAGTTAAAGGCATTGATGTGTATGGCCACTCCTTCTTTGGGCACCAAAATGTGGTGGCCTACAAAGGTGCCTCCCTTGCTGAGCCCGATGGGATCGCCTTCGGTAGTATAGGGCAGGTCGGGAAATTTTCTGCGGAGGCTGGCATTGGCAAAAAGGTTGCCGATACCCCCTTCGATGTCAATCCAGCTATCCAAGCGGGTAGCGCCGGTTTTATAAGAAACGTCGTAATATTTTTCCTTTCTTTCCATGAGGTAGAAAGCCAGGTTTTTGAGCATCATGCCGCGCTCTCTGAAAGTCATCTTCCTCAACTTGGGGTTGCCAACATTCCGTGCAAAATCAAAGGCGGTACCCAGGTCGATGCCTTCGGTGGATGCGATGGCCACTTCGGCCCCTGTAGAAGCATCGTACAACATTTGGCCTTCGCCACTGCCCTCGACCCACTGGCCGGCTATGTAATTTTTTAGTTTCATCTTTGGTATAACTTAGGTTTTGCTCCCATTCATAAGGAGAGCGTTGGCAAAGATAACAAAAAGGCATGGGGTCGAAAAGTGGGGAGATGGACAAGAATGTCGCCACATTAAATCCAGGTTAATTAAACTTTATGTTATTGTTAGGGGTTAATAGGCTTATGATAGCATTATTTACCTGGATCAGCTTGGGCTTGTCGGTATGGGTGAGCCCTCCCGCCGAATGGTCGTTTGCCAAGGAGAAAAACGGCATCAAAGTGTACACGCGCCTCAAAGAAGGTCAAAAGCTAAAAGAATTGAAGGCAGTAGCTACCTACAACTGCACCAAAGATGCACTCTACACAACTTTTATCGACATCCAGCACATGAATGATTGGTATGATATGGTTGAAAAAGTGGTATTGCTAAAACAGATATCTGCTACAGAAGGAGTCTATAAAATATTTTTTGACTTTCCTTCATTGGCAGGCGATAGATACAGCACCATCAAAGCTTCGATTCGCAAAGAGTCCAATGGCGATTTGAGGGTGGAAAGTAAATTTTATGCCATCGAACACATTGCAGAAGAAGATTATGTCTATGTGAAAAACATAGAAAGTGCCTGGAAAATAAGTGGCAAAGACGGAAAGCTCTCTGTGGAACACACCGCCTTTATGGATCCATCGGGCAGCATTCCCAATTGGATTATCAACGCCACTTTGACTGACGGGCCTATCAATACACTGACCAATCTCAAAAAGAAGGCTTGCCAATGATTGGAACAAAGTAGTTATCTTTGTTCTACATGAAATCGATCATCCCGCCCTTTAAACCCATCAGCATCCTTTCACTCTTTTTCAGGGGATTGACCTGGACGTTGCCCAACAACGAGAACAAGATCTACCTCACCTTTGACGATGGTCCCATCCCCGAAGTCACGCCCTGGGTGCTGGATGTATTAAAAGCCAAAGACATCAAAGCCACCTTCTTTTGTGTGGGTGCTAATGTCCAAAAACACCCCGACATTTATGCCCGCATCCTGGCCGAAGGACACAGTGTAGGCAACCACACCCAAAACCACCTCTCCGGCTGGACCGCTGCCAATGAAGCCTATCTGCAGGAAATTGAGGCAGCCGCCCAATGTATCAACTCTACCCTATTCCGCCCTCCCTATGGCCGGATCAGTCCCATTCAATACGCCCAGATCAAAGACCAATACAAGGTTATTATGTGGGACACCCTCAGCAAAGACTACGACGGCACCCTCAGTTCTGATCAAGTGTACCAAAACGCTACGACCGGCGTGAAATCGGGCTCTATCATCGTTTTTCACGACAGTCTCAAAGCCGAATGCCACTTGCGCGATGTGCTGGAACCGGTCATTGATGAGTTGTTGTGCCGCAACTTCGTTTTCGCCGCGATCTAAGGTACTTGTCCCTTTGCCGGGATACCGGTGTAGGGATCGGAGTCCTTACAAAAGTGAACTTGCATTGAGGCGAGTTTAGGAGCATCCGCAATCTAAAGTATTTTTCCACAGAGAGACTTTTTACCTAATAAAGAGATTGGATCTTTTTTTAAACATTTAGAGCATGAAGGGACATTAAGTTTAGCAACAACTAAAAAAAACTTAATGCCTCTAAATGTGCTTAATGTTGAACAGAAATTGACCAGGCTCTTTTTGATGAGTAAAGTCTATAGGTGGTATTGTCCTATTGCACGAGTGAGCTGACCTTTTGTTATTATGGATTATTTTGAAATTGGGAAGAATAGGGATTAGGGGATAATAGGGATTAGGGGTATTAGGGACTAGGGGGACTAGGGGATAGTGCTATCCTAACCCCTAGAACCTAGAACCTATCCCCTAAATCAAACCCCTAGAACCTATCCCCTTCAATCAAATTATACATTTCGCATATTGCGAATTACGTAAAATTTGACTAACTTTGCATAATGAGAAAACACAATGGAATGCGGCCCCAGGATATCGCCATCTTGCTCAAGATTGTGGCTATAGGAAATAAGCACTGGAACTTAATGGAACTTTCCAGTACATTATACATTAGCATTTCAGAGGTGTCAGAATCACTTAATCGAAGTAAACTGTCCAAACTTATCAGCAATTCCAAGAAAGAGGTTAATTTGCTAAACCTCTTGGAATTTTTGGAACATGGAATAAAGTACGTGTTTCCGCAATCACCGGGTACATTGTTGCGTGGAATACCAACTGCGCATTCACACCCGGTTTTGTCCAATTATGTAGTGAGTGAAATTCCCTTTGTATGGCCAGATCCGGAAGGTAAAATTTTAGGACTAGCCATTGAACCCTTGTATTCAAATCTTACCCAAGCGATCAAAACGGATAATACCTATTATGAAATGATGGCACTGGTGGATGCAATCAGGGTAGGAAAAACAAGAGAGTCTGAATTTTCTGTAAAGAAACTAAAACATCATTTCGATGCATCATTACACCAACTTAGTACGCATTAAAGCCATAGCAAATGCCATCCATCCACTAAATACAAAAATAGTATTTGTTGGTGGTGCAGTTGTGTCATTATATGCGGATAAAATCGCTTTTAATGCCCGTCCTACTGATGATGTAGATATTGTTATCGAAGTTTTAGATTATTCTGCCTACTCCCGTTTTGAAGATCAATTAAGGCAAGTTGGATTTCAAAATGACATCTATTCCGGTGTGATTTGCAGGTACAAAATTCAAGGTATAACTGTAGATATTTTACCCACCAAATCAAACTCTACGATGCTTGCCAACCGATGGCATGAGGAGGGTTTTAATAATGCAATTGAATACCCATTGCAAGATGCAAACACCATTTTTATTTTGAATCCAGCCTTTTTTGTAGCCTCCAAATTTGCAGCATTCAATGACAGAGGTAACAATGATGGTAGAACAAGTAAAGATTTTGAAGACATTGTATTTGTCTTTCAAAACAGAGAGAAAATTTGGCTCGAATTAGATCAATCTGATCCAAGTGTAAAATTGTATCTTCAAGAACAATTTAAAACACTATCAAAAAACCCTTATTTACGCGAATGGATTGAGTGTCACCTGGACCGGAATAATGAAAAAATGGCCCACTTGATAATCCAAGAAATAGGGGCTAGGGGCTAATAGGGTTTAGGGGCTAATAGGGGTTAGGGGTTAGGGACTAGGGGATAGTGCAATCCTAACCCCTAGCCCCTAGAACCTATCCCCTAAATCAAACCCCTAGAACCTAGCCCCTATCCCCTACAATAAACCATATATTATTCCGTTATTCAAACCAGAACTAGCCCGGAAAGCATTATAATTTGCAAAACAAGGCTTACATTTGCTAAAAATTCTAAAATCGCACTCATGCGGAACCATTTTCTGGCCTTTTGTTGTTTCATTCTGCTTTTGACACCTGTTTGGGGTCAGAAGGGGTATGAATTGGGGGGCTGGGTAGGTGGTGCCGTGTATTATGGCGATTTAAATACCACCCTGTGGCCAAGAAAGCCGGGGTTGGCAGCCGGACTTACTGCACGGTATAATTTTAACACCAGGGTGAGTTTGCGGTCTTCCTTAAATTTCGGAAGGATTGCGGGTGATGATGCGCTTTCGGATAACAACTTTGAAAGAAACCGAAACCTGAGCTTCAGGTCCAATATTTTTGATCTGACCTCGGGGATAGAATTCAATTTTTTTGAATACGAGCACGGATCCAGCGACCAATGGTTTACGCCTTTTATTTTTGGTGGATTTTCTATTTTCTCCTACAATCCCAAAGCTGAATTGAATGGCACCTGGCATGCCCTAAGACCGCTGGGTACTGAAGGTCAGGACCTCGGTGCTGAATACGGCAGGATCAGCGGTGGATTTACCATAGGAGGAGGTTTTAAATGGGACCTCAACAGAGATATTAGCTTTAATGTTGAGTTTAGTACCAGAAGACTTTTTACCGACTACATTGATGATGTAAGTACGGTATTTGCAGATAACGCCACTATACTCAACCGCAGAGGAGACATAGCTGCTCAACTGGCCGACAGGTCGCTGATAGAAGGCATTGGAGTGGCCGGCCGACAAAGGGGCAATAGCAAGGACAATGATCAGTACCTTTTTATTGGCTTTGGCGTCATGCGTTACTTTGGGGGCATAGAGTGTCCTAAAATTTCACAAACACACGAATAATGGCGGGCGGTACCATCACTGCCCTGTATCAATATCCTGTAAAAAGTATGGCGGGTTTTTCCTGTACAACGGCCCTTGCCCTACCCTCCGGTTTTGAGTGGGACAGGAGGTGGATGCTGATTGATGAAAACCATAAAATGATCACCCAGCGGGAAATTCCCAAGCTATGTCAGTTTTTTCCTACCATTGAAGAAGGTCAACTCAGCATTTCCTTTGAGGGAGAACATTGTAGTCTGCCCCTCCATGAAACGATAGGCCCCCACTTTATATCTCAGGTATGGGATGATGACACCAGCGTAGTAAGAACCTCAGACGCTATCGACCATTGGCTTTCTGACCGCTTAGGTCAAAAGGTGAGCTTAGTGAAAGTGATCGAACGATTCCACTATGCAGCCCCCATCGACGCTACGATAGAGGTAAGTGGAGCAGATGGTTATCCCTTTCTGGTACTTGGCACTGCCAGCCTGGAACATCTCAGCACAGCAGCCGGAGAGCCCATCGATATCCGGAGATTCAGACCCAATATTGTGATCACCACCACCACCGCCCACGAAGAAGATGATTGGTCAGCTATTAACACCGGAGAAGTAAAACTCCAAAAAGTAAAGCCTTGCCTCCGTTGTCAAATCATCGACATCGACCAGGATTCCGGTGAACGCAAGGGCGTGGTGACCAAAACCCTCAGTACCTACCGCCGTATGGGCAACAACATTGGTTTTGGTGCCAGTTATGTGGGCTTGAGTACGGGAGAACTGTCTGTAGGTGACAAATTCCAGTGTATCTGAGGGATCGGAGTGACGGAGGACCTGTCCCTAAGCCGCAGCGTCGGTGTAGGGATCGGAGCATCGGAGCATCGGAGCATCGGAGCATCCGGCACTTGTCCCTATAATGACAAAGTCATTGTAGGGAACCGCTGTCCGAAAACCGATCACCGGGAACCGCTGTCTGCTGTCCGGCAACGGCTGTCCGCTGTCCGCTGTCCGGGAACTGCTGTATCCGGCCTGTCTAACTGGCGTTAGCCAGGTAGATGAGCGGTAAGCGGTGAGCCGTGAGCCGTTAACAGTTTACTTATGAGATGTACTATTAAAATAATATTGGATATAAAGATCCAGTTTACATGCTAGAAAATAGGGAAGATTGAGTAGGGTGAATGGTTTTCCGGCAGGAGTGATAACGTCCTGTACTAAGAGTGGGCCTTTATATAGTCTAACTGCAAAGGAATGATTGCATTGGTCAATAAACATCATTAGTGACTTGAGTCTACCGGAGGCACCAGATTTAACTTCTACCGGAATGAGATATTTTTCAAATGAACAAAGAAGATCTACTTCAGCATTGGATGATTTTTTTTCACGCACCCAAAACATTGGTTTGAAGAGGGGGGCGAAATGAGAAGCATTGTATTCTTGTGTAACCAAATGTTGAATAATTTTTCCCCGATACAGGTCATTTAAATCATTCACTGTTAAAAATTCTTGCTGGATTCCTAAAGAAAAATTCATCAGTCCAGTATCCAGGTATTGTAGCCTGGGCTTTACTTTTTTATCTGGTATGGCAGGTGGCTGAAACTCATGGGTTGGATAAATCAACTGTATGATTTTTGCCTTTTCAAGCTCCATCATTGCATCCTTTACATCCTGTGATCTGAAAGAAGAATTGGCAAAGCCTTCAAAGCTAATTCTTTGATCTGCTACCGCTGCCACATTTTGCAAAATATGGGTGAGGATATTTACCTGGCGAAGGTTTTTAGCATATTTTAAGGTATCGTTTTGATAGGAATAAATAATGGCTTCATAAACGGACATACAATCATTGATGTCTTGTCTAGTGCTGTAATTGGAAACAATTTCAGGCATGCCACCCACCAAAGCAAATTTATGAAAGGCATCAAATAGCAAAGAAGTAGCAATTGGATCCAGCGGAATTTCATTTAATTTTATGAGTAGCTTTTCAAGTTGTATTGCCCGCAAATACTCTTCAAAGTTCAAAGGATGAAGCATCATATAGCTCACCCTTCCAACCGGAAAATTGTCTACATCACCTAATACATGTTCCAGCAATGAACCCGCCGCAATTACATGGATATCTTTTGCTTTTTCATAAAAATAACGCAACATGGGTATGAGTGGAGGAATCTCCTGAATTTCATCTAAAAAAATCAGCGTTGTTGCATCATCTCTTTTTGCACCTTTTGCCAAAAACAACAAGGTTAATACATCCTCAAACCGCTTCGCATTTATTAAAAGTTCTTTGTTTTCGTACTCATCCAAGTTAAAATAAAGGTAGTTGTCGTATTCTTTACCCAACTCATTTACCAAAGTAGTCTTACCTACTTGTCTTGCTCCTCTGATAATCAATGGTTTGCGATTAGGAGAATTTTTCCAATGTTGTAACTCCAACAAAGCATTTCTTAATATCATGACAGCTTATTTAGGCTTTGACAGGTTCAAAAATAATAAAATACCCTAACTATTACCCATTTTTCGTGAATAATTAGGGTAATTTTTATCAAATTTGTGTGTAAAGTTAGGGTAATTTTAAAAAATAGGGCGAAAAGGATACCTGATTTCCCTATAGGTAGGATGGAACGGCCTAGTTTAGGAAGCTCGCATTTAGAGGGTATTATGGCATAGTGAGGCACTCACCTACTGCTTATTAGGGGTTATGTTTACCTCAATCCATAAATACGGTACTTTTTGAAAATTATCTATATTCACACTATAAATACGTGAAATGAACAGAATAGTGGTGATTTTCCTGATGCTGGCAGCAACTGCGATGATGGCTCAGAAAAAAAGTACAAAGCCGGTGGTGGCGGAATCAAAGCCGGTGTTGTGGAAAGAAGATGTTTTTTCCAACCTGAAATTCCGGTCGATAGGGCCGGCGTTTATGGCGGGAAGGATAGCAGATATAGCCATTCACCCCCAAGACCCCAACACCTGGTTGGTGGCAGTGGGCTCCGGTGGGGTTTGGAAAACAAACAACAGCGGTACTACATGGACTCCGGTATTTGACAATCAGACCGCCTATTCTATTGGCTGTGTAACGTATGACCCTCAAAATCCAAACATCGTTTGGGTGGGTACGGGTGAAAATGTAGGAGGAAGGCACGTAGGCTTTGGCGATGGTGTTTACAAAAGTACCGATGGGGGCAATTCATTTACCAATGTAGGTTTAAAGGCCAGTGAACACATTTCCAAAATCGTGGTCCATCCAACCCACTCAGATGTGGTGTGGGTTGTAGCACAGGGACCCCTTTGGACAAAAGGCGGTGAGCGAGGTATCTATAAATCTACTGATGGCGGAAAGACCTGGAAACGCACCCTTGGCGATGATGAATGGGTAGGAGCTACTGATCTGGCCCTGGATCCAAGAAATCCGGATGTCATGTATGCAGCCACCTGGCAAAGGCACCGCACAGCTGCGGCCTACCTGGGCGGTGGTCCTGGATCCGGCATACACAAAAGTACAGATGGGGGCAATACCTGGACCGCCTTAAAAGCGGGATTGCCTACCTCTCACATGGGTAAAATAGGTCTGGCTGTATCACCCCAGCAAGCCGATGTCATTTATGCAGCCATCGAGCTGGACCGACGTACGGGCGGTGTTTATAAAAGTACCAATAAAGGTGAAAGCTGGGCCAAACAATCGGATGCCGTGTCAGGGGCTACCGGGCCTCACTATTATCAGGAACTCTATGCCTCGCCTCACGTTTTTGACAAGTTGTACCTGATGGATGTGCGCGTGCAAATTTCCAATGACGGTGGTAAGACCTTTGGAAGGATGAAAGAAGAAAACAAACATTCCGACAACCACGCCATCGTATTCCGAAAAGACAATCCCAACTGGATGTTGGTGGGCACCGATGGTGGGCTGTATGAATCTTTTGACAATGGCGATAACTGGCGCTTTGTATCCAACCTGCCCATCACCCAGTTTTACAAGGTGGCAGTTGATGATGCTACTCCTTTTTACAATGTATTTGGAGGTACCCAGGATAACAGTACCGAAGGAGGTCCCAGCAGGACCGACAATGCACAGGGCATCCAGAATTCCGACTGGAAGGTAGTACTCGACTGGGACGGCCACCAACCGGCTACCGAACCTGGAAATCCGGACATCATGTATGGAGAAAGACAGGAAGGTACTCTTTCGCGCATTGATATGAAAACGGGTGAAATTGTAGACATCCAACCACAACCGGCTGAAGGAGAGCCTTACGAAAGATTTAACTGGGATTCACCAATACTGGTGAGTCCGCACAAGCCAACGACCATTTATTTTGCATCGCAAAGAGTATGGAAGTCGGAAAACAGAGGTGATGCGTGGACCGCCATATCACCGGATCTGACCAAAAATCAAAACAGATTACAACTCCCAATCATGGGAACTACCCAGGGCTATGACAATGCTTGGGATCTGCTGGCCATGTCCAACTTCAACACCATCACTTCGCTATCAGAATCACCTGCCCAAAAAGATTTGTTGTATGCCGGTACGGATGATGGCCTTATTCAGGTAACAGAAGATGGCGGTAAAACCTGGAGAAAGATAGAAATCACCGCCCTGCCGGGCGTACCGGCGACGGCATTTATCAACGACATCAAAGCCGACCACTTTGATGCAGGCACTGTGTATGTAGCTCTCGACAATCACAAGAGCGGCGACTTCAAACCCT
>JADKFC010000027.1 GCA_016717655.1 Saprospiraceae bacterium
CAAAGAAGAATTATTGAATGCTAAAAAAGAAATGATCCAGGGCTTTTATGAAGGTTGGATGAAAGGGGTTGCTGAAATGAAGGTGCCGAAAATCAAAACAAGGCAGCACGTTACCTGGCTGAACTCAATGGCCTTGCCGAACGACGCCAAAGGAATGATGGCCAACGTTTACTGGACCAATCACTGAGATAACCTCAATTTTTTCGGCCTTAACACTTCTTAAAGGTCAAAAAAAAGGACAAGGCCTCTATGAAAAGATGGCTAAAAAATTTGTTGAAACCAAGATGCTGAAGCTCTGGCCCCATCTTGGAGATCA
Source organism: Saprospiraceae bacterium (assembly GCA_016717655.1). Taxonomy (GTDB): domain Bacteria; phylum Bacteroidota; class Bacteroidia; order Chitinophagales; family Saprospiraceae; genus JADKBO01. Next base: position 317 of record JADKFC010000027.1, read on the forward strand.
GTCATTAATACAACTGCGGTGCAGGCTGCCAATGACAATTTAGCAGGTGCCAATTATTCTGCTGGAAACACCTAAAGTATTTAAAAATCAAATGACGACAAAACAGTAACTCCAATTTCTGTTAAACCCATTTCCTCAATTTTGAATCTGGACAATATATACTTTCTGAAAATGCCAAACCATCATTGACCTCCAATTTGCTGAGGTAGCAAGAATTTTTGGTAACACCAAGGTAAGAATTGAGGGAAATACAGATAATGTGGGTTCAAAAGCCTCCAACCAGGCTCTCTCACAAAAGCGCCCAGGCAGTAGCTGATTATTTGCGCACTGAGTATGGCATGGATCCCAACAAATTTGTCATAGTTGGAAACGGACCTTCAAAGCCGGTTACAGGGTGTGAAACCAACGCTACCGCTGAATGCAAAGCCAAAAACAGAAGAACCGAGTTCCAATTGATACCAGATTAATATGGCATCACTGGCTTGGCTGTTTGATCTGCGAGGAGAGGTAAAAGGCAAAAGTAGTTATCTGCTTTTAGGCCTTGGTCTTGGATTTTTACTATTCATTTGGGTAATCCTTACCATGGGTGCACAGCCCTTAGTTCCTTCAGGTATTTTGCCACAGCCGGTTAAGGTTGTCAATGCCTTCGGCGACCTTTGGTATGACAATGATTTGCTTCGCAATGTTACTACTTCGTATGCACTCAATCTGGGAGGATATGTTAAAGCTTTATTGTGGTCCATTCCACTTGGTTTTTTAATTGGCCTGTTTCCCTTATTCAGGGGAAGTTTTCAGCACATCGTGAACGCGCTCGTCGCCTTTAACTGCGGTCACAAGCCTTTTATCGTTTGGTTTGGTATCTATACCGAAATGAAGATGAACTTTCTTGCCTTCGGTATCTTTCTCTATTTGCTGCCCACCATTATCCAGCGAATTGATGAAGTGGAGGACGTTTACCTCACCACAGTCTATACCTTAGGAGCATCAAAGTGGCAGACCTTTACTTCTGTCTATTTTCCAGCTGTTATGTCTAAATTATCAGACGATATCAGAGTCCTTACCGCAATTAGTTGGACGTACATCATAGTAATAGAAAATATCGGGTCTGAAGGAGGAATAGGGTTTTTATTGCATGGTCCATCAGCCCGACAGGGTAGGGTTGATAAAATGTTTGCCCTCCTCATTTTAATCATGCTGATTGGTGTAGCCCAAGACCGGGTATTTAAATACCTGGACAGAAAACTTTTTCCTCATAAGTATCAATTAAAGGAGAATGCAGCAAGTAAATCCCAAACCGTAAGTTTATTGTCTGATACCCTTGGCTTTATTGGTAATGTAGTGGCTTATGCCTCATTATTCATTTACATGCTGTTGGCCATCAATGAGGTGACAGGTATTTTTGGTCACTTCCGACCACTGCATTATTTTTTTGGTGATAGGCTTTGGGTCATTAATCTTGGGTTTTTATTGGTTGCTTTTGTGATAGTTTATCGTTGGATCAAAAATAAAATAAAGGCATGATTACCTTCAATGATAAACCGGAGCAGGCCAACATCATTAGATTGTCTGGCATTGGCCAGAGTTATGACGGAGCGATTCCTGGATTATCAAAGGCTTGGATTTAATTGTTGAAGACAAACCGGGTCAAGGCCAGTTTATTATAATCCTCGGTATGTCTGGTTGTGGCAAATCTACATTGCTGAGATACATTGCTGGACTTCAAAAACCGACAGAAGGGCTGGTCTATGTCAATGAAAAACTGGTTGACAAAGATACCCGAATCAGCATGGTTTTTCAACAATACTCAAGTTTGCCCTGGTTGACAGTTCTCGAAAATGTTGCACTGTCATTACAGTTTAAAGGTGTTCCTAAAAAAGAAAGAGAACAAAAGGCCATGGAAATGATCCAATTGGTAGGCTTGGAGGGTCATCAGCATAAGTATGCTATGTACCCAACACTTTCGGGAGGTCAACTTCAGAGAGTTGCCATAGCCAGAAGCCTTGTGGCCAATCCAACTATGTTATTGATGGACGAGCCTTTTGGAGCCCTGGATGTCAAAACCAGGATGCAGATGCAGGATTTGTTAACCAGTCTGTGGGAGAAATTTCATTCTACCATTCTTTTTGTCACACATGATATTGGTGAAGCAGTTTACCTGGGTGATGACATTTATATTATGAAAAGTGCCCCTTCAATTTTGCTACCCACATACCGGTAGACCTTCCTTTAAAAAGAAATCGCGAAACAAAACGTGATCCCCATTACACTGAATTGGTACATCATGTCGAAGACCAGATGATGAAGGTGGCAGATTTGTCAAAATAATTTAGAATTTGTGTAAATAGTGTAAAAAAATTGCCATTTGACATTAGAAAGTACTTAGTATTTACCGAAAATGACAAAATTTTCTAAAAATATTTGATGATACCGAAATTGCGATATATCTTTGCAATGCTTTTGAAAAACACATGACGCGATTCTCTAACAAACCATTTGGTCTCCAAGATATACATCTAATAAGATGTTAATATTATTTTTAAAACTTACAAGCACCTAGATATTAGGAAGGACTGGATGAAAATCCGGTCCTTTTTATTTTATATTTCCCTCATTTTCTGGCTTTTATAATCACCTTATGGATTTGGCTTGGTTTTTGTATTATAACTATTTGTAATATGTTGTAGTGCATAAACCAATACAATACAGTTGATTATAAAACATAATATATCAAGTTGTTTTTCTTACCCCTTTGCTTCTCTAAGAAGTGGGCTCTGGCTTGTTTGGTTTTTAATCGCAACTTATTCTGTATCAAGTCAATCTGTAATTGTCAATGCAGGTCCGGATCAGACCATCTGTAAAAGCGATTCACTCTTTTTACCGGTTCTCAATGCTCAAATCACTGGCCTGGTCAATGATGGTTATTGGTTCACCACCGGGGATGGCTATTTTTTGCCTTCTTTTGACGATAATGTGCAATTTTCTGTAGGCAGCGTTTATGTACCTGGCCCTTCTGACAAGATTACCGGAGGATTTAATCTCATTCTGGTTTCATTTGACCCCGATGGCTTTGGCCCTCTCGTTCAGGTTTCTGATGATGTGCACATTACCTTGATGGGCAATATTGCAATGGTTTGCAATAGTAACCTCAATATCGCATTGGGCCCAGATTGCTCCAGCACTTTTACCCACTATGCTGGTAACCAACTTGGTTCAGCCACAGCAATTTTATTTTCTGACCCTCAAAGATCAGTCAGGTAAAAAAATAGCCAACAATATTCTGACCAGCGAACACATTGGTCAATTGATCGAATACTCCGTTGGACATGAATGTGGTACCAATACTTGCTGGGGTTATATCAAGGTAGAAGACAAATTACCACCTCCACTTTTTTGCACCAATAAAACTCTTTTTTGTGGTGACTATACCCAGGCCGACAGCTTGGGTCTTCCCATTCCTGCTCTGGCTAAGGCAAAAAAAACAGGGCCCAAGTCCTACAGAGTAACCCAGCTGGATGCTTGTGGCCCCGCAACACTTTCATACAACGATGTTTACCAACCCTTACTTTGCGAAACTGGGTTGCAAGGCAGAATTACAAGGACCTGGAGTGCTGTTGATTCATTTGGCAATACCGCTTCTTGTTTTTGAAGTAATTTCTATTAGAAACAGAAGCCTGGAGCAGGTTGCACTACCTTTTAATTTTGATGATGTTTCCAAACCAGCATTCGAATGTGGTGATGAGTGGCCTAAGACGGCTGCTGGTTATCCTTCACCTGACACCACAGGCTTGCCGGGCGTAGAAGGTTGTACCAATTTAGCCGCTACTTTTACAGACACTAAACTGGATGCCTGCGGAGCTTCTTACAAAATTATTAGAAAATGGACCCTCATCAATTGGTGTGGTACCATCATCACTGAACACAACCAGGTGATCAAAGTAAAAGATAGCCTGGCACCAATTGCGCTTTGTCCAATGACACTTATCTACGCCTCCCCTTATAATTGCGGCTCTTTACCTTATAAGTTGAAACCGCCCGTCATTTATTTTGAATGCTCTGCCTGGTCTTACCAGGTAGCACTGATAGATACTTTTACCGGTATCAATGTTTCTCAATATCTGGTAGATGGCGGTGGATCAGGCCCCTCTGTCAACGGCTTGCCACTGGGAACTTATTATGTCTATTATTATTTAACAGACCAATGCAATAATACGGATAGCTGTTACTATTTACTAACGGTTGCAGATAATTCGGTACCTACTGCTATTTGTGACCAGTTTACAAAAGTAGCCTTAGACGGATCGGGAACAGCCAGATTAATGGCAACCAGTTTGGATGATGGTTCACTCGATAATTGTGCTATTATTGAATACAAAATCGCTAAAATGACCGATAGCTGTGGCTTTGCGCCGGCTGTATTTAGAGATTATGCAGATTTTTGTTGCAAGGAAAGTGCTCAATCTGTTATGGTCGCTTTAAGAGTAACCGACTTTTCGGGCAACTCCAATACCTGTATGGTCGAAGTTCAGGTTCAGGACAAGCTACCGCCAACCATCACTTGCCCTCCGCATTTAACCATTTCTTGCCATACGCCCATTGACACCTCTTATCTGAACTTTTTGGGTAAGGTAGCTTCTGCCCAAAGTCTGATCATGCCTATTTATATTTATGATGCTTTCAACAATGGATTAGTAGGCTTTGATGGATTTTACCGAGACAATTGTTCCGGAAATGTGACTTCAAAAGTTACAGATCTTACCCAATGTTATCAAGGCCTTTTGCATAGAACGTTTACCGTGAGCGATAAAAATGGAAATGCGAGTTCTTGTACACAAACCATTAGAATCGATAATCCGGATCCATTCAATAGAGAAGACATTGTTTTTCCGGCAAACAAGGAATACAATGGATGTGGATATGGCGATACCGATCCACAAATTACCGGAAAACCTGTTTTTAATAATACCAAGTGTGCCAACGTTGCAGCAACCTTCGAAGATCAGATCTTTACATTTACAGATGGTGCATGTGTGAAAATAATTCGTACATGGACTGTCATCGACTGGTGCCAATTCAACGCCACCACGGGTTTTGGCAAATGGACGGGACTCCAGATTTTAAAATACAACAATCTGGTAGACCCTGTTTTTGATACACCCTGTAAAGATACAGTGGTTTGCAACTATTCAGAAAATTGTGGCACTGTGGCCTACCAATATTCGCCTGATGTATCTGATGACTGTACCCAGGATTCACTGTTGGGCTATGCCTGGAAAATAGACCTTGACAACAATGGCAGCTTTGATATTTTAGGTACCACCGCAGCTATTAAAGCCAATTTGGGTAACGGCAAACATAAGGTAGAATTTACGGTATCTGATCACTGTGGTAATCAGAAATCTTGCAGCTATTTGATCACCGTGAAAGACTGCAAGAAACCAACGCCTTATTGTGTGTCAAATATAACCACGGTTATTATGCCATCATCCGGCCAGCTTACCATCAAAGCCCGAAGTTTTGACCTCAACAGTTATGACAATTGTACACCTGTCAATCAACTGAAGTACAGCTTTAGCGAGTTGACCAACGATTCCCTTAGAACATTAACATGTGCTGATATTCCCGATGGAAAGGAAGTTATGCTCGACATCAATATGTGGGTAACTGACCTCCAGGGCAACAATGAATATTGTGTAGTTCATCTTACTCTCCTTGACAATGGAAATGCTTGTCAGGATGCAGGTGGATTTACAGAACTGTCAGGCCTGGTATGGCAGGCAGGAACAGGAGATGCTGTTCAACAGGTAAAATTAGATATCACCAATTCAGAAATGGACCTGGTTCAACAAACATCTACCAATGAACTGGGAAAATACAAGGTTGAAGCAGTAGAGTCTGGTAAAAATTATAAAATCAAACCTACAAAAAATGACAGTATTTCCGAGGGACTTTCTACGCTTGATGTGATTTTGATCCAACGTCACATCCTGGGAGTCACTAAGTTTACCGATCCCATCAAGATTATAGCTTCCGATATGGACGGAAATAAAAAAGTAAGTGTATCAGATTTGGTTGTACTTCGGAAAATTATTCTGGGCGCTTCTCAGACTCTGCCAGGGAATCGAGACTGTTATACTTTTGTAGACGACAAACACCTTTTTACCAATCCTACCAATCCATTTGGATATCCTGATTTTATTCAACTCAATGAGGTGGAGGGAGATAAAATTAGTGGACTGGATTTTATTTCAGTTAAGATGGGGGATGTCAACTTTTCCTTAAATTTGAGGAGTGATGATGCAGAAAGCCGAACCCCCGGAGCCTTGATTAATGTGCAAAAAACAGGCAAAGGCTTTAGCGTATTAATCAATGATCAGGTTGATATGACAGGATTTCAGTTTGCCTTGCCTTTACTTGATGACGGAGTAGAAATTAAAATTAATCCAACCATCCTGCCATTCGTAGATTTTATCATTCAGAATAATGAACTTCGGATGCTTTTTGCTCCAGAAGAAGCCTACTCTTTTGGCAAAAATGAAATTTTATTTGAAGTGCTGGAAGGACAAATCGATGAATCCAGGGCTACCGGTTTTGTCAATCAATGGTATGGCAAAGATTTGGCTCCCCGGAGCCTAAAATGGCAAATGTTTTCAGATAATGAGCAGCCAAATTGTGGTCTGGAATTTAAATTTACTGGCAACAGTCTATATTTAGATTCCTATGAAGATATCCAGGGCAGGGTAGAAATCAAAGTTTACGATCTTACTGGAAGGATGTTGTCAAGCCAATTCCTTGACGGCTTGAGCCGGGGTGTAACTGCCATAGAAACTTCAGACCTGCCTTCTGCAGCCTTACTTTTTATTACCTTTAATGCAGATGGGTGTCCTTTACACAAAAATGGATTAAAACTTAATCACTGTCAGGAAGAATTGTTTATATATTATTATAAAAAATAGGTATAAATAATTCAATGTTACGTGCTAAAATGGTGTTACATTAGTAAATAAAACTAAACATCATGGGCGTATTGAGTTCATTAAAAAAATTATTGTTTGCAACCGAGTCTGTTGCAAAATCAGCTGTTAATAAGGCAGAAGAGTTTGTGGATGAAAAAATTTCAGGATCTGACACCCCGAAAACGGATGCACCGCCTGTCAACGACATTGGTACTAAGACCTCTGGCTTAAAGGAATCAATCCTGGAAAAAGCAGAGCAAGGACTGGATAAGGCCATGGATTTGGCAGATAGCTTGATGGATAAAACCGTAGAAGCAGCCAATGATTTGGGTGAAAAAATGGAGAAAGGCATGGACCAGTTATCACAAAACGAAAATGTTAAAAAAGCACTTGACTTTACCGAAAAAGTAGGAGAAAAAGTGATTGACACAGGCGAAGAGTTTGTAGACAAGGCAAAGTCTTTTACAGAAGAGGTAGGGGCCAAAGTAATGGAAGAGGGTGGAGAACTCGCAGAAAAAGCAAAAACCCTCTCTGAAACCATTGGTGAAAAGGTGATGGCAGCAAAGGATGAAATGTTAGAAAAAGCGAAAGAAGCAGCCCATAACCTTGAGGAAAAGTTTGAGGAACTAAAGGAAAAGGCGGTTCGATCTGAGGCAGAAGACGCTGCCAAGCCTAAAAGACTTTGCAGATACAGACTTAACCACCAGGACTTCCATGCTTGGAGGTGAAAAAAGATGATTTTTTCTCTAAAGCTGAAAAATTTGCTGAAGGAAAGTACAATGCTTTTTCTGAAGAAAAACCAGCAACAGAATCAACTGCTCCAAAAGATGTACCTCCGGTAGACCTGCCTCAGGATGACGGAGATACCAATTAATTTTTATTTATCTATCAGGCTGATCTAATAAATTAAAATCAAGAATTACTCGATTAGATTAAAATTTAAATATTACCCTTGTATGAAGTACCCCTCAGGCAGCGTATTGTTTGAAATGGGTGTCTTAGGTATAAAGAGGTGCAATTGTAATGTCGCCATTGATGCCGGATAGTCCAAATCTTATTCAACTTATCCAAGGTTCCATCCAGGGGGATGCAAGAGCCCAGGAAAGGTTGTTTCACAGCTATGCCGGTAAAATGATGGCTGTTTGTAAAAGGTATGCCAAATCTCAGGAAGAGGCTGAGGACATCTTACAAGAAGGATTTATCAGGGTATTTACTTACCTGGAAAGTTTTGAAAGTTCGGGCTCTTTTGATGCCTGGATCAGAAAAGTATTTGTCAATACCGCGCTCAAACAAATTACAAAAAAACAGCATTATTTTGAAGATATTACAGAAGATCACATCTCAAGATCAGGGGATGAGGCCGATGCGGTGTCTAAGTTGAGTGAGGCTGAGATATTATCGTTACTCAACCTTCTGCCAATGGGATATAAAACGGTGTTTAATCTCTTTGTTATTGAGGGTTATAACCATAAAGAAATAGGAGAAATGCTTGGCATTGAAGAAAGCACTTCAAGATCTCAGCTGGTAAAAGCAAGAAAGTTATTACAGGAAAAAATTGTAGAATTGTACAAAGTGGCTATATGAAGGAATTTGATAAAATCATTAGGAGTAAAATGCATAAAGCGGAAGCCTCATATCCCTCAGATATGTGGCAGCGCATTCAGCAAAATTTGCCCGAAAAGAAGAGAAAAACCTATCCGGTTTGGCTCTATTTCATGGTGCTCTTATTTGCGATATCAGGACTAGGTTTGTGGGCAGGAAGCCAATGGTGGGGTAGTAGTACAAATGATCAACCGGAGTCAACCAAAACTCAGATCTCAGACAACGATCCATTGGCAATGCAAGGAGAAGCTGAAAATAGCCAAAACCTCAATAACAATGGGTTTCTGTCAACAGAATCTCAACCAATTGCCAATAATGCTAAAGTTGAGGCTGGCCCTACTTTGGAAGGAAATGGGTCTAAATCTAATCCTTCTCACCCAAATAAGACGGCCAAAACAAATATCAACAATCTTGCTGATAAATATAATGCCAATGCTGCTGCTGATGGTGCAACACGAATCAATCCAAACGAAACACCTACCGGCAGTTTCCCATCTATTTTTGCCGAAGCAGATGAAATCAATGGCGCTCAAAGACTGACAAGAAGAGGAGAACGCATCAATACCACCAATATACCTTCTTTTTTAAGGGTATTTGGCACCGATCAAAGTGATGTCATTGAAGAAATCAATTCATCAATGAAAAAACATTCTGCCTTGCAATGCCCCAGCTTTGTCAGAAAAGACAATGTTACCTTTTTTGAGCTCTACTTTTCAAACGATTATGCGATCAAATCGCTCCAGGAGAAAAATGCTGAAGGATCAGGTTATAGAGCACTCAGAGAAAAAACCGAAAGTCCCTATCTTTCTTACTCTGCCGGCTTTAGGATAGGAATGGGTTGGAACAATGGTTTGGCTTTTAAAACCGGTTTCAATTATTCAAATATCAACGAGAAATTTTCATATACCGACCCCAATTCTGTTCAGATTCAGACCATTACCACTGTCAAGTACATTTATGATGATCAATTCAACATCATAGACTCTATCAAAACAACTGAAAATGTTGAAATCCCTGGTACCAATACAGTAACACATTACAATAAAATTGCCCTCTACGATATTCCTCTTTTGGTGCAGTACACCATTCCTGGTAAGAGAAGACTCTCTTATAGCTTAATTGTAGGACCATTGGTTAATCTTAGCCTGGTGCAATCAGGTAAAATTCTGGACCCTTATAGCAACAAATTAGTGAAGCTGGAAGAGGCGGAAATTTATAAAAACAACATTGGCTTGAGCTTTTATGGTGGCTTGGGAATCAACTATCAGTTGACGAAAAATGTCCAAATGGCCATCGAGCCCAATTTCAGGTGGATGCCCGGATCAATTACCAAGGTTACTCACCCTGTTGATCAAAGTTATTTTCTGGCAAACGTTGCTGCGGCAATTCGTTATAAAATCTAAAGTAAAATATGCGTCTTTTATACCTAACCTTTTTTGCCATCATTTTTTCTTCAACTGCTTGTTTTAAAAACAGCGAGGAGTTTGTACCCAATTCAGACCTGGGCAATGTTGAAAATTTGCTGAATCTGTTAAACGGTTATAAAAATTCTGCTCTCATCAATGCCGAGGAGAAAAATCTTGTAGTTGGTCCTAATGAGGTAGTATTAGAAATTCCAGCTTCGGTCTTATTGTATGCCGATGGGAAAAATGTAAAAGGTTCGGTCGTCTTGGAATATCATGTCGACACCAGGTTTAGTTCTTCTATCGTGAATGGAAGAGAAACGACTAGCGCAAATGAAGATGTTAAGTCCTTTTTTACCCTCTCAATTAAATTTAAACAGGGAGAGAATGAGGTGTTTCTAAACCAGCAAAGTCAGGGTTTGACAGCCTACATCCCTTACGCTGAAAATAGTGATATCAATACCACCAAACTATATTTTTGGAAAAATAATATATGGGAAAGCCCCAATGATGGCGCTAATTTAGGTGGTATTTCTACCGGAAGCTGGAACCTGGATACAGAGAATGGTACAATTTTTGGAATAGGGTATAAAGCCAACTTAAAATCAGTTGGTCAGTTTTTGGTCGGACAGGCAAAGGCAAAATCCGACAACATCGAGCTTTGTGTCAACTTACCTGACAACTTTAGCGACAAAAAATACGATTGCTGTAGCCGTTCTGCCAAATGAAAAGATGGTGAGAAGGCTTAGTTTTAAAAATGGTAAATTCTGTTCTAACGACATTGCAAGGGGAGGTTTTGTAAAAGTCATTACACTTTCTGAACAAAATGGAAACTATTTTTTAGGTGAGACATCCTATAAATCGTCAGGAAATGTAGTTTTGACCCTGGTACCGAAGCAGAAAACGGTAGACGAAATATGGAATTTGATAAATGAGATATGACTTTAGTTTGCTTATTACCTCAAAATGAAAAATATTTTTATGTTTGCAATCAATCTAGCAAACCGATAAGATAAACTGTATTTTTATTTGTAATGGGAGCCGCCTGTCTGAAATTAACGAATTTTAGGCAGGCTTTTTTGTTCCTGATGGTAAAGCATCAGTTTCCACATCGAAAATAACAGATTGCCTCCTTTTCCCCTTTTTAGCCCTTCATATACCATTTCGGGGAGCTTTAAGAACCTAAAAAGTCCATCAAAGGCAAAAAACATCGGTCTTAGCATGCTATATACCTTTGTAAGCCTAGTTTCTTTGATTTTGCCTTCCCTTACCAGCTTTGTAAGATTTCTTACACTTTCAGCCGTTTTTGTCAAAAAACTGACATTTGAATCCAGGCCTTCGTGGATTACAGGGTTGTGGATGTGTACAATGGTTACCCCGTTTTGACATAAATTTTCGGCAAAAACTACATCTTCATATCCATATTCTTTGATTGTTTCATCAAATGGCCAACGCATTAATAGCGCTCGCTGGATTAAAAAATTGTTGGTTTTAAAGTTTAAACCCGGGTTTTGTGCCCTCTTTTCTGCTGAAAGGGCTTCTCTTTCTATTCCAAACTGGTAATGTAAACGGGTTTCAGCCGTATGATACTGTGAAATATAACTTGTACCTCCATAAACCACCTGGTCTTTGCCAATGTGTGAAGCATAAGTATCCAGAAATGAAGTATTTGGTATAGCGCTATCACAGTCTAAAAATAACAGGTACTCAGATTGAGCTTCCATTGCCAAAAATTGCGAATGGCGGATCGCCCAACATTGTTTTCCCTTATCAAGTACCTGACACCAGTCAAACTGCCTAATAAGGCATTTGCCTTGACATACTCTTCAGAACTTCCATCCTCTGCAACTATTATTTCAAATGGCATCGAAAGCCTCTCTGCTTGATTTAACAGCTCTTTTACGAGTTCAAGAGCACTCCTATTGTATGTGGGTATAAGGATAGAAAGCATATCTGTACTAAGACAAAATTAGTCAAATTGAACTGCTTTTGAAACCCCGGTTGCTATAGCGCTGATTATTTTTAACCTGTAATATGTTATGTGTTGATAAACAATTAATTATAATGAATTTTTTCATAATATTTTTTTAAATATATCCATCTGATTTTATGAAATTTTAGCTTTATTTATGTATTTTTGCACCTTAGCGATGAAAACCCAATTTATATATATAAATGTCAGATAATCAAAAAATTATAACTATTAACATCGAGGATGAGATGAAAACAGCCTACATAGATTATTCTATGTCGGTGATTGTTGCAATGTAAGGGATGGATTGAAACCTGTCCATCGAAGGGTGTTGTACGGAATGTCGGAATTGGGTGTTGGGTACAACAAGGCTCATAAAAAATCGGCCAGGATTGTGGGTGAAGTATTGGGTAAATACCACCCACACGGTGATAGCTCTGTCTACGATACCATGGTCAGAATGGCGCAGCCCTGGTCTTTGAGATATAAGCTGGTTGATGGGCAAGGAAACTTTGGCTCAATGGATGGTGATAGTCCGGCAGCAATGCGTTATACAGAAGCAAGGCTGGAAAGGATTGCAGACGAGATCCTGGGTGATCTGGACAAAGAGACCGTTGATTTTGCCAATAACTTTGACGACTCTCTGGAAGAACCTACCGTAATGCCTTCAAAAATCCCCAATTTGATCATCAATGGGGCATCTGGTATCGCTGTAGGTATGGCTACCAATATGCTGCCTCACAATCTGACAGAGGTGATTGATGGCATCATTGCTACGATCAATAACCCGGAAATATCCATCGACGAAATTATCACCTTTATCAAAGCGCCTGACTTTCCTACGGGAGGAATCATCTATGGTATGTCGGGCGTCAAAGAAGCGTTTCACACAGGTAGAGGTAGAGTTGTTGTAAGAGGAAAGGCCCATATTGAATCCGACAATTCAGGAAGGGAAACCATCATCATTTCAGAAATTCCCTATCAGGTCAATAAAGCAGGCTTGGTAGAAAAGATTGCTGAGATGATGGTAGAAGAAAAAATCACCGGCATCAGCACCATCAGAGATGAATCAGACCGTAATGGTCTAAGGGTTGTGGTGGAAGTTAAAAAGGATGCCATGGCTTCTGTGGTCCTTTCCAAGCTCTATAAATTTACACCGCTTCAGACTTCTTACGGGGTCAATAACATTGCCCTGGTTAACGGCAGACCCAGATTGCTCAACATTCGCCAGATGATTGATGAGTTTGTCAAGTTCCGTATTGAAGTAATTGTCAGACGTACCCGGTATGAATTGCGCAAAGCCGAAGAAAGAGCCCACATCCTGGCGGGTTTGTTGATCGCCCTTGCCCACATTGATGAGGTAATTGCCATCATTCGTTCTTCCGCCACTGTCGATGAAGCCAAAGATGGCCTGATTGCCAATTTTGAGCTGTCTGAAATCCAGGCGAAAGCCATTTTGGAAATGAGGCTCCAGCGTCTGGTCAGTCTGGAAGTTGAGAAAATTCAGGCAGAATATGACGAACTGATCAAAATAATTGAACACTATAAAGCAGTTCTCGCCAGCGAGGACATGCAAAAAGACATTGTCAGAAAAGAATTGGCTGATGTCAAAGACCGCTTTGGTGACGCCAGACGTACCGCGATTAACTATTCTGATGATGAAATCAGCATAGAAGACTTGATTCCCAATGAACATGTTGCTATAACCATTTCGCACTCCGGCTACATCAAACGTACCCGATTGATGGAATACAAGCAACAAAGCAGGGGAGGAAGGGGTTCACGTGGCAGTAAAACCAAAGATGAAGATTATGTTGAGCACCTTTTGATTGGTTATAACCACAATCACATGCTGGTCTTCACCGAGTTGGGCCGATGTTTCTGGTTAAGGGTTTTTGACATTCCTGAGGCCACCAAAACTTCATTGGGCAAGGCCATTCAGAACATTATTCAAATTCCTTCTGATGATAAAATCAGGGCTTATATCCTGGTTGAAAGTCTTGAGGACAAAGAATTTTTAAACAGCCATTACCTCATTTTCTG
>JADKFC010000028.1 GCA_016717655.1 Saprospiraceae bacterium
TAGCACCTATCAACAAAACTGTTTCGTATTTGAATAAGATCTGTTCTGCCATTTGATGATTCTCCAATAAATATGCCTTGTATGCATCAAAATCCTGCACCTTGCCTCTAAAAGATGTAAGGCGTCGATTATTGCCTTCTCTAATAATACGATCTGCAATGGCATCGATGAGCAGATAGGCGTTGGCTGTATACATTCTGAATAACCTGCCTTTGCAAGCCATTTAAGGTTGTTTGCCAATTTGTTTTATCTAACTGCGCTGTATTATACAGATAGATGGCGATTCTCCCCAATGATTGCCTCCAACTCTTTAAGCCTGTTTTCCTTGCCAGTAGATCGTCCAGCTTGAATTGCGAACAATAATGCCTGCGTCAGAATTGGGGTTTGATATTTTTCTTCAAGGTGTTAATTCGGTCCTATTTCGTCCGCAATTTGTCAATTTCCTTGTTAGGCTGTTGTCGGGTGCAAGCCATATTACATCTTTATCATTTTGAAATTGTGTTTTTATCTGCTCTATATCTGCACTTCTATCATCCCCGTAACTGTATAGGCTTTTCACTTTCAGCTTCAGTTGTTTTAATCCAGGACTGGTCAATTCATCATCATTATCAGAAGTTATATAGAAATCATAAGGGGTGCTGTTATCATTTATTTTACCCAATGCCTTGATGAAAGCAGCATTTTTGAACGCTGCGATCACTTGCTGCTTTTTCTTAAAGATCTGAACCGGGTATTGGTTCATTTCATCCAATAAGCGTTGCTCAATATCTGAAGTAATGCGATAGGTGCCGTTTGATAGCAGCAATATTTTATGTTCAACCAATGCGTCAAGAGCTTTGGTGATTATAGCTTGTGAACCATGAAAGTCTTCTGGTGCTTTGATATAAGATTTTACAATATTGCTTAACGATGTGGGAGCAACTTCTGCTTCTGTTAAAAAGTGAATTGTTTCTAACAAATGACGGCCTGGTAAATCTATTTTCTCATTTCTTAATATGGTTTCTGCATTAGAAAAACGGTTTACCAACCTTACAGGAGGCTGTGGCTGCGCCTCTTTAGCAATTTGCCAACCAGTTGCTACATTAAATATTTTCTCGTTCTACGTATTCATGTTTAAGAATATCGTAGGTCGTTATGATCATTCCCCTTGCAGCAACCTTTGTAGAGGCATAACCTTGTCTGCCAAACAGGAAATTTTGCAGTAAGCCAAATTGGTTTTGATAGAATGGGTAGTAAGTAACAAATGAATCAACCGTTTCAGTTTTAGTAGCTCCATTAAGCCCGCTATGGTCGGCAATTTTGCCGGAGTGATTTTGATAATGCTCATTGAGTTTCATTACAGCGACATCATTCTTTTCAATAAACGGCTGCGTATGATCACATCTACTTCAGTAGCCTCCAGGTGAATTTTCGTTTTAAAACGGTCTGTTACTTTAGTGAGTTGTGCTTTGCTTATATTTGAGTTGTTGATCACATCATCCAGTTTTTCCTGGGCAATGGCAATTGTCCAAACTTTGCCACCCAATGACGAAAGTGATTCACTCAACCCTTCCAGATCGAGTAGCGTAAATTTTTTTTGATTGATCGCTTCACTGGCTTCATCAAACAGGAAGACAACTTTTTCATCTTTAACAAATCGAAAATAATTTTTTAATTCTCCTAAGCTTTGCAGCACTAAATGTTTCTGTTTCTTTTCTAAGTGTAGTAAGAATATTATTATAGTCTGACTCAGAGTTTTCTAATTGTAAATATAGCTCCTTAATTATTTTACTATAAGCAATAACATTGATTTTAGATTCACTCCATTGTTTCCCTAATTTATCCTGAACAAAATAGTTTGGGTTGCTATAGGATGCATTACACATCAATGAATACAATAAATAGCCATGTTCGTTTTCAGGAAGTTCAAGTGATCTTAAAAAATTACGAAAAAAGGCAAGCGCAAACCCTTTTGTAGTGTCTTGTTTAGCTATGTCCATAA
The DNA here is from genome assembly GCA_016717655.1 of Saprospiraceae bacterium. GTDB lineage: Bacteria > Bacteroidota > Bacteroidia > Chitinophagales > Saprospiraceae > JADKBO01. The sequence continues at coordinate 1,982 of JADKFC010000028.1, forward strand.
ACACCACACGGGAATTGATGCTATTCAATTTGGCAATGGAATTTTTTACCAGCGCTTCATCATCTATTCCTGTGAACCGTTGCAGTATTCTTTCCCTTGCTGGTGTGCCACTGATAAGCCTGTTGCTCATCATGTAACCCAGCAACTTGCCAAAGTATGATTTACCCGATCCATAAAAGCCAGACAACCAAACTCCTGTTTCTATAATATTTGAGGTATAAATAGAAACAAAGTTGCTGTACTCTTTTGCAAGCCCATCAGTAATAATATAGCTTTCAATTTCAGATTGAATGGCTGCTTCAGAAATATCTTCTAAGTCGATTACATTCTTAATGTCTTCGCTTAAATCAATGGTCAAAATGTCTTTTTATAAGCATGTTTGTTCTTTCTTTTTATTGAATAATCATGCAACGGTACTTTGATGCCGGATGCTTGCCAAGAAACATTATCCTGTCAGGCTCAATGGTTGCAGGATATAATATGATGAGAGGCAGAGCAGCTTTCATTACGGTTTCATTTTCCATGATATGAATGTTGTGAATGCCGGTACCACACAATGCCCTGTATTGATTAGTACAGGTACTTTATCTTGTTGAAGGGCATCATGTATTTTTGTTATTATTTCCAAACAGGTCATTTGAGTCTTCACCGGCCGGTGCTTTGAAAATTTCATGTGTTGCTGATTGTAGTAAATCATATAGTTCAATCAACTGTGCTTTGTGATTTGTGACAAAATCAATCAGGCATTGATTAAGGTCAATGGTTGAAAAACTATCTGTTGTTAAAAGTTCTTGTAAATGCTCGATGTATTCCGGCTCCCTCATGGGATCACATATAATAAGAATCGAATTTCCACCATTTGCATTCAGTCTTATTTCCGACCGTCTATCAGATTCAACAAGCCTTCTGGCTTCCAGTATGATATGTGGAGGATTAATTAATGGCATGATATATTTTTTCGTAAGGCATTGTTGTTTCAATTTTCAGTTTGTCCCCTGTGTAGCTAAGCAGAAAGTATTTAGCAAATTTCTTTTGCATCAACCTCTCTATAAAGACAGCTTTATCAGAAAACGAATATTTTAACCATTCGCTTTCCAATAAATTAGATTTGGATTCAATCGCGGTAAGCCAGTAGACGTAAAGTATAAACATCTTATCGCTGAGGTATGGATGCAGAATTGTCTTATGCAAAACTCCTTCCATAAGATTTAACTTCTTAAGAAGGGTGAGATACTTGGAAGCCACCTTGCCAAGTGTATAATCTGCCCATTCTTTTAATTGAAGTTCTCGTTCACTCAAATCTTTTAAGCAGGCCACAACTTCATCATTTCTAATTGAAATACGACCACTATAAAAATATGGAAAATAAACATTAGAATTTAGATAGTTGAATAGATCATTATTGAAAGACGCATTCCAGAATAACATCAACAGGCTATCGTTGGTAATGTTCTCACTAGTAAGCATATTCCGGATAAGTGTTCCCACCTCCGAATTATGAAATTTCAATACTGTGTCAGAAATGGCTTTTTCAAAGCGTTTGTAGATTTAAACGTTTTGATGGCAGTATAGCTATGGGCACCCGTCTCTTTGCTCAAAGAGCCAATGCTGTCTCCCAGGAAAACATTGATCAGGTTCCAATCAGGAAGCCCGCCGAGGATATTTAAGTCTGTATTTATTTTCACTAAATTGCGTAATTACTTATTAAATAATTTCAAAATTATAGGTAGATTATATATAAATTCCGCTAATACAAATTTAATAAAAGATCTAAGCATTGTATACTGAACTGAATGCAAATAAACTCCCTTTGCCAATATTTTTATATCAAAGAAAGATCGGTTCATTATTTGATTCAATATACTGTATCTTTTAACTAATAGATTTTACTGAGAAGAATGGCATTTAATCTGAGTCCTCGCCTTTCTATATGCAACCTATTGAACTTAAAATAATTATTCAAATATTGCTAAATTTTCAATCCTTGGTTTCCATGATATTAAATAAGAATAAAAAAATCATTCCCTGAATAATCCCTATACTGACGACCTTACTATTTAAATAAGGTTAAAATATAAAATCTAGATCTGTCAAAAAAAATGCAAACTTAACAGCAGATTACATATTGTAATTAATATTAATAACTATTCTCAAATATGACAAATACTAACTTAAATTTTTAAATATTAGCCATCATTAATAAAATAAGTATTAAATCTCTAACAGCATTGATTATCAATCATCATCCACAATAATGTCATCGGTTTCATTAGATATAAAATTATCATAATTTTTACTGGCCTCTTGTCCATTTTTTCTCTAACCATTTGAATTTACTAAAGTCAAAAGTAAAATGGCAATTATCGCATCTAAAAGTATTCCATAATATTCTTTCATCTTTATTCCACATTTATAACAGTAATATTCTGCTCTCTCAAGGTGGCCATTTTTTTTCTTAACGTTCTTAATTAACTCATTGTGTATATACCCTCCAACATTCTCCAGATTCTCTAATCTTCTTTTAAACATTTCTACAGAACAACATGTGCCACAAAGATCACAAATATGCAGTTTCAAACTACACTTTTTAGAAATTCGACTATCCACAATATTTGCACACTCTCCGTTTAAACAATGACTTAAATATATATCATGATTATGCATTCTACACTCAATATTTTCGCAATGAAAATGGACATCACGAAATAATGCAAAATGAGATGTTTGAGTGGGGTATAATAATTCTCCACAATCCTCACAGTATAATTTTTCCAATAAACGATTAAAGGCATTTATATGTCCAACAAATTTATAATAATGACCTTTGGGAACAAAATCAATGGGACTGTTTTTGTATTCATCCGTATTGATATTTAGAATATTCAATATATCCAATAATGTGTAATGCTCCCATACCTTCTTAACTGAACCGCAATTGTTTTCAAAATCACATCCTAAATGGTCAACTTCTTCATTTTGAAAGCAAGATTCATTTACACACCACCAGAATTCCTTCTTTAATCTTGTGTCAAATTTATTTGCTTTCCTGCCTTCACAATATTTATACCTACAGGTATATTTGGATTTCCCCTTTTATCATTTCTTGAATATTTAACTAAATGAATGTTATTACTATAATGCCTTTTATCTTCAAATTCAATAAAAAATCGGTTCTTTTTCGCGAAAAGATATACTTCGCTTTCATATTTTGATAAAACACCCCAGATCTTTAATGGGGATTCCATTTTGCACCTGGCAATTTTTTCACCTCTTTTAACAAAAAATCAAAATTCGAATTTTTTTCAAAATAAGTATACTGACCATACCTGTTTTCCTCATCTTTTAAAACACCTAAAGGAATTTCTATACCCCAATAGAATAGATCGGATTTTCAGGATATCTAATTTTTCTAATTTTACCTTCTGTCTTCCAATCCCATTCTGCAGTCATTCGACCCAAACATTTCTCAAAATAATTTTCAATCTTGAACTTTTTGTTGCTGTTGTTTTTTAAATCAACTCGTATTAATTCACTTTCAAAAAAGAAATTGCGCTTTTCTATATAATTATTTATTGCCTCTAGAATAACATGAGTTGAAATATCTAATACATAATCATTCTTGAATTGTTCATTATCTAAATAAATATCAATATCTGCCCTAACAATTTTATCCAATTCATTAAATGAAAATTCTAGTTGATTAGTATGCTTGAGATAAAATAAACGTTTAAAAATATAAACTTGCTCTTCGGGTTGAAAATAAATGAATTTAAACTTCAACAACTCTAAATCGAAATAATCAGAATATCCTAAATGCCATAATATTAATTTACTAAAACCATCTTCTAAACTTTGTATCACTGAAATATTATTACTATTTAACTGTATAAACTTCTGAATAGAGTATAATTTAGTATAAAGTCAGTACGATTTCTAATCTCACTAATATTTAAAATTCTATTATATAGTATTTCAGAAATCTCATTTATTTGCAATACTCCTCTTTGTATCCAAGTATCAATTTCAGTATATTTCTCAACTTGTGAATCAAAATAAACATTAAAATATTCAGTCGGTACCAAGCTGGCATATCCATTTTCCACAGTTCGAAATATAAAACTGGATCAACTTTTCTGGCAATGATTGTGTCATAATAATTGTGTAAATCAGGAAATAGTGGCTTGGAAAATGTCAACACAAATTCATAATTCTCCTTTTGCAGCTGAATATCAAAAATCTTCTTTTCTAATCCATAAGTTATTTTTTTGGCGAAAAGTATCTCTAAGTACTTTACATCTATATTTTCGTAATTCTTTAATAGAAATTTATTTAAATCTATATTTAAATTACTTTCCAATAAATTAAATATTAAATCAGCACTAGCGTGCATAGAAATTATTTCTCCAAAATCAAATTTATGTTGCTCCAAAATTTCAGGAAAAAAAATTTTGGGTTTTGATTTAATAATGAAATTAATTTAATTCTTTTAATATATTGTCATACTTAGAATATAATATTTCTATTAATTGATCTAAAATAAACTGCTTGTATAAAACTGCACTTTCACCATTCAATTTTCTAGCACAGCATTTTTATAATCTCCCGACTCAAGCAAACTTAAATAGGTGTCAAATTTGCAATACAACTGAAAATCAAATTTCTCTTCCAGCTTTGAGATCATTTTAAAAATTAAAGCATTTAAAGTTTCTGAATCTTTAATATTGCTTATAATTTTATCATCAATTAAATTTAAACATGAAACAAACGTTTCCTTTGATGGTATAAATTCTCGTATACTTTGATTTTTAAAATGTTCAATTTGTACTTCAGGACTTAATAGTATAATTCTACCTTTAATAATAACACAAATAATGTTCTTTAATTTGCTGTCTTTGTCTCCATTTGCAATTTTATTTAGGTAATGGTTTTTACTAAATAGCTCAATATCGGAAAACGATTCAACAAACTTTTTAGTTCGTTCTCTATAATTGGAAATATCAAATTGTTCTGGTAAATTTGGAAAATACTAATTCTATCAAATTGTATTCCTTATCGTCAATTTTTAATTGATCACCATCACCATGAAGTCCTAATAATTCTCTCCACTGTTCAATGCTATTATAATTAAAATATTTGCAATTGGCTGCACAAATTTTGTTTCTTTGAACTGAATTTTCAAATACTAAGGGGATAGAATTTAATGAAGAAATGCTGTTTTATCTTTCCACATTGTAGAATGTAAAAAACTTCCTCCTTTTCGGCGTGTGATGATACGATAACACCAAAACCTTTTACTTCATCATACCATTTCAATAATCCAAACATAATGACATCTAAATGTTTTCTATGTACTTAAAATGATACACCTTCATCTTTTAAATCCGTTCTCTTTTTTGCAATGTGAAATGACTACATTAACTTTAAATTAATTTTAAGATTATCTTATATTCAGCCCGACTTTAAAAAGTTTCACTTTCCCCCAAATTTACTCTTTCTATTTGATTCCGAAAAATTTTAATTTTTCGAAAATCTACTAATTATACATAGCATATATCCTAATTCCTTGTTCAATACCATAATTTAATTTAATACACTTTGTTGTTCAATTCAACTTTCTAAATTATTTTTCGTGAGTTTATAATACAAAACGGTATCTAAAATGTTGACATTCTTTCGATATTTTCAGAAGACTTATCACAAACTTTTTATTATATACTACCCAGGTTTAAAACTTTATGCTACTCAATCCCCTAAAACCTACCCTAATAAACTTCGTCTCATAATGCTCCATCAACAACGGCCTCTCTAATAATTTGATCTCCTCACCCAAAACATTCACCTCGCTGATGGTGGTGGCTCCGGTTTGTTGTTTTAATCTCGCTACGTCCAAAATGGCGTGGTCGCCTTCGGTTTCTCTAAGGTGGAGGATGACGGATTTGCCATCCGGGGCAAGCTGGCTGTCTACCAATAAGACATTGGGTAGGTCGAGGTCGATGAGGGAACGGGACAGGGTCTTGCTCTTTTCTGCACCGGCAGGGATGACTCGGGCCGCCAGGGGGATGGTGTTCTCCCAGCCAAAACGGGTAGCAGCGGTGTTGGTGGTATTGGGGGTGGAGGTGATCACATAATTCCAATTCATCTCTCCTTCCTGGTTGGCTTTGAAGTTGGTGGTCCAGTAGTTATTGAGCACCCAGGAATAGATGTGCGACTTAACAGGCTTGTGTTTGTAATAAAACCGACCGGTGTTGATATCCCCAAACTGGACCAGGGGTGTGCTCTTACTGTTGAAAATGATCTGGGCATTTTGGTTTTTAACTACAGCAAAATTTTGGATGGTGTTCCAATCGGATGCCGTGCCTTCCAATTGATTGTAGCCCGGACGCACGGTGCCTCCCTGCACTTCAAATGCCAATTGATCGGCATCACTCATCTTAAAGGGAAAGGCAACGTAAAGGCCTTCCGGTGTGGTAACCTTTAGTTTGTGGGTCTTGTACAACAATTCAATTTTCTTTTCATGGTGATAGAGGCGAACCTCTATTTCTACGCCACGCTCATCCGAACATCGGTCGAGCAGGCCGCGAATTCTAATGCTATTCCAGATGATATCCGGGATTACTTCTGAAACTTCAATTTGACTCAGAGAGGTCAACTGTTTTACCAATGGTACATAGGTGGTATCTCTGTTGGCATTGGTGAGGCGTTCCATGGTGTGCCGATTTTCCAATTCTTCATAGATCACGCTGCCTAAGAGCATGTCACTCTGCGGGTCGACCAATTCGAGATGAAGCTCTTTGTCATAGATACTGGTGATGGCTCCCTTTTTCGTGTCAAGTTCAATCTTATAGAATTGGTTTTCTAGAGTATTCACCTCTGGTGCTTTGTTCAATGTCCTCGTGACACTCCTGTCTACCTCCACACGAAGCTTAACAAATCCCAATGGTGGAATCTCTTGTACCCATACCGACCAGTAGCTGCCGTCGTTTCTGCTTTTAATCAGGTGGGCAGGTAAGTTTCTGCCTTTGTCATCGATGATTTTAAATTCTTTATCCAGGGGTAATATATCGTGATCAATATACACGTTTATCAAACCGGAACGCTGCCAATTGAGGGTGTTAAACACAGCGATGGTAGGTACTTCTGATTTATCAATAAAGGGCTGGAGATATCCCAGTGCCTTTTCCCGCAGCAGCCCAGACTGCTTAACGGCTGTCCACACATAGGCAGATTTTTGTCCCCATTGAATTACGGTGTTTTCTGACAAGGGATTGGTAATGCTCTCATCAGCACCAAGGGTGTGTTCATCGTAAAAGAGTAGGTTGTCATAACAGTCCTGGACGTCGGTCAGGATTTGTGAGGGGATATTGGCGCCCATCATCCGTGCCATAGAAAGGAGGCCGGTATTGCTGATCATTTCAGCCTGGGTGACCCTGGCTGCCTTGGTTTCATTCATGGCTGAACCAAAACCATCGGTCCACCAATCAGGCCAGGCTACTTTTTGAATAGCGAGGTGATCATTTTCATTTTTTTCCAGAAAAACCATAAACTCACTGGCCAGAGAAATCCTGAGTTTGGGCCACTCGTATTTTTCATTCCACTCCTTAACAATGTCGCAGGCCGTGATAGAAGGGGGTGAGTTGTCTGTGACATAACCCGAAAACTGAAAGGCGGTGCGGTCAAAGGGATAGTTCTTCTGTTCCAAGGACTTGAGGTATTCTGATAAATTGGCCCTGAACACATCGATGTTGCCAGAGGTAAGACTTAGGGCATTGCCATGCATATAATGCTCGCTCCTGTATGCCAATAATCGATTGCCTGCTGGCGACTCCCACCAAAAAGCAGTGGGCTTATCAAAAGGGATTTGTGCACGGTGACCGTGCTGGCCCATGGTGAGGTATTTTACACCGGTATTGTGGTACAAATCTACCATGCACCAGCCAATGCCATTGACATCATTTTGCATGGCAGCGGTGACATCTATGCCCTGGTCTTTGAAGTATTTTAACGTCTGGGTTTGAATGGCCAGCGCCGTTTCATCCACAATCTCAGAAAAATTAAAGAACATTCCCGTCACCTCAATCCTGCCCTCTTTGATGCGTTTGAGCAATCGGTCGATCTGCTCTTTGGGCCGTGCCTTGAGATATTCTCTAACCGTCCACGATGCCTCGCAGGTCCAACGAAATCGGGCATCGTCAGAGTAGTGATCGGTCTGGTCGCAATAGTCGAGGGCATAGTCAATAAAACGCAGGTGTTCCGCAAGAATTTCAGTTTGAGATCGGGTATATCCAATGTCGGTGTGACTGTGTTGCACCAGATTGATGGTCCACTCTTTGATAGGTGCCAGTATAAAAGAGTGGTATGATGTCGGTCGACCCACGATCTCTACCTTTGCTTTAAATTCAGTTGGCTTTTCTACGGCCTTAATATTAAAATCAACTTCATTCAACCCAGGCACCAGCCTTGTTTTTTTCTTTTGATTGGCCGCAGATAGAGACGCCTCTACAGGATCTCCCAGGTGGATGATGTTGAATCGTACGGTGTGATTGCGTTCATTGTTTTTTTTGGTCACCACTGCCAGCTGATTGACTTTGATCTCCTGTTTTAATGGTAGTTTGAAGGTCATGTACCAGATGGGACTTTCGTTGTCAACTGCATCGACCTTGATTTGTAACGACTCTCCCTTTTTAACAGTATTGATAGGCAGAGTGAGTACAGCAAAACCCATTTGATCGCCGTGTTTGTCGATCATGGTTTTGTTGAATGTTAGTTGGGTGCCATTGTTTCCTTTCATAGACCAGGTGCCGATGTCGTTGGTCACAGGGCTATGGAAGGTCCCCAATTTCATATCGTTTACATAGAAGTCAAAGGCCTGAGGGGTAGGTGTAACATCAATGCCATAGACCCAAACAAAAGAAACACTTTCTCCTTTGTAATCTTTGGGTACCACCTGTGTCTTCCATACGATGGGCTCAAAATCCTTATGTGCCCTTGACAACAGGCTTAATTCTGAATTGGAGAAAGGCGAATGATAGGTAAATTTATTGCCCGACACCTCGTTTTGATAACCGATGAGGTAATTGTCCTGTGTTTTGCCAGAAGGGAGAAATATCCATAAAAATAGGGCCAAAAAGAGGTGTTTCATGTATGGTAGCTTGAGGCGTTGGTCATTCCAAAAATAGCAAAATTTTGTCATCGTTTTCAAATGAGTCTTTCTATATATTGAGCCCAAATCACAATTTTGGCTCTGACTGATCCATCTTAGACTTAGTGGGGTGGGTTTTTAGTCTTGGAGAGGGAAGGCGGGGTTGTTTCAAAGTGAAATGTTACGTATCTATGATCCCTCGTCTTCGATATAATGTGAGATTTTTCTCTCCATATTTTTCTATGAGTCCTTTTTCAACTCCATTTTTTAAGTCGCGACTGGCTGTAGCCGTTGAAATTTCGGAGTGAGGTTTTGACATTTTGATAGTATCATTTGATAGTATCAAAGATAGGTCAATTGTCGTAATTTTATGTTTCAATTTATTCTTCTAGACGAAAAATACAAGTCACATGTAGGTTAATTGCCCTGACGGTCATGATTTAACAGCTTCCATAGTAGGTAATAAGGATGGTAATCCCGAGTTGCAAAATGGTGATTTTACCATCAGGAGCCGGAAAGTTAATTTCATATTTATCATAGGAAACTGATTGACCATAGAAATGCATACCACTTTCGAGTTTACTGCGATCATCCGGATTTTTCACTTCAAAAAGTTGAAAATTAAATTTTACAAAAAGCAACGCTTCATTCATGGTCATATTGGCAAAAACAAAGGTCATGGCTATACCCTTCTCTTCGCTATTGTCAATAATCATGATGCCTGGCTCGTACATTGTTGTTTTATACTGTATACCGTAGCCGGTTGAATCCTCCGCTTTTGCTATGACATTTAATACTTTAAAATTTCTGTTCAGGTATTCCTCAGATGATTCACAAAGTCCATTGTCAGTAGTTTTCTGCATTATAAATGCCGGGAATCGCGACAAATAACCACTAAAAACGTAGCCGGACTTGCCATTATAATCTACTTTAAACCAATACCCGGTAATTTTTACATCAGAACTCCCATCCTCATTTATACCTGGCAGAAAAGAATCTTCATGATAGGAGTTAAAGTCCTGATCCATTGATGGAATTTCAACTTTTTGGCCATAGGGAATCTTGTCTATTATTTTTCCATTGACAGTAGCTTGTTCCCGCATATTTAAACCAGACAAAGACCAACAATAAAAGGTTTCAGCATTGACCAAATTTAAAATAGAATGCTGAATACTAAACCAGCAAAGACTCTCATTATACTTTTAATTTTAAAATTTTATCATATACTATTTAAAAACATACGTCTGTAAAAATCTTCAAAAAATAATTAAGGACCAATTTCTAAAAACCTAATATAATACTGACCATAACAAGAATTTTATGCCAACTTCCATTGTTACGCATCAATCGATCAAAGATATTTTCCCCTCCAATTTTCTAGACTGTACACCCAAAAATTCAACATAGTTTTTGTGTTCAATATTTACCTTTATTTCGCTGCCCACCTCCTCAAAGCGGAGGATAAGGTTTTCTTCTCTTATGCTCTCTTCCACAAATCGCAATGAAATAGAAAGACTGCTCTCATTATACCAATCATATATAGATGCCACCTTGATCAGTCCTCCCGGACTGACGATCGGCGGGCTGGCCAGGGATTTTAGTTTGGTTTGACTCAGGTTCCAATCGCCTAAATCCGCTTTTATTTTGGACTTTTCAGCGCCATGAAATAATTCTAACTTCATATTGTCTCTGCCATCAAAGTGTAGGGTTAAGCTGGTGATACCGACTTCATTTTGTGCAATCTGGATGGTCTTCCCGGATATCCTTTTTGCCAGATCCGGAGCCATTTGTACTGGTCGTGGGGCAGAGAGCCCTGCAATTCTGTTATTCAATTCAGCCTGTGCCCGCTTGTTTTCCGGAAGCTCCTTGTCAAGCATGGCCGGTACCAAATGATTCCATACGAGGTCCAGTTCTTTTTGTGTATTGATGGCAGCCGCTGTCAAAACCACAACAGCATCTTTTTCCGGCAATACAATGATGAACTGACCACCCAGTCCATCTGCCCTGTAAGAGTTCTTCCTGCCCCTCCAAAACTGGTAGCCATAGCCCTGCTCCCAGTCGTTGAATTCTCTCGGTGTGGGGTTCTCAGGAGCATTGCCCTGAATCTGAAAGGAGGTAGCAGCCTCCACCCAGGCAGATGGCACCAGTTGTTGGCCCTGCCACGTTCCTTTTTGCAACAGAAGTTGTCCAAACTTTGCCATGTCAATTGGAGGGAGCTTTAGACCTATGGCACCAAAAGTATAGCCCTCAGGCGTCTCATCCCAGCTATAATTGGTGATGCCCAGGGGATCAAATAATCTTGGCTTCAAATAAGCCGCCAGCTTCTCTCCGGTAGCTTTTTGCACAATGGCCGATAGCATAAACGTGGCCATGTTGTTATACTTAAACACCGAACCTGGCTTGTTTTCAACCGGTGAAGACAAAAAGGATTTAGGCCAGTCTTGGGCAGCCCTGGCACCAAAGATCGGATCTGTATTCATGCCGGTTGCCATTTTAAGCAAGTCTTTTACTGTCATTTCTTTCATGTAGGCACTGAGCGTATCCGGCATCGACTCCGGAAAAAAGGTATATACCTTGTCATTCAGTTTGAGTTTTTTTTCTGCAATGGCAATGCCCACACCCATAGAGGTAAAACTTTTACTGACTGAAAACATCACATGCCTTAGATCTTTCCCATAGGGACTCCACCATCCTTCTGATATAATTTTGCCGTGGCGCAGGATTACAAAGCTGTGAAATTCATTTCTCCCGGCTTCAACTGCATCCATAAATTGAATGATACCTTCTGAGGATACACCTTCAGCCTCAGGTGTACTGCGCAAGAAGTCGAATTGGCTTTTTTCTATTCGGCCTTGCGCTTTTGTGGCGGCGAAACTCCATAGAATCAAAATGGCTATGAGGTAAGTTTTACCCGCACTGAGGATGAGCTTCCTGAATGAAAATGGTTGTGAAAATGAAATCAAATAAAAAAATGAACCACGTCTTAAAGGTCAATTACAAAACTCAAAACCAATTTTTCCTTCCCAATTTGGGACATACAATGGCTTCAATCCTTTCTATCCGGTTCCATTTTTTCCTAAAATTAAGTATTTTTTACTTTTGTTTGACTTTTTACATCTTTGTCGATTTTTCTCAATTTTTTCCCAACCTACCTTGTCCATTTTTTTGTTACAACAGCAGAGATGCCCGCCATTACTGGATTTATTGCTAAATTGAAATGAGTTTCAGGCCATAACTCGTACCGGGATTGCTGTGGATTAAGCATTTAGTAAACAATTATACTCGTTTAAAAACGTCTATACACCTTTGTTTTACGCTTCCGGGAAAATAACCCCAACAATTTTGCCCTATCCGACTTTTCGGAAAATCATTTTTGTTAACCATTTAATTTTTATGCGATGAACATTTTAAAAAATTCTGTACACCTGATTGGAAACCTGGGCAAAGAAGTTCAACTAACCCAATACGATTCCGGCAGCAAAAGAGCCGCTGTTTCCATAGCCACTTCTGAAGGTTATAAAAATACCAAGGGCGAGTGGGTCAATAATACCAGCTGGCACAACCTGGTAGCCTGGGGAAAAAATGCAGAAATGATGGCAAAAGCCCTGACCAAAGGCGCCAAAGTTGCCATCCATGGCACGCTGAGCAACAGAACCTATACCGACAAAGATGGAAATTCTAAACAAATCACCGAAGTGGTAGTCAACGAATTCCTCAAAATCACTACCACTCCCCAAACAGCTGAAGCACCATTTTAAGTGTCTTTTGTCATTGGGTCGCATAACGGGGAGAACCTGGGGTTTCCCCGTTTTTACCTGTTCCTGTTAAATAAACAAAATAAAATTTCATGCCAGGGTTCGTTCTTAACTCTTTCAAAATAATATTTTGTTTTGATGGGAAAGGAGTCTCAGGGTCATAAATAAAGTCATAAATATTTTTTTTCATAGCATTAGGTGAATTTAGGTGGATTGCGTATTTACAATAAGCAAATCCACCTTTTTTAGTATCTTAGTATTAATCATTCTGCAAGCTTATGATCAAATCTCTCCTTACTCTCGCACTTGGATGCTTTACTTTATTGTGTCATGCCCAACCCTATACAGATTACATTGGTGCTGGTCACACAAGAAATATTACTGTAAGCTCGAGTAGCGCCCATTCAAAAAACTATTTTTCTAAATCTGCCATTCCTCAAAATACTATCAACGGACAAGGTCTCGATGGAAAAAAAGTGGAAGCCTCCAGGTTCCTTAACATGGCGACTTTTGGAGGAAACCAGGTTGAAATAGAGCAACTGGCCTCATCCACCCCGGAAGCGTGGATTGATAGCCAACTGGTGCTGCCCAAAAGTGCTTACCTTGCCCTTACAGACAGCCTCGCTCAGGTTTTGTACGATTTTTACCTAGCCCAGGGTGAAGATCCTGAAAACATCTCTCCCAATCCGGGTTGGCAACATTTGAGATATTCATGGTGGAACAATGCGGTATATGGCAAAGATCAACTGCGCCAAAGAATGGCCTTTGCACTCAGCCAGATCCTCGTTATCTCTGATGATGCTGACATAGGTGGACACGCCAGAGGCATGGCATCTTACTATGATATGTTAATCCATCACGCCTTTGGCAACTATCGTGATTTGCTCAAAGATATGACACTCCACCCATGCATGGGCTCTTACCTCAGTCACTTAAACAATCCAAGAGAAATACCCGAAGAAAATATCCATCCCGATCAAAATTTTGCCAGAGAAATCATGCAGTTGTTTACCATCGGTTTATATGAACTCAATGAAGATGGCAGTCGCAGAAAAGACTCATTGGGCAACGATATACCTACCTACAACAATACCCACATTGCAGAATTGGCCAAGGTATTTACCGGACTGGGCATTGGAGCCAGCCTCGAAGGCATGAACGACCCTTTCTTTGGCCAAGGCTTATACGGCTCAGATCTCACCGTTCCTATGATCATGTACGAAGAATGGCACCAGCCAGGCGAGAAGGCCATTGTTGGTGATTATGTTATACCCGATGGTCAAACCGGCATGCAAGACATCGACGATGCCATCCAGATTTTGTTTGATCACCCCAACACCGCTCCCTTTGTGGTTCGCCAGTTAATCCAGCGATTGGTCACGTCCAATCCGAGTCGTGACTACATCTATCGGGTAGTTCAGGTATGGAAAAACGATGGAAAAGGCGTGAAAGGAAATTTAGCAGCTGTAGTAAAAGCCATCCTCCTCGATCCGGAAGCCAGGTCTTGCGATGGATTAACCGACCCCGAATTTGGGAAAATGATGGAGCCTGTTTTGCGTCTAACACATCTTTACAGAGCCATCGGTATTGACGTTCCTTCCGGTTATTTTTTAAATCATGGCTATGACATCGAAAACTACTTATTACAACATCCGTTGTCTTCTCCCTCTGTTTTTAACTTTTATTTGCCCGACCATCAACCAACAGGGGCATTGCACGACAGCAATCTCAACGCTCCAGAGTTTCAGCTTTTGAATACATTAACCGCGCTTGAATACCCCAACATTGTCTTCGGCTGGACCTACTACGAAAATGCGGTCAACAATTGGGAAAACGGTAATTTTTACAGCCCTACCAATGCCTCTGCCTTTTTCGAAAAAGCCCATGGTGATGAAGATCTCATCAACCAGGTAGATCTTTTGCTTACCAACGGCACCATGTCGGCTGAAACTCGACAAACGATAAAGGAGGCCATCAAGGAATTCATTCCCACCTTATGGGGGGCCCGTGAAAAAATCAACATGGTGCTCTACCTTACCTTTATTAGTCCAGATTACATGATTAAAAAATAAAACCAATGGTTGTCAATAAATTCAACAGGAGAGATTTTCTGAAAATGGCAGCTGTGGTCAGTGCCGGCCTGTCTACCACAGGTACTTCTCTATTCAACCTTCGAAACCTTGGCACTTTTGCTGCTGCAGGGGGAAGTGGAGATTACAAAGCCCTTGTCTGCCTTTACTTAGGTGGTGGGGCCGATTCTTTCAACATGGTAGTACCCCGCAGTGGAACCGAATACCAGGATTATGTCAATACCCGTTCAAACCTTGCACTTTTGCAAGACGACATAATACCGGTGAGTCCGCTCAACATCTCGGGCATTGAATATGGCTTCCATCCGGCTATGGCCAATCTGAGAAGTCTTTTTGATCAGGGCAAACTTTGTTTTGTTAATAACATAGGTACCCTGCGTGCACCCACAACCAAAGAGGCCTTCTTCAATGAAGATGTGCCCCTACCCCTGGGCTTGTTTTCTCATTCTGATCAGTCCAACCAATGGCAGACCGCCATTCCCTCAGAAAGACAGATAAAGGGATGGGCAGGCAGAATTTCAGATCTGCTGCTTGACAGCAATCCCAATCAAAAAGTATCCATGAATATTTCTTTCAATGGTACCAATACTTTTCAGAGCAGCAATGGCAATGTTGAATTTACCGTGAGCAACTATGGTGTTACCGGCCTCACAGGATATGGAGAAATGTACGAACCAAGCCCATGGAGGTCTAAGGCTATTGATGATATGATGGCACGCTCCTACAACGACCCATTTAAAGATACCTACGCAGGTGTTTTCAAACAATCACTAGAATCGAGCCTCGAATTTCAGAATGCACTCGATGCGGTACCGGAGTTTACTACCGAATTTTCAGACAGCTATCTTTCTGGTAGTTTTAAGATGATTGCCAAAATAATTGCTGCGAGAGAAAAACTAGGCTTTAAAAAACAGATCTTTTTTATAGATTATGGCGGCTGGGACAACCACGACGAGTTGCTGGAAAACCAGCGATACCTGTTGTCTGAAGTGGACAATGCCATCTTCGAATTTCACAATGTTCTTCAGGAAATCGATATGCTCAATGAAGTAACCACGTTTTCTATGTCTGAATTTGGCAGAACCCTGACCTCCAACGGCAATGGTACCGATCATGCCTGGGGAGGCAATGTTTTTGCCATGGGTGGTGCGGTCAATGGCAATCGATTTTATGGCGATTACCCAACTCTAACATTAGACTCCAACCTCGATATTGGAGGTGGCGTACTCATCCCTACTACTGCTAGCGATCTCTACTTTGCAGAGCTTGGACTTTGGTTTGGGGTCAACCCATCAGATCTTACCAGTGTATTTCCCAATCTGTCTAATTTTTATACTCCGGGCAGTCAGTCACCACTTGGTTTCTTAAACATTTAGAATCAAAACAATGAAAAAAATATACCTGCTTATGCTTTGTGTTGTTTATCTGGCTTCTGCCGGAGCCCAGTGTTTTATGGACCAACACAATACCAATTGGAATGATGGCTGGCTTTCTTGTCAGGCAAGTGCTTCACCCAATCCTACACGTGGCAAGGGTCATTGGATCATGTACAGTCTGGGCTATAAATATGCCTTGGGTCAAAGTAAGTTTTGGAACCACAACGAAGCCGATGCCCTCAACAATGGGGTGAGAAGTTTTGCCCTTGATGTCTCTCTTGATGGCGTTGACTGGACCGAATGGAAGGTTTTTGACCTGCCCATGGCATCCGGAAGTCCCATTTATGAAGGAATAGACGGCCCTGATCTGGAAAAAATTCCTGCCCGCTACATCCTGTTGACAGCCCTCGATAATTATGGAGGCCCTTGCTATGGCTTCGCTGAAATGAAGGTAGATGTTGAAGTTCTAAGTCAAACGGAAAATGAAGTAGAGTGCACCACCATAAGCGCCTTCCCCAACCCTTTTACAGACCAGGTTTATGTCAACATCTCTGGAAAATGTGCCGGAAATGGTACCGTTGTTTTGGAGGATCTGATGGGCAGACAGGTTACAAGCCCTCAGCGCATCGGTCAGTCATACAATACGGTCACCATTACCACAGCCCAGTTAACCCCGGGTGTGTATCTGGTAAAAGTGAGTGGAGAAAATGGAACCTCCCTTAAAAAAGTAATCAAGGCAGAATAAACGATACTTCTTATTTTAATCCTGGACTCCTTTTCAGAAATTCATCGTACAATAAGGTGTGCCTATTTTCCATTGGGATTTTCCAGCCCCGAATAAAAAGGTGATCAATGATTGTTTTGGTTTCCAGAGGATCACCATTACAAATCAATAGATTGGCCACCTTGCCAGGCTCAATGCTGCCATAACGATCTGCCATGCCCAGGATTTCAGCAGGAACAATGGTAATGGCCCTTAATGCCTCTTCCTTACCCAAGCCATAGGCAGCAGCAAATCCGGCATTAAAGGGCAGGTTTCTTACATTTTCAGCTTCATCAGTGCGGATGGCTACCTTGATACCGGCTTTAAACATAACGGCTGCGTTGGTATACGGGGCGTCATACTTGTCGTATTCTCTTCTGGGAGTATCCAACACCGGACCTGTGATCACGGCCAAACCGGCTTCTGCAATTTTTGGAGCAACCCTATATCCTTCTGATACTCCGGTCAATACTGCCTTTACCCCTGTCTTTTTGATCCAGTCAATGGCCAATAGAATGTCTGAGCTTTTATTCACCTCTACCAACAACAGGGTCTTTTTATTGACAACATTTTTTAAAGCCTCCATCTCCGGCTGATAGCTAGCAATTTGAGTTTTCTGACTGCTGGCAGCAGAATCTATCTTCGCATATAAGACAGCGTCGGCCCAGATTTCATCCAATTTTTTCAAGGCTTTCTCACTGTCTTTTTTGATGTCTTCATCACTTCTCCTATCCCATCTACCCCTTCTGCCTGATGATGGAAAATTCATCACCACTCCCTCAAAACCGGCATTCATTTGCTCCGGTGTATAGCCATGTAAATCAATCACAGCAGCGGTACCCGGAAACCTGCCCCCTTTCGGAGCAACAAGGGCTGTAGTGATGCCATTGGTCCTGGTTACAGGTATTGTTACCGCATTGGGATTTACAGCCGTAAGAGCCTGCATCTGAGGCACAAGATCGCCTACTTCATTGAAGTCGTTGGTCACTGAAATAGACCCAATCTCTGATAAACCAAGCTGCGTACCCGCATCAATCATGCCAGGGTAAATGTGTTTCCCACTACAATCAATGGTAGTGTATTTGCCATCAGGCCTAAGGTTGACACCCAATTGCACAATTTTATCATCCTTTATGTACAGGTCACCTGTAAAATCCCCACTGGTTATGGTATGTATGGTGGCATTGCGCAATAAAAAAGGACCTGCTTCACTTTTGGCTACCATCTGAGCACTCAGCTGCCCGGTGGTCAAAATTAATATGATAAACGCATATATTTGTTTCATCTCTATTTTCTATTGTGTTTTCTATTAATGCCCGTGTAAGGCGTTGTGGTATTGTTGTCCAAAAAACAAGGTTTCGGTAACGTCTTGCATACATTTATCCCTTTCTGCCACCCTTTCGTAAAATTTGAAATCAAATTTCTCATCGGGATCAACATCCAGTCGCATATCTGCCGGGTCGTTTTTTCGATCAAAAACCACCTTACCATCAACAAGGGTGTATTGTGGTATGGCATAGACAGAAAGTGGATGTCCTTCAAATATGGCTATATCACCGTCTTTACCTGGTTCAAGAGAGCCCACCCTTGTATCAATACCCAATTGAATGGCCGGATTGAGCGTTATCAATTTTAGCGCCTCATCATCGGTAAGTCCCCCGTACTTTTGGGTCTTGGCTGCCTCATGGTAAAGATGGCGGATCAACTCATCTGAATCAGAATTGATAGAGGTTACCACACCATTTTTAGTCAGGATGGCGGCATTGTAAGCGGTAGAATAATAAACTTCAAACTTATAGGCCCACCAGTCTGCAAATACAGAAGCACTGGCCCCAAAGGCTGCCAGTTCAGGAGCTACCTTGAATCCCTCATTGACGTGTTGAAAACAAATCTTTTTGACACCAAAATCTTTTAATACATTCATCAGCATCAAAATTTCATCAGCACGATAGGAATGGCAATGGATTAAAATTTTACCATCCAGGATGTCTGCCAGCGTTTCCATCCTTAAGTTGTAGGCGGGCGCCATGGCTAGTAAGCCACTTTTAAAATCGTTTTGGCTTTTTCTATAAACCCTGGCCTCTGAGAAAGCTGAACGGAATACCTGCTCTACTCCCATACGGGTCCTGGGTACAATGCCCTGACCCTCTCCATGCACCCTGATGGGGTTTTCACCCAGGGCAAATTTGATGGTTCGGGGCGCCCCTTCCATTTTATAGGTTTCAGGATCCATATTGCCGTACCTGTGTTTGATGGTCTGGCACTGACCTCCTATGGCATTGGCCGATCCGTGCATAGCATGCGATATGGTGACTCCTCCGGCAAGGGCTCTGTACACGGCTATGTCAAAGGGGTCGATGGCTTCTCCAACATTGACCTCAGCCGTTACCGGATGACTTGCTTCATTCACAGCATCGATGGCTATGTGAGAGTGGGCATCAATGATGCCCGGCATTACATACAGTCCTGTTGCATCAATGGATTTTATTCCAATTGGACCCTGCAGATTTTTACCGATGCCCGCTATTTTTCCATTCAGCACCAATACATCGGTTTTTTCTTTGACTCCTTGTGAAATGGTCAACACCGTTCCTCCTTTGATCAATACATCGCCCTTTTGTGCCACACACAGCGGCAGGGTCAATAAGATAATCCAAATAAAATTTATTGCCTTTATCATATTCGTGTATATTATTTAGGTCCATTGGTTTTACTACCTTTAACAACAAAGCTCCCTGCTTCGCCGATCGTAGCGTTTCCTGTATAACTGTCGTTGGTAAAAGTAAGCTCAACCGTTACCGGGGTAGGTTGCCCTGAATTGATCATCAATTTAAAAGTCACCTTATTTCCATCAATGATCAGGTCTTCCATGGGAGTCGATTCGTTGGCATCGCTGGTACTGGTGCCGGAATATCCCTTGCCTTCTTTGACAAACTTAAACCGGCCGGTCTCTACCTGACCCTGAACATCAACGGTATAACTCCATTCTCCTTCCAGTTTCAAACCATCACCTGGCTTTCCTTCGGACTTGGGTTTTTCCTCATTGACATACATTTGACCATCTACCATTACTTGTTTTATAATGGCCTTTTCATCCCATACTGCTTTATCGAAAAATACCATGCTGGCCGACTTACCTTTTTCAAGGGTACCATACTGACCAGCAATTTGCAACATGGAGGCAGGTGTTGTAGTCAGGGCACTAAGGGCCGCTTTTTCACTCAGTCCTGCTTTCTTCATTGCTCTGATGCTTTTAAGGAAGTCTGCAGGCTTGGCATTGGCCATAGAAAATGCGAAGGAAATATTGTTTTTTTCGAGCAAAGCAGCCTGGGCCAGGTACTCTTGCCATTTTTCTTTTTTCCGCTTTTCCAGGCCCTTTTCTTCTTCGGTCCTTTCATTGGCTTTACCTGCTTCTTCCCTACCTGCATCGGCATTTGCCTGTCCTTCTTTTTTCTCGCCCTTTTCTTTTTTCTCTTCTTTTTGTTCTTCAGGCAGCTGTGGCGAGAGTAAGACCGCATAACCACCAGCCTTTACCTTGTCGATAGCCGGTTGCAAATGCTGAACATCTGCCAATACCATCTGAAATCCCATGCCTTTTTGCAGCTCAACCGCTCTGAATACATCTTTCGACTTAGGCGTTACAAAATACAAGGGCATTAGTTTTTTGTAAACTGGGGCCATTGCCTGCCATTCTTCTACGTACTCCGGCTTTTTGTGTCCCAAATTCTGTTTGGCAAATCTTGCTTCATTGTCAATTGCCAGTCCGGTATTTTGATAAAACTCTTTAAACCGGGCAATCACGCCAATGACTGTTGAGGGAGATGCCCCGTTGGCCGGTGTAAACGAAGCTTGCATGGCTACATTGTTTTTTACCACCAGCTTATCTTCGTGCTCTGCGTCATTGAGGGCTATTAGGGTAGAATTTCCGGCTATCATCCTTCCCCTGGGAAAAACATGAGACAAGACAAAGCCGGATTTTCTTAAATCTGAAATTGAACTATCCTTCGGCTTGATGTTGGCCAGGGCATTGTTTTGCGGTGTAATGCCCGATTGTTCATAGTTGGCAAGACCCCTGCTAGGTAGCTTTGGAGTCTCTTTTTTGTCTTCCTCTTTTTTGATGCCGGTATGCGACATGGCATCAATAAATCCGGCATAGACGTACTGACTGTCTGCCTTTATGATTTTGTAGTCAAAGCCCGGCTTAATGCCAGGTCCGATCTCTTCAATTATGCCATCTCGTACCTTTACAGAGGTCAATACCGCCTCCGTACCAGGACTGGTAGTAAGCCATACATTTTGAATAAAGTAGTTTTTGGTGACCCCTGATTTATATTCCTGGGCCTTTAAGCAAAAGCCATAGAAAACAAATAAAACCATCCAAAGAATCCTTCTGTTCTGCATTCCTTTCGTTTTAGTGCGTGAATATAGAACAGTTTTATTTATTCGTTGCTTTCCCGAATAATATTAAATTTGGAAATTAATTGACTTAATGGCAAAATTTTATTTGGTTTGAGATATTTTACCGCCTTCCTTTTTCTGCTTTTTGCTTTGGTACAATACAACGATCCCGATGGCTTGATTTGGGGTGTGGCCTATCTCTGGGTGGCCTTTTGTATTGCCCTACCCTCTCTTTATCGTCAAAAATGGGTGCTCATGGCCTCATTGATTTTATTTCTGATTTGGACCAGTTTCTATGCAGGCGACTTTTCAGATTGGCTGTCTTCAGGAACGCCTTCTATTACCGGTACGATGAAGGCAGAGACGCCGGTGGTAGAACTGGTCAGGGAGTTTTTAGGGCTGGTTCTGTGCGACCTTAGCTTTGTGATATTGATTTACAAGACCCTTAAAAACAAAAGATCCGGGACCCTTTGATCCCGGACTTAAGTTGTTATTAGCCTTCCAGCACCTCACCCACCACAGTAATGAGGTGTTTGGAGCCGTCACTGGCCACTACGGTTACTACTTTGCTGAATTTACCGGTTCTCTTGGTATCATACCGCACATCGATGTAGCTCTTTTCTCCTGGTAAAATTACATCTTTGGGAAATTCTGCTACCGTGCAGCCGCAGCTGCCTTTGGCGTCGGTGATAAACATTTTGTCTTTGCCTTGATTGACAAACTCAACCCTTCTGAGCGGCTCCGCCCCCTTCTTAATGGTACCATAATTAATGCTGGTAGTTGAAAATACAAGACCGCTGGCAGACTGATCCTGAGCATGCAGGCTCATCCAAAAAACAAATTGGAACAAAACAAATACAAATGATTTTTTCATGTTGAGAAATTTAAGAATTAGAAAATATGGGCAGCTGCTTCCCAAAGCAAAGGTATCTTGTGGGGATGCCGATGGCTGTTAACCAGGCTTATTATTAGTGTTATTCACTTGTTAAGGTTTTCAAGAAGTGTTAATAAAGCGAGTGTATGTTATATTTTCGCTGTTATAACATGAGAAACAAACACATCATATTACTGGCTTCTTTTGGTGCTATTGCCATACTGGCCATTGTTGTGGTACAGGTATTTTGGGTCAAAGAGGCCCTCCATATCAGCGATCAGCAGTTTGAACAAACGGTACAAATTGCTTTGAGAGCGGTGGCGGAAAAAATTGCCAAACAAAACAAAACCACCTACGAGTACAAAAACCCGGTTAAAAAAATCAATTCAACACATTACGTGGTGCAGGTCAATAGCGACATCGATGCAAAAATGCTTGATTACTATATTGCATCTACCTTTGAATACTTCAACATCCAGCAAGATGTGGAATATGGTATTTACAGCTGTTTTTCCAAAGAGCTGGTTTACTGCAATTACATCCAGCGCAAAAACATTCAGCCGAAATCTCAGCTCCAACACCTGCCCAAATTTGAAGGCTTTGATTATTATTTTAGTGTGAGTTTTCCACACTATTCCATCGTGTCAATGCACAATGTGCCCATGTGGGTTGTAACTTCTGTGATTCTCATGCTGGCGGTCTTGTTTTTTATCTATGCCTTGTTTGTTGTATTTCGCCAAAGATCTATCACCCAGGTACAGAAGGATTTTATCAACAACATGACCCATGAATTTAAAACCCCGATAGCTACCATCTCCATCATCCAACAAGTCATCTCAGATCCTGAAATAACCAAAAACCCCGAAAGACTACTGGCTTACTCCCGGATCATCGGAGTGGAAACCAAACGACTCAATGAACAGGTAGAAAAAGTACTCAACATTGCCAAGATCGAAAAGGGACATTTCCAATTAAAAAAGGAAAGTATCGACATTCACGAAATCATTGCAGACATCGAACAACAATTTATTCATACCCTCAATGAAAATGGAACTGGCCGCCTCCACATTGCACTGAATGCAGTCAACCACATCGTTTGGGGCGATAGAGTCCACCTGACCAACATCCTTTTTAATCTCACCGACAATGCCATCAAATATGGCGGTGATCCTGTTGAGGTCAATATTGTTACCCACAACGAAAACAAAAATATAGTGATCGAGGTGCGAGACAACGGCTACGGCATCGACAAAAAGAATCTCAGAAAAATCTTCCACAAGTTTTACCGCATACCTACCGGCAGGGTGCACAACGTCAAAGGTTTTGGACTCGGCCTGTTTTATGTGAAAAAGATCATCGACGCCCATCGATGGAAAATTACCGTTGCTTCGGTCCCCGGTAATGGAACTTCTTTTTATATTTATATTCCTTTTCAATCAGTCTAATGTATGTCCAGAATATTTTATGTTGAAGACGATTTAAACCTGTCCTTTGTAGTGAAAGACTGCCTGCAGATGGCAGGCCACGAAGTGCACCACTTTTCGCAGGGAGATGAAGCCCTGGTGGCCTTTAATAAAAACGAATACGACCTCTGTGTACTCGACGTGATGCTACCCAATATCGATGGCTTTACCATTGCCAAGGCCATACGCAACAAAAACATGCAAATACCCATTATCTTTATTTCGGCTCGCATTCAACTCGAAGACAAGCTTGAGGCCCTCAACATTGGAGGTGATGACTATCTCTTCAAACCCTTCAGTATAGAAGAGCTGCTGCTAAAAGTGGGTATCTTCCTTAAACGCAAACAAGTTGAGCAAGAAGGAAGTTCTAAAAGTACCGATGTCTACTACTTTGGTAATTGCACATACGACTGTTCAAATCTCATCCTTTCCGCCGCCGGTGAAGAAATTAGACTTACCCAGAGAGAAGCTGACCTCCTTACCTTTTTTTTAAAAAACCAGGGCAAATTGCTTCGACGCGAAGACATCCTTGTTGCGCTTTGGGGCCAGGACGACTACTTCCTGGGTAGAAGCCTTGATGTGTTTATATCAAGGATCAGAAAATACCTTTCTGTAGACAATACTGTGGTCATAGAAAATATTCCACGTATAGGATTTAAAATGGTGGTAGGAGGATGATCATTTCCTTCTTTTGACCATCCACCATTTAATCAGGTTACTCATAAAACTTTGTACTATTGACCAAGGAGTTCTCCTTTTTTTATAAAATGCCAGCTTCTTAGATCAAAACCTTGAAAATTGAATGGATTTTTAACTGAGATAAAGAAACACCTGCTTTTTTCAGTTCATTCTCTTGTAATATTTTAAGAAATTGACGCTCATCCGCCTTTCACATTTCCCTATTCAGATTTAAAAATAAATTGTATTATATTTGTCATAATGGTCACAATTATGAAACGCCACAGATTATATTTACTCCATAATTAAGAAAAATTCAAATTGTTAAAATTTGCCTTACCCTGTCTCCTTATTTTCTGCCTCTTCTTTAGTTGCCGTAAGGAAGAAGAGAAAAACTATTGTTTTGAAAGTGGCCATACCTTAAACTCAACAGTCATCGGCCATAAGTATGATGATGATTTTGTTCATTTACTTACCCTCGATTTGGGGGATGAAATTTGTATCATTACCCTCAATGCCATTAGAATTTTTCCCTACGATACACTGAAACCCAGCTATCAGTTAAACGAAGACATTGGAGGGGTAGTAGTGAATCCATTTGACACCATTATCCAGTTGCAAAACTCATTTTTCCGGTTTTACCCTTCCTCCAGAACTTTTAAGCACCTATATACACCTCCATTTTCAATATTTGATTTTTGTGTAACGCCTAACCATGGTATCGGTTACATATGGGGCAATATATTTACCGAACCACCAAAGTTCAATTATTTTGACTTTAGATTGAATCAAAACACCACCCTGTTTGAATATGCCA
>JADKFC010000029.1 GCA_016717655.1 Saprospiraceae bacterium
AAAACGATTGAAGCCGGTTTAGAGGAAGACATCATCAAAAATTCGCTCTACAACCTACCCGGAAACTTTACCGCGTCAAAGCTAAAATGGGTAATGGACCATGAGCCGGATGTTTTTGCTAATGTTGACAAAATTATGCTTCCAGGCGACTATATTACTTTCTGCATGAGTGGGCAAATGACCAGTACTTTCACCGGTATGTCAGAAGGCATATTTTTTGACTTTAACCAACATGGTATATCCCGTGAAGTATTGGCTGCCTTGGGCATAAATGATGCTGTTTTTCCAAAGTTGGGAGGCAGTTTTGATATCCTGGCAACTACCAATGTATCATTTGAAGAATGGACCGGCATTCCAACCGGTACACCTATATCTTACAGGGCGGGGGATCAACCCAACAATGCTTTTTCATTGGGTGTAATATCTGATGGAGAAGCGGCGGGAACAGGTGGTACTTCGGGAGTTATATACACGGTTAGTAATAAGGCAACTTACGATGTCTTCAATCGCGTCAATACCTTTGCCCACGTAAATCATGATAAAGACCGACCCTCTTATGGTACTTTACTATGTATCAATGGCACTGGAATTTTGTACAACTGGTTGCGCAACCAATTTTTTAATGACCAACATTACAAAGACCTTGAAATTCTTGCCTCTCAGGTTCACTCCGATGGCATTATTTTTTTCCCCTTCGGCAATGGAGCAGAGAGAATGCTGGGCAACAAGGTGGTAAATGCAGGAATCAAAGGATTAGATTTTAATCGACATAACAAGATACAAATACTTCGGGCCGGGCTTGAAGGCATTGCCTTTGCTTTTGTCTATGGAATTGAAATTTTAGATGAGTTAGGGGTGAAACCTCAAAAGTTGAAGGTCGGCAATGACAATCTTTTTCAATCCGCTGTTTTTTCCCAGACCCTATCGGATGTTTCAGGTATTGAAATACAGGTATATGAAACTACAGGGGCCATTGGAGCTGCCAAGGGTGCTGCTTTGGGTGCAGGTCTTGTAGCTGAAATTTCAACATTAAATGAAGATCTAAAATCGATTCGAAGTTTTTACCCGCGCAACAATGTTTTTGCAGAAGAAACTTATCTTCATTGGAAAAAAGAATTAACTAATCAAATATCTATTCAGCAATGATTGTAAAAGGCAGAGAAGAATATTTCAAAGGAATAGGAAAGGTAGTTTATGAAGGTCGGAATTCTAAAAACCCACTGGCTTTTAAATATTACGATAAATCAAAAGTAGTAGGAGGTAAAACCATGGCAGAGCATTTTAGATTTGCCGTGGCTTACTGGCATAGCTTCTGTGGCACAGGATCAGATCCTTTTGGTGCTGCCACGCGCGACATGCCATGGACCAGGGCAGGCGATGCTCTTGAAGTAGCAAAGGCAAAGGCGGATGCTGCTTTTGAATTTATGACAAAGATGGATATTGGGTTTTACTGTTTTCACGACTTTGACCTTGTAGAAGAAGGTATGACTATGGAGGAAAGCGAGAGCCGGTTAAAGTTTATTACTCAATACCTAAAAGAGAAACAGTCAGAAAGTGGGATCAAACTGCTTTGGGGAACAGCGAATTTGTTTTCACATCCCCGATACATGAATGGTGCGGCCACAAATCCTGATTTTAAAGTAGTAGCCCATGCCTCGTGGCAGGTAAAAAATGCCCTCGATGTTACGATCGAACTCGGTGGGGAGAACTATGTATTTTGGGGAGGTAGAGAAGGTTATATGAGCCTGCTCAACACCCAGATGAAAAGAGAGCAGGACCACATGGCTCTATTTCTCAGAAACGCCAGAGATTATGCCCGAGCCAATGGGTTTAAGGGATGGTTTTATTTGGAACCCAAGCCCATGGAACCGTCTAAACACCAGTATGATTTTGATGCCGCTACCTGTCTCAATTTTTTAAGGACCTATGACCTGATGGACGATTTTAAACTCAACATTGAAGTAAATCATGCAACTCTCGCCCAACATACTTTTCAACATGAACTTCAGGTAGCAGCCGATGCAGGAGCGCTGGGGAAGTATCGATGCCAACAGAGGTGATTATCAAAATGGCTGGGACACCGACCAGTTTCCCAACAATGTGCCTGAACTAACTGAAGCCATGCTTGTCATCCTGGAAGCAGGAGGCTTTCGGGGAGGAGGTATCAATTTTGATGCAAAGATCAGAAGAAACTCTACGGATGTAGAAGACCTGTTTTTGGCCCACATTGGAGGCATGGATACATTTGCTCGTGCATTGATGGCAGCCGATGCCATTTTGCAGGACTCAGACTATAAAAAAGGAGAACTCAGAGATATGAATCATTTGATGAAGGGCCCGGCGCCGAATTTGAAGCGGGGAAACTCAACATGGAAGACTTATGCAACCTTGCCAAAAGCCAGGGTCCCATTGAACCAATAAGTGGCAAACAAGAATTATTTGAAAATATTATTAATCAATATGTCTGACAACCTGGCCATCCAATGGATTGATTTTAATTTTCACCACAATTGTAATTTGTATGACAACAAATGGATTAAAAACCCAATGTTAAGTTCAAGACATTTAATTTAAACTAAATTATTACAGAAAGTACAAATTCCATTTTTATGAAAGCTTTGAAAATTCCATTTCTTTTGTTCCTTTTCCTTTTTGCTTGTAATCAACAACAAAATGCTGATCAGGTAAAAGCCGAAATACAGGAACAACTCAATAAATGTATAAAGGCAGTCAATAGTAAAGACATTGAACTGTATATGGACCAAATACCCGAAGACTTTGTTATTTATGATGAGAAGGGGGGAGCTTATTACCCGTGAAAAGCAAAAGGCCTATGTGCTCAGAGACTGGGCCATCATTGATACTACCCTTAGCAACCAGTTTTGGGTTGACAGCCTTCAATTGATGGGCGACAGTGCCATTGTATTTACCTCACAAAGGTGGAAACGGATGATGTTCCGACCGGATGGCATAAATACCGATACAGTCCTGACCACACAAAAACATCGGGAAACCTGGAAAAAGACAGCCAAAGGATGGCTCAACTATGATGTAAAAGAACTGGGAGGGGAGATCTACATCAATGGATTGAGGTATGATCAGTAGTTACAATAGCCCCCTAAACATTGTTTGATTTCCATTGAAAACCAGCAGCTTGAATCCGCTTTTACATTCTTTTACAAAGTTTTCACCTAACTTTTCAGCTTTTCATAGTAGATTTAAGTTTAGGTAAGATGCCCTTTTAAATGGATCCTTAACAGGTGCTCGTCATTTGCCGTGAAAAAGGAAGGCAAAAGGGTAACTTATTTCAAAAATCAGATCATTATTCATTGGAAATCATCAAAACACTCCTCATTTACCTCGGTCTGTTGGCAGCTGCCCTCTTTTCTATGCAATATGTAGGTTCACTCAAAAACCCTGGAACCGAGCTAAAGGCTGAAAAGATCAACCTAGCCCTGCGTCGCACCGGCCACCTCTTATTGAAGGCAGATGGTGACACCACCACCGTCATTCCACCGGTGGAAGAGGTGAAAAAAGGGGTTTGGAGGCTTCAATTGGATCACCATTTTGCATACAAAGATTTACCTGAGATCCTACACAGTTCCTTTATGCAGCATGGCATCGAGCGCAACTATGATGTGGCTGTGATCAGGTGTAATGACCACAAAATTCAGGCGGGTTACAACCTCAACGACTATTTGGTCAATAAGGAGGTTCCTTGCCAGGAAAGAGAAACCAACAACAATTGTCAATACATCGAGGTTAGTTTTCAGAAGGGACAGGCCTCTTTATCATCGCCATATCAGTATTTATGGGCCTTGCTAACACCTTTTGCCTATTTTTTATGGACCCGTTTTCAAAAGCGGCAAACCAATAAAAGGACAATGCCTCCCACCATCCCGGTAGAAATGGTAGCTGCCGACAGAGAACCCTTATTGCAATTTGGCGCCTTTCTGCTCGATTTTACCGGGCAAAAGCTAATACATCTCGATGCTGTGCACAATCTTACCTACCGGGAAGCTAAGTTGTTGCACCTTTTTGTGACCCATGCCAACCAGGTCCTGGAGCGCAGCACTATTATCGAAAAAGTATGGGCTGATGAAGGGGTATTGGTAGGAAGAAGTGTCGATATGTTTGTTTCCCGGCTTCGCAAAATGCTCAAAGAAGATGCTACGGTACAAATCGTAGCTGTCCACGGCATAGGTTATCGACTAGAAGTTGGAGGACAAAATGATAGTATAAACGTTTGATTAACAGGTAGATCATATTATTTTACAAAGCTTTTACATGCTTTTACACATAAAAAGTTGGTGCAGAACCTTTTTCGAATACTTTTGGGCCATTGATTAACAAAAAAAAATAAAATCACACATGAATGTATTTTTTGTTTCGCTTGTAGCTGTTTTTATTCACATGATAGGAGGGGATTCAAGGCCTGTAACATCCTGCAAGGCTGGTGAGCCGGTGGTCACAAACGTCATTATGACTTCACCAGATGGAGGTAAGACCTGGATCGATCTCAGCAAAGGACTGCCATCCGTTAAGGACATCAGACACATCCTGGCAACTGACAAAGAAACTTATGTTGCCGTGGGATTGAACCATCTTTATCGTTTATCATCAGGAGGGGTGTGGCAAAAAGAAAACATTGGTGGATCTATGATAAGTGGCATGATGGAAGGAGATAGCTCGTACCAGCCTAACTACTTTTTAGGGATATTCGAAGGTAAGGACGGCCCTTATGTATCGATCAATGAATCGGGTCTCTTTCAAAAAACAGCATCCGGCACCTGGCAAGCCGTTCATACAGACCTGCCCGACAACAGAATTTACAACATCATTGAGCTGGAAAATGGCAGCACCCTGGTGGGCACAGAGGGAGGTATATTTAAAAAGACGGGTAAAGATGGTCCTTGGATGAATGTGCTATCAGACAAGTGGGCATCTAATATGACGCACCGGGCTGCCACAGCTGTGGCCTCAACACCCACTGGTGTATGGGTATCCAACAATTACGGAGAAAGCTGGACCAACACACTCAAAGACAAGGTAGGTAATTATGCACTCTGTGTTACCGCTGATAAAATCTATGCCATCAAACCCAATACAGATATGGTCAACAAAGATGAATCAGAACCGATAACCGAAACTGCCTTTATGTCATCAGACCAAGGTAAATCGTGGACGCCCATCAACAAAGGTCTGCTGCAGGTTGAGAGGTTGTATCAGGTAGTACAAAATGGTAAGACATTAATATCCAGCAACAGCCAGGGCATTGGCATTTCCAACGACCATGGCTATAACTGGGAAAACATATTTGCCAAGCCGGGTACTGAAGACTTGTTGATTTGGAAGTTGGTACAACAAGGATCTGTAATCTATGCCGCTAAGATGTGGAGTGGGTGTTAGATAAATTTATTATGTAAATGTTAAAATAAAGAAGACGTTATGCAAAAACGTCTTCTTTATTTAATAAACTTCATTTTTATGTTTTCTATCTTAATAAAGGGCATTTTAATTTTATTCGTTGGCTTATTTTTTCTATCTTCTTGTCAATCCCCTGAGAAATCAATAGAATGGATTTTTGTTGAAGGTGGCAGTTTTGAGCAGGGCAAAAATCAAATCATAATCAGTCCGAAAGGCGATACTGTAAGAGGATTTACCAGCCCCCACCGTTTTGTAGAAATTGACCCCTTTTATATCAGCAAGTATGAAATCACGGTCAAACAATTTAAAGCCTTCTGTGCCCTTACCGGAAGGAAGATGCCAGAACCTCCCATAGAAAACGCCTACGGTCAAAAGATTTATTATCAATGGCAAGAAGACAATCCCATGCTTGCCACCTGGGATGAAGCCAATGATTTTGCCAAATGGGCAGGCGGCAGACTACCCACCGAAGCCGAATGGGAATATGCAGCCAAAGGAGGCAGACAATCCAAAGGTTATCAATACAGCGGGAGCAACATAGCCACAGAAGTTGGCTGGGTAGCAGAAAATGCAGATAGTACCTTTCATGCAGTAGGTAGGCTCAAACCCAACGAACTAGGCCTCTATGACATGACAGGTAATGTTAGCGAATGGGTATGGGACTGGTACAACCCTGAAAAAGACAGTCTGGTAAGCAAAAAAAACCCCCAGGGTCCACCCGATGGCAGCTATAAGATATCTAAGGGTCTCAGCTGGTTTTATGAAACCCACAATGACAAGGGCGAGCCCGTCTTATACAGCATCTTTATGCCCGAGGTCAGGTATCAGTCGCCCCGTGAAACGAGGAACGATGGTTTTGGGTTTAGGGTGGCGAAGGGGATGGAGAGACGGTAAACATACGACCCCTTTGGGGTCGAGGATAATTGTGTTCGATGTTTTTGTAACATGAGAATCCTTCGGATTCTTTACAAAAGAATTTTAATTGTGTAGGGACAGAAAAAAGATGATGTGGTTAGCTCATATGGATGTCTGCCGAATCTATATTCCGAAGAGATACCACGTTCCAAAAAATGATCAAAAATAAACAGAAGACCCCAACAGGGTTGTGTAGAATGCAGGAACAATGATCATGTGAGACGAGCAATACAAATTCCGAAGGAATACCTGGTTTGAAAAAAGATCAAAAAATAACAGACCTCATCGGGGATGATGGAATGCCAGGGGCAATGGATCAGCCAAATTCCCTGGAATTCCACGTTCCAGAAAAAGGAGGAAGCGTCCCCGACCCTGTGGGGGGTCGAATAAACCACCGCCCCCTAGGTTGTAGATAATGCGACTCCTCTGGGGGTCGAGGATAATTATGTTTGATGTTTTTTTGTAGAAGGAGAACTCCTTCGGATTCTTT
>JADKFC010000030.1 GCA_016717655.1 Saprospiraceae bacterium
CGACCAACATGATTGGTCGGCAGAATTGGCTATTATAAAAAAAAAAAGATTCCTGTAATTTATGTAGCCGGTACTCAGGTTAATCAAAGCCGTTTGAATGGAGTGCAGGATGTACTAAAAATTAAAGGTAATTCAAGGTCCAATGAAGACACCGAAGTAGCTCTGGCCAATGGCTTTGATTTGTTTACACTAAGTGAAGATTTGAAAGCCAAGGTGGTTAAATTTCCTCCTTTGGTCAATTTATTCGGCACCTATGAAGGATCAGCAACCAGCCAGGTCCTGTTTCATCAAAAAATTAAAAAGATTCCTACCCGATACCCACTTTTGGCCTTCCATGAAAACAACGGTGTAAAAACGGGCGTTCTCTGCGGTGAGGGAGTTTGGAAATGGAAAATGCAAGAGTTTGCAAGTTATCAAAGCAACGAAGCTTGCCAGGAATTGGTCAACAAAATGGTTCAGTTGGTGGCCGCAAAAGATGACAAGCGCAAATTCAAAGTAAATCTGCCCAAACAGATCTTTAAGGACAATGAAAATATTGTATTCGATGCACAGTTATTCAATGATTCCTATGAAATGTTTAATGAACCTGAGGTCTTTATGTCATTAAGGGATGAAAACAGAAAGGGAGTACAAATATAACTTTAGTAAAACTGGCAATTATTACCTCCTAGACATAGGCCAATTGCCATCTGGCAATTTTACTTTTCAGGCCAATACCACAACAAAGGGTCAGCCACAGGTATTTAATGGCAAGTTTTCAGTTGAAGCTCTTCAATTAGAAGCCTATGATTTGACCGCGAGGCATGATGTTTTGGCCGCCTTGTCGAAGAAGTTTAACGGATCCCTTTATCCAAAAGAACAAATTGAAAAGTTGGCAGACGACATACTCAGGAATCCTGATTTGAAACCTACCATTTTTCAAACCAGCCACTCCAAAACTTTAATACACTTTAAGTGGTTGTTTTTTTTAATAATAGCCCTGTTATCTTCTGAATGGTTTATGAGAAGGTATTATGGAAGCTATTGACATATTATTTTGCCCTTTTCAAAAGGGATTCTCTGCTTAGTGATAAGGTTCGTCCCAGCTGCTTTTTATTTTTAAAAACGGCAGCTCTCAAGATAATTCTCCCTCAGGAAGTACTATGGTCCCGGATGTGGCAATTGCAGAGCTGGAGTGAGGAAAAGTATTATCTAAAGTAAAATGAACCTCCCCTTCCGGATATTCTGTTTTAATACTAATCAGATGCATGCCTTCCTTTTTGGAAACTTCGACAATGGGATCATAAAGTGATTTGCATATGGGTATATCTTCGGCTTCAAATAGGCCGATATGAGCATCAAGTCTAGATGTAAAATCAACCCAGTTTTTATCTTCTTGTTTTGTCCAAAATACCTCTGAAAGGGCCATGGCGCGAGGGTAAGCCATATAAAATGCATGAGTTAATGTAGGTATGTGTTCAGTCCATAAATTTCCCTGACCTCCTAAAACAAACTGGTTGTTTACCCCAGCAGGAACCACTTCAAATTCATAACTTTTCTTCAATGTTAGGTTGGCATAAATTGGAAATTCAAGGCCATGGTCTCCCTGGGTATAATCAAGATAGGCATGGGTTGTTGGAGACATTACAACCTTATGACCTTTTGAAGCAGCTTCAATACCCCCCTTGGTTCCTCTCCAACTCATAACAGCGGCCCCTTCAGCCAATCCACCATACAATATTTCGTCCCATCCAATCATGTTCTTTCCTTTGGATTGAATAATCGAATTGATTCTTTTCATAAAATAGGATTGCAGTTCTTCTTCATTTTTTAAGCCATTTTTTTGCATAAATTGTTGGCATTCCTGATTTTCTTTCCAAAAACCATGGTAACATTCATCCCCTCCTGCATGGATGTATTTTCCTGGAAAAAGGAGGGCTACTTCACCAAAAATGGTATCTAAAACCTGATAGACCCTTTCATCTGAGGGGTTTACCATGTTTTCTACCAGCATTTTAAAAGAGCCATCACCGTACCACTCTGCAAACTTGAAACCGCAGCTTACCATCTTTGCTTCCTTTTTAGTTGATAGCTCAGGGATGGCCGTTAGTAAGGCCATAGAATGCCCCGGTACATCAATTTCAGGTACCACTGTAATGTGCCTTTCAGCAGCATACCTTACCACCTCCCTTATTTGGTCCTGGGTGTAAAATCCTCCATACGTAGTTGATTCATCCGGGCGTGGTGCTGGACGAGTACCAAATTTGCCTGTTCTCTCTACTCTCCATGCTCCTTTTGCTGTGAGTTGGGGATATGCATTTATTTCAATACGCCAACCCTCATCATCGGTTAGGTGCCAATGGAAAACACTCAGCTTGTAAAGAGCCATCCTATCAATAAATTTTTTGACATCATCCACATTGTAAAAATGTCGACTCACATCCAACATCAAACCTCTCCATTCAAAAGCGGGTTCATCTTTGATATTACAATAGGGCATTTTGAGAACTGCTTTGGGGTTTACAGGTATCATTTGTAAGGCTGTAGCAATTCCTCTGAATATTCCTACCGGCTTGTTTGCCGAAATACTAATTCCATCTTCATTGACCTGGATTTCATAGGCTTCATCTTTCTTTTCAAGTGCATTCCTTTTCAAAGAAATGACAAACTCTTTGTGCTTCCTGGGTTTATAAACTGCATTTTTATCAACCACATAAGCTCTGCTTTCCAGGGCTTGTGTCAAGTATTGGGCTTCTGATTTAAATTGGTCTTCAAAAAGATGGATGCGAACATTTTTGGATGCTTTCAATTCGCCAGCTCCGTAGGTCAATTGGGTGGGTTTGGGAATAATGGCATACTGACTTACAACACCCAATACGCATAGCAGTTGGAGTGCCACCATTAAAATAAATCTATTCATCGTTATCCTGATTAATTGAATAATTGTCATCTAATTGTTGTGTGAAATGTTGAAAAATCATCGCAGCATTCTTTTTGCCGGCAACGGCTTCTATTTCTTCCCGATTTGCCTCTCTAATCTTTTTTACTGATCCAAAACTGGTAATCAACTTCTGAGCAGTTTTATCCCCAATTCCATTAATTGAGGTAAGCTCGCTGCTAAGGAAATTTTTAGATCTGAGATCTCTGTGAAAGCCAAGGGCAAAACGATGGGCTTCGTTTCTGCAGTGCTGAATGAGCTTTAATGATTCAGACTTCTTGTTGATATATAGAGGAATGGGATCCTCTGGAAAAAAAATCTCTTCCAATCTTTTTGCAATACCCACTACTACCAGCTGATCCAATATACCCAACTCATTGAGACTCTTCACTGCTGCACTCAGTTGCCCCTTTCCTCCATCAATGATCACCAAATTGGGCAGGGCTTGTTTTTCTTCCAACATTCTGGCATATCTTCTGTACACCACTTCTTCCATAGAAGCAAAATCATTGGGACCTTCAACGGTTTTGATTTTAAAATGTCGATAGTCCTTTTTAAAAGGCTTGGCATTTCGGAATACCACACAACTTGCCACCGGATTTGTACCCTGGATATTAGAGTTATCAAAACATTCGATGTGCAAAGGCAAATCCTGCATTCTCAAATCGTTTTTTAGCGTAGTAAGAATCCTCTCAGCCGGAGATTGTTTGTTTTTTCTTTCGGATTCGCTCTTTCTTTTTTGAGTAATGTAGTAATCCAGATTGCGTTGAGAAAGTTCAATCAACTTTCTTTTGTCCCCGATTTTTGGTAGGGTTACCAAGATTTCATGTTCTAAAACGACTGGGTAGGTGGTTGCCACTTCCGGGGCAATTGACTGATACCTTTCCCGAATAACCGGTATGACAAAATTGAGTACATCAATATCTTCTTCTTCCAACTTTTTTTCAATCTCAACCGTATCTGTGTTGATCAGCGCTCCATCAACAATTTTTAGGTAATTGACAAAAGCCATCTTTTCGTCGGACCTGATGGTAAAGACATCCAAATCTTTTATCGAAGAACTCACAACGGTAGATTTTGCCTGATAATCTTCCAATAATGTCAATCTCTCCTTGTATTGCTGCGCCAGTTCAAAATTCAACTCTGTAGCCGCATCTGCCATTTGATTGAGCATATACTCTCTCACCCTTGCAAAATTGCCCTTCAGGATATATTTGATTTGATCAATCTTATCGTTATAACTGTTCTCGGTTTCCAGAGCTTCACAAGGCCCCATACAATTTTTGATATGGTATTCCAGACAAAGTTTGAATTTGCCTTGCTGAATATTATTTTCTGTTAAACTAAAGGCACAGGTTCGAAGAGGGAATAACTTTTTTACAACGTCAAAAATCAGTTTCACCCTTCCTTTAGAAGTGTAGGGGCCAAAATAGGATGATCCGTCTTTGATTACTTTCCGAGTGAAAAAAACCCTTGGAAAACGTTCGTTTTTGATTACTATATAAGAATACGATTTGCCATCCTTGAGACTGACATTGTACCTGGGTTGAAACTTTTTAATAAAAGTATTCTCCATGAGCAAGGCATCATGTTCTGTCTCTACAATGGTAAATTCTATTCTGTTGGCATTTTTGGTAAGTACCCTGGTTTTGAAAGCGATTTGTTTTTTATCACCAAAATAATTAGACAACCGGTTTCTTAAATCCTTAGCTTTTCCTACATATAAAATAGTATCCTCTTCATCTAAAAATCTATATACCCCGGAAGATGGGGTATGGTATCTACCATATTTTGAAATCCTCAAGCGTCATGCTCGTCTTCCTGGTATTGTATGCCGTCTATGATAAGTTGCGCCGTTAGGGGGTTCGTAGCAAGGGCTACATTATGGACATCACACACTCTTAGCAACATTTGCACATCGGGTTCATGAGGGTGACTGTCTAGTGGGTCTCTGAAAAAGAAAACGGCATCCACTTCCCCGGTAGCCACAAGCGCTGCTATTTGGGCGTCTCCTCCTTTGGGACCACTTAGTAATTTGGTAACCTCAAAGCCTTCTTTTGCAATGTGTCCGCCAGTAGTACCTGTGGCGTATAGTTTCAAACCCTCCAGTTTAATTTTATTGCGCAAAACAAAAGAAACCATTTCAGGCTTTTTACCATCATGAGCAATCAGGGCTATTGTTTTTACAGGTGCATTCATCATTAGTTGATACCTATTATTTTATGGGTTTGCAAACTGAGTTTCCATTGCGGGTGGGTCAAACAATGACTTACACACTTGCTAATATTTTCATTTTGATGATCATCATCCAAAGGCTGAAGATAAAAATGATCAAAGTCAAGTTTTTCAAAATCAGCTGGTATATTTTCAAGTTGAGGAAAAACCAATTTCAACTCATTCCCTTTGGTAATTACTATTTTTTCAGCAGCTTTTGGACTTACACAAATCCAATCAATATGATTGGGTAATGGAAGGGTTCCGTTGGTTTCAATGGCAATCTCAACTCCCCTCTCATGCAGTTTATCAATTAAAATCTGATCCAGCTGGAGCGCTGGTTCTCCGCCTGTAAAAACTACAAAACAAGCATTATCCAAAGGAAATTGTTGGCATATGGTTTCGACTAATGGATCCAAATGGTAACTTCCGCCTAAATGACCATCGGTTCCTCTGAAATCCGTATCACAAAATTTACAGATGGCAGACACTCTGTCTTCTTCTCTACCCGACCACAGATTACAGCCTGAAAACCGGCAAAAAACAGCTCCTCTCCCGGAATGAAATCCTTCACCCTGTAAGGTGTAATATATTTCTTTTACTTTGTACAATTGAAAACGCTTATTTGTTGGAGTAAATTTTGGCTGTCACCTCAATTTCCACAATTAATTCTGGGTTTATAAGGGCCGAAATCCCGATCATACTCATCGCAGGCCTTGCATTGCCGATGGCTGCTGAATGGGCTTCAGCTACCTTTTGCCAGTTTGCCGGGAGATCTACAACAAAAATTCTAATGCGGGTAATATCTGTGAGGCTCGCACCCATTTGATGAAGGGTTTCATTGATAATTTCGTAAATTCTGACAGTTTGGTGGAAAGCATCAAAAGGAGCATGAACCTCTCCTTTTTTCACAGATGTGGTACCAGACACCTCAATGGTTTCACCAGATTTAACCGCTCTGGCATATCCTATAGATTCTTCCCAAGGTGCGCCAGAAAAGTAGTGTTGTATCATGGTCAGAATATTTAAGTAATATTACAAAGATACACAATTTGCGCCATCATCCAGCCGAACTATAGCTTGTCAATAAGCGGGAAAATTGAAGC
Source organism: Saprospiraceae bacterium (assembly GCA_016717655.1). Lineage (GTDB taxonomy): Bacteria > Bacteroidota > Bacteroidia > Chitinophagales > Saprospiraceae > JADKBO01. The sequence continues at coordinate 6,238 of JADKFC010000030.1, forward strand.
AAATCTTGAACTCTAAGATCAACTTCACCATGGAATGTTTTGATTTTTCCACAAAAAACCCGTTTCATTCCGAGTTTTTGCCCAAATTCCATATCGGATTGGCTATCTCCGACAATAATTGACTTTTGAAATTCAATGGAATTAAAGTCATTCTTTGCCTGAAAAGCCATGCCCGGTCCAGGTTTACGGCAACTACAATCCTCACCCTCCAAATGCGGGCAAAAGTAAACAGCATCAATCCTGCCATGCGCATTTTCAACTTCAGTAAATAGATACTGGTGGATCCATGATAAATTTGCTTCTGTCATGAGTCCTTTCCCAATACCTTGCTGATTGGTAACAATGATGATGGTTGAAAACCAATCTTTCAGAATAAACAAAGCTTCAAGAACCCCGGGTAAAAGTTCAAATTCATTTAAGGCTTTGACATAATCATTATCCAATTTGCGATTTATGACTCCGTCTCTATCCAGAAAAAGGGTCCAATCCTTATTAACCTCGGCTAAAAAATGGTCATTTTTGACGATCATGATGTGGGTAAAATTACAAAAAAAAGTATCATCCTGCCCATATAGTTGGGAAGTTTTGAGCGTTCAATATTTTTAAACTCCTATCGTTATTCTATCAATTTCTGTATATTTACACATCATCGTTTATAAACCAACTTCAAATGAGAAAAAAATTCAGTCAACCGGTTATTTTGATTTTTGTAGCTTTCTTTTTCTTCCTTGTTTCTTGTAGTAAAAAGAAAAATAACACAGACGATTTACCACTTGGCTGGACTGCTGTAAATATTGAAAACTATGTGTCAGAATACAGTCCACTAAGAATTTCAACCTCTGATCCTATCATGGTGAGATTTGCCAAAATACCAGATCAGCTGACTGCAACACCAGACAACGAACTCCCCGCAGAGATCGCCAACATGGATCCCTTCGTATCAGGAAAGTGGGTATGGCAGGATGCATTAACACTGGTATTCAAGCCAGATCAGTCTTTGAGTTCGAATCAACGATATGAAGTTACATTTGATTTAAATAAGTTATTTAAAAATGTCCCTGAAAAAGAAGCTAAGCCTATTCTGGCAATTGCCACCATTGAACAACAACTTACCCTATCGCATGAAGGGCTGGAATACCTGACCGACGATAATGGCAATACCATTATCCAGGTAAAAGGGTGGGTAAATTGCCTAGATAACGCCAAAAATGAAGAAATTGAGAAATCCATTGAAGTATTTCAAGAAGGTAACAAAGGATTAACCCTAAGGTGGGAACACCTTACTGGAAAAGAACATACTTTTTTCATAAGTGGGGTCAAAAGATCTGAAAAAGAATCCACACTTGAAATAAAGTATGATGCCACAGACATCGATAGTGATTTCAATGGGAGCAAACAATTAAAAGTTGTGGGTCTTAATGAATTTGTCTTTCTGGAAAGTAAAGTAAACAGAAATGGCTCTAAAACCATTGACTTAATTTTCTCTGACCCTCTTGATGAAAATCAGGAAAAAAAAGGATTGGTTACCATAATAGATTGGGAAGATGAATTTGCTATTGACATCAATGGCAATAGACTTACCATCTATCTTGAGCAGTTTCCTGGCAATGATTTGAAAATGGAGGTTTCATCAGGACTTAAAAATAAGAGTGGGAAAAATTTAGGGCAGGTGTTATCCTCTTCATTTTCATTTTTACCTGCAAAACCTGAGGTTAAAGCATTGAGAAAAGGGGTAATAATGCCAGAAACAGAGCAAGTCTGGTTTCCATTTCAAGCCATTAATTTAAAATCAGTTGAAATTGAAATTACAAAAATATACCAATCCAATGTACTTCAATTCTTGCAATACAATGCTCTTGATCAACATTATGATCTAAACCCAGTGGGCAAAATCATGTTCACCGGCAAAGTAGACCTCACCAAAATTTCACCTGCCAACAACGAAGAAAAATGGCAGAAGTACACCTTGGACTTAAGTAGGATGGTAACCGTTGATCCAGGATCTATTTATAATATAGAAATTCGTTTCAGCAAAGAGGATGTAATCAAGTTGGAATGTGAGGCACCCAATAATGAAGGAGAATATGGAGACACCTATTATGATGATGGCTACTATGATGAAAGCAATCCATGCAGGCCTTATTACTATTACGGTGATCATTTTATAAGAACTAATCTTTTTTCAACCAATATAGGATTGCTGGCAAAGGGCAGCAGGGATGAAAAATCATGGACACTTTTTGCCAACCACCTTACAACGGCAACGGGATTAAGTGGAACAGAAATAACCCTGTTTGATTTTCAAAAACAGGAAGTGGGTAAAGGCGTTACAGATGCAAACGGATTGATCAGTATAGAATGCAATGAAGCTCCTAGTTTTGCAATGGCAAAAAAAGATGGTAAATATGGATACTTAAGCCTTCTGGATCATTTTGCAAATTCACTTAGTGATTTTGACATCAATGGCAAAGAATTGAAAGAAGGACTAGATGCATTTATTTACGGAGAAAGAGGAGTTTATAGACCAGGGGATACAATGTTTGTAAGTGTTATGTTATTTCAACATAATAAAAAAGGGGGTCCGGGTTTAGATGCCCAATTGCCTATCAAAATCCAGGCAGAGGATAGTAGGGGAAAAATTCAGTTTGAAAAGAACTTGACAGAAAACATTGACCATTTGTACCATTGTAAAATACCTACTTCTGCCAGTAGCCCAACCGGTAACTGGAAATGGATGGTTTCAGCGGGGGGCGAGACCTTTTATAAGTCGGTAAAAGTTGAAACTGTAAAACCCAACAGACTCAAAATTAGATATAAAAACTTACCCGGCACCATCAAACTGTATCAAGAACCTACCCTCTCCTTTGAATCCACCTGGCTTCATGGCGCATCAGCAGAAGGCCTGAAATCAGAGGTAGAAGTTACCTGGAATGACAGAATTGAAACATTGAAAAACTTTCCTGGTTTTAGCTTTGAGGATCCTGCCAGAGGATCCGATTATTATCCTGAAAAAATGTTTTCAGCAAGCCTGGATCAAGACGGCAGTGGTAGCTATCAGTTAAAACAAAATCCATCATTTCTGCCAGCTTCAGGACTGAAAGTAGGAATTAAAACAAAAGTTTTTGAAAAATCAGGAAATTTCAGTGAAGATTATACTTCAGCCGATGTTCATCCCTACACATCTTATGTTGGAATCAAAATTCCTGAATCTGAGTGGGGAGGTCACTACTTAAAATCAGGTATAGCACAGAAAATTGCAATGGTTGTGGTGGATGTAGATGGAAAGCCCGTTGCCAATAGAGACATAAGCATTGGTCTTTACACGGCAGAATGGAACTGGTGGTACAACGAATCCAATTACAACCTTTTAAAGTTTAATTCTTCAGATCATACTGGATCTATTAAAACAGCCAGGATAAAGACCAATGAAAAAGGCATGGCAGAATGGAGCGATGTTTATGAAGATTATGGCAATTACCTCATAAGAGTGTGCGATGATGTATCCGGTCATTGCACAGGAGGTCTCTTTTATACTAGCAAATGGGGAAATCCACCTAGCCATGGAGAAGCTGCTCAGATAATTAAACTAAGTTCTGACAAAGAAAGCTATAACACAGGAGAGAAAATAAAACTCAGAATTCCAAGTAATGAAAAGTCGAAAATCTTGTTGAGCATTGAACAAGGCAATCACATTATTTCCACTCAATTGGTAGAAGGTAAAGCCAAAGAAACTTTGGTAGATGTGGTCGTAACTCCTGCAATGGCTCCTAATGTTTTTTTACATGTTAGCCTGGTTCAACCATACGCCAATACCGCCAATGGTCTGCCTCTAAGGATGTATGGGGTATTGCCGGTTAAAATTACCGACCCGTCGCGTACCTTACATCCGGTAGTAGAGGCCCCTTCAACACTCAAACCAGACGAGACATTTACCTTAAAAGTGAAGGAACAAAACAACAGGCCAATGGCCTACACGATAGCTGTTGTTGATGAAGGTCTACTAGACCTCACTCGATTTAAAACACCTAATCCAACGGACCATTTTTTTGCTAAACTAGCGTTGGGCATTGATACATGGGATATGTACGATAAAGTAATGAATCCTTATGGCCAGGAGTTTGAGAACCTGTTTACAGTTGGAGGAGATGCCGATAACCTCAATCTGAATTCGGTCAAGAAGGCCAATCGTTTTGTGCCAACCGTAAAATTCCTTGGCCCTTTTCAAAGCAAGGGTGGTATAACTACACACAACCTAAAAATAGAAAAATATGTAGGTTCTGTTCGCATCATGGTAATAGCCAGAAACAACGATGCATTTGGAATGGCAGAAGCAACACGTCAGGTAAAAAAAGATTTAATGGTTCAGACTACCCTACCCCGTATTCTGGCACCTGGTGATGAATTTGATTTGGGTGCAAATGTTTTCGCCATGGTAAAAAATTTGGGGAAAAATTAATGTCAGCCTTGAAGTAGACAAAGGTTTTTTTTACAACCGGAAATCCAACCAATTCTCTGACATTTGAAAAAGAAGGCGATCTGCTTACCCAATTTGGAATAAAAGCGGGAAATTCTTCAGGAATAGCAAAGATCGGAGCCAAGGTTTCCAGTGCGAGAATGTCTACCAAAGACATAACAGAAATTGAAATTAGAAATCCAAACCTTCCTGAAATAAGAGTACGCGAATTCAAAATAGAAGCAGGTCAAAAAGTCAATTTACCGTTAGATTTATTTGGCACAAAAGGCAGTCATACCGCACAGCTGGAAATCTCAAATATGCCTTCGCTTAATTTGAATTCACGATTACAATATTTAATTACTTATCCTTATGGTTGCATTGAACAGACTACTTCTGCTGCCTTTCCTCAATTGTATGTTGGTGATATTATTCATCTCTCACCCGGTCGGCAAAAGGAAGTAAATCAAAATATCACAAAGGCCATACAACGGATTACAGGATTTCAGACATCCTCTGGAGGGTTTGCTTATTGGCCCGGAAACAATACATCGGAAGACTGGGCAAGTACCTATGCAGGGCATTTCTTAATTGAGGCCAAGGCACAGAATTATTTTGTTCCTGAAAAGATATTGAGCAAGTGGTATGCTTATCAAAAAAGTCAGGCCAATAAATACAATACGAATATAGATGCTGACCATACTGCACAGGCCTACCGGCTATATACCCTGGCAAAATATGGTAAACCAGAATCGGGGGCAATGAACAAATTGCGACAAGCAAAAAATCTGACTGCTCCTGCTGGAAATACCCTTGCAGCGGCTTTTGCGCTTGCAGGTAAAAAACAAGTAGCCACAGAATTGCTTGTAAAAGTGGCTAAACTCAACGTTTCCAATCCAAAAGAAGACTATAATTACTATACTTACGGGTCCACCATGCGCGACATGGCTTTAAAAGCTGAAGCACAAATGCAAACAGGTCAAACAAGCCAGGCATTAAATACAATTAGAGCCATTGTTCAGGAACTCAATAGCAGTGGATGGTACAACACCCAGGCTATCAGTCATGCTTTGTTGGTAGTAGAGAAGTTTTACAAAGGGGCTGATAAAAAGGGTTTAATTGTCAATTTGGCTTATAATGGCAAAGCCTTGACTGCAATCAATACCAATAAAAGTATTGCTGTTTCCGAAATTGCCATCAATGAATCCTCCAACCAGCAAACCATCACCCTTAGCAATGGAACCAAAGGACCTATTTATGTAAAAACGATCATCAAAGGCACCCCTGGAATGAACCAAACTTTACCTGCAAGTGCTAAAAATGTTCAATTATTCGTTTCCTATGTTGACAACGGAGGAAGACCAATTGACGCTAACAACCTCGCACAAGGACAAAGTTTTATTGCCAGAATCAAAGCTACTAACCCGGGAACTTTTGGAACCAGATTGGAAAATATGGCCCTGACGTTTCAATTACCTGCCGGATGGGAGGTTAGCAATGAGCGATTGAATGGTGTAACCTCCAGAAATACAAATTTTGAATATCAGGATATCAGAGATGATAAGGTGATTACATTTTTTGATTTGTATAAAGGCAGCAGTACGAACATTGAAATACCATTGATAGCCACCTATTCAGGGATATTTTATCAGGCTCCTGTAACCATTGAAGCGATGTACAATAATGAGGTTTACGCAAGAATTCCCTCTGCCAGAGTTAAGGTTGTTAAATCAAAAGACACTAACGACAAAAAGCTTCAATAATTCAAACTTTTGAATTGAAACTGCTGTCTGCTTTTATTTTTGTTGGAATATTGGTTTTGTGCTTTGTCAAGTACAATCCCGACCGCCTCTTCCAACAACCATTGAGCACAGCTGTGTATGACAGTGACCTCCAATTGTTGGGGGCGAGGATAGCAAAAGACGGTCAATGGCGTTTTGGTAGATCAAAGGATGTACCCGTAAAATTTATAGCGGCCTTATTAACCTATGAGGACCAAAGATTTTATCAACATCCAGGCATAGACGCTCGGTCTTTGTTGGCATCTGTGTATAGTCAGTTGGGTAATAGCCCTGTAAAAAGGGGGGGCAGTACTATTTCAATGCAAGTTATGCGTATGGGTTTGAACAACCAAAGGCGAAATTTATGGTCAAAGTTGGAGGAAATGGCCGGCGCTATTTTCCTTGAAGTAAGCCACAGCAAGGTCGAAATATTACAGTATTATTTGACAAATGCACCGTTTGGCGGAAATGTGGTGGGCGTCGAAGCAGCTTGCTGGAGATATTTTAATAAGCCCGCAACAGATTTAAGCTGGGCTGAGGCCGCTATGCTGGCAGTTTTACCCAACCAACCCAGCATGATTCACATCAATAAAAACCGAAGTGGGTTATTGAATAAGAGAAATAATTTACTCCTTCGCCTGCATACCAAGGGGGTACTTGACACTATTACTTATCAATTGAGTGTTGAGGAACCTCTTCCTGAAAAGCCGATACCCTTACCCACCTATGCCAATCACCTGGTAGACCACCTCACATTTTCAAAAAACAAATCGGGCATCCAGCTTACTTCTCTTTCCGGAGATGTCCAGAAGTTTTGCACGCAAATTGCTCAGAAATACAATGACATCTACAAGGAAGATCAAATTGATCATTTGGCTATTCTGGTTTTGGACAATGAAAAAGGTCAGGTGGTAGCCTATGTAGGAAATGCAATGGCAAGCCCAATCGATATGATAATGGCTAAAAGAAGCTCAGGCAGTATTTTAAAACCGCTGCTGTACATGTCGATGCTCGATGAAGGGCAAATAACCCCATGGTCCTTGGTACCGGATATACCCATTGCCATTAATGGATATACTCCCAGTAATTTTGACCGTGCTCACAGAGGTGCTGTGCCTGCAGATGAGGCACTTCAAAGATCTTTAAACATCCCATTTGTACTCCTAGTTAGGAAATTTGGCATTGCCCGGTTTTTAGATCGTTTACATAAGTCCGGAATCACAACTTTGAACAAAAATGCTGAGCATTACGGGCTTTCTCTGATCTTAGGTGGTGGCGAAGTAAGTCTATGGGAAATGTGCAATACCTATAGTTCAATAACACGGATTTTAAGTGAATATCCCAATAACAACGGAAAGTACAGAATTAAAGCCTACCACCCTGCTTTGATGTATGATCAAAAATGGAATTTTCGTACCATGCCGGTACAATCATCCGCTCCATTATTTTCTGCGTCGGCGGTTCATTCACTGGTTTCTTCTCTCCAGAACTTAGGCCGTCCGGATGAAGAAGGCAGATGGGAGGAATTTAGTTCTCACCGACCATTGGCATGGAAAACAGGCACCTCTTTTGGACACAGAGATGGCTGGGCCATAGGTTTTGATAAAAAATATACCATTGGTGTTTGGGTAGGAAACGCCAATGGAAAGGCGAGGAGTAACCTGACAGGGATTCACAGAGCCGCACCGGTAATGTTTGAGGTTTTTAATCATCTTCCAGAACCAGCCTGGTTTGAAACACCCTGGGATGATTTGCGACCTGCTGAAATTTGCCAGTCCTCAGGTTTTTTAGCCAGTAAAGACTGTATTAGCTCTGAAGCCCGGTATTTGGGCAGTAAAGCCATGGATGCTGGCATCTGTCCTTTTCACCAAAAACTAACCATATCCCAAACAAGTAAGAAAAGAGTGTTGAAAGAATGCCAGACAGACGAAGAAATCCAGGAATCTATTTATTTTGTCTTGCCTCCTGAACAGGAATTATATTATGCAAAATCTCACAGCGACTTCAAAACTATTCCTGTTATGGATGAGCGTTGCCTGGAAGGGGGTTATTCGCCAAATAATGCTACCTTTTCATTGATTTATCCTTCAGAAAACACAAAGATATTCACACCAAAAGATCTGGGTGGCACTTTGCAATCTGTTGTTTTTAAAGCAAGCCATTATGATCGAAAAGCCAAAATATTCTGGTACCTCGATGGTCATTTTTTAGGCCACACCATTGAATTCCACACTTTTGCAGTTAAAACCGTTGCCGGCAAGCACAGATTGACCTTAACCGATGAAACCGGCAAAGAAATTACAAGGAAATTTGAGCTCATAACCCAATAATTTGTCGGCTATAATGGGGTTCTGAATACGAATAAGGCCCGTTGATCGTTAATTTCTTACCTTTGCATTAAATCAACACAGCTGGATTTCATGACCCATAATCATCACAAACCTGTTTTAAAAAGCCATTCAAGCTTACCAACTTTCCTTGATTGGAAGCCTTTTAAATTGGCCTCACTTTTTATGTTGATAAGTTTTGCTTTCTTCTTTTCATGCCGGGAAGAAAAAAAAGAAGAACCAAAGGGGAATTTTGCTGTAATTGGTGATGAGATAGTCGACGCCCTCACCATCGCTTTGGACAAGGATCCTCTCAATGACAAAATCAGGTACAAAAGGGCTGAGAGGTTGTACACATTAAAAAAATATGATGAGTGCATTGAGGACCTCCGGGTAGCCATTACAACTGACTCATTACAGGCACCGTACTATCATTTGTTGGCTGATGCTTTTTTAGACAACAATTTATCATCAAGAGCATTGCAGGCAATGCAAAAAGCCGGTGCTTTGTTTCCCAACCGGATACCTACCTTGCTCAAACTTTCTGAAACACAGCTTATCCTGGCCCAATATGATGCTGCCATTCTTACATTAAATGAGATCGTAAGATTGGATGCTCAAAATGCAGAGGCATACTTTATGTTGGGAACCACCTTAAATGAAATGGGTGAAAAGAAAAGAGCCATCAATGCCTTCCAGACTGCTACTGAACTAGATGCAAAACTAATCGATGCATGGGTCAGTCTTGGCAATTTGTATGATGAGCTGGGCGATAAGACAGCACTTACAATTTTCAAAAACGCCGTTAAAATTGCCCCTCAAAATCCAACTGCCATCCATGCCCTGGCTTTTTATCTGCAAAATCATGGCCAGGAACAAGAGGCTATGAACCTATACAGAAAAGTGACCACCCTGGACCCAACTTACACGGCAGCTTACCTCAATTGTGGCATTTTGCTGATGGAAAAAGACTCCGTAGACAAAGCTTTTGAAATGTTTAACATCATGGTTGGAACGGATCCAAAAGATTGGGCTGGTTACCACTATAGAGGATTGATTTATGCTAAAAAAGGAAAGAACGCTGAAGCACTGGCTGATTTTAGATCAAGTACCAACTTAAATCCGGAAAATGAAGAAGGTCTTACTATGATTAAAAAATTGGAAAAAAAATAATAAGATAAATCAGCCAACGACGTAGCCCAATTCATCGTTAAACAATTAATAATCCACCTTATGAGAAAAATTTTCTTTTTGTTGTTTACAGTGGTAGTATTTGAGGCATTTGGTCAATCGACGCATCGGTATAAAAATGACCTTGGCTTCAATGTTACATCCCTCCTCAGTGAGGTTATTGGTATTGGCAATCAGGGTGACAATCCTGTCTTTAATATTACCTATCGTAGGAAAGGAAATAAGTCTGCTCTGAGATTAAGTGCCCACGTTGGATATAATAAAGACAATTCAATCAATGAGATAGACTTTTCTGAATTGTCCTTAAACGAATCAGATTATCGATTTAGGATCGGATATGAAAAAATAGTAGACTTATCTAACAAATTCAAAATGTTGTATGGAATAGATGGCCTTGTGCTTTATTCAAGTTCTATTTCCTCATCTTCTACAGGCCTAAAAAATGATGTTACTGAATTTAAATTTGGAGGAGGACCGGCTTTGAGATTAGAATTTAAAATCTCTGAACGGATTAGTCTCATGACAGAGTCAACACTCTATTTTTTAACAGGTTGGAGTGAAGATGTATTAAAATTGGGAGGTCAGCAACTTGCAAATGAAAGAAATACAACTTTTAACCTGAGTACACAAATTCCATCCGTTTTATTTCTAAATGTGCATTTCTGATGAAGATTCGAATCCTTGCAGTAATTTGGATGGTGGGGTGTGCTTCAATACACGCCCAGGCAATAGTAGATACAACTGAGCAATATCAAAACTTTTGGAAATATGGAAAAGAGGTTGGATTAAATGTTAGCCCACTGCTTCGAAAATTTATACCTTTTAATTTAAGCCCAACCAACCCTGTGGAAAATCTCCTGGCACTTAAAACCAAATGGTACGGTGAAAAAAGAGCAGTGATCATCAATTTTGGGATAGATGTAGGTGACAATAATATTACCAACAATTTGTTTCTGAGTCTTGGCTATGAAAGAAGGAGAAATATATCAGAACACTGGAAATACACTACAGGTTGGGAAGTAAGTTTAATTACCTTGAATCCGTCACTAAACAATGACGACCCGAGTATTGGGATATCTAAACCTTATGGCATAGAATACCACTTTCAGGATAATTTCTACATCGCCACAGAAGGAAGGTTTTTTGTAGGTTTACTAGATGGCATTCAGTTTAAATTGCTAGTACCCAGTTCTATCTATTTCGGCATGCTTCTGGAATAAATATCCAAATAATAAAATATTACAAAAAATACCTTTGAAGCCTCAAAACTTCCAATTTTATGAGATTGGAAGGCGATAATTTGGAAAATTACAAGCTGCAAACGTTAAAATTCTATATAGCTTAAAAATTTAACTAATTTTACCAACGATTTTAGGACTTGACTCGTTTAAACAATAAAATTTTACCTATGACAAAGACTTTCATACTGATTCTATTTGCTTTTATTGCCTTTGGCATTACATCCTGCACGGATGATGTTACTGAAATTACTGATCAGGGGGTACCTGTTTTGGATGAATCATTTGAATATCAAAACCCGCGCCTGCCTTTAGGACCTTGCAGCTGCATCCAATGTTTTTAATTTCGAACCAGCACTTGGTGGTCCTATCTTAATTGATAATGGTACCGTTGGTGGTGTTTTTGTTGATGGTAATACCATACTTCCAGGTTCATTTTCGGATATTAATCGCTTTGTAAAGATAACAAATGAAGGAGCACGCTTGGGAAGGGTACTTTTTTATGATAAAAAATTATCTCTCAACAATACCATTGCCTGTGCTTCCTGTCACCACCAGGACAAAGCTTTTGCAGATGGTCTTGCTGTAAGTCCCGGCTTTGAAGGACGTCAAACTTCTAGAAATAGTATGGCCATCCTTAACCCAATCACTCAAAACAACCTTTTTTGGGATTCAAGGTCACAAAGCATACATGATCTTTCTTTAAGACCGGTTCAGAATCACATTGAAATGGGCATGGAGGATGTTGACTTCTTGTCCAAAAAGCTAAGTGAAACCAGCTATTATACCCAGCTATTTAAAGAAGCTTTTGGCGACACTCAAATTACGCCAGATCGTATTTCTGATGCCTTGTCACAATTTATTGCATCCATCACCACTTCCCAATCCAAATTTGATAAATTGTCCAGGGGTGAAGGGGTGGCATTTACAGAATTAGAAAAGGTGGGAATGAACTTGTTTTTTAGTGCCAAAGCCAAATGTTCATCTTGTCACGCAGGGGGCAACTTTAGTGCACCTGATGGTATTTTCGATCCTTATGGAGGTGGAGGTGGTAATGGTGGAGAAGACCTGCGAGGCACTGCCAATATCGGCTTGGACTTAATTCCAGTAGATGCAGGACTAGGCGAGGGTAAATTTAAAATTCCAAGTTTAAGGAATATCACATTAACCGGACCTTACATGCACGATGGCAGATTCAAAACCCTTGAAGAAGTGTTGGATCACTATACAAATGGCATCAAAGCAACCGCTTCATTGGATCCGAAATTCAAAGATGAGGCAGGAAGGGTAAAACCACTGGCTTTAAGCCCTCTTGAAAAGAAGGCAATTGTTGCCTTTTTGGGAACTTTACAAGACGATTCATTTACAAAAGATCCTAAATTCAGTACCCCGTTCAGAAAATAACTGGAAGAAATATTCTGTAAAGAGAAGTTAATATAGGCTTAAGCCAGGATAAAGTCTCGTAAAGCTTGCCCAAAAACATTATTTTTGTGCAAAAATTACATGCAGACAAGTGTTAAACTGTATCTTGGCTTAAGCCTTTTCTTTTTTATTTCCTGTAAAAAAAATATTCCAGCCTCACAGCCTGAAAAAGAGGCCATTTATAGCCAATATGATGCCTTTGATTTTCAAGCCGAAGGAATGAAAACCTTTAATAATGAGCCTGAAAAATCAAAAACAGCCTTTCTTAAGGCTGCAAAAGCTTATCTTCAAAATAAAATGCCAAAAGACGCGGGTATTTGCCTTGGCAATGTAGCCCACCTCTATGAAGAACAGTTTCATAAACTAGATTCCGCCCTGCTTTTGTCTCAGCAATCTCTTGATTATGCTCTTGCTGCCAATGATACACTGAATACTAGCCATGGGTATCGCTATACCGGATATCTAACAGGAATTTTGGGAAAAGTGGATGAAGGAATCGCTCTGATAAAAAAATCTTACCCTTATTATGAGATGATGAGAAACAAAGATGGCATTTATGTATCTATGTATGATATTGCACGGGTTTACGGTGAAAATGGCAGGTATACAGAGGCAACTGCAGTTCTTAATGAATCAACCAATCATTTTAAAACAAAAACCAATCTGCAACGCATCTTTAATAACAATGTCTACGCATTGAAAATGTATCACGCCTCCTCCAACAAATCAGAGTTTGAGAGAGTTCGTCTAGAAAATGAAAGTCTGATACAAACGGGTAAAATCAATCCTACCCTTCAGCAGAAATACATTGATATGCTCAATAAATCCAAATAAAGATGAGGCTCTCAAAAATAACTTCTTTCATTTGTCTTTGTTTGATTTGGGGTATTTCCTGCAAAGAAGAAACCAAGACGACCTTACCCAATAAATATAGCTTTTATGTAGGCACCTATACCCAAAAAGAGGGCCATGTAGATGGCAAGGGCAAAGGTATTTACGATGTCACTGTGGATATTGACGCTGCCAAAATTACCATTAACAACATCATTACCGACTTGGTCAACCCAAGTTTTTTGGTTGCTGTTGACTCACACAACATACTCACAGTCAACGAACTGAGTCCAAATCCACAAAATTTTCCAGGTAGAATAAGCAGACTTGAAATTTCACAAGACGGACAATATCGAAAAGCACAGGAGGCAGGAACTTATGGAAATGCCCCCTGTCATATTTCTTATTGCCCATCAACTCAAATGTACGCCACAGCTAATTATTTGGGCGGACAATTGATTTACGGTAGTCTCAGCGAAAAAGGCGAATTGAATAGCGATCTCACAGAAATTGTATTTACTGGAAAAAGCATTCACGCCAGACAGGAAGCTCCACATCTACATATGACCCACTTCACTCAGGATGGCACTCGATTATTGGTAAGCGATTTAGGTGCTGATAAAATTTATGTCATGGAAGTAGATACCCTCACCAAAAAAATTGCTCCCAGACCTTTGTTTGTTTTTACCTCCACTCCTGGTGGCGGTCCCAGGCATTTCTGTATGGATAAAGATGAAAAAATGCTTTATGTATTACAAGAATTATCCAATTCTATTGTAAGCTGTACTTTTGAAAAATCAACAGGAATTATAAGTAAGAAAGCTGAAATTTCAACCTTATCCACACAACCAGCTGATTCAAAACTAGCAGCTCATATTGCATTAAGTCCTGATGGCAAATACCTTGTATGCAGCAATCGCGGAGAAAATAACCTGGCCGTTTTTACCTTGAATCAAAGTATCCCTGAAAAACCGGTTCATTTTTCAACAGAGGGTAAAACGCCAAGACATTTCACATTTACCCGCGATGGCAAATACCTGATTGCAGGCAATCAAGACAGTGGGAACCTTGTGGTTTTCGAGTGGGTTTCTGGTGGAAAATTTCAAAAAAAGTTCAGCGCAGAGCTTCCTACTCCCGTTTGTATTGTTGAAAAATAATACATATTATACTGAATATCAATTTTTTATAGATAATTGAAATTATTTTTTCACATTTTCGTAACATTTTAAGGCCCATGGCGTCATATATCAAACATGCAAACCGAAAATAACCTGTTTAAACAAATTGAAGTGTTCAAAAACAAGCTATTCAGGTATGCTTTGAACATGTTAAAAAACGAACTGGATGCAGAAGATGTCATTCAGGAGTTGCGGATTAGGATTTGGCAACGAAAAGAGCAGTTTGATCAGATTGAAAACAAAGAAGCCTGGTGCATGACCGTAACGAGAAATCTTTGTATAGACAAGATCAGAGCGAGGAAACAAAGTTCGCAGGATATATCTGAATATCATTTCATTGCGGACCATGGCGCCACCCCTGATATTGTGACCGAAGACAGGGAAAATCTCAAAATTGTGATGGATGTATTAAATGCATTACCAGAAAATCAAAAAGAGATTATTCATCTTAGGGATGTAGAGGGCTACACTTACAAAGAGATTGCTGATTTGATTGGTTTATCTGAAGATCAAGTAAAAGTAAACCTATTCAGAGCCCGACAACGACTAAAAGAAAAATTAAAGAACTTTAAATATTAAGAAATATTATGAACAAGCTAGATATAGATCAATTACTTGAAAAATTCTGGTCAGCAGGGACTACTGAACAGGAAGAAAAAGAATTGAAGGCATATTTTGAGCAAGCTGAAATTGACGAGAGTCATACGTATGCTGCACCATTTTTTGTGGACTTTGTTCAGGATAATAGTGGTACAGAAGATATTACACACTTAATCATTCAGAAACTTATTGGTAAGTACTTTGATGCAACTTCTTCCCAAGAAGAAGAACAACTGATTCATGAGTATTTTGCTCAAGATGCCATCCATGATGACCTGAAGTGTTATAAGGGCCTTTTAGGTCTTTCCAGCTAATGGGTCAGGTGCAATTTAATAAGCCCCTGATGCTTAAACAAAGTCCTGCATCAGAGTCCAGAATAATCAGCCTTACCTGGATAAGGTAGCAGCTGCTGCCGTAATTTTTGTGGTAGGAGGTTTGTTTCTGTTTAAATCCTTAAACCAGGAACAATCAGCACCTATGGCCAAAGCAAGGTACATCGAGCCAGAAAACCCAGAAGAAGCACTCGAAATGACCTTACAGGCACTTGCCATGGTTTCCCGAAAATATAAGAAAGGTGAAGAGCAACTGCTTCAAGGAATGAAAACAATGAACAACGCCAAAGGAGCTGGCAATTAATAAAAGAAATTATTTAATAAATTAAAAGAGCAATACATATAATGAGAACGGTTATAACCATTTTAGCCTTCGTGATCGCCTATTTACCGGCACAAAGCCAAAACAACGCCATAGACAGATTTTTTAGCGCTTATGAAAACAATGAAAACTTTACAGTAGTCTTTGTTAGTCCTAAGATGTTTGAAATGGTGGCAAAAGCAACCAACGATTCAAAAAATTCGGATATCAAAGAGCTGGTCAAAGACATCAGGGGGTTAAAAATTCTATCAACAAAAAAAGATCCTTTGAAATATTACAATGAAGCTTCGAAAAAAATTCCCCTCAATGAATACGAGGTATTGATGACTGTCAAAGACAAAGGAGACAATGTAAAATTTCTGACCAAGGGTAGTGGTGATATTGTTGATGAACTACTTTTATTAGTAGGTGGAAGCGATGATTTTGTGCTCATGAGCTTTGTTGGCAAGCTGGATCTCAACAAGATCTCAAAATTGGCAAATAAGCTGGACATCCAGGGATCTGAACACCTTGACAAGTTAAAAGATAAAAAATAGTTGCTCTTTGTTAGGAGCGCACCGCAGGTTCACTATAATTAAAAAACAAGAACATGAAATCTATTTTTACCCTGCTGCTTTTTGCAGCCATGGGCTTAACAAGCCATGTCCAGTCACAACGCTGTATTAAACAATTGTTTAAGGATATTAAAAAAGAAGGGTACAGCTTTGCCATCACTGCACCGGCTTGGCTGGTGAAAGCGGGAATCAATGCGGCAGCTGATCACAATTCATTGGAAAAGGATAAAGATATTTGGTTGTCTTTAAAAGATAAAATCAAAGGAGTCAGGTTTCTCATTAACGATAAAAGTAATGACAAGCAACAAGATATCATGAAACAATTTGCCCAAAATGCAGTGAACGAAAATCTTGAGCTTTATGCATCCTTCACAGAAGGGAAAGACAGGGTTCAGCTCTTTGTGGAGGAAAAAAAAGACAAAATAAAAAACCTGCTTTTTCTCATCAATGGTGACAATGAAAACATCATTTTTCATATCAAAACAGATGTAAGTTTATCTGAATTTGAATCAAAATCATTTTCCTTCCAAAAAAATAAAAAACAATCATGAAAAGGAACATTTTTATAGCCGTATTGCTGATGAGTACCAGCCTTTTATTTTCTCAAAATGCAATTGAAAAAGTATTGAGAAAGTACAAAAATGATGATGGAGTGATCAGTTTAAATTTCACCGGTGACTTGTCAAAGTTTTTAAAAAATGAGTGCGGTGACCTAAAAACGAAAATTGAATCATGCGAAGTCCTGATTTTTGAAGGTAAATCAGCAGTAAGTAGCGATGATAAAACCAAACTTAAATCTGCACTGGCAAGTGATAAATATGAGACATTAATGAATGTTAAAGATAAAAAAGGAAAAATAAACATCCAGGCTATTTCAAATGGGGAATCACTCAAAAAAGTATATGCTGAAGTAAGTGCCGAGGGCAGGCAAATTTATCTTGTCTTTACTGGCAAGCTTTACTTTGAAGAACTGAGCAAACTCAACCTCAATTTTGAAGGAGGGGATGTATTTAAGGGCTTTTTAGAATAACATTTTTATCTCTGGTCACCTACAATGGCAGCCAGATCAGCAGGAGAGTAGTTGACGGATTTTAATACCTTACCATCTTCCTTTCGGTAAACCAAAAATTCTCCCTCTCTTTCCACGATATAACTTTCTATGCCTTTTGTCTCCATATAGTGGCTTTGTGTTGCCTGAGCTTCTTCAATACTTTGACATGTCTTACTCATATTTGACCTTTGCACCTCGTCAAAAAGTTGTTTGAATACTGGGCCCAGCCCAAGCTCAAGAATGGCACCAGACAATACATATTGTAAATCGGCCAATGCATCGGCAGCTTCAACAATATCACCTGCTTCCATAGCTTCTTTCAATTCATCCAGCTCTTCAGCTAGCAGTGCGTACCTTAAATTACACCTTTCTTTAGAAGGAATAGCAGGGGTTGACAAAACAGGAAGATTAAATACATCATGGAATTTAGCCACTGAAGACAGAGCGGTTGGTTCCGGAAATTCATGTTTGTGCATTTGGTTCAAATTTTCGCAAATATAAGAAGCCGCAACACGGAAGCAAATAAATTTTGCCCATTGACCCCTTTTTCGTAAATTTACTATGAAAACGAAGTCGATGAAATATATTTATGCCATATTGTTCCTTACCTTTATCAATACCTTAAGTGCACAAGTTAAGTTGGGTATTGGAAGCACACTAATACCTGAATTCAAAGCCTTTGGTGCCCAGGTCCGTGGTGCCTACCAACATAGTGAGGTTGTTTCATTTTCTGGTACCTTCAGCTATTATTTTAAGAAAGCATCAAATCTTGGAATCGACCTGGATGCACAATTTAAACTGGTTGATAAATCATCTTTTTCTATAGCTCCATTTGTAGGCGCTACCATCAGAAGAATAAACTCTAGTTTAGGTACCGGCTTACAGGCAGGTTTTTTTATTGTCATGCCCACAGATGGAGTTGATGTTTATATTGAACCCAAAGCTATTTTGGATGATAACACAGCCCTCGTTATTTCAGGTGGCTTGTACTTTTAACAAAGTCCTGCTTTTTACCGCATTGTCTTGTTTATCCATGATGTGCAAGCCAGAAGTCATTAAACACAAAAACATCGACATCCAAGGGCACCGGGGATGCAGGGGATTGATGCCAGAAAACACCATTGCCGGCTTTTTATACGCCATTGAACTTGGTGTTAATACCCTAGAAATGGATGTTGTGGTATCCAAGGACCTGGTTGTCCTGGTATCTCATGAACCTCATTTCAACGAAGAAATTACCACAAAACCTGATAAAACTTTTTAACACCTGAAGAGGCCCATAATTCGAATCTGTATCAACTAAATTTTGATGAGATTCAACTATACGATGTGGGTTTAAAACCACATCCCCGATTTCCCGGGCAAAAAAAACTGGCTTCTGCCAAACCCAGCCTCAAGGAAGTAATAAAAATTTGCGAACAAAAGTCGGGCAATAAAATTCAATACAATATCGAAATCAAAAGAACCGAACAAGGAGATGGAAATTTTCAACCTCCCCTTGCCGACTTTGCTGACCTCGTATTAAAAGAGATAGATGAACAAGGCATTAAAGACCGAACTACTATTCAGTGTTTCGATCCTGAAGTGCTGAATTATATATATGGTAAACGGAAAGATATAAAAACTATTTTACTGGTAGAAAATCTTGCTTCGCTGACATCAAATTTAAACAAGCTCAACCACAAGCCTTTTGCATACAGTCCAGCTTACAAATTGGTAAACCACTCTATGGTTGAAATGTTGAATAAAAAACAGATTCGGCTTGTACCGTGGACAGTCAACGACAGTTTGGCAATAGTTACCCTTCTGGACATGGGGGTAGATGGCATTATAAGTGACTACCCTGATAAAGTTATTGAAATAATTAAAAACAGATGAGATGGAAAGACTGGTGATAAAGAACGGATTGATCGTTAACAATGGTCAAATCACTGAAGGCGACCTTTTGATTGAAGACAATCGCATTACTAAGGTAGGTGGAATAATTGAGAGCAATGCAAAAGAAATCGACGCTGAAGGAAGATGGGTAATGCCCGGGATTATAGATGATCAAGTGCATTTCAGAGAGCCGGGACTAACGCACAAAGCAGATATTTTTTCAGAGAGCAAGGCAGCCGTAGCGGGGGGAGTTACCTCTTTTATGGAAATGCCCAATACCCAGCCAGCAGCTGTAACGCGCAGCTTATTGGAAGATAAGTACAACATTGCAGCTACCAATGCCTGGTGCAATTATTCATTTTTTATGGGAACCACCAATGAAAACTATGATGAAGTAATGGCTCAGGATTTTACAAAGGTTTGTGGTCTAAAAATTTTCATGGGCAGCAGTACCGGCAATATGCTGGTGGATGATGTTCCCATTCTCGAAAAACTATTTGCCAATGTGCCGGCTCTTATTGCTACACATTGTGAAGATGAAGACACCATCAAAGAACGTTTTCTCAACTTTGAGCAAAAATGGGGGGAACAATTAAATGCCAGTCACCACCCTCAGATCAGAAACGAAAAAGCGTGTTTGCTTTCTTCCGCCCTGGCAGTAAATCTAGCAAGACGATATAAGACCCGATTGCACATCTTACACATTTCCACCATGCAGGAATTGGCCCTTTTTGATACAGGAATTCCACTGAGTCAAAAACAAATAACTTCCGAAGTTTGTGTTCACCACCTTTGGTTTACTGCAAATGATTATGAAAGGCTGGGCAACCTTATCAAATGCAATCCTGCCATCAAAGCCGATCACCACGCTCCCGCCCTCTTTCAAGCTTTGATGGAAGGAAGGCTGGACATAATTGCCACTGACCATGCCCCTCATACATGGGATGAAAAGTTACAGATGTATAGCAAAGCACCGTCAGGACTGCCTCTGGTGCAACATAGTTTGGTAATGATGCTCAAATGGGTTCATGAGGGGAAAATGAAAATAACAGAACTGGTAGAAAAAATGTGTCATAACCCAGCTCTTTGTTTCAGAATTCCTGAGCGCGGCTTTCTCAATGAAGGTTGTTTTGCTGACATTGCCATTGTAAATCCGAATACGGAATGGACCGTTGATAAATCCAATATTCATTACAAAGCCGGCTGGTCGCCACTGGAAGGTCACACTTTCAAAGGAAAAGTTGAACATACCCTCGTCAATGGAAAACTAATTTATAGCAAAGGTGACTTCTTAGAGCCAGGTCATGGCAGCCGACTTCAGTTTAAATCGTTGGTTTAATTTATAAAAATGAAAAACTTAAATACACGCGATTATCATTTTGAGGCGTGTCCGGTAAATGAGAAACTCTGTAAGGAAGAACGGCAGCTATGCTGTCATTGGAATCTATGATTACTACCCTTTTGCGTTGCCAATAATCCAAACCCTGATCCGACAAAAATTTCTTGACGGTTTTACTTTTACCATCCATTCCTTTCGGTAAAAACACGTCACCTGGTTTTTTGGGACGAAGTGTAAACGGAAAGGGGGTTTCTCCTTTGAATAGTAATTCAAAATTTTCACTATTGGTAGACTTTGGTAAAGGGAGGGCAGAAATCACAATTCTGGCATGTCGCAAGATGTGCTCCCCCCAATCAATAACTGTAATATCAAAGGGTGCAGGCATGCTAGACTTTTTAAACAAACGAATGTAGTTTTTTTCACGGATGGCCAAATGAACAGCCGTTTCAATTTTCGACCCTGGCCTACCCCTCCAAATATCTGAAAGTTGGGTAGGTGTAAATAATGCTGACCGCATGATCCAATACAAATATTCGATGGGATCAGGTGACTTTCCAACAGCTGAAACATCTATGACCTTTGATGAATTATCCTCTTTCACACCATCCGAATTAGTGATGAGCCATTCAGTAAGAGCAATGGATTGATTCAGTAAGGAAATACATTTTAACACATTAACTTTTGCGTTCGGAAAACCACTTTCCAGAAGAGGGATCACATGGTTGCGCAGATAGTTCCTCCGATAATAAGAAATTTGATTAGAGGCATCTTCTCTGAATTCCAGTCCTTCTTTTTTAGCATAGGCATACAATTCTTCTTTAAAAACGGACAGAAGGGGTCTGATTAGCGCACCATTTCTAGACTGCATTGCAGACAAGCCGTGGATGCCAGCCGCCCTCATCATATTCAATAAACTGGTCTCAATCTGATCATCCGCATGATGTGCAATCGCTACGTAGCTGTAATCGTTTTGCTCAGCCAAGGAGGAAAACCATTGATATCTGAAATTCCTTGCATTTTCCTGAAAATTTCCTTTGGTAGCCGGAACATTTGGATACGCAATTACATATACCGGAACCTTCCAAGTTGAGGCATAAGCGCGTACAAGTTCTTCATCCTGTTCGCTTTCTATTCCCCTTAATCCGTAATTTACATGGGCCAGGGCAATTTTAAATCCGGAATTAATAAAAAGATGGGCCATGACCACGGAATCCACCCCACCAGAAATACCAATAAGAATTGAATCTGATGTAGGGTTTAAATTTTCAGTGTAAAGAAATCTTTGGAAATGATCCAACATACCTATCTTTGAGCTACAAAATTAATCAAATAAATATGAGAGTTTTTTTGATTTCATGCCTTTGTTCAATTTGTTTATTGATGTCTTGTAAAGAGGCCAAAGAGCCGATTGCAGCAGAAACAAAAAATGTGGTGCAGGATACTGTAATGCAAACCAGTGGAAAAAAGACCATGGGATCTTCCCAAATAGCCCAACTCCACAAGCAAGCTACTGCCATATTAACCTATCGTTTGGAAAACAAACCTGAAAAACATGCCATCATTGATGTTGGAGTGTGGGAATATGAAGCTGCATTCAGAGAAGGGGCCATGTCCAAGCCCGGTGAATTTGCAGGCCATTGGATTGATTTTTCAGAAAACGGTACCTATGAAATAGGGGTGTATAATGAAATAACTGGCAGTGGCCGTTACCACTACGACAACGACACACACTTGTTGCTTTTGGTCAACAATGATGAAAAAGTAAAACCTGAAGAGTTTGAACTCAAACTGATGCAAAGTGTAATGATCATGATGGGCAAAAGTACTTATCAAGACAATGGCTTTCAGGCTAAACTGCTTAAATCCGAAAAAAGACCGACCAGATAACTTTTTATCCTAAACAATAATCGTATCAACTTATTTTACCCTTTATAATCAAATAAAAGACATGAAAAATTTCTTTTTTGCAAGTTTGCTTATTCTGATCTCTTTACAAACCAGTCAGGCTCAGATTTTGAAATGTGGTGATCATCCCTATCGCCAGCATTTGATTGAAAAATATCCGGGCATAGAAGACCACATGCATGCACCGAACGACAAAAATGCTTCCAGATCAAATGATGTTTACCGAATACCGGTGGTGGTTCATGTGGTGTATAATACCACAGAAGAAAATGTTTCAGATGCGATTGTGAGAAGCCAAATAGACATTTTGAATAAGGATTTTAGAAGACAAAATGCTGACGCCTCAAAAACCAGAGATGTTTTTAAAGGAGTAGCAGGTGATGCCATGATTGAATTTTATTTGGCTGATACCGACCCTAATGGCAGTCCAACTACAGGAATAACCAGAAAAAAAACGAATAAAAAGTCTTTCATTGAATTTGATATCCTATTGCTTTTTCAGGCCTCTGTTGCCTGTGGCGTCGATTTCAATGATCCTGCCAGCATCGAAGAAAATATGGAGTGTATCCAGGCCTTTTTTGAAGCCAATGGATCTAGCTTCGAAGATATCCTGTGGAATTGACAATGTTAAATATGCTGACAAAGGAGGAACAGATCCGTGGGATCAAAAAAAATACCTGAATATTTGGGTCTGTAACCTAGCCCTTGATGTTTTAGGTGAACAAGTTCCTTTTGTGCTGGGCTTTGCTTACCCACCTGTTGGTGCCCCTCTTTTTCCACCGGGCTCACTTCCAGAGGGTTATGAAGTAAATGATGGTGTTGTCATCCATTACCCTGTATTTGGTATCAATAATCCTGGAATTGGTACATTGGCCGGACTCAATGATAAAGGAAGGACCTGTACGCACGAAGTAGGCCATTATTTAGGCCTTAGGCATATTTGGGGTGATGGGGACTGCACAGTTGATGATGGTATTGCTGATACACCTGATGCTGACGACTCATCTCAAGCCGAAGACCCTACAATTACCTGCGAAAGCTTGTTTACCAAAAACACATGTAGTGAAATAGCTACACAATTTCCGGACATGATTGAAAATTATATGGATTATTCAAAAGAAGAATGCATGAACATGTTTTCGCAAGGTCAAATCAACATGATGAGATCGATGCTGGAAGGCCCTAGAGCTGAATTAGTGGGCTTGCCTGCATCCATTGGTTCTGTGGAAAAAGATGGCTTCGTTATTTTTCCTAATCCAACAGGTAATGAGTTGAATATCAGCTATAATTCTCCGGTTCAATATGAAATAGCCATTCTTGATGTTTTGGGAAAAGCCGTTTTTAACGGCCGTTCAGATGTATCTAAAATTGATGTAAGTGGATTAAACAATGGCGTATATTTCATTCAAATTTTGGGTGAGAATCAGGCCTTTAGTACCAGATTTACCATTCAAAAATAAGCTGTGGAAATACAATTGATCTGGACCATCATTTATGGTGCCATTTGCGGTTATGTAGCCAGTAGGATTTTAGGTGGCGATGGATTTGGGTTTCTGGGTAATATCGTCATTGGTATTTTAGGGGGCTTGATTGGTCACAAGGTTTTTGACTGGTTGGATTTTAATATTCAAAATAAAATCCTTTCAAATCTTGTGAGTTCGGTAGCGGGAGCTATCATTCTTATCATCATCCTGGAATGGCTACAGGCTTCAACCAAAAAGAAACGCTAAAATGATAATCAATTTGTTGTTTTAGACGTTTGATACAAAAGAATTAGTCAAAATGAAGAGAACGGTATTTATATTATTTCTGGGATGGCTGTTTGTATTAACAGCCTGCACTGGTGATGATCGAGAGTACATTGAAAGAAAGCTAAACCTTTCTTTCAATGTACCTGCCGGGCTCAATAATATAGAATCTCATTATTTTAGAATCGACGATGTTTATCTTTTTTTAGATGAAACCCTTGAAATCAACAAATTAGATACTTCTGCAATAGATGAAATAAGTGGAGGCAGTGCCAGGTTATTCAGCCGGCTTGGGGGAGTTGATTTTTCAGACATTGAAAGGATTTCGGTTTTTGCTGTTTCTCAAACCGATAAAAACTATCGTAAAGAAATGTTTTATTTAGAAGAGATTCCTTTGCGCAATCTCGATGAATTAAAATTACTGAATGGTCTGGCCGATTTCTCAGAATTTATTGAAGACAATCGATTAGATATAGAAGTGAGAATTCAATTTAGAAGGTTCTCTACTCTTTCTATGCAACTTGATCTTGATTTTTCTTACCTCATCTTTAAAAAATAACATGGCTACCAAGCTTTACATGGTAGAATTGATTGTCCATCATATACCGTATGATGAATTCATTACCCAGCTTCCGGAGCACAGAAAAATTGTCCATGAGTTGATATATAAAGACATTTTTCTAAGTTATACCGTAGCCCAGGACAGAAGTAAGGTATGGATCATGGTAAAAAGCGAAAGTGAGAGCGAACTCATTCACTACATAGAAAAACTACCTCTCACCAGATATATGGACTATGAATATACAGAGCTCATGTTTATGGAATGGGCCCCTGTAAAACTCAATTTTTCTTTAAATTGAACCGAGCGACTTGATGATGCTGATAAACTCATCCGCAACCAAACTAGCACCTCCTACCAAAACCACCATCAACGTCAGCCATCTGAAACAATTCAGTAGCATTGGATGCCTTCACAGAGCCACCGTAAAGAATGCTAATCTCATTCGCAGCGTCATCTCCAAATTTTTCAGCTAGACATGCTCTGATAAAGGCATGCATTTCCTGCGCCTGAGCAGGAGAAGCCGTTTCTCCAGTGCCAATTGCCCATACCGGTTCATAAGCTATAACGGTTGAATTTAATTGTTCTAAAGAGAGATTTAAAATCGATCCTTCCATTTGATTTTTCACATATGATTTGTGATCTCCAGCCTTTCTTACTTCAAGTGGTTCTCCGCAGCAGTATATAGCATGAATGCCGTTTCGATAGGCTGCATTCATTTTTTCAAGGATCCATGCCTCTTGTTCTCCATAGTATTGCCGTCTTTCTGAGTGACCAAGGATAACATACCTCACTCCAATGGACTTAAGCATTGAAGGTGATATTTCACCTGTATAAGCACCAGAATCCTCTGAATGACAATTTTGAGCTGCAACATCAACTGAGGGTGTGCTGTGCACAATTTCATGAATTTCTTTTAGGTAAACAAAAGGAACCCCAAGAATAACTTTCACATTATCAGCTACTTGAACATCTGCAATTGACTCCGCCAGAGAAATGGCATCAAAATAATTTTTATGCATTTTCCAGTTTCCGGCGGCTATCTTATGTCTCATCTCTTTTTTCGCAAAAATACACAATTAATTGTAGCATTTCCCAAACACGATGATTACAGGATACTACCCCTACCAATCCATTTAAATCAAGGGAAAGCCGTAACTTTGCACCAGGCAATTAGCACTTTTAATGCAGGAGAGATATAAACACAGAGACATTAGTTGGTTGGACTTTAATTACAGGGTTCTGCAGGAAGCCAAGGATAAAAATGTCCCTTTATTGGAACGTATCAAATTTCTGGCGATCTATTCATCCAATTTGGATGAATACTTTAGGGTTAGAGTGGCCAATCACAGAAGTTTGGTGAGAGCCGGAAAAGCTGCCCACAAAGAACTTGATTACACTCCTTCCGAAATTTTGGAAGAAATTCTTAGCATCGTCAACGAACAGCAACTAGAATTTTCAAGGATCTTTGAGAGAGAAATCATTCCTGATCTGAAAAGAAACAACATTTACCTGCTTAGAAGAGAAAAGTTAAACAAAGACCAGATAGCCTATATTGAAAAATATTTTACCGATTTTATGCTACCCTATGCGCAACCTGTACTCCTGGTTGGCAATAAGGTAAAGCCCTTTTTGAATAACAATGCCCTTTACCTTGCACTTCACTTGCAGGACAAAGAAACTGCTACTACCCATTATGCCATTGTAAAAGTGCCATCTGATCATCTACCCCGATTCTTAGAATTGCCTAATAAGCTGAAAGAGAAGCATGAATTGATCATGATAGGTGACATAGTGAGGCACAACATCAAAGAAATTTTTCCGGGCTATGATATTCTCGACTCCTATTCGATAAAACTTACGCGCGATGCAGAGTTGTATATCGACGACGAATTTTCTGGCAACCTGCTCGACAAAATCAAAAAATCGCTCAACCAGAGAAACATCGGTCAAGCATCTCGTCTGGTTTATGACAGATCCATGCCGCGACACATGCTTGATTTTTTAATGACGGTATTTGACCTGTCTAGCTACGACTTACTCCCTGAGGGCAGATATCACAATAACAGTGATTTCTTTAAGTTTCCACATTATGAGATGGCTCATTTAAAGGATGCTGCCCTACCCCCACTTTCTATTCAGAAACTAGAACAGGCCGATAATATTTTTGAAGTCATAGCAGAACATGACTTTTTTATCCATGTGCCCTATCACAAATACGAATCTGTTGTCAAATTTTTTGAAGATGCCGCCCGAGACCCAAATGTGACCCATATTAAAATCATTCAATACAGGGTAGCAAAGGTAAGTCGAATAATGGATGCTCTCAAAAAAGCGGTATCTAATGGAAAGCAGGTTTCTACCTTTATAGAAGTCAAAGCCCGATTTGATGAAGAAACCAATTTGATGTGGGGTGAGACCCTTTCATCTAATGGTGTCAATGTTTACTATTCAATGCCCGGATACAAGGTTCACTCTAAGATGGCCATTGTAAGGAGGTTAGAAGCTGGGGTACCAAAAATCTATGCCTATTGCAGTACTGGCAATTTTCATGAAAATACAGCCAAGTTGTATTCAGATGTTGGTTTATTTACCGCTGATCCCCGAATAACTTCAGAGGCTACGAGGGTATTTTCATCCTAGAAAACAAAAAGCACCCGAAGCCGAGTTTCAACATTTGGGTGTGGGCTTATTTAATCTGAAAGAAAAATTTATCTTTTTAGTAGAGAGAGAAATAGAGAATGCAAAAAATGGCTTGCCTGCCAAAATGATTCTTAAGATGAACAACCTCGAACAAAAGGATATGATCGAATTGCTCTACAGGGCCAATGATGCTGGTGTAGAAACACAATTAATCATTAGGAGTGTCTGTTCCATCCTAACAGGCAAGCCCGGTCTGAGTGAAAACATCCATGGTTTATCCATTTTAGACCGATTCCTGGAGCACTCGAGAATATTTTATTTTTTCAATAATGGAGAGGAAGAGATTTTTATTTCTTCGGCAGATTGGATGGAACGAAACTTACACTTTAGAGTAGAGACCTTAATACCCATTTACGATTCACAGATCAAAGAAATATTTAAAACCCTTTTGCAAATTCAGCTTCAGGATAATGTAAAAGCAAGGTCATTAGATTTTGGTAAGGTAAACGAATACAAGACCTCGGATTACGACTTAGCGGTGCGGTCTCAGGTTGAAACCTACTACTATATCAAAAGGATGACCGAAACCTTCTATGCAAAAAAAGTCGAAGAAAAGAAAAAATCACGTACGCCAAAATCACAATCAAATAATTGATGCCTTATGCTTACAGCCATTAGCCCAATAGACGGGAGATATAAAAAACAAACCATTGAACTCCAACCCTATTTTTCTGAATTTGCACTTATCAAAAACAGGGTAAAGGTCGAATATGATTATTTTTTGGCTTTGTGCAAGTCGAACATTGGAGGTCTTGGAGAGGTGCTGCCTATCAACCCGGAATTGGAACAAGCATTAGAAAAATTTGATGAGTCGGAGGCTGAAAAAATAAAGGAAATTGAAAAAACAACCAATCACGACGTTAAAGCAGTAGAATACTATTTACGCGATGTTTTTAATCATTATGGTATAGGCAACAGCAAAGAGTATATTCATTTTGGACTGACATCCCAGGATATCAACAACACTGCCTTTCCACTTATGCTTAAAGAGGCCACACAAAATGTAATGTTGCCCAACCTTGATGAACTTTTGAATTTACTCACTGCCTTTGCATCCAGATATGGCAATTTACCCATGCTTGCTCACACCCATGGTCAGCCGGCAAGCCCAACTACTTTTAAAAAAGAAATAATGGTCTTTGTCGAAAGGTTGCAATACCAAAGAACGCAACTTAGTCAATTTGTCTTTGTTGCAAAATTTGGTGGAGCAACTGGAAATTTTAATGCCCATGTTTGTACATTCCCCGATGTCGACTGGAAACAATTTTCAGACCAATTTATCGCTTCCTTAGGCCTACAGCGATTACAAACAACCACTCAAATTGCCCACTACGACAACGAAGCTGCCTACTTTCATTTGTGGATCCGTATCAACAGCATCCTGATTGATTTTTGCAGAGATATTTGGTCATACATCAGCATGAACTACATCAAACAAAAAGCGGTTGCCAATGAAGTAGGTTCTTCTGCCATGCCCCATAAAGTCAACCCAATAGATTTTGAGAATGCTGAAGGCAATTTAATGATGGCCAATGCCATCCTTGGATTCCTGGCAGAGAAATTACCTGTTTCAAGGTTGCAGAGGGATTTGACAGACTCAACCGTGTTGCGAAATATCGGTGTACCGCTGGCCCATGTGTTGATTGCCTGCAAGTCAATAATCAAGGGATTGGGCAAGCTTTCTCCTGATGAAGGCAAAATAGAAGAAGATCTTAAACAACAACATAGCAGTCATTGCAGAGGGCATTCAATGTATTTTAAGGAGAGAAAACATTGAGCATCCCTATGAACTTCTTAAAAATCTTACCCGAGGAAAAGGCAAACTTACTTATGAGGTGTTTCTTGATTTTATCCAATCACTTCCTGTGACTGATGAGGTAAAAGAGGAACTGAAAAAACTAACACCTTCCAACTACATTGGTTATGCTGAATAAAAAAAAAGCCCCGGTGTTGCCGGGGCTTTTTTTTTTATTAACTAATGCAGTTATTTGATATCAAAATCGGTGTCACTAATCTCACCATTGAATTCAAATTTTCCATATTTCATTACAAGTGGAAAAGGTGCCTGACCTGTCAACGTAATTTCATGTGGCATTAAAATGCCACTAACTTCACGGTAATCTGTAAAATCAGTATTCACAGTTTTGGCTTTTTCACCTTCACCAGCTATTGATGAAATCCTAACCAAGAGGTTATTGGTAATGTTGTAAAATTGAGTAGTTAACTCACCTTTATCATCTGTTACAGCAAGTTTATAACATTTTTGACCTTCAATTTCTTCTACTCCTTTTAAATCAATTTTGAAGCCTTTTGTAAGATAATCCAGCTGATCAAATACCTGTGCCTTCCCTTTCATTTCCTCAAACTCAGGCTCTCCCGGCATTGAAACTTTGGCTTGACCCATTTGACTAGTTTGGGCTTTTTGGCCATTGGTTTTTTGTTCCTGCATCACCATGCCATTCATTTGCATAGAGAATAAAAATTTGTTAGGCATTTTATGTTTGGTTACAATTTTTGCTTCTTGTCCCATTAAAGACATAGATGCCTCTGATGACATAGATTTAATGGCTTGCAATTTCTCCATTCCCCCAATGGCATCTATATAATCTTCAACTACATTCACGCCCGTTAATCCAGGAGGAAGAGATAGGTTGTCATAATTTAACACCTCTCCGTATGCATCGTAATAATCAATTTTTTTATCACCGTCAAAGCGCAGCAATTTTTCAGCTACCTCATCTTTATTGCCTACAACCAGGATATAAGCATTTTGTGGTTTTACATATTTGGATGCCACTCTTTGAACATCTGCAATACTCACCTTTTCTAATCGAGACAAATAGGTATTGTAATAATCTTTGGGCAGGTTATATTTATAAGTATTCAATGCAAATCCGGCAATGGTCTGTGGTGATTCCAGAGACCTGGCAAAACTGCCTGCCATGCTGTTTTGAGCAAGCTGAAGATCGTTTTCAGATACCGGTTCTTTTACCATTCTATCCATTTCATAGATAAACTCCTGAACGGATGAGTCTGTCACTGCATTTCTCACACTTGCAAAAGCTTTAAAATTGCCAACCAACTTATCTGCATTAAGACTTGATCTTGCTCCATAAGTATAGGCTCTTTTTTCTCTCAGATTTTGCATCAACCTACCGGAAAAGATACCACCACCTAAAATGTTATTCATAACATTGGCAGCTATTTCATCTTCATCTCCTGTTTTTAACACTACAGGATAAGTAACGTTGATTACAGATTGTACAGCCCCATCTTTGTTAGCAAACACAACTTTAGGCTCTTTAGGACTTGCAGGAGGATCATACTTTGACATAGGTACGTTACCACTTTTCCAGGATGCAAAATGTTTTTCTACCTGCATCTTAGCTTCCTGAACTGTGATGTCGCCCACAATTACCAAATAAGCATTATTTGGCTTGAAATAAGTATTGTAGTATTCTTTACACTTATCCAAAGTAATGCTATTAACCGTTTTTTCAGTCTGAACTTCACCATAGGGATGATTTTTACCATAAGTCACTACTGAAGAAACATTAGACGCAATGCTGTTGGCATCGGTCTTGGAGGATGCCAGTGCAGAAATAGACTGAGATTTCATTTTTTGGAACTCATCTTCAGGAAAAGTAGGATTGTACAATACATCGGTCATCAATTCCAACAATTTGCCTGAGTGCTTTTTAAGCGAAGTGCCAAATAAGCCAGATGGCGAAGAATTTAAAGTTGCACCAATAAAGTCTATTTCTTCATCCAATTTTGCCTTAGGTCTGTTGAGGGTTCCTTTGGTGAGCAAATCGCCCGCAAATTGCACATATCCACCTTGTTCTCCTTCCAAAACAGGATCATTTGATAAGGAAATCTGGTAAGATACTTTTGGAAGTTTATGGTTTTCTACCACAATTACTTTCAAGCCATTGGTCAAATCAAACGAACTGTAAGCTCCCAGGTCTATTGGTCGAGCAGGTGCAGGGGCCGGAGCTTTAGACCTAAATGCTTCTGTATTTTTGCCGCCTGGGTGGTTGTTTTTTCCATTGTCTTTTTACTGCATTGAGCAAAGACAAAAACTACTGCTATTAGATAAATTATTCTCATTTCTCTTTGTTGTGTAATTTATTAGGGTGTAACATTTTTAGGCAGGTAATGAAGAGTTACCCTATTGTTTTTATTAAAATAAGTATTGGCTGCCCTTCTGATATCTTCTTTGGTTACCTTTAGATAGCGATCAAGTTCAGTATTGATCAGATTCGTGTCTCCAAAATACATTTTGTAATTGGCCAAACTTTCAGCGATACCGGCAACCCTGGAATTTCCGCTTATAAAGTCATTTTCAACCTGGTTTTTCAACTTCTGAAATTCCTCGTCGGTGATGAGTTCAGTTTGTACCCTGGCCACCTCTGCATCCATTGCATTTTCCAAATCCAGGATGTCTACCCCCATTTTTGAAATGCCAAAAGCTATCGAAACACCCGGGTCTTCAAGTCCCAGCGGAAAATTACCTACAAATAGAGCTTTTTGTTGCTCATCAACCAGAGCCCTATACAAACGAGAGGATTCGCCTTGTGACAACAATTGTCCCAGCATGGAAACAGCATAATAATCTGGAGTTCCCTGGGCAGGAATTCGGTACGTTTGGATAACCGCAGGTAGCTGAATATTGTCATAAACGGTATCTCTTACTTCTCCTGTCATAGCAGGCTCAACCACTTTGGGGCGATAGATTGGTTTTTTACCCTTTGGTATTGTCGAAAAATACCTTGTCACAAGCTCTTTGGCTTGAGCATAGTCAATATCACCAGCTATGGATACAATGGCATTATCCGGGCGATAGAAGTCTGCATAAAACTGCTTGTAATCGGCTTCCTGAGCCGCATTGAGGTGCTCCATAGATCCTATAACCGGCCACTTGTAGGGA
This sequence comes from Saprospiraceae bacterium, assembly GCA_016717655.1. Classification (GTDB taxonomy): domain Bacteria; phylum Bacteroidota; class Bacteroidia; order Chitinophagales; family Saprospiraceae; genus JADKBO01. The sequence goes on from JADKFC010000030.1 coordinate 38,580, forward strand.
TGTACCGTATAGGCTCTTTTCAGTGATTCCTCTAAAATTGAACCATAAGGCTGGTTGTCAATTCTCTGCCTTCTTTCTTCTTTTACAACTTCTCTTTGGGTTTCTACACCAGCCTGCTCTACTCTTGCATGTAGCATTCTTTCAGATTCCAGCCAAAGTCCCAATTCCAATTGGTTGGAAGGTAGAACCTCAAAATAATACGTCCTGTCGTACGTGGTGTTGGCGTTTAATGTACCCCCCGCTTTTTCAACGTATTTGTCGTATTGACCACGTCCACCAATGTTCTCAGAACCTTCAAACAAAAGGTGTTCAAAAAAATGGGCAAAACCCGTTCTGTTGGGGTTTTCATTTTTTGAGCCTACATGGTACATAATCGACACCGCAACGATCGGTGTACTGCTGTCTTTGTGAAGAATTACATGAAGTCCGTTGTCCAAAGTGAACTCCTGAAACTCAATTTTATTCATCTGCGCTTGCAGGTAAACAGGTATCAGACAAAGCCAAATAAAGTGAAATTTTAATCTCATTTTTTCCAGATTTTATAGACAGCAAACTTAAGAAAAATACTGCCAAATGCCTGATTTTATCTACCAAGCGACCTCATTTGTCGTCAAAAAACAGATTTTTGGCACTTACATTCATTTCAGCTAATTTATCTTTCATGTTACAAACCAGGCCTTTACATAAACCATTATACCACATACCCCTATAATCCCCTATATAAAATTCCGTATAAACAACCATTGACCAACAATAAATTACGAGACTATCTTTGTTTCGAAAGTTGAAGAGTTTACTATCACAGATTGATTTAGTGCTGAAATTCGCGATACTCGGCACCAAAACAAACAAGTACTACTTCCAGTCTTTTACGAGAAATGCAGAAAATCGGTGAAAAAGAGTATGCAGTTAAATTAATTACTATTATGAAACGATGGGTCTTTTTATTCTCAGCACTGTTCCTATTTACTTTGCACACGGCCACCAGCCAAAACCTGATTGTTAAAAACGCAACCACAACCACAATGGTATTGACCGACTTTGTCTACATTGATGCAGCCTGTGGTGTTCCAATGCCCAATTTCTACGGTGTCAATTTTACCTTGCCTCCTACTTCCTACTCTTATCCTCCTGTTTTTTTCCTGAGTGCAGGGTGGAAATTGGGTGTATCTGATGGTAGTAATTGGTCAAGCGTGAGAGATGAAACGCAAATTGGTTGCGGTACCGGATTTGTCAATTCCGCCACTATTGGTTCTAACAACATGATCTGGTGGTATGAGCCTAATGGCGACATCTTCCTTTATATTTACTAGCAGTATTTTGCATGTATGGAAAGAGATCCCCACTCACATGGGGATTTCTTTTTAATCAGGCACTTTCAAATTGAAGACGGGCCAAATGTCTGTAAAGGCCATCATCCAATGCTGATAATTCTTCATGGCTGCCCTTTTCTATGATGACGCCTCCTTCCATCACATATATACAATCTGCTTCTCTGATGGTTGCCAATCTATGTGCGATGATGATAGATGTCCTATTCCTCATCAAGTTGTTTAAGGCTTCTTGTACTATCTTCTCTGACTCTGCATCCAGCGAGGATGTTGCTTCATCCAAAATCAAAATAGATGGATTTTTCAAAATAGCCCTTGCAATTGCAATTCTTTGACGCTGGCCACCCGATAGTTTTATTCCTCTCTCCCCTACTATGGTTTCAAAACCTTCTGGAAACTGCCTGATAAATTCAAGGGCATTGGCTTGCTCTGCTGCAGTTATCAATTCCTCTTCAGTTGCAGAAGGTTTGCCATATAAGATGTTTTCTCTGATAGAGCCACCGAATAGAATTACATCCTGAGGAACAATTCCAATCTGATGCCTTAAATCAGAAATGTTGTATTCATTGATGTTTTTACCATCTATGGTGATTTTACCTCCATTGGGTGCATAAAATCTCATCAACAATTGTACTATGGTAGATTTCCCGCTACCACTCTGCCCTACCAGTGCTATTTTCTGCCCATGTTCAACTTGAAAATCGATTCCTTTCAGAACCGGCAAATCAGGTCGTGAGGGATAGGCAAAGGCTACCCCATTATAGGAAATGCTGCCCTTAAAAGGTTCTGCATTCCTGGCTTTTTCACCATCTGCCACTGAAACTTCTGCATCACTCATCAGGATTTCTCTAATCCTTTCTGTAGCCCCAAGTGCTTGTAAAACTGAAGTGTACAGATTGCCAAAACTAGCAATTGCTCCCCCTAAAATGGCGGTATAAATGATAAAGGAGAATAAATCTCCTGCTTCCATTTCTCCATTTTGGACCATTATGGCTCCTCTCCATAAAATAAAAAACATACCCCCAAACAAGACCGTAATGATGAAGATAAAAAACAAGCCCCTCACTTTGGCAAATGACAATGAAACGCCCACTACTCCATCGATACTTTTGCTGTATCTGCGTGACTCAAACCATTCATTTGCATAAGATTTTACAACATAAAAAGATTGTAAACACTCTTCAACAATGGTATTGGTCTCTGCCAGTTTATCCTGTCTGTTTTTTGACAACTTCCTGATATATCGCCCAAAAACCATGGCAAGGACAACGATTACAGGAAATGTCAGGAGCATCAGCAATGACAAGCCAGGAGTTAGATAGGCAATGATACCAATCCCCGAAATCAATACAACCACCTGCCTTAATAATTCAGCCAGGGTTATCGAAAATACCGATTGTAATTGCTCTACGTCAGTTGTAATCCGACTGGTCAACTCACCTACTCTTCGCTCTTCATAAAATCCAATACTCTGGGTAATTATTTTATCAAACAAGTCTTTTCGTAGGTCAGCCATTCCTTTTTCAGATACAATTGAGAAAAAAACGGTCCTTACATACGAAAGCACACCTTGTAAGATCAAAATGATTAAAAATAACCATCCATAATCCTCAATACTTAACCCAAGATGGTAGGTATCTTTTCCAATAGCAACATTGGCCATTTCACCGGCAGCACCTGGAAAAACCATAAAGATTAAACTTCCAATAACCAGGGCTATCATTCCTGTTATAAAATACCACCTATAGGGTTTTATGTATTTGAAGATGTAGAGGCCTGCTGCAATTTTATCTTTCGTTAACTTCTTCGTGTTTTGATTCTCTTCTTTCATTTTAGTAACTTCAAGTAAATAAACTCCTGAAGAGAGTTAAAAGTTTTTCAGCTTCTTTCTCCCAGGTAAATGCACTCCTGTGCTTTAAACAATTGGCCCTTAAAACAGCATACTCTTCAGAATGGTCGTAATAATTGATTAAATTTGCCAAATTCTTAGAATTTAATTCTGAAATAATCAATCCTACGTTATATTTGTCGTTGAACCTTCTATATTCCGGAAAATCCATGTTAATGGATGGGATCCCAGCCTGCCAGTAATCAAAGAATTTATTGGCCAAAGAATAATAATAATTTTTGCTTTTGCCATCCAATAAATTTAACCCATATCTTGCCTTTTTTGTTTGAGACTTTAATTCATCAGGTGTAAGTTTACCTAAAAACCGAATCCTGTCCTTCCAGGGCAATGATCCAATATAGTTTTCGAACTCTTCCTTTAAATCCCCATCACCGGCTATCTGTAAGGTATAGTTTTCCAAATATTGCATGGCGTCTATAGCGCACTCCAGCCCTCTTCCTTTATTGACTGCCCCCTGGTATATTATTACAAAAACTGGTTCCAAAGAGGGTAGCTCAACCGAATGAACAGGTACATTCAATATAGCATGAAATGGTTTCTGCCATTTTAACTGAAATAGGTTTGCCAGACTCTCATTGACAGTTAAACACAGAGAAGCACCGGGAATGGCCCAACTTTCAATAGCTGACCATATTTTTTTTACTCCATTTTTTTGCTCTAATTCCGGAACCTCCGTAAACCATTCGTGGCTATCAAAGACATACTGTATTCTTTTTAATTTTGCTGCCAATCCAACCCCGGCCAAGGTATCAGCATCAACAGCATAATACAGGTCTGCCCTTTCTTTCATCAATAAAACAAAGAGGCGAAAATTAAATTCTGCATAAAAAAGAGCGCCTTTTTTGAAGTAACATCTTATGTCTTCAATAGCTAGCTTTTCGTTAACCAACTTCGGTTTTTTGGGACGATGCAAGATTTTACATTGGTAGTCAACTTGCAAAGCGGAAAAGATGCGTTGCATTCGTTGATCGTACTTCCAATCTGAAGTCATGCAGATGATTATCTTTTTTTTTGTCATCTTGACTGACTTTTAAGATAAATCCTACCACCGGCATCCACTTCAATAAACCCTTCGCTGTTCAAGTCTTCGAGGCATTGTTGCATTCTTTTTTCGACGATTAAGAGGCCAGCTCGTCAACCATTGTCCCACTTTCGTGCCGGCTTGCAGCTTCTGAATAGAGATCAAGGCCATTCTTTTTTCCTCAACGGTGTAACTTATTTCCTGACTACCCAGGCAGACATCACAAATTCCACAACTTTGGGCTTTTTCTCCAAAATATTCCAGCAACATCATCTGCCTGCATTTTGGAGCAAGAAAATATTGCTGCATTGCCATCAATCTCTTCCCGGCAACCGTTTTTAAAGCTTCATATGCAAGTTCATCAATTCTAAAATCATTGTCATTGGGCCTGTCCAACAACAATACAATTTCGGGAAACTCCTGACTTGGTAGGTAATCTACTATGCCCTCCTGGTGTAACACTTTAAGCAAAAACCCAATCCTTGAAATATCTGTTTCGAGGGCCACCGCTATTTTTTTCAGGCTAATGGCAGCATGTTCTATCGTAAGTCCTTCGTACATCCTCAACAGCTGTGTCAAAAGTTTGGCTCTGAGATCATTTTCGGCATAGAAACCCAGCAAGTCTTGTGGCCGGCCAGTAACTTTTAATCGTGTTGGACTCTTGATGGCATCGGAAAATGTAAACCAGCCTTGTTTTTCCAGGATTTTAAGAACTGCACCTAATTTTTGTTGGCTGATCTTTGATTTTTGTCCAAACTCTTCCAGGTCAAGGTAATAGGATCTACCAGCTCCACCTCCAATACCAATGCCAAGGAATTGACACAATTTGATGTAGATGCGCTTGATTTCATCAGGACCCGGATAATTAACTTCAAACAGCTTTTGCGCTTCCATAACATCAGACGGATTAATCAAGGCAATGGCAAAAGACTTCAAACCATCTCTGCCCGCTCTCCCGGCTTCCTGATAATAATCTTCAATGCCTGAAGGAACATCAACATGGATCACGCATCGTACGTCTGCTTTGTCTATACCCATTCCAAAGGCGTTGGTGGCTACCATTGTTTTGACCTTTCCTTCCATCCACGCTTTTTGGTTATCCTCTCTCACTTCATGAGCTAAACCGGCGTGATAAATGGTTGCAGATATTTTATGTTCTCTCAACATAGCAGCAATTTTACCACAACCACTTCGTGATCGGTTGTAAACAATGCAACTACCCTTCATCTTTTCAAGAATTCTTTTCAATTCAGTGTGTTTGTCATCGCTTCTTGCCACTGAAAATGAAATATTGTCTCTTGAAAAACTATTTTGAAAAATGTTGGGATTTTTCAAAAAAAGCTGAGCTGTAATATCTTCAACCAAAGCAGGAGTAGCGGTTGCTGTTAAAGCAATCACCGGCACTTCGGGTTTGAGCTCTCTAAGCAAACTAATCTGGAGATAGCTGGGTCTGAAGTCATGCCCCCATTGAGAGATGCAATGGGCCTCGTCAACAGCAATAAAGGCAATCTTTGCCATATAATACCGGACCTGAAATATTTCAGAAGCGATGCGTTCAGGAGAGATATAAAGTAATTTTAAGGGGCCATGGACAAAATTATCCAAGATGATGTCAACTTCATCAGAACTTAATCCACTGTGTAGAGCTTTGGCTTTTATACCCCTTTTTTCAAGTGATTTTACCTGGTCTAACATCAAAGAAATCAAAGGTGAAATGACTACTACCTTTCCTTCTGCCAGCAAGGCAGGCACCTGGTAGCAAATGGATTTACCTCCACCTGTGGGCAACAGGGCAAAAGTGTCATTGCCTTCTAATATGCTTGATATAATTTTGTCCTGAGGCGCTCTGAATCTATCATAGCCCCAGTATTTTTTTAATACCCTAAGTGCCGCATCCCGGCTTGATTCCAAAGCATTGCTTTCAACCATATCAAGGGTAAAATTAAAGAACTGTAGCCAGATCTTTTTAGAAAAGTGATGCTGGCTTGCGCCAACTTAAAACTTTGGACAATAAGATTTGTATTGTGATTTTCTCCTATTGAGACTTTCGCTGTCACTGATGTTGAAACTGAGGTTGACCATTGCAGTAAAATACCAGTCTTTTACATTAGCACCACCTCTTTGAGAGCCTGTCTGCCGTTCCATTGGTTCACCTTGGCCCAGATACTCGGGAGTGCGGTCACTCAATCGGGCTGCCAGTTCCCCATTTGTCTGCATTAGCTCATAATAGTTTACATAATTAGAACTAACATCATCCATATAATCTGTAAGGGTAGTTCTTGCGTTGATTTCAAAACCAATATCAAAATTTCGTCCTGCTTTGATGATGGCACCTGCCCCAAATGGTATGGCCAATGAATATTTGCTGTATTTTTTACCATAGCCACTGGCTCCCTGGCCTTCAGTACCCAAAGGTTGAAGTTCATAGGTATTGCCTTCAAATTGGGTTTTTGGATTGAAATAAAAACCCGCAAGTCCGGCAGTAAAGTAGGGACTAAATACCTGTTCACCTCCATAAGGTTGATATCCAAATAGGTAATACTCTCCTGTTATGCTTAATTCTGCCAAATTCGACTGGAAATTTAAATTTCTTTCTTTTTGCCAATCCAGACTGCTTTGGGCGTCGTCACCTTTCAGTTTGCCCAATAATAAGCCTGCTTTCAGGCCCAATCGGCCTCTATGGTTGTATTTACCATATACCTGGATAGCAGTTCCCCCATTGTTACTCAAATTGCTTGAGAACTCCGGCGCATTTAAATCTCCCCAATAGACAGATTTACCTAATCCAAGGCCTAGCTGAATGCCCTGAGCCTGAACGCCAAGGGAAATAAAAATGATCGCTACAATTAACCACGATTTCATGACAAAGTATTGGTTATAAAGTGCAAATATATAATAGATTAATCAAATGTAAAAATATTTTAATACATAATTAATTGAAAAAATTAAAACCTTCTTTATTTTAAACCTATTAACTAAGATTTACCCTAACAAACCGCTAATTTTTAAATAAAAATTAACACAACCAAACAAATGTGCCCCTATTGTACTTTCTGTCAAAAAATTTACTCTAGTTGTTTGTAAATCAAAGTAATCGGACGATTTCACTGCATACAAAAGGCAAGCTCAACTGACAAAAAATACTTGTCCTTAACCATCATTGATACAGTAGGTTTGAAGTATGAATAAATAGGTATAGATTTGCGGGCTAAATCATTGCACATGAAATCAATTTTATTTACGGCTGTATTGCTATCTTTTACATTTTTATCAAATGCCCAAATGGCACCAAAAAACTGGTACCATATGGACGCAACAGAAGGCTACAACGGCACTTCCAGCTCAAAAGCTTTCAAAGAAATTATCAAAGACAAGATCGGTAAAACCGTAGTGGTGGCAATAATTGACTCCGGCATCGATGTGGAACATGAAGATTTAAAGGCCAATATCTGGAAAAATCCAGGTGAAGTGGCTGGAAATGGTATTGATGACGACAAAAATGGTTACATCGATGATGTGCATGGTTGGAATTTTATTGGTGGCCCGGATGGTAAAAATGTAGGCCCTGAAACTTATGAAGTAACCAGGCTCTATTCAAGCCTTCGCTATAAATATGAAAACGCTGATCCCGCACTTCTAAGCAAGGAGCAGAAAGTTGAATATGAAAAATATGTTACCTATAAAACACAAGTTGAATCTGAAAGACAAAAAGCAACAGAAGAATTAGGTCAGATTGCTGCATTTGAAACTCAGGTTCTGAATGGCATGAACCAATTGGAAACTGCTATGGGTGAACGCCCTAATGACATTAAAGTTATTCTCAACTCTGAAAACCCACTGAAGGAGTTGAATTTAAATGAGAATGCTGAACTCAGTATGGCAATCAATGTAGCCAAACAAGTACTGAAACAATCTGATGAAATAACTACAATCCACCAGCTTAAAGAAGAATTGGTTACGATATTGGAAGAAGAAAAAAAAGGAGCTCAAAACAAACTTGATTATGCCTATAACCCGGATTACGATTCTAGAAAATTAATTGTCAAAGATAATTATAGCGACTCCAACGAAAGGATTTATGGCAATAATGATGTTGAGGGACCAGATGCTCTGCATGGCACTCACGTTGCCGGTATTGTAGGAGCGGTGGTTGGAAATGAAATTGGAAATGATGGCGTGGCCAGAAATGTAAAACTCATGTCTGTTAGGGCAGTTCCAGATGGTGATGAGAGAGATAAAGATGTGGCGAATGCCATCAGGTATGCAGTTGACAATGGTGCCAGTATCATCAACATGAGTTTTGGAAAGGGTTATTCATGGGATAAAAAAGCTGTGGATGAGGCAGTAAAATATGCAGCCAAACACGATGTGCTTTTGGTACATGCCGCAGGTAATTCAGGACAAGACAACGATAAAACTGACAATTTTCCAAATGATTATTTGGGCAAACATGGATTTATTTTTAAGAAAAAATGCCATGCCGATAATTGGTTGGAAGTAGGCGCTCTTTCTTTTAAGCCAGGTGAAGACATGGTGGCAGGATTTTCAATTATGGCAAAGACAACGTTGACCTTTTCTCTCCAGGTGTCCAGATTTATGCTACAACTCCAGGTGACCAATACCAATATTTGCAAGGTACCTCTATGGCGTCACCGGCAGCAGCTGGTGTAGCCGCGGTTATCAGATCTTACTACCCTTCTCTCACTGCCAAACAAGTCAAGGAAATATTAATGAAGTCAGTTAAACCCCTTTCTGACGTTGTTAAAAAACCGGGTACCAAAGGCGCTACCAAAGTTCCGTTTAATGAACTGAGTGTGAGTGGTGGAACTATCAATCTGTACAGCGCACTCCAATTGGCTGCCAAAACCAAGGGAAAGAAAAAGATAAAAGAAGAAAATAAACAAGGAGCTTAATCTCCTTTTTTAAAAATACAAAGAGAGATGGAGAGGATTATATCTTTTATAAAAGGATCTGAAAGTGAAAAAGTAAGCAATGGTTTACTTGCCACTTCATTCCTCTCCGTCTTTTTTGTTTTCTGGCTCTTCTCCCGATTTCTCAAATACAATGAAACCAGACCCGGAATTGCTTTGTTCGATCCGGTTCTATCCGCTTTAGGTCCCCACGACCACAATCTTTCGATCTTTCTTTTAACATATGGATTGGTCTTATTCGGTCTTTACTGGGCATTACAAAACAGATTAGGAATGCTTACCACCAATTTATCCATCTGTTTTTTGATTGCCTTTAGAGCATTCACCCTTTTTAGTTTCCCTTTGGAGCCACCCATGGGCATCCTTCCTCTTCACGATCTTTTTTTAAAAAATACTTTTTATTGTCAGGAAGTGCTTTTAAAAGACTTGTTTTTTTCCGGCCATACAGCCTCTGTATTTTTACTCTATTTTTTAATACCTCAAAAATGGGTTAAGAGGGTTTTACTGGCAGGTGGTTTGACTTTGGGTTTTTTACTTATGCACCAACATGTTCATTATACAATAGACATTGTGGCTGCTCCCTTCTTTTCGTGGATTGCCTATCAGGGGGCTTGCTTTGCCCGCAAATACATACTAGGTTCTGAATTGCAATTGGAATCAGTAGAAATGGCAGAAAAATAACTACTCCTCTTTTTTCCTTGTAATCAACGGTATTTTTTTAACCACCAACTGAATGGTGTCCTGTAACCTGTCTTCAAACATCGTAATCTTTGATCTTTTCATCTCAGTAATTACCTCATTGCTAAAATGTCTGACTGTGATCATCTCCAATCCTTCTTCAACAATTACAGAAAACTCTGCTCCTAATTTCTCCTGTAGCAATCTAATTTTTTCTGGATTATAGTTGACACAAAGCGTAAATGAAATGGCGGTATTTCTCATCATGTTGACCTTGACTCTCAATGCAGACAAAATACCAAATATATTACTCAGGTGGTGCTCTGCCACAAATGAAAAATCTTTAACCGAAATAGAAATCAACGCCTGGTCCTCTTCGATGACAACAATGGGTGGGTAATAACCTTCACCTTCAGAAGAAATTCGGGTGCCGTGCGATTGAGGATCATCAAAAGGCCTGACGAATAGTGGAATGTTCTTATTTTGTAAAGGTTTGATGGTTTTGGGGTGAATGACTTTTGCCCCATAATAAGTCATTTCAATTGCTTCGTTGTAAGATAGTTTTTCAATTTTAGTCACATTATCAAACTTTCGGGGATCAGCTGTTAGCACTCCTGGCACGTCTTTCCAAATATGCATTGCATCTGCCCCACAGCAATAACTCAAGATGGCAGCCGTATAGTCAGATCCCTCCCTGCCCAAGGTAGTAGTGTGATTTTCGGCAGTAGAACCAATAAAGCCCTGGGTTACAACCACATCATGGTTTGCCATGAGTTGATCCATTGCCTTTGAAGTTTTTTCAGTGGTGATGCCCCAAATGACCTTTGCCTCTCTATGAATTTCATCTGTGTATAAAACTCCTCTAATATCCAGCCATGCCGCGTTTAGGCCTGCCTGGATCATTGCATGACACAAGATTCGACTAGAAACCAATTCGCCAATTGAAACTACCTGGTCATAAACATAATCAAATGTATCTTGGGGTTCTTCTTCAAGAATCCAGTCAATTTCAACAAAAAGATCATTTACATCTTTTTCAGCATCTGTGCCTGATAGCCCTAAGTCTTGAAGGATAATTGCATGGTTTTGTCTTACGGCTGCTAATTTGTCGAATGCAGTACCATCTTTGGCAAAAAAGCTTTGACCACATCTTCCAGCGCATTCGTCGTTTTGCCTGTTGCAGAAACTACCACTGCTATTTTTTCTGCTGGAAAATGTTTCATAATACCAATCACATTTTGGATTCCTTGTGCATCTTTCACCGACGCCCCTCCAAACTTAAACACATTCATATCTCTTGATTTTATTGCTCAGTATCCGCTTGCACCAAGGCATTGCGGTTATCATTACTTTCAATGGCCAATTCAATAAGGGTTGTAATCAGATCTTTGTAAGCCAAACCTGAAATTTCCCACAGCTTAGGGTACATACTGATTTTTGTAAATCCGGGTATCGTGTTAATTTCATTGATGTACAATTTACCTTCAGGTGTTAAAAACATATCCACCCTCGACATACCTTCACATTCCAGTAGTCGGTAGGTTTCAATAGCCAACTCCTGAATTCTATCTACCTCTTCTTGTGTAAGCTTTGCCGGAATATCCAAAACGGCTCCACCCTCATCAATGTATTTGTTTTCAAATGTATAAAAAGATGATTTGGGAATTACTTCTCCTACCGCCGATGCTTTGGGAAAGTCATTGCCTAAAACAGCACATTCAACTTCTCTGCCTGTCATTTTTTCCTCTACAACTACCTTGGGATCATATTTAAAGGCATGTGCAAGTGCCTTGTTGAAACTGGCTGCATCATTGACAAAACTAACTCCTACAGATGATCCCAAATTGGCTGGTTTTATGAATAACTCTCTCCCCAGGCGGGAAGCAATTTCTTCATAACTCATGGCATCATTGTAATTCCTTCTTAAGGTCACAAAATTGGCAACCGGGATGCCTGCATCTCTCAATAATCTTTTGGTTACATCTTTGTCCATACCAATGGAGGAGCCTAATATGCCGCATCCTACGCATGGTAAGTTGGCCAATTTTGCAAATCCCTGCACTGAACCATCTTCCCCATAGGTGCCGTGGAGAACAGGAAATACAACATCAATTTTACCTACTTCTTCAAAATTATCAGTCTTGATCAATTGGTGTTCATTGGTGTTCTGCGACAACAAAACTACATTTGACTCATTTTGCATACTAATTTTACCAGGATCATCGGCGTGCATTAATTGCATAGCTCCTTCATTGAGATGCCACCTTCCTTTTTTATCAATGCCAATGAGTACCGGCTCAAATTTTTCCAAATCTAGCGCATCAACTACGTTTTTGGCAGAAAGTAGAGAAATCTGGTGTTCAGTGGATCTTCCGCCAAATAGGATGGCTACCCTTTTTTTTGAAGTACTCATATTACATTTTTTGCAAATATCTGACTTTTGCCGAATATTTACACCTAAACCAATTTGATTATATTACTGGCTTCCATAAAATCCTTGTCATCATTCGAAGCGATGATGACGGTTTTATCTTTGAAAAACTTCTCAGCCTGCCTGTGATACCATTCTTTATTGCCTTCATCCAAATAGGAAGTAGGCTCATCCAAGAGCAATAAAGGGCATCCTGATAACATTGCAAAAAGAAGATTTACTTTTTGTTGCATCCCGCTGCTGTATTGTGCAACTACCTTTTGGCCCGGATTCTTCCATTCCAGCAGCTGTAACAGGTCCTTATAATTTAGATTTTCCGATCCAACTTTGAATTTTCTAAACAATAGGTAGTTTTCTTCAAGATCAAAATCCTTAATCAACATTGAATAGGGAGCAGCTAATGCCACGTATTGATATACCTCTTTTCTTTTAATTACTTGTTGAGGAAATTGATAGCATATAGATCCTGAGCTTGGGGTAAGAAATCCGCAAAGCATTCTGATCAAGGTAGATTTACCAGAACCATTGGGTCCGGAAATTCCGGTAACGGAGCCAGCTTGGAAATGAAATGAAAAAGGGTTGACAATGGTTTGCCCAGCATAAACCTTAGAAAGGCCCGTTGCTACCACCTCAAAGCCCGTCACTTGTCAATAGGTCTGAATTCTCTGATGATTCCTGTTGGTGAGTTTTGGATGAATTCAAGGATCTCATTTTTAAACCGGGTATCCGGTAACTGCGCCTGGATTTCATCAAGGGCTTTGGTTATGTTATAACCTTTTACAAATAAGATTCTATAGATATCACTGATCTGATTGATCTCTTCTTGTGTATACCCACGGCGTTGCAGCCCCGTGCTATTAACACCTGCATAAGTGAGGGGTTCTCGAGCTGCCTTCACATAAGGGGGTACATTTTTACGCACCAATGATCCTCCACCAATATAGGTGTTGGATCCTATATGTACAAATTGTTGGACAGCACATGAGCCTCCTAAAATGGCATAATCATCCATCTCAACGTGCCCTGCCATTTGAACAGCATTGCTAATGATACAATGATTGCCTACTATACAATCATGACCAAGGTGTACATATGCCATTATCAGGCTATTGTGACCCACTGCAGTTTTTTCTCTGTCTATGGTTCCCCTGTTTATGGTAACACACTCTCTAATGGTCGTATTATCTCCAATTTCCACCGTTGAATACTCCCCTTTAAACTTTAAATCCTGAGGGACCCCCGAAATAACCGCTCCAGGGTGTATTTTACAGTTCTTGCCAATCCTGGCTCCATCAAAAATGGTCACATTGGGGCCTATCCAGGTTCCTTCACCAATTTCAACGTCACCCGTAATTACGGTAAAACTTCCTACCTCCACATTGTCCGCTATTCTAGCGTTGGGGTCGATTTCGCAGAGTTTGTTGATAATTTCCATTCACTAAACTTTCGCCGGTCTTGCCGTCTATTATGCTTGTCTTTTAATAATTTGAGCTGTCAATTCACCTTCACTCACAATTTTATTTCCTACATAGGCAGTTCCCTGCATGTGTACTATACCCCTGCGAATAGGCGAAAGCAACTCCATTTTAAGCAACAAGGTGTCACCGGGCACCACTTTATGTTTGAATTTTACATTTTCCATTTTTATAAAGTAAGTGTCCCACAAATGAGGTTCCTCAACCGTCGACAGTGCTAAAATGCCTCCTGTTTGGGCTAAGGCCTCCATTTGAAGCACTCCCGGAAAAACTGGATTTCCCGGAAAATGCCCCTGAAATAGCTGCTCGTTGTATGTAACGTTTTTAACCCCCACAACGTGGCTTTCAGACTTATCAATTATTTTATCAACCATTAAAAAAGGATATCTGTGGGGTAACATTTTTTTGATTCCCACAACATCCAACACAGGCACCTTGTCAGGATCGTAGGTCGGTTTACCTTTTAACTTGCGCTGATCTGCCAGCTTTTTCTTTAAAAGACGGGCAAATTCGGTATTTATTTTATGGCCCGGCTTTACCGCTATGATTTTTCCCTGAATGGGCCTTCCAACCAGACTCAAGTCACCAATCAAATCTAATAACTTGTGCCTTGCCAATTCATTTGGAAAGAACAACTTATTCTCATTCAACACCTTATCATCACTCAGCACTCTCTGCGCCAAATTAAATTTGGTGGCTAATTCGTTCAAACGTTCTTGTGTCAATCCAGGTTCTGCCAAAACTATGGCATTTTCTAAATCCCCGCCTTTGATCAATCCATTGTCATATAGGTAGATCAATTCATTGGTAAATACAAAGGTTCTGCACGCCGCAATTTCTTTCTCAAAATCTTCTCCGGCACAAAAAATAGCAGTTTGTTCTTCAACAGTAGAATTGGGAAAATCGATAATTACATTGAGCTCAAATTTATCGCTGGGTATGGCAATTAACTCTGAGCCCGTTGTTTCATCTTTCAAAACAATGGGCTCCTCAATGACAAACACCTCCCTCCCTTCGTCATCTGCATCGTGGTAACCTACCATTTTTATAGCATCTACAAAAGGTTTGGCACTTCCATCCAGGATAGGGATTTCTGGTCCATCTACTTCTATCATCACATTGTCTACCTCCAAGCCGGCTAGTGCAGCCAGCAAGTGTTCGATGGTAGTTATGTTTACTTCTGCTGTTCCAATGGTAGTGCTTCTATTGGTCGCCACTACATAATTGGCATCCGCCGGAATGGTAACTGCCGGTTCTATGTCGGTTCGTTTGAATTTAATACCGTGATTTGCCTTCAACAGGTATCAGTTTTACTTCAATTTCCCTTCCTGTGTGAAGACCTTTGCCTCTTAATATGGCAATATCGGCCAGTACTTTTCTACCCATTTTGTTTTTCTAAATTTTCTACGGCTTTTTCCAGCAATTTTATCTTTTCTGCCAATTCAGGCAATCTTTTAAAATATGCATAAGATTTGAGGTAATGAGCATATTCCAATGCAGGATAACCATAAAGTTTTGAATTCTCTTCTTTCACAGATGATGACAAACCAGATTTTGCCTGGATCATAGTGCCATCGGCAATTTGAATGTGGCCTGCGAGGCCCACTTGCCCGCCAATGATACAGTTTCTACCAATCTTAGTACTTCCGGCAATTCCGGCTTGTGCCGCGATCACAGTATTTTCACCTATTTCTACATTATGAGCAATTTGGATCAGATTATCCAGCTTAACTCCTCTTCTGATTATGGTACTGCCAATGGAAGCACGATCAATAACCGTGTTACTGCCAATTTCAACATCGTCTTCAATAACCACATTGCCATTTTGAGGAATTTTTTTATATGCCCCGGCTTCATCTTTGGTAAAACCAAATCCATCAGAACCAATGACGGAATTGGCATGGACCACAACATTGTTTCCAATTCTGGTACCATGGTATATTTTCACACCCGGATAAAGGATACAATTACTGCCAATGTCCACCCCTTTGCCGATGAATACATCTGCATAAAGTAGGGTGTTATCTCCAATCTTACAATTGTCGTTAACAACCACCTGGTGGTCAATAGATACATTTTCACCTAACACTACCTCTTTACCAATAATAGCGGAAGAAGCTACACCCGGTTTTACCTCCGGTTCGTGATTGTATAAACTAAGTAGCTTAGCCAGGGACTGATACACATCTTCTACTATGATGAGAGTAGCTTGTATCGGTTGGCTTGGGGAAAATTCTTTTCCAACCACCACTGCAGATGCCTGGGTTTCATAAATATACGACTCGTATTTGGGGTTCGCAAGAAATGAAATGGTACCCTCAGAGCCTTCCTCAATTCTGGAGGGCCCTTTTATGATCAGGTCCGGATCACCTTTTAATTCTCCATGGAGAAGTTGACAGATTTGTGATGTTGTAATCATGGAGGTGCAAAAATAATACAAAAAAAGTGAATTATAACGCCAAAACGACCAATGTAATCTCTTCTTAGACGGTCAGATTTTACATAAATCCAATTGTCATCTGTCATTTTCAACTTATCTCACTCCTTGTCCTAAGTTTTATTTGAAAAAGCCACATTTCACCCTACAAAATACTGAAATTTATGGTTTTTATTTTCTTTTATTACAAGATCCATTTTTAACTCTCCTTGTTCGAGCTTTGTGACATAAAATTGACATAGCTTGTCATTTGGCTTCAACGGCTCAATTTACTACCTTTGTAACACAATGAATACACTCAGAAAAAGTCTCAAAATTGGATCCCGTGGAAGCGACCTGGCTTTGTGGCAGGCAAATTTTGTCAGAGATCAATTAAAGGATCTGTGCCACGTCGACGCTGAGATCATCATCATCCACACAAAGGGCGACAAGATCCTGGATGTGGGTTTTGACAAACTGGAAGGTAAAGGATTTTTTACAAAAGAATTGGAAGATGCTTTGTTGAATCACGAGATAGATCTGGCTGTACATTCAATGAAAGATTTACCAACGACCTCACCTGATGGTCTTTGTCTGGCTGGTGTTTCATACAGAGAAGACCCGAGAGATTGTTTGCTCATCGCCAATTGGGGCAAAGACGAAAAACAAGCTTTACAACTCAAACAGAATGCCATTGTTGGAACATCATCTGTACGGAGAAAAAGCCAGCTTGAATCCCTTTTACCCGGTGTCATTACCAAAGACCTTAGGGGTAATGTTCCAACACGCATCCGCAAATTGAGAGAGGGTAATTACGATGCCATATTATTGGCAAAGGCGGGCCTGACCCGACTGGAGGCTGATTTATCAGAACTAACAGTAATGGATCTTCATCCTGCCGAATTTGTGCCGGCTCCGGCTCAGGGTGTACTGGCCTACCAGTGCAGGGAGGATGATATGGAAATAAGAAAAATATTGGCAACCCTTCACAATACGGAGGTAGCAGAATGTACCAATGTTGAGCGCAGCATCTTAAAAGCAATGGATGGAGGTTGTCAAGTACCGTTAGGCATCTTTTGTCAAAAAGACCAGGCAGGTAACTTTCACCTGCATGCAGCATACGCACCTGCAGGCAATGCCCCCCTAATCAAGGTTAGAATTTCTCAATCAACTACTCATGGCATGGCAGAATCGGCCTTACATGAATTGAAAAAATTATAATGTATGTACTTAGTATTTGATTGCTCTGCCAACGGGAATCCATCCAGTTATAAAGCACCTTTCAGTGATACCTTCAACTGGCCAAGGCTAATCCATATTTCATGGATATTATTAGATGCTCAACTGAAACCCATCGGAGATTTCGACAGAATTGTATTGCCCGAGGGATTTGCCTTGAATGATGATGTTCGAAAAAAGTCTAAAATTGATGATGAAGACATCGAGAAAAAAGCGGTTCCACTTACTGGTATTCTTGAAGAATTTAATGGTTCAGTGAGCCAGTGCGAATACATTTTTAGCCATAATCTCAACTTTAATGAAAATGTATTGGCGGCAGAGTTTATCCGCAAAGGGGTAGACATTCTCATGTTTAAAAAAGAACGGTTTTGTTTAATGCAGGAAGGCACTTATTTTGCAAAAATGCCTTCCAAAACCGGTGGATATAAGTGGCCAACATTAACTGAATTGCATGCTGCTTGTTTTAATTCTTCCTATACACCGGCCAACAACGCAAGGGCTGATGTGATTGCAGCAACCCGGTGTTTTATCAAATTGATGAAAACCAATCAACTGGAGGATTTATTTGAATAAACTGTTACTACTTTGATCCTCTTTATCACACGAGAGCTGCGACCCAATTCGCCCTTAAACACATTGACTGAGGGCGGACATACGCTTATTGGTCAAAGTGGCATTGGTTTCACCCCCCTACCCTTTAACGACTTCCCTGATACAGATTGGCTTTTCTTTTACTCACAACAAGGAATTCGTTTTTTCTATGAGGGGCTTACGGATGAGGCAAAAACCCGCGTTTTTTCCAAAAAAATGGGTGTAATGGGAAAGTCATCTTCAGCGATGCTGCAACAACTCCTTCACAAATCACCTGTTTATATCGCAGGAAAGGCTCTGGAAAAAGAAGCAGAAAAATTCAAAAAAATAACCCATCATCAATCTGTTTTATTTATTGAGGCAAGCCACTCAAACAAAAGATTTCAGGATCCTAACAATAAAAAACATTTTTCTTTAAAAGTCTATGATAATGTGGTCTTATCCGGACTTCAACTTCCGGAAGCACATGTATATATTTTACTAGTCCGTTAAATGTTCAGGCATTTTTGCATACACAAAAACCCCAGCCCGAAGCACATTTATTGGCCATTGGCGAACCCACAGCTAAGTCACTCTATGAATACACATTAAGAAATGACATCATCATAGCGGACAGATCAGATGAAGAAGGAATTTTATCTACCCTGTCATCTATTCCCGGCTTATAATTCAATTCTGCGGAGGTATTTACCGGATCTTAAAAACTGTTGGATGATCAGATTGGCTTCTGGCGTACTCAAACGTTTTTCAACGTGGGTGGTAAGTTCAAGTGCAGATGTGTAGGCAAAGGATGCATCCATGAACCCAAATCCAAAATAACTTTTTTGAGAAACCCAAATCACTCCGTTCTCTTCACTGTTCCGACCTTCAGTAATCAGAATAAAATCGTTCTCAAATACTTTAGTCAAATGCACCTTGGCTTCTTCAGCTCTTTCATTATAAGCTGTGGGACTTTCTTCTCCTACGCAGGCACCATAACATTCGCCCATTTGGTGGTATATGCACCTACGAGGATTGCCAACATCTATTTTCTCTTCACAAAGGGAATACAGCTCGCGGACCATACCCAAACTCCCTTTGGCAGATGCAATACTCGAATGATAGGATAAGATCTGGCCTTTGAGTTTTTTACTGCTTTCCGATTCCAGATGAAATACACGATAGCCTTTTTCATCATAAGCTGTGGAAATTACATAAGGGTATTCCTTTTTCTTTTGGGCCCTATTAATCTCCGGGTTGTGTACTTTAATTTCTTCACTTTCCAACAATAGGGCAATTAGTTCTGAACCTGTAATGGTAAAATCCAGATCATGAACCTGACGCATCAATTTTTCCTGTTTAGCAGTAATCTGTCCAAAGTGCTGCAAGATTCGAGAGCGGATATTGATACTTTTACCTACATAAATAATCGTTCCATATCGATCATAGAAATAGTATACACCCGTTAGTTCCGGCAATTGGTGAAGCCTTTCAATATGAATGGCTTCCGGCAATTTGTTTTCTCGGATGCCCCTGTTTATAAGTGCTGCTACATTCTCATCCTGGTTGCTGTCTGTAACCTTCAATAAGAGTTGGGTGGCAGCCAGCGCGTCATCCAGGGCTCTATGTCGGGCTTCAACCCGAATACCGAAATGACGAATCAGGTTTCCCAGACTATAGGAAGCAAGGCCGGGAAAAGCCTTCCTTGACAACTTAACAGTACATAATTGTTTGCGCGAAAAAGTATAGCCCAGTCTCTCAAATTCATATCTGATAAAATTGTAATCAAAATTAACATTATGAGCTACAAAAATAGCTCCTTCTGTAAGCAGAACAATTTCTTTGGCTACTTCATAAAATCGGGGAGCATTTTGCACCATATCGTCGGTAATGCCGGTTATTCGGGTAATTTCGTGGGGAATCGATCTTTCAGGATTGATCAAGGTGGCATACTGATCCAAGATTTCTACCCCATCCGTTATAACAATTGCAATCTCCGTTATCTTATCGCGTTTGGGCATACCTCCGGTTGTTTCAATATCGACTACCGCAAATTTTTTTTGCCCCTTATTTGCCATTTGAACTAGTAGCTTTTGTGAAAATGCTGATTAGATGAAGGGTTTCATTTCCTCCAGAACAGCCAGACAAGCCTGACGGGCAGACCTTCCGAAATTTTCGTCTGAAGAAGCATATAAGATATTACGTGAACTATTAATCAATAAACCGATATCTTGATTCAGGCCATTTTCACAGGTCATCTGCATATCACCTCCTTGTGCACCAACACCTGGTACCAGAAAAAAATAGTCAGGTACCAGGTCCCTTACTTGCTTAATTAGATGGGGATGAGTTGCCCCAACCACAAACATAGTATTTTGGGGTGTGCCCCAGCTTGCCACTGTTGTGATCACTTTTTCATATAATTTTTCGCCTCCCATATCCAGCATTTCAAAATCCTGGGCTCCCTGGTTGGAGGTTAATCCTAAAACAATCACCCATTTATTATCATATGCCAAAAAAGGTTCAACGGAGTCCCTTCCCATATAGGGTGCCACAGTGACGGCATCAAAGTTGAAGAACTCAAAAAATGCTTTAGCATACATGGCAGAGGTGTTGCCAATGTCGCCTCTTTTGGCATCTGCAATGGTAAAACAGTGAGAAGGAATACAAGCCTTGACTTTTTCCAGTGTTTCCCAGCCTTTTGTACCCAAACATTCAAAAACGCCAGATTAGGCTTATAGGCGACAGTCAGGTCGTGGGTTTGTTCAATTATTTCTTTGCAAAACTCATAAACCGGATCCTGTGTGTGCTTTAGATGTGCTGGAATTTTTTGCATATCGGGATCAAGCCCAACACACAAAAAACTCTGTTTTTGACGAATTTGTTGAATCAGTTGTTCTCTGTTCATGCTACACAACCCCGATCATGCCATTGACGGCTTCCACATTTTTTATTTCAGGAACCCTGCTCCTAATGGCTTGTTCTACACCGGCTTTCATGGTCATGGTACTCATCGAGCAAAATTCACAATTGCCCAACCATTTTACCCTAACAGTTAGGTCTTCAGTAATTTCTATCAATTCAATATTACCTCCATCTACGGCCAGATGGGGACGAATATCTTCAAGGGCCTGATTTACTTTATTGAACAACTCAGTTTGAATCGGCATTAATTTGAATTATTTAGCAAAAATAACATTTTTTCGTACAATGCCCCCAGCCTTAATCGCTACTCGGGCGCATAAATCTAAACCCATCAACAAAACGATTGTTTCATCAGTGGCCAAGAAAAGAACTTATTTTGAAAAGAACAATTGGGAATCTGCTCCCGATTCACCTGCTATTGTAACAATATAAATGCCATATGGCCATAAATTTTGACTTATATTCAAAATTTTATTGCCATAGGAAGGCACCTTCAAATCTGACCTGTACAAAATCTGCCCCATAGTATTAGAGATCAAAAGTTGGTAGTCAGTTTCATCTGGAGTCAGATATTCAAGGATCAATTCTCCATTGATAGAATTTACTGTTTTTATTTCAACTTCGCCCTTTGGTGATGGTAGCAATAATTTTCCATCACAAGGATCATCCATCAGTGCCAATGCTCCTTCTCCATTGAGATAACCTCCGTACTTAGTTTGGTCTTTTAGATCGTTGGTTTTTGTCAAACTCTGCAAAACTGCATTGCGAACAGCAAGGGCTGCAGCTGCCTTGTCATTATTGATCAAGTTGGAGAAAGATTCACAAGGTGTAGAAAACAAAAGTGCTAAGGTTCCTGCCACCATGGGACTAGAAGCAGAAGTGCCCGAAAATTCCTTGACAAAGCCATCGTTTTTTGTTAAGGTCACCAGATTTTCACCTGGTGCCGCCATGGCAATATATTTGGTGCCAAATCCTGCTCTGAATACTTTTTTGCCCGACTCATCAATGTTTGTAGTGCTTATAAAATAATCAGAGCTGCAAGTAGATGGCATATCACCTAAAATATCTACATTGACCGGCTCATTGTCTGTTGCGCCTACACAAATTCCTTCAGAACCCAACAAGTCATACATTGCACACCATTGTTTGTAGGGTTCTTCATTTCCCCATGCCTTGGCTATGCCACCTGAATAATTGGTTACCAAAACAAAGGCTCCTTTATCTCCTTTAGAGCTTAGATAAAGCCTTTTCATTTTTAGAACATACGAATAGGCAATAATAATTTCATCCAGTTTATTAACACCATAAATGGGAAGTATTTTAACATCCCAGTTGATACCTGATATACCTAGATTGTTATTGCCTATTGCCCCCATAATACCCGAAACTCCGGTACCATGATTGGTCGCAATGGGAGTACCATTATTGAGATCAACGTTATATCCCATATGGTCATCTATATAACCATTTCCGTCGTTGTCTTTACCGTCATTTGGGATTTCTTTTTTGTTGATAAAGATATTGTCTTTTATATCGCTGTGATTTATATCCAGGCCATCATCTAAAACTGCAATAACAATTTCTTTGCCATCGAAGGTACGACCTCCGGTGGTTACATCCCATATTTTTGTAATTTTTGAAAAGCTAAGTGCCCATTGTTCCGTAAAGAGAACATCATTGGGGGATTGTCTGATATTTAAAAATTGATTTCTACTTAAAAATTCAATTTCAGGCATTGTTTTTAAACTCTTTTCTACCTCTTTTGCACTGGAAAATGAACACTCAATTTTGTACATCTGCAAATCTGGCGAAAGCTCTGTGGAAACAATTTGACTTCTCGAATCTACCATTTGGGAAAGTCGGGAATTTAAATCAGTGGGCTTGAGCGAACTCCTTATTAAAAACTCGTTTTCAATGAATTGGGCATTGGCGAATGCAGCATAAAATAACCAGCTAAGAAGGACGATATATCTAATCATATTAAATTTCAATATAAAGCGTTTACCTATCAAAATTAATGGGTTTATTGAATTCATTGCGAAAAAAGTACAAAAATGTCAGGAAAACAAGACTTATAGTCCTAAAATCTTCTTCTCTGCCCTTTCTAAATCCTCCTGAGTATCCACCCCAATACCGTGATTTTGACATTCAAAGGCATGGATGTCATAGCCATTTTCCAACCATCTCAGCTGTTCTAGTACTTCAGATTGTTCGAGGCCACTCTGTTTGAGCTGACAAATTTGATACAACGTATCTCTTCGAAAACCATAGAGACCTATGTGCCTCCAATAATTTGTTTTCTTTAGCCAATCTTTAAAAGGCACATCCCTTTGAGCTGGTATGGCTGTTCTGCTAAAATATAGAACCTTCCCTAACTTATTGAAAACCAACTTAACCACATTGAAGTCAAATAATTGGTTTTCGTCACTTACACTTTCATATAGGGTTGAAATCGAAGTTCCTCCTTGTAAATAATAATCAACCAATTGTTGGATCGTCCGTGGTTCAATCATAGGCTCATCGCCCTGCATATTTATAAAAACATCATAATCGGGCATTTTTTGTGCAACCTCTCCAATTCGATCTGTTCCTGAAACATGGTCTGCAGAAGTCATGATGGCTTCGCCACCGAATTGGACTACAGTATCAAATACTTCATTACTGTCTGTAGCCACCAATACCTTGTTGACTTTATTAACTTTTAAAGCTGCCTCATAAACCCATTGCACCATAGGCTTGCCAGCCAATGGCAAAATTACTTTTCGCGGCAATCTTGAAGAAGACAGTCGGGCCGGTATGACAATACAGGTTTTCAATCTTACTTTTTGTACCTCATTTCAATCTGAAACCTGGAATCCAGCGCCCCTAATGATTCTGCAGCTCCTTCTGATAAAACCACATCAATGTCATTTCTATAAGTCTCCTCCGGAATCCTGCCAATAACTTTTGCTCTAACCGTTCTTCTTAACATGGGGTTGTAAAGTTCTATGATACTATTGATTGCAGCTGAGTTGTGCAGCACATATTTATTGGTGTTTGCTCGATGTCCGTGTTGCCAGTATGCAACTCCTTTATCGGCCACCCAAACTTCTACATTGTCTTCGACCGGTTCGGTTTCAGATTCATCGTCTTTCCTTTTTCGTTCCCTACAATTTCTCCGTGGTTTTGAGTCTTCTTTTCTGCAACCACTTTTTTAAAGATGGTGGGCTCTTCGTTTTTGCTGTTTCTACCTTTTACTATTACCGGTTTGGGGTCTGATTTTACTAAATTTTTCTTTTCCTTAGAAGTAGTTATAGAAACATCTTGTTTGCGGTCCCTCAAATCAATCCACCCCACCAGCACATCAGCTCCGACTTTTAATTGACACCCAGGCAAATCATTTCTTTCACAAAAATTGTTGAGGTCATCTTTCAAATTTACCTTGACGATCCGGTAGGCCGTTTCTCCTTTTTTGACTTTATAAAAAATGGGAACTACATCATCATAGCTGCCTTTTAAGTTCTTTTTGATGATTTTGTCAGGGCTTATGGGTATCTGGATGATAGTGCCTGCTGCCAATGACTGACCGGTATTCATGTGGTTTTTTGCCCTTAATTCCAACTCCTGGCTGCCAAATAGTCTGGCTAAAACGGCTGGATGATCACCTCTTCCCACCGGGTAAAAAACATAAGGTTTTTGGTTTTTGTCAAATTCCAGCTTCAAATACGCAGGCTTTTGGGCATTTAGTCCCCCTATATTGGCAATCATACACACCAATAAAGCATTAAATATTGAGACCTTCTTCATAATAACCTAAATTTAAACCACAAATATATTACATATTTTCGTAATATCAAAATTTAAATGCAGATTTTATTGGCCATGGCTAGGTTCATGGCGTTCATTTTCAAGGGCATATATAGATTATTCAACCATTGACACAATACGAGTAGGCTCCATACTTTCGTTTCGTATGTAAACCTGACGCGCCAATTGTTCACCTAACTTCAGAAAGTAGCTTCTTCCAGCATGTCCCTCCTGAGCTACACAAGGCTTGCCCTGGTCACTTCCTTCCATCACGGCTTGAACGAGTGGAACTTGTCCGAGTAATACAGTTGAAGCTTTAAGGGCAAGGCTTTTACCTCCTCCCTGACCAAACAAATAATACTTATGGTCTGGCAATTCTGCCGGAGTAAACCAAGCCATGTTTTCTACTACACCCAAAATAGGCACATTGACATTGGGTAGTAAAAACATATTCATAGCTTTTACTGCATCAATTACTGCTACTTGTTGTGGTGTTGTCACCATAACTACACCTGTTACAGGAATGGTTTGCACCAAAGTCAGCTGGACATCTCCGGTACCAGGTGGAAGATCAATAATGAGGTAATCTAATTCGGGCCAAAGACAATCTTGTAAAAACTGACGAATTATGCCTCCCAGCCTTGGACCTCGCAATACAATGGCCTGATCCTCCTCGACGATAAAGCCTATTGACATGACCGGCATGCCAAAAGCTTCGAGCGGCACTATTTTGTGTTTTCCATACAACATTTCAATTTTTGGCCGCTGGCCTTGCAAACCCAGCATAGTAGGTATCGAAGGGCCATAGACATCGGCATCCAGGATACCAACTCTGGCACCTAGTTCTTTTAGAGCCAGAGCCAGGTTGACGGATACAGTTGACTTCCCTACTCCTCCTTTTCCCGATCCCACTGCTATCACATTTTTTACTTGTGGTAAAATGCTGGAAGCCTGATTTTGGTCCGATTTTAATTTAAGGTGAATGTTGACCTGGGCTTCAGGCGCTACTTTTTGAATTGCTTCGATGCAAGCAAAATTCAACTGGCTTTTTAAGCCTTGGTCACTGCCTGGCAAGACAATGGAAAATTGCACTTGATTGCCATCAACCACCAAATCTTCCACCATTTTGGCCTGAACAATGTCAACCCCACTGCGAGGGTCCTTTATTTCTCTTAATGCTGCTACTAATTTATTGGAATCAATCATTACCTGACAAATCTATTTATCCAAGAATCTTTAAAGGAACCAGCCACCTTCGCAAAAAAGCTTCTTTAGTTGGTACCAAATTATCAAAAAACAAGGTTTCGTTATTAAATTCCCTATTGGCATAGGAGTGTGAAAGGGTCTGAAGATTCCAGGCTTTTATTTCGTCATTTTGCAAAGAATAGACCTCCGACCTTGAGAAAAAATCAACTTTTAACTTTTCAGAAAGTTGTTGAACAAAACGACTTGAAGTGTCGATAGAGCATCCACTGGCTGTGAAAGGCTTTCATCCACAAAAATCCCCAAAAATCGTTGGTGAAATATATTGCCATAACACATCAATTCTTTCGAATGACTGGTCCATTCTTCGAGAAATGGAAATAACATTTCTCTGGCAATGTCCAACCCTTCATACGTTAACTCTCGGTCCGCTGCATATATCCAAGCTCTGGATTCAGGTCCAAGGGCAATTAATTCTCTTACCATTTGATTTCTAACGCTTTTTTAGGCTTAAATGTTTTGCAAAATAAGCTCAGAAATGTCATAAACCATGACACTTTCTTGCTTATCCATGGCCTTTAATCCGTCGGTTAACATAGTAATACACCATGGGCAATTGGCGGCAATAGCCTGAGCGCCTGTTGCCACGGCTTCTTCTGCTCTTTCTGTGTTGATCCTTTTGTCACCGGCTTCGTCTTCTTTAAACATTTGAGCACCGCCTGCGCCACAACACAAACCATTGGCCTTGCTTCTTTTCATTTCTGTTAGATCAGCATCAAGGGTCGCAATCAATTCTCTGGGTGCGGTATATTCTCCATTGATTCTTCCTAAGTAACAGGAGTCATGGTAGGTTATTTTTTTGCCTTTAAAGCTTCCTCCTTCCACTTTCAATTGACCGCTTTCTATCAGTTGCTGCAGGTATTGACTGTGATGCACAACATGATAATTTCCACCCAAAGCAGGATACTCATTCTTGAGGGTGTTGAAACAATGAGGGCACGCCGTGACAATTGATTTTATGTTGTAATTGTTAAGTGTCTCTATGTTTTGAATGGCTAGCATCTGAAACACAAACTCGTTTCCCGCCCTTCTGGCTGGGTCACCGGTGCACTTCTCTTCTTGTCCCAGTACCGCATATTTAATACCTACGTGATCAAGAATTTGGCAAAATGCTTTAGCCACTTTTTGAGCTCTGGCGTCGAAACTTCCTGCACAACCTACCCAGTACAAGACTTCCGGCTGTTCTCCGGAAGCAGCAAATTCTGACATTGTTTTTATCATGTTGGTCGATTTGAAATTAAGAATGTATCCATGCATCTCTTTCCTGAGGCACCTGCCATACGCAGCCCTGGTTTTCGAGGCTGGTAAACATTGGGGTCCAGGCTTCTGCAGTCTGTGATTCGGTCAAGACCTCATACCGCCTCATTTGCAAAATAATGTCCAGTGGATTGATGAGTACTGGGCAGGCTTCAACGCAGGCATTGCATGAAGTACAAGCCCTTATTTCTTCTCTGCTGATGTATGAAAACAAATTTTTACCATCTGAAATAATCGCCTTTTTCCCCTCATCATTATTTGTGGATGTACCTTTCGCTATTTGACTTCCAAGCTCTGTGGCCCTGTCCCTCACATCCATCATAATTTTACGAGGTGACAATTTTTTGCCGGTTAAATTGGCAGGACAGACAGAAGTACACCTTCCGCATTCTGTGCAGGTATAAGCATCTAGAAGGTTTTTCCAGCTCAAATCTGTGACATCTCCGGCACCAAAAACCGGAATTTCCTCAGTGTCAACATTGTCTGAAACAGCTATTCCAAACATTGATTTTACCTCATTCATAATGGCAGGCATGTTCTCCATCTCTCCTCTGGATCTGGGATCTCTGAAATAGACATTGGGAAAGGCCAGAAAAATATGAAGGTGTTTGGAATATGGTAAATAAAGAATAAAACCAAATACCACTATCACATGTTGCCACCAACCCCATCGCTCTAAAAACTCCAAGGTTGTGGTATCCAGCCCATGAAACAACAAAGGTCCCAGGATACTGCTTACAGGCAAATGGACTTGGGGATAATGTGCCGGATCAATACGCTGTAGCAGGTGGTCAGCTCCGTTCATGGTGAAAATGCCAAAAATCAGCAAAATCTCACCTAAAAGTATCAGATTCGCATCTGTGGAAGGCCAGCCTAATAATTCTGCTTTCGTAAACCTGGGCAATTTTAATAGGTTCCTTCTGCTTAAAAAAATGAGCGTGGCAACAAAAGCCAAAAGGGACAAAACTTCTATTAAACCAATGATAAAACTATAAAATGATCCTAAAAAGGGGGCTAAAAACCGATGGGTTCCAAAAATGCCATCAATCAATATTTCAAGAAGCTCCAGCTGAGTCAATAAGAAAGCAACATAGATAAACAGGTGCATAAATGCTGCAAGGGGTCTGTCAAACATTTTCTTTCGACCCAAGGCGATCAACAACAAATCTTTGATTCTTCCCTTGGGTTGCCCCTTCCATTCATAGGGTTTACCCAAATTAATATTTTGATAGACAGCATAAAACGCCTTAAAGGCGAAATAAAATACTGCTGAGGCAAGTAAAATAAAGATAATTGAGGCCATTTTCAAGATTGCAATGGTTTGGACGCAAATTAGGAAAATGATATAATACTCTAAATTTTTTAATTACAAACACCAAAATGAAGCAATTTTGCATCTAATGTCTAAATCCATCATTCAGATGAACAACCACTTACAAGACTTAGTAGACCGCTGTAAAAAGCGGGATGCCCTTGGTCAAAAGGAGTTGTACGATTTATATAAAACTACCCTTTTCGGAATATGCAGGAGATATCTTCATTCAATTGAAGATGCAGAGGATGTTTTGACTGAGAGTTTTGTAAAAATTTTTACCAAATTGGATGACTACAAAGGAGAAGGAAGTTTTGAAGGTTGGATAAAAAAAATCACGGTGAATGAAGCCCTTATGTTTTTGAGAAAACACAAGCTTCATTTTCAAGAGTTGGATACCTTTCACCTTGAATTTGGGGAAGCCCCTCACTATGAAGACCAGTTGGAAGAAGCAGACATCATGGACTTATTCGAACAGCTGCCACCGGGTTATAGAACCGTTCTCAACATGTACGATGTTGAGGGTTACAAACACAAAGAAATAGCCGACTTGTTGGGAATCAGCATTAATACATCCAAAAGTCAACTAATTCTTGCCCGCAGAAAAATGAAAGACTTATTAGAAAAAAAACTAAATATATCCAATGGAAAATAACAAGCAGGGAAAGCTTAAATTTTGGGCAGATTCCTATAAACCAGAACCTGATGCAAAAGTCTGGCAAAGTATTGAGTCACGATTGACACAAGAGCCCTCCAAAAGAAAAGCTTCAATATTGACACTAACTGTCCTAAGAATAGCTGCCATTTTAGTTTTTGTGTTGGTTAGTATCGGAGTCTTTAATACTTTTATTACTGGAAGCTCAAATATCTATTCTATGGGCAAAACCATGGAACTTTCACCCTTAAATTTAAATGATGTATCAGTCTATTTTGAGACCCAAAAAGTGAAAGATTTAAGGATTGCCTATGCTAAGTTGAACCAACATTGAAAATATCAGCTCAAACTTCTTAAAATTTCCTTAGAATCTCATTAAAAATCGTTTAAAAGATAAAGAACGAGAGATAAATCACATTTTGGCATGGCTTTGTTTTATACATTTGCGTCATTAAAATAACATTTATGGTCTCCAGAATATTATTTGTCTCAATGTTGGCTTTGGTCATGGGTGCCTGCAACAATGAGCCTAAAGTTATAGAAGAAGATGATGAGCTTACCATTCTCATCAAAAAACACTCACCTACCAAGTCAGCCGATTGGTACATCATGCCAGAAAGCACTGATTTTGCCGATATACCCAATCAGGATCCAACCAATAAAGTAACGGCTGCCAAAGTTGAATTGGGTAAAATGCTATTTTTCGAAACCGGAATTGCCATTAACTCCCTAAACCCTGACCTACGTGAAACATATTCTTGCAGTACCTGCCACATTCCAGAAAAATCATTTACACCAGGTAGATTTCAAGGAATCGCCGATGGAGGAATGGGTTTTGGGCACTTGGGAGAAGGTCGCTTAAAAAACCCTTCTTATGAAGGATCTGAGGTTGATGCACAAGGAGCAAGACCACTACCCACGATCAATTTGGCATATGTAAGAAATACACTTTGGAATGGTTCATTTGGTGCTAATGGAATGAATACATCTTTCAAAGATATTTTTGGTGTTGCGGATCCACTAACTGATATCAACTCAAAGGGGATAGAAGGGTTGGAAGCAAACAACCACAGGGCTCTGATCGTACACAGACAGGAAATAAAAAAAGGAACTATTGGATTATTTAGGTTACACTCCTATGTTTGACGCAGCTTTTCCAAATATTCCTACATCAGAAAGATATACACTTCAGATTGCAGCTAATGCAATAGCGGCCTATTTCCGCACCATTTATACCAATCAGGCACCTTTCCAAAGATGGTTGAAAGGCGATGCTTCTGCTTTATCTGAAGCTCAAAAAAGAGGCGCTACCCTATTTTATGGAAAGGCCGGTTGTATCAACTGCCACAACAGTCCATCATTCAATGGACAGCGTTTTGCAGCCATTGGTGTTAAAGATCTCGACCAAAACGGATATGAAGTGTTTAAAGCAGCAGATGGTAGGTCAAAAGGAAGGGGCGGTTTTACACTGCGAGATGAAGACCTTTACAAGTTTAAAGTTCCACAGCTTTACAATTTAAAAGACATTAGCCATTACTTCCATGGATCAAGTAAAACAAATATAAAAGCAGTTGTTCAATACTTTAACCACGCTCTTCCAGAAAATGAAAGAGTTGAAAAAGGCAGAATTGATCCATTGTTCATACCTCTTGGCCTCACTGATCAGGAAGTGGATGACTTGACCGAATTCCTGACCAACGGCTTGTATGACCCCAATTTGATTAGATATAAACCATCCCAGGTAATGTCTGGAAACTGCTTTCCTAACAACGACCTTACTTCACAGTTAGACATGGGTTGTAAATAAAAGAAACCATTTCCCATCTTATCTTTATCCCAAATAGAGGATAATGATAAGATGGGGATTCATTGGTTTAGGCAAAATCGCTAGGGTTTTTGCCACCGAATTTAGATATTTAGATCACGCTGCACTCCTATTTGCAGCATCTTCAGATTCCAACCGGGCTGCCTCTTTTGCCAAAGAATTCAACATCCCCCATTTTGGAAATTACCAAGACCTTCTTTCAAGTTCCGAGGTAGATGCGGTCTACATTGCCCTTCCCCACAATCAACATTTTGAATTTATTGTCAAGTGCCTCAATGCCGGAAAGCACGTACTGTGCGAAAAGCCCATTACCGTCAATTTTCAGCAGCTGGAGGCTATAAAAATGTTAGCTGGGCAAAAGAATCTTTTTGTCATGGAAGCTATGTGGACCCTTTTTTTACCTTCTGTTAAAAAGGCTAAACAATGGTTGAATGAAGGGAAAATAGGCAAGCTCACCGGCATAGACATTGAATTTGCTTTTCCAGCTCCCGAGCCAGGACCAAAAAGGTTGTTTGACCCTCAACTGGCTGGTGGTAGTTTATTGGATATCGGTATTTACCCAATCACATTATGCCAATTTTTGATGGAGGGCTTAAGTAAAAATTGGCAAGTAAGCCACCTTATTCACGAATCTGGTGTTGACTCATCTGTTTCTATAACCTTACAATACCCCGACATCCTGGCCCATTTATCTTGTTCTTTTTTGTACCGGGGTCGAAATACAGCGGTAATCTATGGTGAGAAAGGTTCCATTACACTTCCTGTTTTTTGGAAATCAAAAGAAGTTGCTTTGACCGACAATAATGGAGGGTTGTTGGATTACTTTAAAGATGAGAGTGAGTACCATGGATTTTACTATGAAATGCAGCATGCCAATCAATGTATTCTTGATGGTAAAATTCAGAGTGACCAAGTGTCCCTGGCTTGGAGTACATCCATCATTTCCTTTATGGATGAGGTCAGAAATAAAATTGGATTGAAATACCCGTTTGAATAAAATAAAAAAACCGGTCAAGCCGGTTTTTTAGTGGCGGGGGCAGGACTCGAACCTACGACCTTCGGGTTATGAGCCCGACGAGCTACCAGCTGCTCCACCCCGCGATATTGGGAGTGCAAATGTACAATTTTATTTCAACTTTCCAAATACTTTTTATTTTTTATCAATTTCTTCCTTGGTAATTCGCGGCCATACGTTGTTGTCTGGCATCACATCTATCATTCTATTGGAGGGATCGATTTCGATTCTTGCAATTTTAGAAAGAGGCTGGTTGAGCTGAACTTTGTAAACAGTTTGGGCCCAGGGCCAATCGGCAAGTTTAGTATAATCAGTATAGGTTACCTCAGGTTCTTTTTCTCCTCTCATCAGCACCAAAGGAATGTAATAAAGCTCTTTTTTTCCATTGTTTAAGGTTACTACTATGTCCAGTGGCATTGGCATTTCACCCACCCTTCTAATAAACAATTGATCTTCATATACAGTGTCAATAGCATAGTCTGTCACATGGGTGGTATTCACCCAGTATTGGGCAAACCAATCAAGAACCAGGCCTGATTCTTTTTCCATTAAACGGAAAAAATCCGATGCATCCGGATGTTTAAATTTCCAGGTCTCGTAATACTTTTTTAAAGCTTTGCCAAACTTTTCCTTTCCCATGATGTATTCCAATTGAACTAAACACAGCTGACCTTTGGTATAGGATCCTACAGAATAGGCGGTGTTGGTCATATAATGATCTGCATGGGTACTAAGGGCCTCAGCTGAACCTGAAAGCGCAAAGTTAGAATACCCTGTTATCGTTTCATCGAGTGGATTCTCATCATGTTTGCCTTTTAACAAGCCCATGGCAATAAGATGATCCATTGTTTCACTTGCCCCAAAAGAAGTAAATCCTTCGTCCATCCAGGGATACAGGGCTTCATTGGTTGCCAAAACCATCTGATACCATGAGTGCATCCATTCATGGATACACACCCCAACCAGGCTCATCAGTGATCTTTCACCTGTTACAAGGGTTGCCATTGGATACTCCATTCCTCCATCACCGCCCTGAACAAAGGAGTAAACCGGATAAGGATATTTTCCATACCGCTCATTCATCCATTTTAAGGCCTCATCGGCTATTTTTGGTAATCTTTCCCAAGCATCTTTGGTCTTTTCATTTTCCTGATAGAAAAAATGTAAAACCGTACCGTCATTAGCTTTGATTTGAGTGTGTTTGTAGTCAGGATCAGCTGCCCACATAAAATCATGGACCTTTTCAGCTTTAAAATGCCAGGTGTGCTTTTTGGGTCTGCTGCTTACCTCAACTTCTGAATATCCATATCCTATTTCTGCCGCGTTTTGCAAAACACCTGTTGCAGCAACAATGTATTTGCTGTCCATTGTCAATTTCACATCAAAATTACCCCAAACGCCATAAAATTCCCTTGCAACGTAAGGATTCGGGTGCCAGCCCATTTCATCGTATTCACACAATTTTGGATACCATTGCGCCATAGAATAATCGATACCTTCCTTGTTTTTGCGCCCTGATCTTCTGATTTGAACAGGTATTTGCGACTCAAATTCCATTTCCAGTTTTACCTTTTGTCCAGGTAAAATGGGATGTTTCAAAAACACTTCTAATATTGTACCCTCCTCCTGGTAAGCCAATCTTTTTCCATTCATGGTCAGCGATTTAATTCGCTGATATCCGATCTCCTCATTGCTGAGTTTTGAAATTCGATCTCCTACCCTTCTATCCGGATCTGGCAAATTCCTTGACCGTAAATCCATTTCACTATTGGGTTGAAACGCGTTAAAATATAAGTGATAAAACAGCTTAGTGAGCGTATCTGGAGAATTGTTGCTATAATCAATGGTTTGTTTTCCTTTCAAATGGTGGCGACCTGAGTCCAGGTTCACATCCATAAAATAATTAGCTTCCTGTTGCCAATAAGATTGGCTAAAAATTGAAAAGCTACAACCCACCAATAATAATAGAGAAAAGTATTGTTTGAACATATACGGCATTTGTTTTTGCAAAAATATCTTATTTTAACAATTGTAGGTTATAATTGAAGACGTGATGTCCTACAATGCCAGCCGCTACACCAACATTCAATGACTCGGCAACTTTGATACTACTGCCTCCAATGCTAACACAAGCAAGGTCCGGCAATGTCTGTTTCCATGCAGCATCAATGCCTTTTCCTTCTGATCCCAATACATAAATATGATAAGGAAGTTCAGTTTTAGGAGACAGTACATCTCCCCCCATGTCTAATAAACATATATGCTGGGGGTTGGCCAGATCCAAAAGAGTTAAACGATCCGTTTTCACTAATGGTATCCCTGCTACACTACCCATAGAAGCCTGCACCACCTTTGGATGAAATCCATCGGCTGTTCCGGGTCCTAATAATATACCCCCAAATCCAAACCAATCTGCAATTCTGATTATGGTACCCACATTGCCTGGGTCCTGGACACCATCCAAATAAAATAGAGGCTTGGGCAATGTTAACAAATCAGGAAGTGAGCCCCACTTTTGTTTGGCCACCACTACTACCTCAGAGGGTTGCTGCAAGGAAGAAATCTGATCCATCTGCTCTGTGGTTGCTGTATAAACAGGACAAGTATGGATTTTTATGGCATGAACGTTATATTCTAACCAGGTTGATGTAGCAACCACACATTCTATGGAAAAGTCAGAATTAAGTAGTTCAACGCATGTTTTATCTCCTTCAGCCACAAAATTTTCATATTTTTGTCTGAATTTCGACATGCCCAAAGAACGAATGTACTTAGTATGATTGTTTGAAAGGTTCATAGGGCAAAGCTAAAACATGAATTCATTATTATTCCAATACCGGCTTTCTTTTATCTGCATAGTGCTGCTCATTTCGCTGTTTATGAATTCCTGCCGCAGTACAAAATTTTTAAATGAAGATGAATTTCTAATAAAAGAGGTAACCATCAAAATTGACGATACTGCAGAAAAAGTAAATAAATCTTCCCTCAAAACCGAACTTAATTACTTTGTGAGGCAGCAAAAAAATGGAAAAATACTATTTATACCCCGTGAATATATTTTTTATAAGACGTCTGAACCTGGCGATTCTTCAAAGGTAAATAATTGGATCAGAAGTCGTTTTGGTGAAAAACCCAGCATCCATGATAGTCTAAAAACCATTGAATCTGCAAAGGCCATGGAACAATACCTTCGATATAAGAAAGGGTATTACGATGCAACAGCCAGCCATGAAATTAATAATGGTAAACACAAAGCCAAGGTTACTTACAATGTAGTCACAGGTAGGCGTTACAAGCTGGGGTCGCTTAGCTATTTCAGCAAGGACACTACTTTGCTAAGGCATGTTCTTAACGTAGCTCCTCTTAGCCTGCTAACACAGGGAGAAGGGCTGGATGCAGATCGGTTTGAACTTGAAAAGGCCCGTATTGTCAATTACCTCCAAAACCAGGGTTATGCTGACTTTGCTGCCAATTACATTTCTGTGAAAGGGGACAGCACTTCAGGTAATTTCAGCGTAGATGTGATAATAGACATTCTTTTACCGGATGGTAAAACAAAACATCCGGTTTACAGAAACGGCAAAATTGCTGTTTATACGGATCATTACCATAAACAGGATACATCTGACATGCTAACGCAACGCATAGATTCTATTCTGTATAAGTCGGAACAATCCTACTTCATGGTTTCACCAAAGGTAATTTCAAATAGCATCTCTTTTGAGCCAGGTGGACTTACCAAACGAGATGACAGGATTTACACTTACAACAAATTGGCCAACCTGGGGGCTTACCGATTTGCAGAAATCATACCTTCTAAAAATCAGCAAGACAGTTTGCTTATCGACTACAATATCCAATTGACTCCCTATATAAATAAATGGACAATGGACAACGGCTTGGATGTGTTTAACAGTACCTTGGCCGGGTCCGGAAATGAAACCCAGCGGCTTTTGGGTTTTGGTGTTTCTACCCAACTAACCAACCGAAATTTACTGGGAGGCAGCGAAAAATATAGCATCTCAGGAGGAATTAGTACACAAATTGACCTTAGTCAAAGTGCCAATAGATTCAGGGCTTTCAATGTCAACTTTAACAATGATTTGCAATTCCCTACTTTCAAAGATCCTTTAAAAGTGGTTAAAGCACTCAATATAGTATATCTGGCATCCGATAAGCTTTATGGCAATTTTGTTAAAGATGCAGTTACCAATTTGAATCTGGGTTTTAATTTAGTTAACCTTAGAGATTTGTATTCCATTACAACCGTAAACGCTTCACTAGGATATCGCTTTACAGATCGCATTTCAAGATCCATTATTATTGATCAAATTGGTATTACATTTAACGATTATACCATAAAAAGCCTATTTGACTCCATAACAATTAAGAATCCTTTCATCAAGCGTAATTTTGAGGACAATTTTTTTACCGGCTTATTTTTCAGAAACCTGAATTATACCTTTAACTTTCCGCGCAATGAAAAAGGATGGTCAGGAGCTTTGTTTGCCAACATAGAATTTTCCGGTCTGGAAGCATTTATTCTTAATGGCATCTCCAATTCAATTTCTGGAAAAGACCAACAATGGAGTTTAGGAGGGTATGAGTTTTCGAAATTTGGCAGGCTTGAACTCGATGGTAGAATAACCAAAGCCTTCTCTGGAAAACGATCTTTGGTGGGAAGACTCAATTTTGGAATCATAGCACCTTTAGTTAAGAACCAGGCAGCGCCATTTATCAAACAGTTTAATGTGGGAGGACCCAATAGTCTCAGGGCATGGGGACCAAGGGTCTTAGGACCGGGGGCTTTTTTCAATCCTACTTTAGGCAATGTTCTGCCTTACTCACAGGGTGATTTGAAAATTGAGGCCAATTTGGAATATCGGTTTAAAATTTGGTGGATCCTTCAAGGAGCAGTATTTGTTGACGCCGGAAACGTGTGGGCACTTACTGGGTTTGAGGATGAAAATGGAAATTTTGGTCCCAATTTCCTCAATCAGGTTGCAGTTGCTGCCGGCTGGGGTATGAGGTGGGATTTCAACTACTTCAATATTCGATTCGACTTTGGATACAGGATGAGAGATCCTTATATAACCGGCAAATCTCATTGGTATTCAATCAACAGGGTGAAGGAACAAAATCTGGGCAATATCCAGGTTGCCGTCAACTATCCTTTCTGATAAATACTGTTATCAGCAGATCAGCTCTTTTCTCAACTCATCAAAACAAGGGCTACCTCCTGTAGCAATGATGTCTGATGCCCAAATACTGTGGGTAATAAAGCCAAGCTTCTGAATTTTTTCCAGTAACAAAAATTGATCTTCAAATCCGTTGGAAGGCAGATCGACAGGCAAACCATTAAATAATAAGAGAACTTGTTTCCTCCTTGTCTCAAGTATGCTCTCAATCAATGCGTCTTGTTTAGAGGTTCTCCCCTGAAATTCCTTAATTCCCAGATCGTCTAACTCCCTTAGTAAAGCGTTGCTCAGGGCCTTGGGAAGTAAACATAATATATTGGCCGACTTTAATTGGAAGACTCTGATTTCGCAATTTAGGGCCAATATCACTTCTGCAACCGTTCTGGCTACAGAAAATCGATCCGTAATAACAAACTCGTCGATCTTTTTATCAATTTTACTTAGTGCTGTGAGGCCTTTTATTACTTCAACATCAACAAACCAATCGGAAGAAGATCCATCTTCTGTTTTTAATCTAAAACTTATTTCATTTCCCATACCTTCGGACAGAGAAATTATAAATTGTCCTATTCCTGGTTGGACTGCCTCCTTTTCATTCGCTGCCTTTGAAAAGTGAAGCCACTTGCCTACTTTGGTAAAGAGTGTTGGACTTTCCTTTTCGGATTCACCACCTTGATTTTTTAATCGCTTAACGTCAGATTCTGCCACGAGCAACCACTTCAACATCTGGCTATCTCCTGCATTTTTGATCACTTCTTCACTGTCTATCAGGGCCGGATTTAGCCAGCTTTCAAAAAATAATTGGTGGGCTGCCTCATCAAAATCTTCTATCCAGTGTTCCGCCGGAAGACATTTTATTGCATCAATTAATTGCAACGTCTGAGGGTCAAGGGTCTCCGAAAAAGCCTTCCAGGCCATGATATCCGGATATGACTTACTAAAATCCAGAGCCCGATTTAACTTCTGATGATTATGGTGC
The DNA here is from genome assembly GCA_016717655.1 of Saprospiraceae bacterium. Lineage (GTDB taxonomy): Bacteria > Bacteroidota > Bacteroidia > Chitinophagales > Saprospiraceae > JADKBO01. The sequence goes on from JADKFC010000030.1 coordinate 76,796, forward strand.
AGGGTTACATAAAATTGATAAAAGTTGCGTGTGTTGTTTTCCAGGTTCTTTTTGAGTACCTTTTTGGAATTGATGTCTTGAATAATTATTTCTACTTTTTCTCCCCATAACTTTAGATCGGGGTTGGATGTGTTGCCTGCATTGATTCTCTTTATATAATCATCTGCCATTTGATGACAAATTAAAGATAAGTCCATCAACTGATCTTTAATGCGACCAAGATATATTTCTACTCCGTTTTTCGACTGGATCTCATTAAATGTAATCCATCCTCCAAGAATTGGCGCGAATTGGGTAGAAAACGTGGTAATTTCCTGCAAAAACTTACCAATTTCGGGCAAAATTCGGGTTTTGGGATTTAAATTGCCTCCAATCCAAGCTGATTCCGGCAGTATTTTGACCTCATCCCACTGACCCAAAATAGAAAGAAATTGAAGATAAGCTAACTTCCCGTGGTGCATATAATGCTGTCTTTTTTCAACAGCGATTTTTTCAAGGATTTCTTTTAACTCGTCTGTTATTGTACCCAGTGATAAAACAACTTCTTCCAGTAAATGGGCCTTTTCTGTATAAATCAACAAATGATACTCCTGTAATTGGTTAAAAACAGTATCATCAGCTTTTGCGGCAGGTTTCAACTCTGCTGCTTTTCTGATTGTGTTTTTTAGCTTCACTAAAGCTGCAGGATCTGGATTTAGGAGACATTGATGAATGAAATTTTTATCAGCTTTTATGCCTTTTTCTGCTAAATACAAAGCATGCTCACGAATACTCAAGCCCATAGGGCTTAGCGCATTCAATTGTTGGATGCCGTCTTGGAAACGACGCTGAGCGAAATAAAATTTTTGCCCATTTTCTTCCTTTATGGCGTTGTTTGTCGATTCCGCCGCCTTGGTACTTAACAATAATTCATCATCTATTAGATTAAAATGAGAAAATATTGTTGAAAGATAGGGATGCCAGCTTAACTGGGTAATTAATCCGGAAGAAATTTTAACCTCTACCGAACCACCGGAAATAGAAAATTGAAGGGCGTCGCGAAAGTAATGTGTCAATTCATTGGGGTTCATTTTTTTGGATTGTCCTGGGTACAGGGCTCTTTCTCCACCGTACTTAAAAAGTTTAGGTTTTCCAAAATGGCCGACATCATTGATTTTTTTTACAAATATAAAATAATTAAATGTGATAACAATTCAAACACAACAGGAAAGGGGGGGATTATGATTTTTCTACGTTAAATCAAAGGTTTATTTAAAAAGAAGTCCGAAGCGGACAATTTTATGACTGTATCAGTAAAAAATACCCTTTTTCGGCTTTCAACTTCAACCTACAAACTAAAATAAATTTTACTTTTGCAACATTTAAAGAAATATTGAAAATGTATTTACACAAACTACTTTACATTTTATTTGTCTGGATAGGATTCCAGGGCCTGATGGGTCAGTCATCTTCTATAAAACCCATAGATCAAAAATTCAGGAAATTTGAGATACTCAGTCTTCCTTCTTCACAACTTTACGGAAGTATCTCTGCTCAAAGGTCGGAGCAGAAAAATATTACTTTAAACAATTGGGATCTTACCCTTTTTGATTCAGAAATTATTTCTTCCAAGTATACTGCCAGAATTGCTGGTTCAAATGGCATTTTGGAAGAAAGAGCGCCCTCCGTGCTCGCCCTTAATGGTTATACTCGCCAGGGAGGAAGGGTTAGTTTGACATTTGCTGACAATTTTATTTATGGTTATGTGGAAGCAGATGGCACTACTTATTTTATAGAACCCCTTTATCACCAAACACGCACCCCATCCACTGACCAATTTATTGTTTACAAGGCTGAGGATATCCTGGATGATGCAGAGCATACATGTGCAACTGACTCTCCGGAAAAAATAGGTCATGAACACGACCATGGCACACAAGAAACAAATCGCGTAGGACTCTGCTATGAAGTGGAATATGCCATCGCCAATGATTTTCTGATGTTTCAAGCCTACGGCACCTCCAATGGAGTTCAAAACCATGCCATTGGGGTACTTAATAACGTACAAACCAATTATGATGATGAATTCGCTGATGAAATCCAGTTTGTCATTGTAGAGCAATTTGTATCCACATGCAGTAACTGCGACCCATGGACCAATTCAACAAATGCTGAAACCGTTCTTAATAGTTTCACAGATTGGGCACCCGGTGGCTTTGCTTTTAACCATGACATCGGTTCAATATGGACAGATCGCGACTTTAATGGATCAACGATAGGAATTGCCTGGGTAGGTGCATTGTGTACACCTATCCAATACAATGCTTTACAGGATTTTTCTTCGAATGCCAGTTTGAAAAGGGTAATGGTTGCCCACGAATTTGGTCATAATTTTGATGCCAGTCATGATGTGTCAGGAAGTCCGCACATAATGGCTCCATCAGTGCAAAATACCACTACCTGGTCAGCAGCATCAAAAACAGATATGCAGAATTTTTACAGCAATGTCGATTGTCTCGATTTTTGCCCTTCAGTGGTAGCTCCTCAAGCCAATTTTACATATACTGTTACCACAGAATGCGCTCCAGGAACCGTACAATATACCAACCAATCTACGGGTACCATCACATCGTATGAATGGGAATTTGAGGGAGGAACACCTTCTACCTCGTCACAACAAAACCCTACTATCACGTACAATAATCCGGGTACTTTTAGTGTGACCTTAACTGTATCAAATGGTCCTTTTTCCAATACCCTGGAAATGATCGATGAAATTACCATTTTTCCGGTGCCGGATGCAGACTTCACATACGACATCAATGGCAATGAGGTAACTTTTACCAATACCAGCCAGGCTGGTCCAAGTGCCTCTTATACATGGGATTTTGGTGATGGCAACACCAGCAATGAAGAAAATCCAGTCCATGTTTATACACTGGATGGTTCCTATACCGTTTTGTTGTCCATAGACGATATCTGTGGTTTTAACAACCGCAATAAGACATTGACCATAGCAACACCACCAACGGCTAATTTCGCCGCCAATCCTACAAGCGGCTGTGGCAGTTTTGAAGTTGCCTTTACCAATACCTCATCAGTAAATGCTACCATTTTTGATTGGGAATTTCCAGGAGGTTCCCCAGGTTCTTCCATATTGCCCAATCCTACTGTAACTTACAGTACACCGGGCAGCTATTTGGTAAGCCTGACAGCTTCGAATGCCCAGGGCAGTAACACAAAAACTGTTGCCAACTTCATCACCGTTCTTGCTCAACCGACCTCTGCCTTCACCTTTACACAAACCGGTCAAACTTTTGTCTTTACAAACCAGGCAACCAATGCCACCAGCTTTTTCTGGAACTTCGGAGATGGCAACACAAGTACACAAGCCAATCCAACACATACCTATGCAGCATCCGGCAGTTACACTGTTACTTTGATAACAGGCAATGGAAATTGTCCAACTGCCAGTTCAACACAATCCATAAGTGCCAGCACAGCGCCAGTTTCTTCATTCACAAGTGCATCCTCTTCGGGTTGTGCTCCATTTTCTGCTGCATTCAACAATACTTCTGCCAATAACCCAAGCAGTTATTTATGGCAATTTCCAGGAGGTCAACCCAACACTTCTACCCTGGCCACCCCATCTGTTGTTTACATTATGCCCGGCAATTATGATGTTACTTTAATAACATCCAATGTCAATGGCAGTGATACACTTACACTGACCAATTATATTCAGGTCAATACAGTGCCGGATGTATCTTTTGTTTCATCTAATAATGAATTGACTTTTAACTTCAACAATACAGGTACTGGTGCTACTTCTTTTGCATGGGCATTTGGAGATGGCAACACCTCCAACCTAGAAAATCCAGTCCATACCTATTCTGTTGAAGGAAGTTACACAGTAAACTTTAGTGCATCCAATGCTTGTGGAAACGTAAATACAAGTCAAAATGTCGATGCCTACTTCATACCCTCTGCAAGTGCTAATTCAGCGAGCCCTTCTACCATTTGTAAAGGGAATACCGTTAGTTTTGTAGACCAGTCTACAGGAAATGTAACAGAGAGACAATGGTTCTTTGAAGGTGGTTCGCCTGCTACCTCAATGCAAGATCAGGTAACCGTTACCTACCCATTGCCGGGTGAATATGATGTCACACTCATTGTTGGCAACAGTTCAGGAAACGATACAATAGTACTGTCAGACTACGTAAAAGTGGGCGATGTACCTCAAACCACAATTACTCAGCTTAGTAACAACAATATTATCACTTTGACCAACGCAGGAAGTAATTATACTGCATTTGCATGGATTCTTCCCAACGGTAACTTGTCATCTCAAAATCCTTTGGAATTTACCGCTCAGGAAAATGGAATTTATCAATTCTTTTTAGTCAATACCAATGCTTGTGGTGGTACTGCTGATAGTTTTAATTTTGTAGTTAATGCCTTTCCGGAAGCTGTATTTACCAGTACAACCAATGGAAATATAGACTGTGCTCCTATTGAAGTTGAATACGCAACCCCACAAGTGGCAGGAAATAGCTATCAGTGGACGTTTCCCGGGGGTAATCCTGAGACATCGACAGACCCAACGGTAAACGTTACCTATGCCAATGCTGGAAGCTTTGATGTCAACCTGATCGTAAGCAACAATTTAGGTGGTGACACTATTTTAATGAATAATTACATTGTACTGGCAACCTACACCCACAGCCCTGTTTGAACATACGGTGAGCAGCCCTGTTGTGGATTTTCAATTTACGGGATCTGGCCAAGCAGAGGTCATTTGGGATTTTGCCGGACTGGGCACTTCCCAGTTGCTCAATCCCAGCTTTGAATTTCCGGCAAGTGGAACCTACCCTGTTAGTTTGATAGCCAACAACATTTGTGGAAGTGATACGGTTGTACAGAACATCGTAATCGTTATAACTGGGACCGACCATCATGATCTCAGCTCGTTATTAAACTACTACCCTAACCCGGTTGATCAACAACTTACCCTGCAATTGAAAGGTCAAAGGGAATTTTCAAAAGTTGAAATTTTCAATACTATGGGTCAGGTGGTTTCAAAAAATGAAAGTTGCACAGGAGCTTCTTGTATAATAGATACAAAAAATTGGATTCCTGGTAATTATCATCTCAGAATTACCTCCGGATCATCTACATCCGTTATAAGGGTCAACAAAATCTAATTTTGAATAAAAAAAAGGCCGGTTGATCAACCGGCCTTTTTTTTTAATCTTTTTTAAACCTCACGGCTTCGTTTTTTTCCAGCACCTGATTTTTCAAATCTTGCTTATAGGAGATCAACTTTTGTAATAAGGTGGCATCGGATGTCCCAAGTATTTCACATGCCAATATTCCGGCATTTTTAGCCCCATTCAAGGCAACGGTTGCAACCGGAATTCCGCCAGGCATCTGCAAAATAGATAAAATGGAATCCCAGCCATCAATGCTATTGGACGATAGAATCGGAACCCCAATCACTGGTAACGGAGAAAGTGATGCCACCATACCTGGCAAGTGCGCTGCCCCGCCGGCACCGGCAATGATGACCTTTATTCCTTTTTGGTGCGCTGTACTTGCAAATTCAAACATCCTTTCCGGCGTTCTGTGGGCAGAAACCACAGATAATTCGTAAGGAACAGCAAAATGATCCAGCATCAACGCTGCTTCTTTCATAATCGGCAGATCTGAGTCAGAGCCCATAATAATGGCTACCATTTTCCAATATTTTTGATGAAGATATAACTTTTACATTTTCTAATAGCATCCTTGCGCATTTACGGGCCTCATCTAAAGTAGGTTTGGTCACTGTAATGTGTCCCATTTTACGTTTGGGCTTGGTTATTTTTTTATTGTACAAGTGTGGATAAACACCAGTTTCTGAAAGGGCCTCTGGAAGTCCTTGATACACCGCTGTTCCAGTGTGCCCCTCCTCTCCCAACAAGTTGATCATTACGGCAGGCATGATCAACTTGGATGACCCCAGGGGTAAATCCAATAAAATCCTTAGGTGTTGTTCAAATTGCGAAGTATAGTTGGCTTCAATCGTATGATGGCCGCTGTTGTGCGGCCTGGGTGCCATTTCATTGACCACCAGCTTTCCATCCTTATCCAAAAAATATTCTACTGCCAATAAACCCGTGATGCCCAAAGCATTGGCAATCTTTTCAGTGATTTCTCTTGCCTGGTTCTCAATGTCAGCATTCACTTCAGCAGGACAAAATAAATATTCCACCAAATTGGCGGTAGGATGAAAAGACATTTCAACCATTGGAAATGATTCCATTTGTCCATTGTTCTTCCTGGCTGTCATCACTGCCAGCTCTTTTTGAATGGGCACCAATTTTTCGATTACACAGGGTGAATCAAATAAGATTTCGAGGTCAGTTTCCTTCCTGATAACATTTACCCCTCTTCCATCATAGCCCCCCACCCTTAATTTTTGCACAAAAGGAAGTGATAATTTTCCCGAATTGACGGCTTCTAATACAGCTGCCTTACTTTCCATCAATTCAAATTCAGCTGTTGGAAATCCATTATCCTTGTAAAATGATTTTGGACTCCTTTGTCATTGATGATTTCTAGTACCTCCGGCTGGGGATACACCAATTTTCCCTGCGCCTGCAGTTGTTTCAATGCTTCAATGTTGACACTTTCAATTTCAACTGTTATTACATCCATGGCAAGCCCAAAATTGAGCACATCATCGTAGTTTGAAAAATCACCTTCAAAAAACCGGGTGCAAATGCCTGCCGCTGGAAATTCAAGATTTTCATCCAAAATACTAATATCCAATGCAAGAGGTATAGAAGCTTCAACCAGCATTCTTCCCAATTGACCTCCCCCTAATATACCGATTCTGGTTTGATTCATAAAATGTGAATAATGTGCAAAAATAATCGAAAACTGTCATAATTGACTGATAAAGTTGAACAAAGCCTAAACTGCCCAATGTGGATAACTTGTAAAGTGGATTCTTGCTTTTTTTGTTTTCTTTGCACTTTAGAAGTACCTGATTTGACCAACCTTTTTCCTTTTCCAGTTGTCCATCTTCCTGGTCTGACCAGTCCCGGCAGTCATTCGTTTAGTCATCTTTTTCAATACTCTCAACAAAATAATGATTGGATGGGGGCCCTGATCAGTAATGCTATGATGCCCGCCTTTTTATATACCAATAAGGAAGAAGCATATAAAACATCAGTAATAGAAGTTAAAAGGCTTAAAATAGAAGAAGAAGGAGAAGAAGCGGTGCCGTCATATACCACTGCGAGATTGCATACCGCGGCCCCACTTTCCCAGGAATGGGAAGAAAAACCTTCAGTTCAAGAAGAGATCCTCCTGAAAATAGACGACGTCGAAGAAACGAAAGGTGGAAACGAAGCCACCTCGGTCAGTGATAGTGAGGTGTCATCCAGAATTGTTTATCCAGATATTACGCCAATCGTTTTAGCTTATCCCGAAAAGCAAAAAAAGAAGAAAAATAATAAGAAAAAGAAGAAAAATAAGAATAATATGTTTCTTTTAGACGATTTAACAAATTTAAATCCGTTTAATAAGTGGCTTGTAAGTTTAAAACCCAATGAGTCCGGCAACATTCCTGAAATCCTGAAAAAGGCCAAAAAGAAAGATAAAAAGCTGAAAAAGAAAGAATTAATGGGAGAAGTTGAACTTTCTGTACAGAAATCAGACAGGTTAATTTCTGAGTCCTTGGCCATTATTTTGAGGAATCAGGGACGGTATGAACAGGCAGTTACGATGTATGAACAATTAATTTTGAATATTCCAGAAAAAAGTAGTTACTTTGCGGCTCAAATTGATGAAATAAAAAAACTTATCCATTAATGGTTACTACATTAACTATCATCATTGCCCTCAACTGTTTGCTGCTTATGGGAGTTATTCTAATCCAGAATCCCAAAGGAGGTGGAGTAGACAGTACCTTTGGAGGAGGAGCCGCCAATCAAATGTTTGGTGCAGCTAAATCCACTGATTTTATTGAAAAACTTACCTGGGGTCTTGCGATTTCATTGTTTGTTCTTTGCATCATCACAGCCATTGTTGTAAGTGGTGGTTCTGGAGAACAAATACTGCAGACAGAACAGTAAAAAATAAAGCAATACGAAAAAGGCACCTTAAAGGTGCTTTTTTTTTGCCTCCTACAGTTCTTTACCCATTTTCTGATGAGCAATGCCTACTTCTACAAAAGCATCGCCAATTGAATCATAACCCAGCTTTTTGTAAAAGGGCACGGCTATGTCTCGCGCATGTAAAACCAACTTTGTAAATCCATTTGACAAGGCCCAGTGCTCTGAAAAATGCACCAAAGCAGACCCCACCCCCTTCGATTGCACTACCTCACTTACAGCCACTTGTCGCATTTTAACCACATTTTGGTCCAACTTTGTCATGGTCAAGGTACCAACCATACCTCCCGCAGTCCAGGCACCTATGTGAACATCTTTATATTCTTCAGCCAATTGTTCTGCCGAAAATTCCAAACCCAGAGGCTTTCTGAGTACTTCATACCTTAGAGAAACTGCTTCATCGTATTCTGGCGAAGCAAAGTCATAGATGCCAATGTATAAATTTTCCATTTAAAGATACTTAACGGCAAAGTTAATAAATATTGAGTTCAATACGGTGATAGCCACCATTACTGGCCGCACTTGTTTATCTTTGGCCCCCAATGCACACATTTTTTCTTTCGTTTTCGTTACTATGAAGATGCGCACTTTTGGTTATTTTATTTTTGTACTGTTTGTTTCACAAATAGCTCTTGCAAACAAGGCTACATCCGGTTTTGCAGCAGATACATTAAAAAAGATCATCATAGAGAACGCCAACAACCAGGTGATTGACAATGCTGTATCACCTCCAATCCGTTATTTTAATGGTGATGTACGAGCTTATCACGAAGGTTCATACTTTTTTTGTGATAGTGCCAAAATGATTGATAACGAACTCTTTGCATTTGGCAACGTGGTCATCATCCAGCATGACACCATTACCATGTTTGCGGATGAGTTGTATTATCATGGAGACTCTCTTTTTGCCTACCTCCGTTCAAAAGTTGTTTTACAAAACAACAATGATGCACTTTACACAGAATATATGGAATATGATATGGAGGAAAAAAAAGCTTACTACCGCGACAAAGCAATTATGGTGAGTGGAAATTCGACCTTAAAAAGTAAGAAGGGAATCTTTGATGTAAAAAACAATCTGGCCATTTTTGAAGAAAGGGTTACCGTTGATGGAGAAGATTTTCACATGGTTACAGATACCTTACATTATAAGACCAATGAGGAAATTGCCAACTGGACAACACCTGCCCTCATAAAAACAGATTCTTCAGAGATTTACAGTCTGACCGGCAATTATAAAACCAGGGAAAAACAGGCAGAATTCAGGGGTGATGCACAATACAAAAAATCTGATATCATAGCAACAGCCGACCTTATCACATATGATGGCTTTCTTAAAAAAGTCAGCATGTACGGCAAAGCTATCTATGATTCAAAAACCGAACACGCAAAGGCGGATTCAATCATCCATTCAGAAAATGACGACATTACCCAGCTCATAGGAAACGCCAGCTTTGTCAATGAAAAGAATAAGGCAAGCGGTTCAAATATACTATATAGCAAAAAAGAAGACCGCTTTGCCTTGAATGGAAGGGGTGAAATTTCAGATTCAACCATGTTCATCATTGCCAATCAACTAGATTATAACGAGATCACTAAAAAAGGTGTCGCCACAGGAGATGTAATTTGGACAGATACCGCTTCGGCTACTACGGTAAAAGCTGATTCTGTTTACATGGATGGCACCATAGATTACATGCATGCCAGCCGAGCAAATGGCAAATCATTATTGATTACTGTTTTAGACAAAGACACCTTGTTTCTGGCAAGTGACACCTTAAAGCGATTTCGTTCTATAGTAAAAAGAGATTCCATTACCTATGACACCATCAAGATGCTAGCCGCCGATAACAGGGTTGAAATTTTTAAAAATGATCTCCAGGCAGTTACCGATTCTTTGGTTTTTAATGAAAGAGATTCCGTCTTTACCTTGTTCAATAGGCCTGTTCTATGGACAGATACCACCCAAATGGAGGCCGATACCGCCCAAATTTATATGAAAAACAAAAAAATATCCCGTCTGGATCTCAACAGCAATGCCCTTGTGATTACCAGTCCCGATATGATATTTTTTAATCAGATTAGGGGCAATACCATGACCGGAAATTTTGTTGACAATGCTCTTGACGAATTAAAGGTAACCGGTAGTTCACAATGCATATATTATATGCAGGATGATGAAAAGGCGTACATTGGGGTCAATCAAACGGATTGCAGCTTAATGATCTTTAAATTTGAAACCAAAAAAATAAAAAACATCCGTTTTTATACAGAACCCAATTCTACCATATCGCCCATAGATGCTGTTGATCATGAGGCCATTAAACTAAAAGGGTTCAGTTGGAAGTTGGAAAAGAGACCATTAACAATGGCCGACATCCTTCAATAGTCGCCAACACTTAATAAGACCAGGGTACAGGCTTCAAGGTAGGAAATGCCTGCATCATCCAGTTTTTTATAAAAAACTGGATTCTCCGTGCCGGGATTAAAAATGACCCTTTGCGGTCGAAGTTCAATTACTTTATCGTATAAAGCTTCCTGTCCACTGGGACCAACATAAAGCGTCACAGTATCAATTTCTTTGGTTTCAGGCCATTCAGTAGTTATAGTTTCCTTTTCAATGAATCCTTTTTTCAGTCCATACGCAATAACAGGATGTCCATAAGCCAATAGCCGTTTGGTGGCAATATGCGAGTATCTGGCAGGATTTTCACTAGCACCAACCACCAGGGTCAATTTACCTTCTTTCATGTTATTTAGAGGCTGGCTTCTCGGCTAAATCCAAGTTGAGAGAAAAAATATGAGATGCTAAAGAATCTGAAATCTTTCCAACATTGGCAAGAGCATAATCCAATTTTAATCTGCCAAGCACAAGACCAAATCCAATGTTAGGTTGAAACTCAAAATCTCGTTTATTGGCATTTACTTCATTGAGCACCCTTTGGAGGTTGCCAATACCTAAGCGCAGGTAAACTCGACGTGCATAACCCAATTCAGCACCCAAAGAGGGTTCCAGGCTAAAATTTTTACCTGATAAAACGCCTGACTGAGTTCCATAGCTGGAAATATTGGCATCCAGTTCAGCCAGATAAGAAAATTGACTTCCTATTTGCCCCTGATAAGCAAGGCCGGCAATGAGTCTGGGCAGCGAGATTTCTGAGGATGAAATCGGTACTTCATTTCCTGTGCTTTGAAATACCTCTTTCTCTTCTTCGCTTAGGTCAAAGGACCAGGTATTAAAGGTTGTGGTAATGTCTCGAACCATTGCACCAAGACTTAACTTGTCGCTTATTTTATATTGCATCGAAAAATCTGCTCCAAAGCCCCAGGCACTTCCAAATTCACCCACTTTCCTTCTAATGATTTTGAGATTGCCCCCCAGTGCCAATTTATCTGACTTTCCTACAGATCGGGCATAAGAAACTAAAAAAGCATAATCAACCGCACTGAATTCCGTAGACTTTTCTAAATCAATTGTTCCATCCGGATTTACAATGTTGAGCGTATTTGAGATATTGTCAACACCCAATCTGATAAAACTAATAGCACCATACGATTTATTGTCCTGCCCCAGTCTTTTTGCTATGGTGAAATAATCAAAATTGGCTATGTCTCCGAACCAGTTGGCATGCATTACAGAAACAGAAAGAGGCGCGTTGAGACGGGTAAGAGAAGCGGTATTCCAAAAAGCGGCAGAAGCATCGTTGGAACTGGCTACCACACTGCCAAACATACCATGCGCTCTTGCTCCAACACCAATATTTAGAAATTCATTGACAAATTTCACCTGCGCTTTGAGGCCCAATAAGGTTGTTGTCAAAAATGTAGTTAAAAGTAAGACCTTCTTCATTGGGAAAGATTTCTTTTTACAAACGGTAAAGATAGAATTTTAGTGTGATATCTTTGCCTGCACCACCAACCGGATAGAAAAAAGCACAAAGATGGAAAAGCCAAGCCCCAAAACCAATAAAATAACCTTCAAAAGTTCCTTGCTTTTGATGGATTCCACTTTATGGGGGGCTTATATACCTGTACCTTCAGAGATAGCCCTCATGTTTAAACAAAAGAGCATCAGCAGATTTATTTGTGAAATCAATCATGTTCTCACGACCCATTCAGCCATAATGCCTGGTGGCAATGATACCTATTTCATTTTGATGAATAAAGCCAATTGTAAGGTATTAAAACTGCCATTTGGCGCTGAATTGGTGGTAGATATGGTAGAGGATACCTCAGAATATGGCATGCCGTTATGTGAAGAGCTGCTGGTATTGTTGGATGAAGACCCTGACTTTTTATCTCAATTTCGAAAACTTACTCCAGGCAAACAGCGCAATCTAATCTACATCATCAATAAACCAAAATCTTCTGAACTTAGGCTGCGCACAGCTATAGCTGTGGCCGGACATCTTGCTGCCAATAAGGGTAAGCTTGATTTTAAAATGTTAAACGAAGCTCTAAAAGTAAATAAATCAAACCCGGATTTTACTGTATCTGTGGTTTTGCGACAGAAGCGCAAAAAGGACCACAGAAATTAATACTAAACACAAGGAGTAAATCAAACGAATACCCGCTGGTCTTAATACCCACATGGCACCCACATACTGCAACATCAATACAACTGAAAGCAATTGAGCTACCCTTCTCCTAGGAATGTATTGTATCGTCCAGGCGCCTAAGGGGGCAAAAAAAATAACCATAGGTATACATGCCAGCAACATAAATTGCGATGTGGAAGAAAAATCTTCAATCAACATAGCGTGGAGGAAAAATCCAATTATGGTTTCAATGGTCATAATAACCACTGATGATGGTGTTGCTACTTTTTCACTGAGTCTGTAGTAACCTACCATAAAACAGTAACTAAGTATATTGATGCCAGTACCAAACAAAGAAGAAATCAGGCCACCACAAAAGCCACACAAAATCAAAGCTAATTTATCCCATTTTCCCAATCTGGGCAAGGCTTCCAGTCGATTTTCTATTGCCTCTTTGTTTTGAACCCACAAAACAATGCCAAAGCCCAACCACAACGATACAAAGATAAGTTTAGCCACCGAGGGCACAACCAAAGGCAGCAAATAATAGGTGCCAAGCAACAGTCCTGGAATGCCAGAAAGCGCTACAAATGTAATGTACTTCCATTCCAGTTTAATTCCTTTATTGAGGATAAAAATGGTTGCTGCAGTCATTCCAAAACTTTGGATGGCGAAAGCAAAGTTGCGTGCATCTGAAGGCATAATATTTAAAAACAAAGTGAATACCGGATAGGCAATGGAAGCACTTCCTTCAGGACTTGAGCCGGCAATAAAAGCACCAAACATCATGGTTATCATCACCCTGGATTGCTGCGCAAACAGGTGTAAGACATCGGCATCTCTCATATAGAAAAGCCAGGCTCCAAGCACAATACAAACAAAGCCCAGATAAAAAAGAGGCAGTTGCTTGATATTTAGGCTAAACTTTATGGCTTTCATTTCGAAGCCAAAATAAAGCAATTCTATCTAAGATTACACCAAAACCTTGCTTAGAAAGAATTTGAATCTTTTTTGCAAATGAGATAAATTTCAAAAATCTTTATTATCATTACCCCATAAAAACAGGCAACATGGCAGACATCAACGATCAGGTAAACGCACTCTTGCAATCAAATGAGCACCTTAGGGCATTACAGGCTCAGATGTTTGAAACGATGAATATTTTAATTGAAAACCAAAAAGTTAAATCTGTTGCAGATGATATTGTTATACAAAATCAAGGCAATATCATCCGGAATCAGGAAGTCATTGTTAAAAATCAAGTGAACATCATTAACAATCAAAAACTCATTGTGGAAAATCAGGTTACCCTGTCGGTCCTAGTTAAATTGCAGGCCATTATCCTGAATAAGATCAATGCCCTGGGTGGAAGTCAGGAAAGTTTGGAGGATACCATTTTGACGATTGAAAATCTGAAAGCAGCATGGCGTTCTGAAAGGCCCGATTCCCATGTTCAAGAAGCTGACCATCTCAATAGTTAAGAGCGAAAAAAGTAATTTACCCCACTGGGTTTAAAAGCTCAATCTGAAGTTTCAAGGTTTTATTTTCAGAGTTTTTACTTTCCAACAGTTGGTTGAGCAAGGTCAACTGAACTTCCATCCCCTCCAGTCTCTGTTGCAAAAGCGCCTGTTTTTGGGAAACAGAAAACATTTCCATAGGACTTACCATAGATCTTTGGTACTTACCCGCTTTGAACGCTTCCTCTTCCAATAGCTGCGAACCAATAACATCCATGTCGATATTGAAACGAATGCTGTATTGCAAAATCATTTCAAAGCTTGGAGGCGATTTTGCATTTTCATAATCAGACAAGGCGCTCTTACTTATTTTCAGCAAATGAGACAGCTCTACCAGGGTATAACCATGATACTTTCTCAAAAATTTAAGGTTTCGCGCCAATCGCTTTTCCAATTTTTCGGAATGTTTTTTACACTACAAAGTAAATCAATACTTTCCAATATTTCGGAATAATTTCATAGCTCGTGAACAAAAATATCTATATATTTGATTTTCTTTTATTTATGAATTATAAAAATAAATATTAGAATTTATGTTTTTCCAAATAACCGGAATTTTGATGAATTGTTTTGTTTTGTCTAACAATCAATCGAAATGCACCGTCTTACAACAATTATTTTTCTTTTAACCTCCTGCGTTGCTTTTTCACAGTCGTTCACCGATGCCGAAGTAATGGGAAAAAGGGAGGTTTGTCTCGCAGCAATGTATGGCCACGATAGCTGGGATACTTATTATGAAGCCGATATCAAAAGAACCAATGGCAATATTGGCACGTTGACCCGTCAAACCACGCTGGCTGCAGTGGTTTACGGACTTAGCTCAAAATTAACCCTAATAGGGATGCTACCTTACCTGAAAATAGCCCCATCTCAGGGCACCATGATTTCTACTTCGGGATTTCAGGATGCTACCCTTGGATTAAAATACAAATTACCCATTTTGGATAAAGGAATAACACTTAGCGCCTTCGTTATGTCATATGGGTCTACCCCCACAAATAACTACAATACCGAACTAGGACCTATGTCTTTGGGAGCCAATTGCAACGAATGGGCCAACAGACTGATGTTAGAAGCCAGGCACTCTGGCTCAGGGTTGTTTGTCAGACCCTGGCTTTCTTATCACATGCGTGGCATGTGCACTTTGGAACGAACTTATTATTTTACAGAAGAAGGTTATTACTCTGACCAGGTCAATGTACCCGACCAGTGGCAAATGGCCCTGACATTAGGGAAGCAGATTTCTTGACAACAATCTTAGAATAGAAGCTAGCCTGATGAAAATAGAATCCATAGGAGGGGCTGATATCAGAAGGTATGAAATGCCATTTCCAGGCACGGGCATGGATGCCACCACCGTTTCTGGTTTGGTTCAGTATTACCCCCAATTTTTGCCAGCTTTGGGCATCCAATTTTCTTATATGAAGGTAATAGATGGCCGCAATGTTGGCATTTCCACTGCATGGTCTACCGGACTGATGTATCGCTTTTCAATTTAACAGAACAAAAAAATAAAAATGAAAAACCAATCATTTTTGCTGAGCCTTCTATTTGTTGGACTCATCGCCTATTCCTGCAATAAGGATGTCCAGACACACATTGGCTATGATAGCTACGAATGGGCTTCTGAAGACCTAGATGGTGGTGACTGGCAGCAGGTTGTTATTCCCGCCGATAAAAATTTTGATGTCCCGGCACCGGCCTCAACCCAGTCTGATAGCTATCAGGCTGAGCTGGAGTCCATGGTTGAAATGCATCAAAAAATGACCCAAAATGAAAAAGAAATAGCAGATTACTGGACCTCCAATCCCCTGCTCAGGTGGAATGAAATTGCTCGTGATCTCGCGGCGAAATACAATCTTGCTCCAGCCCCAAATGCAGATGGTATCTACATCCTGCCCGATGTCAACAATCCTTCATCTTACCCCAGATTTCCGTTTGCACACCCACCTTATACCTGTAGAATGCTGGCATATGTACAAGTTGCCGTTTTTGATGGTTTGATAGAATGCTGGCAATTAAATAAAACGTACAATCGGCCTGCACCGCATCTGATAGCCCAGGGACTTGAACCTTATTATGCCATTCAAGACCTACCCTCTTTCCCTTCGCAAGGCGCAACAGTTACGGGGGTTGCACAAGCCATTCTCACAGCTATGTTTCCTCTGGAAAAAGACTATATAGCAGCCAAAGCTGATGAGCATCTCAAATCTTTAATTTATACCGGCAGCCACGTTCAAAGTGATGTGGATGCAGGAAAATTGTTGGGCACTCAGGTAGCAGCTGAGGTTATGAAAAGGGCCGCCAATGATGGTATGAAAAAGGCCCAAACCCCAAGGCCTGCTTCTGATTCCATAAAATTGGCTGCTTTTAATCGATTTGGCTGGCAGTGGGTTAATCAGGAAATTCCTGAAAGGCCAGTTGGTATAACCCCTATGTTTGGCGCTTTAAAGATGTGGTCAGTAGCTGACGTTGGTCTGGTTCGCCCACTTGCTCCGCCCGCTCCGGGTTCAGAAGCGTTCAATGCGGCAGTAAAAGAGTTGGAGGATACAAGAAAAAATCTAACACCTGAACAAAGGAAGATTGCCAACTTTTGGTCTGATGGTACCAGCACCTATACCCCACCCGGGCATTGGAATCGACTGGCCTGTGATTTTATTACCGAAAAAAAGCTGAATCCTTTGAGATCAGCCCGAATACTTGCCTATCTCAACATGGGTATTATGGATGCGGGCATTGCCTGTTGGGATGCAAAGTATTATTATCATTACCCTAGACCTGTCCAAGCAGTAAGTGGTTTCAAAACAATTTTAGGCACTCCCAATTTTCCGAGCTACACGTCAGGCCATTCTACTTTTTCAGGTGCAGCAGCTGGCATCCTTGGCCAACTTTTTCCCGATAAAAAGATGCAGTGTTATGAATGGGCATTAGAAGCTAGTAATTCTCGTATATATGGTGGAATACATTACAGATACGATTGTGAAGCAGGACTAGAAGCTGGTTATAAAATTTCAGATTTTGTTTTGGCCATTGCAGATAAAGATGGCGCAAACTAAATATTTAGTTGGATTTGAGTTGATTAGAAAACCCTGCATTGGCAGGGTTTTTATTTTGCACCTAGACTAACCTCCTTTACCTATCAGGCTCAGAAACTCGCTTCTGGTTTCTGCATTTCTGAATTCTCCGGTAAAGGCAGATGTGGTTGTCATAGAATTTTGCTTCTGAACGCCCCTCATCATCATACACATATGGGCGGCTTCAATGACTACAGCCACGCCCAAAGGATTTAAATTTTCCTGGATGGCATGCAGAATCTGATCGGTAAGTCGTTCCTGTACCTGTAACCTTCTGGCAAAGCCATCAACTACCCTCGGCAACTTGCTGAGGCCAACTACATAACCATTGGGGATGTAGGCGATATGGGCTTTTCCAAAAAAAGGAAGGATGTGGTGCTCACACATCGAATACACCTCGATGTCCTTCACAATCACCATTTCGCTGTAATCCTCCTTAAACATGGCGGATTTGATGATTTCTGCAGCATCCAATTCGTAACCCTGGGTAAGAAACTGCAAGGCTTTGGCAGCCCTT
Source organism: Saprospiraceae bacterium (assembly GCA_016717655.1). GTDB lineage: Bacteria > Bacteroidota > Bacteroidia > Chitinophagales > Saprospiraceae > JADKBO01. The sequence goes on from JADKFC010000030.1 coordinate 94,583, forward strand.
TCAGGCGTTTTTTCCAACCCTTCCCTACTGATGTCTTCTCCAACCGTATTCAGGATCGCTGCATAGTTTTGAATCAATGCAGCTTTGGTGTCCGCATCAAAGTGTTCTGTCTTCTGGTATTTTTTATTCGCCATAATATTCTGCGTAAATAGTCTCCGTTTCGATGAGTTTTACGCAATGTAAACTGCCCTCTGTAATAAATGGTTCAAGGCGTTGCCAAATCAGTATGGTAAGATTTTCAGTTGTGGGTTGCATATCTTCAGGAATCCATGCCACATCCAGATTGAGGTTGCTGTGATCCAGGTCCTCGATAACCCGATCTTTTATGATGACCGAAAGTTTTTTAGCGTCGATAATAAATCCCTTCACTGGATCAGGGCTGCCACTAACCGTTACATGGAGAGAGTAGTTGTGGCCATGCCAGTTTTTATTGGCACATTTGCCAAACATATTGATATTTTCTTCATCCGTCCATGCCTTCACCCAAAGCTTGTGCGCCGCATTGAACCTCTCCACTCGTGTCAGATATACTTTTGCCATATTCTCTTAAAAACGTGCAAAAATAGTGCTAATTCTCCTTTTTTGTCAATGACGCTGGTCAATTTTTGGTAATTTGTACCCTTTATGTCGGTTTTCTCAGACCAATTCCCTCGAATTGTATCCATTTTGGATCAGGCTTTTAGGCGGAATCTCCATAGATCAGCCGTGGTATCTGTCAAATAATTTTACTACATTTGCACACGTTAATTCAACCGCACAATTTAGATGGACTCGGAAGATGATTTATTGTTTCAGAAAAGACAAAGGCGAGCTAACAGAGCTGACCGACCCAAGGGAGGCGGTGTGGATCAACCTTTACCCACCATTTGAGCACGGTGAACTAGACCGGGTGGCGGACGCCCTCGAAATTCCACTTGATTTTCTTACAGATTCTTTAGACGTTGATGAAAGATCACGTTATGAAAAGGATGAAGACACCCTACTGATCTTGTTTTCATCCCCCGTTTTGAACGATGACGACAGAGAAAACGAGGCCATTTATTTGACAATACCTATTGGCATTGTGTTGACCCATGACAAGATCCTGACCATCACCTCTCAAGAAAACCCGATCCTTGAGAAATTTATGGAAGACAAAGTAAAAAACTTTGATCCCAATGACGCCAAAATGTTTGTCCTCCAGATTTTTGAACAAATTGTATATCGATTTCTGGAATGTCTTAAAAAACTAAATCTGAAGCGTAACCTCATAGAGCAGGTTTTATACAACTCCAGTAGAAATGAAGAACTCCAGCAGCTGTTGAGAATAGAAAAAAGTCTGGTCTATTTTGTCAACAGTCTGAATGCCAATGAACTTTTGAAATTAAAGCTCAAGAGAACTGATCTGCTGAAGCTCAATGATCTTGAATCCCACGCAGATTTGTTTGAAGACATTATCATTGACAACGGACAGGCACTTGGCATGTCAAATGTATATACCAACATCTTAAGTGGTACTATGGAGGCTTATGCTTCTATTGTGAGCAACAACATGAATATATTTATCCACAGGCTCACCCTCATTACCATCATTTTGATGGTGCCCACACTGGTAGCCAGCTTTTATGGCATGAACCTCTCCTATCTTCCCTTTCAGGACAGCAAATGGGCATTTCCGATCATTATTATCATTTCACTTATTCTGGGATACGGTCTGATTTGGTTTTTCAGGTCACGGCAACGCATCTAAAGCCTGCCGATATACCAAATTGTACATTCGCTGCCAGACGCTACAATGTTTGGCAGATTCAGGTATCGGATTAACAATTTTTTAATAAAAAATGTGGAAAACCTCATATTTTAAAAATAATAATATGTAGAATGCTAATATGATGCTAAAATTTGGTTAATTATTAATCAAAATATATTTGTTATTGATTATCAATTATTTAATTTATTCTGTAACAAAAGTTATACATTGCAGGCTTTTACACATATACCGTTTTTCATTAATATATTGAATTTGTGACTTTTAGATTTTTTATCCACACAATGTGGAAAACTTTGGAAATAGAAATGCACTTCAGCCATTAAAAAAACTTTTAATTTGTGCTATCAATTGAGACGGAGTCACATCCACTATTTGCTGCTGATTTGTACTCAATAATACATTCCAAAATACTAATAACCAAAACCGTACATATTCAAATAAAAATTATATTATTTTTATTTGAATATTTGAGCCTCTGAAAACGAGGTTTTATATTTTTTGTCGTCCCTAAAAAAGACATATATATCTTTTTTAGTTATGAACAGAGAGTAAACAGAAATGAACATATAAACTTATATATAGCTGATGAGTATCCTTAATGAACCCCTTTTAAAAGACAATCCCAACCGTTTTGTACTTTTTCCGATTGAACACAATGACATCTGGAAGTTTTACAAAATATCAGAGGCCAGTTTCTGGACAGCTGAGGAGATTGATCTGGTTCAGGATCTCACCGATTGGGAAAATAAGTTGACCGACGACGAGAGATTTTTCATCAAACACGTATTGGCTTTTTTTGCTGCTTCAGATGGCATTGTAAATGAAAATCTGGCTGAAAACATGGTCAGAGAGGTTCAGTATACCGAAGCAAAGTTTTTCTATGGCTTCCAGATCATGATGGAAAACATCCACTCAGAAACGTATTCCCTATTAATTGACACCTACATTAAAGATCCAAAAGAAAAAGATTATTTATTTCATGCCATCGACAATGTTCCATGTGTAAAGAAAAAGGCAGATTGGGCACTAAGATGGATTTCAAATGGCAGTTTTCAGGAAAGGTTGATTGCCTTTGCTGCTGTTGAGGGCATCTTTTTTTCAGGATCCTTTTGTTCTATCTTTTGGATGAAGAAACGCGGTTTGATGCCGGGTTTAACCTTTAGCAATGAACTGATTAGCAGAGATGAAGGCTTGCACTGTGATTTCGCCTGTCTGCTTTACAATGAACACATCGTTAACAAACTTCCGGTAGAACAGGTTCGCAGCATCATTGCAGACGCCGTTGCCATTGAAAAGGAATTTGTGGTCGACGCCATTCCGGTTGCCTTATTGGGTATGAATGCGGATGAGATGTGTAAATACATAGAATTTGTTGCGGACCGACTGCTTAGCACGTTGGGCGCAGGTAAAATATACAATGTTGAAAACCCTTTCCCATGGATGGATATGATTTCTATTCAAGGCAAGACCAACTTTTTTGAAAAACGTGTTGGCGATTATCAAAAAGCAGGGATCATGGCTGAAAAGGCGAAACAGGTTTTCTCGTTGGATGAAGACTTTTAATTCCAGCCTAATCGACTAGGCGAAAACTACATTTTATCACCCCATTATTAATTCATACCCATGCAAGTATTAAAAAGAAGCGGCAAGCTGGAAGCCGTAAGTTTTGACAAAGTCACTGCAAGAGTCCGAAAACTATGTTACGGCCTCAACGAAAGGTTCGTAGAGCCACTCGAGATTGCAAAAAAAGTAATTCAAGGCTTATATAATGGTGTTGCAACCACAGAGTTAGACAACTTAGCTGCTGAAACGGCGGCAGCCATGGCTATTAAGCATCCAGATTATGCAATTCTGGCAGCCCGAATTGCAGTAAGTAACTTGCACAAAAACACCGACAAGTCCTTCTCCCGCACCATGGAGAAGTTGTACAACTATATAGATCCCAAAACCAGTCAAAAAGCCGGCCTCATCAGTGATGAAACCATTGCGGTTGTCAGACAATATGGAGAAATCCTTGACAGTGCCATCATTTATGACCGCGATTATAATTTTGATTATTTTGGTTTTAAAACCTTGGAAAGAAGCTACCTGCTTCGCACCTATGGTCAAGTAGTAGAGCGTCCTCAACACATGTTGATGAGAACTTCTATAGGGATTCATGGCGTTGATCTTGAAAGTGCCATCGAAACCTACAATCTGATGAGCGAAAAGTGGTTTATTCACGCCACTCCCACCCTATTCAATGCAGGTACACCTAAACCTCAATTGAGTTCTTGTTTCCTTCTGACCATGACAGAAGACAGTATCTCCGGAATTTTTGAAACATTGAGCAGGTGTGCCAAAATTTCACAAAGTGCTGGAGGAATTGGCCTTTCCATCCATAATGTAAGGGCTCAGGGTTCTTACATCAAAGGTACCGGTGGCACCAGTAATGGCATTATTCCGATGCTCAAAGTTTTCAACGATACGGCCCGATACGTAGATCAGGGTGGTGGCAAGCGCAAGGGAGCCTTTGCCGTATATCTTGAACCCTGGCATGCTGATATCGTTGACTTCCTGGACCTTAAAAAGAACCACGGTAAAGAAGAAATGCGAGCAAGAGATCTGTTTTATGCTCTCTGGATTTCAGATTTATTTATGAAGCGGGTAAAAGAAGATGGTGTATGGTCTTTGTTCTGTCCGAATGAAGCACCGGGTCTTCCGGAAGTCTATGGCGATGAGTTTGAAGCCCTTTATACCCAATACGAAAGAGAAGGACGTGCCCGTCAAACCGTAAAAGCCCAGGAGTTGTGGTTTGCAAGACTGGATTCCCAAATGGAAACAGGTGCGCCTTGTATCCTGTATAAGGACGCAGCCAATAAAAAAATCCAACCAGAAAAATCTGGGTACCATCAAATCCAGCAACCTGTGTACAGAAATCATGGAATATACAAGCGCCGATGAGGTAGCAGTATGTAATCTGGCTTCTATAGCACTGCCAAGATTTGTTGACCCAGTAACCAAATTATTTGATTTCGAAAAACTGCACGAGATTACAAAAGTGGTAACACGTAACCTCAACAAAGTTATCGATATCAACTACTACCCTATTGAAGAAGCGCGCAATTCCAATATGCGTCACCGACCCATTGGCATTGGTGTACAGGACTGGCCGACGCGTTTATGATGATGCGTTTACCGTTTGACAGCGACGAAGCAGCACAACTCAACAAAGATATATTTGAAACCATCTACCATGCTTCACTGACCGAATCGTGTGTAATTGCAGCCAAAGACGGAGCTTATTCTACCTTCCAGGGATCACCTGCCAGCGAAGGAACGCTTCAGTTTGACATGTGGGGCGTAACACCATCAACCCGTTATGACTGGGATGGATTGAAGGCCAGAATCAAAGAAAAGGGAATCCGAAACTCCCTCTTACTTGCACCTATGCCAACGGCAAGTACCTCTCAAATTTTAGGCAATAATGAATGTTTTGAGCCTTATACCAGCAACCTGTACACAAGAAGAACCCTCAGTGGTGAGTTTATTGTTGTCAATAAGCACTTGCTGCAGGACCTGGTTGAAAGAGGACTCTGGTGCGAGGAACTTAAGCAGATTCTCATGGCCAGCAATGGCTCTATCCAACACATCCAGGGAATACCACAGGATCTGAAAGACTTGTATAAAACTGCTTATGAGATAAGCCAGAAATCCATCATCAACATGGCAGCAGACAGAGGCGCGTTCATCTGTCAGAGCCAAAGCCTCAACCTCTTCGTAGAAAATGCCAACTATGGTAAAATGAGCTCAATGCACTTTTATTCATGGGAAAAAGGATTAAAAACAGGCATGTACTACCTAAGGAGTAAAGCAGCTGTAGACCCAATTAAATTTACACTGGACACGGAGCACCAAAGAATCCAGGCCAAAGCAGAAACCCTCGTTCCTTCCATCGAACAAGGAGTTATGGACGTCAAGGTAGAAGAGGTGCCTGAAGGATGGACATGTACCATGGAAGATGGCTGCCTTATGTGCGGTTCATAAGTTGGGCTTTGTTCAATTGAGAATTATGGATTTTCAATTACGAATTGAGAATTACGAATTACGGATTTTCAATTGCGAATTACGGATTGAGAATTACGGATTTTCAATTACGAATTGAGAATTACGGATTACGGATTTTCAATTGCGAATTACGGATTGAGAATTACGGATTGAGAATTGCGGATTGAGAATTGCGGATTTTCAATTACGAATTGAGAATTGAGAATTACGGATTTCCAATTACGGATTACGAATGGGTAATTAAAAAATGTTACACATCGGGTACAACAAATTTCGTTATCACAGATTCTGGATGCACACCTCATTTTGTATTTTATTTTTTCGCAGTTAGTGTGGTAAGGTAATTAAACGCTTCTTCCAAATTTTCGAATTGTTCGGTGATTTCACCGGTTTGATTAACGATCAGATAGGTGGGATATGAAAATACAAAGGTGCTAAAGTTGGAATTGGGCCCATTGGCTATCCATTGTGTCCATGGTAACGGGTGTTTTATTAAATATTGCTGCCATTTTTGATCTTTCATATCTACCGAGATTCCAATCACCTGGATGCTGGCTTCGTTCAACAAAGTCAATTTTTCTTTTATTTTTTGATGGTCTTTTAAGCATGGTGGACATGATGTAAACCAGATGTCTATCAGGTTGAGGCTTCTGAGATGGTCTTCAATATCTACTTTCTCTAAATTTTGGTCACTTAATTGAAACTCTGTTATTTTTCTACTATTCAATTTTAACGATTGCCGTAATTTCTCATGGATCGATGTGAGGTGTGATTTTACTATTTCATTTTGACCAGAAACCAATTGCACTAAATCAAATATTTTTTTTGTGTCTTTCGAATTCTGGATTCTATATAAAGAGGTCAGTTCATTAGAAAATGGATGGTCAAAAAATTCTAATATTCCTGACAACAAAAGTGAATCCACAATAGAAGCACTGAGAGAGTCCTTCATCATTTCTCTTACCTTAAACAACAAATCGTTCGTTTGATAGTAGAAGGGACAGTTGTAAACGGTATCAAAATCAAGTTCCTCACTCAATTCTGCTTTAATTAATATATCATTGCCCTGAAGCCAGAAGTCATTCCGTGATATAATTTTACCCTTACTCATAGTAATCAGTTGATAGCAATCATCCCAAAATTTATCACTGGTATAAACGAGGGTATCCTCCCAATCTTTAAAATCGCTATCTTCTATTGTACCGATTTTGCTAAAAATGACCTCATCGATTGGACTCTTACTTTTGATGACTATTTTGATTTTACTGGAATCCTCAGAAGATTTTTTTTCTACCCAACATGCTTTCACATCCATCATAAAGATCAAAAAGAAGATCCCTGCCACGATAAATTTCACATTCTGATTAATTTTCATATTTCGGCTATTAATGTACATCCAATCAATCAACACTATAATATATATTTTTATCTATCACAATACCTTGATTTTACCTGACAAAGGAATAATTGTGTATATGATTAATTTCATAATATAGGAAATTGAGTGTTTAATCTCATTCAGTAATTTCCAATGATGTAATCGTATTTAAGGTTCTTTGCTCATAGTGGGCAGTAACTACCTTGCCATTCAAAGCTACTAATTCAGCGGTAATAAAGAAGCTGAACTTTTCTGTTATTTCTTCCTCGGTAGTAATGTAAATTTCACCAGGCAAGTCGCCTGTTGTTTCTTCGGCTGCATTGCTAAGTACTCCGGTAATTCTTTTCAGGTCGTCGTTTTGAAAGACGGTGTCATCCTGTAGAAGGATGCCTTTATCCAAATATTCAATTTCTATAAGGGAATTGATCAAATCACTATGGTACTCAAAGCTCACATATTTGCCAACAGCATTGGTCAGATCCTGGGAGTCAATGTTTTGCAATTCTTCCAAATTGACAGAAAAATATTCGCTGAATCCCCGTTCGGGAAACTCTATGTAAAGCGTAAAAAAGGGATAACCACTGTCTTCTATACTCTTGAGTAGGCCGAGTTCTTTTATCCCTGCTTCCGTACTTGATTTTTTCGCTTGCTGCGTTTCATCGTTGAGCTTAACAGTATTCACATTGTTTTCCATCGGAGTAGATGGTTTGCATGCAGAAAGCCCCAGTTGCAAGCAAATTGAAAAAACAATAAATAGTGATTTTTTGTACTTGGTGATGATCATTTGTATTGATATGATTGCAAATAAAAAATTGATATAAACCATGATGGATCTCGACTCAAGTTGCCCCGAAATCATTTTTTTAGATCCAACTGGCTCGAAATCATTTTAACTTTTTTGAATAAAGCTAACACGTGTAAGTTCGATTTTGCTTCCTTAAACTCTCTATATTACGGTGGCTCCTTTGCTGCTTTATGTTCCTATATTTAACGCCTCTAGTTCACTATAATGGAAGTAAAGGTAGCAAAAATACCAGTATCAACTTCTTCCATATATACTGGATTAGACGCAAAAGTTAAGTGTGCAAAAGAAATCTATTTACAGCAGTAACCAGGCAGGATATTTAAATATTATTTTACCGACAAGTTAATACGGTTTTTATTACCGTACTCAAAGACAATCACTTATACCATGTTAACACCTTTGTCCCGATATCCTAATCCAAAAATGGAAGGGCTTCAATTCAGAATCCATTGAATTGCTTAATCCCCTTTTTCAAAAAGTGTTAAAACAGTCAAAGATCATATCAATTGTGAATACCGGATCGTTTTGTTTGAAACTTTGATCCATGAATCGTAAATATAGCATCCTTTTTCCTCCTTTTCTGTTCTTTCCTTCTTAATGCTCAGGACAAAAAACCAAACAGCTGGGGCCTAGAGGCAGTAACCACGTTCACAAAATGGTATTGGTCGCCCATTGGAAATGAGCTACCAGGTCAACAATTGGAATTACCCGTTGTAAAATACCGCCAGGGTTTTGGACTTTCTCTAAGGAAAAGACTTCCACTTACACAATCTATTAACTTTAATGTCAATTTAGGCTGGAATCAAAACAAAACAGCCTTAAAAACGAACGGGCCTTTATTGGTCTTGATAAACAATCAGCCAACTTATATCCAATTGGACTATATCGACTATCGTTTTCAGCAAATTTATTTATTGCCTACACTCTCCTACTCTCTTTTTAAAGGGCTCGAGGCGGAGGGTGGCATCTATATTTCTCATGCTTATGAAAGTATGGAATACAAATTGGGAACATTTGCAGACTGGGCTAATTCACCGGGATTTCAACAGAATTGGGATTACGGACTATCTGGAGGACTTACCTTTTCCATTCATTCCTTTTATTTGAGAACCGCATTTCAATATGGTCTTAAAAATCAGGAGGAATTCAGTATTACCGATGCCAATGGACTATCTTTGGGAAAATCATCTCTACACTATCATTATCTGACAGCAGGATTGGGCTATTATTTTTAAACTACTGGAAAACTGGAGAATATTCTATTTCGTGCTTATTAATGAATGAATTTTAGTTTTACTCCCGTAATAAAAATTTTAAATACCTGTTAATCAAACCATTATGCTGCATTTTTGAGAAATTTCATAGCGTGTGGGTACTGAAAAGAAACAACTTCCATCCTCTCTCCTTAAAAAGCATGTATTTTCAACCTGATTGAGATAACCTAATATTTTGCATCTAAAGTAAAAATAGTATTTTCACTTCATATTCATCCTTGAATAGAAATGAAAATTTGGATAAAAAATCATTCTAAGCAATTTTACATCCTAATTGTTTGCTATTTGATTTTGTTTATTAACAGAATCCAAAGCCAAACCATTTATGGAATTACAGGAGGATCCGGAGTCGGTTTTCTGACAGAGATTACCATTATCAATGGACAATGTAATGTTTCCACGGTTGGCCCCTTGGTGGATATAGCGAGTGGGCTGCCGATCTTGTTTCATGATTTAGCCATTTGTCCGGATGGTACTTTGTACGCTCAGGGAATGGGTCTTTTATACAGCATAGATCCTAGTAATGGTCTGTGTACACCACTATTTCCAACAAATGTTTTTAACATTAATGGGCTAACATGTTCCCCCGATAATATTTTATATGGCGTTTCCAACAATCCATTACCCCATAGTTTGATTGAAATTGACCCTTCTTCTTCGAGTTCCACCAATTTAGGTCCCCTAAATTTTTGGGCCGGTGGCGACCTTGTTTTTTTTAATGATCAACTCTATTGCGTTTCCGATGATGGTCTTTTTATTGTAAACACAGGTAATCCTCAATCAAGCACCTTTGTTTTTCATTGTGGCAACTATCCCGCTTTAACAGTTTTGCCCGGTTATTGTAATTCAATGTTGGCCTCTGACCTAGATGGACAGTTTTTTCAAATCAATCCAGACACCCAGGAGGAAAATTTGTTGTGCAGTCCTGGACAATATATGTTTGATTTTACCAGTTTAGCTGAATTTGACCCGGCAACCCAATGCCCATTCATCATCGACCTTGATGATGACAATAGTTCCGGTGCAGATGAATACGATTTTAACGGACCTGTTTATAATTGTAACACATCGGACGGAATACCCATCTGTGATCAGGATGTGAAAATAATGTCCGACATTAAAATTTTATCTATTACCATTTCTATTGAAGATGGTATATTGGACGGTCTCGCAGAGTATCTCAAATTTGAGGGCAATGTGCCTTTTATTAGTGTTTCCGGATCCGGAAGTCAGTCCATCACATTGACCAATACAGGAACGCTACCATTTCAGTTTTGAAAATGCGTTGAGATCAATTCTTTATTATAATGATGCCGACCCTCTTACGCCCGGGCTACGGACTATCAAAGTTGTGGGTATCAACCTTTTGGGCACATCGTCCAATGATGCGTTTGCCTTCCTTGAAGTACAAAACCTATCTAAACTGGAAGTTGACCTTGGTCCTGACACCACGCTTTGTCAGGGAATTACATACTTATTAGACGCATTTTATCCTGGTGCAACTTATCAGTGGAATACCGGAGAAACCAATTCTTTTGTTTTTGTTACTGAGCCTGGACTTTATGCCGTTACTGTTAGTCACCCTGAAAGATGTCCAGGTCAAGACGAGGTGGAAATAGATTTTATACCCTCTGCTATCACTGCCTTAAAATTACCTACAGTTGTATGTGAAGGAGATAGTGTTGAAATCAAAATCAACTCCGAATTATCAGACCCTTTTAACATGATTTTACAATCATCATCGGGCCAAAACTGGATACTTACCCAGATTGAAAGTGGTCATCATTTTAAGTTTCAAGCCACTCAAAACCAAATTATAAGTGTTCTTTCCATAACGAGTGAGGAAACACCTTGTGCATTACCTGAATTACCTGCTTACCAGGTCCGCGTGGAGGCAAAGGATACCCTTTACAATCGATACAACTTTTGTGCTGGTGACAGCATATGGCTTTTAAATCAATGGCACCATTCATCTGATACCCTGCAACAATCATTGAAAAATAAATTTGGGTGTGATAGTTTAATTTTTTCTTTTTTACATCGCATAGATAATGATACACTCCTAACCCAGGTTTTTACTTGTGTACCTGGAGAAGCAGGGATTACCTATGTTTCAACTATGAGCCCTGAAGGTTGTCCCATTGTAAATGCAATGGAGGCCGTTTTAGCATTGTCAGATACACTTAAACTATTTACAACAACATGCAAATTATCTGAGTCTGGGGTCTTTGAAACCACCTACACAAATGCAGCAGGTTGTGATTCCATTGTCGTTGAAAATAAAGTTTATCAAAATGACTTAATAACATATGTAAGTCAAACTACCTGCCTTGCATCAGACACCCAGACCGTTACAATTCCACTTGTCAGCCATTTAGGCTGCGATTCTATTGTAGTGTTTCAGAAACTATTTAAACCTGCAGACACAACCCACTTAACCTATTTTACATGCGATCCCCTAATTGCCGGTACTAACACAAACCATACCACAAACCAATATGGATGTGACAGTACTGTGATTGAAACCACTTTATTAATTACTGTTGACACTACCCGATTACGACACACCACTTGTGAAATTTCAGAGGCGGGCACCTTCATTCATATTTATCCATCCTTTTATGGTTGTGATTCTGTGGTGGTAGATGAAATCAATTTTATCAAGTCGGATACAACCCTGATTCAAAAGTACTCATGTCTTTATTCAGAACTTGGAAATGACACCCTATACACGACCTCCTTTTTGGGTTGTGATTCTGTTATTGTCATTCAGGTTGATTATTTGGTACCTGATACAATTACGGCTTCTCAATTGAGTTGTGATTCTGCCCTGGTTGGTACATTTATTATGAATGATGTTTCTAAGGAAGGCTGTGATTCAATCACCAAACTATCAATAAACTATTATTTACCTGATACCAATTATATTTATAGAACAAGTTGTAATGCAAATGAAGCAGGGGTGTTTGAGAATCATTACACAACATCAATAGGTTGCGATTCGATCGTCATTGTTCGCATAGACAAATTGAGAAGTGATACCACATTTTTGGAACATGTAACTTGTAATTTAGATGAAGCCGGCCTGTTTACTTATTTTCTCGTCAATCAATGGGGCTGTGATTCTACGGTATATGAGGATATTAAATGGGTAAGTGCGGATACCCTCAAAATATATGAAAAACGATGTGACATTGTTACAGATAGTGCATTTCAACATTTATATGTCAATCATTCGGGCTGCGATTCTATAGTACAAATATTTTGGGAAGCTCTGCCCAATAATTATACCCAGGTAATTGATACCATCTGTAATTTACAAGATACTTCTGCTATAGAGCTTATATTAACCAATTCTTACGGCTGTGATTCAATTGTCAATATACGTTTTGTGTATAAGAGGGATCTTACGCTCTTGCCAGAAATATTGACTTGTGACTCCATTTTTAAAGATACGGTTTATTTTTTACTGGAAAATAGGTTGGGTTGTGATAGCCTGGTGGTTCAACCTTATAAGAGAAAGACTGCCGAAGAATGCAAAAAAGCTTACAATCTAATTTTGCCAAATATTATTTACCCCGGTTCTTCAGATCAGGGTACCTTTCATATCACGTCTGCTTCGGATTTGTTTATTAAGGAATTCAGGATTTACGACCGATGGGGCAATTTGATGTATCATAAAAAAGACGAACCTCTTCAACTTCACCAGGGCTGGAACGGTACATTTAATGGCATCCCGGTTGTTGATGGTGTTTACGCCTACTTTATTCAGGTATTATGGGATGGATATATTTTTAAGTACAGCGGCGATATTACCGTTGTTAAATAAAACAAGTTTGATCTTGTGGCATTAACAGGAAAGATAGACCGATACAAAATGAAAAACGGTTCCGCCCAACACCAGCACATGCCAAACTGAATGATAGTAAAGTTTATGGTCTTTTAAATAAAAGTAAACACCTGTCATATAAGATATCCCCAACAACTATCCAGACAATGACAGAACCCGGCATTGCCAGCCAAAGAGGTTTGATGACAAAAACCAACATCCAGCCCAAGGCCACATAACTTGCCACCGAAAGCCATTCCCATTTATCAAAAAAGAAAATTTTATAAATGATACCCATAAAAACAATGGACCACATGATGCTTAAAAAGATGGTAGATAATTGTTCTGGTAAATAGCGAATCATCAACGGTGTATAGGTACCAGCTATCAAAAAATAAATACTAATGTGGTCCAGCTTGCGCATCAGAACCTTGGTTTTAGGCGACTTGACATAATGATAAGTAGAAGAAAAAGTATAAACCAGTAACATGCCCAAGCCAAAAACAAGGATGCCATAGAAGTATTGCATTTGACCGGGCTGATATGCCTTCCATAAAGCAAAAGGGGTGGCAAAAACACAAAACAGCAAACCTAGGGCATGCGTAACAGTATTAGCCATTTCTTCCTCATGGCTTTGTGCCCTGTTTTTGGACATGTTGTCTATTGAGGGAAGCTTCTTTTTTGACATGGTGCAAAATTAATCCAATAATTCCGGCTGAGGTCCAGGTTTTTTGTTATTAAAAACCCAATGAAATGATAAATGACTGCCAATGTAACCCAGGTCACTTCTCGAAAGCCAGTGCCATTGTATCTTTGCAAAAAATTATTCTATGTTTGATTTTATTAAAAAACTATTTGGCGGTGGGCCAGCTGTTGACCTTGCTGCTTTGATCCAAGGGGGTGCTTATCTGGTGGATGTACGTTCAAAGGCCGAATATTCTTCAGGACATGTGAAAGGGTCAGTGAATATTCCACTCGATACGTTAGCCTCCAATCTGGGTAAGTTAAAAGGAAAAGAAACCATTGTAGTATTTTGTCGAAGTGGAAATAGGAGCAGCATGGCCAAATCTCTTTTAGAACAAAATGGCTTTAACAATGTAGTCAACGGCGGATCGTGGCACAATGTGAACCAATATGTAGGCTAAACTGTTGATCAAAATAAAAAATGATCCATACCATAGAAGTTGAAAATATCAAGTGTGGAGGGTGTATGAATACCATTCGCCAGGCCATCGGGAAAATTGAAGGGGTTAAAGGAGTGGAAATTGAGGAAAATAAGACCACTATACATATTGAAGCAGAGACCGATCGAGGGCCACTGGTAGAAAAGCTGGCCTCTTTGGGCTACCCTGAGCTGGGCAATAACAACCTCCTTCATCAGGCTAAATCTTTTGTGAGTTGTGCTATTGGCAGGATGAGCGACCCAGTTGAATGAAGCAAACTATGCTAATTATTAGTTAAAAGCCGTTATATATTCCAAAAATGTTTCATATTTGCGGCCTGTAGGTAATATTGTTGTGCCTCAGGTGTTTAAATACTTAAAACAAAAATGAAATTCATGAAAATTGACAAATTATTAGTAGCAGCTTTTTTGTTCTATGCATCTTTGGCCTTAGCCCAGGATTTAACTGATGAAAAAAGTAAAGTTACGTACGCTTTAGGGGTTACCCTTGGAGAAGACCTTAAAAATGCGGGTTTTCAAAATTATGATAAAACATTGCTTATCAAAGCCATAGACGATTATATGGCCGGCAAAAGTGCCATGGACGTTACGGCTGCCAAAAGTATTATGACTAAATTCAGAACAGATATGTCTATAAAAGTAGGTGCCGACTTCCTGGCGGCCAATAGTAAAAAACCTGGTGTGATCAGCTTACCTAATGGTATTCAATACGAAGTTTTGGCTTCAGGTCCGGCAGGTGGTCCAAAACCTAAACTCACAGACAAGGTTAAAACGCACTACCACGGAACATTGATTGATGGTAAAGTTTTTGATTCAAGTGTTCAAAGAGGTGAGCCCATTAGCTTCGGTCTTGGTCAAGTGATCAGAGGATGGCAGGAATCTCTGCAATTGATGTCTGTTGGTGATAAATGGAGAATTTTCCTACCTTATAATATGGCTTATGGAGAAAGAGGAGCCGGTGGATCCATTCCTCCTTATGCAACCCTGATATTCGAAGTAGAATTATTGGGCATCAACGAATAATCATTTTTCCATGCGGATCGACATCATATCGGCCGTACCGGAACTTTTGACGAGTCCCTTCTCTCATTCTATATTAAAACGGGCTGAGGAAAGGGGCTTGTTGTTTGTAATGGTACATGACCTGAGAGCCTACGGCGTAGGTAAAAACAGACAAATTGATGACTATCAATACGGAGGAGGAGCCGGTATGGTTATGATGTGTGAGCCCATCGACAATCTGATTTCTGAGTTAAAGGCGGAGCGAGATTATGACGACATTATCTATATGACCCCCGATGGTGCCACCTTTCAACAAGCCATGGCTAATCAGTTATCATTAAAAGAAAACCTGATGATAATCTGTGGCCATTACAAAGGTATTGATGACCGTATCCGACAAATCCATGTTACGCGCGAAATATCTGTGGGTGACTATGTTCTTTCTGGTGGAGAGTTGGCAGCAGCCATTGTTGTGGATGCCATTGGCAGGCTTATACCAGGTGTGCTCAATGATGAAGCCTCCGCCTTATTGGATACTTTTCAGGACGATTTACTGGCGCCTCCCATTTATACCCGTCCGTCGGACTTCAAGGGGCACAAAGTACCAGATGTTTTGTTAAGTGGCAATGATGCGCGGATCGATGATTGGCGTACCGAAATGTCGATTGCCAGAACCAAGGAAAGGCGTCCGGATTTATTTCAAAAATTGGATCCTGCATGAGCCTGCATATCCTGACTGAGCCAAGTATACAGATAGATCCGGAAATTCTGGCTGAACTTACCAATGAAACAGAGGAGGCGGGACAGGTTGTATTGCACATCCTTTACAACACCCCAATGCACACCTTCATGAACATCAGAATCTGGCCATCAACCTATTTGTTTGACCAACATTCCAACCACAGGAGTGAATTGGTGCACGTGGAAAATATTTGCCTTTATCCAAATTGGATGCCCTGCTTCCCGGGAGAAAAATTTCATTTTACCCTTATCTTTTCAGGACTGCCAAAAAATTGTACGGTGTTTGATTTTATTGAAGTTTGTGACAACGAGGCAGGCGCATTTGAAGCACGTGGCTTGCATCGCAATGCTACCGACGTCTATTTTCTGGAAGTACTCTGATTCAGAAGGATGAACCTTTACTTATCCTGAAATCCAGGTTCGAAATAATTAAATGTCTGAACAAGTCAGGTGGAGAGCCAAAAGCCCATCCACTCTAACTCTATACTTTTAGTGCTTAGTTTCCTGACGTTTTTGGCAATTTGGAAAAAGCGTCAGTCATTTCTTTACTGATAGCACCTTTGGTAAAACGCAAAAAGGTTTTTGGATCTACCTGCAGCATGATTTCGTTCTCATCAACTTTTGTGATTTGACCGATGATGCCACTGGATGTCACTACTTCATCTCCCTTCTTCAAACCTACCTGGAATAGATTTTGCTCCTTTTGACGTTTGATTTGCGGGCGTAAAAAAAAGAAATACATAATGACAAAGAGAACACCCATCATCAACAAAGATGTCATTGAACTGCCTCCAGCTTGTAATATAAAAAGGTTCATGTTTTTATTGGTTTGGTTTTAAATTAGTCTATAAAAATATTTTCAACGATTTCAAGGCCGTATCCAATTAATCCTACCCTCTTTTTGGGGTGGTTAGAGATCAGTCTGATCTTTTGTACACCCAAGTCTCTTAAAATTTGAGCACCTACACCAAAATCTCTTTGTTCTTCTGATGGAAGAGGGTTGTTGTCAGGATTATTGTCAAGGGTCTTAAGTTTGTTGAGCAGTTCTTCATTTTTTTCACCATGTCTCATATACAGTAAAATACCGTTTTGTTCGCCAGAAATCAACTTAAGTGATTTGCTCAACGTTTCAGCATAGCCATCAAAAAGCATACCCAGAATATCGCCAGTTTCGGCATGAGAATGCACCCTAACCAGGGTAGGAAAGGTAGGATCTATTTCGCCCAAATGAAGAGCAATGTGTATGTCTCCATTGGTGAGTTGTTTGAAAGCGGTAACTGTAAATTTGCCATATTGGGTTTCCATAGTAGTTTGCATTTCGCGCTGCACCAGGGTTTCATTGCGCATTCTGTAGGCCACCAGGTCTTTGATACTGATGATCTTCAGTCCAAATTTTTTAGATACTTCTATGAGTTGAGGCAATCTGGCCATGGTACCATCTTCATTGAGAATTTCAACCAAAACCCCTGCAGGATAAAAGCCTGCAAGCCTGGATAAGTCTACCGCGGCTTCCGTATGTCCGGTTCTTCTCAGCACCCCTCCTTTTTTGGCTATGAGGGGAAAGATGTGTCCCGGGCGGGCAAAGTCTTTGGCTACAATTTCAGGGTTGGTAATGGCCTTGATACCGGTAGCCCTGTCATAAGCTGAAATGCCGGTGGTACAACCGTAACCTAACAGATCAATACTGATGGTAAATGCAGTGTGATGCATGGCTGTGTTGTCTCTTACCATCAAAGCCAGTTCCAATTCTTTAGCTCTTTCTTCTTCAATGGGCGTGCATATCAAACCCCGACCATTGGTGGCCATAAAATTTATTATTTCGGGTGTTATGCAATCTGCTGCGCAGATAAAGTCACCTTCATTTTCTCTGTCTTCATCATCAACAACGATGATCACTTTTCCATTTCTCATGTCTTCTAAAGCAGACTCAATGGTGTCCAGCAGGATGGAGTTTTTTTCGGTAGCTGTCATATTGGAAGTAACCAGCATGGTTTAAAATGGTTGATTTTTTTCAGTCATAAAGGTAAATATATTCACGCAATTGAAACAAGGCAAAATGCTTGTTATACAGCAAATAACATAATTTTATACTGAAAGTGAGTTCAAATTCTGATCCCAACAGGAAAAAAATTGTTTTTTAACGATTTTACCATATAAAATACCAAGAGCTAAGTCATTTTTATAACATTGGGGACTTTTCTTCTTTTTGAGAAAAAAGTTGCAAAACATTATTTTGCTATGCGATGTCTTTGGTATTCAATAAGTTAGACAACTTTGAAGTATTTTTTTCCCAGGAATACTGTTGCTCTACAAAGGCTCTGGCCTTTTCACTAAGATTTTGTCTCATCAATGGATCTGATAACAACAGATGAATTGCCTCTACAAACTGTGCAGCATTTCCCGCCACCAATAACTCCTGCTTGTGAATAGCTCCTACACCAGAGGCCACCTCAGGAGAACAAATAACAGGAATGCCACAAGCCATGGCCTCTAAAATTTTGTTTTGTTGACCGGTGCCATAAAAGATCGGAGCTACCAAAATTTTCATCTTCCAATAAGATGTTCTGATGTCATCTACCCACGAAACCACCTTTACATTGTCATTGGAAAGTGAAATAACTTCCGCTGATGGTCTGGCTCCTGATAATAATATCTTCAAGTCATAACCCATTTGTTTTTGAAAGCTGGGTTGGATCTCATTCACCAAAAATCGCACCGCTCCGATGTTGGGCAGATACCCTAAATTTCCAACAAAACCAACATCATAAGGCTGATCGACATGACTGGAGATGACAAAATACTTTGTATCAATGCCATTGGCAACAATTTCAAGAGGGGCATGGGTTGCAGGTAAATCCAGGGCTTCTGCGTCTGCTCCTGTTATTACACTCAGCGCATTAAATTGCAGCGACAGCGTTTTTTCATACTTTTTTACACGACTTGATTCCACACGGTAAAGCCAACTCAACGGCCAGGAAGAAAGGTCCGCTCTTTTCTCCATGCCCATTCCCAGAGCATCCATATAGTCAAGTACCTTGCGCAAAGAGATTTGCCGGCAGTAAGGTGCCATGCGGATCAGTTGGCAAAAAACCGAATCCACGCCCGCCTGATCTAATTCGAGCCTAAGCTGTTCCTCAAATTTGGGGCTGTAGGTCAAGCCCGATTGAAAAGGCCAGCCTTTCCAAAAGGCAAAAGATAAACCTATTAATTTTTGCCACCACGTGCTTTGAAAAACCACTATCTTTTGACAATATTGGCTAACTTCAGCCATTTCCGCCTTTGAAGGTAAAATGTCATTTACGGTATATAAAAATACTTCGTGATGTTTAGACAATGCTTTTATCTGGTGGAATAGACGCAACTTATCCCCTCTTTCGAGAGGATAAGGAAAACGGGAACTAATAATGGCTATGCGCAAAATTATCTTTTAAATGTCGATGCCACCACCACTTGCTCTTTGTTCGAATAGTCGTAAAAGCCTTCACCCGACTTTCTGCCAAGTTTGCCCGCCGTAACCATATTGACCAGCAGAGGACAGGGGGCATACTTAGGATTGCCAAATCCATCCTGCAAGACACGCATTATTGACAAACAAACATCGAGGCCAATAAAATCTGCCAGGGTCAAGGGGCCCATTGGATGAGCCATTCCCAATTTCATTACCTCGTCTATTTCGTTCACCCCGGCAACACCTTCATACAAGGTATAGATGGCTTCATTGATCATAGGCATTAAAATACGATTGGCAACAAAGCCAGGATAATCATTGACCTCAACCGGAATTTTACCAATTTTAGAGGACAAAGCCATGATGGTTTCGCTCACCAAATTGCTGGTAGCATAGCCCCTGATCACCTCTACCAGTTTCATAATGGGTACAGGATTCATAAAGTGCATTCCAATCACCTTTTCGGGGCGTTGGGTTACAGCGGCGATTTTAGTAATCGAAATTGAGCTGGTATTGGTAGCGAGAATGCAATGATCAGGTGCAGCCGCATCCATTTGTTTAAATATCTGCAACTTTAAATCCACATTTTCTGTGGCAGCTTCCACCACAAGGTCAGCATTGGCGCAAGCTTCCTGCACAGAAGTGGTGGTGGCAATTCTGCTTAGCGTGTCTATTTTACCACCCTCTTCAAGGCTTCCTTTTTTAACCATTCTGTCCAGGTTTGCTGTTATCGTGGTGATGGCCTTATCCAGACTGGCTTGTTGAATATCGCATAAGCTCACATCATACCCGTTTTGGGCAAAAACATGAGCTATTCCATTTCCCATTGTTCCCGCTCCGATGACTGTTATCCTTTGCATTGCAAATGTTTTAAGGCTGCAAATGTAATCAAAAAACAGCGATCTTTTCGGACTAGCCGGGCTAAGTTGATTTGAATTTTATCTATATATTTACACAAATTTGAACCATGGACCATCACAACAATCCCATAGATTTAGACTTTGTAAAACAAAAGACCGAAGCCCTTTTTAATGAAGTTTCCAAATTCATTGTAGGCCAGCATTCCATGGTACGTTACATTACCAATGGCCTGCTTTGCAACGGTCACATTTTGTTGGAAGGCAACCCCGGCTTGGCCAAAACCACAACGGCTCGATGCATAGCCAAAACCTTAGCCTGTGGCTTTAGTCGAATCCAGTTTACCCCCGATCTTATGCCTGCCGATATCCTCGGTACTGCAATATTTAATCCCCAAAATCAGCAATTTGAATTCAGGAAGGGTCCCATTTTTTCCAATTTTATTTTGATAGATGAAATCAACCGGGCACCGGCAAGAACACAAAGCGCCCTTTTTGAAGTTATGGAAGAGCGACAAGTAAGCGCAGATGGTAGTCAACATCTTTTAACATTCCCTTTTTTGGTGATTGCCACTCAAAATCCAATTGAGATGGAGGGGACCTACCGTTTACCTGAAGCTCAACTTGACCGATTTCAACTCAAAATAGACATTCCCTATCCCAGTCCAGAAGAAGAAACTCAGCTCCTTATGCAATTCAGGGAAGGAAAAGACCTCTCAGACATAGACCAAGTGCAAGCTGTATGGGACATACAGGACCTTAAAAAGTTACAGTCATGGGTCAACCAGGTCACTGTTGATGAAAAACTGATCCACTACATTACGGCCATTGTACAAAACAGTCGCAAATCTAAAGACTTTATGCTGGGGGCGTCACCCCGGGCTGCCATCTATCTGTTAAAATCGGCAAGAGCCCATGCCCTTTTGGATGGCAGGGATTTTGTTATACCAGAGGACATCGTTGAAGTGAGTTTACCCGTTTTGTCGCACAGGCTAATACTAAGTGCAGAGAGAGAACTGGATGGAGCTGGAATGCCAAATCTGGTCAAAAAACTGGTCAAGTCAGTTGAGGTCCCAAGATGATTAAATTTCTCTCCAGTTTATATCCGGGCAGCCATTTTCTCTATGGTTTGGCCATAGCCGTAGTCTTGCTGATAGCAGCATTTGGCCTTGATTTTCCTTCCTGGTCGGGTTTACTCATCATTGCTTTCTGGTTGGGATTGTTACTTAGGGAAATTTACCTATTGTATGGTTCGTCTGCAGGAATTACAGGGTCCAGGATATTGGCCGACAGGTTATCCAATGGTGACGACAACCCCATACAGATTAAGTTATCCAATCAATATGAAGGAGCAGTAACCATCACCGTTTTAGAAGAATTGCCCTTTCAATTTCAAATTCGCGACCAAATCTGGAAGGAAAAAATGTTGGGTCCCGGAGAATTAAATTTCACCTATCATCTCAGACCTGTAATAAGGGGTAAATATCAATTTGGAAATACCCTTGTTTTTGTGAGTACGAGCCTAAAATTATGGGAACGCAAGTTTGTACTCCCCACTCAAAAAGGGCATGCTGTGTATCCTTCGTTTCTACAAATGTCCAGGTACGAACTCCTGGCCTTTGGAAATCAGACCTCAGAAAGAGGACTTCGCAAACTACCCAGAAGAGGAGTGGGCTTGGAATTTGATCAAATCAAAAAATATCACCTGGGAGATGATCCCAGACAAATCAACTGGAGGGCAAGTGCCCGGCAGGGAGAATTGATGGTCAATAGCTATACAGAAGAGAAAAGCCAAAATAGTTACCAGGTCGTAGATAAAGGCAGATTGATGCAATTTCCCTTTGAAGGTATGTATCTGCTAGACTATGCTATTAATTCAGCTTTGATGCTTTCCAATATTGTTCTCAAAAAAGGAGATAAGGCTGGATTGATCTGTTTTGATAAAAATGTATCTGCCCATGTTACGGCGTCCCGATCCAAAATCACACTTCATCACATTCTTGAAACATTGTATCATTTGGATACTGAAATACAGAATGCTGACCATGCAAGACTTGCTTCCTGGTCATTACAAAATCTGTCTCAAAGATCAGTTTTGTTTCTGTATACCCATTTTGTGAATTATGAAAGTTATTTGCGAAAAGAAAAATACATCCACTCACTTTCCACACGCCACCTTGTTATTGCCATCATGTTTACCAATACTGGAGTCAATGACTTGATATACAGAAAGACCAAAACGTCAAGAGAAATCTATGAACAAGTGTTGGCAGAACAGCAAGCAGTGGATCAAATGCGCATTCAAAGAAGGTTGAGAACCCTGGGTGTAGAATGCGTGCTCACCACACCTCAATATTTGAGCGTCGATAGTTTAAACAAATATCTTGAGCTCAAGGCAATGGGCCGAACTTAAATTTTATTTTTTCTTACACGAAAACATCCATTCAAAGAAGTCAGCCTCCTGAAATACGTAGGTCCACGCATTGTGTTCAACATTTGGGTATTCCTTGTATGCCACATTGGCTCCTTGTTTTTGAAGGGCTTCAAAGATTCTCCTTGAATGCTCAGGTATTACTACCTTATCCTGGGCACCATGATAAATGCGAATACAATTGGTTTTTGCTATTTCAGGTGCTTTCTCCACATAAACACCTCCACAAATGGGAGCAGCTGCCGCAACAAGGCCTGGCTTACGCCAAAGAATCTCCCAGGTTGCCATCCCACCCATCGATAGGCCGGTTATGTATACACGATTTTTATCTATATATGGGAGTTGAATCAAAGAATCAATGAGAGCGAGAGTGGCTTGCATTGCCGGGGTTGCAGCCTTGTCATTAAACACAAATTTTCGATCACCTTCTGCATTGGTATTTCTATCTACACTCGACCAATAATCTTCTGTCGGGCATTGAGGCAGCAAAACTACTGCCGGATATTTTGGATTGTTTTCTTCCAGCCATTTACGACCGTGGATGAGTTGTCTTTCATTATCTGTTCCCCTTTCGCCTGCTCCATGCATGAAGATAAGAAGTGGATATTGCCCCCTTTTCACCTCAGGATAAAGGATTCTGTAAGGAAGTGTTCCATTCTGGGTTGTGTATTGTTTTTTGAGAAATACACCTTTTTCTTCGCCTTTAATCAGGGTAGAATAGGTTAAACACCCTGTTGAGAGCAAGACCATCAAAGTAATTACAATCAGGTATCTCATCTTATTTTTTTTCAGGTAAAAAGACTTCTGCCATCATACAACGAACACTGCCACCTCCTACGTTTTCAATTAAGGGAATATCTCCCACCAGGATGTTTGTATGTTTTTCGATCCTCTGCTTTTGATCTGAAGTCAGGGAGGCATAAGCGGTAGAAGACATCACCAAATACCGTGTACCTGAATTGTTTTGTACTTCCAACATATTACCCGCAAAGTTTTCAACCTGGTCAAGTGAGATGGTTATAATTTCCTTTTCTGTATCAATCAGGCTTTGTTTTAACCTTTCCTTTTCCGGAGATTCGGGAATACAATCCAAACAAATAACACAGAAACTATGGCCGATGGCCATCATCACATTGGTATGGTAAATATCATGGCCGTTGCGGTCTTTGGCAAAAAAGTAAACTTTTTTATAACCCGTAAGTACACACCACTTATCGAGCAACCTGAGATCGGTACGGGGACTCAGATTGGCATAGGCTATTTTGTTTTCTCTGTCGAGGATTAAGCTACCTGTGCCTTCCAAAAACAGGCCCTCTTCTTCGTAATGCTCAAATGTATAATCCTTGGTAATCTCAAATTGTGATTTTAGACCCTCTATGATATCAGCCCTTCTTTCTACCCTCCTGTTTTGTGAAAACATGGGATAGGTCATCACTAAGCCATCTTCATGAAAACTCACCCAATTATTGGGAAAGACCGCATCTGGTTTGATGGGTTGATCCGTATCCTCAACCACTATTACATTGATGTACTTTGACCTGAGGACATCTACAAAACGGTCAAATTCAGCTGTAGCCGTAGCAGCCACATCTGTGGTGTCATCACCCTCTACTTTGTTTTGGAAAGAATTGTTTTGAGCTGTTTCTTCATTGAATCCAAAGTGATGAGGTCTGATCATTAAAATATGCGAAGTGGTTTGAGCCATATTTTTTTTCGCAAATTTAAATAAAATCAACGTCACATCTACTTTTGAGTGAAGATGAAGTACCCTTAAATTGCCGGCAAGAGAAAATTACTTTACAAATGTAAGTTTGATGGATTCATCTTCGGTCAGCAAGGCCTCTGTATTGATTACAATTTGGGTCTTTTTTACTCCTTTTATCTCAAGATAAGAAAGGCAGGCATTTAGCCTGTTTTTGAGAAGCGTTTTACTTTTATTGTCGGCCGGTGTGGGGTAAACATTTACAAGGATGCGGTGTCCGCTAAAAAAAACGGATTCCGAAGCTTTATCAAGAGAGGCTACAATTTCCTGAGTTAGCAAGGCCGTGTTGTTTTTAAATTTTAAATCGTAGTCTTCAACAGATACCCTTTCGTATTGGCCGCCTTCACCGTAATTGGTTTCACCTTCTGGTTTTTGTCTTTTTACCAGGGTATAACCTCTCAGGTAATTGACATCTTCGCCGTATACGTTTTTAATAGAACCATCCTGGTTGAGATCAACCCTGAGTGGAACCACATTGTAAAGAATAACAGTATTGTGGAGTTTATCCTGGCCTGTGACCAAATGTGAAACTGCGATCAGCACTGCCGCAGCAGCAATGGTTTTGATGTTCATGGACAAAAGAATTAGGTTGCATTACTCTTCCAACCCTCTCCCAGATTTAGAGATCTTCCCTTCTTCAGTCAGATTATGCTGAAGTTTATCCAGCACTCCATTGATAAACTCTTTACTTTTGGAGGTACTGTATACCTTGGAAAGCTCTACATATTCGTTGAGGGTTACCTTAACCGGTATTGAGTCACAATGCATAAACTCTACGACAGCCATCTTTAACATAATCATGTCTACAACAGCTACCCGATCGTGATGCCAGTTTGTCAACACAGGGCTAATGTACTCCAATAACGTTTTATCTATGTCAAAAGTTCGCAGAAGGAGAAATTCTCCAAAATCTTTGATGCATTCTTCTTCCGGATAGTATTCTTTGTAAAAATCATCTTTCTCAAAAGGCAGTCCTTTTAACACCTTTTTGATCGAACCTATGACCAATGATTTGTCGTCATCCCAGGTTACATATTGATCTTCAATTAGCTCATTGTAGTCAGGGCTTTGGCGACAATATCTAAACAGTTCCAACAACATTTCGAGGTCGTCATCTTCTGTAGTTGGTTTAGAAATATACTCCTGATAGGCATCCTGCTTCTGAAAATCGTAGTATATTTTTCTAAATATGTCCTTATCAGTCCTTTCTTTGAAATGGTATTTGTCAAAAACTTTTTGGATGTTTTTGTTCTTTTCCAGGTCCTGGATGCGAGGATTGTGGTAAATCTTGGCATCAAACCCTTTATCTATTTCTGAAGGCAGGTACTTGGTTGATCGTTTGTCCTTGTCTTCTTCAGCAACACTAGCAATCTGTAATAGGGTAAAGATATTGTACAAAAACAGTTCAAAACTGGTATCAATACTTTTCCAATATCTTTTCTTTAGTTCATCGCGCGTAATATCCTCATCCCGCGAGACGCTATACAACAATTGGATGACTTTAATTCTAACACTTCTTCTACTCAACATAATAGCAATATTAAAACAGCTGTCCGGTTTAAAATTTACTTGTGCAAAGATAGATATAAATTTTAATAATATTTGGCCATTGTGCTCATATTTGTCTATGATTTGTATTTTGTGAAGACAAACACAGCTCTTTTATAGATTTTACTCATTAAAATCCGCTGATACATGAAAATTATTGTTGTAGGTGCCGGTGCTTTTGGAGGTTGGGTTGCGTTGATGCTTCAAAGAAAGGGCCATCAAGTTCAACTTTTGGATGGCCATGGGCCTGCCAATGCACGGGCCAGTTCTGGTGATGAGAGCAGGGTGATCAGAGCTTTGTACAAAGATGAAATCTACACGCGAATGACGCTGCAATCCATGCAGTTGTGGGAAGAAAACGAAATTTTATTTGGTGAAAAATATTTTTATCGCACCGGTGTCTTCAATTTTATTGGTAGAGACGAAAGCAGATGGCTGGCGGCAAAATCACATCTAAACAAATGGCATGTTGGCTATGAAGAATTGGATAATGCAGCTTTGATCAGTCGGTTTCCGATGCTTTCAACAAAAGGCATCCAATACAGTGTTTTGGAAGAAGGAGGTGGTTATTTGCGAGCGAGAGCAGGATGTGAGGCCGTTGTAGCGCAGTTCGTCCTGGAAGGAGGACAATACCTCCAAAAAAATGTCAAAGCCCTTCAACAACTCCCTACTACCCTATCCGAAATTGAATTGGAAGATGGCAGCAATCTGGAAGCAGATGCCTTTGTATTTGCTGCAGGACCGTGGCTTTCACAGATTTTACCACAAGTATTGGAGGGGGTAATTCGACCCAGCAAACAAGACCTGTTTTATTTTGGTCTGCCTTCTCATTTTACATTTAAACAGCATATTCCAGTGTGGTGTGATTTTGCGACATTGGAAGAAGATGTGATGTACTACGGCATTCCTGCCATAGACCAAGCAACGGCCGGTTTTGGATTCAAGGTAGGTAAAGATGTTGCGGGGCCTGATTTTGATCCCGAGCACGGAGAAAGAATAATAGATCTGAAAAACCTGGAGAATGCTCGCCATTTTATGGAGCAACGATTCCCATTTATGAAGAGAGCCCCGTTGGTACAAGCCCGCGTATGTCAATATGAAAATACGCTTGACGCCCACCTCATCATTGATACAATTCCGGGACTTGAAAATGTATGGGTGGCAGGAGGAGGATCCGGGCATGGCTATAAATTAGGGGCAGCTGTTGGCCACTATCTTGCCAACAGAATTGAAGGTTCGCTTGCCGAAGAACCTCTCTTTTTATTAAACAGATTGAGTAAACCCCTCGATGGAGACCAAAGGCGTTAAGAATTAGCCTCCTGCTTTTTTTATTTGTCGGAAACCCATTTCTGATAAGATGGCAACTACTTTATCACGTTGATTGCCCTGGACAATGATTTCTCCCTCTTTTACAGCTCCCCCAACACCCAATTTTGATTTTATCTTTTTACAGGTCTCCACGAGGATGGTTTCATCCAGGGTTTCGAGACCTCTGATGACAACTGCTTCCTTTCCGCCTCTTCCCTTGCGTTCGTAGTGAACCTTGATCGGGGTAATTAGGTAAGTATTTTTACCATCCTTCTCTTCTATAATTTCAGGTGCGTTTTCAGGGTTACCCATGTTTTGCAGGTCTTCCCAAGATATTTTAACCGCTTTGGGCTTATCAGACACATAATTATTGAGGTTTCCTTTTCCAGTTGTAATTGATCATCCTTAGAATGAGCAGGCCCAGATCTTTGGTACCAAAAGCCGAATTGGAAAGCACCACCACGGCGGTCCTGTTCTCCGGTACCATTCCTATAAAAGCACTGTGACCACTTGTATTGCCATTATTGATCAGGGCTTTCGTTTTTTTGTTGATTTTAATGCCATGCCAACCGGATGAGTAAAACAATTTCTCATTATAAGATGGGTGTTCCGAGCCAAGAATTCCCGGAGCATAGAGGTCCATTTGTGAACCGGAACTACCTAAAAAAGGTTTTGCAAATGACAATAAATCGGCTGCCGTTGATTTGATCCCCTCGCTTGCTGAAAACGATTCAAAAATCCATGGTTCGGCAGCTGTGAGAGAACGGTCGATACCTGCTGTCACAATGTCTTTTTTTTGCTCTCTGAAATCAACAAAACTGTTATCCATGCCGAGAGGCTGGAGTACAAAATTATCAAGGGCATCGCCAAAGGTAAGACCGGTAGCAGATTCAATCACAATTTCCAATAAGGCATAATTGATGTGAGAGTAACTAAATTCTGACATGCCTTTAACGGGTACATATCTTGCAAAATATCGAAGCAAGTTTTGTTTACTATAATATTGATAAGGGTTTTGAGGATCTTCTTCAAACTCACCAAATCCTGAGGGCCTTCTCGGAAAGGGGACGGTATGGTTGAGCAGGTCGAGCAGCGTAAGACTTTGGAGTCGTGGATTCTGAAATTCTGATGGTAAAAATCCATTTACCTTGTCTGAGAGTTTTAGAATTCCTTTTTGCTCGAGGGTATAGGTCAATAATGAAGTAAACGCTTTGGAAACACTGCCAGTTTCAAAAATGGCATCAACCGGCAAAGGCTCATTTTTGGTGCCTGCCATTTTTCCAAAAGAAAGCAGATAAGTGGAATCACCGTCCAGGATGCCAACCACAAAACCCGGTGTAAGATCATAACTCACATCCGAGTCATATTGGATGATTTTGTTGATTTCCTGAACCAGCTGTTGCGATTGTGCATTTATTGAAACACAACCCAAAATAAAAACAAGGCTTAAAATGGCTTCTTTTCCTGTTCGCAACAGAGGGCAATACCATCGTTGGATGATTGAAAATGAAAAAATGTTCCAAAACCGGGTTAAAACCATTGTCTTTTTAGAGGATGAAGGGCTAATTTAAGGTAAATAAATAATTTTTAGCCAAAATCATGAGATTATGTCCAAGGGGCGTCAAAAAAGTACCAAAAACACACAAATGGGGCTAAAATGCACACATCCTTTTTTTACAAATATTTATCAAACTGAGGTCCAAAGCCTTCCGGAGGCAGGCTTATTTAAAATATTTACCCAAGATAAAAGCATTATGTCAGGGGATTTTCCTAATTTTGCAGCGTTTTTTCACAAAACTGAATAGAAAAGATGTCAACCAGAAGGAACATTCCTCAAAGAAAACAGACTGTTCGTCCGAACCAGGGTACAGAAAACCTGAGTGATGAAATTGTAAACATAGTAGAAGTAAAGGAGCATGCTCAGGACTTTTTATGTAAAACACCAAAAATTAATCCTGAGTGTCATGACAGGCCTGGTATTGTTGGTTGGTGGCTATTTGGCATATAAATATGCCTATGTAGAGCCCAAAGAAAAAGCAGCCGTGGAAGCCATGTATCAGGCAGAGATGCAATTTGCAAGAGATTCATTTGCATCTGCCCTTGACAATCCTGGTGGTGGCGCTGAAGGTTTTGCTTCCATTGCAGATAACTATGGAGGAACAAAGGCCGCCAATACTGCTAAATTGTATGCTGGAATCTGTAATTTGAACTTAGGTAAATACGAAGAAGCCATCGAATACTTGGAAGACTATTCTCCAGGAGATGATATTACTCCAGCCGTAAAGTTTGGATCATTGGGCGATGCTCATGCAGAATTGGGTGATCTTGAGAAGGCAGCTGATTTTTATGAAAAAGCAGCCAATGCCGGAGATGACGATTTTAATGCACCTTTTTATTACAACAAATTGGGCTTACTCCAATTTGCTCAGAAAAAGAACGAAGATGCCCTAAAATCTTTTAAAACCATTGTAGATAAGTA
This sequence comes from Saprospiraceae bacterium, assembly GCA_016717655.1. Classification (GTDB taxonomy): domain Bacteria; phylum Bacteroidota; class Bacteroidia; order Chitinophagales; family Saprospiraceae; genus JADKBO01. The sequence continues at coordinate 124,425 of JADKFC010000030.1, forward strand.
TCCTACTTCTATTGAAGCCAGAGAGGCTGAAAATTTGTTGCCAGATTAGAAAAATAACACCACATAACCCATTGAATGTAAAGAGGTAAGAACACAATTCTTACCTCTTTTTGTTTCTAAAAACCAATCAAGCCCACGATTGTTTAAATGATTATACGATGGAAAAAAATAAAAATTTATCAAAAGACAGGTTGGAAAAAGAAGTGGATTACAGTTCCTACCAAATTGGTATTGTAGTTTCAGAATGGAATGAACAAATTACCGGAGCTTTGCTGGAAGGCTGTAATAATACCTTATTGGCGGCAGGGGTTGCTGAGTCCAACATTCATATTTTATGGGTGCCCGGGGCTTTTGAGCTACCCTTGGGAGCAAAGATGCTGGCTGGAAAGGAAAAACTGGACGGCCTGGTTTGTTTGGGCTGTGTGATCAAGGGTGACACCCGACACGATGAGTACATAAATTCTGCTGTTTCCCAAGGCATCATGCAACTATCGCTGGTCAGTGGCAAACCTGTGACTTTTGGCTTACTAACCGTAGAAAACGAGCAACAGGCATTGGACAGAGCCGGGGGTAAACATGGCAACAAGGGTGATGAAGCTGCCCAGACCGTGCTAAGAATGATCCGCATTGGCAAAGAAATAAAAGAACAAAAAAGCACTATTGGATTCTAAATCCTAATTTAATTTCGAAATGTAAATTATTTATATTCATTTATTCTGCAACTTTCACCCCTATGTTTATCAAATAAAATATTGATTTACAGCTTGTTTGATTGAAATATTAGAATTATCTTTGCACCTCAAAATTATTTAACTCATTAATTAACTGCATACATGCTAGCAATCGTAAACATAGCTGGTCAGCAATTTAAAGTGAGCAAGGGTCAGGAGATCTTTGTCCACCAGCTTGAAGCCAATGCAGGAGATTCCGTAAACTTTGATCAGGTTTTGATGACCTTTTCAGATGCGGGAACGACTGTAGGCACGCCGGTAGTAAGCGGAGCTTCTATACAAGCTACCGTTTTAGGTCACCAAAAGGGTGACAAAGTCATCGTTTTTAAGAAAAACGAAGAAAGGGTTACAGGAAGACACACGGTCACCGTCAAAGCTTCACTAAGATCAAAATTGATTCCATCAACTTATAATTTTAATCACTTAAACAACAGATCATGGCTCACAAGAAAGGTGTAGGTAGTTCGGATAACGGACGGGATAGTAAAAGTAAAAGATTAGGGGTTAAAATATTTGGTGGTCAGGTTGCAACAGCAGGCAATATCATTGTCAGACAAAGAGGAACCAGATTTCACCCGGCTACCAATGTAGGTATCGGCAAAGATTTTACCCTTCATGCCCTGGTTAACGGTACTGTAGTATACAAAAAAGGATTCAAAAACAGAACCTTTGTCAGTGTACTGCCCTCTGTTAATTAATCTCAAAAGATAAAAAGCCTGCTTAGCAGGCTTTTTTGCCCTTTACTTTCACCCTACTTTTCTTTTTACATGAAAATCATTGTTCGCACCCTTCAAGGACTTGAACCAGCATTGGCAGAGGAACTTGTGGAATTGGGTTGCACTGAAATTACACCCCTCAAAAGGGCGGTAGCCTGTGAGGCCACCCAAAAACAGATGTATGCTGCCAATTGCCTGCTCCGCACTGCGATCAAGGTGATGGTGCCTCTGGTGGAAGTTGTGGTCAACAATGAAAACCAACTTTATGCTGCTGTAAAAGACATAGCCTGGGAAAATATTTTTCATCTCAACCAGAGTTTTGCAGTAGACGGGGTTGTTCATTCTGATGTTTTCAGACACTCTCAATACGCAGGTTTAAAAAGTAAGGATGCCATCGCAGATCGTTTTCGCGAACTTACCGGCAAACGTCCTTTTGTGAATCCGGTAACACCCGACATCTCTATTGTCATTCACATCAGACAAAATATACTAACTGTTTTGCTCGACGCCAGTGGAAGTTCTCTTCACCAAAGGGGGTACAGGGTCTACCCTGTTGAAGCTCCCCTGAATGAGGTCTTGGCAGCCGGCATGGTCTTGCTCTCCGGCTGGGATAAAAAGACTCCTTTCTTCGATCCGATGTGTGGCTCAGGTACGCTTTTGATTGAAGCGGCTCATATAGCCGGCAATATACCACCTCAGAGTCCGGATAGAAAATACTGTTTTCAGAACTGGCAATCTTACGACAAAGCCCTTTGGGCCGAAGTTCAGGAGGAAGCTAAATCTGCTATTCGCCTCGACAACATTCCTACTATTACCGGATTAGATAAGTCATTGCGTTGTGTCAATGCCACTCAAACCAATGTGGTAGAGGCTACCCTTGAAAATTACATCCAGGTGCAACGTGGTGATTTCTTTCAAACGCCCGGACAATCGGGCATCTTTATCATTACCAATCCCCCCTACGATACCCGGTTGAAAGAAGATGATATTTTACAATTTTATTCCCTCATTGGCGATACCCTCAAAAAATCATATCCCGATACCACAGCATGGATCATAGGAGGAAATATCGATGCACTCAAACGAGTAGGTTTAAAACCAAGTAAAAAAATATCTCTCCTCAATGGTGATATTGAGTCGGATTCTATAAATTTGAACTCTATGAAGGTAGCAGGAAAATTCTGATAATTAGTTTCTGTTTGGCATTGTCACTCTTAACCAGGGGACAGTCAAAAGACCTGCAGCATTATTTTAAACCCGGTCTCATAAGCATGGATACAATGTCCACCCGGATCATGATGTCCAGACAAAAACCCATTTCGCTTCCCTTCTTCTGTGCAATGGAAGAAAAAATATATCAAAAAAGTGGGATCAACATGAGGCTTAGATTGGGATCAGTGCAATATACCGACTATCTCGAAAAAAAGAATGCCCACTACCCTGCTGGGCATTAACTATTTAAAAATCTATCCTAAATCGCAGATTTACCCTTCTGGAGGTAAGGTTGTTGTTGATGGCATATTGGGCATTGGTGATGGTCTTAATCCATGTCACAGAAGCCGTATTAACTACTCCCATGATGTTGAACACCTCCAGACTAAGCCAAGATGCCTTTGAAAAACTCAGGAGGTGATGGGGTTTTTCTTTCCTTTTCTTTTCATCCCACAGCAATAATGAAAAGCCAATATCCAGTCGTTGATAAACTTTGTACCTAAATACGTTTCTATATACAAGATTATCATCCTTGGTACCGAAAGGTAAGCCGGTGGCAAAGGAATATGAAATATTGGCTTTAAAATTTTTATTGGATGGCAGATAATCCTGGAAAAACAAGTTGACGGTTGCCAATCGGTCGGTGGGTCTGGGCACGGTGCTGACGGCTACTGCGCTGGTGTCCTGAAAACGAAGATGGGTAACCCCTTCCAGTTTTTCACGTGCGGTAAGAAAAGAAACATTGATCCATGATTCTGCATCCGGCACAAATTCTCCATTCACTCTGAGGTCGATGCCGGCAGCATAACCCGATGCATTATTAGCTCCCGAATAGGCAATGCGCACATTGTCTACATCGTAAGATACCAGCCGATCGAATTTTTTATAATACACCTCAGCTATGAGTCGAAATGGTTTTTTACTGATTCTGGACCAAGGAAAATCCAGATCGAGGCCGGCAACAAAATGCTGCGCCCGTTGGGCCTTTAAGTCCGTATTGAGTTCACCTGCCGGGTTTCTGAATTCCCTATACTGCGCTGCCTGCTGATAAATGCCCCAGGCCAGCTTCCAAGAAAGGTTCCTTGGATTGTGAGCCGGGCGCCAGTGCAAACTTGCCCTCGGGCTGACGAGCCATTCATTGCCCAGGCCCAAATGGCTGACACGCACACCCGTATTGAGTTTAAAGGTACCCTTTCCTACATTGCGCTCGTGACTGTTGTGCACATACATTTCAACCTTTTCATTTCGCAATCGATTTGCTGTTTGAAGAAACTGAGATAATACAATTGACGAACCACTGTACGGCAAAGAATAACCGGCAGAATCGATCCGCTCCCATTCATTCAGGTCATCGTCATAAGATTCATGCTGGTATTTAAGGCCTGTTTCCAGGTAATGACAGTTGCCCTTTTCTCCCAGATCAAAACCAGCCCTTAATTCCGTATTGTAGATTTCTGTATACAGATAATTGCGGGCAAATCTATGTTGGGTACCCGTACCCAGGACAGCCACCTCTTCACCAAAATTGTCGGCACCCAAATTAGATTCGATTTGGGCCAATCGATAATATCCGAGTATATCAAAGTTTTCCTGCTCTGCGCTGGAATATCGCGAAGCCATCCATTTAATAAAATAAGGCCTATCGCGGGTTTCCGGTACAAAATTGAGCGACAAGCCGGCGAGACCGTGAATAAATTTATCTTTTTCAGAACCTTCATAAGCGGTACTGAATCGAAGGGTATTGGTAATCAGACCCAGCGTTGTACTCCTTGTAGCTGGAATAAAATTGAAGATGGCAGCGTTGTAATTGGCCAAAAAACCAAGTTGAAGGTTTTGGCTTAACTGGTAGGTAAGATAGGCCTGAACATCAGCAAAATCGGGCAAATACTCCCCTTTTACATCCAGTGAACCCAGTAGGTATTTATTGGTTTTGTACCTCGCCCCGACAAGGTATCGAAATTTATGGTAGGCGTTGGGGCCCAATCTCTTACTACCTTCTACGTGGGCAGAAGCCCCCAGCAAGCTGGCTGAAAGGCTGCTTTTAAATGCATCGGGTCTTTTGTATCGAATATCCAAAACACTCGACATTTTATTGCCATATCTGGATTCGTACCCACCACTCGAAAAAGTGATGTCCCGGATAAGGTCAATATTGGGAAAACTCAATCCTTCCTGGTGTCCGGCCCGGATCAATTGGGGTCTGAATACTTCAAAGTCATTGATGTAAACCATGTTTTCATCATAATTGCCCCCCTCTTACGTTGTATTGAGAACTGAGCTCTCCCCACTGCCGGAATTGACGCCCAGTGCTATGGAAGGCAAAACAGCTTCAAAATTGCCGGATGCTGTAGGTAAGATTTTGAATTCAGATACCGACTCTCTGACCACACCAGCATCCTCAATTCTGGAAGCAGTAATGGTGATATCCAAATCGCTGGACTGGGGTTGGAGGATTACAGTAAGGTATCTGCGCGTGCCTTTGGCCATGGCGGGTACCTTGTATTCCACTGCCTGATAACCCAATCGGTAAAACTTAACCAGGAAACCTTCGTTTTCAGTAAGATCAAGCGAAAAATTACCCAAAGAATCGGAAGTAGTTTGGAATTTCCCTCCTTCGGTAAAGACCTCTGCAAATTCGATTGGCAATTGGGAACTGCCATCCCTTACTACCCCAAAAAGTGTAGCTTGCGACACCAATGTTGAGGTAAAGAACAGGAAGATGAATAAAGCTGGAAATCTGAACAAAGGAAAAAGTTGTAGGGTAGTTAAAACGTACGTTGGGCAGAAATATTTTTCAGGCCACTTATAACCGATTTGGGGTTAGGGTCTTTAAAAACAGCGTTTCCCGCCACCAAAACATTGGCCCCTTTTTGGAGCAGACTCTCAGCATTGTGAAGGCCTACACCACCATCAATTTCTATCAACAAATCCACATTCCTTTCATCGGCCATTCTACGCAAAGTTTCTACCTTATGTAAGACCCGGTAAATAAACTTCTGACCTCCAAAACCGGGATTGACAGACATTAGGCACACCAAATCCAGGTCCTCCAGCACATCTTCGATGACCATGACGTTGGTATGTGGATTCAAAGCCACTCCAGCTTTCATACCTGCAGCTTTAATTGCCTGAATCGTCCTGTGCAGGTGTGTACAAGCTTCGGCATGGACAGTGAGAACACTGGCCCCACATTTTTTAAAATCTTCAATGTATCGATCTGGGTCAACGATCATAAGATGAACATCGAGGGGTTTGGTGCAGAGACGCGACATGGTAGCTACCATATCTTGACCAAAGCTGATATTGGGCACAAAATTGCCATCCATGACATCCACATGTAGCCAATCAGCTTCAGATTCATTTACCATTTGAATTTCTTCACCTAATCTCGAAAAATCGGCAGCCAGCACCGAAGGAGCAATGATGGAATTTTGTAAAGCCACAGAATATAATTTTGTACAAAGATAATACAATATTCAGGTTCAAAATAAACAATGCCTTGTTTTAGCTTGTGAGAAAAAAAATTGGGCGAAAAGAAAAAAAAAGAGACTCAGTTTGGCATTTTGAAAGCCATGTTGAAGAAAAATTCTTAGCTTTGCATCCCGTAATGAACACAACCAGTCGATGACAAAATACATCTTCGTTACGGGCGGCGTAACTTCCTCATTGGGAAAAGGCATCATAGCAGCATCCCTTGCCAAACTACTACAAGCCAGAGGCTTTAGAGTAACCATCCAAAAATTTGATCCCTACATCAATATTGATCCGGGAACTTTAAATCCGTATGAACATGGAGAATGTTATGTTACCGATGATGGTGCCGAAACCGATTTGGACCTGGGCCATTATGAGCGTTTTTTGAATACTCCGACTTCCAGTGCCAATAATGTTACTACCGGTAGGATCTACCAAACCGTCATCAACAAAGAGCGGGCTGGTGACTATCTTGGTAAAACCGTCCAGGTAATTCCTCACATTACGGATGAGATCAAAAGAAGAATGAGATTGCTCGATAGCGACGGCAGCCATGAACTTATCATCACTGAGATTGGTGGTACCGTTGGTGACATCGAAAGTTTGCCTTATCTGGAAGCTATCAGGCAGCTAAGGAGAGACCTGGGCGCTGACAATTCATTGGTTATCCACCTTACCCTTATACCCTACCTTAGTGCGGCTAAAGAGCTAAAAACCAAGCCTACACAGCACTCTGTAAAAGAACTGCTACAAACCGGGATCCAACCAGATATTTTGGTGTGTCGAACAGAACATTCACTCAGCAAAGAGATCAGAGAAAAACTGGCCCTTTTTTGCAATGTGGAAAAAGAGGCGGTCATCGAAGCCATCGATGCCCCAACAATTTACGATGTTCCTATTTTGATGCTCAAAGAAAAACTGGATCGTATCGTATTGAAGAGGCTCAACATGAAACATAAAAACGAGCCCGATCTTACAGCCTGGAAAGAATTTTTAGGAAAGTTAAAAAATCCTACCCGTGAGGTGGAAATAGCTTTGGTGGGCAAGTACAATGAGCTTCCCGATGCCTATAAGTCAATTTACGAGTCTTTTATCCATGCAGGTGCCGTCAATGAATGTAAGGTAAGGATAACTCCTATTCACTCAGAAAAGTTAGAAGTAGAAAACGTCGTTTCTACCCTACAGGGCTATGATGGCATATTGGTGGCACCCGGATTTGGGGAGAGGGGCATTCAGGGCAAGATTGAGGCGGTTAGAATGGTTCGTGAAAAGAAGATTCCATTTTTTGGCATCTGCCTTGGCATGCAGTGTGCTGCTGTTGAATTTGGCAAAAACGTGCTCAAGATTAAAGATGCAGCCTCTACAGAAGTAAATCCCAAAACCGGCAACCCCATCATCCACCTTATGCCCGACCAAATAGCTATTTCCAATAAAGGTGGAACTATGCGATTGGGTTCGTATAAGTGTAAATTGTCGAAAGGGAGTCTGGCTCATAAAATTTATGGAAAACAGCTTGTTGAAGAAAGACACCGACACCGCTACGAATTCAACAATGACTACTTGGCGAAATTTGAAACGGCGGGTTTGGTAGCTTCCGGTATCAATCCGGATACCGGTCTGGTAGAAATCGTAGAGCTCACCAACCACCCCTATTTTGTAGGAGTTCAATTTCACCCTGAACTCAAAAGTACAGTTGAAAATCCACATCCATTGTTTGTTGCCTTTGTAAAAGCTGCCCTGGACTACAGGAAACAGAAGAACAGCTGACATGCAAAAATTGCCGTCAGATGAATTAGGAAGGCCTGATTTGGCCACCCATAAGAACATTCCCAAATTGCCAGTAGTGGTAGTTTTGGACAATGTAAGATCGGCTTTAAATGTAGGTTCTTTTTTTCGTACCTGCGATGCTTTTGGCATCTCATCCCTTTATTTGTGCGGAATAACAGCCACACCGCCCCACAAAGAGATCCAAAAAACTGCCATAGGTGCAACCGAAAGTGTTGATTGGCGCTATTTTAATCACACCACAGAAGCCATTCAACAGTTGAACCATGAAGGTTATCGCGTTATTGGCATAGAACATACGGATCAATCCACTTCTTTGTCATCCCTTGATTTGACTTTGGGCGAATCTTATGCACTTGTTTTTGGAAACGAAGTAGACGGCATTTCAGACGAAGTGATTAAACAACTGAATGAAGCTGTTGAAATTGAGCAATTTGGCACAAAACACTCATTAAATGTGGCCGTTTGCGGGGGAATTGTGATCCACCAGGTTTCCCGCAGACTTCGCCATCAGGGATGATTTTTAACTGCCTAATCCATTATTAAACAAAACATTAACACCATAGGTGTACATTACGCGTTTAAAAGCGGATGTGTATGGCACAAATTCAGTATTTTTGTTGAAAGACTACCGCCAAAGTTATGCAGGATGCATTAAGAGATAAGATTGAACAACTGTTTGAATACAGGGCATTTCATGAGCTTTACAGAATGAGTGGTGCATCAGCGGGCGAAATAAAAAACCTTCCATGAACAATTGGTTGAATTGCAGGCCCGAATTTATGACCTGGATGCCTATCTGGAATCGGTTTGGGATTTGAAGGAAAAACAATTGGAGGGCTATTGGAAAAAAATCTATTTGGCTTTAGAAAAACTGGGAATACAGTCTGATAGGCATGAAGAGTACAGCAGACAAATCCACAAATACCAAAACACGAAACAGATTTGAGGGACAGACTCCTGCCAACCCGGCTTTCGATGGAATATTTTTATTTTTATAAGAGTTGCGATGTCAAACTTCAACGCAGGTTGTTGTTGGAGCATTTTCCGGTTTTAAAACAATTATTTACTCCTGCCGATTGGCGTTATTTTGATTTGGTTACAGAAGTGAATGATGATGCCACCGATCTGGAAGAAGACCTTACCACCATCAATGGCAACCGATTGTTGATATCTTTTTATACTGAAGGGCTAGTCACTACACAGCAATGTTTTGAGCAATTCTTAAAGACAACACAGCAAAAATCGAAGGTCAGATTTGGAAACAAAAACGTATCTACCTTTCACAAAAACATACATTTCCGAACCGTGGAACAGGTTAATGCCACCTTGGCTATAATCCAAAATCCACCTAAAGCGATTCTTCATAAAAGAGAATTGCCATTACAAAACTTCTTAAATTTGGATATCAGGGCATGAACAAGAATGATTTAAGAATACTCAAAGAGGCCATTAATCGTGCGCCGGACAACATAGCATTGCGACTTTCGTATGCACTCAAACTGTTTAAAATTAAAGAATATGATGAGAGTGAAAAAAACTATCATCATGTTTTAAAACTGGATCCAGAAAATATCAAGGCAAAGCAAGGTTTGATTGAGCTTTATTTCGCCAAGGGCAATTATTCAGCTGTGATTGTCATTGCTGAGGAGCTTTCAGCACGAAATCTAACCAGTGAAAAAATATTAGAGCTCCAGGTAAAGTCATTGCTCAGACAGAATTCATTAAAAGAAGCCCAGGAGTTGTACAATAAAATTCTGGAGCGAAATCCTTTCTATTTTGATGAAGAACTTGATTCTGTGCTCAATGATCAGGAGGAGTATTTTGATGACTCAAGAGAAGGAGAAGGAGGCTTTGGCGATAAAGATGAATTTGATCCCTTTGATGAGTATTCTCCGATGGAAATGCCTGATTTTATTACCAACCCGGAACAGATGTTTCTACCCAAGATCGAACCAGGGTTTGGTGCTATGATCGGGCAAGACTACTTAAAAAATGAGCTTCAGGAAATGTACATCCATATGGATCTGGATGGAGAAACCCTTTCCAGATTTGGAATAGAGCCTTCCGGTTCAATTTTGTTATATGGCCCGCCGGGCTGTGGAAAAACATTTTCAATCAGCCTGTTGCCTTATGAATTAGACATTGACGTCATTCCATTTGACTGGAACAGAATCAGCAATAATCAAAGCATCAGCCGCGAGTTTATTATACCATTCTATTTCAACATGGCCAGGCTTCATATGCCTGCTACCATATTTATTGATCAGGTTGATCAATTGCTGGGTAATGGAGCCGAGGATATTCAAAACACCTATTTGCATCAGTTGCTTATTGAGGTAGATGCCATGTTTCGTTACAACCAAAACATCATACTCATAGCAGCTACTAATGCCATCTGGAATATTAATCCTGCTTTGTTGAGGTATGGCCGTTTTAATTCATCCCTCTTTGTTTATCCACCGGATGAAAATGACAGACGAAGCTATATCCAAGGAAAAATTGAAAAATTCAGCATAAAGGCTGGCAACATTGATGAATGGGTAGAAAAAACACATTTATTTTCATTTTCCGATTTGGATCGATGGTTCAACATTGGTATTAAAAAACACCTGGCAGCCCATTTTTACAAATCTGAGACCGCCATTCCCAACCTGACCAAGGCAGTGCTGGACCAAGCCATTGGTCAATGCAAGCCAAGCACTTTGTTTTGGTTCGACCGTGTGCTAAGCAGCAACAATGAGAGTTTTAAAATGACAGAGATGTACCAGGTGGTACATGATTTTGTTGCCAAACAAAAATAAATGTACTATTCCGAATGCGATTAGGCACAAGCTACGGTCAGATTTTCAGATTGTCATTACCTATTATGATGGGCAGTGCCGCTCAAAATATCATTGTCTTGTCAGACAATGTATTTTTGTATCATTATGACCATCTTCAATTTGCAGCTGTAGGTGTCATCGGTGCCTTTTACCTGGTTTTGGCCTCAATTGGTTATGGATTTTCGAGAGGCGGTCAGATCTTTATTGCACGAAAATACGGTGAAAAAGACATGAAGAGCCTGGGCATGTATTTTCAGGCGCTGGTTTTGTTTGAAGCTGTCCTTGCCGTGTTTATTTTTGGTTTTATTCATTTGTTTGGCTATGAATTTTTGAAGTTGCTCATCTCATCTAATGAAATATTAGACTACTGTTATGAGTATCTCTATTACCGAAGTTATGGCGTATTTTTCAGCTATCTTGGAGTAGCCCTAATTGCCTTGTATACAGGTATTGCACAACCTAAAATCATTTTATTTGATACCCTGGTACTCACAATTTCAAATATTATATTAAACTATGTTTTTGTTTTTGGCAAGTGGGGAGCACCTGCCATGGGCATAGGTGGATCTGCTTTAGCCAGCACTTTGTCAGAAGTAATTGCCTTTGTGGTTTTTATAGCATACATCGTTTACAAACGTGCATACAAAACTTACCATCTTCTGGATTTCACTACGATCAATTTGAGGAGGATATATGAGTGTTTTAGCATCTCATTTCCCATCGTAATACAATCTGCGCTAGGACTCGGGTCCTATTTTCTGTTTTTTACGTTTATTGAAAACAACAGTGCCAAAGACCTGGAAATTTCAAATTTGATCCGAAACATCTATCTCATCTTGTCCATTCCTGCCTGGGGTTATTCTGCAGGAATCAATACCATGGTCAGTAATTTTATAGGCACCAAAAAAAGGCAGGCTGTATTTCCATTGATCCAGAAAACTGCCTGGCTCAGTTTTCTTACTACCTCTGCGATTACCCTACCCATTTTGCTCTTTCCGGAATTCTTTTTATATCCCCTGTTTGGCAGTTCAGAAAATCAGCTGGTATCAGAGAGCAAGGCCATTCTTTGGATTCTGTTTCCTATTTTAGGCATATTTAGTTTTGGGTCTATTTTTATTAATGGGCTTACCGGCACAGGTCATACCAAAACTGCCTTGTGGATACAGACCCTGTTCACCATTGTCTATACCATCTATAGTTTAATGGTAATCAAATTTTTAAAGTTAAACCTGTACTTTGCCTGGTCGGCTGAAATTATTTACTGGCTGGGCATTATGATATTTGTAATCATATATTTAAAAACCAATAAGTGGCATGAGAAAAAATTCTGACAATGCTTGAAATAGGAAGATACAACACCCTTACCGTGCTTAGAAAAGTAGATTTTGGGTATTACCTTGATGGTCTGGATTATGGTGATATTTTAATGCCGGCAAAGTATGCAGCTACTGAATTGGAAGCAGGTGATGAGGTGGATGTTTTTATTTACCTTGACAGCTCAGAAAAACTCATTGCTACTACAGAAATACCTTTTGCCCAAACAGGCGAGTTTGGCTTTTTAAAAGTAATGAAGGTAAATGAATTTGGAGCCTTCCTCGATTGGGGTATTACCAAACAGCTTTTTGTACCCTTTGCGGAACAAAAAGTAAAGATGGAAGAAGGCAAGTCCTATTTAACTTATATCTTCATTGATCCAGTCACGGAACGTATTACGGGCAGTTCTAAACTATTCAGATTTGTAGACCAGGCTCCCCCGTTGATTAAAGAAAATACCTTGTATGAAGGCATTGTTTGGCAGAAAACAGACCTGGGTTATAAAATTATCATCAATCACAATAACAGCGGCCTACTCTTTCACAACGAAGTATATAAAGCCCTTCACCAGGGGGATAAAATCAACGTGTATGTAAAAAACATTCGTCCTGATGGAAAAATTGATTTGACACTTACTGGCAATGCACTTGAAAAATCGGATGAAGTTTCTCAAATCATCCTTCAAAAACTTCGTGAGAACAAAGGATTTCTCCCCTTGGGAGATCACTCTGACCCTGAAATGATCATGAGTACCCTCAATATGAGTAAAAAGAACTTCAAAAAAGGTATTGGAAAACTCTATAAGGACAGACTAATATCTATTGAAGACAATGGCATCTACCTGGTGACAGAAGACTAATTCAAAAAGTTCGATTTATTATTACTAAAAATAGAAAAGGGGTTCAATTGAACCCCTTTTCATTATAGTTAAATAGGTGCTTATCTCAAAACTGTCACATCACCCGAGAAGACTTCCAGATCACCGGATCCTTTGGCATCGTATTCAAGTTCAACCACCCAGGTATACACACCCGGAACCACCTCTTTACCATTGAAGGTACCATCCCAGCCGAAAGCAGGATCGTTGGCAGGGAAGTCGGCCCTTGAATACATCAAATTGCCCCATCGGTCAAAGATCTTCATTTCGTTGATCCAGGCCACACTTGAGCTTTCCACGTAGAATGTTTTGTTTTCTCCAGGATTGCCTGATTGCAGGATGTTGGAGAAGACCACGTTTCTGGCTTTGAGCAGGTTGATGATCTTACAATCTTCGGCTTCACAACCATTTTGGTCCACAACTCTTGCGCAGACTGTGGTACTAACCTGTGGCGTCAAGGTAAACTCAATACAGTTTTCTACCGGCTGGTCACAGATGATACGAACACCGGAAGTGTCAGTGGCTGTCCATTGAATGGTCTGTACTCCACCCGGAATTTGTCCGGTCAAAGAAAGTGGCACAGATTCTCCGAGAGTGATGGTTACATCGTCTCCCAGATTAATACTAAATGGACCAGGCTCGTTGATTTTCACCGGCTCGAGGAAGGTACAACCGCTGGCATCTTTTATCACCATGTTGTAGTTACCTCCGCTCAAATTGCTAAAGTTGGGCGATGCCTGGAAGGTTGCACCACCATCTTTTGAATATTGTAGTGGGGCTTTGCCTCCTGTTACTCCAATAAAGCCAATTGCTCCATCTTTGGCGTTGAAACAAGATACGTCTTCAACATTGAGTTGTGCAGTTGGTTTGTTTGGATCTACGGTTATGATGACATCATCGGTAGCAGAACAACCTGTAATGGTATTGGTAACTTTGATGGTAAACTTACCCCCAAAATTAACCTTGGATGTAGCTTTGTCGGCATTTGGCACCGGCAAACCACCATCGTGGGTCCATTGGTAGGTAACATTGGGTTGGTTATCGGTTGGATCACCGATGGTAACCTCTGCCACTGTACAAGTAATGGTATCGGGGTTTCCTGCCTGTGCTGTCGGAGCACTTACTACATTGATGGTAACCACTTGTTTTACATCCGGACAAGGAGTCTGGTTGGTAAACGAGTATTCAAACTGGTATGAAGAAGCGGCCTGACCTGTGGTATTAAATGTTCCGGCACTTGCATTGAAGGCACTACCGGTTGAAGGTTTAGAAGAAACTTCTTTCCATGTACCACCTGCATCTTCACCGGTCAATAAGATGGCCAATGAAATGGTTTCAGGCTCATTGCTACAAACTTCATCCGCAGCAGGTGTTCCTGCTACTTTTGACTTAACAACGGTAAGTGTACGATCTACTCTGTCCGGACAACCAGGAATTGGTGTATTGACAACATAAGTCAGTGTATAATTGCCTGAAGCCAGGGCAGCAATATTGGCTACATTGTTGGTGATGGTTACGGTGGCTGATTCCCACTTTCCTGGATTGGCTGGATCGTCATATTGAGGTGACAGGGCAATTGTACCATCTGATGTACATGCATCTGCTGGATCTCCCGGACGAATCGGCGGACAAGTACAGTCGATCACCTCAATTTCGATGGTATATAGTTTGTCGACACAAGGCGCTGCATTGTCAACGGTATACGTGAAGGTATAGAATTGACCAATTGTTGCATTGGAGAAGTTGATGGCAATCGGTGGGTTGCTGAATACCACAGGGGCATTGTCAGTGTTAGCCCAGGTACCACCCACATATCCACTTGTGATCAGATCTCTGAAATCAAGAATATTGTCACCATTTCCTTTATCTACGGTACAGACAGTTTCTGATGCTTTCAACACGGCTACTTTTTCATTGACAATGTCAAGGACGACCATGCTGGATTTAGCACAGGTACCGGATGGTGCAGGGCTAAGGGTATAAACCAGATCATACTTTCCTTCCGCAAGTCCATTTACATTGATGGTCTTGTTTGGATTGACTGTTACCGGGTTGTTTAGAGGATCAATCACTGACCAGAAGCCCGGGGCTATGGCAGGATCTTCCAATGTTGACAAATCAAAGGTAAGCTCAGTATTACACAGAGGTTGTGGTGCCACAATGTTGACATTGGGACAATCACAGTCTTTGACCGTTACTTTAACTGTTACATCAACAGGTACACATGGACTGTTGGCAGTAACGCTGTATTTGAATTCATATTCATTTCCAATAGGTAAGCCAGTAAAGTCAATAAATCCATTGGCAGGAATGGTCAGGGCCGGTGTACCTGAAACCTGGGTCCAGGTACCATTGGGTGTGGCATTGATCAAAGAATTGAGACCCACTGAGGTATTACCATTGCCAGTATTGGCATTACAAGCTGTAGCATCGTTGAGTTTAGTCGCAAATGGTTGTCTTCTGATGACAATGTCTTGCTCAAAAAACTTCTCACAGCTTCCACCCGGATCCGGAGAAAGGGTAAACCTGATTTTATAATTGCCAGAAGTCACACCGGTGGCATTAAAGTTGGATCCTGTTAAGGTACCTGCAGGTGCTGTGGTTGACCATGAACCACCTGTTCCTGCCGGATTGATGGTCATCAGTGTATTCAAATCTACTACATCGCTGCCATTACAAAGTGTGTCTCTTTCTATGGTAGCAAGTGGACATGAGCAGTCTCTGACATTGATGTTGAGCGTAACCGTTTTGTTGGTACATGGGGCTGTTGCTCCAGTGGTTTGGTATTGGAAGGTCAAAAGACCTGGTGTCATTCCAGTAACATCAAATATTGGCAAACCGGATACTGCTGTTCCTGCTGTTTGTGTCCAGGTTCCTACCGAAGCTCCTGCTACCAAAACGGTATCCAGGTTGATCATCGATGGGCCCTGGCCTGTGACTGCATTACAAAGAATGCGGTCGCCTTTTTTAACAGCTACAGGAGATTCATTGACAGTAATAAAGTGTTGACCAGAATTTGTACATGCTCCAATGCTGGCATTGGTTTGCCAGTTGAGGTTGTAAACACCACCTGTTATTCCACTGACATTGATGATAGAGTCATTGGTTATTGTTAATGTTCCCGGACCAGATGCCAAAGACCAGACACCATTTCTGATGAATGACGGTACCAGAAGGGTGTTATTAAGATTAATCTGATTGGTGTTATCATTACAAAGTGTCAAATCCTGGAAGGCAATGGTAGGACATGGGCAGTTGTTTACGATCACGTCTACAAAAGCTGTATCATTGATACAAGGAGCAACTGCTGAATTAGTAACAAATCTGAAGGTAAAGGTGTCTCTAGGAATTCCAATAAAGCTTACATCTGCCAAATTGCTCAGGTCTACACCAGAACTTTCGATGTCTGCCCAGGTTCCGGTTGGACCTGTAACCAAGGAATTAAAGTTCAGTGAGGTTGGTCCCACTCCACTATTGACTCTACAAACCTCAACTGGTGATTGTGGTACCACAATCATTGGTGTGGTATTGTTGGTGACTACCTTACACGCTGTGCCTGAGCAACCGGATGCATCTGTAACCGTTACACAATAAGTACCCGGAGCGGTTACAGCCAGTTTGGCACCTGATTCACTTAGGGCATTACCATCTTGCGACCATACATAAGTAGCAAAGAAAGAGCCTGGTGATAGGGTATCCACAGCACCATCACAAAGAGTGAGGTCATTCATGGAGACTTGTAAAGAAGTGGATTCAACCACTGTTATGGTAGAGTCAATGCTACAACCATCTGGGGAGGTTACCAGCACAGTATACTGTCCACCAGTATTAATGGTTACTACTGATGTATCCGAAACCTGCATAGGTACACTGTTGTTCCAGGTTATAACTGATCCTGGTAAGCTGGTAGCTTCAAGGGTGGTATTGGAGCCAACACAGAAGCTAAGGGAGCCTGCCAATGAAATGGTAGGTGCCGGGCTTACAACCACTTCAAGGTTGGCCACATCTGTACATCCGTTGGACTCTGTTACTGTAACCGTGTAGATTGTATTAATTGTAGGCGTTGTGGTCAATGATGGTGTAGTAATGCCTGGTACATTCCACTCAAAGCTTGTATAGCTGGCGGCATTGCTTACACTTACCACAGCATTTTGACCCAAACAAATAGGGCTGTTGCTCGTCAAATTAGCCTGGACGCCGGTTGGAGGTTGAACTACAAGGGTTTTAACATCCAAACAACCATTGTCTGTATAGGTATGTAATACAAAACAGTTATTGGCACTAAGATCCGCAATGGCAAAGTTGGATGGATCGCTGTTTTTGATGGCAATCAGGTTTTCATCACAATCGTACAACTCAAATCTGTCGAGGTAGGATGAACTGTTACCAAAATCGAAGTTGGCAGTAAGTACTACTGAGTTTTGACCACAAGCCAAAGGTGGATGGGTAAACGTCACCGCAGGGGCACCATCTATGATCACGTCTCCGCAAATATCGGCTTCACAACCAAAGGCATCTACAACGTGGGCACACAACTCTTTGGGGTCTGCCGAAGCGATGGAATTTTCTTCATCTACATCGTAGGTATCTCCATTGTAATTGGTGAATCCTGTAATTCCATATAGACCTCCGGGTTCGTTCCAAACAATATCGAATGGGTCTGAGCCACTGGTGATATTTACCACCATATACGGTCCCGCATCATCGATGCCATCCTGGCAAATTGATAATGGATTAGGATCCATTTCTCCTTGTACAGGTGGTTTCACTTCCACTTCTACTTCTCCTGTACCAAAACAGCCTTTGTCGTCAGTAACGGTTATAAAGTATGTGGTGGTAGAGGTAGGACATACTGTAATAGCTGGAGTGTCATCACCCGTGCTCCACTCATACATAACATAGTTTCCGCTTCCACCTGAAACATTGGGAGAAATCAGACCGCAAGTGCCTTCACAAATATAAACCGGCGGGAAGGTTACTTCCAAATTAGGATAAACGGTAACTTTTAATTCAAACTCAGGACCTTTACAAATGGAGGTGGCTCCTCTTGCATAAAATACATAGATCACCTCTTCAACATTGGGTCCTATATTTACTAAAACATCTGTGAAGGATGCAATACTGTTGGGGAAGGTGCCAGTAAGTGTTTCTCCTGTTACATTGGGATTGTCTATGGTATTAAGTTCGATCACCGCACCTGGTTCTGATGCTACAACTTGTATAAAAACCGATTCTCCTGTACAAATTTCTTTGTCTTCACCATCAACAGTAATATTTCCACTACAATCAATGTCTCCGGCAAATACCAATGGTGTAGATAATGAACAAGAAAGGTCATCCCAACATCCGGTCTCACCATCTGCGGTAACGGTCACTGAAAAGTCTAGTCTTTCCGTTTCACAATCATCCATTTCATCCAGGTCTTTTACTTTTAGATCCATACAGAAATTGACAATCTGGGTGGCATTACATGAGGCAGGTAAGCCCCACATGTTATCGGGGTCGCCGTCATTGGTGCATCCAGGGTTTCCGCCATTGGATACATACCACCAGCCTCCAGGCAACAAGGTACCTGCAGGCATGCCTGCAGAAGCTCCACCATATTCAAGGCCCTTAACCCCATCGATGTCTACTATTGAATAGATACTGCTGTTGACGTTGTAATCTACCATGTCCTGGTCCAACCAGAACCATCCACCACCGGGTCCCTGAGCAGGAAGGTTGGATTCTACATAATCCCATCCTCCGTAGAGTGTAGGAATGATGCCCTGAATCCACTGGCAGTTGTTGCCATCAGGTGGAGGTGGTTGAGAAACTGTAAATGTAAAGTTCATACAAAAATTCACAGTCTCTCCTGGACAATAAGGTCCATTTTGATCTGCAGTTGGGTACTCAGGTCTTGCTATAGAGGTGATTTCAGACTCATAACAGTCAAAGGTATTGAAGAAGGTCGCTACACAAAGATCAAAGTCACCCAGGTCTTCTCCGTTCGCCGCTTCTACCTTGATCCAGTAACTTTGATTGGCTCCTGCTCCTACGGTTGCGGTGCTCCCTTGGAAACAAGGGCTGAGCGAAGGTTGCAATGCTAAGGTTGCACAGTCTAATCCTGTATAATAGGTAATAAGTGGCGTGAATGGAGCGGTAATATCGATAACCATAGAGGTGGCCTGACCATCTGTATTCACCTGGAACCAAACAGAAGCACCATTGGGGTCACAATCACCACCCTCTGCACAATTATAGTTGTTACAGGATGAAACGCAGGTAAAGCTACCATCGGTAACAGGCTCAAGGGCGGATGTAATTTCATCACAAATTTCTGCCCCTTCGCAGCCGTCCTGATCCATAAAAGACAGGGAAAAATCACCACAACCGGCTTCAGAACTTCCTACTTTTACATAGATGCTGGTAGTTGAAAAATCTTCACACCTTACAATAAAGGTTTCTGGTCCTGCTGTAATACAATAAGGATCCACATTCGGTGCAGCGGAGAGACCACCTGTACAATCCTGACCGGGAGCTCCTACAAACACTTCAACCGCAATGACTCCACTAAGGGTGCCGGATCCAAAGCTAATTTCCACTGCTTTGGCAGTTGAGCTTGGCTGGTATTCAAACCAAACGGTTGATTCCTGGTTGCCTGGAGGACAAGATCCCGGGTCACCTGGGTTGGTGGCACAACAAGTGGAGGTCAAACTCGCGCTACCGCCTGATGCAACTACTTCTGGAGTACAATCATTAGCAGGTGGAACGACAACTTTTACATCAAAAGTAAAGGTAGTTCCTGCCGGATCTGTGGTTCCAACAGCTAAGATATAGGTAGTATTTCCTGTAACAGGAATATTTTCAAATGGATTGGTATCTTCTGAACAAGCTATATAGGTGGTAGCCGCACAATCAGACAATAATGTCAGATAGGTACCTGCAGGTATATTGGCAAAGTCGAGTTCTGCTGCACCTGCTGGTGTTGTCATGGTGTAATAAACGGTTGGATTTTCGCCATGGGTACAACCACCTGCGTTAAAAGTTTCCCAGCAAGCATTTACAGTTGTACCATTAACAGTCACAAATTCGCAATCTTCAAGTGTGATCGGATCTGCACGATCACAATCGTCATTGAATGGACCATCGTCAGCTATTTCTGTATAGTCTACCCTCAAATCTCCAGCTGTTGCACCAGCAGTTGAAACCTGTAAAAAATAATCACCTGGAGGCAAACAGTCAAATTCGTAATCCAGTGGACCGCTGGCACATTCTGCATCAAGAACCACTCCGTTTCCGCAGGCATCCTGCACGACACCGGCTACGATGCCACCAGAATATGGGTTAGCTCCTTGCGGTGTAATCACGATGTGAATGCCTCTTACCCCCATTGCTGGAATGGTAAACTGATAAAAAATCACGTTTTCCTGATCCCCAGCAGGGCAAGATGGGATAGTTGGGTCGCCGCCTGCACAATTGGTGGTTCCAGTTGCATTGCCATTGCCTGTAATATCGTAAGCCGACAAATCAGCACATGGGTCATCATTGGGTGGGCCGAGGTTAAATTTAATTTCAAATTCAAAATCACCACCATCATCTCCATTGGAAGCGAGTGCTATTAAATAGGTGTTTCCTGCAACAAGTGGACCGATATTGCCGAAAACGGTATTAAGTCCACTGTTACAACCGTCAATGATGGTCAGGTTCGCGCAATCGCTGCCTTCAAAGATTCCCATGTAAGGCTGACCGGCACCAGAGTAACTTGTAAATTCAAAATCCATGGTTGGCATGTCACCTGTGTTACCAGGTGCTGTGAATGAGTACCAAGTTGTTTCTTCAACAGTAAAATCGCATGGTGGTACAATGGCACTGAAGTTTTCCGGACAAGCATCTTCGTTTGAGCCAGTGAATGGACCTAAGAGTACGCAGATATCGGCGGGGTCGATGGTAATCACCTCTGCGCTGGTACAAGCATCATTCGGGGCTGCCGGATTTTGTGCGGCTACTACTGAAACTGAAAATACACCAGCATTGGCAGCCGATGAACCGATCATGATGTTATAAATTCCCGGTTCAAGGCAAGAAAGTTCGATTTCGCCATCACCATTACAATCTTCCTCTATAAGTGTAGGTGCACATGGATCTCCTTCTTCAAATACCGCAATGCTTGGAGAGGTAAGGCCTGTTACCGTTACAGTAAACTGATCGTTAGGAGCTGTTAGTTCGTAAGTGTACCAAAGTGTATTTTCAACCGGACCACCACAGTTATAATCATCAGTAGCACAGGTATTGTCCTGATTGGTTAGAGAACCCGGAATGTCAACAGCAGCAAAAGTTCCGGCACATGGATCATCATTAACCGGTGTTACATTGTATTTGATGTCAAATCCAACATTGCCTTCTGCTCCATCTATACCGATGGCAACATAGTAAGTGGTATTTTCAGCCACTACAATAGGTGCTCCTGTTCCTCCACTGATACAGCCACCTCCCGGAATTGAACCACCGGCTGCCGGACAGCTGGCAAAAATGGTAAGGTATGCGTTGGCAGTGATGTTATCCAATTCGATGCTGGTAGTACCGGTAGGTGTGGTAAACTCGTACCAAACAACAGACTCGGCACTGTAATCAAGGGCACAACCTGCAATGGTGAATGTTTCGGGACAAGCACCGACAGTAGTGGTTTGAGTCACTGCAAAAAATTCACAAATAGGAAGTTGATCAATAACTTCTGCATTGTCGCATGCATCATTGGTTACAGCTACCGGTGTCTCGGCAATTGTCACTGAAAAGTTGCCAGCATTGGCGGATGATGAACTTACAAAAATGGCAATGGTTTGAGGCTCCGGACAATCCAAGGATACGCTGTTATCACAGTCACCTGCCAGTGAAGTGTTACAATCATCCTGATAAATCTCAACTACATGGTTGGCACCGGAAACAGAAACAGTAAGGGTTTTTACACCTGCACCGATCACATATTCGTACCAAACAGAAGCTTCATTCACAGCTCCAGCACAAGGGGTTTCGTCTTCTGTAGCACAATCATTGGTTAAGCCGGGTTGTTGCCCAGGTTTACTGCTATGGCATTGTTACAGTCGTCATTAGAAGGATTGGGTGTAACAGTAATGGTGATTTGGTCTGTATCTGTACATCCATTGGCATCTGTCACCGTCACTGTCCAAAGTCCGTCATGAATGTTGGGATCCGCATTGGCGTTGTTATAGTTTTGACCCGTTGCAGTTGAGCCATTGGGAAGATCCCAATCGAAAGTATAAGGGGTTTGACCTGTACCCACATCGGCAGTCAAATTGATGTTGTCTCCCTCACAGACAGTAAAGTTAGATGGAGAGTTACCATTGTTTACATTTTGGATTTCAAGATCGTTGGGATTAGGATTTACCGTCAGGGTTACCTCGGCTGTGGTAAAACAACCGGTGGCATTGCTCTCTACTCTGGCATAGATAAGGGTGGCATTGGCCGCTGTATAATTGGGTCCAATAGCAGCCGTACCTGCCTGGGCATTGGCCAAAGATGTATGATAGGTTACCGTCATATTGGCAGCACCATTGTCAATATCAGCTCCATCATTGGAGTTGGTTGCTGGAAATCCTGGAGCAAGTTCTGCATCTGTAAGTGTGAAATCACCGGTATTGGCAGGATTGGCACAGACTTTTAGTTCTGTGTCGTTGATAGTTGGGTTGGCATTGATGGTAATGGTAAGTACATCGCTGTTGATACAACCATTGGCATCTTCATAAAATACCTCATAAATGCCATCATGGGTGCCGATGGTGGCATTTGCAATATTTTGAGTATTGGTATTGCCTGCAATTGGGTTACCATCAAGTTCCCAAGTATAATTCACCGCTCCGGCAGTTGCAGTAAGGGTAAAAGGATCATCTTCACACACTTCACCATCATTTGCGGTATTACCACTATTTTCTGTCACGTTGAGGTTGACAACCGGAAGGGGATTGACCACAATGGTTTGGGTCACCACTACTTCACAGGCGTTGTTGTCTGTAATGGTTACACTGTAAACTCCATCATCAGTGATGGCAGCGTTGGTAACTGAAACTGAAGAAGTCGTATTTCCTAGTGGTGCGCCATCTAGCTCCCAAGCATAGGTATAGGTAAGGTTGTTGGTAACGTCAATGTCGAAGTTATCACCAATACAAACTGTTCCATCATCATCTACATTGCCACCTGTTTCAGTGACTGAAATTGTTGATGGTGGAGAAGTTAATGCTGTGGCAGTAATTTCAAAATTACCGGCATTGGCATTTTCTGAAACCACCATGATGATGTAGTTGCCAGGAGTGATCGCAAAACACTCACCAGTAATATCAGTAGCAATTAATGGACCTGCGGTACCATTACAATTGCTCATAATGTACACCTCGTGTGCACCCAGAGCCGGAGCACCCGTAGGGTTGATATCAACCTTGATCCTATCAGTGCCAACGGGAAAAAATGCTAAGTTGACGCTAAAATACTGAACATTGTCGTTGACAATGGTCAATGGATTATAATTACCCCCGGGAATCACGACACCTGTATTGTCGAATGGGCCTAAAGGTGTTCCTGAAGTTAGCGCGGTAGGCATGCTACAATCTACCGACAAGAGAGCTTTAGCGACCTCAATGGTTGCGGGCTGCTCTATTCCTGTAGAATTGGAACAAAAGTTTAGAGGTATCCTCAAAGCATCTACAACAGTAGCCGCTGAGATATAACTCAAACAAAACGTACTTAAAAGCGTGACGTATAAAAGTTTTTTCATCAACAAAAAAATCTAGTGGTTAGCAATGACCAATTTGGTATTAACAATATCTAATAAATCAGCAAAACGCTGCTTTTGTCATTTGTAAGCTGAGAACCGCCTGTGGAGAAATTAATACCCCGCAAAGCTAACAAGTTTTCTTCAGAAGCCCTGCATTTCATATAATTTGCTTGTGTTACTTCGGTAAAAAAGAATAATAAATTAAATAAATGGCATCTTATAAAATTTAATTTCAATAATGGATGATAATTATAAGAATTACCTAATATTATACTGATTCAGAGAAGCATTATATATCTATATTTTATAATATATAGTTCTGGGAATAAGTTTTTATTTTTTTTTATTCCTCAAAACTTCATTTTCCTGGAATTTTGAATCTTCAGAAGTGAACTTAACTATTTCCATTTTTTACTGTCTAACTTTGCCGGCAAATGAAAACAATTCCAGGTGCTGATTGATGTAATAATTCCAGCTTTTAATGAAGAAAAATCTATAGGGAGGGTAATTCAACATTTACCTACTGAATGGGTAAGGAACATCATTGTAGCCAACAATGGCAGTACTGACAGCACTAAAACAGTTGCCCTTGAAGCCGGAGCTATCGTAGTTGATCAAAAATTGAAAGGCTATGGCAATGCATGCCTGAAAGCAATAGAATTCCTTAAAGGGCAATTGATACCACCTGATGTTGTTGTCTTTTTGGATGGCGATTTCAGCGATTTTCCTGAACAACTCAGTGAATTAATACTTCCTATCACAAAGGAAAGCTACGATTTGGTCATAGGTTCGCGTGTGTTGGGAAAAAGAGAAAAAGGTGCCTTGCTGCCACAGCAGCGATTTGGGAATGCACTTGCCTGCGGGCTAATTAAGTTGTTTTTTGGCTATACTTTTACTGATCTTGGCCCCTTTAGAGCCATTCAATATCCAAAATTGCTGCAACTTGACATGCAGGATCAAAACTTTGGGTGGACCGTAGAGATGCAGATTAAGGCAGCCAAACAGGGCCTAAAATGTATTGAAGTACCCGTTGATTATCGCAAAAGAATTGGCCAGTCAAAAGTTTCCGGTACCATCAGGGGCAGCATAAAAGCAGGCTACAAAATCTTGTGGACAATCTTTAAATACATACTCAAATGAATCAGATCATAGGTGCCGTATTTGATATTTTGTATTTAATAACAGTAAGCCTGACTACGCTCTATTGTTTTTACAACTTTGTACTTGCCTTACTTCTTTTGTTTTCCAAAAAACAACATCAGGTAAAAACCAATTCTTCTTTTAAAGTAACCATCCAACTCCCTATTTATAATGAAAAGAATGTTGTGGGTAGTTTGTTTGAACACATAGATCGAATTTCCTACCCCAATGACCTGCTTGAAATTCAAATTCTGGATGACAGTACGGATGGGTGTCTTGAGATATCTAAAAAATGGCTGACTAAATGGAGGAATGAAGGTAGAGCTGTTCAACTCTTGCACAGACAAGAGAGGAAGGGATACAAAGCAGGAGCGTTGGCTGCTGGGCTGTCTGCTGCAAAGGGAGATTATATATGTATTTTTGATGCCGATTTCAAGCCAGACCCCCATTTCTTAAAGCACGTGCTACCGGTATTTACCGATGCAACAACTGCCGCCGTACAGGCGAGGTGGACTTTTGTCAATCAAGACCAAAATCTTTTAACCCTATTACAAACCCTTCAACTCAACATACACTTCGCCATCGAACAAAGGGCTCGCTATTTTCTACATTTGCCTTTGCAATTCAATGGTACCTGTGGCATTTGGCGTAAAACAGCCATCCAGGATGCCGGTGGCTGGCAAGCGGATACCCTCACCGAAGACCTGGACCTAAGTTATCGGGCACAACTGAGTGGATGGAAAATTATCTACCTCAATGATGTATTTGTACCTGGCGAGCTGCCCTCTGATCTCAGAAGCCTGAGATTACAACAGCACAGGTGGATGAAAGGAGGAGCTGAAACCGCAAAAAAATTAATACACCGGGTGTGGAGTGGCAACTTCAACATTGCGCAAAAGATTTCAGCTTCACTCCATTTATTATCTAGTTCTATTTATTTGGTCATGTTTCTAATGTCAATTGCTACTCTACCACTCTTGTTTCTAAAGGCCCAAGTCAATAGGATGGAGGCTGGATGAAACATTAAATTATTTACCACTGACCTTGTTTGCCCTTACGATGATAATCGCAAATATCAAAAGGAAGTTGTCTTTCTTTCATCAAATCAAAAAAGTATTTCAGAGTCTAATCCTTTTGCCTTTTTTTGTGGCCTTCCACATGGGATTTTCATTTCACAATACAAAGGCTGTTTTGAGTGGTTGGCGTGGAATAAAAACTCCCTTTAACAGAACGCCAAAGGCCGGGGTAGTTGCCACCAAAACTGAATCTTTTAGTTCCCACGGCACAATAATCAAGCCCGCATATGCTGAGCTTATATTGGGAATCACTTTCGCCCTAAGCTGCTTATATGACATTGAACACAATTCATTTTATCATTTCCATATCTTGTGTGCCATTGGCTATCTAAGTATCTTTGTTCTCAGTATCATCCAAACAAACCAATACCATGAAGATTGATAAAAAATTATTGGGCTTTTTGAGCCAGCTACAGCACAACAACAACAAAGAATGGTTTGAGGCCAATAAAGAAACTTATGTCCAACAACAGGATGCTTTTAAGCAGTTTTGTGAAGAGATTTTTAAGTCCCTCGGCAAAACAGATCAATTGGAGGCAACCAAGGTCTTTAGAATCTATAGAGACATACGATTTTCAAAAGATAAAACGCCCTATAAAAATAACTTCGGTGCTTCTTTTTCCCGCATTAAACCCTATTTCAGAGGTGGGTATTACTTGCACATTGAGCCGGGAAACAGCTTCGCAGGAGGTGGCTTCTGGGATCCCGCACCCAATGATTTGAAAAGGATCAGAGAAGAAATAGCAGCAGATGCCAAGCCATTAAAAAAAATACAAGCCAATAAAACATTTCAATCCTATTTCACCCGTATAGAAGGCGACCAACTTAAGACCATGCCTAAAGGTTTTACGTCTGACCTGGAGGGTGAGGACCTCATACGCAGAAAACAATACCTGGTTATGAGAAAGTTCTCAGATAAGGAAATCCTGGCAGAAAATTTTTCAGGAGAAGTAGTATCCACCTTTAAAGCCATGAGGCCCTTGTTTGACTACATGACGCTTGTGTTAACCACCGACCACAATGGCGAGTCGGTCTTATGAAAAAAAAACTGATAGCGCTGACAGGTGCAGGGATTTCCGCAGAAAGTGGAATTAAGACATTCAGAGATGCCGATGGACTATGGGAGGGACATGATGTAATGGAGGTAGCAACCCCACAGGGGTTTAAAAAAAATCCTGCTTTGGTCTTGGATTTTTACAATCAACGACGCAGACAATTGAAGGAGGTAGCCCCCAATGCGGCCCATCTTGCTTTAAAAGAGCTCGAACTGACTTACGAGGTCCATGTCATCACCCAAAATGTTGATGATTTTCATGAAAGAGCAGGTTCGACAGCGGTGCTTCACCTGCATGGCGAGCTCAAAAAGGTAAGAAGTTTATGCTATCCTTTTAAATCCTATAACTGGGATGGTGATTTGACACTTGAAGACCGGTGCGAAAATGGATTTGGACTAAGGCCCCATATTGTATGGTTTGGAGAAGAAGTACCGGCCCTGGAAGAAGCCGCTAATCTGATTGCAGATGCAGATCTGGTGTTGGTCATTGGTTCTTCGATGCAAGTATATCCGGCAGCCGGCCTGGTGGGTTTAGCGCCCCCTGATGCCAGGGTATTTTACATTGACCCAAAGCCTACCTTATCCTATGAGCTCCAAATGCGCAAAAACCTGAAAGTGCTGCCTATGAAAGCAACCGAAGGCATGGATGAAATTTTGAAAATTCTCAGCCAAAGTGGCGATTAGTTATTTATCTTTGAAATAAAAAAGATTATCATGCGTAAAAATTTGTTTGTATTCGTATTGGGTTTTAGCCTTTTAACTGCTTTTTCGTGCAAGAAGGAGGAAGCTGAAATCAAAGGCTGCAGAGATACCGAAGCTGAAAATTACAATGCGGCAGCCAATGCCGACGGGGAATGTGTTTACGCCCGAGATAAGTTTGTAGGTACTTATGCCGGCACCCTGACTTGTCCGGGAGCGTTAAACCTCATAAGTGGTCAAACCAATTTTAACATTGACGAAGACATTACAGGTGGGAAAAACGATGTAACCGTTTTAATCAGCACAACTACGGGATTGGTTGTTCCTGTTACGGGAACGTGCAGTGGCAACAAGTTGACCATTGATGCCGTACTTAAAAATCTGACGATTACCTTAGTAGGTAGTCCTGTTTTGGTTGACATAACAGCTAAAGGTGAGGTTACCTTGACAGATAAACTGCTCACAGGAAGTCTATCACTGGTAGCTAAAGGCGTACAGCTTCCACTTGAGCTTAGCGACACCTGTCCTATCAGCGCAACAAAACAATAAAATCAGTGGCCATCCATGCTGTGGATGGCCCCATTTTCACATTTATAGATTCTTGCCGGGAACTTGTCTATGATTCGATAATCATGGGTTGCCAGGATCATAGCAGAGTTGTTTTCTTTACACACCCGATTTAACAGATAAAGGATTTCATCAGAAGTATCCGGGTCAAGATTACCAGTGGGTTCATCTGCAATAATGATTTCCGGCTTATTTATGATCGCTCGGGCGATGGCCAGGCGTTGTTGTTCTCCGCCCGATAACTGGTGTACTTTTGTATTAAAATAAGAAAGAAGTCCTACCTCATTCAATACCTCCTCTACCCTGTTTCTGATGGCAGTTTTATCTCTCCAATCTGTGGCTACCATTACAAAAGATAAGTTATGGGCAACCGTCCATTGTTTAAATAGGTAGAAATCCTGAAAAACCATACCCAGTCGTCTTCTCAATTCCGGAACCTGGGCTCTTTTTATTTTGCGCAGATCATAATCAAGCACCCGGGCTGCCCCTTCTTTGATGATGGCTTCACCATAAATGGATTTGAGTAAGCTTGATTTACCACTCCCTGATTTACCGATGATATAACATATTTCCGCCTGTACCAAATCGAAATTAACTTTGTCCAAAACGATGTTTCCGCTTTGTTCGATGGTGGTCTCTTTAAATTCAACTACAATGGGTAACGTCGACACTTTTATTATTAATTTATAGTTCGCACTGAATCTGATAGATATTGGGCCACATTTTACCTGTTACCCATAGCTGACCGGAACCAGGGTTGTATGCGATGCCATTCATTTCTGCACAATATCAGGTTTTTACTCTTGGCATCATTAAATGTGCAGCCATATCCAAAACCCTACTACATTGCCGGTAGTAGCGTTGATTTTAGCAATTTGGGTGCTGGTCAAATGTTGGCGAAGATGTAACCATTAACATATTCCAGTTCATTTAGATAGTAAACCGGATTGCCATTTGCTTTGATGCTTAGTTCTTTGGTTTTATTGTAATTATCAGGATTAATAAACGTGAGTTTATCAGTACCATCGCTCATGATCAATTCCTTTCCATCGGTGGTGAGTCCCCACCCTTCAGCATTGGCATATTTAAAAGTACCTAAGCTTTTAAAAGTGGTGGCATCATAGATAAAGGCCAATTGGTTTTTGTAGGTAAGTTGGTACAATTTGCCATTGAGTATACATACACCCTCTCCAAAAAATTTGGTTCTATCCAGTTCTACTTTTACATCGATTTTTCCGGTTTTTATATCTACAGGGCCTGCAATTGACCTAGTCTGCGATAGTTCCTGGGGTGAACCAGTACCCTCAAATAATTTCCCATTCTCAAAAAAGAGTCCTTCCGTAAATGAAGTGATGTCGTGCGGTGTTTGCGGACAATATATAGGACATTTGTTTGGCTGTCTCAGCCTTAGTACCTTGATTATCTGTTGATTTTGATCTTTTGGAGTCTCTTTGCATGCCCCGAAAATGAGAGTAATAGTCAGAACAAGCAGCAGCACATTTTTCATTACAACCTTTTTGCCGCAAAATAACGTTATTTTTTCATGTGTAGGTGTGTGAAAAGCAAAGTATTATAAAAAAAAAGGCCTGTCTTGTGACAGGCCTTTCTATTATTTGAAGGTTACTTATTATTTGGTAACAATAAACTTCCTTTGTGCTACTCCTTCAGCTGTCTTCATTTCAAGAAGATAAACACCGGTCTGGAAAGCAGAAACATCGATTCTGTCAGAGATCTGAGTTCCTTTGTAGGCAACTTTGCTCCACAATAATTTACCTGTAACGGTATAGATATTTACGGTTGCTCCAACTACTTGGTTGGTGTTGATTTCAAAGAACAAAAGATCAGATGTTGGATTTGGATAAACTTTGAATCCGGTTACAAAGTCAGGATCGTTAACATTGGTAATGTTTTCCACTACAAATGGTCCGAATGTTTTTTGGCAGCCATTTTCATCTGTAACTACTGCTGTGTAGCTACCTGGAGTCAAGTTTTCCAATGAAATTGCCTGTTGCACCATTGCTCCAAACCACTGACAAGTTGCCACTACCTCCTGCAGTTGCAAGACTAATAGCACCGTTGGCAGCACCATTGGTGGCATTGGTAATATTAGCTGCTGCCTCAATTGCTATACCTTCGGTGATAACAAATGTTTGAGAAACAGAGAAACTACTTTCGTCAGTTACAACGCAAGTATAGGTACCTGCACCCAGGTTGGTAATGGTCTGAGTGTTGGCAGTGAATCCGTTAGGGCCTGTCCATGCATATGTTAATACTCCCTGGAAAGGACCACCAGAAACCTCTGCTGAGATTGATCCTGCTGCAGCGCCATTACAAATATTGTTAACCACTGTACCTGCTACTGCTGGTGTAGTGTAATATACTACATCATTGCACTGAGTGACACTGCCACATTCTGTAGTGGTAGTAAGGCAGATGTTGTAAGTACCTGAGCTTGCGAAAGAAACTTGGATGTTTTCGCCTTCGATCACCTGACCGTTGCCAAGATTCCATGAAGCTGAACCATTTCCTGTATTTACAAGATTAAGAAGACCGCTGTTCAGGGATGTTGTAAAGTTGGCTACTGCTGAATTGATAACCTGATTTACTACTACATTGAGGCTTGACTGGCATAATGTAACATTATTTACTGCAGTCATCGTATATGTGCCAGCCTGGTTTACTACCGGAGTGAGGGTATTGCCACCACTTACAATATTACCATCAGCTGTTGCCCATGAAATGGTATATTCAGTAGGAACGCCTGTCAACTCACCAGTAATGGTAATTTCAGATACGACACAAGTTAGATTAGCAGGAGCCTGGGCACCAATTTGTGGTAAGCCCGCAGCAGAAGAAACAGTTGATTCTGCAGTAGTGCTGCAACCATTAGGTCCTGTTGCTGTAGCGGTAAAGGTACCGGAGTTGGACACTGTAACACAGTTTCCTGCAACAGGAGATCCATTGATGTTCCAGCTTACAGTAGAAGTGGGTGCTACTGTAGCACAGATTTCAGCAGAATTAATTGCACAAGTCAATTCAGCGTTTGTAACAGCTATACTTGGAGTAGTAACATCTTCAGTTACTTCAACCGCAGAAGCTGAGGTACAGCCATTGGAGGTATCAGTTACCAAAAGGTTGTAAACTCCCGGATCCTGAACTTCAATAGTGGCCGTGGTTCCTACCACATTGCTATTGGTTGACCATTGATAGGTAATATTTGGTCCTGCAGAAGATGCAGCCGCGCTTAAGGTTGTAGTTGTTACAGCACATGTGAGCTGTGAAGGTGCTCCAGCGTTGGCCAATGGACCATTGTTAACCATGGTTACAATAGCTGAACTGTTTTGTGAACAGTTGGTAGTTGTGTTAGTTACTTTTAAGTTGTAAGTACCCGGAGCATTTACCAGGGCATTCAATGTATTGGCTCCTGAAACAATGTTTCCATTGGTAGTGGTCCATAAGTAGGTGTAACTACTGCCTGTTGAAGAACCGGCACCTGAACCGGTAACCTGAGTGGTAGAACAATTAAGGCTTCCTGATGGCGCAGCAGCTGCGGCAGGAGTACCTGTAGATTCTATTTCAAATTCACCTGTATCAAAACAACCGTTGAGGTCAGTTACTGTGTATTCATAAATACCTGGAGCAAGGTCAAAAAATACATTGCTTGTAGTTGCATTTTCTGTTCCTAACTGATAAAAGTGAAAACCTGTTCCTCCTTCAGACTCGATGGTCGCTGATCCATTTGAATTGTTACATGTTGCGCTATTTGTAAATGCAAATGAAGATAGAGCTTCAGGCTCAGTAATTTCAAAAGTTTGTTCTGTAGTACAGCCTACGTTATCCGTAACGGTAACAGTATATGCACCAGGAGAAAGGTCATCGATGGCGTTGCCAAGGTCACCTGTATTCCACTCGTAGCTGTATCCTGGATAACCACCTGCAGGGTTTACAGAAATTCCTCCATTGTTGTAAGAGAAACAAGTAACATCAGATAATGAATAGTTTTCAGTATTGAGTGGGGTGCTTGGTCCTGCAACCGTAAAAGACTGAGTCAGAAAATAACCATTGGCATCTTCCACTGTTACAGAATAAGTACCAGCATTTACACCTGTCAGGTCTTGTGCTGTTGAGCCATTGGACCAAGAGTATGACTTATTTAAATATCCACCTGTTACAGTAAGGTTAACACCTCCACCATTGGGACATTGAGCATCAAAAGCGTCACCTTCAACGGCCATGGTGAATGACTGGAACATCCAGTTTTCCCATGTTGCAGCGCCTGCTTGACCAACTTCCCAAGCTCTTTTATCCGGAGAGATCGCATACAGCGTTGGATAATAAGCGATGGAATAATTTGATTTGATGTAGGAAGTTGATGGCATCAAATCGATGATTGGGTAAGGAGTACCTTGAACCCAGTTGCCCTGAGTACCTCCAACACAGCCTGATGGGCCATAAAGGCAGGCGGTATTGGTGCTCAAGTCAGCTTCTAAGAAAAAAACCATGATTTCATCAGATCCGTTTGGACCGTGTTCATTGTACAATTCTTCCAAAACACCTGAATTGTGGTAGTTCCAACAAGGACCACACCAGGTTGCAGAAAAATCGATGACAACCGGTTTCCCTTGCTCAAGGAGGTCATACAAATTCCAAGAATTACCGTTTAGGTCGGTAGCTGTCCAGTCCTGAGCAGTTGCACCATTTGGCAATTGCGCTGCCAATTGATTTACAAGAGTCAAACTAAAACAGAATAGGAGTAGAAGTAAAAATTTCCTCATTTTTAACAGTTTTACAGATTTATTTAGCACAAATATAAGAAGATGAAATTTTATATCACAAAAAAATAAATATAGAAATTATATTTTGTATGGCGGGGCTATTTAAAGGTGAAAACAAATTTTAGCTTCAAATTATTGAAATTATCCAAATAATATTGCTAAAATTAATAAGACCTAAACTTGGGGTTCATTTTTTGTCGGTTCAGCGGCGCTTTAATTTCATCTAAAAATAAGGTTTTTAATTCTACTATTGGCGGTTTAAACACACTGAGACCAAAAAAATGGAAGGTATGTGGCCTATGTATGCCCAATATTATAATTCCAAAAATCCGGAAATTTTAGCGCTTCATCCTCATTTGCTGCATGGCATTGCCCATTCCTTTACCTGTGCTCATCATTTGCATCATCTTTTTCATCTGATCAAATTGTTTGATAAACATATTTACATCATTGATTGACTTACCGCAGCCCAGTGCTATTCTTTTTTTGCGGTTCATATTGAGGATCTCCGGATTTTTTCTTTCGTCCGGGGTCATTGAAAAGATGATGGCTTCCACTTTTGTAAATGCGGAATTGTCAATATCGAGATCTTTGGTGAGTTTATTCATACCTGGAATCATCCCCATGATTGACTTGAGGTCACCCATTTTTTTGATTTGATTCATTTGCGCAAGAAAGTCATTAAAATCAAACTTGTTTTTCCTGATTTTGCTCTCGAGCTTTTTGGCCTCTTTCTCGTCAAATTGTTCCTGGGCTTTTTCAACAAGAGACACAATATCTCCCATGCCCAGGATACGCTGTGCCATCCTTTCAGGGTAGAAGACATCAAGGGCATCCATTTTTTCACCCGTGGAAACAAATTTGATGGGTTTGCCAACTGTATATTTGATAGATAAGGCAGCTCCACCTCTGGTATCACCATCGAGTTTGGTAAGTACTACCCCATCAAAGTTGAGTCTTTCATTGAATGCCTTTGCAGTATTGACTGCATCCTGACCTGTCATGGAGTCAACAACAAACAGCGTTTCTGAAGGAGTTACTGCTTCTTTAATCGCTGCAATTTCTGCCATCATTTCTTCATCCACCGCCAATCGGCCGGCCGTATCGATGATGACTACATCAAATTTCTGGTTAACCGCATACTCGATGGCATTTTTGGAAATTTCTACCGGTTTTTTATTGTCAACTTCTTTGTAAACTTCAACCCCTACAGATTCAGCTACTACTGACAATTGGTCAATGGCTGCAGGGCGGTATACATCGCAGGCAACCAGCAATACTTTTTGATTTTTTTTCTCTTTCAGGTATAAAGACAATTTACCCGAAAAAGTAGTCTTACCTGAACCTTGAAGACCCGAGATAAGGATCACTCCCGGATTGCCTTTAAAATTGATTCCGGCTGCCTGGCCTCCCATGAGGTCGACCATTTCATCCATCACAATTTTAACCATCAGCTCACCCGGTTTGACCGACTGTAATACATTGTCGGAGCCGAGGGCCTTGTCCTTTACCTTATCGGTGAACTCTTTGGCAATGGTATAATTGACATCGGCGTCGACTAGGCGCGTCTGATCTCTTTGATCGATTGGGCGATGTTAATTTCAGTAAGTTTGGCATCGCCTTTCAGCATTTTTAGCGCGCCATCCAGCTTTTCACTTAAACTATCAAACATTTTAGTCAGATTTTGTAATCAGATTGCAAATCAACGCAGGCCGATATGACCTATGAAATGCGGGTGCGAAAATACATCAAACTCGCGAAAAAACATCACAAGCCAATAGATTTGGCTTCATTCCATAGGGCATCCATGGCTTCCAGACCCATGCCATCGAAGCTTTCGCCCGCTTTTTCTTCAATATAATTAAACCGTCGGATGAATTTTTGGTTGATGGATTCAAGGGCCGATTCAGGATCTACATCAATAAATCTGGCGTAGTTGATTAAGGCAAATAGAACATCACCAAATTCTTCCGCAATATGGGCTTGATTGCCCGACTGTTCTGCCTCCTTTAATTCAGCCAGCTCCTCTTCTACTTTTTGCCAAACCTGGCTCTTATGTTCCCATTCAAAGCCAACTTTTCCAGATTTCTCCTGAATGCGATACGCCTTAATAATGGCAGGAAGTCCGGATGGCACG
The DNA here is from genome assembly GCA_016717655.1 of Saprospiraceae bacterium. Classification (GTDB taxonomy): domain Bacteria; phylum Bacteroidota; class Bacteroidia; order Chitinophagales; family Saprospiraceae; genus JADKBO01. The sequence continues at coordinate 159,572 of JADKFC010000030.1, forward strand.
CCGGCCAACACCGATTTTTTACCTTCTTTAAGCTTAAGCCGTTCCCAGTTCTGTTTCACCTCTTCTTCATCTTTGACCACCACATCGCCATAAATGTGTGGATGTCTGTGAATTAGCTTAGCATTTAGCTTATCAATGGCAGATTTGATGTCAAAAGCGCCCGTTTCTTCCCCCATTTTGGCATAAAAAACGATGTGAAGCAACAAATCTCCAATTTCTTCTTCAATGCCAGGGACGTCTCCTTTTGAGATGGCATCTGCCAACTCATAGGTTTCTTCGATGGTCAGGTTTCTCAGGGATGCAAAGGTTTGCTTTTTATCCCAGGGGCATTGAGCCCTCAGGTCATTCATGATGTGTAACAATCGCTCGAAAGCATCTTTTTTGTCTTCCATTGGCAACAATGACTGGTTTTTAGAGTTTATACTGTAGTTTTGCAAAAGTAAAATAAATCCAAGATGGCAACGATGCTATATCAATTGGCAATCATTTTCGGCCTTATGGGACTGGGGATATTGATGTTGAATATTCGGTACATATTTACCGGAAGGAATTTCATGGCTCATGCGCCTCTAATAACCCATTGATTAAGAACAAATTCGGAGAATGTACGGTTTGCGGTAAAAAACCGGAAGAGGAATGCAAAATGCCTCAAGTTCACAAATAAAAAAGATTTATCTGTTTATCATTCTACCAGACTGCATTGATAACCAGGCCAATAGCATGGTAGCAAGGACGAGTATTAGGATGAGCATGTTTGGTTATTTAAAGCGAAGATAAGACTATATTTTTGATTAACAAAGCATTGTGAAAAAATTACCCTAGTATTATCTGGCCTATTCTTTACATTATTATCGCGAATTTCTACCCACTTTCAGTATTTTTATCTATCTTTGCGCCCGCTAAGGCAGTATTGAAGAACAATCTGCATATTGGTAATTATTAAATTTTATTCATGTCAGCTTATTTAACAAAAGAACAAAAACAAGAAATTATTGCTACTTATGGTGGTTCTGCAACCAACACAGGATCAACAGAAGCACAGATTGCCATTTTCACCACCAGGATTCAGGCAATGTCACAACACCTTAAAGACAACAGAAAAGACAATTCTTGCCGCAGGGCTTTATTGACACTTGTTGGTAAAAGAAAGAGGTTATTGTCGTACCTCCAGGACAGAGACATCGTGAAATACCGAGCGTTGATCGACAAGCTAAACATCAGAAAATAAACCAACTGTAAGAGAGTGCAATGCACTCTCTTTTTTTTCCACTTACGGAGGTTTGACCTTCGCAAGTTATCCACACCAATTAAAATATATCATTTATGGGAAACATTATTCCTACCTCCGTTAATTTCAATTTACCTAACGGAAAAACAGTTACCATTGAAACAGGAAAGCTGGCCACAATGGCACATAGCTCTGTGGTGGTAAAAATTGAAAACACCATGTTACTGGCCACGGTGGTGGCTGCATCAAAGCCAAAAGAAGGGCAAGACTTTTTTCCACTTTCTGTAGATTATCAGGAAAAATTTGCCGGAGCCGGAAAGATTCCTGGAAACTTTTTCAGAAGAGAAAGCAGACTGTCCGATTACGAAGTATTAATTTCCCGATTGGTAGACAGGGCCATTCGTCCATTGTTTGATGATGACTTTGTGAACGAAACCCAAATCATGATTTCTCTGATTTCCGGAGACCAAAATAACATGCCAGATTGTTACGCCGCATTGGCGGCATCTGCCGCATTGGCTGTTTCTGATATCCCATTCAATGGTCCTATCTCTGAAGTGAGGGTTGCCAAAATAAATGGTGAATTTGTAGTCAACCCACATCGCAAGGAATTACCTTCCGCAGAACTTGACATCATCATTGCTGCAACCATGGACAACGTTATGATGGTAGAGGGCGAAGCCAAAGAATGTCAGGAAGCAGATTTAATTACGGCCATCAAAATAGGTCATGAAGCAATAAAAGTTCATTGTAAGGCCCAATTAGAATTGGCATCACTTGTGGGTGAAAAAGCAACTGTTAAAAGGGTGGTAGAACCTGTTGCTGTCAACGAAGAATTAAAAGAAAAAGTAAGAGCTGCCTGTAGCGATCAAATCTATGCTATCGCCAGATCTGCCTCTGATAAAAAATCTCGTAAAAAGTCATTTGATAAAGTAGCAGAAGACTTTGTTGCAGCCCTGCAAGCTGAACTTGGTGAAGCTTATGAGTCAAGTATGGGAGTTGAAGCGGGTAAGTTATATGAGAAGTTAAAGAAAAAAATTGTTCGTGACGTTGTACTGAATGAAGGTATTCGTTTGGACGGTAGAAAGAACGACCAAGTCAGACCTATCTGGTGTGAAGTAGATTATCTTCCTTCTGCACACGGATCAGCCATCTTCAACAGGGGAGAAACACAATCACTAACCTCATTAACCCTCGGTTCTAAAACCGATACTTTGCTCATTGATAATTCACTTGAGCAGTACTATGAAAAATTTATTCTTCATTACAACTTTCCAGCCTTTTCAGTAGGTGAAATCAAACCTTCAAAGGGGACCGGGAAGGAGAGAAGTAGGTCACGCTAACCTAGCGGCAAGATCTCTGAAACAAGTATTCCCTACAGACAATCCTTACACCATCAGGATTGTATCTGACATCCTCGAATCCAACGGAAGTTCTTCAATGGCAACCGTATGTGCAGGCTCGCTTGCATTGATGGATGCCGGTATTAAAATCAAATCACCTGTATCAGGAATTGCCATGGGTATGATTGCAGAAGATGGCAAGGTGGCCATCCTTTCTGACATTCTTGGCGATGAAGATGCTTTGGGTGACATGGACTTTAAAGTTACGGGCACGGCAAAAGGGATAACCGGTTGTCAGATGGATATTAAGATTGATGGCCTGCCTTATGAAATGCTGGAAAAAGCATTGCTTCAAGCCAAAGAAGGCAGAATTCATATTTTGAATGAAATGAGTAAAGCCATTGCTGAAACCAGAAGCGACCTTAAGCCTCATGCACCACGAATGGTCGAAATTGTAATTGACAAGAGCTTTATTGGCGCGGTAATCGGGCCAGGCGGTAAAATCATACAGGATATTCAAGCTAGAACTGGCACCATCATCAACATTGAAGAGGTGGATGAAAAAGGCATTGTATCCATTATGAGTACCAATGGAGATGGCTTGAAACAAGCTTTGGAGGAAGTTGATAAAATTACCTTTACACCTCAGGTTGGTGACATCTATGATGCCCTGGTAGAAAGTGTAATGGAATACGGCGTTTTTGTTAAGTTTAAAGGCAAATCCGGACTGGTTCACATTTCTGAGATCTCTCATACTAAAATTGACAAGGTTACCGATGTCATGAAAGTAGGAGATAATATCAAGGTAAAATACATCGGAACAGATCCAAAAACGGGTAAGATGAGATTGTCGCGTAAAGCAACACTACCTAACCCAAGGGACAACAATCCAAAGGAGAATTCCTAAACTCATTAAGACATTATTTTTAAATAGGCAGTTGGGAATCCTCCAGCTGCCTATTTTGTTGATTAACAAAGCTGATACAAAAACAAACCATGTCAAACATAGTAGCAATAGTAGGAAGGCCAAATGTGGGAAAATCCACGCTATTCAATCGTCTGATTGGTGAGAGAAAATCCATTATTGATGATGTGAGTGGGGGTGACACGTGACCGCATTTACGGCTTCAGCGAATGGGGCACCAAGTCTTTTACTGTGGTTGACACCGGAGGTTTTGTACACGGGTCTGAGGATATTTTTGAATCTGCCATCCGATCACAAGTTCAGATTGCCATAGATGAGGCCACCGTCATCTTATTTATGACAGATGTGACAACCGGAATCACTGACCTCGATGCTGAAATTGCTGATAAGCTGAGAAGGGGCAAAAAGCCTGTGATCTGTATTGTAAACAAGGTTGATAATTCGCAGCGCGATATGCTTGCGAATGAGTTTTGGGCGCTTGGTTTTGAAAACACCTTATTCTTAAGTTCCATCACTGGATCAGGAACCGGTGAATTAATGGATCTTATCAATGAATTCTTACCCGAAGACAGCGACGACATCAACGAAGCAAGAGACTTACCCAGAATAGCAGTGGTAGGACAACCAAACGTAGGGAAATCTTCTTTTACCAATGCACTTTTGGGAGAAGACAGAAACACTGTTACCGATATTCCAGGTACTACACGAGACGCTATTTATACCCAATATGACAAGTTTGGACATAAATTTTATTTGATAGATACTGCGGGCATCAGGAAAAAAAACAAGGTACACGAAGACCTGGAATTCTATTCTGTTATCAGAGCCGTCAGAACCATTGAAGAAGCAGATGTTTGTATACTGATGCTTGATGCTACTGTGGGAGTTGAGTCGCAGGATCTTTCGCTACTGTCTTTGATTACTCGCAAAAACAAAGGGCTGGTCATCCTGATCAACAAGTGGGATCTTATAGAAAACAAAGAGACCAATACAGCGCGTGATTTTGAAAATGATTTAAAAGAACGCATTGCCCCATTTACAGACGTGCCCATCGTTACAGTATCGGTGTTAGAAAACCAGCGAATTTTTATAGCTGTGGAAATCGCCATGGAGGTATATGAAAACAGAAGCAGGAAAATCAAAACTTCTGAGCTTAATGACTCCATGTTGGCTGCCATAGACAGGTACCAGCCACCTTCACACAGAGGAAAGTTCATTAAGATAAAATTCGTTACCCAGCTGCCACTGCCCTACCCTGCATTTGCTTTCTTTTGTAATCATCCTAAACATGTGAAGGACAATTACAAAAATTATCTGGAAAACCAGCTGCGTTTGAAATACAATTTCAGTGGTGTACCTATCAGTATTTTCTTCAGAGAAAAATAAGATCCAGCGTTTTAACGGACAACCGTAATATCACCTGTTAGCATTACTTCTTCCCCCTTTTCATTGGTGTAGGTAAGCTGGTAAACATAGACACCTGGTTGGACTTTTTGTCCTCTGAAAGTACCATCCCAAAGTCCTTCATTTTCACTAATGGTGAAATTGGTTTTATGATACATTCTTTCTCCCCACCTGCTAAATACTGAAAGTTCATGTAAGACCAATGTTGGGTCGTTGGTAACTACTTTTCAAATCCCATTGGCTCCTGATGAAGCCGAAGCAGAGAAAATATTAGATACATAAACCTTAGGGCTGTCTTTGACTACTAGATCAAAGCGCTCTTCCATCAGGCAATTTTTATAGTAAATTATCACCTGGTGAACATAGGTACCGCCTTCTTCAAACGTAAATCTGCTTGAATAACAATTGCCGGCACAGAACAACTCACCATTGACATACCATTCGATACTGTCTATGAGTTGTTGTTCACCTACCAACTCCTTCAAAGTGATATCAATATTCTGGTTGTCAAAAAATGGACCTTCATCCATAATAAAACTTACCGTTGGATAGGTAGGAGGATGGATATCAACAGATTTAACTATTTTACATAAATTGCCATCGATGATTTCTAATTGGTGGTTGCCAATGCTAACACCACTCAGCATGGGACCATTCACCCGTTGGCCATCCAGGTAATAATTGTAATTACTACCAGCAGCGCTTGGAATCACTTCAATGGTTCCGCTATCATCTTCCTTACATTCAGGGTCTGTGGGTAAAACAGAAGCGTCAGGTGATTTTATATTGATAATAGTCAGAGAGTCTTTGTAAGCACAGCCCAACTCTTCATAATTAAAATACAATTTATGGCTACCTGGTCCGGCAAGACTGGGTAAAAATTCATTGCTTGTTAAAATCCCAGGCCCATTCCAAAGTCCTATCCCGTTGGTCATGGCTCCCGTCAAAACAGAAGACAAAGGTAGACTTATGCCCCAATCTGGTTCGCAAACGAGATAGGATGGAGCCGATAAGGCAATTTGAACCTCATCACAAGAAAGAGTGGCAACCTGGCTGCTGGCGCTTGAAACGCCACAAGCACATCCTACTCCCTCGGCATCAATTCTGACAACAAAAGTATCTCCCGGTTTTAACGATTCAAAAATGGTGGTGGTAAATGTAGTGGTACCCTGATAAAGCCCATCCTTGTAAATTTTATATTGTGCAACACATGGAACTGGTGTCCAATTTACTTCTACTTTGTTGGCATAGCTCACAGCTTGGATCTGAACCTGTGTAATGGCCGGAATAACCTCAATATTGACAACATCCGGGCTACCCACACATTCTTTGTTAGATGCTGTAACCGTAATCTGGTAATTGCCTGGTTGTGCATACCTTAAGCCCAGTGGACCAAAAGTATTGGGATTGCCCGAAACCACATTTGCTCCATTGACCGTCCAGAGGTAAGTGGCACCCACCATCATTTGATTCTGAATGGCAACGTTTACAACCGAATCTTCACAAATGCTTAGTTGCGTTGGCAAATCAGGATTGGGTCTGTCTAAAAATGATACATCTAGGCAGGACGGAGGGCCTTCACCACAACCATTGACTGCAGCTGCACAGATGGTCACATTATTGTCCACTTCTAAAAAATCGATGTTGACTGAATTTCCGGTGGCATTGCCATCTATGATATCTCCGTTGTTGGTGGTCCAAACGTAAGAGAGGGTACCTGCACTTCCTTGTACGGAATAATTGGAAGTAGGTACATCCTTACAAATTTCAAGGTCCCAGGCATTGGTTTGTGGTGAAAGAGGTAATTCTAACGAGGGATACAATTGTAACGAGGGAAGGTCAATTTGATAAACCTTTCCCAGAACTGTCATCGTAAATGAAAGATTAAGATCTATTTTGCTATTACTCGAAATGGTTGCCGGATTGGCATCATTGTCGACAATAATATTGTTGAATTCGTCTTTCCAGATATAATTCAAAACATGACCACCTGGGCTGGAGGCAACATTGGCACTACAGCTTACTGTTATTTCTCCGTTGGAGCAGGCAGATGGAGAAAGGTTGGCACTGATTACTGGAATATAGGCATTAATCATAACCATGCTATCACAGCCATTTCTGTCATTGACAGGCAAGGTATAGGGGAAATTTTTATAGGTGTCGTCAAGGATCAAATCATGATATGCAAAGGGTTGACAATCCACCAATGTGACGGTTTCTCTCGGCTGAAGAGGTAAGGGGTCTACGGTGATGTATTGCCAGAATGAACAGCCATCTGGCCTATTTACTAAAAAACTATCCCGACCTGGTGCCGTTATATTGGGCCCCTGCCAACCAAAGACACCATCTCCGTTGGGGTCAATATCCTGAGGGCCACCGAAAGGAAATTCATTGGAGCATTGGCTTATGGTTCCAAAATCTTCATCAGGGAGCTCATATACCTTAAAGGTCTTTTGAATGGTGTCGGTAATATCACATCCGTTGGTGGCAAACATTGAAATTGTGTACTCACCGGTATCCCTGAATGTCCAATTCACAATGCTGTCTAGCCTGGTAAAAGTATCATAAGGAAGGGAGGTAGTAGCTGGATTAATTTTCCAATAGTAATAAATATCGAGTTTCAGGCTATCAACACCCAGGGTGTAGCTGGTATTGGGGCAAATTTGAACTGTATCATTACCCTGGGTAAAAGAGGTTAAATTGTGCAATTCAAAGTGTTGGGTTGCAGAAATGATATCTACTTTGTAAGAACATACATCCCCTTCATAACCATCAACATAAAAATAATAGATCTGACCTGGAATCAGATTAAACGACTCTAACGTAATGGCAGACATGTCACCATCAGGAGATTCACAATCTATGTATTCAGGTGCATATGGGTTGTTGTTAAATACGGCATCTGAAAAATCGCAATCATCAAAAATGCCCGCTTGAATGCCATCGTTGTTGGCACAATTAAAAGGAGTAATTGTAATCTGAGCGTGGTTTGATCCCGCAATAAAGGCAAACCAAGACATGTTTTGAGGATTTCCACCCGTAGTACAAACATATTGAGGTTGCTCTGGCAGGGTCCACACCACAGCCGAGGCAAGCGGTGTAGTTCCAACAAAGCCATCAAGGCATGATAAATCGCATATGATAGGAGCTGTACTACAGGTATAACCGGCGGTGTAGTTACAAGGATTCTGTGCGGATAGGGTAATTTTTTACCCCGCATATTACTGTAAGAAAAAGTAAATATCTGCTTAAATTCATGAGGTTATACCGGTCTTAAATTTGGTTACAAATTTATATAAAAATTGTGGGGATTTCGCCAATGATGTGTTAAAAATTTGGAATATATAATTTGGAATCTGGATAAAATAAAAAATTAAAAGTAAGAATCTTACCTAACGAAGTCTATAATCAAAATATTATTTTAAAGTCCTACTTTAGAATGGTTCTATTTACATTCAAATAGGTCCATTTTTACAAATGGAGATAGGATGTTGTTTTACACTGACACAACATCATTTTGTTGCCTCAAGCACCTATCTAACGAGGGTTAGGTCTTTTGTAATCAAGATCGTATTTCCTGTATTCAATCGGATCCGCATTTGATAAACATAAACTCCGGGTTGCAGTGGACAGCCATTCAATAGTCCGTTCCATCCTTCTTCAGCTATGCCTGGAGTCATATTTTCCTTTGAAAAAACCAAGTTCCCCCAATTATCATAAATCCGCAAAAATTCGATCAATGCCAAGCCTGCTTGCTCTGGAATATAGAAGGTAGCATTGACCCCATTGCTCCCCGGTTGAAAAACATTGGGAAAGGAAAGAGCAACGGCATCATTAAGCTGGATAAAAATAGTATCACTTGCCAAACAACCCAGGCTGTCTTTTGCCAGCACCACCAAACTTACATCTTCTTCAGGGACAAAACGATATTCAGGACAATCGTTACAAACTATCCCTCCGCCGGGCACCTGGATCCATTCTGTGTTAAGCCAATTTTGATTAGCAGGCACGGAGCTATAAATTATCAATACCTCATCTCCGGGAGTAACCATTGTATCCGGGGGTAAAACTATTTTTACATCACGCCCCTCCTTTAGCGTAATCAATGAATCCCAGACGCAGCCGAGAGAGTCTGTAATGCCCAACAAATAGTCACCACTTGAAAGGTTTTCAACCCTCGGCGATTGCACATCCATGCCATTGACTGTCAAACTAATTGGTGAAAAAGCTCCTTCAACAGCAGAGATCTCAACATGGCCATTGTCATCCCCCAAACAAACCGGGTCAGATACTAATAACTCTACTTTTTTGATCGGATTGGGCTCTTCAACCAAGTCATAAGCCCGGTTAGACACACAGCCGTTGGCAGGATTGACAACGATCAGCTGATACGAACCGGGACTATTGACCGAAGGCGAAAGTGTATTGGTGTTGCTTGTAAAATTGCCATTTAGGGTGTTCCATTCATATGAAAAGTCGGAACCTGCGCTTTGAACATTGGCAATGATTTCTATTTGTCGTTGTTGACAGATTAATGGTTTTGATTGTGTCAGGTCAATCACCGGTAGCAGGGTGTCGACCACTACAAAAATGAAAGTGAATCTGAACAACCATTGAAGGCAGTTACAACCAGGCGGTAGTTTCCAGACTCAGCAACTTCGAGCGAATCAGAAACAAATTGGGTGCCTGCCTCATTGATCCAGAAAAACTTTGTCATCATCACATCGATTGCCAGCAGAGTGGCGGTGGCGGGTTGACATCCGATGGTATCGCCCCTTATTCCAAAAGAGGGTCGCAAAGGAGATAAGACGACCAGGGTTGTATCATGCGCTTCGCATCCATTGGTAGAAGCTGCCGATACCCTTACCCTGCTAGGAAATGAAATAAGTGGTGAAGGATTTGTTGAAAAAAATGTCTGATCAATGCCCACCCACTTATAACTCATCAAGGTTTTGGATGAACTTACCCCCATAGCAACACCTGTGCCATCACAAGGCAGGTAAAAGCTATCTGCGAGTATTAGCTCAGGGATTGAAAAATCGCTTAATACTTCTACTGTGTCTTTGCCCTGGCATCCATTATCACCCACCACAGTCACATAATAATAACCTGGTTTATCAACTTTAACTTTTTGACCCTGGTAAACATCACCAGACTGACCCATCCAGATAACACTTTGATAATTGCCAGTTCCTGTAATTTCAATATCAGTTTTACTTTGGATGCAGTTTATGGTATCACTCAATGCTTTAAAAACCGGTAAGGACTTATTTTGGGTAACCTCTGCCACAAAGAAACGGGAACAACCATTGGCAGCAGTGACCATTCCCTTGTAAGTGCCTGCCTGGTTTACCCGAAGGGTATCTTGCAGGAGGCCACCGGCCTCCCATACCACTGTTGTTCCGGCAGGAAAAGGCGTTAAAAAACCAATGGTAATCACAGAATCCGTACAATTAATTTCCCCGGAAATTAATGCTGAGACATCGGGACTAAGGGTATCTGCGTTTACCACCACCTGGCCTTTGGTAACACAGCCCTGAATATTTATTGCTTCAAAACTATAAGTTCCAGCTTCAGTGGTTTCAAAGGATAGAGTGCCGTCGGATATTGTTATTGGAGAATCGGTCCAAATGACTTGGGTAGGTGGCTCTGAAAAAATTAACTCTACCCTGCCGGGGAGCTTGCAACTCACTTCATTTACCAGGGTATCAAAAGTAAGAAATACGGTTTCATCAATTACATCAATATCAACGGTAGAAATACAGCCTGCTGTCAAGAGCGGTGTACCGATATGTTCCGGGTTGTTTAACCCAAATGTTTGCCATGTCTACCCCTGTTACAGAAGGTCCTTCCCAAATGCCGGATACCAAAGATTCATTGGCAGTCACTTTCAACTCAACAGAATCTCTCTTGCAGGAAAGAGTTAATGTTGTTTCCGGTAAAAGTTGGGGGGGCAAGGTATCATAAAAGACTTCAAAACTGGTGGTATCAAAACAATTGCCATTTCCTTTACCAATGACTGTGTAAATGCCGACACTAAACACATTTTATGGTTCTACCCGTACCCAGGGTCAGGTACCTGATTTCCATGTAAAACTAACACAGGGTCTGCATTGGCGGTTAGCAGAGCCTCATTGCTGACGTGCGGCACATTGGGTGCCCAGGATGCTGACATCTGGTACATCGTCTGCCTGAATTACCAAAACCGAATCTACAAACATACAATTGAGGCTGTCCGTTACATCCAGCCTATACCACCCGGGGGCACCTACCTGAGGCATGGGATCCATTGAGGTGAAGCCATCACCGGTCCATGACCATATTTTGGCTTTGATATTTCCTTCAAGTTTCAGTGTTGCCACATTTTTCTCGCAATCCAGCGAATCAGAAACTACATTAAAAGATGGAATCACACGATCATCGGTCACAGAAAGAAAGTAATCCCGCTTACATCCATTACTTCTGTCGGTTACTCTTACTGTATAAGAGCCTGCAGTATCTACGCTTCCTATATGGAAGTTGGGGGAATTGAGCATATTATTGCTCAGCCATAAAAAATCAATGCCTGTAGAATCTATGGGTGTAAGATTTGCAATGGGATGGGAACAGTTTAAGGTATCGATCACAAAACTCACATCCGGCAAGTCCTGGCTTAAAAATACATTGATAAATGCCGTGTTGCTGCACCCATTTTGATCGGTAACGGTCACCTCATATCTGCCATCCTGATTGACCACCGGAGAGGAGGCAACTGAGTTAAAAAAACCGGGACCTGTCCATTCATATGAGAAACCCGCAATCGCATTATCAATCTTTAAGCGAACCTGCGTACTGTCGCAGTCAATCCACCTATCTGTTACCAAAAGTACAGGGGCCAGGGTATCGATGGCAATGTTGACACTAGTAAATCCTGTACAGCCGGCATTGTCTGTAACAGTTACCTGGTATATGCCGGGCAACATAACTGTGGGATTAATTGTATTGACAGAAGACATATCAGGAAACTGCCATAATTGATCTTCAATTACCCTTCCTGAAAAAACCGTTAGTGGTATCACTTTTTTTGAGCAGGTAAGGGTATCCGGCAAAAGCACAGCATCAACATCATACCTTTCATCCGGCAGATTGATCTGAAGTGTTGTATCACAACCATTATAGCCAAACAACTTAAGTGAATACAAGCCAGGAAGTAACAACGAAGAATTGATATCAGCAGGATTTTGCGGAGAAGGACCAGACCATACGACAGATTTTATGTTAAAAGAATCTGTTACACCGATCCTACCCATGGCATTAGTACAAGTGATTGGAAACAGGTCAAACTGAAGTCGAGGTTTGATGACATTCTGGTTGATTTCAATCGTTTTTACAACTGAACAACCATTTTGATCGATGATTTCCGCTATATACCAACCCGGTAAACTTACCCTAATATCGAGTCCAATTTGCTGAAATGGCATAGGCCCCGACCAATTGACACTTGCCAAAACGGAAGATGAGTTTACATGGATGAGGGTATTGATTGAGTCGCAATTCAAGTTACCCGGCACCAGGGTCACCTCAGGCAAGCCTAAATCAGCATCCAGAAACAGAGAATCATAATATACGCAATTACCATTTGAAATTTCAAAATGATAAAAACCCTTAGCATTGACCACAACACTATCGCTATTGCTTCCCGAAACAATATTGCCCCCGGTTGTACTCCAAACAATAGTTGCATTATCTGGATCAGCAAATCCACCCAGGTGAATACCGACCTCGCTATGGTTACAATCCAGTAATGGGTTGGTCAAAGTGACTTGAGGAGTAAGATCCAACAAGTCAATCCATAATTGATACACGGTATCACACTTGCCACTGGTGTCGCTTACCAGGTAGGTTCCCTCTTGTGTAAATAAATGGTCTTGAAAAAATAGGGTGTCACCAAGGCAAAGGTTTTCATTGACCACAATGGTATCCCCAACCGGAAGAATGGTAACGTTCATACAATCATTTACCTGGCCACAAATACCTCCTTCCAACAATATTTTGTCGATTAGGGTGTCCTGAAAATGTAAAGGCAGGTTGGCAACGAATGTGGAATCACTTTTATGGTAAGCCAAAAGGCACAGCTTAAAATTTCCGGGGTTGAATGAAGAAATTAAAGTGTCTTTGCTAGTACCGAGATAACCTGTTGAACCAAAAACCAGATTTATAAACTGGTAATTGAAGGTATCTGGATCAGGGTTTAGAAATGAATGAGCCAATTTGTTTTCATCAAAAACTACTCCCTGACAAATTTCAATGGAGTCTGACGCATAGGCTTGCCCCGGTGGGTTACAGGGACTACAATCAATACCCGAATCTTCACAAAAAATAATGGAAAAATACTCTATGGCCCCTTCATCCAATGCTGCCACATCTTCAATAAGTAAGGTCCAGGTTCCATTAACAGGCCCAAGATTAAAATCTTCCAAACAACCTGAGTTGGGATAATAAGTGCCTTCATATAGCTGAAAAGCCTGCCATGGTTCATCATTGGCCCAAAAAGGGCTAAAACCGGGATCGGGGCTTGCAGGAGAGACACACGGGGTAAATTTGATATCCCATAAAGATCCATCTGTAAATCCTGAAGAAGTACCTCCAGAACCAACCAATTGAACCAACTGATTGGAGGGAGATAAAAGACTAATGTTCAGATCTCCTATTACATCGTGTCTAAACTTGATTAAAACTTGACAAACACCTTGGGCAGGGTCGGCTAAATCATTGTTTATAGCATTACTAATCAACAAATTAAGTCCAGTTGTTCCTTCGTCTGGTATGGAGAGGGTACCATTAAAATCACATTGAGCCTCCACAAAATGAAGACCAAACAGTAACCACAACCATATGAAAAGAGGTTTCAAAACTGAAATACGATGTAGATATGATGATAAATTTACCCTATTCGCTGCTAAACACTAAAACATTAACAAACTTATGACAACCTATTTCAGCCATCACAACCATAAACAACTGGTTCGGGTTTTTCAGAACCTTGAATAAGGTCCAGGCCATAATAGGTTTTTTCAATTTCATTGAGAACTTCAAGCAAGGGTTCCAATTCATTTTCAGTCACCAATCTGGCCCTAAAAGCCTTTATATTGGGAAAGCCCCGGAAGTAATTGGTATAATGCCTTCTCATTTCCACTACGCCAAGTTTCAGTCCCTTCCATTTTACACTATTGACAAGGTGCTGGCGGGCAGCGTCTACCCTTTCTGCCACAGTAGGAGGGTCTAAAATCTCACCAGTAGCTAAAAAATGTTTTATTTCTCTGAATATCCAGGGGTGACCTATGCTGGCCCTTCCGATCATAATACCATCTACGCCATATTTGTTTTTGTAGGTAAGGGCTTTTTCCGGACTATCAATGTCTCCATTGCCAAAAATGGGAATTCTGATCCTGGGATTGTTCTTAACTGCTGCAATTTTTGTCCAATCGGCTTCCCCTTTGTACATCTGAGACCGGGTCCTCCCATGTATAGAAAGTCCCTGAATACCAACATCTTGCAATCTTTCAGCCACCTCTTCAATAAAGATGGTTTGTTCGTCCCAGCCCAGTCTGGTCTTGACGGTTACGGGAAGATTCGTAGACCTGACAACAGCCTCCGTCAGTGAAACCATTTTGGGTATATCCTTTAAAATACCGGCACCCGCCATTTTACAGACTACCTTTTTAACAGGGCAGCCATAGTTGATATCTAAAATTTCCGGTCCTGCGTTTTCCACTATTTCAGCGGCCTTCATCATAGAATCGTATTCTGCCCCAAAAATTTGAACCCCAATGGGTCTTTCTTCTTCGAAGATTTCCAGTTTTTGAAGCGATTTATCGGCATCTCTGATCAAACCTTCTACCGAAATAAACTCAGTAAACATAAGGTCGGCGCCCTGTTCTTTACACAAGGCCCTGAAAGGAGGGTCGCTGACATCTTCCATGGGTGCCAGTAAGAGAGGAAACTCCCCAATGTTGATTCCACCGATTTTTACCATGGTGCAAAATTAATATATTTTTCCAAGGCGTATCTGCCTTTGTATCTTTGTGGACAAGTACCACAAAATGAAAGCCAAAATATTGTTTAAACGAAAATTATCGCACATCTGGTCTGAATTTGCGCAATATATTGTTTCCTATACCCGGTCGGATGGGAGGACAGAGACCCAGGTAAGGGAAATCCACGACACAGGCAATGGGGCGGCCATTTTGTTATATAATTTGGAAAAGAAAGAAGTGGTGCTCATTCGCCAATTCAGGTTGGCAGCCATGCTCAATGAAGGGGGGGACGGTCTTTTGTACGAAGTGTGTGCAGGGCTGATTGAAAATGGTGATGCCCATGCTACCATTATTAAGGAAGTGAAAGAAGAAACCGGTTATTCAATAATAAATCCGGTCTTTCTTTTTAGTGCCTATGCTACACCAGGGGCAAAGACCGAAAAAATATTCTTTTTCACTGCACCTTATGATACAAAGAGTGAAAATATCACCAAAGGAGGGCTGGCAGAAGAGCAGGAAGATATAGAAGTCATCCACCTACCCTTTGAGGCTGCCTGGGCAGCTGTACAGGATGGAACGATTAAAGACCTGAAAACCATTACCTTGCTGCTTCATGCACGATTGCATCTTTTTCCAGAAAAGGAGTAGTAAGCTATTCAGCATTAATTAATATCAATCCAAGGCCACAATTCTGAGCTTTGGCTTATCTTTGACGGGTTAAGCAAAGCCATTTTAATGACCACTACCATCATTTTACTTTTTGTAATAGGTTATCTCTTTATCGTTTTTGAGCATCCTCTTAAACTTGATAAAACTGTTTCAGCCCTGCTCACGGGGTCCATCATGTGGGCTGCTCTATCCCTTGGCTATCATGGAGGTTTGGTAGATTTAATTGACAGCCATGGCCATATTTTCAATGCATCCACAGGGATGACAGAACAACTCGAAGAAGGCTTTACCGGCACCCTGCTCCATCACATTGGTAAAATTGCAGAAATCCTAATTTTCCTGATAGGTGCCATGACAATTGTAGAAATCATTGATTTGCATAGGGGTTTTGAGGTTTTAAAGGGCATGGTGCATACAAAAAGTAAAAAAAGGCTGCTATGGATCACAGGCATCCTGGGCTTTGTGCTTTCTTCGATCATAGATAATCTAACGGCTACCATTGTACTGATAACCCTGTTGCGAAAACTCATCAAGGATCCCAAAGAAAGAATGTGGTATGCTGCTTTAATCATTACTGCCACCAATGCAGGTGGTGCATGGTCGCCGATAGGTGATGTTACTACGACAATGTTATGGATTGGTAAAAAAGTAACAACGGCAGGACTGGTAGAGTGGCTGATCTTACCCTCTATTGTTTGTTTTATCGTTCCTTTTTTTATTGCCAGTTTTTTACCCGTGTTTAAAGGAGAAATTGATAAAACGGTTCATGAAGATATTAAAACCGAGAGACTCTTGTCCAGTCGATTAATATTATGGCTGGGCTTGGGAGGTATAGTGTTTGTACCCATTTTTAAAACCATTACCCACCTGCCACCTTATCTGGGCATGATGTTGTCATTGGGAGTGGTGTGGATGGTGTCAGAATATGTACATCCTGAAGATGATTTTACCCATGAAAAAAAGCATCTATATTCTGCTCACCGCGCTTTATCGCGAATAGAAATTTCGAGCATCCTTTTTTTCCTCGGCATCCTGTTGGCAGTAGCGGCCCTGGAATCAAATGCCATCAACAATGTAGGCACACTGCAATATATGGCAGAAAGTCTTGAAAAAGCAATTCCAAGCAGAGACATTGTAGTCATACTATTGGGTGTATTATCTGCCATCATAGACAATGTGCCTTTGGTGGCAGCATCCATGGGCATGTTTACCGATGGCATTGATTCAAAGGTTTGGCATTTTATTGCCTTTACCGCAGGAACTGGTGGTAGCATGCTCATCATTGGGTCTGCTGCCGGAGTGGCTGCAATGGGCATGGAAAAAATTGATTTTATCTGGTATTTTAAAAAGATCAGTTGGCTTGCTGCGATTGGCTTCTTGGCTGGTGTCGCCGTATTTTTAATTCAGTTTAGTTTATTTGGACATTAAAAGAAAGATAAAATGATTGGTGAAGCCGATTTAATTCTGAATCCTGATGGAAGTATCTATCATCTTGGTTTATTACCGGAGCAAATATGTGATAACATCATTTTGGTAGGGGATCCCGATAGGGTGAAAATGTTTGAGCCTTTTCTGGACAGGATTTATTTTACCCAAAGAGTCAGAGAATTTGTTTCTCTTATGGGGGATTATAACGGTCAGTCGATATTGATAGTTTCTACCGGAATTGGCACTGACAACATTGATATTGTTTTTACCGAATTGGATGCTCTGGCCAATATTGATTTGGCTAGCAGAAAGGTAAACAAGAAAAAAAGAAGCCTGAATTTTTTCAGAATTGGAACTTCTGGTGCATTGAGGAAAGAAATCCCAGTTGATTCATTTGTAGCCTCCACCCACGGTATAGGCCTGGATGTTCTGATGCATTTTTATGAGAGGCAGGAAGATGAAAAATGTGCCCCGATTAAAGTGGGCATTGATAAAATACTAAAAAAGGAGCGCATCCCCTCTATGTCTTATGTAGCTCCTGCTTCCCCTTCATTGTTGAAAAAACTACCCAAATCTTTCCAAAAGGGCATGACCCTAACACTGCCAGGCTTCTATGGTCCACAAGGAAGGACGGTAAGAGTTAACAACAAATCCCCTCGATTTTTGGATTTAATGAGGGCTTTTGAAATGGACGGAAAGGTAATATCCAATTTTGAAATGGAAACTTCTGCTATTTATGGAATGGCTGCTGTGATGGGGCACAAAGCAATGTCACTCAATGCCATTATTGCCAATAGAGAACTCAATACTTTTAGCTCTCATCCCAAAAAGACGGTGGAGCTATTGATTCAGACCGGCTTAGACATTATTACATCATAGCCTTTGATGCCGTCCGTTTTTTAATCTTTTTGAAGTTCGTAGGCCAAAACATTGCTTGCTATTTGGCGGCCCAGTCGAAGTCCTTCTACACAATCGAACCTTGGGTGGACACCTAGGTAAATCCTGGAATAGGCATTTTCTTCACCAAATTCGCGGATGGTTGAATAACTTCTTGGCGTGCCCATAAATTCATCCCTTCCTTCGTGGCAACGATCTGTGAAATAATAATCTTCACCAAAAAAATGAGCCAGCACTGCTGCGCCAAGTCCCCCAAAGGTAGAATGGCCTGAAGGGTAGCCGGGAAAATTAGGTGTTAAGCCGGGTGTTCCCACTGCTTCACCCAGAATGGGGATGAAATCAGGGTTGATGTGTGCTTTTATGAACTGAAAGGGACGTTCAACATTGTATTCGTATTTTGCCTTCCAGCAGGCAACCGCGCCATCATTTTCTGCAAAGCCCAGCTTACAATACAGGTGCAAGGTGGTTTCCAGGTCTGTGTTTTCGATGGCTACGATCTGATTGGCAATGGCAAATAATCTGGCTGGTGGACTGAATGAAAGGCCAACAATGTCATCACTCCAAAATTCAGCCATCCAGTACTGCTGTCCTTCCCTTTGGGTTACCACCCTGTTTACTTCAGCAAAATCTCTGTAATACCTACTTCCCGGAGCTATTGAATAAACCGGAGGAGGAAGGGTATTGAGTTGATCGCCATGATTGGCAAAGGTCCTTGACTTGCCCCAATATGGAAACAAGGCATTTACTCCATTTTCTGGCTGCCATTTTCCTTCACCTGTTGGAGGAACATAGGAAGCAGGTTGAGGGTCTAGTATGTGTGCTTCTGCTTCCAGGTCTGATTTTGCAAAAGCAATTACAGCCTCTGCTACTGCCCTACCCCATTTTTGGGAATTATTGAAAGTTTCCTGGCTCACATTGGGCCCCAATTGATTGTTAAATGAAGCTTCCAGGTCTTTGATCAAGGCTGACTGTTCGGTTGTTTTATTGATCATAAAATGATCCATTACCCTGGACATACAGGCATTAATTGCCAGGTTCCAATGGTATTTTTTTAAATCCTTTTCAGGTAAGTCTGGGATAGTAAGACCAGGTTGACGCAAGGCATTGGAAACATAATAGGGCATGCCAGGTACAGCGGCTTCATAGGCTGCCATATTGATGTAGGCAAGGGCACGGGCTGTGGCAGCAGGTCTGAATCCCGGCAAATAACGTTCTATATCCAGATACAAATCAGTATAAGCTACAATTACATCATTGTTGTAATTTTTAGCCAGATTTTCTCTTTTGATTTCCGGTGCAATGGGATCATCTTCACAACCACTTATTACCAATGAGCCAACGAAAAGCCAACAGCATAAAATGCGGAGCCTCATATTTCCAAATTTTAGGAATCAAAGATAAAAAATAAACTCCTTTTACTCAGTGACCTGGACAAAAAATAGCGTATAATGGGTAGATTTCCTTTTCATTGGCTCAGATTAAACATTTTAACCCCATATCTCGTTTTGATTGGGTAATACGAATAATGAGGGGATGGATTTTTCATGAGCAGACAGAAGACCCGGGTCAAAGTGACTTTGACAGGCTCTTTACCCTATTCAAGGAATTGTTATTGCATACATCCGGAGATGTAGATGAAGCCCTGGCCTGGTTGACAGAAATAGATAAAAAATACAAGCTAACGCACGAAAACTACACCATTGCTGATTTTATTCAGGATTTAAAACAAAAAGGCCTGCTCAGAGATGGTTCAGTGGGTGAACCCGGAAAAGTACCCACTACCAAACTAGAAAAAGCCTTACGGCAGGATGCCCTGGAGCAGATTTTTGATCAATTAAAAAAATCAAAATCCGGCCAACACAATACTACAAAGACCGGCATTGGCGATGAGTTTAGTCAGGAGATAAGAGCTTATGAATTTGGTGATCCGGTCGAACAAATAGATGCAGAGTCTTCTATCAAGAATGCCTTTATACGTCACGGCATTGCAGATTTTCAACTTACGCAGGAAGATTTGGCCGTTCACGACCGGTATTTACAGACCCAGACCAGTACCGTGCTGATGATTGATATTTCTCACAGCATGATTTTGTATGGGGAAGACAGGATAACACCGGCAAAAAAGGTAGCCATGGCCCTGGCTGAACTGATTACCACCCGATATCCCAAAGATACCCTTGACATCATTGTTTTTGGTAACGATGCGTGGGAAGTAAAATTATCAGATTTGCCTTATCTACAAGTAGGACCTTATCATACCAATACCGTTGCAGGACTTGAATTGGCCATGGACATCCTCAGGCGAAAAAAATCATCGAACAAACACATTATGATGATTACAGATGGCAAACCGACCTGCATTAAAAAGGGTAAAAAATACTATCAGAACAGTTGGGGACTCGATCGAACCATCATCAACAGAACTTTATCGTTGGCGATAGCCTGCAGGAGAATGCAAATCCCGATTACTACTTTTATGATTGCCAGAGACCCCTATTTGATACAGTTTGTAGATCAGTTTACCGCAGCCAATGGAGGTAAAGCATTTTACAGCTCACTTCAGGGCCTGGGTGAATTTATATTTATGGATTACAAACAACAAAAGAGAAACAAAAAACAGTGATAGAGATAAAAACATTGGGTGCCCTTAGGGCGAGCGGTTATCAGTCAAAAAGTATCAAAGATGAACTTAGAGACAACCTCATTTTCAAATTAAGGAATGCCGATTCAAGGTTTGAGGGTATCCTTGGCTTTGAAAACTCAGTTCTACCCGATATGGAAAGGGCTATTTTGTCGAGACATAGCATCTTACTTTTGGGCTTGAGAGGGCAGGCAAAAACAAAAATTGCCAGGCAAATGGTTACCTTATTAGATGAGCACATCCCTGTCATTGAAGGATCTGAAATCAATGACGACCCACTCCAGCCCATTTCCGCTTTTGGCAGAAAGTGTGTAACAGAAATGGGAGACGATACACCCATTTTATGGTTACATCGCTCTCAGCGATATGTTGAAAAGTTAGCCACCCCTGATGTAAGTGTTTCCGATTTGATTGGAGATATTGATCCCGTGAAAGCGGCAACACAAAAGTTGAGTTTTTCCAATGAAGAAGTTATTCATTTTGGTCTGATACCCAGAGCTCATCGCTGTATTTTTGTGATCAACGAATTGCCTGATTTGCAGGCCCGGATCCAGGTTTCGCTTTTTAATATGTTGCAAGAGGGAGATATTCAGATCAGGGGATTCAAAATGCGCTTACCGTTGGATGTATCTTTTGTTTTTACGGCCAATCCAGAAGATTACACCAACAGGGGGAGCATCATTACTCCTTTGAAAGACAGGATTGAAAGCCAGATTCTCACACACTATCCTTCCGACATTGCCATTGCAAAAGCGATTACACTTCAAGAAGCCCGATTGACAAAAGAACAGAGAGAAAAAATTACAATTGCACCGGTTCACCATGAAATTTTGGAGCGAATGGTCATAAAAGCCCGGCAAAGTGAATTTGTAGATGGCAAAAGTGGCGTTTCTGCAAGGGTGGCCATATCAGGTTATGAAAATTTGGTGAGTGCGGTAGAGCGCAGGATGTTGATCCATGGTGAAGCACAGGGTGTGTCCAGAATTGCCGATTTCCACGGCGTATTGCCATCACTGACGGGTAAAATTGAACTGGTATATGAAGGAGAACAAGAAGGGCCGGTCAATGTGGCATGGAAGCTGATGAACGAAGCTATAATGGACGTATTTTTAGAGACCTTTCCCAATCCGGAGGCACGCAAAAGGGATAAAGATATTTATGGAGTTATAAAAGCTTACTTTGGAGCTGGCAACCACCTTCAGCTGAAGAATGATGCTTCATCAGAGAGTTTTCAAAAAAGTCTTAATGAGGTTGCAGGTTTACAAAAGTTGGTGGCTACACAAATAGAAAATACTGAAGATACCCCGGTTTATATGGAGTTGATGTTACATGGCCTCGCTGAAACGCAAGTGATTGGAAAGAGCCAGAGCAATGCACAAACCGATTTTTCAGATCCTCTATCCCGACTATTAAACTTTGATGATGAAGACTAATGACTTAGATCAGGGACGGTGGCCCATAAGGGTGGCAGTGATTATCTGTGTTCATATTGCGGTTACAGGTAAATCTCAAATACAGCTTTACGAAAAAGAATTGGCAGACGGCCAGATTAAGTTGTATGCAGACAACACAGATCCTGTGCCCTATACCATCAAATTAAAGTTACAGTTAAAAAACATGGTACCAGGTTGTGCCCCGGGTCAAGCCTTTGTTATACCCGGTAAGGCAAAGACACATGAACTCACCACCCTCAAAGCGGGTAAAGGCAAATTTGCCTATCATGTACAATACGAATCGACAAAAGGCATTAATACCGGTCACCACCACGATGATAATTATGTTTATGACCTACCTGTCAGTCAGCCTATTAAGATCATTCAAGGCTACGGCGGGAGGTTTAGTCATGCAGATAAAAAAGCTTTAGACTTTGGCATCAAAGAAGGTAGCAATGTTTTGGCGGCCCGCGAAGGCATTGTGCTGGAAACCAAAGGGGATGGCCAACACAATTGCCTGGAAAAGGGGTGTGAAAAAGAAGGCAACTACATCAAGATATTACATGCCGATGGTAGTGTGGCTTCGTATTATCACTTGCAGTACAAGGGTATAGGAGTCAACGTTGGGGACCCCATAAAAAAAGGCCAGGTTATAGGCCGAACGGGAAATACAGGATTCAGTTCAGAGCCTCACTTACATTTTGAGGTTTACAGCCTTTACGACGGCAACAAAAAATTTCATTCCTGTCATTTTGATCTTGGCCCCAAAAAAATTATAAGTGGAGATCAACTCAAACCTAAAAATTGATCTGAGCCTGCAATCTTAATAGATTTCCTTTTTGCAAATTGTTTCTGATTCCGTGATCTTCAAACCTTCTGGAGGATACCACATATTCTGCAGTTAATTCCAGATTTTTAGAAAGTTGAAGATCGGTTCCTATATTAAATTCAGTTATATCGTAATTCCTTGCATCCAACTCATGTTTTTTACCTCCCGAATAAGTTTGGTACCGGATAAAGGGAAAAAGTGTACTGCTGCCTACATTATATCTGTAAGAGATCAATATGTACCCACCCTTTAAATCTGCATTGACAATGCTGTCGGTAGTGGGATCGTATTTTGCCCCTCTACCAACATTGTATTCCATCTGAATACCCAAAGGCTGAGGATATAGCACAAAAGAGAAGGCTGCTCTTTCATCGACATACCTTTTATCAGAATAAAAGTTTACACCGGTGCTGATCTGATCAGAACCCAGGGTGTAGATGCCTTTAAAAGCCTGGAGCCCTGGTTCAACAATCTGAGAGCCTATGTAGAAGGGGTAAGAAATACGGGCCACTACATGCGGTTCATTGTTTATTTCTGGTCTATTCGCTGTTTGGCCATTGTATACACCGAAGGCAAAAATGCCATAATCACCAGAGCCTTTCAAACCATCCTTCACAAGTTTGGAGAACAATTCTCTTTTGCTTTTGGGAGCATAGTAGAAAAACGCACCCAGGTCACGTTCATTGGCCACCGCGCTGTTAATGGGGTCTGATCTGTCAAGTGCTAATCTATTTTGAGACGATTGTAGATTGTCGAAGCCAAATGGCACCTTACTTTGCCCTAGTCTCAATCTAAATTCATTGTGTTCATCAAAACCAATGTCAAAATAAGCATCCCTGATTTGACCAAAATGCTGGTTATTGGATGATGCATTTGTTGCGAAATCGGGTTGAATATAGAAGTAAACATTTTTTGACAAGTTGCCTGAAAACACCAAACGAGCTCTTCGCAAAAAGAAGCCTCCATTTTCACCCCAGCTCCTGTCGCATTGCTCACATTTTAACTTGTCATTGGTTTCAAGCAACCGGTTGTATCGAAACTGAACATAGCCTCTCAATTGAATGGTTTCGTACCATTTTTTTTCAGGTTTTGCGGGCTCCGGAGCCTTGTCTTGGGCAGCAATCTCAGATGAAAGACCACTCAGTAAAAAAAACAAGGTCACTACAATGGCCTTGCAAGACCTTGCATACAAAGTATTCATACCAAAAATTTGTTGAGGAGAAATGAATCTGAATATCCGAAACCCGGATATTGGGAAACAAATTCACTTCCCAGATTTATTAATTAAAGTTAATCTTACGCTATTCCAAGCCAGGTTATAAACACATAACACAAGGCTGCAACCAAGGCACTAACCGGTACTGTAAGGATCCAAGCCCAAAGCAGATTGATGGTAATTCCCCACCTCACAGCACTCAGACGTTTGGAGGCACCAACACCTATGATGGCACCAGTAATGGTGTGGGTGGTACTTACAGGAATGCCCATTTGCTCCGTCATAAACAAAGTGAATGAACCCGCTGATTCGGCACAGACCCCTTCAAGAGCAGAGACCTTGGTAATTTTTGTGCCCATTGTTTTTACAATTTTCCATCCACCGCTCATTGTTCCCAGGCCAATAGCTGTGTAACAAGCCAGTGGTACCCATGGCAGGTCTTTTAGGGCTGCAGAAACGTCGGGATACAAATCGGGGTTGGTAGCCACATAAGCCGCACCAATGATACCCATTACTTTTTGAGCATCGTTGCCACCGTGGCCAATACTGAAAGCTGCAGATGAAATCAGCTGCAATTTTTTAAACATTTCAGATATGCGGTAAGCATTGGGAGTTTTGATTTTTTCAGCGTAAATATAGGTTAAAATAAAAATAGCAATTACGGCCATGATGCCCCAAACCAAGGTGCTGTTATCAGCTTTGTGCAACGCTTTTTCCAGTTTTTTCGCATCTGCCGTCGCATCAATTTCTTTGACCACTGTGGCAGCAATATTCGCAGCACCCAATTCGTCGTAATCATAAATAAGCGGCTCGATCTTGTTAACCAATGCTTTCTTTTCTTCCAACTCTACGGCCTTGGTAGGGTCTTTTTTAACCGCTTTTTTTAATTTATCGACCTTGTAAAATTTTTCAACAGCCTCTGTCATTTTATTTTGTTCAAAATGATCGAACATAACAAACGTAGCAGCAGCCATTGCTAAAATGATGGCAATTTTTAACCAAAAGTTGCGCATCATGGTCACAAAGGTAATAAACATGGATATGATCATACCTATGATGGGGGCAAGAAAAATGAAAGCAACGATTTGGGTAATTTTACCCAATTCAACCACATTGAAAACTGAATCAAAGCCTTTTCCCATACCTGCATGAGCAAGGGCAGCACCCGCAAAACCCCCAATGAGGGTATGTGAAGATGAGGAAGGGATGCCAAACCACCAGGTAAGCAAATTCCAAAAAATGGCGGCTAATAAACCGGCCAGGATCACTCCCAGGGTGATGTACTCTGCATGAACTGTTTTACCAATGGTGTTGGCAACGGCGTGGTCCTGGAAGATAAAATAGGCAACAAAGTTGAAAAATGCAGCCCACACAACAGCCTGAAAAGGGGTCAACACTTTGGTGGAAACGATGGTAGCAATTGAATTGGCCGCATCGTGAAAGCCATTGATGTAATCAAACAACAATGCCAGAAGGATAATAACGATCAATAAGCTCATGATCCTTAGTGCTTGGTTTTAGCTTAAAAATGAGGTTTGATCAGATTATGCATACTTGACAATGATGCTTTCTACCACATTGGCAGCGTCTTCACACTTGTCTGTTACACTTTCCAATTTGGAGTATATTTCTTTTCTTTTGATAAGTTCTTTGGCGTCTACCTCAGGACTGCTGTATAGGTATTGAACGGCACCATCAAAAACATCATCGCTTTGACTTTCAATTTCCTTAATAATGGCGATTGAATCTGTCATCAACCGCATGTTTTTCATGTTTTTGAGTTCGATGACGGCTTTGCTGACGTGCATGCAACAATCACAAATCAATTCGGCCATTTTTTGAAACTCAGGTTCCGTCGGATTCACTTTATAAAGCGTGATCTTTTTAGCTGCTGTAAATATGTTGTCAGAAATGTCATCTAAAGCAGTGGCCAGAGAGTGAACGTCTTCACGATCAAAAGGGGTTATGAAATTTTTCCCTAATTCAGTAAAAAGCGTTGCTACCAGTACATCATTGGCTTTTTCTTTTTCTCTTAGGATGCCCACCAATTTAACCTGGTTTTCGTAATTGGTTTCGTATGAGAGTTGTTTGAGGGTATCAGCCATGACATTCAATTCATGAACTACTTGTTCAAACAGACTATAAAAGATCTTGTCTTTTGATAAAAATGAACGGAGAAAAGACTGGAGTGGCATGTTGGTTTAATTGTTTGTGCAAAGGTAGGCCAAAGCTTTGTTACCACCTAAAAGGTAATACCTAGTGAAGATAAAAATTACAATAATTTAACATTGAGCCCATTTTAAGCTGTATGACTTAACATTAAATTTACATTGGGTCCGGAAACAGCCAATGGTTAATGTATTCTTCCAAAATATTTAACAATAAAATAAAAACCCCACGGTATTATCTACTTTACCACGGGGTATATTTCTTAATTTTCAAAAGAAAATTCTGTAATTATCTAAATCAGTTAAAAAGTGAGTCAATAAACGCCTTCCTGTTGAATACCTGAAGTTGGTCCATGCCCTCTCCTACACCAATAAATCGGATCGGAATTTTAAACTGGTCTGAGATTCCCAGGACCACGCCTCCTTTGGCAGACCCGTCTAATTTGGTGAGTGCCAGTCCTGTTACATCAGTAGCCTCGGTAAACTGGCGGGCTTGTTCGATGGCATTTTGGCCGGTGGTAGCATCCAGCACCAGGATTACTTCGTGCGGTGCGCCCGGTAATCTTTTATCAATGGATTTTCTGATCTTGGTAAGCTCATCCATGAGGTGTTTTTTGGTATGCAACCTTCCTGCGGTATCGATAATGGCGAGGTCTACCTTGTTTTGGATGGCATAATTGACCGTTTCATAAGCAACGGAGGCCGGATCCACATTCATGCCTTTGCTAAAAAAACTGAGCACCCGATCTTTCTGACCAAATTTTTAACTGATCAGCAGCGGCAGCTCTAAAAGTATCGCCCGCTCCTAAAACGACTGATTTGCCTTTTTTTACGAACTGATGGGCCAGTTTTCCAATGGTGGTGGTTTTTCCTACACCATTGACACCTACCACCAATACAATATGAGGTTTATTGGCCTCAGGAAATTCAAAATCCTCTACATCATCGGTCTGGTTTTCTTCCAGGATGACCGATATTTCGTCTTTAAGGATTTGATTTAACTCTTCGGTATTGAGGTATTTGTCTCTGGCAACACGCTCCTCTAACCTTTCAATGATTTTTACCGTAGTGGAAAGCCCCACGTCTGCGGAGATCAGGATTTGTTCCAGATCATCCAGAAAAGACTCGTCTACCTTTGATTTGCCAGCAATGGCCTTGGTGACCTGGCTAAAAAAAGAGGTCTTTGTTTTTTCAAGACCTTTGTTGAGATCTTCTTCCTTTTCCCGGGTAAAAAACTTTTTAAAAAAACTCATGGGTTGTGCGTAGGTTTTAATAAAAACAGAAAAAGGGCTTCTCCCAAAGAAAAAGCCCTGATTAATATTTTCACAATAATACCAGAGGTATTACTTGTTTTGCTCGAAATAGTCTTTGACTTTGTCTTTGTGAATGATCACTTCTTTGTAAGAATACCTTCCGGTAACCGGATCTTTCACACTTCTGACTACTTTAACGAAGTCCCTACCGGAACCTGCGTTGGCAGCCCTTTGCGCAACTTTCGCGTTTTTCGAAACTTTTGCCATCTCTCGTTATTTAATTTCTTTGTGAACAGTCATTTTTTTAAGGATTGGATTGTATTTTTTCAATTCCATCCTGTCAGGAGTGTTTTTCCTGTTTTTCTGAGTAACGTACCTGGATGTTCCTGGCATACCTGATGCTTTGTGCTCTGTGCACTCGAGGATCACCTGGATTCTGTTACCTTTTGATTTCTTTGCCATCGTAAATCTTCTTTTTTCCTATGATTATAGTTTCACTCCGGTGTCAACACCTTTGGAGTTCAATTCTTTCAAATAGGCATATAAGCCGAACGTGTCGATGGTCCTCAACGCATGAGTTGAAACTTTTAATGTTACCCGCCTATCCACTTCAGGAATGTAAAAGCTCTTCTTTTGCAAGTTAGGTTGAAACTTCCTAATTGTCTTTACATTGGAGTGGGACACCTTATTGCCTTTCATGGCTGATTTTCCCGACAATTGACAAACCTTTGACATTTTAAATAGATTTTCTGTTTTTCTATTAGTGACTCCGGAAGGATTCGAACCTTCAACCGCCTGATCCGTAGTCAGGTACTCTATCCAATTAAGCTACGGAGCCTTAAGCTTTTCCTTCTGAAGCTCTCTCAAAAGAGAGTGCAAAGATAAGCCAAATATTTATTCTGACAAATATTTTATTTAAAAATGCAGTAACATTTAGTTATCAGTCCTTTATGCCCCAAATTTCCTGTTTAACAGGGCCTCGGCATAGGATTTCCAACTCACATGGTCCTTCATTTTAGCTACTCCTGACCTGTCAATTGGCTCGTCCAACATCTTTTCCATCGTTTCAACCCTGCTTTTTAGGTCTTCATCGGCCAGGTAGCCATTGACTCCTTCTTCAATGGTTTCAGGAAAATGACCGACCCGTGTAGCCAGGATAGGCAGATCAAAGTTGTAACTCAGCGATTCTATGCCGGAAGGTGTGGCAGTAAGGTAGTATAAAACCACACAATCACTAACCTGGAAGTATTTGTGGACATCCTCGTTGGGAATAAACTGATTAAAGACCACTACCCTTTTTTCCAAACCCAGTTGGGATATTAATTCCAAAGGATGGTAATTGGCTTCATCATCGGCTTTCCGCAACAGTACTTTTTTAGCCAGGCCAAAGATTGTTTTTTTGACCCTGGTGGTAAAATTGCCCGGATCCAGAGTGTTCCAAAAAGATTCTCCACAGATCAGCAGGCTCACATCCTCTCGCTTTTTTGCTACCTCATTAAATGCCTCTATAACCTGGTGAAGTCCTTTGTACTTCCTGATGAAACCAAAAAACAAGATGACCTTTTCAGCAAGCCCATTCTCTTTTTTAAACGCTTCCACATCAAAAGCCGGATCTGGCTTGTATAAATCATAAATAGGGTGAAAAAGTTTAATAACCGTAGTTTCCTCTTTATTGACAGATCTGCTACCATCCATGCTCAGGAAAAACTTCCTCGAAGGATAAAGTGTCTTCAGTTCTTCAAATGTTTTTAAAGCATGAACCACATAACTATGTGCGCCACCAATGCCCATTTTTGTGAAAATTCGGTCAATGGTGCTTTGTTCTTTTTGGATGACAAAGTGAAGGTCTACGATTACCTCACATTTGCTCTTCTTTTTTAACTGGCGAATGATGCTGTTTAAAGGGAGACCCTGAATGGCAATGGACCATTGAAAAATGACTATGTCGGGGTTTTGAGACGCCATAAAACTTGCCGTTTCTGCCCAACTGAAAGGGTTGTTGTAATTGGTTAGGTAGTGGGTGCGGATTTGGGTGCCTTCCAAAAAATTCATTTGACTGACCCTGTCTTTAAAATCGCGCGGTACTATGCCGGGATATTGTTGGGTCCAGGACACGATAGATACCTCGACCCCTTCAAAAGTAGCCAGCGCCTTGGCCAATGATGTATTGTAATTAGAAATGCCCCCTTTAAAAGCGGGCCCGGGACCAAAACATATTATTTTCATGCAACGGTTGACTTTCCTTCTTTGATGGCAACTGCGTTGTAGACCCTTCTCAAGCCTTCTTCAAGTGAAATTTTGGCCTTCCATCCCAGCTTTTCTTCCACAAAATCCATGCTGCAATACCTGTTGTGTACACCTACCGGTTTATCCAACAGACATTTAATTTCTGTCTCGTACCCTGCAATACTGCAAAAGATGCCGATGATTTCTCTAAAACTGGTCAACCTGCCCATGCCAATATTGATGGCAGTACCATCCCCTATTTTGTCCATGGCCAGTAAGGTACAGTCTAAAACGTCTTCGATGTGCACAAAGTCTCTGCCCTGGTGACCAGTACCCCACACCTCGAATGGACTCTCTCTAAATACTGCCCTTTTGGCAATGGCTGGCACCGGATAAGAATAATCCTGGTCTTCACCATAGCCTGAAAATGGGCGAATGCACGTGATGTGGATGCCATAGTGGCTGTGAGCAATTTTTGCTAAAAATTCGCCCGTGAGTTTGGTCCAGCCATAAGTCATATCGGGCTGTCCCATATTGGAAAAGTCGATGTCTGATTCTCTGAGCTGGATGGTATTTTGTTCGGTTTGTTTGCTGACAGGGTAAGCCGCACTGGAACTTGGATACAGCACCCTTTCAGGTCTTGCTTTGGTCACCCAATAGAAAAACTCTGCATCAATGGCCAAATCTGTAGCAACTTTCATTGGATCCCCGTCGATCATGGCTCTTCCGCCAACAATGGCAGCAAAATGAAAAACATCAGCCCATTGTGATACCGAAATCCCATAGGTTTCTGATAACCAATTGGGATCTTTGGTCATGTTACGCACAATTTCCTGAAAGTCGGCCTTGATAAAAATCAATCTTTCATTTTCACCAAACACTTTTTTATTGCCCTCGGCACTGACTAAAGGAAGGTCTAGCCAGGTTTCAGGATCTCTGCCTACGGAAAGGTCATCAATAAATACAATCCGATCCTGGGTTGTTTTGTAAAGCCTTTTGACCATCTTCCTGCCGACAAAGCCGCAGCCTCCTGAAATAAGATGATTTTTCATGTGAAAATTTTGGATAATTCTTTAAAATCGATGTAATACCCTCTCAGGGTCAGGAAACAAAATATTATTGCAAACAACCCTTTGTTATCCGTACAAAGATACAACATATAGACTCAAAATCGGTAAAATCCATATAAAATTTTGACTGATAATGATGCTGGCCTGCCCCCCTAATGGTATAATTGGAATTGCCTACCTTTGCAATTTGGTCTTCATACTTAACATCATGGACTTACAAAAAACAATTAGGAACCAAATTGAAAAACAGATTGAGTTTTACGGCACTATAGCCGGGGATCAGGCGCTGCTGGAAAATCTTGAATCAGCCATTGCCATGGTGGTTGAAGCTTATCAAAAGAACAAAAAAGTGTGGTTTGCCGGCAACGGCGGGAGTGCAGCAGATGCCCAGCATTTGGCAGCCGAACTGAGCGGGAGGTTTTACAAAACCAGGATGGCATTGAATGCGGAAGCCCTCCATTGCAATACTTCTTACCTCACTGCAGTAGCCAATGATTTCGGCTACGAAGTGATTTATTCCCGCATGATTGAAGGAGTGGCGAATGTCGGTGATGTATTGATCGTATTTTCAACCAGTGGAAATTCTCCCAACATCCTGCTGGCCGTTGAGGCAGCCCAATCTAAAGGGGTAAAAACCATAGCATTTACCGGAAAAGGAGGTGGAAAACTAATGGGCAACTGTGATCTTTTACTGGCTTTGCCCAGCCACGATACCCCGAGAATTCAGGAAGGTTACATGCACCTTGGTCACTTATTGTGTGAACATGTGGAAAAGGCCTTGTTTCCGGGTTAGCAATTGTTTGGGGAAAAGCTTATTTTTGCATTATCAATAATTTATATATGATCCTCACTTGTTTGGAAAAGCAAGCACTGAATCAGGATAAGTAATCATTACAATGAATAAAAACACAGAAGTAACTGTAGAAACCGCAGGCAAACTCGGACTATTGCCTGAAGAATTTGACAAAATAATCAGCATTCTTGGCAGGACTCCCAATTTCACTGAATTGAGCATTTTTTCAGTTATGTGGAGTGAGCACTGCAGTTATAAAAACTCCATTAAATACCTAAAAACCCTGCCCCGTGAAGGAGAATGTCTGCTTGTGGGCGCCGGAGAAGAAAATGCCGGTTTGGTTGACATAGGTGATGGCCTTGGCTGTGCTTTCAAGATTGAGTCTCACAATCACCCCAGCGCCATTGAGCCCTATCAGGGTGCAGCAACCGGAGTAGGAGGAATTCACCGCGACATATTTACCATGGGAGCGAGACCCATAGCCGCTTTAAACTCACTTCGTTTTGGTGACCTTTCATTGCCACATACCCAACGTTTGGTAAAAGGGGTTGTAAGTGGAATTGGAGGTTATGGCAATTGCTTAGGGGTACCCACTATAGGAGGTGAGGTTTATTTTGACCCATGTTACAACCAGAATATTTTGGTGAATGCCATGTCTATTGGTACCGTAAAAAAAGGTGAAACCGTTTCAGCAATTGCGGATGGACCGGGAAACCCTGTCTTTATTGTTGGTTCGGCCACCGGTAAAGATGGAATTCACGGTGCTACTTTTGCATCGGCTGACCTGACAGAAAACTCAGCAGAAGATTTGCCTGCTGTTCAAGTAGGTGATCCTTTTCAGGAAAAGCTACTATTAGAAGCCAGCCTGGAAGCAATCAAAACAGGGGCTATCGTGGGCATGCAAGACATGGGCGCCGCTGGAATCACCTGTTCGACATCAGAGATGAGTGCCAAATCAGGAACAGGCATGGTCATTGACCTCGACAAAGTGCCCACCCGCCAGGCCAATATGCAGGCGTTTGAGATCTTACTTTCAGAATCTCAGGAACGAATGCTGATCGTCTGTAAAAAAGGAGAAGAGCATAAGTTAATCGCCGTATTTGACAAATGGGATTTGGAATGTGCCGAAATTGGGCATGTGACCGATACAGGCATGCTAGAATTTTTCCAAAATGGAGAGAGAATAGCCCATGTGCCTTCTGAACCCCTGGTTTTGGGTGGAGGAGCTCCAGTATATGACCGATCTTATACCCGTCCGGCTTACATAGATCAATTAAAAGATTACAATTCAGGTAATACCCCCGCACCGGATGACCTAATGGCAACATTGAACCAACTTGTCAGGCTTCCGAACTTATTGAGTAAAAGATGGATTTACGAGCAATATGATAGCATGGTAAGAACCAACACGGCCACCACCAACACGGCATCAGATGCATCTGTAATTCGAATTAAAGAAAATGGTAAGGCCATTGCAGCAACGGTAGATTGTAACTCCAGTTACGTTTATGCTGACCCTGAAAAAGGTGCCATGATAGCCGTTGCCGAGGCAGCCAGAAATCTGGTTTGCACAGGGGCAGAGCCATTAGCCGTAACCAATAACCTCAATTTTGGCAATCCGTACAACGAAGAAGTGTATTGGCAATTTGTCCATGCTGTAAAAGGCATGGGAAATGCTTGTAAAAAGTTCAATACCCCGGTAACAGGCGGAAATGTAAGTTTTTACAATCAATCGGTCATCAATGACAGGGTTGAACCCATCAACCCTACCCCTACCATTGGTATGATTGGCCTGATTCACAACATGGATCATTTCACCAGTCTTTCTTTCCAGAATGAAGGAGATGCCATCATTGTTATTGGCACCTTGAGAGATGATATCAACCAAAGTGAATACCTTAAAAATATTTTAGGAATCAAGGATAGCAAGTGTCCGTATTTTGAGCTTGAAGAGGAATTTGCCCTTCAACAATTGGTACGACAGATCATCCGAACAACCAAAGTTCAATCTGTGCACGATATAGCAGAAGGAGGTTTGTTTATGAACCTGTTGGAAAGTTGTTTTGAGCACAATAAGGGCTTTGAAATCAACAATCCGGGAATGGTCAGAAATGACATTTTTTTGCTGGGTGAATCTCAAAGCCGGGTGGTGGTTAGTATTTCTCAGGAATTTAAGAATAGTTTAACTGACTTATTGGGACAAAACAATATAAATTTTGTTGAAGTGGGAAGAGTTACCGGAAGTAAGATCCGATTTGAAGACCTCGATTTGGGCAACATTTCAGATTGGAAATCCGTTTATCAAAATCATTTGGGGCAACTCATAGAATCGTAAACAATAAAACTTAGTGATATACATGCAGAATTTCAGATTCATTTATTTGTTTCTCCTGTTTGCAGGCATTTTTGTTGCTTGTGGTGCCATGAATGGAACCTCAGTATCCGGTAAAATTCAGAATGCCGGAGACATGAGCATCTTTCTTGACAGGGTGGGACTGAGTACGACCAGCAATGTAAGACTGGCAGCAGAAAAAACAAGTGCCGATGGCAGTTTCACTTTTTCACTTCCGGAAGGAATCCAAAAAGGGATTTATCGAATCACCTTAGGTGCTAAATCACTAGAATTTATTTCTGATGGTTCAGAAAAAGATGTAGTGATTACAGGTGATCTCAATACTTTACAAAACATGGATTACAAGGTAACCGGCTCCAAGCTTACAGAAAAGTTTTTGGCGGTTGTCCAGGGATTCGTAAGGAAAGACATAGATCTTACCCGATTGACAGAGTTGGCAGAGAAGGAAGCTGACCCTATGGTTTCCTTTATGATTGCTTCGAGAATGTTTACCTTCAGAGAAGAATTTGCAGAGTTGCACCAAAAAGTGGCAGCTCGGGTAAAAGCAACAGGAGTAGACTTCGCTGCAGAATATGAAACCATTGCGTCTTCACTGATGAAACAAGCGGCCAGAAGGATGGCTACTTCTAAGATACAATTGGGCATGGATGCACCGGAAATTGCCCTGGAAGGTGTTGATGGTAAAATCAAAAAATTGTCAGACTATAAGGGCAAGGTGGTATTGATAGATTTTTGGGCCAGCTGGTGTGGACCTTGTCGCAAAGCGAATCCACACGTGGTAGAAATATACAACAAATACAAGGCAAAGGGATTTGATGTATTTAGTGTATCGTTGGATGGTGTGGACAATAGAACACGGGCTTCGATGCAGGGAGATGCAAGTCAAATTCAACAAAATTTAGACAGGTCAAAAGAAAGGTGGTTGGGTGCTATTGCCCAGGACAACCTTACATGGAACGGACACGTGAGTGATCTTAAAAAATGGGATAGTACTGCAGCAGCTACCTACGGTGTATCATCCATTCCTAAAACATTTTTAGTAGACAAAAACGGAAAGATTGCCGCTATTGACCCTAGGTATAATCTCGAAGAAGAAGTTTTAAAACACCTCTAGGTTATCAACCTTATCAATAAAAAGAAGCGAGATCCACTGAGTTGGGTTTCGCTTTTTTATTTTGTTTTGATAATCGCCTGGTAAATGTTCAATACCTGATGGATCAAAGATACCTTTCCATCATTGTGGATAATAAAATCTGCAAATTGCCTCATTTCATCATCTGACATCTGACTTTGAATTCTGTTGAGAACTTCTTGTTTAGACATCTTGTTTCGCCTCATAACCCTGGGTATTCTAACATCCGGGGGGCAGGTGACCAAAATTACATAGTCCATCTCTTTATAGCTGCCAGATTGGATAAGCAAGGCAGCTTCTTTAAGTGTCACAGCAGCTTTTGGGATGCATTCCATTTACGGCCATCTTCGAGCACTGCCGGATGTACTATGGCATTTAAAAGCTTCCTTTTTTCAGGTTGTTGAAAGATGATTTCAGCGATGTACTTTCGATTGATACGGCCATTTAAAAAATAAGCCTGCTTACCAAAAATATCAATGATGGCTTTTTTAACTTCTTTATTGGCTGTCATGATTTGTTTGGCTCTGTCATCGGCATAATATACAGGCACGCCCAACATTTCAAAAATGCTGCATACTGTCGATTTGCCGCTG
This sequence comes from Saprospiraceae bacterium, assembly GCA_016717655.1. Classification (GTDB taxonomy): domain Bacteria; phylum Bacteroidota; class Bacteroidia; order Chitinophagales; family Saprospiraceae; genus JADKBO01. Next base: position 195,189 of record JADKFC010000030.1, read on the forward strand.
CCAATGCCCCCTGTAATTCCTAATTTGATCATGGCCTGAAAATAGTTTTACTCTTCAATTGGCAGAATGGCACCGTAGTTTTTTCATTTACCATTTCATCGGGTAAAGCAAGTAATAGACATTTAAGTTGATGCCATTTTTGATCAAAATCTGCAAGGCCGCATGTCACTTCTACCTCGGCCATTTCTTCAAAGTGTTTATCAATGATTTCGAAGTCTACCAATTTTAATGCATTCAAAACCTGGCCCATTTCTGCGTAATCAATGATAAAAAGGGCTTTCATCAATTCTTGTTTTTCTACTTTGCCTGCCAGGTCCAACACCTCAGATGCAGCCTCCTTATAAGCAGAAATGAGTCCTGATGCACCCAATTTTGTACCTCCATAGTAACGCACCACAAAGACGGCTGTATCTGTAAGTCCTCGACTTAAAATTTGACCATAAATAGGCTTGCCAGCCGTGTTGGAGGGTTCTCCGTCGTCTACCATCCTGAATCGATTGCCTTCTGACCCCAGCTTGTAAGCATAACAGATGTGAGTAGCCTTGGGATGTAACTTCCATAAAGCCCCCAGTCTTGCATCCACTTCTGTCTCATCCTGGAGCGGGTATGCATAGGCAATAAATTTGCTGGCCTTTTCTCGTGTGTCTGTGATGGCAGCTTCTGCAATGGTATAAAAAACGTCGCCTTTTATTTCCATGGCAGTGAAAGTAATATGATAGCTAAAATGGCTAAAATGATACCTGCTTTTCTATTCTGATTGAAGTCTTCTTTAAACACAAATAACCCAACCAGGGTAGTAATCAAGATGATGGCCACATTCAGCATCGGAAACAAAATACTTCCCTGCCATCCGTCGGAAAGCAGGACTACAATCAGGTAGATGGAAAAAAAATTTGGGATGCCCAGGCAAATTCCGGCTATGATGTCCTTTTTTTTCCATGAAGAGCCGGTTTTAAGGTCTTGTAACAGCACAAAAAGTAAGCCACTCAGGCCAGCAAAAAAAAAGAGTGAGGCTGTAAACAGCAAATTGTGACCATGGGCTGCCTGGTATTTTTCAGAAAGAAAAAGACTAAGGTCTACTGCACTTGAGCCCAGCCAGGTGAGAAGCGGTAGTGACAAGGCTGTTAAAGTACTCCATTTGGGCAGCCGGGGGCTTCCATCTGCATTAATATAAATGACGGCTCCAATCGCTGCCAGCAAACCCGGTAGTTTCCAAGTGGTAAGTGGTTCACCAAAAAAAGAAGGGCAATGGCCACAGGAAGGATGAGGGAGAGCTTTTGGGAGGTAGTAGCCACGAGCACACCATAAGTGGCTACCGTTTTGCCAATGACTAAAAAAACCATGAAGAATAGAATGCCCATTGGCAGGGTCCATACCACAAAGTCTTTAACCAGGGGCAGGTGGGTGTTGAATTCAGCATAATCAGCTGCCCAAGCCGTTGCCACACAGGTAAAATAATTGACAATAATGGCTCTTTTAACATCGATATTAAACCGAGGAAAAACCTTAAAGATGATGGCAACAACCACATTTAACAGGATACAAAAGAGCAGCATTAAAATTCGACTTTTTCACGACGAAGGTAGGATATTAAATAAACAAAATGGGTCTGGGTCAGGCACAAAAAAAAAAGACCCGTAAACGGGCCTTCCATGTATTTATTTAAAATGGTAGCTTAGTTGAAAGGGCTTTGCTTAGAAGCCGTATCCTACAGACAGTGAGATTTGATTTGCACCTGTCTTAAATTTTGATTTTGCGGCACCAAAAAATACGTGGTCTCCGATGGTTGTAAGGGCATTTTCATACCTTAAATCAATGGCCAGGTTGCCTATATCGTAGCCAACAGCACCTGAAAAACCATAGGTCATTGGGGCTAGTTTTTCTACGTAGGTAGGAATTTCGTTGAAAGCAGAAGTGTGGTCAGCCAAGAAGTGAAATACGGGGCCGAATCCCAATCTGACATTATTTGAAGTTATACCTGCATTGATAACGAGGTCAAGGTTTTTCCAATTCTCGGTTACCCTTTTAGGTTGTATATCTCTTGTGTTGTAAGTAATCTGATCAAAGCCAAGGCTGTAAGAACTAAATAAAGCGTCTACCTGAAGATAACTCCATCCCATTACCTTTTTGGCATAGATACCGGCACCGAAAACAGGTGTAGCATTGGCAAACGTTATCTTATGGGTTACATAATCATTTTCATTTCCTGCATATACAGATTCCGGACGGGTTGGGATGATGCCTATACTGGTTTTAAATCCAACGGTTCCTTGAGCCATGGCTACCAAGGTGGTCATCATAAACGCAGCCATTAATAAAGTGTTTCTCATTTTGTATTTCATTTAAAGTTCTTGATTGTTGTCGTTTTTATTCAAACGAACAAAAATCTTTAATATTATATATATACGACAAAAAATTTCCCCTGTTACCCCTATTTAACCCCCTAACAATATTTTATATGCCAAAGTTTAAAAACACATTAACAAAAATAATATATTATCATCCAGGAACGAAGTTTCGGTTCAATGTTTTACAAAATCATAAAATGGGAGAATAAAAACGAACAGAAATGACCTAACTCAAGAGAGGAAATACTGTCCAAACTGATGTAAAGTTGACAAATATTTCTGAATATAAGACAATTTTTTTACATATTTCCCCTATGGAAGAGCCAATTTAGATTGCTTTGGGAGCTATATTTGCAAAAAATAATACAAAATGTCTTCAGGAGATATGAACAAAGGGGAGTTTCGGCAGATAAATCAGAAGTACACAAAAGCAATAAAAAACCTGGATAAAGGACTTTTTCCCAATGCATTTTGTAAAATTTTACCCGATGTGGTGGCTGGTGATGCTGATTATTGTAATTTAATGCATGCTGATACCGCCGGAACAAAGACCAGCTTAGCCTATTTATATTGGAAAGAAACGGGTGATCTGGACGTTTGGGAGGGAATTGTCCAGGACGCCCTAGTGATGAATATCGATGACATGGCCTGTTCAGGCTGCACCAATGGATTCATAGTATCCTCTACCATTGGAAGAAACAAGACCCTTGTACCCGGTGAAGTTTTAGAAACACTGATAGGTGCTGCTCCCAAGTTTGCTGCCTTGTTGGCCAGTCATGGAGTTCAAATGCACCTGGCCGGAGGAGAAACCGCCGACGTAGGCGACATAGTAAGAACTGCAGACGTGGGTTTTACGGTTTTTGCCAGAATGAAAAAATCAGATGTCATAGATATCAGTATAAAAGAAGGAGATTATATAGTGGGTTTTGCCGGCTATGGACAGGCACAATATGAATCCTCCTACAATGGGGGAATGGGCAGCAATGGCCTGACCTCAGCCAGGCACGACGTATTTTCTTCTGAATATCGTGAAAAGTATCCGGAAACTTTTGACCCTGCCCTACCCTCGACTCTTGTTTATACAGGCAGTAAAAAGTTGACCGATACCATTGAAATAGAAGGACAGTCAATAAGCTTGGGCAAGCTGGTTCTGTCGCCAACCCGTACTTTTTTACCCTTGCTAGCTCGCATCATTCCAGCCATGAAAGCGCAGATTCATGGTATTATTCACAATACAGGAGGTGGCTTGTACAAGGTTGAAAAGTTTATTCCAGAGGGTTTATGCGCCGTCAAGGACAATGTACTTCCTGTACCACCTTTGTTTCAGGTAATCCAACAAGAATCAGGAAGTACCACTCAAGAAATGTTCAGGGTATTCAATATGGGCACGCGACTTGAAATTTATACACCAGACCATGCGGCCGCCTTATTTATGATCCAAGTGGCGGGTGAATTGGGTATTAAAGCAGATATTATTGGTCGGGTTGAAAAAAGTACCGGCGAAAGTGTAAAGATTATTGCTCAATAATCAGGATAAAAGCAAGCCTTTCCTATATTTGTTTTTACTATGAGGGTAAAAACAAGTTTTCAAATCATCCTTGTTATGTTGGTCATTCAAACGGCTATACATGCACAGCCTGGATTTAATGATAAAACGGCTGCCTATCAAATTGTTCATACCTATGGCAGCGGCATGTCGGGCGGTGGAGTGAGCTTATGCGACTTTAATGGCGACGGAAAAGATGATATCAGTCTTGGATCCAGCAGGGGGCAAGTCATTCAGTTTTATGAAAATAAAGGAGCCTCGCTGCAGCGGTTGGATTTACTTCCGTCATTTAAAGAAGAAATAAAAAGTCTATTGTGGGCAGACCTTGATAACGACGGAGACAAGGATTTGTTTGTTTGTGTTTTTGAAGGCCATAATCGTCTTTTTGAAAACAAGGGCAATTTGGACCTCCTGGATATCACAGAGCAAAGTGGCATTTCACTCGATCCCTACACCTCATTTGGGGCTTGTATAGGTGATTACAATCGGGATGGTTTATTGGATATTTATGTAAGTCAGCGAAGGGTTCAAACCGATGGGCTGCCCAATCGATCCCTTCTGTATCGAAATGAGGGTAATTTAAAATTTACAGATGTTACTGTTAATGCGGGTGCAGAAGATGGTGGAAAAACTCCATTTTGTTCAGCCTTTGTAGATGTCAATAATGACCGGTGGCCAGACCTCTATACAGCACATGACAGAGAGAGAGGAAATAGCTTATTGGTTAACAATAAAGATGGTACATTTTCAAGTGAAGGATTCAACTTCAATGCAGACCTGAAAATGGATGGCATGAGTGTATCTACAGCCGATGTCAATTTTGATGGTTTTATGGACATTTATGTTTCCAACTCTACCGATGGCAATGCGCTCTTTGTCAATAAAAACGGAATGCGGTTTGAAAACGAATCTACGGAAAGAGGTGTATCCTTTAATGGAGTAGCCTGGGGTACTAATTTTTAGCTGGCGACAATGATGGAGATGATGATTTGTATGTAAGCTCCATGTTGGTAGGAAAAAACAACATAACCAGTACTTATTACACCAATGAATACCCTTCTAAGGTTTTTAGCAAAGGGGAGCAGGTACCTTCTGATACTGTCAGTAGTTTCAACAACGCAGTAGGCGATCTCAATTCTGACGGATATCCCGATATAGTAGTGAGTAATGCGGAATTTCCTACCACCGTTTTTGAAAACCGGGGCGGTGATCATCATTACCTTGCCATCAGCCTTCAAGGTGTGCTGAGCAATAGGGATGGTATTGGCAGCACAGTAACCGTTTATACACAGGGAAAAAAAATAAGCAAGTATACCCAATGTGGCATTGGCTTTTTGGGACAAAATTCCAACCAACTTATTTTTGGTTTGAACCAGGTCAATGCAGCAGACTCTATTGAAGTGTTATGGCCGACTGGTCATATCGATCGATATCGTTTTGTAGCCGGCAATACCAGTTATGTTTTAGTGGAGGGTGGCAGTACTTCCGGGAATATTGATGTGGACGAAGGGTTGATCCTTAATACATCCGGTGATGTATATGGTGGAGGGCTTTCAATATCTCCCAATCCAGCCAACGATTACCTTACCCTTCATGTGGAACCTGGCACCATTAGCAAGTTGATGGTTTATGATTTAACCGGAAAGTCTTTGTTGGAACAAATTGAGCCAATAGACATGGTAGTTTCTACTCAATCATTGGCGGCGGGAACTTATTTTATCAGATGCATCCTTAAGTCAGGAACCATTAATTCAATTTCATTTATAATTCATAAATAGCATTAATTTGAAACAGAGAATTTTCATCATCTTATTGGCTATTATGATGGCGGGTAAGACAGATTCCCAAAACACAGTTGGTTTAATCAGTAAAAATCAAGGTGCTACGGAAGGCTTTACCTTTGTCTATCCAATCAATCAAGCCAATGGGTATTTGGTTGATGGTTGTGGGGCGTTGGTCAATGCCTGGCTGGATGATCCCACTTTTATGGCTGGTGCAGCGGCCTATCTGACACCACAAGGGCAGTTATTAAAAACCAAAAGAAAAATCAATTTCGCACAGGATAAGATATTTGCTCCTGGAGCTGGAGGTATTGTAGAATTAAGAACCTGGGATAACAATTTGCTGTGGCAATATGAACTTAATAACGAACAATTCAGGCTTCACCACGACATCAAACTCATGCCCAACAACCACATACTCATGTTGGTTTGGGAAGAAAAATCAAAAGAAGAGTGCGTTGCTGCAGGACGCAATCCTGGCTTTATTTCAGATGGTAAAATTTATAATGAAAAAATCATTGAAGTAGATCCTTCCACTTCTGAGATAGTGTGGGAATGGAGCGTATGGGATCACCTTATTCAGGATTTCGACAGCACAAAAGTCAACTACGGCAACGTTGCAGCTCATCCTGAAAGAATTGACATCAATCTCAATACAGCTGGCAGTTTTGGTTTGCCCAATGCTGACTGGATGCACATCAATTCATTCGACTACCATCCGATGCTGGATCAGATTTTAATTTCCGCACCTATTTTCAACGAGATTATGATCATTGACCATTCTACCACTACGCAGCAAGCCAAAGGATCTGTGGGTGGTCTTGGCAAAAAAGGTGGAGATTTATTATTTAGGTGGGGAAATCCGGCTAATTATCGACAAGGAACGGCAGCTGATCAAAAATTATTTTTTCAACACGACACCAAGTGGTTGATCTATGACATACCTCAAAATCATCCGGATTTTGGTAAGATATCTCTATTTAACAACCGAGTGACAGCAACCACATCCTGGGGTGCCATATTGAACCCACCCTGGGACATGTATCAATGGTCCTATACGCAAACAGGCACAACTTATGGACCTGTCGATTTTGAAAGAAAAATTATTCATCCCAATCCTGTAAAACAAAATTCCCCCATCACTTCAGTTGTGCAACTTTTACCCAATAATCATATTTTTTCGGCTGCCGGAAATAAAGGTTATTGTTATGAATTGGATGCAAATGGTGAGTTGCTATGGGAATACATCCTGCCTTATAGGGGTTTTGGCCCTGTGACACAAGGGTCTTTACTTATACCCAACGACAATCCTGTCTTTAGTTTTAAAAGATTTAGCCCTGATTTTTCAGGGTTTTCAGATAAAGACATGAGTGCAAAAGGATGGATCGAATTGAACCCAGACAGCACCTTTTGTGATCGAATAACTGCAACAGCATCTCCATTTGATGTGATCTCCCCCTACCCCAATCCTACTTCTGATCAAATCCAATGGACAAATTTAGTTTCTGGCGGCCAAGTTTATTTATATGACGTCAATGGTATAATGGTAAAAACCACAGCGGCTAAAGGTGAAAAACAAAGTTTTATGGTCTCAGATCTGCCAACAGGTTTGTATTGCCTGATGCGGGGTGACCTTAAAAGCTGGGTCATGGTACAGAAGAACTAAATCTTAACCATCGTTCTGAAGTAATTGATCTCAGGGATTAAGAGAAAATACATTCCTGCAGGGAGGTGTGATGTGTCCAGACTTATGTTTCGATCCTTGAGGAATTCCTTTACCACAGCCTGGCCTTTATAATCGAGGATTTGGACCTCTATTTCTTTTTGTGAATGAAGTTCAATCTTTACTTCATTTGAAAATGGGTTGGGAAAGATCTCCAACGACGATTCTTGAGGTAGTTCCGTTTCCAAAATAGCACAATAATCAGGATTGGGATTTAACTCCAGGGATCCCTGGGGCTCAAGTGACTTACCTTCAAAAGCGGTAAAATCAGGTGGATATCTTTTTATTTTAAATGAAAGGTTGTTGGTCGCAATGCTGCCCTGAGAAATGGGAAGGCCGTTGCGAAAAGGCAGGATATACTCCCAAACCGTTTTGTTTTCTCCGGGCTTGAATTCGAAAGCATAGCCCTGGTTGCCAGAAAACACCAACAAGTTGCCATTGGATAAAAATTGGGCGCTTGATAAGCCGCTTGACTGCAACTTATTTTTTTGAATTGGATGTGTAAAAGAGGTATCAACATTTTGAGGGAGGAATTGGCCTGTCCCATTTCTTAGAAACTGCCAATTGATTGAATCCAAAACCGGTTGAAAGGTAACCACAGTAGAATATTGTGGATTAGCTCTATTATTAAAACAAGAAATATTTCCATCCCCGAGCCATTGCACATCGTGCTGAAAAAAAAGTTGTTGGTCCTGAACCGTACCACTTTTATAAGCTCTTGGATTTCCCCATCTATAGACCAGGTCACCCCCTCTATCAAATTTCCCCCCCAAAGATGTGCTTGCCTCAACTTTTGAGGTGCTGTGGTCAATGAACCAGATTTCATTAAAATGGGCTACTGACAAGGCGATCAGGTCAAGTCCCTCATGGTAAGCCACTCCATTGGAATGCATCCAATCTGCCTGACCTGAGGCACTGAAATGGTTGATATTTATTTTGCCTGGGTTCATAGCTACATCACCAAAGTTGTCTTTTGCGGGGTCAAAATCCTGGATCAAATGGTCCCAGGCTTTCCACTCCCATACGATGCTATCTAATTGGGGATTCATTTCGATCAGTGCATCTGGCCAAATGGCTCCCTCAGTAATAAGGTTTGGGTTTCTGCCTTCTTGTATTGCCTCTTGCTGAGAATAGTTTTCCCAAATGATGGCTAACACGTTTCCATTGGGTAATTCCGCGATGTCGTGATGCAGCCTTCTTTTAGCATTGTTTAGTTGGAATTGATAGACAATTTCTCCTTCCCAGTTTACCCATTCAATGAATTCGCCGGCACCACCAGCCCAGATGACATCGCCTGCCGAGTTGCCTTTTGAAGAGCATCTGAGCAGATGTCTTGTGTGAGAAAGATAGGCAGCAGTACCTGGAATTTTTCCGGGTGTTCCTTCCCATTTGTGCACATATTCACCACACTCATTGATGAGGAAGACATCATTTTGACCAAAGGGATAAACCAGATTGTACCCGGGCTATAATTTTCCTGATCCAGGAAAATCAAGGCAGTGGAATTTTGTGAAAACATCCAAAATCCTTTCAATACAAGTAGCACTAAGATGAGGTTGGTCTTCATACTGCAAAGCTAAAAAAGAAAGGCTTCCGTTGGGAAGCCTTTCTATATTGTTCATGAATTTGGATTAGAATGTAATTGGAGTTGGCCAGTCTTTGTCAGACCTGGTGAGTTCAACAATAGAAGATTCTCCGTATGTGTTTGACCATTTAACGGTAAGCTTTTTGCCGCTTACTTTTACATCTTCAAACTTGTACACTTCATCCCACTGGCTGGTGCCAATGAAGCCCAATCTATCACATTGATGCGTAATCCTTAAGTCGCCCAAAGGTAGGTTTGCCTGAGCATTGGTGCCATAGCAACCATAATAACCTCCCATTGAAATGTCAACAAAAGTATCTCCATTGGGAGAAATGGTTTTTACATTGTAAACACCTTCTGTCACTTCTTCCCAAATAACAGTACCTTCCCAAACAGAGGTACAGGCATCGCTTCCACCCCAAACACCGGCACCGGTAGTTTTGGCAGAAAAAGTGCCCGCTAAATCAGAAGCATTACAGAATGCTGTTGTAACAGTAAACGGTAAGCCCTGGCATCCATTGGGAAGAGTAGGAACAACCGTATAAACAACCGATTGTTTTTTAGTAGTCAGGTTGGTAAGAGTACCTCCTTTCAGAATGTTTCCTTCTCCGGAAAGAATTTCACCACTCACATTAGGATTATCTTCCGCTGTCCATTTAAAGGTAACACCTTCCGCACCACCTACAAAGCCCTGAGTAAGGTCTACTTCGAGGTCAGTACCGCTGGAAAGGAAGGCCTTAACTGGAGCAGAGACCGGGCCTTTGGCAACGTAACGCAGTTTGTGTGCAGGATAGAAAGCTGTAGATTCTGTCAAACTTGAATTGACAATGGCACTAGCAGGAACAACAGTTCCATCTGTAAGATTGATATCATTCTCAATGTCAATGTAAGAAATGGCACCAGAAACGATGTCACTTGGTTTGAAATCACAGATATTTCCGCCAGCTGCATTAAATAAAGTGGTAAAAGGAATGCTGATGGTAGCTCTGTTAAAGTTAGACTCGGCTACATCTTTAAATGCACTTGCTGGTACATTCAGAACTTTGGTTCTGGTACCTTTAGCAACAACAAATACATCCACTGACTGAAGATCAGAAAAGTTTTCTGAAACAAAATCGCAGGTAAATGTAAAAGTTTCGTTTGCGTTATTGGCCAATACGTTAAAAGTATCAACACCGGTAGCAAACGCTTCGTTGCTGATATTGTCATAAGATTCGCCTCGCAAAGCCAAAGTGCTTCCTTTCTTCAATTTATCAACCTGCAGTGGATCTAATTCAGGATCTTCACAGGCAGAAAACACAAGAGAGAGGAATAATATTATATTTAAATATTTCATATTCATTATTATCGTTTTAAATATTGATCAAAATTATTTCAACACAAATGTGTTTTTATCCCAAAATACTTTATTACTTGCTGTATTGTCTTTTTGGGTTGCTTTGTTGTTGAGGTTAACGTAATTGGCTGGATAAATAAATGAATAAATAAAGATACCTGGATCTTTGGCTCTCATTGGCTGCATATCTACAGGTTTTCCTGTTCTGCGATACAAGTTGTAGGCTTCAACACCGTTGCCATACATTGCTAACCAATATTCTTTACCTATTACATTCATTTTATCAGAAGCGGCATCATAAAGTGATTCTACTTCAGAAAGATAGTCATCTGTAGGAGTAACAAGAGTAGTAGGTACCGCCTGTCCTTTGGCAGCTCCAAAAGCCTGAACTGTTTCGATGGATTTCCTAACACCTGAAATCATGGCATCTTTTGCATTTCCGGAAACGCCCAATCTTGCATAGGCTTCTGCTTTCAGGAAATCTGTAAAGAAGCTCATCCAAATGGGTTCGATACCGGCTCCATTTGCACCCTGACCGTCTCGAGAGTAACTTTCAAAAGTTGCTACACCGTTATTCAAATCAGATTTTCCACCAAATGGATAAACACCACCACAAGTGATAGCACCGCCATCTGGAGGTGTTCCATCATTATTACCATGGTCTCTTCCAAAGAAGCCTGGTTCAAATGCACACCATCCCTGGTTAGCCAGGATATGGTCTGGTCTTGGAGAAAGGATACATGGAATGGCATCAGGGTTGGTCTCCAGAGCTTTTTCCAATGAACCCACCTGACGGTATACATAATATCTCCATCTTGGATCTTCAACACTCTTGCCGGCATAAATATTCAGCAGGAAATAATTGTTGAGGTAACCGGTTGCGTCGCCTGGAGTGACAGGATACATTCTTCTGTAGATGTAGTGTCTTGATTTGGCAGGCAAAGATGCTGTACCATATTTGTAGGTAAAAGATTCAGCATCAGAATCGATGATGTCCTGACCCAATAAAGTTTCTATTTGTGCTTTTGCAGAGGCATCACTAACTGAAAGGTTCATATAGGCTTTCAATTTTAGGGTCCTTGCCAAGGCTTGCCATTTCTTGGCATCTCCACCATAGTAGATATCCCTTGAAATTTTCTGAATTGGTGTTTTATCCAACGAAGCAATTGCTTCATCCAATAGTTTTATGCAATTGGTATAAATGGCTGCACCGTTATCAGCGGCAGGATTAAAATTACCAGAAGTTCCGCCTACTGCTTCTGAATAAGGAACATCATTGAACAAATCTACCAGGGTCATGTAGGTAAAAGCCTTAATAATTTTGGTTGCACCTTCGTGGTGATCCAAACCTTTTCCGGCTACTGCCTTCAGCATTTCTTCTGACTGAACCAAAACACTTTCGTAACCATCTGACCACAAAGTATTGTGTGACTGTGGCTGATAGGCTCTTGGATAAGTTTCACCTCCGGTCATTGCCATGTACCTTGCCAATTCCATAGAAGTGTCGTTGGCACTGGAGAAGAAATCAGAAAATCCGACGAAAATTTTGTTCATCAAAAAGTTAACGTCAAGATTTTCGGGAGTAATGTTGTTTGGGTCTTCCAATTGCTCATCCAACTGGGAAGCACAGGACCCCATGTAAAACATCACCCCAAGAAAGAATATATGTTTGAAATATTTAGTCATTTCTTTGATTTTAAGGATTAGAAATTAAATTTGATGGTACCGCCATATCTGGCTGCAGATGGACCACCCAGGAAGTCAAATCCTGTTGCGTTGTTGGTACCAAATGCGGTTCTGTCTGGATCCACTTTTGAAGAAGCAGGTGTGTTTACTGCTCTGTACCACATATTGTTTCCAACCAAAGAAATAGAAGCAGACTCAATAAATGTACCTCTGAAAATACTTTTTGGTAAGTTATATGAAACTGAAACTTCTCTCAATCTTAAACGAGTGCCATCATAAATACCCCTGTCGTCAGCACCTCCACCAATAATGGTGTTGTTGAAAAATACACCTGATGCTGGTTGTGGGATGTTGTTGGGTTCACCTGTTTCTTCCAAAACACCTGGAAGAATAACTGTGATGGTAGGGTTGAAATCTTCCAATTCTTTAGCAACTCCTCTACCGATTGGTGTACCTGCAGAGTAGGAGAAAATATCACCACCTTTAACAAAATCCAATTGTGCTGATAAAGTCAGACCATAAACTGTAAGATCAGAAAATCCTGACAACATAAAATCTGGGTTAGGGTCTCCAATGATTCCAATTTCTGAAGAAATTTTCCAGTCACCATTAGAGTTTACCAGCAAGTTTCCATTTGCATCCTTTTCAACATAGGTACCTTTGATTACACCAAAAGGTTGATCTTTGATTGCAAATGATCCCAGGTTGGTGAAACCGCCAATAAGGATTTCTTCTGATCCTTCCGGAAGGTCAACGACCTTTGAAACGTTTTTGGTAAAGTTGGCTCTCAGGTTCCAATTGATATTTTTGGTTGATACAGGATTGATGGTAAGACCGATCTCAACTCCTTTATTTGTTACGGTTCCTGCATTGAGGAAAGTTGAACTGTAACCGGTAGAAGGGTCAAGCGGTCTTTCAATAATCTGGTCTTCTGCTTTTCTGTTGTACCATGACAAATCAATACCGATCCTGTTGTTTAAGAATTTAGATTCCAAACCAAACTCCAATTCAGACTGTAATTCAGGCCTTAAGTTAGGGTTGGCCAACAATGAAGGCAAGCCCAATGATACAACATTGCCATTACCATCAACGGTTTCTGTTGCATTTAAGGTTAGTCTTGAACGAGTGTTGTATGGATCAGCAAAATTGGCTGAAGTTCCGTAACCAGCTCTCAATTTAAGGAAGTCCATGAAACCATCTGCCAAAGACTCAAATGCATCTGTTGGTACAAAAGAAACACTAAATCCAGGATAGAACTGAGATCTGTAGTCTTTCTCATGTGAAGAAGCCCAGTCATTCCTGGCTGCTACGTTGAGGTACAAGTAGTTTTTGTAACCAACGGTAACGTCTCCATATGCACCCATGATAATTCTTCTTCTTTCGTAACTAAGGTTATTTTGCCTTAGGTCTCTTGAATTGGTAGTGGTGAAATTTCTATGAGAAATCAGCCCGAAAACTACCTGGTTGGTTGATTCTAAACCTGTCTGAGCATATTGGTCATCTCTGTGATTGACTCCAACGTTAAAAGTTACATCAATGTCATCATTTACATTTTTTTGACCCGTAAGGATGAAGTTCTGATCTGTAATTACGTTGTTACCATCAGAGGTACGCAACAATCCTGTACCAAAAGCCGAAACATCGCTTGGATATCCTACAGAACCTTTTTGCACCCAGTATTCCTGATTTTCATCATATGAGTCAATACCTACGCGATAGGTAGCAGAAAGCCAATCATTCACTTTGTAGTTGGCACTCATCATTGCCATAAACCTGTTGACAAAAGAACCTTGTGAAGAGTTTTCCAACAACCACCTTGGATTGGTAATAGCCCTATAGTATACACTAGCTCCTGTGATAGGATGCTGATATGGAAGATTCATAATATCCATATTCCTTGGTGTATAAAATAAGTTTGCAAAAACGGAAGGACCTCCGTTAGAGTTACTACCCAAACCTGCACCTACAGTAGGTGAGCTGAAATCAGTTTTGATATAAGAAAAACTTCCGTTCAATTTCAGTTTAGAAGAGATGTTTGCAGTTCCTCCAATGCTCAAATTAAGACGATCGAGGTTGTTATTTTTGATATAACCCTCTTCTGATAATTTACTCATGGAAACGTTAAAGCTACCAATATCACCATTGATTCCGGCATTAAAGCTGGTAGTGTATGCATGCCCTTTCTGGAAGAAATCTTTTACGTTATTGGGTGTATTTACCACTTTGTATTTTCCCTGAATTACTTCAAGTTCAGGAAAGACAGACTTAACTTCTGAATAAGGGTGAACACTGGCTTCAAAATTATCACTGAACAAAACACCCCAATTGGAGAAAAACTCTCCATAGTCACCATCAAAGCCATTGGCCCATTTATTTTGGTATTCTGGAATGTGTGCCGTAATTTGACCATATGACTGGCTAAAGCTGGCTGTATATTTTTTGGCACTTGAGGCGCCACCACCAGTCTTAGTAGAAATAAGGATTACACCATTCCTTCCTTGTGAACCATATTGTGTAGTTGCAGCAAGTCCTCTAAGGATGCTCATGCTGGCAATGTTGTTTGGATCGATGTCAAGGTTTCTGGTAGGTGTAATATTACCGTCATTGAAATTGTTGTTTTCGTTGGCGGAAGTATTGATTGGAACTCCATCGACAACCCATAGAGGCTGTGAGTTACCAGAAATGGTACTTACTCCTCTAATATTGATTTTTGTGCCTGAACCAGCCAAACCTGCTGAACTGGCAATGTTCACACCAGGAGATCTTCCTGCCAGGGCTCTCGCCACGTCGGTTTCAGGTTTTGCCGCTAGTTCATCAGCTCCTACAGTAGTAGATGCATAACCTAAGGCCTTTTTGTCCCTTTTAATACCCAAAGCAGTTACCACAACTTCATCCAGAAGTTGGCCTTCCGTCATAGTTACGCTTACATTGGTAAGATTTGAAATGTCGATTACCTGCTCGGCAAAGCCGATGTAAGTAACCGAAATAGCGCTTCTGCCGGGAGGGACCAGCACGCTAAACATACCATCGATATCGGTGACTGTACCAATATCGGTCCCTTGTACTATGACGTTGGCACCAATGAGTGGTTCACCTTTGGGATCCTTTACCGAACCGGTAACGGTCTTTTGGGCAAAACCAGTGGCTGCCAGGCCAAGTAGTACAAACAAAAGTAGTGAGAGTTTCTTCATACTAACATTGATTTAGTTAATTAAAAAATTTGAGTTTCTTTAAAGTCTAATAAGTTAAAATATTAACAGAATGTTAAGACAATCCGCTGCCTGCAAAGTAAAACAATTTCACATATTTATACAAAATACCTCAAAAATTACCTAAATCCTTAGTTTTCAATACCCGAACACTTAAATAAGGAGATGGCGCCAAATAATATTTGGCGAAACGAAATTAACAGTAAGTTAAATAAAATTTAATGCGGGCATCTATCGAATGTCGCCAATTAACATTTTTTAAGAATTTTACCTGAGTAGGTTCAGATATATTTGAATGGTATTTTTTAAACCAAAATACAGGGCATCACAAATTAATGCATGGCCTATTGAGACCTCTGCCAATTCGGAAATTCCGGCTTTGAAGTAAGCAAGATTGTCGAGATTCAGGTCGTGACCTGCATTGATTGACAGACCGGCATCAAGGGTAGCTTTGGCCGTTTCGATATAAGGTTGGATGGCCTTGCTTTTATTTTCGATAAATTGACTGGCGTAATGTCCGGTATACATCTCAATTCTGTCGGCACCCACTTTAGCCGCTTCTTCTGCCCTCGCAGGTGTGGGCTCAATAAACAGACTGGTTCGAATTCCTTTTTCACGGCAGGCATCGATGATCTCTTTTAAAAATGAAGCCTGCTCCTTAATGGCCCAGCCTTCACTACTTGTAAGCACTCCCGGTGGATCAGGTACCATGGTAAACTGATGAGGCCGGTGTTCCAACACCATTTCCAACAATTCCGGTGTTGGATAGCCTTCTACATTTAATTCAGTGGTAACAACGGCCTTCAAAGTTGATATATCGGAATACCTGGCATGCCTTTGGTCAGGACGGGGATGGATGGTGATGCCTTCTGCCCCAAATGCTTCGCAATCTTTGGCTACTCTAATTAAATCAGGATTGTTGCCTCCTCTGGAATTGCGTATCAGAGCAACTTTGTTGAGATTTACACTTAATCTGGTTTGCATAATGATATTATTTTGAAGGTAACATGGCTTTTGCTTTGTACAATTTTCCCTGTTCATCCATAAAAAGTCCAAAAATGTGATATTCGGATTTTTCATGACCTCTATAAAATCTCAAGACAGTGGGAGGCTGATGGGCTTCAAACAACAAACAGGGCTCAAAGACAGGCTTCAATCCATTGTTGATTTTATCTTTGATAACTTCGGTTCTACTTCTTTCCCTTTTAAGCAAGCCCTGAACACTATAAATTTCTTTTATTTCTTTTTCATCCCAACAATCCAACCAGCCTCCCGACTTGATTTTCACCACACCTTCCGTGCCAAATACCGAATATAGACGTCGAAGCTCTTCGAGATCATAAAACAAATCCACTCTTTCAATATCCTTGGTTTTTAAAGATGAAATTAAATGGTCATTGGTAGCAAGTCTTCCGTTTACAATAAACAAAGGATTCTGAGTAAGGGCATTAAATTTTTTAGCATAGGCTCCTGGTATTAAAAATTCAGCCTTCCATCGATCGTTTTTTTCTTTAAATTTAAGAGGGCTATCGTTTTCTCTACAAAAATCACGCAAAAGGTCAAATTTATTGTAATTGGCAATTTTATATGTTTTTTGGGCTTTTGTCATTGCTTTTGCCATCACGGTATCTGCCTTATTCTCAACAGGGTCAAAAATTGAAAAATAAGTTTTTACACTTTGTCTTACCTGACTCAATTTATAATAAACCAAACCTAAAGAATCATACCTACCACCATCCATTTTTTTACCTGGATTGGGTGTATATGCGGAGTAAGTAATTTTGTTTTCTGGATCCCCGTAAGCAATGGCCTGAAAGTGCCTTGTCCCATAAAAAGGGGGCATAAAGGTTTTAAATATACCCTCTTGATTGCTTTTTGTCATTTTCATGCTGTCAGCTTCATTCGAATAAATACCAATAATATTGACAGCTGTCGGTTTTTTGAACCTATGTGTTTTGCCATAAAACCACAGATCTTTGCTCCAATTCGCACATCTTGACCAAATGTCATCGGGTACATTAGATATTGACAAATTGGGGTATGGATTGGTTTCTGACTCACAAACTGAAACTGTCAAAAGCTCTAAATCCTTTAAGCCATTAATGGATATTATTTCTTCTCCATTGGAATTTTGGATGTTCGCCCAGTTTACGGTAAGCTCATCAACCATGCTATTTTGATCAACATTGATGGTCAAGCTGTCATTCCATTGAGCAGATGGATTGATTAGGGTAAGATACAAGTTATACAACTCTATGTTCTCAAAACCTTCACTCACAGAACCTCTTAAGACATAAGTTCCGGTCGACAGATTATAGGGCATGTAAAAGTCAAAATCAGTCCAACCCTTCTTGTCAAAAACGGTAAAAAAATGGTATAATGGTTCATTTTCACGACCCAATAGTTCCCACTTAACTGCCACATTGTTTATAATTTCACCATTAACGGGAACCTTGCTGGCCCCGCTGACTCGTTCACCTACTGCATAATATAACCGATCACATTGTACAAATGCTTTTTGTCCAAATGCGCTTGCTGCCAATAAAATTGTGCAGAGTGAAAAAGATATAATTGATGTCAATTTCATACTTCTTCAGGTTTATTGCCAGTACCAGGGTTTTTCAAGCTTTGCACCATTGATGGTCAAACAATCACAGCAGAACCTCACCGGACAGGGTGATGTCTCACTGGGTGGCACAGGGCATTGTCTTGATGGATTGCCAACTTCTTCCGGTTGAATGCTTATTCTTGCTGTATCTGACTTACTGCATAAAAAAGCCTAGGCATCTTGTCAGGGTGAGTCATGTTTTTAATGTTTGAAATGACTCTCCCAGCAGGCGCATCATAGATACTGCCTTCTCTATTGTTTAGCTCATTAATTTGAGTATAATAATCATATGCCTTCTTGCCAATACTTTGCAAGACAATGGTGCCGTAGTAACCTTCAGAAAAAAGATAATCGATGCGATGATCGTATACCGGAATGTCTTTAATTACAGGCTCTGCCAAGCTGGTATGATCGTATAGCAATACATTTCTTGTGTCTGCCCGTTGTGTTACATAACATAATTTTCCAGGAGGAAAGCCCTCGAGTTGGTCTGTATATTGATAAGCGTTGATCACATCAAATTTTAAATAATTCAGACCTTCCGGCTTAGGGGTGGTAAGGTAAATTTCTACAAAATCTGCCAATTCAACCTGATTAAGATTGTTGACAATACTTTTTTTCACCTGTTTCCAACTAAGGGATTCAATGGCAGGAGAGTTACTCAATATTTCAGGTTCAGAAATAAACTGGTCTCCATTATAGGTTGTAACTTTTACATAAAAACTTCTTCCAAATGAATAATTAAAGTTGATTGAATCTTCAAACATTGTTTTATAAAAGCCATCTACATCCAGAATGAGTTCTTTTGACTGACCCAAATCATTATGTACATAGGCATTTTGGACCCTTATGACATTGGATTGGCTTTTTTCGTCAGAAACAGATCTGAACTGAACAATTACTCTTGCCTTGTCACTATGACGAATAAGCCCTCCCTGTATCACTAATCCATTTTTAAAAATAGTGGGAACATCAATTTCAATGGTATCCAGACAAGCTGTTTGACCTACCACCAGCAGTGCAAACAGATAATAGGTCAATCTTTTTATGATCCTCTGCATATTATAAAAATTCTATATTAAAACGAATGGCGGGAAAAACTGTTCCTACTACTGCCAAACGGTTGGCTTGAGGTGTATTATTGGCCCCCCTGGTGTAATAAACTGAAAATGGATTTTTTCTGCCATACACATTGTACAAAGTAAAAGTCCAACTGGTAATTACCTTAGCTGCCAGGTTGTGTGATCTGGCAAGATTGAACGATAGGTCCAGGCGGTGATAATCTGGAATTCTGATTTGATTTCTGTTGGAATAGACAGGAACGTAAACGTTGTCCGGCGTAAGGTAATTGGACAAAGGAGCTGTAGAAGGCCTACCGCTGCTGTATGTAAAATTGGCCGTCAAAGTATACCTTTGTTTGGGATTATAATTAAAAATAAAGGACAAATTATGAGGTTTGTCAAAACTACTGCTGTACCACGATCCGTTATTGATTCCTTCTACCTTTTGCTGGGTTGAGGAATAAGTATAGCTTAACCAGCCGTTGATGGGGCCATTGTTTTTTTTGATGGATATCTCAAGGCCTTGTGTCCTGCCTCTTCCTTCCAACAATTCAGTTTCAATATGCGGATTGACAACCAGGTTGGCAAAATCCCTGAAGTCATACAGTCTGCCAATATTTCTTTTATATACCTCAATTGAAGTTTCAAAATTGTTGTCGTCAAAGTTTGCAAAAACCCCTAACGACAGGTTATCTGAAACAGCCGGTTTGATATAGTTATTCACCAACTGCCATTGGCTGGTGGGCGTAGGTGTATCTGTATTAAAAATCTGATTGATGTACTGAGAAGTTCTGGCGTAACCCAATTTTACTGAAGCCTTGGATCCAATCCCATATTTGAGAGAAAGACGAGGTTCTGGCACCAGATAATGTTGGAGAATGCCATTCCTTGATTCTGTTCCTAAAATGTTTTCTGTTTTTATTTTATTGTCAATATACGTGTATACTAATTTAGGGCCCAATGACATAAAGTGATTCAATCGAAATCCTGCAATCATTTCCAAGTGCTCTCCAATACTTCTCTGATAAGATACATAGGCTGCCGATTCAATGCCTTTTTCATTTGGCAGTTGGTTGGGCAAAACAAAACTGGAGCCATCAAGCGGGGCTAAACTGCCTGGAGAAGTAATATAAATTACCGACTGTAGTCCAGCATCCATTTTATGCTGATTTTTGCTGTAACTCCATTTATCGTGGATTTTAAAATAAAATATCGGCCTTTAATGCTGACTCAAATGCAGGAGAAAGATCCTGTTGACTACTGGCATACTTTGAATAAACGAGGCTGAGTTTGTTAGATTTATTGGCATCAATCAATTTGCTCCACTGCAAAGAAACGGCCTGCGTCTGGTAATTAAATCCAAATTTATTGCTGTATATAAAGTTGTCATGAGCACTGTAAAGGGTGGTAGATAATGTATGTCCATTCTTTTTAAAGGCATACTTTAAGGTACCATCATAAAAAGAGGCGGATGATGTTTTGATGTTTACATCCGAAAATAACTTAAAGATGTAATCCGAATACGACGCCCGCAGGCCCGAAGACAAGGTCCCGTTTTTACCAAGCGGACCATCAGCCGTTACCAATGCGCAGAAATTGGATTTACGCCCGCCTTTACCCTCCATTTTCTTTGTGCCTTCTTTCAGATTGACTTCCAATACAGAGCAGTTCGTTACCTCCCTGATCTGCTGTCAAATGTGCTTTTGCTCAATGTCGCTTCTTTGGTCAGGTCTGCATTGAAGGTGCTGGAAAAAACTAGGGCATGTGATGCATTAAAGAATACGGCTTCATCCCGGAACAATCAAATTCTGATCTACGTTTGTGCCTCCTCTGACATTAAAACCTGTTGCTCCTTCACCCATGGTGGATACTCCGGGATTAGGAGTACCGCTCTGACAATGTCTTTCTCACCTAAAAAGGAAGGCAATTTATCTAGATTTTTTGATATTGATTCGAGCTACCCAGATTGTGTTTCTTTAACAGCCGCATCTTTGGCAACTGCAATATGGTGACTTAACCAGGTTTACAGCACCTGTTTCCAGGGCAACCCCATAATGTCCGGAACTTTGAAAATCCAATAAAACCAGGTGATCGGTATAACCAATATAGGCAACCTTCATTTGGTACCTTCCTGGTTTTAGTTTTATTTCATACGTGCCATCCACTTCTGAAACCGTACCAGAGCCGCCCTCAAAAACAATATTGGCTCCCGTAATTGGTTCTTTGGTCAGTTTATCGACTACAAGACCCTTTAATATTTGTTCTTGATTTAATACCTTTTGTGAAAAATCACCAATTTGTACCCAATTCTCCTGCGTTTGTTTGCTATCTTCTATGGATTGTTGCAGGTCATTAAAATAAGAAGCCAGCTGACTCCTATCCACAAAAGATTTCTTAATTAAAATCCATGTTTTGTTTTTGTAAGGAAGAGCAATGAGGTCGGTTCCCTCTAAAATCTGGTTCAAGGCTTCCTGTATCGGGGTGCTTTTCCATACAAATGTTCGCTTCAAATTTGAAAAATCATCTTGTTTATAAAATAAAGATGCTCCGCATACAGCTTCCATTTCTGAAAGGATTTGGATGGTTGTCATCTCCTGAAAAGAAGCTGAAATAGTTTGATTTGCGCTTTGCGCCAATAGCAAGGCACGGCACAACAGGAAAAATAATATGATGACATTTTTAACCACTCAACCCTCAATTAAGGTGATAAAGGTAATCAAACCCCATTTATTTCCACACCCCCAAAGTCATTTCCGCTCTTTCAACTTTGCTTTACCAGATGAATCGGATCAATTAATGCAATGAGATTCATTACCTTTGCTCCATGCAATTGAATCAGGGCTTTACATCGTTGAGATCCCGGTATGTACTGGCAATATTGATTTTTTTCCTTTGTCTGATATTGGGTTCTGGGGCAATGCACCTATTTTTCTTATTGAATGGACTTACCATTGAGGATTCTTCCTCACTTTACGAATTATTAGAAAATAAAGAACAAGTCAATTTAGTTAGGGCTGCATTTGGGATCAGCCATCTGATCGGCTTTGTTCTGAGCAGTATTATTATAGGAAAAATGCTGAAACGAAGTCCCTTTGAAACAACCTCCTCCCCTACTTCTCAATTTGATCCCAAGGTGTTAATGCAGTGGTTTTTACTTTTACTTCTGTGTTATCCAATAGCAGGCTTACTTGGATACTGGGCGGGTAAAATACCTTTACCCGAGTGGATGTCTGCCATGGATGAATCCAGTTTTCAAGCCTTGGAGGGTTTAATTAAAATGGATTCTCCGCTGCAGTTAATGGCTAATTTGCTGATCATTGCTATTATACCCGGATTGGGAGAAGAAATGTTGTTTCGCGGTATTTTACAGGCACAGCTTCAGCTTCATGTAAAAAAGATGGCCTATGTAGTATTTCTTAGTGCCTTTATTTTTGCTGCCTTTCACTTACAGTTTGTTGGTTTTTTCCCTAAGATGATTATTGGACTTGTATTGGCAGCAACCTACTTTTATACCGGCAATTTATGGTATACCATAGGCATCCATATTTTAAACAACTCTTTCCATGTGATTTTGGCATATGTAAGGCCGGAGAGTATTGATTCACAAAGCACTGAAATGCCCTTTGAATCGAATCAACAGCTGATTGTGCTTTTGACCCTACCTTTGATTTATTGGTATTTTAATCATATAAAAAAAGAAAAGCTGAATGGAGGAAGTGCTTAAAACGAGGTTAAAAACGGCGGTTATTTTTGGTATTGTTGTTATTTCTTTGCTATTATCTGGCAAATGGGGTATAAAAATTCTAACCGCTAGCGTGTTAATTGGAGTTATTTATGAGTACCTAAAAATGGCCGGACAGCAAGGAGTTAAACAAAACCTTAGTCTTTTGCTGGGGCTATTGATGGTACTGATTATTTTTATCGAACCTAAGGGTATTCCGTTTTCAGGGACATTGATTCCTGTGGCTTTGGTGAGCTATACATTATTTCTGATTTCTCTTTATACGCCTCCCTTCCTGCCCCATGCCTCTTTGGGCTGGCTAATGGCCCTTATTTATCCGGGCATTTCCATGCTCTTGCCCGTTATCTGTAGTAGCCAAGAAGTGTGGTACATCCATTATTGGCCATGGGCTTTGGTGCTGATATGGATCAGCGATAGTGGAGCCTATCTCATTGGCCGAAAACTGGGAAAGACAAAATTGTTTGAAAACATTCTCCAAAAAAAAACATGGGAGGGCTTTTTAGGGGCAGGACTTTTTACTATGGCCGGAGGATTTGTTATTTATACTTTAGAAAACGATAAAGACCTGGGTTTCTGGATGCTTACCGCCTTGATTGTGTGGATCGTAGGTACCCTGGGTGATTTATTTGAATCCTCGATCAAAAGAACCTTTGGGGTCAAAGACTCCGGGTCTTTTTTGCCGGGTCATGGTGGATTTTTAGATCGATTTGATAGTCTCATCATGGTGATACCTTACCTTTGCGCCTTATTACTTATAAAAAACATGACTTTATGATACACAAAGAGGGATATCCTACATTGATCATTTCATTCATTGCACTGACCCTTTTGTGCATTGTGGTGCGCATGACTGCACCTTTTCTTTCTGATATAACCCTCCTTCTTGCCGGGGCATTGTATGTATTTTGCTTTCCTTTTTCAGAAACCCAAAAGGTTAATTCCACAAAAAAGTGAAAACATATTATACGCCCCTGCTGATGGAAAAATCGTAGTAAATGAAAATACGGTTGAGTCCGTATACCTGGGCAATGAAGCCAGGATGGTAAGTATTTTTATGTCGCCGTTGAACGTGCATGTCAACCGACACCCCATCAATGGTACCATATTACACAGTGAACACCATGTCGGGAAGTTTTTACCTGCATGGGACCCAAAAGCTTCAACAGAAAATGAACGAACTACAGTAGCATATAGTACTACGCATGGCACCATCGTATTGAGACAAATTGCGGGCGCCTTAGCAAAAAGGATTGTCTGTTATGCTACCAAAGGAGAAAAAGTAGAACAAGGCACCGAAATGGGTTTTATCAAATTTGGCTCAAGGGTAGATATTTACTTGCCACTGGATGCAGAAATTATGGTAGCCATTGGAGATAAGGTAGAAGGTAACAGAACAGTGATCGCCAAATGGTAGAAGGACACCGCTCAGGCTTTGTGAATGTCATTGGTCATGCCAATGTAGGTAAATCTACGTTGTGCAATTTGTTGATGAAAGACCGACTTTCGGTAGTTAATTCAAAGCCTCAGACAACACGGCACAGAATATTGGGAATACTGAGTGATGAGCATTACCAAATCGTGCTTTCTGATAGTCCCGGTATGATTGATCGTCCGTCCTATGAATTGCAAAAAAAGATGAATGACTATGCGTTTTCAAGTTTTGAAGATGCAGATGTTATTTTGTTTGTAACCGATTTGTATGACCAATTTGAAGAAACAGAAAAGCTGCTTCATGTTTTAAAGTCGCTGGAAACACCTAAATTTTTGATTGTCAATAAAATAGACCTAGATTCAGGAGAAAAGGCGACAGAGTTGGCTAAAC
Organism: Saprospiraceae bacterium; assembly: GCA_016717655.1. Lineage (GTDB taxonomy): Bacteria > Bacteroidota > Bacteroidia > Chitinophagales > Saprospiraceae > JADKBO01. Next base: position 219,636 of record JADKFC010000030.1, read on the forward strand.
AATGGAATGAAAAGATTGGATTTACAGCTACCTTTTTAATATCCGCCAAAGAAGGAAGGGGTACAGATGATTTGCTGGCAGCCATTGTTGAGCAATTGCCCGAGGGGCCTGTTTATTACCCCAAAGATCAATGGACCGATAAGCCAGAGCGATTTTTTGTGAGTGAAATCATCAGAGGGCATATCTTGTCTTTATACAAACAGGAAGTGCCTTATTCTTGTGAAGTGGTGGTTGAAACTTTCAAACATATGGAATCCAGATCGGGGCCCATTATACATATAATGGCTACCATTTTTGTGGATCGCAAAACCCAAAAGTCGATAATTATTGGTGAAAAAGGGAGTTCGATAAAAAAATTGGGTACACAGGCCAGAATGGAAATCGAAACCTTTTTTGATGAGAAAGTTCACCTGGAATTATACGTACAAGTGAAAGAGAACTGGCGAAATACAGACCAGAATTTAAGGAGTTTTGGCTACCATTAAACTAGATCAAGTTTGATCTAAGTGACTGACTGTAAATATTTTAGAAATAAAAAAACAGCCATAATGTGGATTACAGCTGCTGTAAGTGTAGTATTCTTTATTAGATAGAAGCGATAAATCTGTTTACCCCTTTCTGTGCTTTGTCCAGCACCTCGTAATTGATGCTGTATTTCATAAACTTTCCTGATTTTTCAACACTTACTACTCCTGCGAGTTTGAGTACTTTGAGGTGTTGTGAGGTAAGGGACTGCTCCAGCTCAAGGGCATTATAGATTTGATTCACATTGATTTCGCTATTGGAATCAATGAAAGATAAAATTTTTAATCTCAGGGGATGAGCAAGAGCCCTCATGAGCTCACATGAATAATCGAGTTTTTGGCTGTTTATAACAACTTTAGTGTCCCTCATAATTAGTTTCTTATTTTTTTGACCTAACGCAAAGATCAAAAAAAAATAATAAGTTGAGAAATATATTAAAAAAAATTTTAATACTTTTTTTTCAACTTATTATAATAAACTGATAATCAAACTAGTGTAAATACAACCAAATGATCTAAGTTGGGATTAAGGAATACAGGAATGGACTGATTAACCTGCGAGATCTTCAACCAGCGTACCAATTTGAGCCAGCCTGTTTTTATTAATTGAATAATAAATAAACTTGCCTTGTCTTTCTGTAGTTACTACCCCTGCTCTTCGCAAGATGGCCAAATGTTGAGAAGCGACCGATTGCTCCAAGCGCAATTTGATATAGATATCAGTTACTGTCAATGTTTCACCATCTTCCAGTAAGTCAATTACGCGTTGACGCAGCTTATGATTGACTGCGCGCAATACCAGTACTGCTTTTCTTAAATCGGAATAGTCGAGCTGGATTTCCTTGTCCCCCTTCCTTAAAGTTACCGTTTCGTTTTTCTTATTTCTCATTTAAGATTGTTTATTAGATCACAGAATACTTTTCCTTAAAAACAAAAGCTGTGCCAAAAAACAGAAAGTACCTTGTGAAAGGGTAAAAATGTGATCGGAGAAGAAGAATTTGTTAATTATATTAGCGTATTATTGATATGTAAGTAACGAAAGTTCACTTAAAAAAGTTCGTAGGCCCCCTATTTTTTGGAACTTGTTATATTTGGTGGTAAAAGATAAAATGGAGAAAAACCGGCCAGGTTTTCCCAAGCTTTATTATTAAATAACTGATTTGCAGGCTCAAAAAGGTAGGATGCACTACAATGATCAGGCCCTTTTAGATAGTTATCAGGCCAAGAAAAGGGAGATAATTTAAGAATACCATTGCCACAAAGTCCAATTTTGCCCTTTGGTAGTGATTGCCAGGTATCATTTTGGAGGGTCAATATCTGTGCTGGCCAGATTTCTTGGCCCATTTTATCATATAAAGCACAAAAAACATCGTTTCTTCTGGCATCAATCATCGCCAAACAAAAATCCAGGTCCCTATTTTTAAATGTCTCCATGGCTAGAGCTTTGAGACTGGGCACGGCTAAAAGGGGCAAATCAGCACCCAGGCACAGACCTTTGGCAGTACTTGCTACAATTCTTAGACCTGTATAAGAGCCGGGGCCAGCCCCGATGGCAATGCCGTCAAGGTCTTGAAAACCCATTTGGGCTTGATTCAATGTATTTTTTATGGAAACGGCCAACAGGGATGCCATGGTATTGCTTTCACTGTGGTTTTCTAAAGCCACTACCCTACCATCATCCACAATGGCTACTGACCAGTCATCTGTGCTTCCTTCTAAACAAAGAAGTTTCATCCCGGCTATTTTTGCTCATAATATTGTACCATGCCAGCGTAGGCATCTTCAATTTTGTTTTCTTTAAGCCATTCTTTTATTACATCACAGAAGGCAGCTTCACCTAAGTCAAACATAGATGTTGGCAGTGGGTGCCACTGATCCCGGGCTGGAAGCTTGTTGAGACCGGCTATTTGCGCGATTTCATTGCCTGTCAGAAAGTGATTGCGATTGATAAAATCCGGCAAGGCATCAAATCCGACGGGTAGATCGGTGACCGGCTGATAGATAGAGCTGATGGCGTCACCGCTGGCCCTCACGTAAAAAGTTCTGCCCATCCTTCCCATCAGGTCAATTTTATGGGGATCAATTCGATCACCATCAAGCACATTTTCATCAATATGAATACACAGTACATCGCAAATGATGAGGTGGCCTGCCCCACCCTGATCGCCCAAGGCAATGATTTCTTTAACCCGGCATTCCATATTAACCGGAGATTCAGCCACCAAAGATGCCTGTACCTGGCTTGCCTTTGCCTTGGATAAGCCACTTTTGGTAAACTCATCCACCTCAGAAGGGTATTCTGCGCTGGCTATGGACATTTGCCTTACAATGTTGTAATTCACCATATTGACTACCAATTCCTTATTGATATAGATGTTGTGGAGGGTGTCTTTGGTAGTATTATTGGAAACCCTTCTGTTGGAAGAAAAAACCACAATCGGTGGGTTTGAGCTAAATGCATTAAAAAAACTATAGGGCGCCAGATTGTCGTTGCCATTTTCATCTACCGTACTCACAAATGCAATGGGTCGGGGTGAGACGGCTCCGATCATGTATTGGTGGAGGTCTTTAGTGGGTATGGTACCTGGCGTGATTAATCGTTTCAAACTTTTATATTATTTTTAATAATTGGTTCCAAAAATACCTAAATTTGTTTAAATTTAATGTCCCTTGACCATTGACATCATCACCGTCATCGTTGTAGCCTTTGGGTTTTACCTTGGTTACCAGCGTGGTTTGATCAAAACTGTATTTGATACCTTATCTCTTTTGATAGGCGTTCTTGCAGCACTCAAGTTAAGTCCATGGACCATGGATGCCATTGAGGCTACCTTTCATACACACAAGTCTATTACCCTCATCTTAGGCATTGCCTTCACCTTTTTGGGTGTAATGATATTAATCAGATTTGTGGGAAAAAAGCTAGAAGATTTGCTGGAGGTAGTAAATGTCAACTTTGTGAATAAAATGGCAGGAGGCAGCGTTCAGGCCATCTTTTTTGCCATTTTACTGTCGTATCTGGTTGGATTCGCCGATAAGTTGACATTGATCAAGGCAGAAACCAAGGAAAAATCAACTACCTATACACATCTCATGCAGATGCCTGCGGTGTCCCAAAAGTTGTTTCAGGGCCTGAAACCTGTTTTTAGCAGGTTTTGGGAAAAAACCACAGAAGCCGTAAATTCTCTTAAAAAACCAGAAGAAAGTCCAAAATGATACACTACTGGATTGAAGATAAAAAGATATTCAGTCGAATTTCAAGTGTTTTTTTCCTACTCTCAATACTGGTAATACTAGTTCAGACCGTTGGTTATGGCCTTAAGTTATCATTTATAGAAGAATATTTTGTGACCTTTAAAATCATCAATTTTGTATTTGGTGTTTTTTCGGTGTTCATTAGTATTTTTTTATATCTCAAAGAAAAAGAATTTGTTCAACGGCTGGTAAAAGGAACATTTATCGCCATTTCTGTATTTTATTTAATTGCCGCCTTTCAATGGTTGGTGGATCAAAACTTTTTACCCATTGATTCCAGAGGCAATGTTATTTTCTTTTCCATATTTATAGCCTTCCTAAGTATTTCCCAAAGGATCAACTCGGTAAGTAATTCAGGACTCCATTCGGCGGTCATTTTTGTCCTAAGTTTTATCATACTGATTCTTTGTGGGACCTTTTTTCTGATGCTACCTGCAGCAACTACCAGTGGGATTTCTGTATTGGATGCCTTATTTACCATAACGAGTGGTGTTACGGTTACAGGTTTGTCAGTGGTTGACACCAACACTGCTTTTACTTTGTTCGGAAAAACGATAATCATTATTTTTATTCAATTAGGTGGCTTGGGAATTTTAACATTCACCAATCTTCTCAGTCTTTTGTTTAAATCTGACAATAGTTTTCAGAACCGATTGATGGTGAGTGAAATGATAAAAGAGTTAAACAGCAAAGATACCTTCTCAACATTGTTAAAGATCGTAAGTTTGACCCTCATTGTAGAGATGCTTGGGGCCATACTCATTTACATTTCAATCTATAATACCCAGGGCTTAGACAACAAATTGTTTTTTGCCACCTTCCATGCGATATCTGCATTTTGTAATGCTGGGTTTTCAACTTTGACCAATGGCCTATACGAACTTCCTGTTCGTTACAATTATTCATTACATCTAATCATATCTTGGTTGTTAATTACAGGAGGGATCAGTTATTCAGTAATGATCAACCACAATAATATCATTACCAACAGAATTAAAGCACTAGTACGTTGGCTGAGTGGAGTTCGAAAAAACGAATGTGTGTCCAGGATGAGCAATAATAATGCCCTTGTCATAAAAACAACAGGTATCTTACTTTTATTTGGCACCATTATGTTTTTTATTAATGAGTATGACAACGTGTTGAAAGAGCATAGTTTGTGGGGAAAAATTGTTGTTTCTTTTTTCAACTCAGCTACACCCAGGACAGCAGGTTTTAACAATGTTGCGATGGCAGATCTAACGATGCCCACATTTATGATCATCCTTTTCCTTATGTGGGTAGGTGCTTCTCCGGGGTCAACTGGTGGTGGTATCAAAACCACTACATTTGCGGTAGTCGTTCTTAATCTTTTTAACCAAATCAAAGGTAGAACAAGATTGGTGTACAACTGGAGAGAGATCCAGCTGGATAGCATCAATCAGGCCAATGCCGTTATTATCCTTTCTTTTTTTGCCATTGGCACCAGTACACTATTATTGACCTATTTTGAAAAAGACATTACCTTCAGAAACTTATTGTTTGAGGTTGTGTCAGCCTATTCAACGGTAGGTCTAAGCATTGGCATCACGGCCTCCCTCTCTTCTGCTTCTAAAATAGTTTTGATAGTTACCATGTTTTTAGGAAGAGTGAGTTTCCTTACTTTCCTGATTGGCTTATACAGACAATTTTTTAAAGAGCACAAAAGAGAACTTGCCAATTATCCTTCAGACAATATTTTTATTAATTAATAAAAAATACCCCCAATGAAATTTATCATTCTTGGCCTTGGAAATTTTGGATCCAACTTATCCAAAGCATTGATCAAAGACGGACATGAAGTTTTTGGTGTAGACCTCAACATGGCCAAAGTTGAAAAATTAAAAGAAGAACTTACCCACACCGTTGCCATCGATGTCAACGACGAACAAAGCATCAACCATCTTCCTCTAACGGATACGGATGTTGCTGTAGTGGCCATTGGGGAAGATATGGGTTCTTCCGTATCGGCTACTGCTTTGCTTAAAAAATACTTCAAAGGCAGGATCATTGCCCGGTCCATCAACGAAATCCACACATCTGTACTTGAGGCCATGGGCATTCAGGAAATTCTTAAACCAGAAGAAGAATATGCCTATGAACTGGCACACAGGATCAATGTCAGAGAAGCCCTTAAAAAAGCATGGATCTTCCCGGGTGATTTTGAAATTATGGAAATCCGAATACCGACGTCTGTGGTGGGCCTTACCCTAAAAGACCTCGACATAAAAAATAAGTTTGAAGCTCATATCGTAACCGTCATCAAACAGACACCAACTAAAAATATTTTTGGCAACCAGATCATGAATGCCAATGTTTTTGGTATCCTTCATTCTTCCTATGTTTTTGAAGCAGATGACATCTTGTTGATCTTTGGTAAGATTAAAAATATCAATAAGTTTCTAAATCATTACAATGGGACCAATTAAGTAATAGTAATAATTTAATTTTCGATATATATATAACGCTGTTATACATTACTTTATACATAATACTATTTTTAACAATAACCCAAATAGAAGTTTAAAGCATCAGATTCTTAATAAGTTATAAATTACATTAAAAAATAATATAACTTTGTGCCCATAAGAAAACTTAAATCATGAGCAGGGTACTCAAAATCATGTCGGTTGCCGTAGTACTGTTTCTTGCCTATATGTGGATTTCAGTGCTTACCAAATCCTGTAACAAGGAAAAAGAGGAGCAGGTAAAAGTAGAGCAACAAACAGACAAAGGCGATGAATTTTCTGAAGAAGAATTTTTTGCAGAAGAAGGAGACACAACCGTAACGGCAGAGCCCGTTGATTACAAAGAAATTGATGAAACCATCGAAAAAACAGTTGACAAGACCCAACAAAACAATGGTGACGGTGCTGTTGAAAAAGAAACTCCTCCCGTTGAGCAAAACGGAAATAAAAAACAAGTAAACCAACAAGCTCCTGCGCCTGTTGCTAAACCTGCCATCAAACCTAAAGCACCGGCTACCAAACAGCCACCAGCTGATGAAGTAAAAAGCCGGAAAAATTAAGTGTTCCTATCAAAAAGGCACCAGAAGCCATTACCAAGCCCTCCAATAACAATGCCTCCAGTTCAGCGGGTAATTTTATTGTGGTGGCCGGCAATTATCTGGTGGAAGACAACGCCAATACTATGCTGCAGAAATTAAAGAAAAATGGTTTCAGCAATGCAGAAAAAGTAGTCTTTGATTTGTCAGAATTTTTCACGGTTGTGGCAGGTCGGTATTCAAGTCAGGAAGCGGCTGCCAAAACGATCAATAATTTGAAATCGAAGGGCATTGACGCCTACCTTCATAGAAAAAAATAAGTCTTTGTTCTAGTTTGGATTGGAAATCACCCTGGTAATCAATTTTGCCAGTTTTGGTGCAGATTGCTGCATTACCGCTATTACCTCTTCAATGGTTGTTTCTGTAAGTATGCTGAGCGGAAAACAGACATTGGACACTACCGATACAACCGCTACATCCAGCCCCCTGAATTTGGCTACGATCACTTCCGGGACAGTAGACATACCCACCAGATCTGCACCGAAGTTTCTCGCCATTTTATATTCGGCCGGAGTTTCAAGACTAGGCCCCTGCCAACCCAGATAAACCCCTTTCTTAAGGTCAATTTCTATTTCTTTGGCAGCTGCCAGCAGCTTTTTTTGCCATTTATCAGAATAGGCATGCATCAGATCCGGAAACCTGGGCCCCATGCCTTCCGGCCACTGCCCTCTCAAAGGATGGGCCGAAAATAAGTTAATGTGATCCGTGACCAGTACTAGGTCACCTCCTTTAAAATGCGGATTCAAGCCTCCTGCCGCGTTGGTAATAAACAGCACCTCTGCTTTCAACATCGCTAATACATGGACGTAGAAAGTAATTTCCTGCATTTCATATCCTTCATAATAATGAAATCTACCTCTGAGTACCAAGATCTTTTTCCCCGACAAGGTACCATAACTCATTACCCCATCGTGGCCATCTACGGTCGAGACGGGAAAACCCGGAATTTCGGAATATGGGATTTCAATTTCAATATCGGATAAGATGGAAGTGGCTGAGAGTCCGGTACCCAGCACCAGGGCAAGATCAACCGTTTGAATGCCTCTTTCGAAAAGGTAAGCTGCGGTCTGGGCCCAGGTTTCTTCATTATAAGTCGTCATTAGTCGACAGTCAAGGTTGCCGTATCCAATTCCTGTTGTTTGATTCCTTGCGGGAGGTCTCTGTATTCGTATTGCTGATTGCGCAATTTAGGAACAAAACCCGCTTCTTCAATGGCTTTTTGAATACCATCTGCAGTAAACCGGAAAGCAGCTCCTGCAGCTGAGACCACATTTTCTTCGATCATGATACTTCCAAAATCATTGGCCCCACCATGGAGGCAGATCTGGGCAATTTTTTTACCTACGGTCAGCCAGGATGCCTGCACATTGACCACATTGGGCAGCATAATTCTGCTCATGGCAATCATTCTTACATATTCATCACCTGTACATGTATTTCTGGCTCTTTTGAGTTTTTTCAGGATGGTATCTTCATCCATAAAAGGCCAGGGAATGAAGGCCAGAAATCCTTTGGCATAATCTGGTTTGGCAGACTGAACATCGCGCAATTTTACAAAATGCTGCATGCGTTCCAGATTGGTTTCAATATGGCCAAACATCATAGTTGCAGAAGTGGTAATGTCCAGTTGATGGGCCGATTTCATCACATCTAGCCATTCATCAGCCCCACATTTTCCTTTGGAAATCAATCTCCTTACCCTGTCATCGAGGATTTCTGCCCCTGCTCCCGGCAAACTATCAAGCCCAGATTCTTTCAGTGCTTTGAGTACTTCGGTATGACTGGCCTTCTCAAGTTTAGCTATGTGGGCTACCTCCGGGGGTCCCAGGGCATGTAACTTGAGGTTGGGAAACATATTTTTGAGATCTTTGAACAGGCGGGTGTAGTATTCCAATCCCAAATCCGGATGGTGGCCACCTTGCAGCAAAAGCTGCTCTCCGCCCAGTTCAAAGGTCTCTTTAATTTTCTGACTGTATTCTTCTAAACTGGTAACATACGACTCCTCATGACCCGGTCTCCTGTAAAAATTACAAAATTTACAATTGGCTATGCAAACATTGGTGGTATTGCTATTTCTATCAATGATCCAGGTCACTACATTATTGGGCACATGGTATTGCCGTAGGGCATTACCCACCATCATCAATGCCGCAGTAGGTGCATTTTCAAAAAGAAAAACACCTTCTTCGGCGGAAAGAAACTGTCGCTGTACAGCTTTGTCTAACAAGGCATCAACGATGGCCCGGTCGTTGTTTGACATATTTAAAAGATTGTTACATTATCCAACACAATTACCCTTCAAAAGTTGAGCTCGTGTTGGTTTTGATTTAAACTCTTTCAGGAGCTAACTCCCACTTTTCCGGACTTCTCCACAACGCAGACAGCAGGAGTTCTCTCATAAAAAAGACTTCTTTTGGCAAGCGGTCATACATTTTGGCAAACAGATCTTCATGCAATAAAAACTCCTGTTTCCAGGCTTCCCTGTTGATAGACATTACTTTTTTAAAGTGATCTCTTGAAAAATCTTCTAAGCCGGTAAAGTCCATATCTCTGTACCTGGGTATCCAACCAATGGGACATTCAACGGCAGATGCTCTTCCTTTGACCCTGTTGATGATCCATTGCAACACCCTCATATTCTGACCAAAGCCCGGCCATTCGAATTGTCCGCTTTCGTCTTTCAGGAACCAGTTTACACTGAATATTCTCGGTGCATTGGGCAGGTCTCTTCCAAACTGTAGCCAGTGGTTCAGATAATCGCCAATGTGATAGCCAAGGAAAGGCAACATGGCAAAAGGATCTCTTCTTACCTTGCCTTGCTCACCAAAGGCGGCAGCTGTTGTTTCTGAGCCCATCGTTGCAGCCAGGTAAACACCAAAACTCCAGTTAAAGGACTGGTAAACCAGGGGCACTGTATTGCTCCTTCTTCCTCCAAAAATAAAGGCAGAAATGGGAACACCTTCTTTGTCATTCCACTTTGGATCTATTACCGGATTTTGGTAAGCCGGAGCCGTAAACCTGGCATTGGCATGGGCTGCCGGTTTACCGCTGGTCGGATCGTACTTTTTACCTGTCCAGTCTGTCATATTTTCGGGCACTTCCTTTGTCAATCCTTCCCACCATACATCACCATCTTCAGTGATGGCTACATTGGTAAAGATGGTGTTGGATTTGATGGTTTCCATGGCATTGGGGTTGGTTTTGTAGCTGGTACCCGGTGCTACTCCAAAATAACCTGCTTCCGGATTGATGGCGTGCAGTTTTCCTTCTTCATTTTTATGAATCCAGGCAATGTCATCCCCTACCGTTGTGACTTTCCAATTGTTTAAGGCATCAGGTGGAATGAGCATGGCAAAATTGGTTTTTCCACAAGCACTTGGAAAAGCCGCTGCTACATAGTCTTTTTCACCTTCAGGGTTTTCTACCCCAAGTATGAGCATGTGTTCTGCCAGCCATCCTTCTTCTCTTCCCATCACAGATGCAATTCTTAAGGCAAAACACTTTTTACCCAAGAGTGCATTTCCCCGTAACCAATGCCATAGGAGATAACCAGTCTTTCTTCCGGAAAATGGGTGATGTATTTTGTTGTTGGATTGCAGGGCCATGTAACGTCAGCGTTGCCGTGAAGCGGTGCTCCTACGGTATGAATGCATTTTACATAGTCATTGGTATACAGATAAGGTAAAACATCCTTGCCCATGCGGGTCATTATCTTCATTGAGACCACTACATATTCCGAATCCGTTATCTGAACTCCATACCTGCTGTAAGATGAGCCCACCGGCCCCATGCAGAAGGGAATCACATATAAAGTTCTGCCACTCATGGTACCCTTGGTCAGTTGTTCCAGGGTATCTTTCATTTCTCTTGGATCGGTCCAATTATTGGTAGGTCCGGCATCCTCCTTTCTTCTGCTGCAGATATAGGTGCGATCTTCAACCCTGGCCACATCGCTTGGATCACTGAAGCAGGCGTAGGAATTGGGTCTTTTCACTGCGTTTAACCGGATAAAAGTGCCTTTGTCAACGAGTTTTTGGCACAGGCGATCATATTCTTCATCGGTTCCATCGCACCAATAAATATCATTGGCATCAAAATGGGTTGCCAGGTTTTTTACCCAATTTTCAAGTAGATCTTTAGGATTCGTATCCTGGCCGAACGTATGCAATTGATTTTGTAACATGTTGTTTGATTAGGTTATTGCAAAAATAAGAAATATAGACTCACGAGCAGCATTTAGTTGGATAATGCTTGTCACAGGAGAACATAATTTTGATCGTTAGTGTAAAAAAGACACTAATGTTGTAGAGATAAGCAGCATTATTTTGGTACATTTGAAAGATAATACAATGCGGCATGAAGATTTTGATAATTGGAGGAGGAAACATGGGACAAACATTTGCCCGCAGCTTTCTCAGCACCCATATTGTAGGTGCTGATCAGATGTTTATTCTGGAAAAATCACCCGAAAAAGCAAAAGAGCTGGAAGGTTTGCATTTGGGAACTGTCTATGGAGAGCCCGGTGCCTATGTTCAGCAATCGGATTTGATTATTCTTGCCGTTAAACCACAGGATTTTCCTGTACTTGCCACTACTATATGCAATTACATTGACAATCAACAGGTGGTATTGTCAATTATGGCCGGAGTAAAAATAGCATCCATCCAACAACATCTGGGAACAGCAAAGGTAGTTCGGGCGATGCCCAATTTACCGGCTCAAACAGGCAGTGGAATGACCGTTTTTACATCGTCTGCGGAAGTGACCCGGATTGAGCTCGTGACCGTTCAAAACCTGATCAATGCCACAGGAAAGGCTATTTATGTAGATGATGAGACAAAGATTGATGCTGCCACCGCCATCTCCGGCAGCGGCCCTGCCTACGTTTTTTATTTTATGCAGGGTTTGATAGAAGCAGCTCAACAAATGGGATTCAACCAGGCAGAATCAGAGCTACTGGCCTACCAGACATTTAAAGGAGCCATAGATCTATTTAATAAATCCGATTACAGTTGTGAGACCTGGATTAAAAAGGTAATGTCAAAAGGAGGTACCACTGAAGCTGCCTTCCAACAATTTGAGAAAAAACAAACCAAAGAAGGATTTATCACAGCTGTCAATGCTGCATTGGAAAGAGCCATAGAGTTGAGTAAACCTTCATGATCAAAAACATACACAAAAAACAACAATGAAAAGTATCATTTCATTAATCTACCTTGCGGTTATAATTCTGGTTGTTTCGTGCCAGTCCAAACAAAACAAATCCACTGAAATGGCAAAATTGGATGAAGCCCCTGGGTGGGCAGCTTCAGCAATATGGTATCAAATCTTTGTTGAGCGATTTAGAAATGGCAATCCAAACAACGACCCTACCCTTGAAACCATGAAAGGAGCCTTGATGGACCCAATTCCTGCCAGTTGGTCGGTAACACCATGGAATCACAACTGGTACGAGCAGGAAGCCTGGGCGAAGGAAACAGGGCTCGATTTTTACCGCACCATCCAGATGCGACGATATGGTGGCGACCTGGAAGGGGTATTGCAAAAAATCTCCTATCTGCAAAAACTGGGCATCAATGCAGTGTATTTTAATCCGCTCAACGATTCGCCCAGCTTACATAAATACGATGCCCGGAGTTACCACCACATCGATGTCAATTTTGGTGATGACAGGGATGGCGACATAGCTTTGATGAAAGAAGAAGATCCGGCAAATCCTGCCAGCTGGGTGTGGACCAGTGCGGATAAAAAATTTGTTGAAGTCATCCGTCAGCTCCATAAAGCAGGAATCAAAGTAGTGCTCGATTATTCATGGAACCATACAGGGCCTGAGTTTTGGGCATTTCAAGACATCATTAAAAAAGGAAAGGAGTCTCCCTTTGCCTCCTGGTATGAAATCAAATCTTTTGATGATCCCTCAACTTCTGCCAATGAGTGGGAGTACGATGGCTGGCTGGGTGTAAAAACAATGCCTGAACTTAAAAAAATCAGGGCCACCGAAAAAAAATTCGGTTACGCCTTCGAAGGCAATATGCCCGATGAGGTGAAGTCACACATCTTTGCGGTTTGTCAGCGATGGATGGACCCCAACAATGATGGCAATCCTGAAGATGGCATCGATGGTATGCGATTGGATGTGGCAGAACATGTACCACTAGGATTTTGGCGGGATTTGCGCAAGCACGTGAGAGGAATCAATGATGAGTTTTACCTCGTGGGTGAAAATTGGTGGACCAAGTGGCCGGACGAATTGATGGATGCGGAGCCATGGGTAAAAGGAGATGTATTTGATGCCGTAATGCACTATCAGTGGTTTAAACCTGTAAGATGTTATGTCAACCAGGGCGATGATAAAATCAATTTGACTGAATTTTATGATCAGATTGATAGTATCTACAAAAAGTACAGGCCGGGCACCCAGGATGCGATGATGAATTTGGTTTCCTCACACGACTCGGAACGCATCTTATCAGCCCTCTACAATACCAATAAGTATAAATTTCACAGCAAGCCAGCCGAAAACCCAAATTATAGAACCGGGCAGCCGGATGCCACCGCCAAACAAAAAATGAACATGGTTTTGTTGCATCAATTTACGTTTAAAGGGGCCCCTCACATTTGGAATGGAGATGAAATGGGCATGTGGGGAGCTGACGATCCGGATAACAGAAAACCTTTGTGGTGGGAGGACATTGATATGAAATCTGAAACTCCTATTGACCCTCGAGGTGGACAATACCAGGATAAGCCCGCCTTTGACCAACAACAATTTGACTACCTGGTTTCGCTCTGCCACCTGAGGAAAAATCATACCGCCTTACAGAAGGGCAGTTATGCCTTTATCAGGGAGTTGGCCAGCAATGGCATCATGGCCTATAACAGAGAAACGGCGGATGAAAAAATGATGGTCTTGATCAATGCAGAGCCCAATTCCAAAACAATCGACGTCGGTCAGGTTAATGGTTATAAACCTGTTTTTAGCACGGGCGTTGAGATGAAAGAAAAAGATCTGGTATTTTCTGCTTATTCAGGTATTGTGATGAAAAAAATCTAAGATCCGTTACTTTCTAAAGGCTTGCATTTGCAATGTTGAATGCCTCTGTTTTTTTTCTTAGAAAACACATCAATGGTATTGGTGTGCCTTTTGCCCATTTTGTCCATCACTTTGTACTTACCGGCCCATAGGCAATCTGACAATTCTATATAACTACCCAAAGGTATGGCGGCGAGTAAATCGCGGGATACGGCTACAAAAGGTTCTTTGATTTTTTGGGTATGTATGCCTGAAGCTGTCCGGCCTGATAATCGATAATTTAAAACCTTGACCTTCCATTCGGGTTGGTAAGAAACTGTATCCAATTGGTTGGAATCAGTTTGAGACCACGACAAAGAAAGGCATGTTAATAAAAATAACCCTGATAGGATCCATTTCATAGGGCAAAATAAGAGGTAAATGTTAAAAAAATGTGAAAAGACTTGACTTTTCCCTATTAATTAATATATATTTGTGCCAGAGATAGTACTTTAATTTTCATAGCGTTCGGGTGGCCTCGGAGGATTCTTTCTCCGGGGCTTTTTTATTTTTAATGGCCCCCAAATACTTTTATAAGCCATTGATTACAAATTATTTAAGAATAAAATACCCGAATCTTCAAAAAAAAATTCAATTTTTCTTGTTACAACAAATTTGATTGCTATATCTTTGCAACAGAGATAGTACTTTAATTTTTCATAGCGTTCGGGTGGCCTCGGAGGATTCTTTCTCCGGGGCTTTTTTATTTCAATGCCTGTTCAAAATCTGCTATTAAATCATTGATATCCTCAATGCCAACAGAAACCCTAACTAGATTGTCGGTAATACCAAAAGAAGCCCTCAAGTCTTTGTCAACATTGAGGTGAGAACTGGATGCGGGGTGAAGGATTAGGGTATCAACATCACCCAGGGTTGGTGCCTGCGTGCACAACGACAATTTGTTGATTACCTCAAAAGTATCTTCCATAGAACCATCCACCATAAAACTGAGCATGCCCCCAAATGCCCTCATTTGTTTTGAGGCTATGGCATGATAGGGATGATCCTGAAGTCCGATATAATTGACCTTTGTCACCCTCGGATGGGCATTCAGCCATACAGCCAGCTGCATGGCGTTGCTGCAGTGGGCATCCATCCTAAGGGCTAGCGTTTTGAGTCCGTTGTTGAGCAGCCACGCATCCCATGCATTACAGGTACCACCCATTAATTTCAACGTGGTTTTGACAGCTGCCTTGTGTGCATTGTTTCTTCCCAAAATGACACCGGCAAGAGAATTGCCATGGCCATTGAGGTATTTGGTAGCAGAATGGATGACAAAATCAATTCCAAATAAAAAAGGCTGTTGCAAATAAGGCGTACAAAAGGTATTGTCAATGATCGTAACAATTCCGTGTTTTTGAGCCATATGGGCAATTTCAGAAAGATCTACACAATCGAGGGTGGGATTGGATGGAGTTTCCAGGTAGATGGCTTTGATGCCGGGATTGTTGACAATAATATGATCCAATTCTTCCATCTGATCAAAGCGGGCAAAAACTGGATGGATGCCATGGCGGGACAACACTTTGTTAAATAATTCGGTAGTGCCACCATAGATATTGGCTTGGGTTAAGACGGCATCACCGGCATTGAGAAGTGTGTACAACAATGTGCTGATGGCAGACATTCCACTGGAGGTCAGGAAAGCAAAGGGTACTTCCTCACTACCCTTACCCTCCATGGCTGCTATTTTTTCTGCCACTGTATCAATGGTGGGGTTGCCATATCGGGAATAGACATGGCCTGACTTGTTACCCTTAAAAATTTCAATGCTTTCTTCCACTTCTTCAAAAACGAAGGAAGAAGTAGCATAGATAGGTAGTTGATGAGGAGGGGTAGTTTTTGTATCTTTATGCTCAATTACACAGAAAGTCGTAAAATTGATGTTGCGGTTATTCATTTATGATCTGTTTATAACTTCAAAAATAAATAAAATAACGCTGGCAGTGGCGATCCTCTTCTGTTGGGTGGGAAGAGGTGCTGCCCAGGAAGAAGTCATCAAAGCCAGCGAGAAAACGTACCATGAGCCATCTGGTAAGATAAATATGATCACATTCGGACTGGGAGGAATGACGCCTCAGGGGGCCTTTAAAAGAAAACACCCCGATCCTATTTTTCAAATCAATTTGGGTTATTTAAGGCAGATAAAGGCAGAAAAGCCATTGTTTGGTGGTATGGAACTGGGATATGGAATAATGGATCAATATTCAGCAGATATTGATTTTGTTGTTGATGGTGAAACAGAAACCTGGGATGTAACAAGTACGAGCCAGTTTTTGACCCTCGAATTCTTGGGAAGGTATTATTTGCCACTCAAAATCGATCAACTTGAATTTTTCAGCGAGTTTAATTTTGGAGGTAATTTATTTTTCACTACCACCATTTTTACACCTCCGAATGCTGATGACAGCAGCGACACTGAGTGGGAAAAGTCAGATTTTTCATTAAAGTATGGCATTGGACTGGGCTGCAATTATCCGGTTACTGACAACATTTATGTCCATGGGCGGTTTAGTTATATTGCCGGATTGTCAACTTCCTTTTACATCTTGAAAGAAGAAAACATTACTATTCAAGAGAGTACCATCGAAGCCTTTGACCTTCAAAAATCCACTACAGACATTTTTAAGTGGGATATAGGCGTTACCTTTGCATTTTAACAGCATAATGACTTCAATCAAAATTTCAGACCTCGAAAAGCAGGACGATCTCTACATCCACGAACAAATTACGGTGGACAAAGGCCAAAGGCCGCTGAGAATTGACAAATTTTTAATGGACAAACTGGACCAGGTTTCCAGAAACCGTTTACAAAATGCCATCAAGGCTTCCTGTATTCTGGTCAATGAAAAAGAAGTAAAGGCCAATTATAAAATCAAAGCCGATGATGTCATTTCATTGGTATTGCCAAGGAATCCTGATGATGTTGAGGTTCTCGAACCCGAGCCCATTCCATTGGAAATAGTGTACGAAGATGCTGATGTACTGGTTCTCAATAAACAGCCGGGTCTGGTGGTTCATCCCGGTGTTGGCAATCCCAAAGGGACCCTGGTCAATGCTTTGTTGCATCATTTCAAGGATCAATCCTTGCCGGTCATGCAAGGCAACACTGCTTCCAGACCGGGCTTGGTGCATAGAATTGACAAGGACACTTCCGGCCTCATGGTAATAGCCAAAACCGATTATGCCATGACCCATTTGGCAAGGCAGTTTTTTTACCACACCATTGAACGAGAATATGTAGCATTGGTGTGGGGAGAGCCCGATCAAGAGGAAGGAACAATTACGGGGCATATTGGCAGACACCCTACCCTACCCAAACGATTTTACGTTTACCCTGAAGGAGATCAAGGGAAACATGCCATAACTCATTTTAAGGTTTTGGAAAGGCTGTATTACGTAAGTTTGGTGCAATGTGTCTTAGAGACAGGCAGAACCCACCAAATCAGGGTGCATATGAAATATAAGGGCAATACCCTTTTTAATGACTCAAGATATGGGGGGGATAAAATTTTAAAAGGCACTATTTTTTCAAAGTACAAACAATTTGTAGAAAACTGTTTTACAGTGTTATCACGGCAAGGTCTGCACGCAAGATTACTTGGCTTTGAACACCCAACAACGGGAGAAAAAATGAGGTTTGAATCCCCTTTACCTACTGACATGGCCAACGTTTTGGATAAGTGGAGGGGTTATGTAAAAAGCAGAAAAGAGACATTGAACGAAAATGAAGAGTAGATTGACGCTGGCTGCCAGAATCAAAGCATTGGCTAAGTTGGGCGAAAAGTTGCACAATTTGGATAGCCCTGAATGGCAATTGGTCATGGAAGAAGCCAAAGCCAGAAATGGGTGGTTTACCTTATCATCGCAGCAACAAGCGCTTACTGCCATCCGCGAATACATGCTGGATGAAATTAAATTGGAACAATGGGTGCAGCCATACGAGGGCCTGGCAAGTAAGGAGCAAAAAAAAGTAGGCTTGATCCTGGCAGGAAACATACCCGCCGTAGGTTTCCATGATGTGTTGAGCTGCCTGGTGAGTGGTCACTATGCCTTGATCAAAGCTTCAGATAAAGACAAGGTGCTCATTCAGCATTTATTACAACTGCTGGTTGAAATAGAACCCCATTTTCAGCATGAATTTGAATTCACCGAACAGCTCAAAACGATGGAGGCTGTCATTGCTACCGGTTCAAATAATACGGGCAGGTATTTTCACACCTACTTTGACAAATACCCCAATATCATACGCAATCACCGCAACTCGGTGGCCATCCTGACAGGAAAGGAAAGTGATGAAACACTTTACAATCTCGGCGCTGACATCTTCACTTATTTTGGATTGGGATGCCGAAATGTTAGCAAAATATTTGTTCCTGAGGGATACAATTTTGGTCATTTTTTGGAAGTGATGCATCAATACAACGAAATTGTATTGCACCACAAATACAAAAATAATTTTGATTACAATATTGCGCTGTTTTTACTGAACAAGGTCCAATACCTAAACAATGGTTGCTTAATTTTATTGGAAGACAAGCGGCTGGCATCGAGGATCGCATCCCTTCATTATGAATATTACTTAGAACCTGAACAGTTGGAAAACAGGTTAAAAGAAGATGTCGGGCAAATTCAATGCATCGTCAGCAGTGAGCCGGTCCATAACTTAAACACCATTGCGCCGGGACAAAGTCAGCGCCCCGGGCTAAGCGATTATGCCGATGGAGCCGATACCCTTGCCTTTTTAAATTCATTTTAATGAGAAAAAAGGAAAAAGCTACTGAAATAGCAAACATCCTGGCCGAGCTGTTTCCCGAAACGCCCATTCCTCTTGAGCACAAAGATTCCTATACCCTGTTGATAGCTGTTTTATTGTCTGCCCAGTGTACGGATGAACGGGTAAATAAAATTACTCCTCTTTTATTTAAAAGAGCCGACACTCCTCAAAAAATGGTAACATTAGCAGTGTCCGAGATTGAAGACATAGTGAGGCCCTGCGGTCTAGCGCCCCGGAAGGCAAAAGCTATATACGAACTTTCAGCCATTCTTCTAGAAAAGTAAAATGGCGAGGTGCCTGCAGAGATGGCAGCTTTGGAAGCCTTGCCAGGTGTAGGCCATAAAACTGCATCGGTGGTGATGTCGCAAGCCTTTGGGCAGCCAGCTTTTCCGGTTGACACCCATATACACAGGTTGGCGGAACGTTGGGGCTTGAGCGACGGTAAAAATGTGGTAAAAACAGAAAAGGACCTCAAAGCCTTATTTCCGGAAGAAAGTTGGAACCAATTGCATTTGAGAATTATCTTTTACGGTCGCAAATTTTGTCCTGCCAAGGCTCACCAAATAGAAAAGTGCCCCATTTGTGTAAAATTTGGTAGAAAACCAATAAAAAAATAAAGAATAAAAGGCATTGTCGGCTAAGTTTACAATTGTATTTTTAGCAGGAAATTGCAAATGATAAAAACGCTTAATTGATACCTTGCGAAAAAAAACATATGTTACAAATCAAACACATCCCTACCTTAATTTTGCTTTCATTGTTGTGGAGCTGTTCTGAAACAATAAAGCATCCGCAACCTACTGAAGTCAAAAAAGATGCAGAGGAAGGCGAACAAGGCAAGTTAAGGCAGAAATGGTTTGAACTGATACATGGAGGCCCCCATTCCGGTTGGCAAAGCCAGGAAATCAAAAATCAGGAAGATCGTTTGGCTTATGTAGGAAGGCTCGCAGCTGCCGATCGCGATGGAGTAGAAGATCTGGCAGAAGGTAGAATCAGGGGTACTTGGATTGAGCGCGGAAGTGCCAATCAGGCTGGTTCAATTGTCAATGTGTGGTATGACCAAAATAATGACTGGTTGTATGCCATTGGCGCGGGCGGCCCTATTTTCAGAGGAGGACTCAGTGGGTTTAGCTGGGAGCTCGTCAATGATGACCTCCGTTTTGATGGAAATGTGCTGGAAGCCTTCGAAATTCAGGATGGCATCAGATTGGTGGCTTTTTCAGGTGGCAGTCCCTACTATAGCGAAGATGAGGGAAAAGTGTGGCAAAAAGCCAGTGGCTTTGCGCAAGCTGCGGATGGTTATCACATCCATACCGGCGTTCGTTTGCAAAATGAAAGTTTTGTACTCGCCAAAAAAGGATGGTCCAACAACTATGTTTTATACAAAACAGAAGACGGTAAAAAGTACAGCATTGTAAAAGTATTTACTACCAGCGATGGGCGCAACTTAGCCATGTGTGCGTCATCTGATAAAAAGGCCCTGATGTTAATTGAGCAGCTCACTGCGCAACTTACCAAAATTTATACCTTACCAAGCGAAGGAGATGAATTGAGGGCTCTCACAGCTGACTCGCCGCTTGGTTTTGGAACCGAAGGTAGGGCCAACATTCAATGTCATGTAGCATCCGGTGACACTACCCTTTTTGTTTTTAATAGTGAATTAAAGTTTCACAAAAGTACAGATCTGGGTCAGAGTTGGCAGGTTTTAGGAATTTTACCAAGCAGTCCGTGGGACATGGCAGTGATGGTACCTCCGTCCAATCCACAGAAACCACTTTATGGTGAGGTCAATGCTTACCGAAGCGGCAATGGTGGTAAAAACTGGAATATCGTCAATGAATGGTGGGAGTATTATGGCCAGGTTCAGACCAAGCTCCATGCGGATATGATGGTCATGAAAGAATTTAAAGACCAGAACAATAAAGATGTGATTATCATTGGACATCATGGTGGCATTAGCGTTACCTATGACTATGGGCTTACAACAAAAAATATTTCAATGTTTGGACTCCATGTGAGCCAATATTATGATGTACGTTCCTATCCATCCGATCCACTTTGGATGTTTGCCGGTGCACAGGATCAAGGCTTACAAAGAGGTTATGCCATTGATCAAAACGTTGCGGACTTTTATCAAAACATAAGTGGTGATTATGGTCACATTGAGTTTACAGCCAACGGAAAACACATGTGGACCATGTACCCCGGTGGCAGTTTAACTTTTTACCTTAATCCCACCACCCAAAACAACCCTACAGTCGGCTACGAGATCAATTCAAAAAGAGAGTCGGTATGGATACCTCCAATTGCCGTTGATCCGCATAGTGAGAAAGACATCATTTATGTAGCAGGTGGTAGTGTGGATGCCAACAGCTCAGGCAGTCACATCCTCAGAATTGAGTATGTAAACAACGAAATAATCGCCAGTGAGTTGCCCTTTAATTTTGCAGTCAGTGGTGGAGAGATATCGGCCATAGCCATTAGTCCATTTGATCCCAATATTTGGTTTGTTACCACCACCAATGGTTACGTTTATAAATCTGTAGATGGTGGTATTCAGTTTACACAAAAGCAGAAAATGACTGCAGGTGCTCATTATCTATATGGCTCCTGCATTTTACCCTCCTCTGTAGACCCCGATATCATTTATCTTTCAGGAAGTGGATATGGTTCTGTAGCGCCTGTTTATGTTTCTCGTAATGGGGGCAACAGTTTTGAAGCCATGCGCAATGGAATGCCTTCTACTATGGCATTTCAAATTGCGGCCAATGAAGAAGAAAACATACTATATGCGGCAACTGAAACAGGCCCTTATGTTTATTTGGCAGATGAAAACAAATGGTACCCATTGTCAGGAACAACAACTCCCAATCAGACCTTCTGGAGTGTAGAATATCTGCCTACTTTAAAAACAGCGAGGTTTGCTACTTATGGTCGGGGAGTTTGGGATTTTGAGTTTGAGTCATTGCCTACTGCCACTCAGGATGTGGATATAAAAGAGGAAGAAATTGTGCTCTGGCCTTTGCCGGCTGCAGGAGAGATCAACTGGAAGCTAGCAGAGGGAGCTGATAGGATAACACTATTTCAAGCCAGCGGCATACCGGTAAAGGAAATCAATGCCAGCTCTGATAAAACAGATCTCACAGCTTTACCTGCGGGAATTTATTATCTAAGATTTAGTTTTGGAAAACAACAAAAAATCAAAACAATTTTAAAAATATAGTATATGAGTCAACTACTTGGAGTGGGATCCCGTGTAAAACATCCGGCTTATGGTGATGGAGTGGTAATTGGTATTGATGTTGCCGCCTACAAAATGTGTTTTATGCATTATGGTGTTAAACATGTTGGCAAGGAATATGGAGGTTGGGAGATCATTGAAGCCCTTGAAGCGGAGGAGCCTGTGACCTATAATGAGGCTGAAAAATCGCTGGTTAAAATCTTGCGTGCCATGTCCGACATCTCCGAAGTGGTGCCCCTTGGAGACAGGTGGAAAGGCGGTGTGATGCTTTTACAACCGGAAGAAAATAACCTTAAACCTAAGGAGATGCCCATTGAAGCATTTTTTCACAAAATTGTGATGGTGAGAGATCGATTAAGAGTGATGGAACAAAGAATCAATGCCAGTAAGCTGGAAGATGAAGAGAAGGTTAATCTACAACAATACATTACCCGGATCTATGGCAGTCTCACCAGTTTCAATGTGTTGTTTAAACACAAAGAAGATCAATTTGTTGGAGATAAGGGAAGTGAGTAATAGTTAGACATCACAACACCAGGGCTTGTAAGGCATCGATTAAAAAAAAATAATGATCAGAAATCAAAAAACATTGGCAGCCATTTTGGTTGTTTTCTATTTCAGCCTGATATTGTGGGCATGCGTGAGTCCGCACCAGACATTTGATAAGCTACCTCCGGGAATCTGGAGAGGAGTGCTTTACCTGGATGGAGAACTGATCATGGCGGTTGATAAAAAAGATGTGGCCCAGGTGAGTGCCGTACCCGGTGAACTTCCCTTTACGTTCGAAGTAAAATATGGCAGCGGAGACAGTCTGGAACTCATTTTTTACAACGGAACGGAGAGGATATCGGTTAAAAATATCAGATATGGGAGAGACAAGGCAACTGCCAAGGATACCGTCTATGCCAGCTTTGATGGATATGATACCTACCTTACCGCCATTTTTGAGGAACGATTAATGGAAGGATACTGGCATGTCAATTATCGGGATGGCTATAAGATTAAATTTAAGGCGTTCTATGGTGATGACAGAAGATTTAAGCTTCCACCTGTAGCAGAAAATGCCAATTTTGAAGGAAGGTACAAGGTTACTTTTTCGCCGGGCTCAGAAGATGAGTACCCGGGCATAGGTGACTTTGTTCAAAAAGGAAACAAGCTCAGTGGTACTTTTTTAACAGAGACGGGAGATTATCGTTTTCTGGAAGGAAATGTCAGTGGCGATAAGGCATCATTGTCTTGTTTTGACGGCTCTCATGCCTTTCTATTTGAAATGAAAAAGCAAGGAGAAGCTATTTTGGGAGAGTTTCGTTCAGGCACCCACCACAGAGAAAGTTTTGAAGGGGCAAAGGATGAAAATGCCAGCCTAAACAATGGTTTCGAACTGATCAAAATTGTACGCCCTGAGGGGGTTCGTTTTATACTACCAGATACGAAGGGTAAGACCGTGGATACCCAAAATGAACCCTACAAAGGAAAAGTGAAAGTATATGAAATTATGGGCAGCTGGTGCCCCAATTGTATGGATGCCACTACATTTTTGACAGCTTATCAAAAAGCCCATCCTGAGGTTGTGGTTACAGCCTTGGGATTTGAAAGGTACAAAGACCCGGCCAAAGCAATGGCTGCGTTAAAAACCTATGTGGACGCGAAAAAAATAGAATACCCTGTTTTATTGGCAGGTCATTACGACAAAAAAACAGCTTCCGCCCTGATACCTCAGATTGAGGGCATCAAAGCCTATCCTACCCTTTTGTTGGTGGACCAAAATGACCGCCTGGTAAAAGTTTACTCCGGATTTTATGGACCCGCAACCAAAGAACATGCAGCTTTTATAAAGGAACTAAGTGCAGCTATAGATGGAATCAAACTCAAATAACCCGCAGGCAAAAACGGTTTTAGTAACCGGAGCCACCAGTGGTATAGGAAAAGCTACCGCCAAGTATTTTGCTAAAAAAGGATACAATGTAATCCTTACCGGCAGGAGAGCTGAGCAATTGGAATTGGCAAAGAATAAGCTCAATACTAAATATGGAGCAAAGGTACAAACCCTGTGCTTTGACATTACGGACCGGCAGGCTTGTGAAAAAGCAGTCAACAGTCTTGAAGGCGGCTGGGAAATAATAGACATCCTGATCAACAATGCCGGTGGAGCCAGGGGCTTGGAGCCTATTCAGGAAGGTCGGACCGAGGACTGGGAATACATGATAGATGCCAATGTGAAAGGTTTGTTGTACATGAGCCGTTTAATTTCGCCAGGAATGGTCAAAAGAGGCAAGGGCCACATCATCAACATCTGTTCTACCGCCGGACACGAAGTTTACCCCAACGGTGCCGTTTATTGTGCCACTAAGCACGCAGTTGATGCCTTGACCAAAGGGATGAGGCACGATCTTTTCCGCCATGGGATCAGGGTAAGTCAGATTTCACCAGGCATGGTAGAAGATACCGAATTTTCACTTCGCAGATTTGGAGGCGACGAAGAAAAGGCGAAAATATATGAAGATGTTACCCCACTGAATGCAAAGGATGTAGCGGAACTGATCTTTTTGTTGCTACCCGACCCCGGCATGTCAATGTGCAGGATATTTTGGTAATGAGCACCCAACAAGCCTCTAGTACCAATGTAGACAGGAGTGGGCGAAAGTATGAATAGTAAATTTCATCTAACCAGACAACACAATATTTTGTCGGTCGAAAATGATCAAAATAAAATCTGCCGTACTGCATTTTTTCAATCTTCGAAGAAATATTTGCTAAAAAGGAGATCTTCGAAATAATATTTTTTTGATATCTATATTAGATCGATTCTAAATAAATCTCAGGTGAAAACTCTTTTCATTTTGATGGCTTTATATCATAGTTTTGTACGTAAATAAAATTCCCAGATATGTCTTGGTTTTCCAATTTTCTTACGTCGTCGATAGGTAAGAAATTATTAATGAGCCTTACCGGACTGTTTCTCATTTTGTTTTTGAAAGTACACTTGTTGGGCAACCTGCAATTGTTGAAAAATGATGGAGGAGAATCGTTTAATGTGTATGCCCATTTTATGACACATAATCCATTGATTATGTTTATCTCTTACGGCAACTACTTCTTTATTTTGATGCACTTTGTCTTGGGTTTGTCGCTCTGGGCTAAAAACAGAGCCGCAAAAGGTACAACCTATGCTATTAGCAATCACAGAGATAGCAGCTGGGCTTCCAGAAATATGGCCTTACTAGGTATATTGGTGCTTGCCTTCCTCCTGCTTCACATGGGTGATTTTTGGTGGAAAATGAAAACCGGCCAAACAGGTATGGTTATGGTAGGTGAAATGGAGGTAAAAGACCTCTACACCAAGGTAGCAGAATCTTTCAAAGTTACCTGGATAGTTATTGCCTATTTGATTGGCTTAATGGCTTTGGCCTTCCACCTTTATCATGGCTTTGCGAGTGCCTTCCAGACCCTTGGTATCAACCACACAAAATATTCACCTGTAATCAGGTTTATAGGTACCGCCTTTAGCATCCTGGTGCCGTTGGCTTATGCCATCATACCCCTGGTGTTTTATTTCACCAAATAATTTGAAGAACCACAAAATCTGATCCTAATCATGCAATTGGATTCAAAAATACCAGAAGGACCCTTATCGGAAAAATGGAAAAAATACAAATCTACAGTACCCCTTGTAGCCCCCAATAATAAGAGGAGGATAGAAGTTATTGTAGTAGGAACAGGATTAGCCGGAGCTGCTGCCGCTGCTACCCTGGGAGAGTTGGGTTACAAGGTAAAAGCATTTACCTTCCACGACAGTCCGAGACGAGCCCATAGTATTGCTGCCCAGGGAGGTATCAATGCTGCCAAAAATTACCAAAACGATGGTGACAGTGTTTACCGCTTGTTTTATGACACCATTAAAGGAGGCGATTACAGAGCTCGTGAAGGCAATGTTTACAGGTTGGCCGAGGTGAGTACACAGATCATTGACCAATGTGTGGCGCAGGGGGTACCCTTTGCCAGAGAATACGGAGGATTGCTGGAAAACCGTTCTTTTGGAGGGGTTCAGGTATCCAGGACCTTTTATGCAAAAGGACAAACCGGTCAACAATTGTTGATTGGTGCCTATCAGGCATTGTCCAGGCAAATTTCAACTGGTGCGGTTAAAATGTACAACCGCCATGAAATGATGGACCTGGTGGTGGTTGATGGAAAGGCAAGAGGCATTATAGCAAGAAATTTGTTGACAGGAGAATTAGAACGTCATTCAGCCCACTGTGTCTTATTGGCAACAGGAGGTTATGGCAATGTGTTTTATTTATCCACCAATGCCATGGGCTCTAATACCAGTGCTGCCTGGCGTGCCGTAAAAAGAGGAGCCTTGATGGCCAATCCTTGTTTTACCCAGATCCACCCTACCTGCATTCCTCAGAGTGGTGACTATAAGTCGAAACTTACCCTGATGTCAGAGTCATTGAGGAACGACGGTCGTGTTTGGGTGCCTAAAAACCTAGATGATGCCAAGGCCATCAGAGAGGGTAAAAAAACAGCCCTTGATATCAAAGAAGAAGACAGAGATTACTATTTGGAAAGACGGTACCCTGCATTTGGCAACCTGGTACCAAGAGACGTAGCTTCAAGGGCTGCCAAAGTAGAATGCGACAAAGGTCTGGGAGTGAGTCCCACAGGGCTTGCCGTTTACCTTGATTTTTCTTCTGCTATAGACCGCTATGGCAAGGCAGAGGCCAATACCAGAGGGATGAATGATGCCACACCTGCTCAAATCAAAGAAATGGGCACCCAGGTAGTGGCTGATAAATACGGCAACCTTTTTGAGATGTACGAAAAAATTGCCGGAGAAAATCCATACATCTTTCCAATGAAAATTTATCCCGCGGTACACTATACCATGGGAGGACTTTGGGTGGATTATAATTTAGAGACCAATGTACCCGGCTTATTTGCTTTGGGAGAAGCCAATTTTTCAGACCATGGGGCCAATCGTTTGGGAGCTTCTGCTTTGATGCAAGGCTTGGCAGATGGCTATTTTGTTGCCCCTTACACCATTGGTCAGTTTTTGGCCAACGAAATCAGGACGGGGGAAATCAGCACAAAACTGCCTGAATTTGAAGAAGCTGAAAAACAAACCAGAGAGCGAATTAATCAATTGATGAGTGTTAAAGGCAATCAATCGGTTGAGAGTTTTCACAGAAAGCTGGGCAAGATCATGTGGGATCTTTGTGGAATGTCAAGACACGCCGACGGATTGAAAGAAGGAAGGCAGTTAATCAGGGCATTGAGGGAAGAATTTTACAAAGATGTATTTGTACCCGGAGAAGCCAATGGATTTAATCCGGAACTGGAAAAAGCATACAGGGTTGCTGATTTCCTGGAATTGGGTGAACTGATGATGCTGGATGCCCTGGAACGCAATGAATCGTGTGGGGGCCACTTTAGAGAAGAATTTCAGACTCCGGAAGGCGAAGCACAAAGAGATGATGAAAATTATACCTACGTAGCTGCATGGCAATGGGACGATAACCAACCCGTGATGACCAAAGAAGATTTGGTTTTTGAAAATGTGAAGCTTATACAAAGGAGTTACAAATAAAAAACGTTCAACAAAAAAAAGATTGATCATGTCAGACATGAAATTAACGGTAAAAGTTTGGAGGCAAAAATCAGCTAAAGATGCCGGTAAATTCGAAACACATAAGGTAGACGCCAATGAGCACATGTCATTTTTGGAAATGATGGACGTACTCAATGAAAGGCTGGTCACGGAAAAAAAAGAACCTGTTGCCTTTGAACACGATTGCCGAGAGGGTATTTGTGGGGCTTGCAGCATGGTAATCAATGGTCTGCCCCATGGTCCGCAAAAAGCAACTACTACTTGCCAATTGCATATGCGACAATTCAAGGATGGAGATACCATTACAGTAGAGCCTTTTAGGGCCAAAGCCTTTCCTGTGATCAAAGATCTTGTTGTAGATAGGTCTGCATTTGACAGAATCATCCAAAGTGGTGGTTATATATCAGTAAATACAGGTCAGGCGGTGGATGGAAATTCAATACCGGTTGAAAAAGATGTAGCAGTGAAAGCATTTGATGCTGCAACCTGTATTGGATGCGGCGCCTGTGTAGCTGCTTGTCCCCAACGGATCTGCCATGCTTTTTACATCTGCCTAAAATATCCCATTTGGGTTTATTACCTCAAGGAAAAATTGAACACAAACACCGCACCATGAAAATGGTAGCTCAAATGGACAAAGAAGGCTTTGGTATGTGTTCCAATATAGGTGCTTGCAGTGCAGAATGTCCAAAAGAGATTTCCCTTGAAAACATTGCCCGTATGAACCGAGGGTTTATAGGAGCGAGTTTGACAACAGACAAATAAAAATAAATTTTTATTTTGGGTTTTTGCCCACTGCTTTTGAAGTCACATTGAAATAAAATAGATCGATTCCGGCAAAGCGGAAAATAGAAGGTTTGTCAAAATTTTTATGATTTTTTCGCATCTTTTTAAGTCATTTATTTGTTTTATTATATGTAAATTTGTGCACTTCAAAATTTTATTACTTTGGGAGACCATTCAGTTATCGAGTTTCTACCGATATTTCTTATGTTTTTGGTAGCCTTGGGCTTTGTTGTATTTACCATTTGGGTAACCCATAAGCTAGGACCAAGAAAAAAAACCGAAGTAAAAAATGAAGCATTTGAATGTGGCATTGAAAGTGTAGGCAATGCCAGAACCCCTTTTTCCATTAAATATTTTCTGGTTGCCATCTTATTTGTTCTCTTCGATATTGAAGTGATCTTTATGTACCCGTGGGCGGTTAATTTCAGACAATTAGGAATCTGGGGATTAGTAGAGATGTTTATTTATGTATCGATTTTGCTGATAGGCTTTGCCTACATCATCAAAAAGGATGCTCTAAAATGGGATTAACAATCAAAGTAAGGATGAAATGTCTACAAAAATAACCATTGATCCCGCCCTTCAACCTGAAGGCTTTGAAGGCCATGGCTTTTTTGCTACCCGCTTAGAAAACCTGGTAGGAATGGCCCGAAAAAATTCATTATGGCCCCTGCCATTTGCAACTTCTTGTTGTGGTATTGAATTTATGGCAACCATGGGTTCCAACTATGACCTCGCCAGATTTGGAATGGAAAGGTTGAGCTTTTCACCACGACAGGCGGATTTACTGATAGTTGCGGGCACCGTAGCCAAAAAATTGGGTCCGGTTTTGAGGCAGGTTTATGAACAAATGGCCGAACCACGCTGGGTAATTGCCATGGGAGCCTGTGCCAGCAGCGGGGGGTATTTGATACCTATTCCGTACTACAGGGAATCGATAAAATAATTCCTGTCGATGTGTATGTTCCAGGTTGTCCACCAAGGCCCGAACAATTGATAGAGGGCATTCTGCGCATCCAGGAATTGGTCCAGCAAGAAGGAATTGACCGAAGAAGCAGTCCTGCTCATCAGGAAAAGTTGCTAAAATACGATTTACAATGAGCCAGGTCGATATCCTACAAACGGTTGATAAATTAAAAAGGTGCTTACAAGATCTTAAAGGCTTACCCCCAATAGAGATAAAGATTGAATATGATTTTCCCGAAATTACGGTTAGCCGTGACCAGGTTTATCGCGTCTTACAAGCATTAAAAGAGAATAAAGAAACCGGATTTACTTTTTTAACTACACTTTGTGGCATTCATTTTCCGGAAAAAGAAGGCAATGAGTTTTGGGTAATGTACCAGTTGCACAATCTATTCACCAACGAACGCATCAGGGTATATAGCTCAGCATCTGTTGGTGACCCTGTCTTTGCTTCAGTGACTCCCTTGTGGGCTGCAGCAAATTGGATGGGAGGAGAGGCTATTGATTTTTATGGTCTTCAATTTGAAGGGCCCCCCAACCTCACCAGAATTTTAAACGCAGATGAAATGGATTACCACCCCATGCGCAAAGAATATAAATTAGAAGATGATAGTCGCACAGATAAAGATGATACCTATTTTGGAAGATAAGGCAATGCGGGCATGAGTTATTTAAAAGACAAGGGCATAGAAGTAGAATACAAAGAGATTTCAAATCTCAACACCCTCAATCTGGGACCCACCCACCCTGCTACTCACGGTATTTTCCAAAATGTATTGACAATGAATGGTGAGATCATTGAAGATTCTCAGCAGACCATTGGATACATTCACAGAGCATTTGAAAAAATTGCTGAAAGAAGACCCTACAATCAAATTACAGTATTGACAGACCGAATGAACTACTGCTCATCGCCCATCAACAATCTGGGATGGCACATGACAGTAGAAAAACTCATAGGTGTAGACATCCCCAAACGAGCCCAATATTTAAGGGTCATTATCATGGAATTGGCCAGGATCTCAGATCATATCATTTGTGACTCCGTTATCGCGGTTGACACAGGTGCATTGACCGGATTCACCTATTTATTTCAATGGCGTGAGTTGATTTATGAAATCTATGAAGAAATATGTGGGGCCAGACTAACAACTAATCTAGGTAGGATAGGTGGACTGGAGAGAGATTTTACAATGACCGCATGGAAAAAGCTCGATAAGTTCTTAAAAGGTTTTCCAGCCGTCTTAGAAGAATTTGAAAACCTGGTAAAAAGAAACCGCATATTTATGGATCGCACCGTCAAAGTAGGTCCCATCAGCGGTGACAGGGCCCTGGAATATGGTTTTACGGGACCCAACCTTCGTGCAGCAGGAGTAGACTATGATGTGAGGGTTGCCCTACCCTACAGTAGTTATGAAGATTTTGAATTTGCTATTCCTGTAGGAGAACATGGCGATACCTATGATCGGTTTATGGTTAGGCTGGAAGAAATGAAAGAAAGTCTCCGCATCATTCAACAAGCCAAGGAAGGCTTGCCTGAAGGGCCCTACCATGCAGATGTACCCGCCTTTTATCTTCCGCCCAAAGAGGATGTTTACAATAATATGGAAGCCTTGATTTACCATTTTAAGATTGTAATGGGAGAAACCGACATACCCAGAGGTACCGTTTATCACAGTGTTGAAGGAGGAAATGGAGAAGTAGGATTTTACCTTATAAGTGACGGTGGCCGCTCACCCTATCGTTTGCATTTGCGTAGGCCCTGTTTTATCTATTATCAGGCATATCCGGAAATGATAAAAGGAAGTATGCTTTCAGATGCCATTCTGACTTTGAGTAGTATGAATGTAATAGCAGGTGAATTGGATGCATAGTCAATCAGATCAAGCAAAAGAGAAATGAAAGAAATAAAGTTTTCAGAAGCTACTATGGTGAAAGTGAGAGAGATCATCTCCCGCTATCCGGATGGCAGACATAAATCGGCCCTTATTCCTGTTTTGCACCTGGCACAAGCAGAGTTTGATGGCTGGCTTAGTCCGGAGGTAATGCAGTACATAGCAGAGATCCTGGCCATCCAGGCCATTGAAGTTTTTGAAGTTGCGTCGTTTTATTCTATGTTTAATCTTCAGCCAAGAGGCAAATGTTTAATTGAAGTTTGTCGCACCAGCTCTTGTTGGTTAAATGGAGCTTATAATATTATATCCTACCTAGAAGAAAAGCTAAACATCAAAGTTGGAGAAACCACTCGGGATGGAAAATATACCCTCAAGGCGGTAGAATGTCTGGGATCCTGCGGAACAGCACCTATGCTTCAGATAGGCGACCAATACCATGAAAACCTGACTTTTGAAAAAGTGGATGAGTTGTTGGAAAATTACCAACAAGGAGAAAAGATGAGTAATTACTGTTGAACAGATGAAGGAGGGAAAGAAAATATTGTTTGAACACATTGATGTACCCGGAATTGAGGGAATTGCAACCTATCGTTCTTGCGGAGGTTATCAGTCTGTTGACAAAGCGCTGACATCCATGACAGCAACAGAGGTGGTGCACGATGTCATTACTTCTGGACTTAGGGGCCGAGGGGGCGCAGGGTTTCAAACAGGCACCAAGTGGAATTTTTTAGCCAAGCCTGAAGGCGTACCTCGCTACCTCGTGTGCAATGCAGACGAGTCAGAGCCAGGAACTTTTAAAGACCGGTATTTGATGGAAAAAATCCCTCATTTACTCATTGAGGGTATGATTGTTTCATCGTATGCGTTGGGTGTCAATAAAGCTTATATTTATATACGCGGTGAGTATTTTTACCTTTATAAAATATTAGAGCAAGCCATTGAAGAAGCCTACAAAGCAGGCTGGCTGGGGCAAAACATATTGAATAGCCAGTACAATCTTGATTTGTATATGCACATAGGAGCCGGAGCTTACATCTGCGGAGAGGAGACTGCACTTTTGGAAAGTCTGGAAGGTAAGAGGGGAAACCCCAGGATTAAACCTCCCTTTCCTGCTGTAGCCGGCTTGTATGGATGTCCAACCGTAGTTAACAATGTAGAAACCATTGCCGCTGTGCCCTACATTGTCCAACATGGAGGAGAACACTATGCCAGTTTTGGCACTGAAAAAAGCACAGGAACCAAACTTATCTCTGCCAGCGGACATATCAACAAGCCAGGTGTATACGAGATAGAACTTGGACTTCCGGTAGAAGAATTTATTTACAGCGATTCCTATTGTGGTGGCATCAGAAATGGAAATGAATTAAAGGCCGTTGTTGCAGGAGGTTCATCCGTTCCTATTTTGCCCAAACACCTGATCTTACAAACTCCGGATGGGCAGCCTAGATTGATGAGCTACGAGAGCCTTTCAGAAGGTGGATTTGCAGCCGGCACGATGCTGGGGTCAGGAGGATTTATTGTGATGGATGAAACCACTTCCATTGTAATGAACTTACACACCTTTGCCCGTTTTTATCATCATGAGAGCTGTGGACAGTGTAGTCCGTGCAGAGAAGGCACCGGTTGGATGGAAAAAATTCTTCACAAAATACTGGACGGTCACGGCACCTTATCTGATATAGACTTGCTTTGGGATATACAATCGAAAATTGAAGGCAAAACCATCTGCGCCCTTGGAGATGCTGCTGCGTGGCCTGTAGCGAGCGCCATCAGGCATTTCAGACCAGAATTTGAAGCCTACATAAAAGATCCATCAGCCATAAAAAAGTTCAGTCATTATAATGAAAAATACAAAATAGCAGAAACCGCTATTTGAAACATAAATAAGTAGCAATGCCAGAAATAACCATAGACGGACAAAAAATTGAATTTAATCAGGGCATGACCATTTTGGAAGCTGCCCGTTCCAGAGGAGGCGATCTAGTACCCCCCACTATGTGTTATTATTCAAAACTAAAAGACACCGGAGGTTATTGCAGGACTTGTATTGTAAAAGTGGAAGCTGAATCTGTAAAGAACCCAAGAGCCTTGCCCAAACCCGTGGCCAGTTGCAGAACCCTTGCCCAGGACGGTATGGTTGTCAAGAATCAAACTTCGCCTGAAGTATTAGAGGCTCGTGCCGGGGTTGTAGAATTTTTATTGATCAATCATCCTCTCGATTGTCCTGTATGCGATCAAGCCGGAGAATGCAGCTTGCAAGATCTCGGATATGAGCATGGCAAAATGGATACCCGATACGAATTCAAGCGCAGAGAATTCGAACAAAGAGATATTGGAGATAAGATCAAACTCCATATGAATCGTTGTATCCTTTGTTATCGCTGCGTAAAGACTGCAGAACAAATAACCGATGGCAGGGTACATGGAGTATGCAGTCGGGGCGATGTAGCAGAAATCAGCACCTACATAGAACAAGCCATTGATAATGATTTTTCGGGCAATGTAATTGATGTATGTCCGGTAGGTGCTCTTACAGATAAGACCTTTCGATTTAAAAACAGAGTTTGGTTTACCAAGCCGGTTGATGCACACAGAGATTGCCAAAAATGTTGTGGGAAAGTAAGGCTATGGTACAAAGGTGAAGACATTTTAAGGGTCACTGCCCGCAAAGATCTATATGGGGAGGTAGAAAACTGGATTTGCAATGAATGCCGGTTTGAAAAGAAAAAAACAGCAGAATGGGTGATAGAAGGACCCTCGAAGGTGGATAGACATTCTGTTGTTTCTGCCAACCATTATCTGGCACCAGAAATGAAAAACGATTTGAGCAAGCTCATTCTCAATCCGGATGCAGGAAATAATGCAGGCTCTTCACCTTTATCAAAAGAACAAGAGTAACATGGTCACCTACATTCTTATAAAATTTGTCTTAGTATTGTTTGTGTTCTTGCTGGCGCTGACGGTTGCAGCTTACTCTACCTATGGAGAAAGAAAAGTATCTGCCCTGATGCAGGACAGGATAGGACCAGACAGGGCCGGACCCTACGGACTATTGCAGCCATTGGCAGACGGCATTAAAATGTTTACCAAAGAAGAATTGATTCCAACCAATTCGAGTAAATACCTTTTCGTTTTAGGACCTTCCATTGCCATGCTCACCGCGCTCATGGCTGGGGTTGTCATTCCTTGGGCAGGTCCAATTGAAGCATTCGGGCAACAGCTCACTTTTCAGGTATCAGACATCAATATCGGCATCTTATATATTTTCAGCGTTGTCTCTATCGGTGTATATGGGATTATGATTGGTGGTTGGGCCTCCAACAACAAGTATAGTTTATTAGGTGCACTGAGAGCAAGTTCCCAAATGATCAGTTATGAGATAGCAATGGGCTTGGCCATCGTGGCTTTGGTGATGAAATCAGGTACCCTCAGTCTGGGTGAAATTGTAACCCAGCAACAAGGAGATTGGATCAATGTAGTTTACCAGCCACTGGGATTTTTAATATTTTTAATCTGTGCCTTTGCAGAGACCAACAGAGCCCCTTTTGATTTACCGGAATGTGAAACAGAATTGATTGGTGGTTATCATACGGAGTATAGTTCGATGAAGCTGGGTTTGTTTCTTTTTGCTGAATACATCAACATGTTTGTTTCATCTGCGGTGATCAGTGCTTTGTATTTTGGTGGCTACAACCTCCCGTTTCAAGCAGCACTCGGATTAGAAGGAGCCTGGCTTGCGGTGTTACAATTTGGTTTTTTCTTTTTAAAGATCGTATTTTTTATTTTCCTTTTCATGTGGGTTCGTTGGACCATACCCCGCTTCAGGTATGATCAATTATTGCATTTGGGTTGGAAAATTTTATTGCCACTGGCAATTTTAAATATAATTATCACAGGTCTTGTAATGTGGGCCAACGGTAGCCTAGCTTAAAATTAAAACATGCTTACAAACAGATCTAAACAGGTAGTGAAAAGAGAAATGAGTTTGGCAGAAAAACTCTATTTGCCTGCTATTTTTAGTGGCATGGCCATTACCTTTAAACACATGTTTAAAAAACCCGCAACGGTAAAATATCCAGAAGAAAAACGAGAAATGGCACCCATCTACCGCGGTCATCACGTATTAAAACGGGATAATGCAGGGGCAGAGAGGTGTACCGCCTGTGGCTTGTGTGCTGTTGCATGTCCGGCTGAGGCAATCACAATGGATGCTGCAGAAAGGAAGCCGGGCGAGGAGTTACTGTACAGAGAAGAAAAGTATGCTGCCAAATATGAAATCAACATGCTGCGGTGTATTTTTTGTGGTTTGTGTGAAGAAGCTTGCCCCAAAGAAGCGATCTTTTTAACAGACACCATTGTCAATCCAGAGTACGCCAGAGCGGGTTTTATCTATGGCAAAGACAAATTAGTGGAAAGAATGGATGCCCGAATCGATGTTTCCAAAAGACAAACTGCTGATGTAGCCATGTTTAAAATGGGAGAATCTGCCGCCAAACACAATCAATTGTACAACCCAAAAGGAGAGCAGTGATGGTAACAGAAATGATGTTTTATTTTCTTTCATTTGTGGCCATACTCAGTGCGATTATGATGATATCTACCAAGAATCCGGTACATAGCATTTTATATCTCATCGTTACTTTTTTTGCCATTGCGGGGCATTACTTTTTGCTGAATGCCCAATTCCTGGGAATGGTCCACATCATCGTTTATGCAGGTGCCATCATGGTTTTGTTTTTATACGTCATTATGATGTTGAACCTCAATGAAGATGCTGAACCTGTGAAATCAAAATATCAAAAAATATCTGCCACCCCTATCCGGAGGTATATTTATGTTGGTACTGGTGGCCAGTCTTAGATCGGCAGAAGTTAGCCTTGAAAAAACCAGAAACAGTGACATAGGCCTGGTCAATCAATTGGGTAAGGTATTGTTTCATGATTACCTGCTGCCCTTTGAATTGTCATCGATATTGCTTTTATCTGCCATGATTGGTGCTGTCTTTTTAAGTAAAAAATAAGGAGAATGGAAATATTGCCTAACATATCAATTTATCATTA
This sequence comes from Saprospiraceae bacterium, assembly GCA_016717655.1. Classification (GTDB taxonomy): domain Bacteria; phylum Bacteroidota; class Bacteroidia; order Chitinophagales; family Saprospiraceae; genus JADKBO01. The sequence continues at coordinate 255,905 of JADKFC010000030.1, forward strand.
TGTGATCGTTTCTATCCTTCTTTTTGGAATAGGGGTAGTGGGAGTCATGTTGAGAAGAAATGCCCTGATTATATTTATGTGTATTGAGCTAATGCTCAATGCTGTCAATCTGCTTATGGTGGGATTTTCCAATATGTGGGGCGATGGAAAGGCCCAGGTTTTTGTCTTCTTTATTATGGCAGTTGCCGCAGCAGAAGTTGTCATTGGATTGGCCATCTTAATGATGGTGTATCGAAATCAGGAGACAACAGATATTAATATTTTGAATAAAATGAAATGGTAGGCCCTGATATGGAAAATCTACTCCTTGTTATATTATTGTTTCCTCTTTTAGGCGCCGGTCTCAATCTATTGATTGGCAATAAGGTGGGTGAAAAAGGAATTGGATGGATTGCCAATGCCGCAACGGGCTTATCTTTTTTGACAGCCCTTTATGTATTTTTTGTCAGCGGAGGTTGTCAGACCGGCCTTACACTTTCATTGATTGAATGGTTTCACTTTGGTAAAGTGAGCATACCTTTTAGTTTTTACCTGGATGGCTTGTCGGGATTATTTGTGTTAATCATTACAGGCATTGGCTCACTGATCCATTTGTTCAGTATGGGCTACATGCATGGTGACAAAGAAATAAAGAGGTATTTCATTTATCTCAACCTGTTTATCCTTTTTATGCTCATCCTGGTGATGGCCTCCAACTATCTACTGATGTTTGTTGGTTGGGAGGGAGTAGGCTTGTGTTCGTATTTACTGATTGGATTTTGGTACCAAAATACATCGTATAGTGAAGCTGCCAACAAAGCATTCATTATGAATCGCATAGGAGATCTTGGCTTTTTGTTAGGTGCAATGCTGATGGCCTATCATTTTGGAAGCTTAAGTTTTGCTGATGTTTTTCCACAGTTAAGCCAGTTTTCGGACACTGGTGTACTTACCACCATTGGTATTTTATTTTTTATCGGAGCAATGGGAAAAAGTGCGCAACTACCCCTGTTTACCTGGCTCCCTGATGCCATGGCAGGTCCGACCCCTGTTTCTGCCCTCATCCACGCCGCTACTATGGTTACCGCAGGGATCTATCTGCTGGCTCGTACAAGCGCCTTGTATGTATTGGCTCCTCTGGCATTAGACCTCGTTTTATATACAGGGCTTGCAACCGCTTTGTTGGCTGCTGTGATAGCTGTTTATCAAAATGACATCAAAAAAGTGCTTGCTTATTCCACGGTGAGTCAATTGGGACTAATGTTTGCTGCTGTTGGTGCAGGTGGTTTTGGTGCAGGCGTTTTCCACGTTTTGACCCATGCTGCTTTTAAGGCTTTGTTGTTTTTAGGTGCCGGCAGTGTCATCCATGGTTTGCATGGAGAACAAGATATTTTAAAAATGGGTGGTTTGAAAAAAAGTATGCCCGTTACTTATCTGACCTTTTTAATTGCCACATTAGCCATCTCAGGTATTCCTCCTTTTGCGGGTTTCTTTTCAAAAGATTTGATATTGGTTACCTTGTATGAAGCCAAAGGCCCACTCTTTTTTGGAATAGCTTTACTGATCAGCTTACTGACTGCCTTCTACATGTTTAGGTTGTTTTTCCTCACTTTTCATGGCTCTTCGAGAAATGACAAGGAGGCACACGAATCTCCCGCCAGCATGAAAACTGCCTTGATTGCATTGGCAGTTTTATCAGTTGTTCTGGGATTTTTGGGTCTTCCACACATTTTTGCTCACCCATTGGGACTTAGTAATCTTTTGGAAGAACAGTTAAAAACTGCTATGGTAATAAGTGCTCCACACTTAAGCGCAACCACCGAAATTGTACTTATGGTAATTACCCTTACTGCAGTGGTAATAATGATAGCTTTAAGCAAACGTAAATATGGATCTGTCCAATCATTGATGGCAGAAGAAACAAAACTCACCACGTTAGAAAAATGGGCTTCCCATAAATTTTACCTGGATGAAATCTATGATAAAATGGTAACCAAAAACATGGATCGGCTGGCTCAGTTCACACAGCTTTGGGCTGACGAATTGATCTTCCACAATATTTCATCTTTGAGTGGGCGAAGTGTAAGGGAGTTGGGTTTGGTGATGAGAAAAATACAAAATGGCAATGTAGGCAGTTATTTTACTGCCATGGTACTTGCTATGAGTCTGATTTTAATTTATTTTATCTTTCAATAAACGGGGATGCTTACCAATATCTTGATCTTATTCCCTCTGATTTTTGCCTTGCTGGTGAGAATTGTGCCGAAAAACCTGGTTTGGAGTTTTTCTCTGGGTGCATCCTTCCTTCAGATTATTGTTACAGCACTGGCTATCTTTAATTTTATGGATAGTGCCTCCCATCCAAGTCTTTACAGCACTTTTCCCTGGATTCAAAGTATAGGAGCAAAGTGGAGTGTAGCCATAGATGGTTTATCGATTGTACTTGTGGGATTAATTTCATTGTTGTTACCCCTTGTTTTGGTTGTTCGCAGAAATGCCATTGATGAGGTACATAATTTACATTCCCTGATCTGGTGGATGGCCGGTGCCATGTACGGTGTTTTTATGGCCAAGGATGGCTTATTGTTCTATACATTTTGGGAATTTTCATTGATACCTATTTACTTTATTTGTTTAAAATGGGGAGATCGGGATAAAATAAAAACTACCTTAAAATTTTTCCTTTATACCCTTGCCGGAAGTTTGGCCATGCTGGCTGCGCTGATTTACCTTTATCTAAATGGTAGTGGAAGTTGGGACATTCAGGACCTATATCAAGCAGGAGCTTCACTGGATGTTACAGCCCAGCAATGGGTATTCTGGGGCTTGTTTTTGGCCTTTGCCATCAAAATTCCGATTATTCCCTTTCACAACTGGCAACCAGACACATATTCGAGTGCCCCTTTACAAGGCACCTTGTTGTTGTCCACCCTAATGGGTAAAATGGGCTTATGGGGCTTATTAAAGTGGCTTGTACCAATGACCCCACTGGCATTTACCATCAATCAAAACGGGCTGGTTATTTTATGTGTGGTTTCAGTAGTTTATGCCTCCGTAATGGCATTGAGACAAGACGAATTAAAAAGGTTATTGGCCTGGTCCTCCATGGCACACGTTTCGCTAATGGCAGCAGGTATTTTTGTATGGAATATAAGCGGAATTGAAGGCGCAATGCAGCAAATGTTTAACCATGGCATCATTACACTTGGTTTGTTCTATTGCGCTGCCCTAATCATCAACAAAACAGGCGAAACCAAAATATCTTCTTTAGGAGGATTAAGGGCACAGCTTCCAGCCTTTGCCGGCTTTTTCATCTGGATCATAATGGCTTCTATCGGCCTGCCCTTAACCAGTGGCTTTCCAGGAGAGTTTTCTTTGCTAAATGCATTGTTCCAGTATCAGCCTTTGCTCGCTGCAATTGCAGGGCTAAGTACCATTCTGGGAGCTGTTTATATGCTCCGGGCGTATCACCATATGATGCATGGAATGAGTAAATACAATGTGCATGACATTCACCAGAACAATAAAGCCTTGCTGGCAGTAGGTTCTCTTTTGATTTTAATATTTGGATTAGGTCCTACCTTGTTGACAATTGTATTTGAATCAACGCTGCTTGACTTTTTTACACCATTTTCTAAACTGCAATAAAAAGTAATAATATGCTTCAACTCATGATCTTTGGAGGTATCGGGTTACTGGCAATGGTATCAGAAGTACTTGGGTTTTCAAGGATCATGTCGTTGTTATTCCGGTTGGGCACACTGGTGTGTATTGCCTCCCTTTTTATCAACTATGGTCTCGACATTACCTGGTTTGGAAATATGATGGTAGAAGACAGATTTAGTCAGGCTTTTATTCTGACAACCTGTTTGATGCTAGCCACTTGGACATTTGGCTTTGGTAGAAAAATTGGGGAAGACGAATTTAGAAATGACTACATCGCCTTGTTTTCATTTTCAATGGTAGGCGGGGTGATGATGTTGAGTTATACCAATCTTGTGATGCTATTTCTCGGTTTGGAAATTTTATCTATCCCACTATATGTATTAGTGGGTTCCAGCAAGCGCAACCTGAAATCCAATGAAAGTGCTTTTAAGTACTTTTTGATGGGTGCCTTTGCCAGCGGCATTATGTTGTTTGGTATCGCCTTTTTGTATGGTGCAACAGGCACCTTTGATTTACACCAAATGTCTATGCAGGCGCAAACGGGTGGCAGCTTTCCTGTCTTCTTTCATGTGGGCATGGTTCTGTTGATTTTTGCTTTTGCCTTTAAAATGGCGGTTGTCCCCTTTCATTTTTGGGCACCCGATGTGTATGAAGGGGCTCCCAATGCCATGACGGTCTATATGGCGGCCCTGGTAAAAACATTTGCCATCGCATCTGCCTTCCGATTTTTCTTTCTTGTTTTTGGCGGAGAAGCCGGCATCTATTCAACCTTACTCATAGGAATGAGCGCCGTATCTATGTTGTTGGGCAATATTATTGGAGCGGTACAAGACAATCCCAAACGATTATTAGCTTATTCCGGAGTGGGACACGCAGGCTTTATGCTAATGGCGGTGATTGTAAATGGTCAAGTTGGAGCAAACGCTTTGCTTTATTATTCGGTGGTATACAGTCTATCATTATTCCTTGCCTTTTTTGTTCTTGATAAGGTGCTGATTCATGATGATTTTTACTGGAGTATTGGAGATTTTAAAGGTTTGGGCAAACGCAATCCGTGGCTGGCCATGAGTATGTCAGTGGCCCTTTTATCTATGGCTGGAATACCACCATTGGGTGGATTTTACGCAAAACTTTTTATGCTTAAGGCCGCTTTTACCAATGGACACTATGTATTGATATGGGCAGGATTGATAGGATCACTGGTGGCCATGTACTATTATTTAAAATTTATCATCAACATGTATTCCAGAAACCCTGATGGCGATGTAGATTTAAATCTCACACTCAACTACTGGGATAAGCTGGTGATGGGATTAATTGGAAGTACCCTACTAATACTGGGCTTATTCCCCGATCTTGTATCCGCACTTATCAGATTTTAAAAAGGTTCAATTGGTGATTTTACCTCCTGCTATGGTAAAGTGATCAGCTATTTCCTCCCCATTGATGAGTTGAGCCGTTCTACCAACATGGGTGTCGGTAATAAAAATTTGTCCAAAATGGGTTTCCCCCATTAAAGATAACAGGCGCTCTACCCTACCCTGGTCCAATTTGTCAAAAACATCATCCAAAAGCAAGATGGGCTCTTTATGGGTCTGGGCTTTCAAATAGGCGTATTGCGCCAACTTCAGACCAAAAATAAAAGACTTCAATTGCCCCTGAGAAGCAAAATCTTTCAATGGCCTGTTGTTCATAAAAAAATTGATTTCATCTTTGTGAATTCCTACCGATGTTCTCTGGGTAATTTTGTCTTTCTGGCCGTTTTTGATAGAAAGGTCTTTAAAGTGGTTACCATCGAGTTGAGAAGAATAAATCATAGAAACGGTTTCACGCCCCTGAGAAATGTGTTGGTAGTATTCTTGTAAAACCGGATTGAACTGGTTGATGAGCGAGGTCCTCACCCCATGGATAAAATGAGCCGGAGCTGACATGGCGTCAGTGATGACATCCAACAAATCCTGGTCCCAGTACTGTTTATCCCAAAAGTCTTTGAGAAGGGCATTTCTTTGTTTGAGGTTTCTGTTGTAAATAGCCAGGGCTTCGAGGTATTGGGGGTTGAGCTGGACCAGGGTATTATTGACAAAAACTCTCCTTTCTTCATTTCCGGAGAGGAGGGAATGCACATCATCAGGCGTAATAAAAACCACCGGTATCAAGCCAATGTGATCAGCCAAACGGGCGATGCGAACTCCATTCAACTCTATCTCTTTTCCTTGACCTTGACGGTTTTTGATGACCAGGTGGTATTTTTCACCTCCTTCCTCCAGCCTGGCATCTACCCTAAAAAATTCCTGATCGGTGTGAATGAGGTTTCGGTCTGACCCTACAAAATAACTTTTACCCATGGCCAGAAAATAAATGGCATCGAGGGCATTTGTTTTACCCATGCCATTATCCCCTGATATGGTAATCAGCCTGTGTTTAAACCGGAATTTTTCTTCTTTGTAATTTTTAAAATTGACTAATGTCAGTTCTTTTAATATCATTTATCCGGTCCCAATACCTCAGTTGAACTTAATCTGTGATGTAAGGATAATCTTGTTGCACATAGTTGTCGTCATACAACTCAGAACCAAGCGGATAAGGTGATTGCTCTGCAAATTCCATGGCTTCATCCACCTCTGCATCTATTTTGGCAATGATGGCATCAATTTCTTCCTGGCTTGCAATGTTTTCCGAGATTATTTTATTCTGGGTTACAAAAACAGGATCCTGTTCTTTGTATTCATCCAATTCTTCTTTGCTCCTGTATTTGGCAGGGTCGGAAACAGAATGGCCACGATACCTATAAGTTTGGATCTCCAGATAATAGGGACCATGTCCTGCTCTGATATGTTTGGCAGCCCTTAAAAATGCTTCGTGAACAGCTTCCACACTCATACCATCTACCTGCTCTGAGGGCATGTCATAAGAAAGTCCCAGTTTCACCATATCAACCACATTGGAAGTTCTGGTTACCGCTGTGCCCATGGCATATTTGTTGTTTTCACAGATGTACAAAACAGGTAATTTCCAGGTCATTGCCATGTTAAAGGCCTCGTGTAGGGCTCCCTGGCGGGCAGCACCATCACCAAACATGGTTACACAAAAATTATCTGTGCCCTTTGTATTTTTCTGCAAAACCAATGCCCGTACCTATGGGAATCTGAGCACCTACGATGCCATTTCCTCCAAAGTAATTGTGCGCTGCAGAGAAAAAGTGCATTGAGCCCCCTTTTCCTTTCACACAGCCGGTTGATTTTCCGTAGAGCTCTGCCATACAAGAGTTGGAATCCATGCCTCTGGCAAGGGCTACCCCATGCTGCCTGTAGGCTGTAACCACTTTATCTTCCGGCCTGATGCCGGTGGCAAGGGCACCTGCGATGGCTTCCTGACCTATGTATACGTGACAGAATCCTCTGATTTTCTGTTGACTGTATGCAAATAGTGTTTTTTCTTCAAACCTCCTTACCCTGTACATGGTTTCAAACCACGTGAGGTAGGTTGTTTTGTCATATTTGACAATGCTTTTTTTAGACTTTGGCGGGCTCGCTACTTCTGACATTTCTCCGAAATTTGGTAGGCAAATTTATTGTAAAATGGTGAAAAAACCAAAAAGTTCACCAGATGCTAAACAATCATTAAGTTACATCCTCTGATATCAGCCTGATCAAGCCTGCCCTGGACCAAAAAATTTCCATTTTTTAGGTCAATTCCCAGGTCTTCGGTAGCAATAAAACTACAAGTTTCGATATTGGCCAGGTCTGTTACATGAATTACTCCTGTTTTGCCGGGCTTTTCTCTTTCGAAAGGATCTGTAGCCTCCATGATTGAAATTTTCATGGTCTGGGAAGGTGTAAAAATACCCTCTCCTTTAGACCAGGCTTGGGACAATAATTCTGTCATACCATATTCAGAATGAACATTTTGAATATTAAAACCTTTTTTAATATGAAAATGTAGCTCACTACGCGTCATTTCTTCCCTTCTACCCTTCATTCCCCCGGTTTCCATGACTATCAATTCAGGAAAATCCAACTGAAATTCAGCCACAAAGTCGAGTAAGGCAAAACTAACCCCAAATAATATAGTTGGAATGCCTGTCCTTTTATTTTCCTGCAAAATTTGAAACATGCTTTTGGTTTCATTCAGGAAAAAGCCACTTTGTTGTTTTTCACTTTTAGTAATAAAATACCTGACCATTTCCACCAACGACGAATGTTGTCTTTCCAGGTAGTGGGGCAAGAGGGCAAGAATGCAGTAATTTGACAGGCTACCATATTGATTTTCAAAGCCTTTCATCGACATTTGCAGGTAAAACTCAACATCATTTATATAATGCCGTGAGTTGGTTGAGCCGGTAGTTCCGCTGGACTCAAAAAAGTGAGTTGGTGGCACGTCGGCTGTTGTAATCCTATTGGATTTAAAGGCCGAAATGGGCAGATAGAAGGGTGGTTTCCGCCAGGGTGCCAATGTGGTTATAGAATCACAAAATTGCCGATAAATAGGGTTATTGCGGTATTGGTAAAGGAAAATTTCATTGGCTAAATCATCAAATTCTGAAGGCACCATTTGAGCCACCTTTGATTTGAGAAGCTGTTCAGTAAGCCTTTCTTCGGTTAAAGTCAATGAAAATAAATTTGTCTGCAAAAATACCACATTCCAGAGAGAAGGAGAAGAAACGGTTGAATTTGGAAAAAACATGTAATTTTGAGATCGACATGAGAATCAAATCAATATATACTTTATTCGTTTGCTATTTGGCTTTCTTCTCTTGTGCCAAAGCACCAGATCTTTCAGAAACACCGGCGTTAACATTAAATGGTATTTCCAAGGAAAAGATGAAAGCAGGGTCGGTTAATCAAGACAGTGTCATACTCGACATAAAACTGACAGATGGGGATGGAGATATTGGCTATGTGGATAACGATACCCGAAAGCCTGATATGTTTATTATTGATAAAAGGACACAACAACCCTATGATTCTTACATCCTTCCGTCCATTCCTCAACAAGGCATCAACAATGGCATCATTGCTCAAATGAAGGTCAAGCTGTACACCCAATGTTGCGTAGTCAATCCATGTGACCCGGATCCTGGACAGGCAGATGAGGCCTTGCCCCTTGAACTTTATCTGGTTGACAGGGCAGGCCATCGCAGTAACAGCTTGGAAATCAGCCTCATTTTGGAATGTAAACGACAGTAGTCAAACCAAATTATATTCTGTTTAATTGTCGTTATTAGTTTCTTAACAAATAATTATTAATAAAAATGGTGAAAAACCAATACTTTGATAATACATTTGTAAAGTTTCACGATTTTGAGAATTAAAGATCTACACGGTCACAGGGTAATTAGAGGGCTCTTATTGAGTTTGGCTCTATTTCTGACACTTGGCAATACGCTCAAGCTAGTCAACCACTCGAAATCGGTTTTAGAATTCGCCCAATATGCCAGCCACCCTACTAAACATGCTGATAGCAATCCCGTTAAAGGGATCCAGGCTGCGAAATATATAGAAATATCAGAAGTTGAGGTTGAAGTTGAAAATGAAGACCAACCCCACAATCTGCAAGGATGCTTCCCTCTAATTTCCGATATTTCATTACAGCCAATATCCTCAGGATTCAAATCCAAAGTAGTATTTGAAAAGGACATTCCTGGCCGACCTCTTTTCTTGCTTTATTGCCAGCGCAAACACCATTTAGCATAATGTGATTCATTCAGCCGCTTGAAAATCAAGGGCTAACATCTTATTTGGGCATGTCCCTTTATTGATCACATTATCATCAAATACATATGAGAACAAATCATAATATGTCTAAATTTGCCATTCCCAAAGATGGCTGGGAGGGTTTTAAAGAGAATTTTTCTACAGACGCTATTTCCGGATTTATCGTTTTTTTATTGGCACTGCCACTCAGTTTAGGAATCGCCAAAGCGTCTGATTTTCCACCATTAATGGGAGTACTGTCAGCTATCATTGGAGGTTTGGTTGTCAGTTTTTTTGCCGGATCCCGACTTACCATCAAAGGACCTGCTGCGGGTTTGATTGTTATTGTTGCAGGAGCTGTGGCAGATTTTGGAGGTGGAGAAACCGGCTGGCATTTGGCCCTGGGGGCAATGGTAGTAGCCGGATTAATTCAAATACTATTTGGCTTATTGAAATTAGGAAAATTGTCTGATTTTTTTCCCCTTTCAGCAATTCACGGAATGTTGGCGGCCATTGGTATGATCATTATTGCCAAACAGATTCCGGTATTATTAGGAGTTGACCCTAACTTGAGTGCAGGAAAAGATCCTTTGGAACTGATTGCAGGAATTCCCCAATTTATAAAATCTATGAATCTACAAGCCTCATCTATTGGCATTTTGAGTTTGTTGATTTTAATGGGGCTTCCTCTTTTAAAAAACAAGTATCTCAAAAAGGTTCCTCTTCCTCTCCTTGTTTTGGCGATTGCCATGCCATTATCAGTCTATTATGGATTTAAGCAAGGAGGGCCTTCCTATTTAATGGTAAAGCTTGGGAATTTTATAGGGAGTATACATCTCAATGCATCAATGGCGGGTGTTTCGCAAACCGGTGTATTTGTAAAATATGTAATAATGTTTGCACTGGTTGGATCTTTAGAGAGTCTTCTTACCGTTAAAGCCATTGATATGTTGGATCCCTATAAAAGGAAATCCAATAGCAATCAAGACCTGATAGCTGTTGGCATTGGAAATACGTTTGCAGCATTATTGGGAGGACTCCCTATGATTTCAGAAGTAGCGAGAAGCAGTGCCAATGTCAACAGTGGGGCAAAAACCAGATGGGCAAATTTTTTTCATGGTGTTTTCATTCTGATCTTTCTAATATTTGCAACCCCATTGATTGAAATGATACCAAATGCGGCTTTAGCAGCGATGTTAATAACCGTAGGGGTAAAGTTGGCGCATCCAAAAGAATTTGTGCAAACATTTAAAATTGGAAAAGAGCAATTGGGCATTTTTCTTGTGACCTTATTTTTTACTCTATTAGAAGATTTATTGGTAGGAATAGCCGCCGGAATTACTTTGAAACTTATACTTCATGTATTGAGAGGAACCCCCATATCAGCTTTGTTTAAAGCTCCCATCGAAGTTTCTTTTGAAGGAGATGACTATCTGGTGTCTATAGAAAAAGCAGCAGTATTTTCTAATTTTATAGGAATAAAAAATCGTTTACAAGAAATTCCGCCGGGTTTCAATATCACAATTGATTTACAAAAAACAAGATTTGTAGATCACTCTGTGTTAGAGAATTTACATCATATCCAGAATGATTATGAGCACAACGGAGGAAAATTCCAGATTATAGGTCTTTCAGATCACAAGCCCATTTCAGAACACACTTTTGCTGCCAGAAAAAAAATAATGCATCACATAAGTCACAGAAAAAGAAGAACAAAACTTTTCAGTTGAACGAAAGCAGCGATATTTCGCTCTCACAGTTTATTCACACAAAATATTGCTCTCAGGCAAAATAAATTGTGGTTTTCCTTGATTAAAACAAAAGGAAGAAAACAAAACCAGTTGATCTGAAAATTTCAAACTGAGTTTTGTTTTCTTCCCCTAAACCCTAATTAATTTTTATCCAGAGATTTCATCACTTTCCACGATTTCAAACTCTTCTTCAGCATCAACCATATTTACATATTTTTTAGCTATGAAGAAAAAGAGGTCCCTGTCACGACGGCGATGTTTAAATCCCATAAAATGGTAACAAGAGTGGAGTAAATAATAAATATCAACTGCAAGTTTCTGTTTTTATCTGCTGACCACTTATTTTTAATATAAGCTTTCATAAAATCCCTATCAATAACATCCAGACCTGCTTTAAAAAGAACGCCAACAAATACAGCTGAAGTGATCAACGTGATATAATGGCTGAAAACAAGGAAACCAAGTAAAGCAAAAAAGCCAACTAAAACACCCGCTAATCTGGTTTTTGCTCCTTCTTTTAAAAGCAAAACACTACGAATGGTTGCTTGTGCTCCTGGAATACCTTGAAGCAGAGCAGAAGCACCATTGGCCATGCCCTGAGCAATAAGTTCTTGTTCCTGCTTTGTTTTTTCACCCGTCATTTTATCGATTACCAAGCTAGTTAGTAATGAGTCGAGATAGGCCAATAGGGTTAATTGGAGAGCGTATGGCAAAGCAAGTTTTAAATTTTCACTTGTCAGCAATTCTGAACTGGAAGGAAAGTAGTTTTTAAGCATTGCAACAAATTCTCCAAAGCTACCAACAGTATTGCCAAGGCTCACATGCTCTACATCAACCTGGATGGCAGTTGTAACAATAGTGCCCAAAATTATAGTTATAAACATTGATGGCACAAATTTTCTAATCCTTTCAGGCAAACCAATCCATTTCAGGATATGCGGTATCAAATAAATGGTGCCGAGAGTTATTCCAGCCACTACGATATTTGTTGTAAGACTACCACTTATTTGGGTTTTATCACCCAAGCCAAAAAGTCTTTTGATCTGATCTGCCCATATCAGCAAGCCTATTCCATTCATAAAACCAAGAATGATAACCTGAGGCACAAACCTAATGAGCTTTCCCAAACGCAATAAGCCAGTTAAAATGAGCATAGCTGCATTGAGGAGAAATATAAGGGTAATGAATTGTTCTGCCAATGTCTTATCCGGGAAATGTTCATAGGCAAATGCCACCACCAATGCAGACACAGCTGTCATTGGTGCCGTAGGGCCAGAAGCCTGAATTCTGGTTCCTCCAAAAGTGGATGTGACCAAAGGTATGATAGCCGCACCGATCATTCCGGCAAAGGCCCCCCTGCCCGACATAGTGCCGAATGCAGCGCCTAAACTCAAAGCCGCAAAGCTTACAGTGAGGCCACTGATTAAATCATAGATAAATGTATTTTTTGTTTGCATAAAGATTGATTTACAAAGTGAGTATATTATTACGAGGATTTTAATGAAGTTTCATGGTATTTTTTAATATGCGGACCTAGAAAAATTCTTGCATATAGTCGCACTAAAGAGATACCTGTGACGACAAAACTTAAGGTCACACAAATAGCCAGAAACAACTGTTGATATTGAATATGTGAAAATACAAGGTCAACGCCGATAAAAGTTGGGGTAATTGGAAATCCCATCAATCCCAGGCATGCGAGAAGGAAAAGCAATGCCATACCTGGATATTCATAGATATGACCATAGAAGCCATTTAGGTCAATCTTTCCTTCCTTATGCTTCAGCTGTTTTAAAATGATGTATCCCAGAATTCCGGCAAAGACAGCTCCACTGACATAAATGATGGATTCTTTAAAAGAAAAGGTTCCATTGAAAGCTACAGCCAAAGTTGTCCATAGATATTGCATAATAATTAAAACCCAAGCTAATAGAGGACTTTTCCTCTCGGAGAAAGATTTAAAGACCATCAACAGACCAATAAATGCACATATACCGGGCAAGTAGGCATGAGCCAATTGAGATTGTATACCAAAATACCAAATATAAATTCCACCCAAATACAGGGGAATAAAAATTGAAATCACAACATTGACAGAAAGAAAATCCAGCTTCTTTCCGATATTTTTTAAGGGTTTCCAAACCAAAACATCCATAACTTTATCCAGCATAAATTCTTTCATACTTAAAAGGAACAAAGCATATTCTACTCTTTTGGGCCATGAATCTTCGAAAGTATCTCTTCTTGGAGAAAAATGATAAAATTGTTCTTTGATCATATAACTAACTACCGAAGGGGATACTAACAATTGATAGGTACGTAGGAAAGCATTGCCCGCAAAATGGAAAAGCGCCAGGTATTCGAATCCAAGAGCGATTTCAATAAACATTATACCAATCTGGGCCGAAGAACTGTAGGCAATCTGACTTTTTACAGAGGCTTGTACCCTTGCAATCAATGTGCAAATTATGCTAGTGAAAAAACCGCACAACCCTATCAGTATTCGGATCAATATCTGATGTTCCCAAAATGGAAAAGTGCGCAGCAAAAGAAAAACGCCCAAATGCACAGAAAGAGACCCATAAAATATAGCAGATGAAGGTGTGGGTCCCTCCATCGCCCGGGGAAGCCAGGATGAAAATGGTAGTTGGGCTGACTTAGCTGCTGCCGCCAATAAAAACATAATGGAAATAAATAAGCCAATTGCACTTTGACTTTGCAAATGATGATGTACCAATTCATTTTGCTGCAACAGGATAAAAGGAATGTTTTCGTGCCATAATAAATGACTGGCCCACATAGCAAGAACAATTCCTACATCACCAATCCTGTAAACCGAGAAAACCTTGAGTGCATTCTTTACCGGTAGATATCTGTCGCGATAAAAGGCAATTAGCAAAAATGAAGAAAGACCTAATATCTCCCAACCTATGAACATCGTTTCAAGATTGCCGGAGATTACTATAATATTGTACCCAGTAAAAAAGAATAGAATCGTGTTGAAAAATCGTTTATATCCTTTATCTCTGTGAAGATAAACTCTACTATAAATTGTGACTAAAAAGGTCAAAAAAGAGCCTACCATTAAAAAAGCTGCTCCCACTTCGTCAAAATAAAAATCTATGTAAAATTCATATCCACTATTAGCATAAATTACAAATTCTTTTATGTTAAATGAATTTGCACCACCATAAATCCACCAAACTATAAAAAGAAAACTAGCGATAAAATGAAGACCGGAAGTAAAAAATGTAATTCCTGAAATTAACTTTTCACGTTCTGATGGAACGAAAAGACTCAGCACAAAACCAGTCAATGGTCCAATAATAAAGAGGGGTAATAATTGATACAACATTATAATTCTTCTTTTAACAAATAGACTGGAAATGAATTTTCACTGGATTCTATCAAAGCCGTAAGATTATTTGAGACAAGAGGTTTTGTGTATAAGCTTTCATATACTTCGAACTTACCTTGGTAGTACAAATACTGAATACCACTTTCCGGATCAACAACTACCATGAATATCCACTTGTTAAAGAACCACTGCTGGGTTACAGGATTTGCCTTTAAAACACTATTTACTATTTCAGGTTTTTGTTCTACAATGACCAACAATCGCATAGGGTCATGAATTTCTATCATTTGTTCAGGCAAACCCGGCCTTAAATCACCATCAATGCCATTGGCTACCCCAAAAAGTCCCATCACATTGTGTGCAAGTTTGGTACCGGCTCCCAAACGTAGATTATCCATTCTTGAAAAATAGTATTCCAGATTAATACCACCACAGACCGGCGCTACTGCATTGAGTATATTTGTAAGGTACTTACCATCCGGGTCTATTCTATAATCGTAAGAATTCATAAAAGCCCGGCGATCTAAAAACAAGCCCCTAGTAAGTGATCGCCTGCCCACAATACACAAACAGTTGGTGGCGTGGTTGAGTTCTGGTCTTGGCTCAAATAAGCTAACGGAGCGCCTTTTTACTTTTTCATGAATTTGTGCCGGAGATTGTTTTGTATTGATTAACTCAAACCGCCTTGACCTTTCTTTGGCATTTAGGTGCAGGGCGGTTTGAAAAGTTAATTTGTTCTTTTTATGTAATAGAACTTGGGTCTGCGTAAGTAATTCTTCATCATAAAAGACAATTTCATCTCTTGAAGTATCATGCAATGCACCAATAAAAAGGGTAGTTTCCGGTATATTTAAGCCTCTTTCCGCTAACAAGTTTCTCACTACCTTGTGGTTTGCCATCTTACTAAAAACCCTGGCATTTACAGATCCAGGTCTGCCACTGCAAGCACCACAATCGTATCCTGCATAATGTGTATTGTTCACGCTGGTGGAACCATGTCCCACAACATAAACCAAGGGAGCAAAATTATATGTCAGTCCAATACTTTTAAGCAAGCCTTCTACTCTGTCTGCCATTTCAACCGGTTTGAATCCAAGTTGCAGATTATCTTCTATCGGATTACTTTCATCATATTCATAATACAAATCTGCTTCTTCATCCATATGTCTGAATGATAAACTTGTTGCAGGACTAACAGATGGTTTTAAAATATTAGCCGCCAATCTCAAAGCAGACCAAAATCCCAAGGTTTGGGAAATAATCCAACCCCATAAAAAGGAATGGCTGTGTTTTGTAAAATGCACATCCTTTTTGCTATTCACTCTCTGACTAATTTCCTTGACTAAATATTTTGGGAATAATGGAGCCGGGCAAACTTTTGTATGAAACTTACCGCCCTCAGGTTTGTAATAAAATTCAACATTAAAGAAACCGGCAGTACCATAAGTTCTTGAATGTTGATCGAGTTGCTCAACGTATCGTCTTAAAGAACATTCTCTGTCATCAATGCAAAACAATGCTTGAAAAGAGGACAAATCCGGCCTATTTTCTGATACCCTCTTCAAGTAATTTAATCCTCCTAATACCTGATCAAAATATGACCATTCAAACGACAATTGCCACAATCTTAGAATTTCTTGAATTTCTGTGATTTCAATTTTTTCGAACAAATGTTGTTTTCCCTCGGGTAGGTGATGGACCAATGGGGCCCATATTGGACCAAATTTGTTATCAAGAGCATCAATTTCAAGCAGCAATTCAAATAAAATCAATCCTCTCAATCGAATCTTTTTATAACTTAAGAGTGTTTCAGGGCTTTCTTCTACTTTTGATACTAGGCCAGACCAACCTGGATGAGCAAACTGTTGGTCGAAAAGATAATGCTCATACCATCTTTCATCACCCACGAGTATTTTTAAAAGATCTGCAATTGTGGTTTCTTCGTCCAATAACAGATTTCTGGCACGCTCAGTCTTAAATATGCTTACAAGACCATTCTTTTCAATTTCTCGTACAGAGTCAATAAACCCTTTTTCAGTGTTGGGAAAATGGCGGATGGCTATACCCTGATCCAAATAACTACAAAGTATCCTAAAAAGAACTGGGTGAATTTCCAAATCTAAATCAATCCTATAAGATTTTTTCCAGAATGATCTTATCTCACCAATGCGTTGAGATAATTCAAACTTATAATTACCATTTATCATGGCATTTTTCCAAAAATCAACATCATTTACATTCTCACGTTGGAGCACCTGATCAATTACATCTTCATTGATTCTTCCTTCTTTGAACATATTTCGATACTCTTCCAGTGAAAAAGTAACCTTATATCCAAAAACGCTGGAAGCCATTTGAATGCCCTCAAAAAAATCAGAATCCTGAAAGGCGTGCAATGTATTGTGGTGAATAAAGTCCTTTAATGGAGCCTGTGACGGCAGAAAGTGTTTTAATTTGTGTAAAGTATCCACCTCGGAAAATACACCCTTGGGTGTTAAAGCATCTCTTACCATAATATATAGCAGTAAAAAAAGAATTTTATCTTTTAAATAAAATACAGGGAAAACACAAAAATGTGAGAAGAGCCAAAGCTTGTACGTTTGACTCAATTATTACTCAATAAGAGCAAAATCTAGGTGAGTAGGATGCTATCAAATCGCCATTGACAAAAGAGAGTGTACAACGGCAATTGTAAGTATTGATCAGTTGATAAATAACATCTATTATAATCTGAAAGTGGAATTATTGCACATGTGGCAATAGATGGTAGTTTACAGTGAGGCAAGTCATCATCTGTAGACTCATCTAGTTCAATATATTCCCATAGAGTAGAAAAAGCGTCAATTTTGGCTATCGGGCAAAGGCTATCAGATTCTTTTTTAAGTGAGATTTCTGATTTACACCCAAAGGAACCATCATTAATGGAATCAAACAGGCTACCTGTTGCAGCAGCACCTTGAATCCCTATTAGTATAAATAGGAAATATCTAAAAATAATATTTATCAATAACCCCAACTAATGAAATTTCATTGGGCAAATGTAATTAAAATTAAATAAATCAAAATAAAATTCTGTAGGAAAAAACTTAACCAAGTGTTAATGAATCCAAATCTGATAAAAGGTCAAAATTAAAATATGCTTAGTCCAAGGCATTTTATACAAACAAAAGTGTCATAAAAAAGGCGCTGATTTGCAGTCAGCGCCTTTTTTTATTTTTTTAATAAATCTCGTATCTCAGTCAATAGATCTATATCACTGGGTCCGGCTGGTGGGGCTTCTACTGGTTTTCTGGAGGCATTCATTGCTTTCACCACCATAAATAAAACGGCACCAACGGTAACCAAACTGATGATGGAAGTAATCCACCGACCATAAAAGATGGCAACTTCAGGTTTTATTTCTTTTCCATCCGCTCCTATTTCTGCGGCAGCCAGAACCATTTTCATGTCCGAAAAGTCTATGCCACCTGACAGGTATCCAACTATTGGCATTGCAATATCAGCTACAAAGCCATTGACAACAGCACCTACCGCTCCAGCCAAAATAACACCAACGGCAAAATCGATTACATTGCCTGTCATGATAAATTTTTTAAATTCTTTCCACATGGTTAATGATTTAATTATTAAAAGTGAAAGCTAATATATTAAAAAATTACCATTTAATACTTACTTCAAATTTATCCGTATTGTCGGTTGGAGAAACGGTGACTTTGTCAATTTGTAAAAAGTAGTATCTGTCATCCTTTTTACCACAAAAATATCATTGACCAAAACCTTATTGGGTGTGGGTCCTGTAACAGGACTTCCGAGGTTCCAGTAATTAAGAATTTGTTCTTTTACATAGATATCAGCTATATCTATGACCTGAATTACTCGTCTAAGCTCGGCTGATCCGGTGGCAGATATCTTTTGTTTCCAATTGGTAGCCACAGGCAAGGTAGCATCAATGCCTTCGTCTTTTATTTCGGCTTCAGCATCGTCGCTTCCGGTACTCGTGCCCATGTCCAGGTCCAGGCCTCCGGTACCCTGAGGGCCGGCTGCATTCAATAAAACACCGGTAGCTACAAAATCGAGCTTCGTTCCGACATAGGCATCAACCACATAATCTGTAGCCCCTCCCAAGGTGTCAGTAAAGGTGAAAGTATATTGCCATTTTCCGATCGTTGTAGGTAAGACCACAGATACAGCTTTGCTCACAAAACCATCTGCTTTATCAGAAGGTAAAAATTCAGGATTGCTAAAAAAAGGAGAGCCATCAAATTTCAACCGGGAAACATCTGTAATGATCACCCCATTTTCTTTGACCAAAATTTTACTCAAGGGCGCTGATCCCGTTGTAACTGAGAATTTAAAACTATGATCGGTGCCCGGGGCAACCGCGTTCACAGGATTGGCAGCCACATAGCCAATGCCAGGTCCCTGCTTTGTTGCCTTTATCAGTCTGGATATAGATACCGCATTACCATCGTTGTCAATCAGTGAAATGGTGATTTTCGAAACAGCGTCTGCGTACAAGGTGCGCAACCTTACTTCTGCGGTGAAACCCTGGCGGTCATTGGTCAATAACAAGATCGGATTTGCGGCGACAGCAGTGCCTTTAAATCTGATTCTGTCAAACGAAACTTTTACATCGTTTTCATATATTTCAATGCCATTAAGCTCAGCACTGCCTTTAATTCCAGTGATATTGATGCTGGCAAATTGATTGGCGACGGCTTTTATGGTATCATTGGCAGCCGTTGTGGTGGTCAGGGTTGGATCCATCTGCACAATTGGATCCTCACCACAAGCTGTAAGGAATAGGGTAAACAAAATGGTAATTGCCGAAAAAGAAAACAATGGTTTCATAGATGGATTTTTAAGTTGATACTTGTATAACGTATTTCGTTACAGTTTAGGGTGTTTATTCCTCTTCATCTTCCTCCTTGGCCGTAAGGAAGCCCATATCGTTGAGGTTGTTAAACCACTTGATTACTTTTTTTACATCACCCGGATACACCCTGTCTTTGTCATAGTCGGGCAAAATATTGGCAAAATATGCCATTAACTCGGGACCTGAAGATTTTACAGAAACAGGGGGCAGATCTGCCATTTTATCCATCATGGTTTGGAAGATATCTTTTAGATCAACTGTGTCTTTCATGGTGTAAATACCAACCGTTTCCAAAGGCGTAAACTGGTGGGTACGCACTGAAAAGAAAGAGGATTTACCGGTGGCTGGATCTTTGAGAATTAAGCCATTGTTGCGGGAAGAGACAAGGGTCATTAAACCCGGATGACCGCTTACGGCTACTACATTTTTTAACTTCATGGTTTTGCTGTTCTTTCTAAGGAAGATTGGTAAAAATTAACTTTGAGGCCGCAAAGATATTTACCCTGTATTGAATATCAATCAAATCTAATGGCTAAATGTTATCAAAAGGCAATAATTAACCTAATCAATTCATAATCAACCTCTAAACCTTGGTTATTCTGACTGTCAGTTTTTTTGATTTTATGATTGCCCTCCGTTATTAAGGTACAGGCCTCTTCTTTCAGGGCTATCAGTGCCTGGTGTTCCCCCAAATCAATGGAGCCAATTTGACCGGCTTCAATCTGACAGCTCTGGGTTAGGAAGCCAACGATATCTGACTTACTGATTTTATCCTTTCTACCCTTATTGATTTGCCAGGTGGTCATAGATTCAGGTTCTTCAGCTTTCTTTTCAAAGGTAGGAAAATACTCTGCCGGGATAGGTGAAAGAAAGCCAGGTAGGTCTTCTCCTTCAAATCTGATGAAATAGATATCGCCATCGCTGCCCATCCTGCCTGTTCTTCCATTTCTGTGTACCATTTCTTCAGCTTTGTGCGGAAAATGGTAGTGGACCACAAAACGTGCCAACGGAATATCTAGCCCCCTGGCTGCAAGATCAGTAGCCACTAAAATATTGACAGTGCCATTCCTGAATTTTGAAATTACCGTCTCTCTTTCAAATTGATCGAGTCCTCCATGAAAAACAGCTGCATTAAAATGTGCCCTTTGCAATGATTCCCCTACCCTGTCAGCAGATTCCTTGTGATTGACAAATACGATAACTTTTTGACCCCCTATGTCGTTCAACAAATGACTTACAATTTCCAACTTATCCTTTGAAGTAGAATTCACCATCCAGGTCATTACCCTTCCTCTTTTTTCGATGGTATCAAACTCAAAATTCTCCCAGTCAGTCCTTTTTTCAAGCAAAGGAAGCTGGCTGTCTTTGGTGGCCGATGTCAATACCACTTGATTTTGTTCGGTAGTAAAGGCATCAATCAGAGCCTTCATTTCCTCTTTGAAACCTATTTCCAGAGATTTGTCATATTCATCCAGGACTACAGTTGCGAATACCCCATTTAAAACGGTATTTCTATGGTGATCACTCAATCTACCCGGGGTGCCAATTATCAGATCAGGATTTCGTTGTAGAGCGAGGATTTCGCGGTGCCTGTTGTTTCCCCCATAACTCAAAACTACCGATAGTCCGGAACCCAGATTTCTGGCTACCTGTGCGGTTTGGATGGCCAATTCGCGAGTAGGCACAATGATGAGTGCTCTCAGTTTTTGTTGACTGATGCGCAAAACCAACGGAAGCAAAAAAGCCAGGGTCTTACCCGAACCTGTTGGTGCAGTAAGCCAAACATCTTTGCCGGAAAACAGGGGATCAAATACTTTTTGCTGCATGGCAGTCAAAGAGCTGTGGCCCAGCTTTGCCAGGAGTCGGTCAATTTCGTTTTTATGCTGGTCGTGGTATGACAAAGTGGTTGTTGAATTTTATGCTTGTTGGATAAGGCGAATCATTTCACCATTTAAATTATCGATGGCTTTGGCTAACTCCCAGGCGGCTCTGTTTCTGGGTTCAACCCTGTTGGAGATGGCTCTGATTTGCATACACCTTACATCCATAAGGCGGCAGGCATAAAAGAAAGCAGCTCCCTCCATACTTTCAATATCGGCATTGTATTTTTTTGTGATTCGGTCAATGGAAACCTCATGGCCATGCACTTTATTGACCGTCAGTGACCTGACTTCTTTTAGGCCAGATTTTAAGACCTGTTTACCCGGCTTCAACCAGCCGTCTTCGAATGGGTAGCCGTCTTTTTCACAAAGGTCCATTTCATACACATCTGTAAAACTGCCGTCGGCTTCTTCAACGCCAAGATCCGCAAAACGATCAGAAGTTACTTCTACAACCGTACCCAAGGCTAAATCCGACTGAAAACTACCTGCCACCCCCATTTGGATGGCCAGGTCAACTTCTTTGACAAATTCACTTCTTGCCATTGCCAATGCCGTATTGACCATGCCAACACCGGTAACCAGAGGATGAATGGTGTGGTGGTTGTATTCAAAGTGAAAGAAAGAATGCCGCACAGCATTTTCCTCCAAAAAGTGAAGGAGGGGTGCCATTTCATAGGTAGTGGCGCTCACCATAAGCAACCGCATATCAAAAAGTTTTGAGCAAGATAGGAAATAGTTTTATACTTTATTAACAAAATAATATTCCGTTTAGGTGTCAAGTCAATGAGTCATACCGTATTTTTGTCTCTTGTTTTTGAATTTCAAAAAATTATTACATGATTTCTGTTTCTAACCTTTCCCTTCGATATGGCAAGCGCACGCTTTTTGAAGATGTCAATATCAAATTTACAGAAGGCAATTGTTATGGCATTATAGGTGCAAATGGAGCCGGGAAAAGTACATTTTTGAAAATTCTTTCCGGAGAAATAGACCCAACAACGGGTTCTGTTGAGATTGGAAAAGACTTAAGAATGAGTGTTTTGAAGCAGAATCACTACGAGTTTGATGAATTTCCGGTGCTGGAGACGGTCATAATGGGCAACAGAAGGTTGTATGACATCATGAAAGAAAAAGATGCCATTTATCTCAAGCCGGATTTTTCTGATGCTGATGGACTCAAGGCAGGTGAGCTCGAGGCTCAATTTGCTGAAATGGATGGTTGGAATGCAGAAAGTGATGCGGCCACCTTGTTGTCTAACCTGGGCATTGCCGAGGATCTGCATTATAAGTTGTTGAACGAATTGGACTCAAAAGATAAGGTAAGGGTTTTGCTGGCTCAGTCTTTATTTGGGCATCCTGATATTTTGTTGTTGGATGAGCCTACCAACGACCTTGACTTCTCTACCATAGCCTGGCTCGAAGAATTTTTGGCCGATTATGATAAAATCGTTTTGGTGGTGAGTCACGACCGTCACTTCCTGGATGCTGTTTGTACCCACGTAGCCGACATCGATTTTGGCAAGATTACCATTTTTTCGGGCAACTACTCTTTCTGGTATGAAAGCTCACAGCTGTTGTTGAAACAGCGGGCTGATCAAAACAAAAAGGCAGAAGATAAAATAGCAGAATTGAAGGCCTTTATCGCCCGATTCTCAGCCAACGCCTCTAAATCCAAGCAGGCAACCAGTAGGAAAAAAGCACTGGACAAGATCAATTTAAATGACATGCGACCTTCCAACAGGAGGTATCCGGGTATTATCTTCAATAACCAGGGCCGAGAAGCAGGTGACCAAATTCTGGATGTCAGTATTAACGAAAAAGTAAGCGGCGATATGGTGTTGCTGAAAAACGTAAAATTTGATGTAAGAAAGGGGCAAAAGATTGCAATTTATTCAGAAAACTCACTGGCTACTTCGGCTTTGTACAAGATCCTGGCCGGTGAAGACAATGATTACGATGGATCCTTTAAATGGGGAATAACCATCACCAGCGCCTATCTTCCTTCTGACAATGGAGAATACTTTGTAAACAAGGATATGAATTTGGTAGATTGGTTGAGACAGTACACTACCAACATGGATGAAACGGACTTGCGAGGATTCTTAGGAAGGATGTTATTCAGCGGTGAAGAAACCCAGAAAAATTGTACCGTTTTGAGTGGTGGTGAAAAAATGAGATGTATGCTAAGTCGACTGATGACAGCCAATGCCAATGTAATTTTGTTAGACGAGCCTACCAACCACCTGGACCTTGAATCCATAACCGCATTGAACAACGGACTTAATGATTACAGGGGTACCGTATTGTTTACAACACGTGACCACGCCTTGGCTCAATCTGTAGCTGATAGGGTGATTGAAATAACACCTTATGGCATAGTAGACAGGGAAACCAGTTTTGATGATTACCTCAATGATGAAAGAATAAAGACGGCAAAAGAAGCCCTGATTAATGCCTAGGCCTTCTACCCGCCCCCTTTTTTCTTTTTAAACGGATTCCAGTCTTTCACTTTGTTTTTGAGGTCGTCAATGTCCTTGCCTGTTTTATTTTTAATTACTTCTTCGGCTTTTTTCTTGAGGGTATCGGAAACCGTTTTACCTACGAGGGTGTCAAGTTTGTTTTCTACTTCCTTTTTCACCTTATCTTTGGCTTCGTTCAAGACCTCATTGGCCTTTTCTTCTGCCTTTTGTTTTACCTTGTCTACTTCCTGCTCTGCCCTCGACCGCAAAGTATCTTTCAATTCTTCTTTCTTTTGCTGAACTACCTTGGTAATTGAATCTCTGGCCTGAGCTGCCTTTATTTTTACCTCATCTTTGAGCTCCTGCTCCATTGATTTACCTGATGTTCCCAATGGTTTAATTCCTATTTTAGGGTCTTTGATGCGCCCGCCTATAGTAAGTCTAACATCAATAAATTCACCCTGCGCCAGATTGAGTCCCAATTTGGATGCCTCTTTTTCCAATAAGCCAAGACCTTTCATGGCTGTACCTGTTACTACGTTTTTGGACAACATTTTCCTGGGTATTCTCAAATCAAACTGATAATCCATATCACCACCCAACTTGTGTTTACCCAATCCTTTGACGTCAATGCCTGAGATGTTTTTGGTAAATTCTTTTATTTCTACCACACCATTTTTAACCTCAAACCAGTTTCTGGTATCCTTGATTTCCATCTGAGATACTTCTTTCAATCCAAGTTTGTCGCCTGCTGCTGCCAGAGGCGCAAACCCTTTAATAATGCCATTGAGGGTTTCAATAAAACCAGATACCGTAAGGGTAGAAAGATCTGGCAACATGCCCTTGCCAAGTTTACCTTCCATTACCAGCGTGGTGTTAAACACCCCATTGATGTATTGAGCTACCGGTGCCAGTGCCTTCATGGTTATAAATTGATTGAACGCTTTGTTGAACTCCATTTTATCAAGATTCAACTTTACATTAAAGGCGGGGCTGTCGGTAGAAGTATCATACAAACCATCAAATCCTATTTTCCCGCCCAGGGTACCGGCTTGCAGACCTGTCATGTAAATTACCTGATTTTGTACCAAAACCTTACCTGAAAAGCGATCCAGGGTCATGTTGGTATACTTCAGCTGTTCAATGTCAGCATTCATTTGTAAGTTAACGTCTGCAGGGACCTTAAATAAAACCTCTTCCTCCTGAACCGGAACATCAGATGACTTGCTCATAAAAGCATTGGCGTCCAGTTTTCCGGCTTGCACATTGAGATCACCATTAAGAACACCCTGGCCCGTCATCCAGGAATAAACATTGGCCAGCTTTCCGTTAAAGGC
The DNA here is from genome assembly GCA_016717655.1 of Saprospiraceae bacterium. GTDB lineage: Bacteria > Bacteroidota > Bacteroidia > Chitinophagales > Saprospiraceae > JADKBO01. The sequence continues at coordinate 280,907 of JADKFC010000030.1, forward strand.
AAGGTCACTGCCATCCATATTCATGCTGAAGGATTTTACATCCACATTTTCAATACCCAGGGTAGCAAGCCCTTTAAGGTTTTTTACTTTGTGGTTGCCATACAAAATTTCTTTGAAATCTACATCGGCATCAATGTGGCTATAGCTGTAGGCACTCAAATCCGGCATAAAAGCCGAACCCGCCTCCTTCTGACTTGCGGTTGGTGCTGAGTTGGTCCATTCGTTCATATCCATTAAAGAAGATACCACTTTGACCTTTCCCGAAATATTTTTATTGTCAGAAAAATAAGCCATAGGATGTAGAACTTCACCACTCAAACTGAGGTCACTTTTTCAAATCTGAATGGCACTGGTTTGCAGACTGATTTTTTGAGGATTGGCAGTCATAGAAGCACTACCCACCCTCACAGCCGGACTGCCCTTTGATTTGTACAGCAGTTGATTGGCAGAGGCGGTACCATTAAAACCTATGGCAGCATAATTTTCTTTATCTATATCGGATTGTCTGGCATCGAACGACAGGTTGGCATTTAGGGAACCTGACAGTTGTTCTACTCCCTCTAGAGGTAAGGCTTTTTTCCAGTTTTCCAACTTAATTCCTCCTTTGATATTACCGGTAACCCTTGCATTGGTGAGTCCATCTCTGATTCTGAAGTTTCCTGTAATTCGCTCCTGGTTGACTGAAAGTCCGGCATTATCTATGGTCACTTCAAGATCTTTCATATCCTGACGCGTAGATTTAATATTCACCAGTGCTGTGACCCCTGAAATGGAGGCATCCAGTCCCTCATATTTGGCCGAGCCGTTTTTGATGTCGAGCGTAAGATCAAAAGCCGGGTAAATGGGTTTCAAACCATTGTAATCTCCTTTGACCACTGCCGATAAGGTGGCACTACCCTTGGCATTGACCGTATTGTAAGCAGACAAATAAGGAAAGATGGATATCAATTCGCCAAAATTGTTGCCAAGCGTCTTGATATCAGCATTGATGCGCATGGTTTCATCATCCACAAATTGGACCGATCCATCCCCGCGTGCTTTTAATTTATTGATATAAAGTTCATTGTCTTTAAGTTCAAAAAGCAACTTATCCATGTCAATATGAAAATCGGCATCCAGACCTGCTTTCACATATTTGAGATAGGTGAAGCCATCGAAAACCACTGACAAACTATCCGCCTGGGTCGAGGTTTCAAGATCGTAAACACTGGAAGCAATGTCACCACTGCCTTTATGGCTTACCCCACGTAGGTACAATTCTACAGGAAGGGTCAAATCTCTGTAAGTAAGATTACAATTATTGAGCTCATATCCTTCCAGGGCAAATTCTACACCAGTGGTGTCTTCAGAAGGTTTGGTGATGAGGTAATTGGCCAGGCTGTCATTTAAGAAGACCAGGTCGATATCCGCGTCATTGAGACCTATGTATTTAATGGACTTGGGGGCTGATTTATTAAAAAGTGGGATTAGGGAAAAATCCAATTCCAAGGATTTGGCCCGTAGAAGATTTTGTCCATAAAAAGTATCAATGCCCACAACACTTAATTCCTGTATTTCTACCGAAACCTCCGGAAACGATCTCAAAAAAGAAACATCCACATCTTTAAATTCTATCTCAGCGTTGACACTTTCATTGGCAAATTTTTTAATTTCCTCCAGAATCTGGTCTTTAAACACAAAGGGTGCCACCAGTAATGCGATAATTAAGCCCAGGATTAAAAAGCCCAGGTATTTAAAAACTCTTTTCAATTTATCCATTGGTATATTAATTCGACTATAATACGGGATAAAGGGTACAAACTACCCCTTATCCTATATATTTAACAAAATCTTTTGATAGAACGTTTTAACTACAGCGGAATATTGCCGTGTTTTTTAGTTGGTCTTACTACTTTTTTATTGGCCAGCATTTCAAATGCACGGATGAGTTTTTTCCTTGTTTCAGATGGAACAATGACTTCATCCACAAAACCTCTTCCCGCTGCTCTGTAAGGATTGGCAAACTTATGTTGATATTCTGCTTCTTTTTCCAATAGTTTTGCCTCCGGGTTTTCAGCACTTGTGATTTCTTTTTTAAAGATAATTTCACTGGCTCCCTTGGCTCCCATCACGGCAATTTCTGCACTGGGCCAGGCATAGTTGAGGTCTGCTTTGATGTGTTTGCTGTTCATAACATCATATGCCCCACCGTAGGCCTTTCTTGTAATGACCGTTACTCTGGGTACAGTTGCCTCACTAAAAGCATAAAGCAATTTTGCTCCATTGGTGATGATGGCATTCCACTCCTGGTCGGTACCCGGCAAAAACCCCGGAACGTCAACCAACACCAATAATGGGATATTAAAACAATCACAGAATCTTACAAATCGGGCTGCTTTTTTACTGGCATTGACATCTAAAACACCGGCCAGGTCCTGGGGTTGGTTGGCCACAATACCAATGCTTCTTCCAGCCAGGCGGGCAAAACCCACTACAATATTTTCAGCATAGTGCTCATGTACTTCAAAAAAAGAATCTTTATCGCTTAGCTCCACAATCACTTCTTTGATGTCATAAGGTGTTTGTGAAGAAGCCGGTATGATTTTGTTCAAGGCAGGCCTGCATTCATCATCTCCGCTGTAGGGTACCAGAGGTGTAGTTTCTCTGTTGTTTTGGGGAATGTAGGAGAGCAGGGTCCTTATCTTGCGGATTGCATCCAGATCATTATAGGCTGTCAAATGGGCTACCCCACTCTTTCTGGCGTGGGTCATGGCTCCTCCCAATTCCTCAGAAGTTACATCCTCGTTGGTCACCGTTTTTACAACATTGGGACCTGTTACAAACATGTAAGAAGTATTTTCCACCATCATGATAAAATCAGTGATAGCAGGTGAATACACTGCTCCGCCGGCACATGGGCCCATAATAGCGCTGATCTGAGGAATTACTCCGGATGCAACGGTATTCCTGAAAAAAATATCGGCATAGCCACCCAAAGAATTGACCCCTTCCTGAATCCTGGCGCCTCCGGAGTCATTGAGTCCAATAACCGGAGCTCCATTCTCCATGGCCAAATCCATTATTTTGCAAATTTTTTCAGCATGGGTTTCGGACAAGGAACCTCCAAAAACCGTGAAATCCTGGGCAAAAACATAGGCCAAACGTCCATGAATCTTGCCATAGCCCGTTATGACGCCATCGCCGGGGAATTGTTGGGTTTCCATTCCAAAGTCAAAAGAACGGTGTTCCTTGAGCATATCCAGTTCCTCAAACGAACCGGCGTCAAGTAAAAGTTCCAAACGCTCTCGGGCCGTTAGTTTTCCTTTTTTATGCTCTTTGTCAATTCTTTCCGTTCCTCCCCCCAACTGGGCGAGTTCTTTTTTATCCCTTAGGGCATTCAGCAGGTCTTGCATGGTCTAAAATTAGATGGTAAAGATAAGCAAAAGACGGAAAATGTTTGGTTAAATGAGACATATCAGACCACCATCTGATGAAGATATGGGCTATGTCAAAATAGCAAAAGAGAATGGCTTTGGAGTCAAGATATTGGCAGTAAGTTCCATCCGGCCGAGGGGTGCCAAAAATAGATTTTAAAGTTACCACTCAAAAACGCGGTCACAAAACCCTGTTTAAAGTCTTTATAACCATAAAACAGGATGGATTGCCCGAAAAATAGCATGCTGTTAGATAATTTGGGGAAAATTCTTCAATACATATTATTACTTTTGTAAATAACTTTAAACTGGTTTATGGCATTTGATCTAAAAATAATGGTGGCAGACAAAATTCAGGAAATGACTGAATCTGCCACAATACGTATGGCGCAAAAAGCGAGAGAATTGGCTTCCAAGGGAGTCAATGTAATTTCCCTTAGCTTGGGTGAACCCGATTTTGATACTCCTGAACATATCAAAGATGCTGCCATCGATGGTTTGCACAAGGGTATGACCAAGTACACTCCTGTTTCTGGAACGCTGGAGTTGAAAAATGCCATCATCCGCAAGATGAAACGCGACAGTGGCCTCGAATATCAGGGCAATCAAATTGTGATCTCCAATGGCGCCAAACAAAGTATTTTTAATATCTGCACCGCTGTCATTGATCCGGGAGATGAGGTTATTATTTTTGCCCCTTACTGGGTTTCTTACTTCGAAATTGTGAAGTTTTGCAACGGCACACCCGTAATTGTTTCAGCAGGTATAGAAGATGAGTTTAAAGTTAGCGCAGCGCAAGTAGCAGCAGCCATCACACCAAAGACCAGGATGATCATTTTTTCATCACCCTGCAACCCAACCGGCAGCGTTTTTACCGGAGATGAATTGGCAGCCATAGCCGAAGTCATCAAAGCACATGACAATATTGTAGTTGTTTCGGATGAAATATATGAGTACATCAATTTTCAGTCAAAACATGCCAGTATAGCCTCTGTCCAGGTATGCAGGAGATAACAGCGGTAGTGAATGGCTTCTCCAAAGGCTTTTCGATGACCGGTTGGAGACTAGGATTTATGGCGGGCCCTGCCTGGCTTGCTTCCGCATGCGACAAGGTGCAGGGACAGGTTACATCAGGTGCTGCATCATTTAGCCAACATGCCGCAGCTGTGGGTCTGGATAGCGATATGGGTCCCACCATGGAAATGACACGAGCCTTTAAGAAAAGACGTGATTTGGTTATTGATCAACTTAAGCAGATACCCGGACTGATAGTCAATAATCCGCAGGGAGCGTTTTATGTATTTCCGGATGTAAGTTATTACTTTGGAAAAAGTGATGGCACCAACACCATCCAAAATGCAGATGACTTTTCTGAAATCATGTTGGCTGAAGCCCATGTGGGCCTGGTTAGTGGTTCAGCTTTCGGGGCGATCAATGCATCCGAATATCCTATGCCGCCTCTGAAGAAGATTTTACCGAGGCCATCAAAAGATTAAAAAACTGTTTGTCAAAATTTAAATAAAATATTGCCATATGAAATTGAAAGATGTCATCAAAATGGAGGACAAGGCCAAAGAAGTTTGGGTCATTACCCAGGCCTTCATTACGATCTTGAAAATAAAAATTTTACTGAACTGGTCAGCGTCAACCTTGGACAAAAAACCAAGTACCGCTATATCGTACCTGCTTCAAAAGAGATCAAAACCAATATAGAGAAACAAAAGAGGCCTTCCTGGTGTAACCGAAGATGAGGTCAAAACATGTTTTGTTTTATTCAGGAAACAGACTTTATGCCTTTTGTCAACGAATTGGCTATTTACAATGGGTCAACAACCCCTGTATCCGTTTCTACCCCACCCACAGAAGATCCCAATGAAGTGATTCAATACAATGAAAAAACTTCGACGATGCATGCAAAGGCCTTTGTGGATGTGTGGAAAAAATACAAAAGGACAAAACCGTAATCCGGATTATTAACGATATGATCTGGAAAGTTACTGCTGATATAGGTATGCTCAACCTTATCAATCAAAACACCTTGGGTTCTCATCTAGGCATAGACTTTGTTGAGATTGGCGACGATTTTATCAAAGCCACCATGCCAGTAGACAAACGAACCATTCAGCCAATGGGCTTGCTTCATGGAGGAGCTTCTGTTGTATTGTCAGAAACCTTAGGTTCAGTAGCCTCACTGCTGGCTGCGGGTCCTGTAGGTCAATACAGCGCGGTGGGACTGGAAGTGAATGCCAACCACCTCAAATCAGCCCGGTCAGGTTTGGTAACAGGAACTGTTAGGCCTATCAAATGCAGTGGGTCTATCCATGTATGGAATACTGAAATCAGAGATGAAGAAGGACAATTGTTGTGTACTTCAAGGTTAACAGTCATGGTGAGGCCCAATAAAGCCTGAAAACAAGCGGGAAATTAGGTCAGGCAGTGTTAAACCCTACCTTTTGGACCCTAGAAGACCGACTTAAGTTTTGAAGATTGAGCTGTTTTTACGCACAAAATGTTTACTTTTGCGGCCTAAAATAAATTCATGGCATTACAGTGCGGCATCGTGGGACTTCCCAATGTAGGTAAATCTACCCTATTCAATGCGTTGACTTCGGCTAAGGCTTTGGCGGCCAATTACCCGTTTGCAACCAAAGACCCCAATTTGGGAGTCATTACCGTTCCCGATGAAAGATTGGATCGCCTTTCGGACATCGTTAAGCCACAACGGGTACAGCCTACAACGGTAGAAATTGTGGATATTGCCGGCCTGATCAAGGGAGCGAGCAAGGGTGAAGGTCTGGGAAACCAGTTTTTGGCCAACATCCGCGAAGTAGACGCCATCGTACATGTAGTTCGATGTTTTGACGACGACAATGTCGTCCATGTTGAAGGAGGTGTTGATCCGATCAGAGATAAGGGCATCATCGACAATGAGCTAATCCTAAAAGACCTGGAAACCCTGGAAAAGAGGATTGATCGCCAGAAAAAACAGGCAAAATCAGGATCCAAAGACGATGTATCCAAAGTAGAGTTTTTAGAAAAGCTCTTTAACTTTCTGGAAGCCGGCAATTGTGCAAGAGCCTTTACTTTCAGCGATGATGAAAAAGAGTTTATCAGAGATACCTGGTTACTTACAGACAAACCGGTTTTATATGTTTGTAATGTAGACGAAGGCAGCGTAAAAACAGGCAATGCACACACCCAAAAATTTATGGAAAGTGTGAAGGATGAAAACGCAGAAGTCATCCTGGTATCAGCAGCCATTGAGGCGGATATTGCAGAGTTGGAAAGCAAAGAAGAAAGGATGGAATTTGTGAGAGACATGGGCCTTGATGAGCCAGGTGTCAACAGAGTGATCCGTGCCTGTTACAAATTACTCAACCTGATCACTTATTTCACGGCAGGCGAAAAAGAAGTACGTGCCTGGACCATCCACAGGGGCGACAAAGCACCTCAAGCAGCAGGCGTTATTCACACTGATTTTGAGAAAGGATTCATCAGAGCTGAAGTGATCAAATATGAAGACTTTATCCATTATGGCTCAGAAGCTTCTGTAAAAGAGGCCGGTAAGATGGGTGTTGAAGGCAAGGAGTATGTGGTCAATGATGGAGATATTATGCACTTTAGGTTTAATGTATAAGACCTCTTTTTTCTGTTTTTTAATTGTTTTTGACTTTCGGTAAAAATGAGGGGATCAGGGATGAAGGTTTAATTGATTCAAGAATTTTGAAAATAAAATTAATTATATAATAGTCAATTTTATTAAATCAAAAATTCACTGATTCTACCCATCCTTACTGCGCCATTATGATTCTGTCCTTGCCCTGCATATCTTTGTAAATAACCACATTTTTATAGCCCGCCAAAATAAAACAGGCTTTGGTTTCAGCACCCCACCTTTCATTGATTTCACAAATTACCGGCGTATGGGAAGCTCCTCCATAGGCAGCTATCGCCTTGTAAAAAATAAGCGGGTCGTCATCGGCAAAAAGAGCCATATGGGGTTCATAGGCCAACACATTTTCAGCCAAAACAACTTCTTCTTCTCTTCCAATGTAGGGCGGATTGCTAACAATAAGGTCTGCACCTGTCAGTGTTTTTCGATCCTGTTCTGAAAGAAAATCACACCGTTTCAAATCTATTTCCAAGTCAAGGTCAATCGCATTTTTTCGGGCAATGGCAAGCGCCTCTTCACTTTTGTCGATGGCTGTTATTTTAACGTCTGGCAGCTTTTTCTTTAATGCGAGTGCAATACAGCCACTTCCAGTTCCAATGTCAAGAATGTGGCTTATTTTGCGATTTTGGGCATATTCCAGTGCTAAATTGACCAGTTCTTCGGTTTCCGGACGAGGAATGAGTACTCCCGGGGCTACATACAGCAATAGGTCTCTAAAATAGGCCTTGCCGGTAATATATTGCAGGGGTTCGTGCCTCAATAACCGCTGAAAGGCAGCTTCCAAAACCTGGTTTTCATCTGGAGAAAGTTGATTTCTGCCACCAAACAGATCCTGGTGCAAGTAGTTTATCAAAAGGCTTGCTTCCCGTGGCTCATACACCTCAGCCAAGGCAGAAATCATTGCCTGCCGATCCATCAATTATAGTTCCAGATTGGGCTTGATGGCGTGGCCGTCTGTACCCATGTTGTAAAAATCAGAAATAAGCTTCACTACCTCATCCGGATCGTCGGTTACCGGCAACAAATCGAGGTCTTTTTCTGACACATTGTTAAACTGATTGAGCATTACCTCTCGGATCCAATGTTTGAGACCCGACCAAAATTCTACACCCATTAGGATGACCGGTACTTTGGAAATTTTTTTGGTTTGGATCAAGGTTAAAACCTCAAACATTTCGTCCAGGGTACCAAAGCCTCCCGGCATAACAACAAAGGCCTGGGCATATTTGACAAACATTACTTTTCTCACAAAAAAGTAACGATGGTCCAGGTTTTTATCCGGATCTATATAGGCATTGTGCGATTGTTCGAAAGGAAGGTTGATGTTGAGGCCTACGCTGAGTCCGCCCTGGGTATAAGCCCCTTTGTTGGCCGCTTCCATGATGCCGGGGCCGCCTCCTGTTATGACTCCAAATCCTTCTTCGGTTATTCTTTTGGCCACATCAACCGTCAGTTGATAATATTTGTTGTCTGCCTGAGTTCGGGCTGATCCAAATATAGAAACACAGGGTCCAATACGGTTGAGTTTTTCAAATCCATAAACAAATTCAGCTACCACTTTAAACATGGTCCAGGAGTTTTCTCCCTTGAGTTCTGACCATTGTTTCATCTGACGGGTAGGCACAGCGGCGGCTTTTAATTTTCTTTCTTCCATTTGATAAACATATTTAGTAAAAACCCAAGGCTTTCATTGAATAGATGGAAGGAAAACATTGGGCGTAAAAAAAGCCCGCCACACGACTATGACGGGCAAATCCTATAAACACAAAAATAAAAAAAAAGTTAGACAAGGATGCCCTTGTATGCTTCGTATTCCTTGAGAATGTACTTTTGTAGTTTTTCAGAATTATCAAATTGATCGAAAATTTCCTGCAGCTTAGATCGCTCAGAACTGGAGGTATTTACGTAATTTTCAATATCTGTTTTTGTTATCTTTTCCTTGCTTAGGATGATGAGTCTTTCCACTACGTTGCGCAATTCCCTGATGTTGCCTGTCCAATTGTATTGTTGCAACAACTTTAAGGCTGCCGCATCAATCGTTTTTTTGTTCATGCCATATTCATCACAAATTCTGCCCATAAAATGTTCTACCAGAGCCGGGATGTCTTCTTTACGCTCATTAAGAGAAGGTACCTCAATGACAATGACAGCAAGTCTGTGGTAAAGATCTTCTCTAAACAGTCCTTTATTGATTTCTGCCCTCAGATCTTTGTTGGTAGCGGCTATGACCCGAACGTCGACCGACAATTCTTTTTCACCCCCTACCCTGGTAATCCTGCTTTCCTGCAAGGCCCCTCAACACTTTGGCCTGGGCAGAAAGGCTCATATCTCCGATTTCGTCCAAAAACAGGGTTCCTCCATGGGCTTGTTCAAACTTACCCAATCGCATCTTATGCGCAGAGGTAAATGACCCCTTTTCATGTCCAAAAAGTTCACTTTCAATTAATTCCGACGGTATGGCAGCGCAGTTGACCTCCACAATGGGACCATCAGCACGGTTGGATTTATCGTGGATCCAGCGGGCTACCAGCTCTTTACCGGTTCCGTTTTTTCCATTGATAAGAACTCTGGCATCTGTAGGTGCTATTCTATCAACCGTCTGTTTGATCAGTTCCAGGGCCTTGCTCTCACCGATCATCTCTTGTACCATAGACTTGTGAACCCTCTTCTGCAACACCTTTTTTTCGGTGATGAGCGATGATTTGTCCATGGCATTTCGGATGGTGATCAGCAGCCTGTTGAGATCGGGGGGTTTTTGAATAAAATCAAAGGCACCCTTTTTAACGGCTTCAACAGCTGTATCTATGTTGGCATGACCTGAAATCATAACGATTGGCACATCAGGACACAGTATCTGGATGCGTTCAATGGCTTCCATGCCATCCATTTTGGGCATCTTGATGTCCAGAATGATCACATCGTAGGCCTGCTGTTTCACCTTGACAAGCGCATCGAGGCCGTCAGGTGATTCATCTACCTGATAGCTCTCAAACTCAAGGATCTCTCTGAGGGTCCTTCGTATGCTCGCATCATCGTCAACAATTAATATTCTTGCCATGGGCTAATACAGACTTTAGTAATTATCAGGTAAAATTACATTATTTTTTTCAATAATATGAAAAGCGCTGAAAAAAAATTGCTCTCCGGTCGCCCTCCGATCAAAATGGGGTCAAAATGCAGCTTTTCCATAACATATTAGTTTTTAGTGTAATATGTGTCAAAAAAAAGTGAAAAAAAAGTGATTGCCAAAAATCGCTGCTTATTTCTGACTAAAAACCGGTTACATATTATCAATTTTCATAATGTCTTTTCATATTAAAAATGCTACTAATATGAATTTCCTTTTGGTGTAGAATTTGGCATTAGGTATCTCAAAGGAGGGAAAGGTGTGTAATTCATGTACCCAACCTGTTAAAATCATTGTAGTGAAACGAATATTACAAAAAACACAAAATTCGATGAAGAACTTTTTACATTCACTGAAATCGGATCTCAGTAGAAGACACCAAAGGCCACTTTATATGGTTGCCTTGTTGTTGTGTCTAAACTGGATTACGGCATCTGCACAAGCTCCGACATTTACCCGGAATGAATGTGGGTGTATGAACAACGAGACTTCGTGGGGCAACGGTCAGTTTACGGAGACCATTACCATTACCAGTGCTCCGGGACTAACCTGGACCATTGTGGCGGCTAATGGCTTGTACAGCGCTGCTTCACCGGCTCCCCCTGCGGCACCTTTGACCATTCCTGCCGGAACGGTTATTACAGAAGGCCCGGCGGGCAGCTATGTTTTAAATGCCAGAAGAGTTGACAACTCCAATTATTCATTGATCGTGACCAACGGTACCACTGAATATACGGTCAACTCTCTTCGCACTTGCCGGTATCCGAGAAATGAAATCCTCGGTGATATCGGCGCCTGTGTTGATAGCGACAACAAGACTTATCGAATTGATGTAGCCAACAGCATGTTGCCTTCTGTTGCCTGGACAATCAGCGGAGGAGGGTCAACAGTAGGATCTTTGACTACCAATACCCTTGTCGTCAATTGGGGAGCCGTTGTTGGCTCTTATGACGTTAGGGTCAATGGTACCGCAAGGGCCTACGCTGGTCAAACATCGGGATTTTGTAATATAAGTGATACCATTACGGTAGATATTGCAGATGAGCTGCCCATTGCTCTCGCCTGCAATAACCTCATCCACCTATCCATGAATGGAAGGTGTGAACTGAGTGTTACCCCTGAAATGGTATTGGAAACCATTCTTTTCCCAACAACTGCTTCATCGTATGATGTAGTATTAAGAGATATGGAAAAGGATACCATCATTCCCAATACACGAATTTCTCAGAAATACATTGGCAAAACCATCGAAGCCAAAGTGGTTCAGGAATGTAGCACCAACTCTTGCTGGGGTCTAATCAAGCTGGAGGACAAATCGATACCTTCTCTTGTTTGCAATCCGGATGTTACCATCGATTGTAATCAGTTGACAGGGCCTCAGGTTACAGGTTATCCACTTAGACCGGATGCCATTGTTACGCCATTAACAGGTAACAAATTCCTGGTTAAAAATTACGATTATTGTTCTGATGTAATTTTGGAATATTATGATGAAATTAAAAAGAGCGATTGTGTAGGTGAATTTAGTTCAGTGGTGACACGTACCTGGGTTGTGACTGATATCTCGGGCAACTCAAGTACCTGTTCATCAGATATATATGTGAGAAAGGCAGACAGCGGAGACATCATTTTCCCTAGTAACTGGGATGATGTTTTGGGTCCTAACCCTTCCATTCCTGCTTGTGGCAACTGGCCTAAACTGGCCAACGGTCATCCGGATCCCATTTATACTGGCAGTCCACAAGGAGTATTCTGTTTAAATGTAACCGTTGATTTTCAGGACACCAAGATACCAAAGTGTAGGGGTGACAAAACCTTCAAACTGCTGAGAAAGTGGATCGTTACAGATTTGTGTAATGCCACTCAAATCATCAGAAACCAGACCATTACCGTCATGGATAAAGATGCGCCTGTTATCGTTGCCAGCTGATTTCACAGTAGGAACAACGGGTCTTACCTGTGCATCACAAATAAAATTGCCACATCCAACCATAACAGATTGTAGCAATACCCAATACTACGTATCCTATAATGTACCTGATCTTACCGGAGCTCCATCACCTGGACCTGGAAGCACAGATGGCGTAATCAAAAATTCAGATGGTACCTTTACCATCCAGACCCTGCCTGCAGGTGTTACTACCATTTGGGTAACTTATCTGGCAGTTGACGATTGCGACAATGCCAGTGAAGACATCACCAGAGTAGATATTAAAGATAATACCCCTCCTGTTCCGGTTTGCGATCAGTTTTCATTTGCTGGTCTTAATGACGACGGACTTGGTTATGTAACCGTGGAATCATTGGACGATGGTTCTTGGGACAACTGTGGCATTGATTATTTACAAGCCAGAAGAATGGAAACCACCTCATGCAGCATCACCAATGAATGGGGACAAAAGATCAAATTCTGTTGTGAAGATGCCGGAAAATCATTCATGGTTCAATTGAGAGTTGTAGACAAAGCCGGTAATTCCAATACTTGTATGGTAGAAGTCAGGGTTCAGGACAACAATCCACCTACCCTATCCAACTGCCCTGCAAACATTACCGTTGACTGTAATGCAGACTTACTAAGTCTGGGTCAATATGGCAAGCCAACAGCATCTGATAACTGTAGCGTTAATCAAACAGAAGAAGTAAAAGACAATGGCTTTGACGACTGTGGTCGTGGGTCCATTTCAAGAATATTTACGGCGACTGACAACTTTGGTAACAAATCAACTTGTGTACAAGTAATCACAGTGAGACCTACCAATCCGTTTAATGCCAACAACATTACCTGGCCCCAAGACCATACATTTCCCAATGGCTGTCTTGCCACCGGTATTGCACCTGAGAATATGCCAGCAGGCAAACAAAAACCTACATGGGCAACCCGTCCATGCAGTCAGATTGCCATTGAACATGAAGACATCGTTTTCCAATACGTAGAAGGCTTTTGTTTTAAAGTTTTGAGAAAATGGACCGTTATCGATTGGTGCCAGTTCAATCCGCTGATTCCTTCAGCCGGTAAGTGGACCTATACACAGGTTATCAAAGGACAAAACAGTACAGCACCAACCATCACAAAAGGATGTTTACCATCAGATGTAAAGATTACCCAGGTGGACAATTGCCAGGCATTGATCGAAGCTACAGCTACTGCTACCGACGATTGTACCCAGGGTGATAAATTTGTTTGGTCTTATGTTTTAGATGTAGATAACAATGGAACAAAAGACTTTACAGGCAACACCAACACGGTGAGCAGAACGGTAAGTTTTGGAAAACACACCATTACCTGGACAGTTACAGATGAATGTGGCAACAGCAAGACATGCGCAAACACCTTCGAAGTAAAAGACCAGAAAAAACCTACACCTTATTGTTTGTCAGAAATTACGACTGTAATCATGGAAGAAGATGGTACAGTGGAAATCTGGGCTTCTGATTTCAATGCAGGCAGCTACGACAACTGTTCACCCAATCCTAATTTGAAGTTTTCATTTTCAAGTACGGTAACAGATGCATCAAAAACATTGAGATGCGCTGATATGACCGACAACACAACAAAGGTTTGAATTGAAGAATTTATGCCAACGGATCTTGCCGGTAACCAGGACTTCTGTACTACGCACATCAATGTACAGGACAACAACAATACTTGTGGATTTGGCAACATCGATGAAGGAGAAGATGAAGGCGAAGAGTCTAAAAAAGTATCCGTTTCCGGTGCCATTAAGATGGAATCCAATGAAACCGTTGAAAATGTAGCTTTGATGCTTGCATCTCAGCAACCGGAATTTCCAAAATATATTTACAGCAATGAGCAAGGTGAATATACTTTTAATGACCTAATTACACAAAACGACTATACCATTACGCCATCAAAAAATGACGACTATCTCAATGGACTTTCTACCCTGGATTTAATTCTGATTCAGCGCCACATATTGGGTGTTAAAAAATTGGAAAGCCCATATAAGATCATTGCTTGTGATGCCAATTCAGATGACAAAGTAACGGCTTCTGACCTGGTAGCATTCAGGAAACTGATCCTTGGTTTGACAGACAAGCTTGCCAACAGCGATAGCTGGAAGTTTGTAGACAAATCACACCAATTTGCTGATCCTACCAAGCCTTTCCCTTATCAATCAAGTATAGGAATGGGCTCATTGGAACACAATGTTAGCAACGGCGACTTTGTAGCTGTAAAAGTGGGAGACATCAATGCGTCTTACCAGCGAAATGCACAATCAAATGAAGCAGAAAACCGTAGCAGAACCAGTATGATGTATGCATCAACGGCATTAAAAGCAGGTGAAACAATCACCGTGCCATTTGAAGTTGCCAGGTAAAAACTTAGCCGGTCTTCAGTTTTCTATGGTATTTGATCAGGATAAATTTGAATTCAAGGGTATCGAACAAGGGGCTGCCAATGTAACAGAAGATGATATCTATGTATTGGACAACACCTTACTGATGAGTTGGGCTAATAGCAAAAAAGACAATGAGGAAAACGGTAAATTATTTGGTTTGACCTTTGTGGCCAAACAAGATGTTGCTGCCGGTGAGTGGTTTAACCTCAACGACAGAATGTTGAAGTCAAGTATACTTAAACGAAGACGAAAACATTACAGCAACCTCAATGGATCTGGAATTGAGAGGTAAAGGCAACAATGCCAATTCAACATTTGAATTGTACCAAAACACTCCAAATCCATTCAATCACACTACTACCATAGGATTTACAATTCCTGAAGCAGGAGAAGTATCCTTTAAAGTATATGATTACAATGGAACCGTTTTGAAACAATTCAGAAAAAATTATGACAAAGGTTATAATACAATAGAACTCAATGTTTCTGAATTCAACAAAGCGGGCATACTCTTTTACCAACTAGACTCAAAAACTCATTCAGCCAATAAAAAAATGATTGTTATAAAATAAACGGTTTTTTAGGATACGAGGAGTGCGCATTGTGAGGTGTGCACTCCCACTCTCCTGCCGACTTATAACTTTCATAATAAAAATAAAAAACCGATTTAAATCTTATCAAGATGAACAAATCCTTACTCATTCAACAATTCAACGGTTTCATCAGCTTGAAACACCTGAGAAATTTGTTGACACTGGCCATTCTGGTTGTGATGAATACCCAGTCAAAAGCACAGACAGTGGATTGCAATGCCATCATGGCCTGCAATGACCTTGTCCAGATTTCATTGGGTACCAACTGTACAGAAGTGGTAGTGGCGGATATGATCCTGGAAGGCCAGGCTTATCCCAACTCTTATTACAACGTTGTGGTGTCTACTGCCAATGGCACACCCATTACCAATAACCTGCTTACAAAAGCAAATCTTGGTAAGACCTACAATGTGGTAGTTACCTTAAGTGGTTGTGATTTATCATGCTGGGGCAACATCACTGTGGAAGACAAATTGCCACCGGTGATTACCAATTGTCCAAGTGTGACCTTACAATGTGGTCAGCCCACAACACCGGGAACTTCAGTGCCCAGGCCATCTGCCTCAGATGCCTGTTCATCTGTAACCCTTACTTCTATTGATAAAGAAGTGGTGTCTCAGTGCAGTGCCCAATATGTAAAGGTCATCACCAGAACATGGACAGCTACAGATGCTTATGGCAACAAAACTACCTGTGAGCAGATCATCAACATTACCAGGCCTACAATCGATGATGTAGTATTTCCGCCTAATTATGACGATCACGACAAGCCGGTATTCTCTTGTACAACCAACCTGAAATTATTACCCAATGGTGCTCCGCACCCTGATGTAACAGGTTATCCGGGAGGAACTGATTGTCCGAATATCATGTATTTTTACAATGATGTGATCTTCCCAATCTGTGGTGCTTCTAAAAAAGTATTGCGTCAGTGGACTGTAATTGACTGGTGTACCGGAAGAGATACAGTGAGTGCACAGATCATCAAAATTAGTAGATACAGACCCACCGGTTTGCGTTTCTCCTCCTGACTTTGTATTTAATGTAACAACGGATGAGGGTAAATGCACAGGCACCTTTGTAGTACCTGCACCCAATGTAGTATTTGAGTGTAGCAACTGGGACTACATCGTAGGCTATAAGCTGAGAGATGCCAATGGACAGCCATTTGTAAATCCTGTGTACGACAATGTCAAAAAAACAACGCGACCAGATGGCAGTTACTTCTATACCATCAGTGGTTTGCCTGCTGATACATCCTGGATCGTTTACACCATCACTGATGGTTGTGGAAATAGCACCCAATGTTTTACAGAGGTAATTGTAAAAGATACAGAGGCACCAACCCCTGTTTGTGAAGGCTTTACCGTTGTATCATTAGAAGATGCCGGATGGGCAGACTTATTTGCTACTTCTATCGATGACGGAAGTTCCGACAACTGTGGAATTGAAAAATTTGAAATCAGAAGACAAGTTAATAATTGTAACAGACCAGAAGATCTGCTATTTAAAAACAAAGTCAACTTCTGTTGTGAAGATGTGAGCAGTGATCCAACTGTATACCAAAAAGTGGTATTGAGGGTGTATGACAAAGCCGGTAATTTTGCTGATTGTGTAGCCAACGTGAAAACACAGGATAAAAAACCACCGGTTATTACAGTACCTCCTGCCATTACCATTGATTGCGATGTAGATTATAAAAACGTAGCCAATACAGGTGGTTCGGCTACCGCAGTGGATAATTGTAGTGTAACCATCACATCTTCCGATGCAGGTACACTGAAGTGCGGTTTAGGAACCATCACCAGGACCTGGAGAGCCACTGACAAACAAGGCTTGACCGATTCTAAGACTCAGATCATTGTGATCAAAGATTCAAACCCATTTGATGCTACAGACATCGTGTGGCCTTCAGATCTTGAAATCAATGGTTGTGATAAAGCAGATGCAACACCTGAGATATTAAACAGCAAACCAACCTATACCAATTCTAATTGTGCAGATATTGCCATTTCATGGGATGATGATGTGTTCACGATTCCTGGTGCTTGTCTGAAAATTTTGAGAACCTGGAGAGTAGTAAACTGGTGTGATGCCAACCCACAAAATCCACAGTTCATTACCTACGTTCAAAAATTGTCTTTGAACAACTCTGAAAGGCCTGTATTTGTAGCCGGCTGTAGCAATAAAACCATCAATTCTATCAATAGTGATTGTGAAGAATATGTTGAACATTCAGTAACAGCAACAGATGATTGTACAGCACCAGCTTTACTTAGATATACCTGGCAGTATGATGAAGACAACAATGGCACCATTGATCAGACTGGAACAGGTTCATTCTATGCAAGGGTTTATCCTGCAGGAAGACACAAAATGACCTTTACCGTAAAAGATTTGTGCGAAAATACAACCAGCTGTTCTTATACCTTCCATGTGAAAGACAACAAACCTCCTACCCCAATCTGTAACTCAGAAGTAGTATGGGTGTTGGATGAAGCAGGAAAAGCAGAAGTTTGGGCGAGCGATTTCGATCTCAAATCTGAGGATCTTTGTGACGGTGATGATTTGAAATTTTCTTTCAATGCCACCGGAAGCCAGCCAGCCAGAACCTTTACTTGTGCAGATGTGCCCAATGGAGTAAGCGCTACCATTCCTTTAAAGATGTATGTGATCGATCAGGATGGCAACTCTGAATTCTGTGATGTGCGCCTAATCCTTCAGGATTCACCTAACAAAAATGTTTGTCCTAATGTAGGCAATCTTACAGCAACCATTTCTGGTAAAGTAATCAACAAAACCGCTACCGGCTTTGAAAACATAGCAGTAGAGTTGACCAATATGACAGACGAGTCCAAAATGGAAGGTATCACAGCTGAAGAAGGAAAATTCAACTTTGCAGAAGTACCTTTCTTCAACGGATATTTGTTGAAGGCAGCTAAAAATGATGATATTTTAAATGGCCCTTTCTACCCTTGACCTGGTGTTGATTCAACGACACATCCTGGGTATGAAATATTTGGACAATCCATACGACATCATAGCCGCTGACATCAACAAGGATAAAAAAGTATCAGCAAGCGACCTGGTTAATTTGAGAAAACTCATCCTGGGGGTTGACAAAGTATTTGCCAACAATGACCCATGGAGGTTTGTACCATCTAACCACGCATTTGCAGATCCAAGAGATCCACACAATTTCCCAGAAGGAATTGATATCAGTGAGTTGAGTGAAAACAAAGAAAACATGGACTTTACCGCGGTAAAAACCGGTGATGTCAACAACTCAGCTACCTACAGTCTGGCAAGTGCCAATGCAGAAAACAGGACCTCCCCTGCCCTCTTACTGGTAGCCGACCAGGCTTACCAGGCAGGAACCACCCTCCATGCAGCGGTAAGCGCCGGTGAAGAACTACAAATTTCTGGCATACAATTTGCCGTTAAGATCGATGAGGCCAATTTTATATTCAAAGGAATAGAAAGTGCCGTATTGAAAGTGGGCAATGACAATTACCATTTTGAAAACGGAACCCTCAAAATAAGCATTGACAGCAGAGACGCACAAATGGTGCAGGCAGGTGAAGTTCTTTTCAACATCCTATTGGAGAGTCGCAAAGACGGCAACAGCATCAACTGGCAATTGGAAAGCCGGGATTTTGAAGCCGAATTATACGATGAATCACTGCAGACAAGATCTATCAATCTTGAAGCAGCGGATGCCGTAGCGGTTGAAAAAATGACCAACGAGTTGAGAAACCAGCCCAACCCATTCAGTGAGTCAACAACCATCCTGTACAGAACAGATGAGGAAGGTACAGCTACCCTATGGGTGGCAGACGCCACAGGAAAAACCGTATTGACCCAGGTAAATCACTTTGTACCCGGCAACAATAAGGTAACCATCCACCGTCAGGACATCGGAAGTAAGGCCGGCGTTTATTTCTATCAGATAGAATTCAACGGCACCCTGAAATCCGGAAAAATGCTGCTGGCTAAATAAACCGAAATGTAGTTTTTACAAAATAGACCTAATTTAATTAAACAAGAAAAGCCGACTCTAAAGAGAGCCGGCTTTTTCTGTTTTATACCTACCCCTCAGGCCAAACTTAATTTTGTGTTAAAAGCATGGCCAAAAGTGCAGATATTTGCAAAATCATATGAATTTTAGATCTCCATATTATCGCTTAAAGACTTTTGTTTTTGATTACCCATACCCCAACGCCCTATGTCACTAGAAAAAACCCCGATAAAATCTACCTATGTGGATGAAGCCAAACAGCTGGTCATTTCCATTGAAAAAGTACTGGATGATGCCCATTTCACTCCTGAAAGAAAGGCAAGAGAAGGATTCCAAAGCCTGCATGTTTTAATTGACCTGCTGCTTTCCGATGAAAACCTGCGCTTCACTACCCTATTTGCCAAGATCGCCTATATTGCAGCCCGTTGGAAGTTATCCGGAAGATCCTCCTTCATCCTACAGTCCTACCGCAGGGCCTTTGAGCGGAATGAAATCACCCCTCAGAATGCGGAAGTTTTGTATGAAAGTGCAAGGGTTTTGGCCCATGTTCTTCTCTCTAAAATCTGGCCTGAAGCGCCGGATGTTGTGGAACCTTCGGCCGAGCTGGCAGCAGCCATGTTTGTAACCGATGATAAAAAATCAGGTTTTTATCGAACCCTGGACGGCATTATTCAGGAAATCGATTTTCAAACCAAGACACTGGTCTTTCTGGAAGACAAGACAGGAGGAAAAGAATGGAAGGTACAATTTGATGTTTCAGATAAAAATGAAATGTTTACCTCCAATATTGAAGCCACGTTTAAGCTTTTACCCCTGCCCATTCCCGTCATTTTAATTGATGTCGACCTGCATGCTCCTGACCGATTGGTGCCGGCTGCCTTTGTCATCAACCCGGATTACCTGGTGGATGTCACCGCGGTGGCCAATGCCGTTCCCGGATCCAATGGTGAATATTGGCTCTATGCACTGCAGAAGCTGGCTCCCAAAGAAACGGGGCAGGCAGTGCTGGTTGGAAACCTGGCCAACCTCATCCTCGACAATCTGGTGAATGATGAGGATAAAAGTTTTGAATCGCTCATTCCCACCTTTTTTCATCAGGATGCCCTTGCCTGGTGCCTTCAAAAAGATGAAGAAGTGGTTCAAAATATGGACAAACTAAGGATCCATTTCAACAACATCGGGCAGGTATTAAAAAATGAAATGGAGACCAAGGGGATTTCCAAAAACAACATCTACCTGGAGCCTTCTTTTTATTGCAGGACCTACGGTATTCAGGGTCGTTTGGATTTTTTTCACCACGATCTGCACGAAGACCAGGCCGACATCATAGAATTAAAAAGTTCCCAACCCTTTATGCCCAATGTTTACGGGCTAACAGACAGTCACTATCTACAGACACTGCTCTACGATATGATCGTGCAAGCCACCTATGGGGGAAAGCTAAAGACAAGAAATTTTATTCTGTATTCCAGATTGGAAAAAGAAGCACTGAAGTATGCTCCAGCCAGTAGGACCCGCCAACTGGAATTGATCCGCACCCGGAATGAAATCATGCTGATGGAACACGCCTTTGCCCATTCGGCTGAGACCACGGCCAGGCTCTGTGCCTTTATGAAGGTCAGTCAATTTAAAAACATCAAAGGCTATTTACACACCGACCTAAAAAGTTTTGAAGATAGTTATACAGCACTGGATGAAACAGAGCGCAGCTACTATCATCATTTTCTCTCTTTTTCAGCTAGAGAACAGGTGTTGGCCAAAACGGGTGAAGCCGGACCCGATACCACTAATGGGCTGGCCTCGCTATGGTTGGAAGACATAGAAGCAAAGGCCGAGCGTTTTTCAATCTTAAGCCACCTGCGCATCGTAAAAAACGAAAGCAACCAGGAAGATGCCCTGCTTACCCTTCAACCTACCGATTTTAGCAATGCCCTTTCCAATTTCAGGAAGGGAGATGTGGTGGTACTTTATCCTCACACGGGTCAGGTCCAGGATGCCCTTAGTCACCAGGTTTTTAAATGCAATTTGGTGAGCATAAACAAAGATCAGATTGTTTTGAGATTAAGAAGTCCGCAAAGAAACCAGCAGCTGTTTGAACTGCACGATTTATGGAACCTGGAAGGCGATGTGCTGGACAGTGGTTTTCGGCACATGTATCGCAACTTGTTTATGTTTATTCAGGCGCCCGCTGAAAAAAGAAGGCTGCTGTTGGGCAGGCAAAGACCCACCATATCAGAGGTAACCTGGTTGGATAAGTTACCTGATCACCTAACCCCTGAACAAAAAAACCTCATCAGTAAAATAGTCAGTTGTAAGGATTATTTTTTATTGTGGGGACCTCCGGGCACCGGCAAAACGAGCATCATCATCCGACATGCAGTTCGCACCCTCTATGAAACTACCGGGGAGAGGATCCTGCTCCTTGCCTACACCAACAGGGCTGTTGACGAGATCAATGAATGCATGGCGGCTGAAGGATTGGAGCCTGCTCTGACCCGATTGGGCAGCTCTTATGCCATTGATCCCAGATTTTCTCACACCCTGATGCAAAATCAGGTGGCTAACATGCAAAAACGTAAGGACATCCTTCAATTTTTAACCCAAACGAGGATCTACCTATCAACCGTTTCTTCTCTGATGGGCAAACTTTCACTGCTGGACTTGCTAACATTTGATACCGTGATCATTGATGAGGCCAGTCAGATTTTAGAGCCCAATCTTTGTGGTATTTTGTCAAGATTCAAAAAGTTTATCCTCATTGGCGACCACAAACAATTGCCTGCAGTGGTGGTGCAGCGACCCAGTGAGACAGAGATTAAAGATGTGCAACTTCGGGAATTACAGTTTTCAGATGCGCGTACCTCTTTGTTTGAAAGAATGTTGATAAAAGCCCGGAAAGAGGATTGGTTTCACTGTTGGGATGTACTGAGCCAGCAGGGCAGGATGCACAGGGACATCATGCAATTTATTAATGGCCAGTTTTATGAGGGACGTTTGAAGTCCATTCCCAGCATCGAAAGATTGGAGGCGAGCTCCTTTCTGAGTGAAAGAGATGGCTGGTTAAGTGAAAGGTTGATCTTCGCCAATACGCCTGCCCAATTGGTGCAGGGTTACAAGACCAATGAAGCGGAAGCCGATTTGGTGGTTGAAATGGTGGGTAAGATCCTTGAGGCCTATCAAAAAGCAGGCAAAACCTTTCACGAACATTCAATCGGCATCATTACCCCCTACAGAGCCCAGATTGCTCTGATCCGTTCGAAGTTGCCCAATGAAAAAATACAGATCGACACCGTAGAAAGGTACCAGGGCGGTGCTAAAGACATCATCTTGTTGTCGTTGGTCACTAACCGGCCTTCACAACTCAAAACGCTTGTATCGCTCTCTAACGAAGGAATAGACCGAAAACTCAACGTAGCGCTTACCCGCGCCAAAGAGCAAATTGTGGTGGTAGGTAATGAAGAGATTTTGAGCAAGGATGGTAATTACCGGGCATTGATAGAAGCTTGCACGCGGTATAAGCCATGAAAACATCGTGTAGCCATTTGGCTACTTAAGGAAATTAGACGGGGAATTGAAATAAAAAAAGGCGACCTCCTTACGGGAGCCGCCTTATATTTATATACTCTACTCTTCTGTTTATTCAGCTGTTTCTTCAGCTGCAGTTTCTTCAGCGCTTGCTGACTCATTTTCAGTTGCAGGAGCTGCAGCTGTTGCTTTTGCCCTACCTCTTCTCACTTTTTTCTTGCCTGTAGCAGAAGCTGGTTTAGAGCTGTAAACTTCATTGAAGTCTACAAATTCGATCAAAGCGGTTTCAGCACCGTCACCTTTACGGAAGCCGGTTTTGATGATTCTTAGGTACCCTCCCGGACGGTCAGCTACTTTTGGGCCGATGGTGTCAAACAGTTCACTAACTGCATCGTTGTTTTGCAGGTAGGAAAAAACAGTACGGCGTGAATGCTGGGTATTGTCTTTGGATTTGGTAACCAATGGCTCTAATTGAACCCTTAGGTTTTTGGCTTTTGCCAAAGTTGTATTGATCCTTTTGTGCATGATCAATGCAATGCTAAGATTTTTGAAAAGTGCCACTCTGTGGCCGATTTTTCTACCGAGGTTGTTGGTTTTTACTCCGTGTCTCACAGTACAAAATTTGTTTGCATCACTTTTGGTTTCTGCTACTTGGCCTGAGCGAAAAAACCTGGGTTAATGCGGTTATTAATAAAATTAATCCTATTGGGCCAATGCGATTATTCTTCGTCCAATTTGTACTTGCTCAGGTCCATGCCAAATGTAAGGCCTTGGTCTGTAGCAATTCCTCGATTTCTACGAGCGACTTCTTACCGAAGTTTCTGAATTTCAACAACTCGTGGGTATCAAATTTAACCATTTCACCCAGGGTGTTGATTTTAGCAGCTTTCAGACAGTTGTAAGCCCTTACAGAAAGATCTAGATCTTCCAGTGAAGTTTTTAACAACTTGCGCATGTGAAGGATGTGCTCATCCACGATATTGTCCTCTCTGCTGGTAGCATCGTTGAAAGTAATGTTTTCATCGGTGATCAACATTAAATGTTGAATCATGATTCTTGAAGCCTCTTTCAAAGCTTCTTCCGGATGAATGGTACCATCGGTTTTGATGTCGATGGTCAATTTTTCGTAGTCAGTACGCTGTTCAACCCTGGTATTTTCAACCTTATAAGCCACTTTTTTAATAGGTGTATAGATGGCATCAATTGGAATAACACCAATTGGAGCATCTTTAGGGAGATTGTCGTCTGCAGGTACATAACCGCGACCTTTGGTAACGGTCAACTCCAACTCCAAAGTAACAGAAGGCTCCATGGTGCAGAGGTGCAACTCAGGGTTCATCACTTTAAAGATGTTGTTGTATGTTTCGATATCGCCTGCCTTAAAAGTATCCTTACCTGAAATGGTAATGTAGATTTTTTCTTCAGCGCTTGTATTGTCTAACATCACCGGTTTCAATCTGATTTGTTTCAGATTCAGTACGATGTCAACTGTATCTTCCACTACGCCTTTGATAGAAGCAAATTCATGATCTACCCCACCAATTCTGATCGCAGAAATAGCATAGCCTTCGAGGGATGACAAAAGAATCCTTCTAAGGGAGTTACCTATGGTCTGACCAAAGCCAGGCTCCAAGGGTTTGAATTCAAAGATGCCTTCAAAATCGTCTGCTTTTTGCAACCTAATTTTATCTGGCTTTTGAAAATTCAGGATACTCATGTTTTATGAAAGATTTAACGTGATTCAAAAAGTTGAAGCAACCCAGGCCGGAGAACCGGTGGGCTGCTTAAGTATTACTTGGAGTACAATTCCACGATCAATTGTTCATTGATCTTTTCAGGAATTCTTTCTCTTTCTGGGTAGTCGATAAACTTGCCTTCCATTCTTTCTGGATTCCATTCAACCCAGGCAAAACTTTTGGCATCGGTTTTTTTACCCACATTGCTTTTGATAAAATCAAGACCTCTTGATTTTCCTCTTACCGAGATCATATCACCTGGTTTAAGTAGGAAAGAAGGGATGTTGGTCAATACACCGTTAACCAAAACGTGTTTGTGACCAACCAGCTGACGAGCAGCTTTTCTGGTAGGGGCAACACCCATCCTGAAAAGTGTGTTGTCCAATCTTGACTCAAGCAATTGGAGGAGGATTTCACCTGTAACTCCGTGTTTGCTGGTAGCTTTGTGGAACAAGTTACGGAACTGTCTTTCGAGCAGACCGTAGGTATATTTTGCTTTTTGTTTCTCCATTAGCTGAACAGCGTAGTCAGACATTTGCTTACGCTTTTTCGCCATGCCATGCTGACCAGGAGGGAATTTCCTTTTCTCATACGACTTATCATAACCGTAGATGGGTTCTCCGAAAGCCCTGGCTTTTTTGGTAGTTGGTCCAGTATATCTAGCCATTATCCTTTTTTATTTCTATTTTATTAAACTCTTCTTTTCTTTGGAGGCCTGCAACCATTGTGAGGGATCGGAGTTACGTCCTTGATCCTTGTCACTTTGATACCGGCTGAATCGATAGCCCTGATGGCAGATTCTCTACCTGCACCTGGTCCTTTTACAAATACTTCCACGTGTTTCAAACCTGCATCCAAAGCTGTCTGTGCAGCGGCAGTAGCAGCCATTTGAGCGGCATAGGGTGTATTCTTTTTGATCCTCTGAAACCTGCTTTACCAGCAGAACCCCAGGAGATAACTTGTCCCTGGTTGTTACAGATTGAAATAATAATGTTGTTGAAACTGGCCTGAATGTAAACCAACCCGTCTGCGGAGATGGCGACATTACGCTTTTTAACCTTTTTACCTTTTGCCATTACTTACTATTTAGTTGCTTTCTTCTTGTTCGCTACTGTTTTCTTCTTACCCTTACGCGTTCTAGCGTTGGTTTTGGTGCTTTGTCCCCTTACTGGCAAGCCCCTTCTGTGTCTCAAACCACGATAGGAAACGATGTCCATCAATCGTTTGATGTTAAGCTGAACCTCACTCCTCAATTCACCCTCAACCTTATAAGTATCCTGGATCATTTTAGAAATGAATTTTACGTTGTCATCCGTCCAGTCAGATACTTTGGTATCCTGGCTCACACCTGCCGCAGCAAGAATGTCAGCAGCTGTACTTCTACCGATTCCGTAAATATAAGTAAGGCCTATGATGCCCCTCTTGTTTTTTGGTAAGTCAATTCCCGCAATACGTGCCATTGTACTATAATTTTAACCCTGACGTTGTTTAAACTTAGGATTCTTTTTATTGATGATGTAAATTTTTCCCTTCCTTCTCACGATCTTACAATCTTCAGATCGTTTTTTGACGGCAGCTCTTACTTTCATTGGTTTATTATTTCAGCTTATTTATACCTATATGTTATCCTTCCTCTTGACAAATCATAAGGAGACATCTCCACAGATACTTTGTCGCCAGGCAAAATTCGGATGTAATTCATCCTCATTTTTCCCGATATCGTAGCTATGATGAGGTGCTCATTTTCCAAACGCACCCTAAACATTGCGTTGGATAGCGCCTCTTCTATGATTCCGTCTAATTTTATCAGGTTTTTAGAACTCATTTTTTGAATTGGAGTGCAAATATCTAAAAATTTATCGATACATCTGTCAAAAAATCATTATTTTTTACAGAATTCTCTATAAATGAATGATCTGAGAGTATATCAGCCTTCCCTTTCCGGATGGCAATGTTGTGTTCGTAATGGGCAGATGGGGTCTTGTCAAAGCTGGTAATGGTCCATCCATCCTTGCTCTGAGAGACCTTTTTGGTACCCAGATTGACCATCGGTTCAATAGCAATCACCAAACCCTCCTTCAATAAAACCCCCTGGCCTCGTTTGCCAAAGTTGCTTACCTCAGGTGCTTCGTGCAGATTCCTACCCAAGCCATGACCTACCAACTCTCGTACAACTCCAAACCTGTGTTTGACTTCGGCGTGGTTCTGAATGGCAAAACCAATGTCCCCTACTCTCTTGCCCGCACTTGCTTCCGCAATGCCCAGATAAAGAGATTCTTTGGTGACCTGGCAAAGTTTGATCACGGCTGAATCCGCATCCTTACCAATAAAGGTATAGGCTACATCACCGTAAAACCCATTCTTCACTACTCCGCAGTCGACGGAAATGATATCGGTA
The DNA here is from genome assembly GCA_016717655.1 of Saprospiraceae bacterium. GTDB lineage: Bacteria > Bacteroidota > Bacteroidia > Chitinophagales > Saprospiraceae > JADKBO01. The sequence goes on from JADKFC010000030.1 coordinate 307,751, forward strand.
CTTTCAAATGGCCTGTCGTTTGGCAGACCATGTACAACCTGTTCGTTAACAGATATACACAATGTAGCAGGGAAGCCCCGGTAACCTTTGAAACCTGGTGTGGCCCCATGGTCCCTTATAAATTCCTCTGCTATTTTATCCAGTTGGTTGCCCGTTTGTCCTTCCCTGATGTGCTTACTCAATTCAGCCAGGGTCTTACAAACCAGTAAACTACTTTCTCTGATTAATTCGATTTCATCATTGGTCTTAAATACCATAATCAGAAGGATTAATATCCTGCTCCGATCTGGATACCACCGCTGCTGCGGCCCTTGATCTTACCGGATTTTACAAGTCCATCGTACTTGCGCATCAACAAATAAGATTCAATTTGTGCCAATGTATCTAATGCAACACCAACCAAAATCAGCAATGATGTACCACCAAAAAAGATGGCAAAGGCATCACTCACACCAACCGCTGCGACAATTGCAGGCATGATGGCAATCAATCCCAGGAAAATAGAACCGGGGAAGGTAATTCTGGTGGTCAATGAATCGATGTATTCTTCAGTATCCTCTCCTGGTTTAACACCGGGAATAAAAGAGTTCTGATTCTTCAAATAGGTAGCATATTGTTTTGGGTTTACAATCAAAGCGGTGTAAACGTAGGTAAACAAAACTACCAGTGTAAAAAATATCAAGTTGTAAGGCAGAGACTTCCAGTTATTCAATGAAATGAGGAAGTTACTTTGGGTGCCTGAATTGGCCATAGCCCACTGTGCTACCGTTAGAGGTAAAAACATGATGGCCTGAGCAAAGATGATCGGCATTACCCCGGAAGCATTCACTTTAAGTGGAATGTAGTCTCTGGCGCCCTGGCTTGGAAGATCATCAGTTGATCTACCAACCATCTTTTTGGCAAACTGAATTGGAATTTTTCTTACTCCCTGTACAATCAAGATGGCAGCAAGGATGACAAAAAACAAAGCAGCCATTTCAATTACAAGGATCAATGGACCCGCACTTGACAGTTGTTTGGTAAATTCCCCAACAAACGATCTTGGCAAGGTAGCAATGATACCGATCATGATGATCAGAGAAACACCGTTTCCAATTCCTTTGTCGGTAATCCTTTCACCCAACCACATGGCAAACAAAGTGCCTGAGGCCAAAATGATGGAATTGCCCAGGAAGAAGATAGAAGGTGAAACATTCGGATCAATGGCACCTGCTGTTGTATTAAGGAAGGTAAGGTAGGTACCACCTTGAACGATACTGATCAAAACGGTCAATAACCTGGTGTACTGGTTGATTTTTTTCCTTCCGGACTCACCTTCATGCATTTGCAACTTCTGGAAGTACGGAACCGCAAAACCCAAAAGTTGTAAGATGATAGAGGCAGTGATGTATGGCATCACACCCAAGGCAAAGATAGATCCCTGGTTAAAGGCACCTCCTGTAAAGTTATTGATCAATCCCAACAAGTCATTGGCTCCTCTGTTCGCAGCTGCCTGTTCCAATGCGGCTGCATTGACACCTGGAAGTACGATAAAAGAACCAATCCTGTAAACAGCCAGGATTAAAAGCGTAAAAAGGATCTTATCTCTAAGCTCCTTTATACTCCAGATATTTTTTAAAGTTTCGATAAACTTGTTCATTACACAAATTATTATTCTGCTGAAACAGAACCACCTGCTGCCTCAATCTTGGCTTTGGCTGATGGCGATATATTGGTAAATTTAACGGTAAGCTTTGCTTTCAAATCTCCATTGGCAAGGATCTTCACCAACTCATTGGTTGAAGCAACACCGTATTTGATCAAAGTTTCCATAGAAAACTCAGAAACACCGTGCTTGTCATGTAAATTTTGCAAAACGGAAACGTTCACTGCAGTGTATTCCTTTCTGTTCACGTTTTTGAAACCGCGCTTAGGAAGACGCATTTGCAATGGCATCTGACCCCCTTCAAAGTGGCGCTTGTTCTTGAAACCAGATCTAGATTTTGCTCCTTTGTGACCTCTGGTTGAAGTGCCACCTCTACCAGAGCCGGTACCCCTACCCAATCGTTTGTTGGTCTTTACAGAACCTGGAGCGGGTTTAAGATTAAAAAGATCCATTGTATCTTGTTTTCTTTGTAGTTCTAATTAATTAAGCTTTTTCAACACTTACCAGGTGGCTAACTGCGTTAACCATTCCTAATATTTGTGGTGTTGCTGCTTTTACAACACTTTGATTGATTTTTCTCAAACCAAGGGCTTGAATGGTGTCTTTCTGACGCTGAGGTCTGTCGATGACACTCTTTACCTGGGTGATTTTTATCTTGTCCATCTCGATGAATTATCCTTCGTAAACTTTACTTAATTCAATTCCACGCTGTCTTGCTACCTCGTAAGAGTCTCTCATTTTAGAAAGGGCATCGATGGTAGCTTTCACCACGTTGTGTGGGTTGGAAGATCCCTGAGATTTTCCCAAAACGTTGTGAACTCCTGCCATTTCCAATACAGCTCTCATCGCACCACCTGCAATAACACCGGTACCATCTGCTGCTGGCTTAAGCAATACCTTGCCTGCACCAAACTTACCTTTCTGCTCGTGCGGAATGGTTCCTTTGATAACGGGAACTTTGACCATATTTTTTTTGGCATCGTCTACAGCTTTAGAGATGGATTCAGATACCTCTCTGGCTTTACCTAAGCCGTATCCCACCATTCCATTGCCATCACCTACCACAACAAGGGCAGAAAAACTGAAGGTCCTACCACCTTTGGTTACCTTAGCAACCCTTGCAAGGTTAACCAGCTTGTCTTTTAATTCCGACTCGGCAGGTTTTACTCTTTGATTTTCAGACATCTTTATAGAATATGAATGTTTTTAAAATAATAATCCTCCTTCTCTGGCTCCATCTGCCAGGGCTTTAACCCTACCGTGGTAGAGGTATCCTCCCCTGTCAAATACAACCGATGAAATACCGGCAGTCTTAGCTTTTTCAGCTACCAACTTACCCACTGCAGATGCCTGCTGTGTTTTATTTCCAGTGAAATTGGACAAACTTTTGGATGAAGCAGCGGCCAACGTTTTACCACTGATGTCATCAATAACCTGGGCATAGATGCCCTTGTTACTTCTGAAGACATTCAGGCGTGGTCTTTCGGGGCTGCCAGAAATTTTGCTTCTGATCCTCAAATGAATTTTACGTCTGCTTTCTGCTCTACTAGCCATTTTTCTTAATTGTATTTATTATTTCTTACCGCCCTTACCAGCTGTTTTACCAGCTTTTCTGCGGATAATTTCTCCTTCAAACTTAATACCTTTTCCTTTGTAAGGCTCAGGCTTTCTAAATGCCCTGATCTTAGCGGCAACCTGACCCAACAATTGTTTGTCGGCACTTTCCAGGATTACCATTGGATTGGAACCCTTTTCAGTTTTAGTTGTCAAGGTAATTTCTTTTGGCAATTCAAACATAATAGGGTGAGAATAACCAATGATCAACTCCAACAAATTGCCGGTATTGGTGGTTCTGTAACCAATCCCTACGAGCTCCATTGTCTTTTTGAAACCGGTTGTAACACCAGTCACCATGTTGTTAAGCAGAGCTCTTGACAAGCCGTGGAGGGCTTTGTGACGCTGTTGCTCTGTTGGACGCTTAACGGTCAACACACCGTCTTCGTTTCCAATGATCATATCCTGATCAAATTGTTCTTTGAGTTCTCCCTTTGGACCTTTTACGGTAACCAGGTTTCCTTTTGATACATTTATTGTAACACCATTAGGAAGACTGATAGGAGCATTTCCAACTCGTGACATTTCTGTTATTTTTTAATATACGTAACAAAGTAATTCTCCACCGATGTTGAGGCTACGTGCCTTTTTGTCGGTCATCAAACCAGCTGATGTGGAAATGATCGCAATACCCAAACCATTAGCCACCTTAGGGATTTCGTTTGATCTAACATATTGACGCAAACCTGGCTTACTGATTCTGCCCAATTCTTTGATAACCGGAGTCTTTGACTGCCTGTCATACTTGATGGCAATGTGAATTTCGCCTTGTTTGCCTGCTTTGTCGTCAAACTTGTACTTAAGTATATAACCTTGATCGTACAAGATCTCGGTAATGGCTTTTTTGATGTTAGAAGCAGGTATCATCACTGTTGTGTGTCCCGCCTTTTGTGCATTTCTGATCCTTGTGAGGAAATCAGAAATTGGATCTGTGACCATCATGTTATTGTTCTTTTCTTTACTTCTTAACTAAATTACCAACTTGCTTTGGTGATTCCGGGAATCTTACCCTCATTGGCCATCTTACGGAAGGTGACCCTGTTGATACCAAATTTTCTCATATATCCCTTAGGTCTTCCGGTAAGTTTACAACGGTTGTGCAACCTTACTTTTGAACTGTTTCTGGGCAGTTTGTCCAAAGCTTCATAGTCGCCTTCTTCCTTCAGTTTTTTTCTGAGGTCAGCGTATTTCGCTACCAATCTTTCTCTTTTATGCTCTCTGGCAATGATGGATTTCTTAGCCATGGATTATTAGTTGTTGTTGTTTTGATTTTTGAATGGAAGTCCCAGTGCTTTCAACAAAGCAAAAGCTTCAGCATCGGTTTTGGCAGATGTTACGAAAGTAATATCCATACCGGTGATTTTATTTACCTTGTCAATATCGATCTCAGGAAAGATGATTTGTTCAGTAACACCCATTGAGTAGTTACCTGCACCGTCAAAACTTTTGTCATTGATTCCTTTGAAGTCCCTTACCCTTGGCAAAGAAATGGTGATCAAACGCTCGAGGAATTCGTACATTCTTTCGTTGCGCAATGTCACTCTTGCACCAATGGTCATACCCTCTCTCAACTTGAAGTTAGATACTGATTTGGTTGCTTTGGTAGGAACTGCTTTTTGACCTGCGATGGTTGTCATTTCTGTCAACGCAGCATCAACGAGTTTTTTGTCTTGAGTTGCTGCTCCTACGCCTTGATTCAGGCATATTTTTAACAATTTAGGAACCTGCATAGATGATTTGTACTGAAACTTCTCCTGAAGTTCCTGTATCACCTCATTTCTGTATTTGCTTTTTAAACTAGGTACGTAGCTCATTATTTAATGATTTCTCCGGATTTTTTTGAAACTCTAACACTTTTGCCATCAACTTCTTTGCGACCAATCCTGGTAGGCTTACCGCTTTTAGGATCTACCAGCATCAATTTTGAAATGTGCAAAGGTGCTTCCATTTCATTGATACCTCCCGGATTGTTTTCAGTTGGCTTAATGTGTTTTTTTACCATTCTGATACCTTCAACGATGGCCCTGTTTTCTTTGGTCAGGATCTGTTGTACGATTCCGGTCTCTCCTTTGTTATCTCCGGAGATCACCATTACTTTATCACCCTTTTTGATGTTGAATTTGGGTGTAAATCGTTTTGTGGTATAATTCTTTGTTGACATTGTCAATAAAATTTATCTGATTAAAGTACTTCAGGAGCCAGTGAAACAATTCTCATGTAATCCCTGTCTCTCAACTCCCTTGCAACAGGGCCGAAGATACGGGTTCCTCTAGGCTCATCTGCATTGTTGAGCAACACTACTGCGTTGTCGTCAAAACGGATGTAGCTGCCATCCTTTCTGCGGATTTCCTTTCTGGTTCGCACAATGACTGCTTTTGAAACCGTTCCTTTTTTGACACCACCCGGAGTGGCATCTTTCACAGTTACAACAATTTTGTCACCGATGGAAGCATACCTGCGCTTGGTACCACCCAATACGCGAATACAAAGCACCTCTTTGGCTCCACTGTTGTCTGCTACATTTAATCTTGATTCCTGTTGTATCATAACTTTATATTATGCTCTGTGAATTACTTCGCTTTTTCTACGACTTCTACGAGATTCCAACGCTTGAGTCGGCTGAGTGGACGTGATTCAACAATCCTAACTACATCGCCTTCCTGACATACGTTCTGCTCATCGTGAGCCTTAAATTTTTTGGTCTTCTTAACAAACTTACCGTACATGGGGTGCTTCAGCCTTCTCTCTACAGAGACGGTGATGGTTTTATCCATTTTGTTGCTGGTCACCACACCAACGATTTGTTTCTTGTTTGCTGCAATTGCCATGATGATTATTTTGACCTTCTTCTTAATCTTAATTTTGACCTCTTTGCCAACTCAGGTTCGCTTGCCTGAGCCAATTCTCTATCTCTGATTTCTGTATAGAGTCTTGCTATTTCCTTGCGGGTTTTGCGGAGTTCCATAGGGTTCTGTAAGCCCCTAACAGCATGGTCGAACTTCATTTTACTGATCCCTGACTCAAGCTCAGCTGCCTGACTTTGCAACTGTTCTACGCTCATGCCTTTTAATTCTGTTGTATTTTTACTTGACATCTTGCTGTTATTTAATTATTCTGCATAATCTGGCCTAATAACAAAACTGGTAAGTACCGGCAACTTTTGAGCAGCCAATCTGAGTGCTTCACGTGCAGTCTCTGATGGAACCCCATCAATTTCGAACATGATGGTTCCCGGCTTAATGATTGCTACCCAGTGATCCAGTGCTCCTTTACCCTTACCCATCCTCACTTCTGCAGGTTTTGCAGTGATCGGCTTATCAGGGAAAACCCGAATCCACACCTTTCCTTTCCTTTTCATGTACCTGGTAAGGGCAATCCTGGCTGACTCGATCTGGCGGCTTGTTAACCTGCCTGCGTCGAGGGATTTAAGAGCAAATGATCCGAAGTCAATGGTATAACCTCTTCCTGCATTTCCCTTGATCCTGCCTTTGTGCTGCTTCCTATATTTGGTTCTTTTAGGTTGTAACATGGTTAATTTATTTGTTGCCTACCCTTTTTTGAAAAGTTCGGCAAAGGTACGAATATTTTCTTAATTCAATTATCTCTTTTTCTTTCTGCCTTGTCCGCCGTCTCTTCCACCGCCGTCACGACCGCCTTCTCTCCTTCTGTCCGAGCCGCGATCACGGTCCATTCCGCCTCCTACAGCTTTCTTTTCAACTCCAACATTGGGTGAAAGGTCTCTCTTACCCAGTACTTCTCCTTTACAGATCCATACTTTTAAGCCAATCAATCCATAAACGGTCAAAGCTTCGGCAATTACATAGTCGATATCGGCTCTGAATGTATGCAATGGAGTTCTACCCTCTTTGTATTCTTCGGTCCTGGCCATATCTGATCCGTTCAAACGACCACTGACCCTGACTTTGATACCTTCTGCTCCTGCCCTCATGCTGGACTGGATGGCCATTTTAATGGCACGACGGTAGTTGATCCTGCTTTCAATTTGTTTTGCGATGGTCTCTCCAACAATCGCCGCATCCAATTCTGGCTTACGGATTTCTACAATGTTGATCTGAACATCTTTACTGGTGAGTTTTTTCAACTCTTCTTTGATCTTATCTACTTCCTGACCACCTTTACCAATGATAATTCCCGGACGTGAAGTGTTGATGGTAACCGTCCCTCTCCTCAGTGCCCTCTCTATCACCATCTTGGCAATACCGCCTTTTGATATCCTGGCATTTAAGTAGTTTCGGATTTTTTCATCTTCTACCACTTTTAATGCGAAATCTTTGCCACCAAACCAGCTGGAATCCCATCCCTTGATGATTCCTAACCTATTGCCAATTGGATTTGTCTTCTGACCCATGGATTAATTTTGATTATGCTTGATAATTTATGCCTCAACGGTGGTTTTACCATCCACCACAAGGGTAACGTGGTTCATTCTTTTACGGATCCTGTGTGCCCTACCCTGTGGAGCCGGCTGGAAACGTTTTAAAACGCTACCTCCGTCAACGAAAGCGGTTTTCACAAAAAGATCTGCATCTTCAGGACTTTGACCTTCGTTTTTGTTTTCCCAGTTGGCAACAGCTGACAACAACAGCTTCTCAACCCACATCGCACCTTCGTTCTTTGTGTATTTGAGGATGCTGAGGGCATCGTTTACCGATTTACCTCTGATGATGTCTACCACAAGTCTCATCTTTCGAGGGGACATAGGGCAGTTTTTTAGTTTAGCAACAGCTTCCATATTTTGCGTGTTTACTGTGTTTATTATCTGTTTCCTGAGTGACCTTTAAATGTACGCGTTGGAGCAAATTCACCCAACTTGTGTCCAACCATGTTTTCTGTTACAAAAACAGGGATGAAGGACTTGCCATTGTGTACAGCGATGGTAAGACCTACCATGTTCGGCGTAATCATTGACGCCCTTGACCAGGTCTTGATAACACCTTTTTTACTTGACTCATTCGCTTTGTTGACTTTGTCAAGCAGCTTGTGAAATACGTATGGGCCTTTTTTTATGGATCTTGCCATGACGATTAATTTGCTTTTTTAGATTTTCTTCTGCTGATGATAAACTTGTTGGAAGGCTTGTTAGGATTCCTGGTTTTCTGACCCTTGGCCATAATACCTGTCCTCGAAACCGGGTGTCCTCCAGACGCCCTACCTTCACCACCACCCATCGGGTGATCTACAGGGTTCATCGCTACCCCTCTTACACGTGGTCTTGCTCCCAACCATCTCTTTCTACCCGCTTTACCGAGTTCTTCCTGACCATGGTCTGGGTTAGATACAACACCCATTGTTGCTTTACAGCTCAACAATACCCTTCTCACTTCTGATGATGGCATTTTGATGACTGCATATTTTCCTTCTCTACCGGTAAGAATGCCGTAAGTTCCTGCACTTCTTGCCAAGGCTGCTCCCTTTCCAGGGTTCATTTCTATGGCGTGGATGCTAGAACCGAGTGGCACATCTTTCAGGTACATTGCGTGCCCAATGTTGGGAAGCGCACCTGAACCAGACATGATCTCGTCTCCAACTTTGATTTTATCCGGAGCCAGGATATACCTTTTCTCACCGTCAGCATAAACTACCAATGCAATAAATGCAGTCCTGTTAGGATCGTATTCAATGGTGGCAATTTTGCCTGGAACGTTTTCTTTATCACGTTTGAAGTCAATAACCCTGTACTTCTTTTTGTGACCGCCACCGATCTGTCTCATGGTCATCTTACCATCGTGGTTACGACCACCGGTAGCTCCTTTACCTGCTGTCAGGCTTTTAACCGGATTGTTTCCGGTAGTCAACTCTGTGAAAGAGTTTCCTGTCCTGAATCTTGTACCCGGGGTTACTGGTTTAAATTTTTTAATACCCATAGTTAAAGTATTTAAACAACTTATTCTTCTGATCCATAAATATCAAGCGTATCGCCTGCAGCAAGAGTAATAACGGCTTTTTTAACCGATGATACCCTTCCTCTGATAATGCCTGATTTGGTATTTCTAACCTTTACTTTGCCTGGATTTACCATGGTATTTACACCATTAACGGTAACATCCGGAAACATTGCAGAAAAGGCTTTGTGTATTTCCAGCTTATTGGCGCCTTTGTCTACCAGAAAAGCATACTGATTCAGCTTTCCTGAAATCTTCTCGGCTTTCTCCGAGATGATGGGTTTGATGATGATATCTTTTGCCATGACTATTACGTGTTGAGGCCTGGATTAAACAAATTTAGCAACTGCGCTTTCAAACAAAACCATATCTGTTGCATTGAGCACTTCAAAGTATTGATGTCCTTCACATTCATCAATCTGGCATTTTCGATGTTTCTGCCTGACAGATATACATTTTCATTATAGTCTGGAAGTACGATCAATGCGCTTTTCACATCGTTTACGCCCAAACCTTTCATTACTCCTGCGAATGTTTTGGTTTTTGGAGCATCGTAGTTGAGATCTTCAACTACTTTTAACTTACCATTCTGCGCTTTCAAAGAAAGAGCAGAATACCTGGCCAGTTTTCTCACTTTTTTATTCAAAGAGAAATCGTAGTCTCTTGGTCTTGGACCAAAAGCCCTGCCACCACCTCTAACGGTAGGTGACTTCAAAGAACCAGCTCTGGCACCTCCGGTACCCTTTTGGCGCTTGAATTTTTTGGTTGTTCTTGCGATCTCCCACTTTTCTTTCGATTTGTGTGTACCCTGACGTTGAGCAGCATTGAACTGTTTAACTGCCAAATACATGGCATGTTCATTGGGCTCTATGCCAAAGATTGCATCAGGAAGCTCAATTGATCTGCCTGTAGATTGTCCATTTGAATTTAATACATCTATTCTCATCTGGCCTTACTTTTCTAGTACAACAAAAGATCCGTTATGACCGGGAATAGCTCCCTTAACCAGGATCAGATTTTTTTCTGGAAGCAATTTTGCAATCCTTAGGTTTTTGATGGTAACCTTGTCGTTACCCATCCTACCAGCCATTCTCAGACCTTTGAATACCTTTGAAGGGTACGCAGAAGCACCGATTGAACCCGGAGCCCTTAGTCTGTTGTGTTGACCGTGAGTGGACTCACCGACACCGCTAAAGCCATGTCTTTTGACAACACCCTGGAAGCCTTTACCTTTAGAGGTACCTACCGCTCTGATCTTATCTCCTTCGGTAAATACTTCGTCAATAGCAATGGTGTCACCCAATGATTTTGAGATCGCGAAATCGCGGAATTCAGCTACTTTCCTCTTAGGAGTAGTTCCCGCTTTCTTGAAATGACCCATCATCTGATTTGAGGTGTTCTTCTCTTTCGCCTCACCAAAAGCCAACTGCACAGAGTTGTAACCGTCGGAATCGACGGTCTTTACTTGGGTGACGACGTTAGGTGTAGCTTCCACCACAGTAACTGCGATGTACTTTCCCTCAGCATCGAAAATGCTGGTCATACCAATTTTTTTACCAATTAAACCATTCATAGTTTATAATTTTGGCGCAAATAATGAAGAATGCAGCAGCCTACTGCACCCTGTGTTTAAAATAAATTAAGTTAATTTGACCTGGATGTCCACTCCACTGGGAAGTTCCAACTTTGAGAGTGCGTCGACCGTCTTTTGGGTAGGCGTGAAAATCTCGATCAATCTTTTGTGGGTACGCAATTGGAACTGCTCACGAGATTTCTTATTGACGTGCGGTGAACGCAACACGGTAAAGATCTCTTTATCAGTGGGCAGCGGAATCGGGCCCGAAATAACGGCCCCACTATTCTTAACTGTTTTTACGATCTTCTCTGTACTCTTATCAACCAGGTTGTGGTCGTAAGAACAAAGTTTGATCCTAATTTTTTGATTCATAACCCTTAATTAATATATTACTTTTTAAAAGTGGCTGCAAAGGTAGTGAAAATAACCAAACAGCCAAATTATTTTTTAAAAAAAATCGTTTTATATACAAAAAATATGCCCCGGCGAATGGTCGTCGGGGCAATTTCTTCATTATCAAGCTTTTACCGCACCCTTGGATTTGGCTATTACTGCCTCCGCCACGTTCTTCGGTGCTGCGGCATAATGCGAAAATTCCATCGTACTGTTGGCCCTTCCTGAGGTGATGGTACGCAACTCTGTTACATAACCAAACATTTCAGCCAGTGGCACTTCTGCCTGGATAGAGATGGCACCACCCGTTCTTTGCTCCTGTCCTTTAGGCAAGCCTCTCCTTCTGTTCAAGTCACCGATAACGGCTCCTGTGTACTCATCTGGTGAAACTACCTCCAATTTCATGATTGGCTCCAACAATACCGGATTACACTTCTTAGCTGCTTCCTTAAAGCCTTCCTTGGCACACAATTCGAACGCCAAAGGCTTACTATCCACGGCGTGGGTCTGACCATCATAAAGTCTTACCTTCATGCTGTCGATGTTGTAACCGGCAAGGATGCCATTGTCCATCATGGAGTTGAATCCCTTAACAATGGATGCATGGTATTCTTTTGGTACTGAACCTCCGAAAATATCATTGACAAATTGCAACTTGGTCTTACCACTCTTGAATTCATCGCTTTCCAAAAACTTCTCATCAGCAGGGCCGAGTTCGAAAGACATTTGGGCGAAGAGACCCGAACCACCCGATTGTTTTTTCAAACGCTCTGTGTGATCTACTGTGGTTGTCAAAGCTTCTTTATAAGATACCTGAGGTGCTCCCTGGTTGCATTCAACTTTGAATTCTCTTCTCAAACGGTCAACAATGATCTCAAGGTGAAGCTCACCCATACCACTGATTACGGTTTGATTGGTTTCATCATCATATTTTACACGGAAAGTAGGATCTTCCTCCGCCAATTTGGCAAGGGCCATTCCGAGTTTATCAAGGTCTTTCTGGCTCTTAGGCTCAACCGCGATACCGATAACCGGCTCTGGGAAAACCATGGATTCCAAAATGATGGGGTGACCTTCTGCACAAAGGGTATCCCCTGTACGGATGTCTTTAAAACCTACACCCGCAGCAATGTCTCCAGCTTCTACCCTGTCGATGGCATTCTGCTTGTTGGCGTGCATCTGGTAAAGCCTTGAAATCCTTTCTTTGCTGTCAGATCTTGTATTTAAGATATAAGAACCGGCATCCAATGCTCCTGAATAAACACGCATAAAGCAAAGACGACCAACATAAGGGTCGGTTGCAATTTTGAATGCAAGGGCAGTGAATGGTTCACTGGTATCTGGTTTTCTGATTTCTTCTTTGTCTGTCTTAGGATTGGTTCCTTTTACTGGAGGTACATCCAATGGACTTGGTAAGAATGAACAAACGGCATCCAATACGGCCTGAACTCCTTTGTTTTTGAAGGCAGAACCACACATCATAGGTACGAATTTGAGATCGCACACAGCTGCACGAATGGCTGCTTCCATTTCTGCCTGACCGATAGAGTTAGGATCTTCAAAGAATTTTTCCATCAGGGTCTCATCGTATTCAGCAATGGCTTCGAGCAATTTTTCTCTCCACTCAGCTACAACGGGAACCAAATCCTCAGGAATTGGAATTTCTTCAAAAGTCATACCCTGATCTGCTTCATTCCAAATGATGGCTTTGTTGGTAATCAAATCAACAACACCTTTGAAACGTTCTTCTTCGCCAATTGGCACTTGAAGAGGAATAGCAAGGGAACCCAATTTATCTTTTACGTCCTTTACTACTTCAAAGAAGTTAGCACCGGAACGGTCCATTTTATTTACAAAACCAATCCTTGGCACACGGTAGTTGTCTGCCAAACGCCAGTTGGTTTCTGATTGAGGCTCAACGCCTGATACAGCACAGAATAAGAAAACCAGACCATCCAATACGCGGAGTGAACGGTTTACTTCTACTGTAAAGTCAACGTGACCCGGAGTATCGATGATGTTGAAGGTAAAGTCGGTACCTCTCCAGTTCCAGGCAGCTTTGGTTGCTGCTGAAGTAATGGTAATACCTCTTTCCTGTTCTTGCTCCATCCAGTCCATGGTAGCTGCTCCATCGTGAACCTCACCAATTTTGTGACTTACCCCCGTATAGTAGAGGATACGCTCCGTGGTGGTGGTTTTACCTGCATCGATGTGGGCGGCAATACCAATATTTCTAGTATATTTAAGATCTTTAGCCATTTTTGATTTTAGCTATGATTATTTAAGGTTGTTAAAAAAGAGATTATGAACGGAAGTGTGCAAACGCTCTGTTGGCCTCAGCCATTCTGTGCGTATCTTCTTTCCTTTTAACAGCTGCTCCTTCACCTTTAGCCGCTGCAATCAGTTCAGCTGACAGTTTTTCTGCCATCCCTTTACCGCTACGCTCTCTGGAGAACCTAACAAGCCACTTCATACCGATTGATACCCTTCTTTCAGCCCTGATTTCAGTAGGGATCTGGAAGTTGGCACCACCGATACGTTTGCTTCTCACTTCTACCTGTGGCATTGCATTGTCCAATGCTTTGCGCCAGATTTCATGTGGGTTATCTCCGGTCTTTTCCTGGATCTTATCCATTGCTTCGTAGAAAATATGAAAAGTGGTAGATTTTTTACCTTGCCACATCAGGTTGTTGACAAACTGAGTAACTACAGGATCTCCGTATCTTGGATCTGGTGCAATTACCCTCTTTTTTGGTTTTCTTTTTCTCATTGTATGATCAAAATAAAATTGTCAATTAATTATTTAGGCCTCTTTGTTCCGTACTGTGAACGGCTCTTCTTACGGTTGTTCACACCGGCGGTGTCGAGTGCTCCCCTTACGATGGTGTAACGTACACCCGGAAGATCTTTAACCCTTCCTCCTCTCACCAACACGATGGAGTGCTCCTGAAGGTTGTGTCCTTCTCCCGGAATATAACAAATTACCTCTAATTGGTTTGTCAACCTCACCTTGGCTACCTTTCTCAATGCTGAGTTTGGCTTCTTAGGAGTTGTTGTGTACACCCTTGTACAAACACCCCTTTTTTGTGGACATGCATCAAGTGCGCGCGACTTTGATTTTGACACAATTTGTGTCCTACCTTTTCTTACTAATTGGTTAATTGTAGGCATTGGTCCCTAAAATTTTATGTTTAATTCTTTAAAATTCAACTGTTTATAATACACTTTTTCCAAAGGAAGTGCAAAGGTAAGGTTTTTTTTGATATTTAAAACAAAAATTTTGAAAATAATTCATTGACCTTGAGCGACTATCTGATTTCTTTGTAAGCTCCCCTCACTTCTCAAAATACCTGCCTTCCAAGCCCTCATTTGTTTGATTTTTGTCAATCCGGCTCCCTTCCCCGAATCGGTCATTCGATTTTTTAACCGGGCTAAAAATCAAGCCAAGCTTTATTATCTTTGTAACTTTATTGCAATTATCACAATTTCAAATGGTTACATATAAAAAAGTCATCCTTCTGCTCCTGACCCCCATCGTTATCTACTTTATAGGTCCAAAGGTCGGATTTCAGCCCATTGACCCCAAAAGTCCCCCGGTTAAAATGGCCCTCACTGAGCTCGATGCATGGATTGCTGCAAAAGAATCTTCTGTCAGCGACCTAAAACCTAACAATGAAGCAAAGATTATTTGGAACGACTCGGTTCCCAGGAAAACAAAATTTGCAGTTGTCTACCTCCATGGCTTCTCTGCCTCCTGGATGGAAGGCGACCCCGTAAACCGAAATTTTGCAAAAAGGTATGGCTGTAATCTCTATTTAAGCCGACTTGAAGACCATGGGCGAAGAGATTCTAACTCTTTTAATACCTTAACACCGGACAATTTTTACGAATCAGCCCAGCAAGCTTTAAACATAGGTAAGCTCTTGGGTGATTCGATCATTCTTATGTCTTGTTCCACTGGTTCTACCCTATCCATTATGTTGGCCAGTCAATATCCCGAAATTCACAGCTTCGTCATGCTTTCACCCAATATAGACATCAAAGACCCAATGTCGGCTTTGACCATTGGTCCCTGGGGCTCTCAGCTAACTTCACTGGTACTGGGCAGCGACTACAATCACATTACCTATACAGCAGAAGCTCAAAAATACTGGAATCCGGTCTATCACAAAAACGGCATATTTACGACCAAAAAGATGATTGTTGACCAAATGAACGAAAAAAGTTTTGCCTCCATCCGCCAGCCTCTCTTTATGTCCTATTATTACAAAGACGAAGACCACCAGGACGATGTGGTTTCTGTGCCCAGGATGTTGGATTTTTACGAACAGGTAGCTACACCGGCATCCAAGAAACGGAAATACGTTTCTACTACTGCCAATTCACATGTAATTGCATCGGGCATCCAAAGCAAAGATTGGGAAGGAGTACAAAAAGCTTGCTACGACTTTGCGGAACAGGTTTTGAAATTGAGTCCTGTTGTTTCTAAATAGGGGCTGCTCAATTTTTTACCCACACCAGCTTCGTTCTCTCCGCCTGGTACATGTCATTGTTATATTTTACAAAATCGTTGTATTTCGTTTTATCGAAGTTACCCCGATATTGAATTCTTTTCCTAACAATGGTAAGTGTGCCATTATTCACTTCCGTTCGCATTTCAAAGGACCCAAATTCATTGGATAGTGACAACGTTTTACCGCCACTTTCCAAACGATAAGCCTCCGGAATTGAAAATAAAAATGTGTCTATCTCGGTAAAAGCGCTGTTGAAATACAAGTCATTTAACCTGGCTGTGTCCTTTAAGAGTCTTTCATGAACCGTATTGGTAAATACAGGGGTCATAAACATCCGAGGGCCGGAAACGGAAACAGCTTTGCTCACGGTGAGTTTTAAATCTACATCGGCTACTGCTTGCTCTTTATGGGCATTGATGACTACCCTATTCACCACATACGATGGAAGTGAAAAAGCCGACTGCCAATACCTTTCTTTGATCGATGGATCTGCCTCATGCCGAAGTTGTCGCAATACATCCTGGCTCTCATTTCTGCAGATCATGCTGATATCCACTTGCAGATCACCCCCTTCCTCCAGCTTTGCCATCAGGCTGGCAGTAGCTGTATTGTCATTGTGGTCATACGAATTGGTGGATACCAGGTGACTGTTGCCCTTTTCTATGACAAGGGCTTTCCGATTGCCCGTAAACCCTCCCTGGTAACCACAAGGATCAAATCTGCTGGTGCATTCCAGCCATGTAGTATCGTGCTGGAAGGGCACACAAAGAATGGCGTGGTTGAAGGGGTCATAGATAAATGAATTATCAACTCCATCCGGATTTTCACCTGCCTCAACCAACACATAATTGCTTTTTATGCCTATGGCAGAAAGCATGGCCTTCATTAAGTTGGATAATCCTTTGCAATCTCCATACCCATTGGCATAAACTTCATTGGCCGGTATAGGTTGGATGCCACCAACGCCCACCTGAACACTTATATATCGGGTATTATTCTGAAGGTATTCATAGATCTTTTTTACTTTGCCTGCTTGCGATTCGTTTTTCGTTATTTCGGTAAGTTCGTTGACCAACGCCGGGCTCAACACATCCCTGCCCTCATTTAATTCCACAATCAATTCGCCATAACCTTTCCAATCAGCGGCTGATGCTTTAAATCCACCATAGGAGCATTGGTTACAAAACACATCGAGGGCTTCGTACCATGTGCCAAAAGGTGGTGAATAAGGTTCGGCTTCTTCTGCTTTCAGGTTGGTAACCGTGTAAGTCAGTTTTACCTTATCCTTGTTTTCTGTTTTGTCTATTGATCCCCGACCCCCTTTCATTCTGTAATTGGGTGCTAACTCTTTTGGAAAAATTAAATTTCCAATAAAACTGTCAACCGCCACCGAAGGACTAAAACGAGGATTAAAGCTGATGCCATACATATTGTGGCTCAACTTTCGGGTATAGGAATAATAGATTCTGTAGGGATACTCTCCTGAATTAAACTGATGAGATTTGACCCTTGCATCACTAAAAAGTGAAAAACCATCGTAAGCGGGTCTGTCCTGAATTTCTTTGGATCTGACACCTCTCAATTTGTTCCCAGCAAAATCAAACTGGGCACCTTCTATGTCTTCAACCACCACATGTTTGTTGTAGGATATCATCAATTTTGAAAGTTCGGCGCCTCGAGCATTCCAAACGATGGCAGCATACTGATAGGTAACTTCAACCTCATCTGTAGATTTCATGTCCACCAACTTTACTATTTTGGTATAAGTAACATCCGGTTTTACCGGGCCTGCACAAAGTGCCACCGACAAGAAGAAGCCAAATAGGGTACCTATTTTTTTCATAACTTTTTAAATACTATTTGTTCACTGTGTCTATTCACCACAAAGTCTAAAGTTTCTTTCAAGGCAGGATATTCATCAACCGGAAAAGTACTTTTATTGATTTTCAGCTTGGACCTAACCGATATTTGGCCGGCCGATTCAGAACACCTGATTTCAAAGGTGAGGGAATTTTGCTCATCGATGGCAAAGCTCTGGTTTTTGGGCATGGATACCAAAGCATAGCCTTTGGGAACCGACATGCTGCAGATGTAATTCTCTTCCACTAAGTTGGTAAATTCAACCGGTAGAAATCTATCTTTCGACTTAAATACATTTTCCCTTGTCAATGCAAATTGAAAAGGATTGACGTAGATAAATGAATCTTCACCAAAAAATTGTTTGAATTTAAATGAAACCACCATGGGTTCATCCCATTTTTTCAGTGAATCAACGCGGGTACTGATAAGATTATCTTCTTCCAGACCGGTGGCAAAACTACCGGCAATCTTTCGGGCATCCAGATTGTGCTTAACCCTTAGTTGGTGAGAATTTGTTGCCGAGACCTTATATTCCATGGAACCCAGCCAATTGTTTTCATCATCTGTCGACATCTTAACAAACACCGTTTCCTTCTCAGTGATCGAGTCGGGGCTGATTTCTATTGCTTCAGGGAATTGTCCGATGACCCTGGCATAGCCATTTCTGACATCCGGTGTGGTTTTGCCAAAGCCAAGTGCCGGAACAGAGGCATCTAAAATAATTTTTTTACCGTCTAGTTTGAGTCTGCACAAAACACCATTGTAATCACTGACAAGAGGGTAAAATGGATTGGCCAAGCCGTTTTCCCGAGTACTGTAAATTACAGGATCGGCTTCCAGTTGAGCTTGTCTTAGGGCTGCCACTAACAAAAGGTTGATTTCGTTGGGCCTACCCGATTTGCTATTAATTACCGACTTTAAATTATCTCTGAATTCAATGCCAGTTCCCTGGATGACTTGAAAATGATCCCTGATGTATGCATAGATTTTTTTGGCTTTAAGCAATGGACTTTCTTCCTGCACATTAATTTCAATCAGTAAGTCATCTACCATTGATTTGTTGCCTGCAATTTCTTTCCCAAAATCGTCATTTTCCAATAGTTCTTTATTGAACTTCTCCCAATCCGAGGTTATTTTTTTATATTTAAGAGGATCTTTAAACTCAGACAATTGGAAGCTTATTCCTGATTTGTAGTTTTCGAGAGAACTGATGAAGGGTTCTGTTTTAAGACCCAAAACATTTTTCATACCCCAGATGATTTCAGATGCCTTACAACTGATGGTAACCCAATCAGCTGTTTGACCCACTCCTTCTGCTACGTTTAGTGTGAAATCCGTATTCTTTTCCCTGCTTTTCTGGTAATCCAGGTTTCTGATTCCTTTTAAAGAACTCACATAACCAAAAAACTGAGGCACTTCAAAGGTAAGTTCACTCCACAACACAGGAAAACTGCCTTGAAACATCCACGGATTGATGATGTACAAGTAATCTGATTTAACCTGATATTCAAATTCAATAATAACCCCCTCCTTTACATTGGGCAAGGTAAATTTGGTTTCCTCCCAGTTTTTATTGTGTTTTACTTTAAAGATCGCATCATCCTTCATTTCCGTTTTCACCATCTTACCATTCTCCAAAGAATAAGTCACCGCTTTGATCTGGTTTATTCTTTCTTCCATCTTCCCCCTGTGGTAAAGGGGAACGCCAATGGTAGCCACTTCGAAGCCACTGTTTTTTAAGATGTGGATCCTGCAATGCCTTCTCAACCTCAGATCAAACCATCCCTTGTTATCAGATACAAAGTCGAGCTGACCCTTGTCGAATAAAATTACGGCTCCTGCCTCAGGGTCTAATTCATAACTGGTATTAGAAAAATCAGCGGCTAATACCTTACCAAACTCTACCTGCAAAGTAGGTTGAGCATTTAACAATATTGGGACAACAAGAAGCAACCCAAAGATTAGAATTCTATTCATACTATATTTTTTTGCGTCAAAATAAAACATGGGCTTTTGATTTATACTTAAGCGAATGAGGAGCTAATTTGGATAATAGTGAACTTAGATGTAATCGTTAATAAAGAAATTTTAAGATGTGCACCTTCAGATGCTGATGGCGTATAAAATTGTCCCTCCAGAATCTTATTAAAATTCAGGGCAAATAACCAAAAAAAGAAATTAAGAAATGCTGGAAGATCGACACCTTTCAGTTGCTTAAAGAAAGTAACTTTAAACAGAACAAATATGACCCATAAATTTTTCACAAACGCTTAAATTAAACTACAAATATATTACAATTTTTTATTATATATAGTCACTTTTTCTTTCTTTTTCTTCCAAGCTTATCAATTTATAACGAAATTATTTAATTTTACCATCATTATGGGAGGTTCAGTTAAATTGCCATATTCGGAGTTTTTTACCAGGGGACAGTTTGAAACACTGCCGGAAACGCTGGCTATCCAGGAAAAAAGACAAACTTTTACCCTCGGCATTCCTAAAGAGACCACAATGATTGAAAATCGGGTTGCCATTGTACCCAATTCGGTCAGGGTCTTGGTTGCTTCTGGTTTTCACGTATTGATTGAGAGTGGAGCCGGCGAAAAATCCAACTACACAGACCATGCCTATTCTGAGGCTGGGGCAGAGATTTGTTCTGATAAAAGAACCGTTTTCCAGGCCAATATTCTGATTAAGGTAGCCCCTCCTACCGTGGAAGAGCTTGATATGATGGCCATTGACCAGGTATTGATCTCCCCTCTTCACCTGCCCATCATCAATGAAACTTACATTGAAAAACTGCTTCATAAAAGAATCACTGCCTTTGCCATGGAATACCTGCAGTCTGCAGATGGCAGCTTTCCCATTGTGCGCATTATGAGTGAAATTGCGGGAATGTCGGTCATGCTCACTGCCGGTGAATTGTTGAAAAGCCACAGTGGGGGAAGAGGCTTGCTTTTGGGCGGCGTATCGGGAGTGCCCCCTGCCAAAGTAGTCATCTTAGGGGCAGGTGTGGTGGCAGAGTATGCTGTGAAAACAGCCCTTGGCCTTGGCTGTTCGGTACGAATTTTCGACAACGACATCTCCAAGATCATGCGACTCCAGACCAATGTGGGCAGGCATTTGCACACTTCGGCTATCAATCCGGTGTACCTGGCCCACCAGCTTACCTCGGCTGATGTTGTCATTGGGGCCATCCATTCCAAACACGGCAGAGCCCCCATCCTGATCACCGAGGAGATGGTATCCCGTATGAAGGAGGGCTCAATCCTCATCGATGTATCCATAGACCAGGGAGGATGTTTTGAAACCTCTGAGATAACCACCTTAGAAAATCCAACCTTTATCAAACATGGTGTGATTCACTATTGTGTTCCCAACATCCCCTCACAGGTAAGCCGGACCGCATCCAATGCCATCAGTAACATTATTACGCCATTACTCGTTAAGATCATTGAAAGCCACAACATGGAAAACCTCATGACCCTGCACGAAGGCATACGCAATGGATGTTACACGTACAAAGCTTGTCTTACCAATGAATATTTATCCAAAAGATATGGTAAAAAATACACCAATCTTTCGTTGCTGCTAACCAGCGTTCTTTGATATCATTTTACAATTTAAATACCCATGTATAGCAAATTTTTTCTTGTCTTGCTTGTTGCATTTATAACTTTGGCTGCCTGCAGTAAAAAAATGGTAACCGATGAGGCTGGTGCTCCGGCTGTGGATGCCAGTGTCGGCACCACTTCCTCTTCTCAACCTGCTGCTCCACTGGATCCCAACAAGCCCAGTTCTAGTGAAAAAACGGCTGTTGGATTGGATTGTTATGACAAAACCTTGGCCCAACCTTCTATGATCTGCGACGACGATCGAAGACCCGTTTGTGGTTGTGATGGCAAAACCTATAAAAATGCCTGTGAAGCCGGCAAGGCAGGTGTGATGCATTATAAATGGGGCCCTTGTTCAAAAACAACCAGAACCGCTCCGCAGTAAATTGCTTGTGGCTGTCAAATGAAAAAGTTATTACCCTACCTCACGACAGCAGCCCTCGGGCTTGTGGTCATCGCTATTTACCTTTATCCCGGCGGTTCTAGTCTGGATCAAAATCAGTCGGGTTACAGCCTTCTGCACAATTATTGGTGTGATCTCTTAGACGCCACTGCTTATAACGGTCAAATAAATAATGGCAGGTATTTTGCCATGGCTGCGGGCATGCTGGCCTGCATTGCCCTTCATCTGGTCATGGCAGAACTGGGACATTTTTATGGCGCTAATGCCCTTCAAAAAAGCATGGCCAAAGTAGCAGCTGCCTTATCTATGGTAGCAGCCAGCCTGCTCTTCTCTCCCTGGCACAACTTTTTTGTGGCCTTATTGATCAGTAATCTTTTGATTTATTTTTGGCTGATGGTTGTTCCTGTCTGGAGGCATACCCAGGTAGCCGGCAGGTTAATTACCCTCATCACATTTATTTCCCTGGCGATGACTGCCTTCATTTACTATACACAATGGTCATTGAACTCATTGCCCTGGGTTCAAAAAATATCCTTTTTACTATTATTGGTCTTATTGTATCACCTTCATCGGCGAATACCCGCTAGTCAATGATGTGGAGGGCTCCCGTGTAGGTGACTTTTTCTCCATCTATGTAAGCCACCTCGGCTGTCCATGCATACACACCTCCCATTACAGGTCGTCCGTTGAAAGTTCGATCCCACGGTATGTCTATCACCCCTGCTGGTAAGTTGGTTGTCTCAAACACCTTACTGCCCCATCGGTCGTACACCCGATAATTGACAAGTGAACTTACATCCGGTCCTGCAAAATACCTCAAAGTAGCATTGACTCCTTCTTTACTGGTAAGCCCATTGGCAATGACAAAACTCCTTCTTTTTTCTACATTGACACTGACTTCATAAGTTCTTACGCAGCCATCATTTGAGGTAACACTTACCACGTATACCCTGCTTTGTACGGGCCTGGCCTTTGTTTCCAAAGCATCCGGATTCAAAATATCAGTCACCGGACTCCAAACTACATTGGCTGCATCAACATCAGAAAAGATGGTCAATTCTATTGAATCCCCTAGCGCCAATTGATAGACACTATCTCCACTTAACACCGGAATTTCGAGGGATTGAAGTGTATCTGTAAGCTGAAAGCCGCAACCATTTTCATCCAAAATCTGAGTCATGTAAATGCCTGTGCCCAAATTTTTAACAGGAAAAACAGCCGGCTTGTCATTTAGTAAATAGGTATAGGATCCTACTCCTCCAGCCGATTGCAAAATGTCAATCGAACCAGAGTTGATGCCGCTGCAATCGGGTGGTGTTACCAAGTTGCTTACAACAAGTTTATCAGGCTGGGTGATGGTCGCATTGGCAGAAGTTATACACCCATTGTCATCGGTTACCTGTAAGGTCTGGGTTCCGGCAGCCAGACCCGATATGGTTATTCGTTGGCTTCCTGAAGTCCATTTGTAGTTATATTGTCCTGTACCCCCTGATGTTTCTGCTGAAAGGCCGGCAGTTGCATCCCCATTGCATAAAACATGGTAGCCATTGATCAGGCTGTCTTTGATCGAAACCACAAGGGGGCTGGGCTGGGTAACATAACTTTGTACTACCGTAGTATTGCCAAAGTTATCCTGAATTTCTACCAGATACGTTCCTTCATCCAATCCGGTAATATCCACATATACATTTTCTGCCAAAAGCTGGCCAGATCCTTGCTCACTTTCATTTTCAAGGCGTTTCCATTTATAACTGAAAGGGGGTGTGCCATTGGTAACCGCAATTCTTAGGATGCCATCCCGGAACCCCGTACAGCTTACAGCCTCAAATGAGGATGCTGCTTTGATATTACATTTAATAATTTCCAAATCCAGGTTGACCTTTACCTTACATCCTTCCTGGTCGGTCACGTATCCGATGTGGGGGCCTGCTGTGGTAAAGGCATCGTCGCCCAGCTTAAGACTGTCACCTTCACAGATCCTGGCAAATTGAGAAACCACCACCCGATCTTTAATGGCCAAATCCAGGTGCACAATGCTGTCGCAGCCATTTTGTGCCTGGAATATTACATCATGGATTCCGGCATCACAATATTTGTTACCTGCATATTGAAAACACTCAGAAAAACAAACTTCATGCTTAAGGGTCGTTTCTTTGGATGGAAGCACTTCGATTTCAACACAGTTTTGGGGAGCTTTGTCGCAAACATTCATGGCATCCAGGCAAACGGTATGTTTTCCGGGTGAATCAATGCTGACAGGCAAATATCTGCCAGATCCTACCAGATCGCCATCTACATACCAGGCATAGATGGTAGCTCCTACCAGGCCATCGGAAGAGAGATTAAATGTCTTACCCTCACAAACAACCGGAGGCACCGAAATGGGGGCTGGCGTTTCTAAAGGAGCCACCTTGGTGGAGCCTTCCAATACCCGGATGGTATAATTGCAAACATCGTTGTTGCTGCCATCCATTACCCAAAAATAATATTGACCGATGGTCAAGGGTACCTTGTTCTTAAAAATGCGCTTGGTATTGGGCGGAATATCTGTATCACAATCTGTGACCAGTTTATAGTTTTTGCACTCCACCGCCTCATAAATACCCACTTCCAGGCCATCATTACTTCTGCAATTAAAAACTTCCAACTCGATGGTCAGATTGGTAGTACCGGCAATAAAGGCGATCCATTGCATGTGATGCACCTGCGTTGTGCAGAAGCCCGGAGGAGCCTGGCCGGTGATAGAACTGTTGTTGATACCGGTAAACCCATCAATGTCACAGATGATACAAGCCTCAACGCAGGTGGGGGTCATTGCCGCAGTGGCACCGCAGGGCGAGGGTTGTGCTTTGGCAATACACATTGCAATCAGCAGGACTGTGGTAGGTAGAATAAATGAACGCATAAGTTTTAACATCTCTAAGGTAAGAGGAAAAACCAGACTTTTTGTACTGCCAAAGTTAAAATTATCATTTATAGGGCCTTTGATACCCTGAATCAGCAAAGTGAAGAATTCGCTGTTGATACCCAGCGGCATGTTTTCAGAAAAAATAAACATCTTTGCAATCAAATAATCCAGGCATGGCTGTTCATAAATATTATGCTCCTTTGCTTTTTTCAGGAGATGGAAAGTGTTATCAAAATATAGTAGTGATTTGCGACGAGTCAGGGCTCATCTTATCTGTCGAAGCAATAGCAGACCACGATCCGGCCGGCATTGAAAAGCTGGAAGGAGCACTCATGCCCGGCATGGTCAATGCCCATTGCCACCTGGAGTTGTCGCACATGAAAGGCCTGGTCGATACAGGCACTACCCTACTGCCCTTTTTAAAAAGTGTGGTTCAGTTTAGAGACTTCCCTCAGGAAGTGATAGATAAGGCCATTTCGGAAAACGACCAATTTATGTATGACCAGGGCATTGTAGCAGTAGGTGACATTTCCAATAAAAAAGACACCCTTGCCACCAAATTATCCAGTAAAATCAGGTATAGCACCTTTGTTGAAATGTTTGATTTTTTGAATCCAGGCATGACCCAGGCAACCATTGATCAATATGAGGCTGTTTATGAAAGTTATGCTGCCGACCTTACCAAAAAGGACCGGGTAAGCAGGGTGCCTCATGCCCCTTACACTGTTTCAACAGGGCTATTTGATTATATTCAAAGTAAAAACAGTAAGGGAAGTACGGTAAGCATCCACAACCAGGAAACCCCGCCAGAAAATGAATTGTTTGAAACCGGGACTGGGGCTTTCGTGGATTTTTACAAGGGCTTTGGCATGGATTTGTCGGGCTTCAAACCTACCGGCAAAACCAGCATCCACTATGCCATGGAAAACATGGACCCTGAGCAAACTACCCTCATGGTACACAACACCCTCACCACTGCAGAAGATTTGGCAGCAGCTTATGCCTGGAGTGCAAAGGTGTATTGGGTGACTTGTCCCAATGCCAACTTGTACATTGAAAACCGAATGCCCAATTATCGGGTCTTTTTGGATGCTCACCAAGCCCTAACCATTGGCACCGATTCCTTGACATCCAACTGGCAATTGTCTGTGTGGGAGGAAATTAAGACCATTCACCGGTTCAACTCATGGATTCCCATTGAAGAATTGCTCCAATGGGCAACGATCAACGGAGCCAGGGCACTTGGCTTTGATGATGAATTGGGCAGTATTCAACCAGGAAAAAGGCCGGGCCTGGTCAATGTTCCAATTACGGCCGGTGAAAAGGGCTATATCCTGGGTCAAACTGCTCCCCGCCGGATTATTTAGACTGAGATCAAATGTACTTGCAGTGACTTAGATCCTCACTTAAAAGTGCCTGTTTTGAGGTGTTTTTGCTATCTTTGCCGCCTAACAAAAAGCATTCAGCATGAAATTCAAATTCTGGATGGCCCTGAGCTTATTTTTTGTCGTGCTCACGGTCAAAGCCCAAAAAAATCAAGAACCCAATCCTTTTGACTTTGGTAAAATGTGGACCTTTGAAAACCCACCAAAAGAATGGTTCGCCAAAGCCTATAATTTCAAACCGGAAGATAAGTGGTGGGATGATGTACGCAAATCGTCGTTGAGGTTCGCTACCTGGTGCAGCGCCTCCTTTATTTCTCCTGATGGTCTTATCATGACCAATCACCACTGCTCTAGAGATGTAGTTGTGGATTTGCAGAGAGAAGGCGAAAATTTTGACAAACAAGGTTTTTATGCCACTACCATGGCCGATGAACGAAAAGCAGAAGGTCTTTTTGTTGAGCAACTCATCCAGGTTGCCGACATCAGCGCAGAAGTTCAAAAAATGACGGCAGGAGCTGAAAAAGGCAAGGAGGCAGAGGCTGCCGCTAAGGCCTTAAAAGAAATCCAGGAAAAATATGGCAAGATGGCCGGCTGGGAAGGTTTGAGACTTCAAACAGTGACCTTCTATAGTGGAGGAAAATATTCTCTCTACGGATACAAAAGATTCAGCGACATCCGACTGGTTTGGATTCCTGAATTAGACCTTGGATTTTTTGGAGGTGACCCCGATAACTTCACCTATCCAAGATACAACCTGGATTGTACATTCTGGAGGGCATATGACGAAAATGGTCTGCCGCTCAATACCAGCGAACATTATTTTAAATTCAACAAAGACGGAGCTGTTGAAGGAGAGTCTGTTTTTGTAGTAGGCAATCCTGGTCGTACGGAAAGATACCGTACAGTGGCTCAATTGGAATACGATAGAGATTTCCGTTATCCTATGTTGTACAAATTTCTGAAAAACAGAAACGACCTGATGGTGGGAGAATACAACCAAATCAAAAATGATCCTGCCAAAGAATTTGAAGCACAGGCCCTGTTGAATGAGATTGCCAATGTAGCCAATTCCATGAAGGCATTTGGTGGCATTCTTGGTGGACTCAGAGACACTTCCCTATTCGGTCGTAAAGTAGCCATGGAAAATCACATCAGGTCTAAATCATCTGGTGTCACTTCATGGGATGACATGAGAACAGCCTACAAGCCTATGTTACCCCATGCATGGGCGACTACCCACCTGGGACCAAGCCCATACAGGGGAAAGGTATTTAATATGATGCACCAATTGTATCAGTACGAAACATTGGTTAAAAACAAAGGGTCCGAAGAAGATAAAGCCAAATTGTTGAAGACCATTATGGAGAACGTACCCACCATCGACAACGAAAAAGAAAAGACCCTTTTCAGGACCTTATTGACAGAAATCCAGCAAGACATTTATCCGGGCGACATGACCCTAAAAAAGGTATTGGATGGAAAAAATGTAGATGATTATACAGATAAGTTGTTCAAAAAAACAAGGTTCAAAGACGCGGAAAAAGCTGAAAAATGCCTTACCAAAGATGACAACATCCTTAAAGATGATGACATGATGATGGAAGCAGCCAGGATTTTTGTACCCAGATACCAGGAAGCAGTAGCTGCTGTTAGTGGTTCAGGCAATTATCGCAAATCTCTGGAGGCCAACATTGCCAATCAGGCGTTTAAAGTGTATGGCACTTCACTGCCACCTGATGCCACCTTCACTTTGAGAATTTCTGATGGCGTTATTAAGGCTTACGATTACAATGGTACCACAGCACCTGTCAACACTACCTACTTTGGTTTGTACGACAGATACTATTCTTTCAAAAAGACCTTCCCATGGGCATTGCCGGCCAGATGGCAAAACCCTCCAATGGAATTGTTGATGTCACCTATGAACTGTGTTTCTACCAATGACATCATTGGTGGTAACTCCGGTAGCCCACTGATCAATGCCAAAAAAGAAATCGTGGGTCTGATTTTTGACGGAAACATCGAGTCACTTCCAGGTAACTTCATTTTTGATGAAACCAACAACCGCACCGTTTCAGTTCACTCTTCTGGCATCTATGCCGCTTTGAAATACATTTTTAAAGCAGATAGGATTGTGAGTGAGTTGGATGGGAAGAAGTAAAAAAAAAGGGGGCTTCGGGCTTCGACAGGCTCAGCCCTCTTTTTTTTAAAGATTTTTTTTAGAATACTAGCTTCGACAGGTTTATCCTCTGAAATGAGGACTCAGCCCTCTTTTTTTTAAAGATTTTTTTTCAGAGTACTAGCTTCGACAGGTTTATCCCTCAGAAATGAGGGACTCAGCCCCCTTTTTTTTAGAGTTCTATCTTCGACAAGTTTATCCCTCAGAATTGAGGGACCAGCCCTTTTTAAAGATTTTTCCGGGGCTACGGCGCGGGGTGGGCGGGTTATCCTCAGAAGGGGGACTAGCCCCCTCTTTTTTTTTGTTTTTAGTTCGGGGCTTCCCATCGTTTTGAGGGCATCAGCCCTTTTTTTTTGCGTGTTTTAGTGAGAGATGCAAAAAGTTCAGGATTTTTATCTTGTTTTACATGGAATGTGAGGGAAAAAGAATCATTATATAAATTAGTACATGACCATTTTATTTTATAAGCCCTATCAGGTATTAAGTCAGTTTACAAGGGAGGCGGCGCACCACCAGTGTTTGGCTGATTATTTGAATGTGCCTAAAAATGTGTATCCGATCGGGAGGTTGGACTATGATTCTGAGGGGCTGTTGATGTTGTCGGATGATACTTCGCTCAATGCACAGCTGCTGAGTCCGGATCAGCATGTGGCCAAAATATATTACGCGCAGCTGGAAGGAGAGATTACGACTGAGGCCATCAAACTATTGAGAGATGGGGTGAGCATTACCTTGCCTAATAAAAAAAAGTACCTTACCCTGCCCAGCCGGGTTAAAAAAATAGGTGAGCCCAATTTGCCAGAGAGAGTGCCGCCAATTCGGGTACGCGCCAACATACCGGATAGTTGGATATCTATTGAAGTAAAAGAAGGTAAAAACCGACAAATCCGAAAAATGTGTGCAGCGGTTGGCTTTCCGGTATTGCGATTGATCAGGGTGCAGCTGGGCAACTATCAGATCCATGGCTTACAGCCGGGAAAATTTAAGGTGATTGATTAACCTATCACACCTACCAGGGTTTCCCATTCTTCCATAAGCGCGTTTAGTTTTTCCTGCTTTTCGAGCAATCTGCGGTTGACCTCAATAACCTTATCGGTTTGATAAATGGCTGGATCATTGAGTTGTTCAGAAAGTGTTGCAATTTCGCCTTCCAGCTTTTCGATGTCTCTTTCCACATACTGCATGCGGCGCCTGGCCTTTTTGACTTCTTCGCGATCCGCCTTGATCTCTATCTCAGGCGTTACGGATGTAGCACCTTTGTCTTTGCGCGTATCTATTTCGCGGATGTCGGTCATCTTTTTCTTTTCAAGGAAATAATTGATATCGCCCAGGTATTCTTTGACCGTATGATTGGTAAATTCGTATACTTTGGTGCACAATTGTTGTAAAAATTCCCTATCGTGACTGACGATGATCAGGGTGCCTTCAAAATCAGTGAGGGCTTGTTTCAGTACCTCTTTTGACTGGATGTCAAGGTGGTTGGTAGGCTCATCCATGATGACCAGGTTGGAGGGTCGCAAGATCATGCAGGCCATGGCCAATCTCGCCCGCTCGCCGCCTGAGAGCACCGATACTTTTTTTCTACATCGTCGCCCGAAAATAAAAATGAACCCAGGATGTTGCGGATGTTGGTCCTTTGCTCTGCAGGTGCATTGTCTTCCATCACCTCCAACACTGTTTTTTCACATCGATGAGTTCCGACTGGTTTTGGGCGTAGTAACCCAGGGCCACATTGGATCCAAAATTCATCGTACCGCTATCGGCCATCAGCTGGGCTGTGATCATCTTGGCCATGGTGGTCTTACCCATACCATTCTGTCCTACAAAAGCGATCTTTTCACCTTTTTCAACCGCAAAATTCACGTCTTTTAGCACCAGCTTGGGTCCAAAACTTTTCGAAATATTTTTGACTTCCAGCACCACCCTACCCGTGCGGGCTGCTTCTGGAAATTTAAGTTTAAAAGCCTTGGTATCAAATTCAGGAACCTCGATGCGTTCAATTTTATCGAGTTGTTTTTGCATACTTTGGGCCATGCTTGTTTTGGTGGCTTTGGCCATGAACCGGCTTATGGTCCGTTCTTTTTCTGCAATTTGTTTTTGTTGATTGACGTAAGCAGAGGCAAGTACCTCTCTTTGCATTTCTTTTTCTACAATGTACTTATCATAGTTGCCGGCATACGAGCTCAGCTTCCCCCATTCCAGTTCGAAGATGCGATTACATACATTGTTGAGAAATTGTTTGTCGTGCGAAATCAGCAGCACAATGCCGGGATAACTGCCCAGGTATTCTTCCAGCCAGATAATCGACTCTATGTCGAGGTGGTTGGTAGGCTCATCCAGCAAAAGAAGATCGGGCTGGGTCAACAAAAGTTTAGCCAACTCAATGCGCATCTGCCAACCCCCACTAAACTGGGATACCTTTTTTATAAAATCCTCTTCCTTAAAGCCGAGCCCTTTGAGGATTCGTTCGCATTGGGCATCAATTTTTCCGGGTGCCAACAAATCGAGTCTTGCGTTGAGATCGGTGAGTTCCTCGACCAATTCCATGTACGAATCAGACTCATAGTCGGTCCGTTCATTCATCTCATCGGTGATTTCGGAAATTTCCTTCTCAATGATGCCCACTTCAGAAAAACAAGCCTTGGTTTCCTCCATCACGGTGTTGTTGCCATCAAAATGCAGGTCTTGTTTGAGGTAGCCCATACTAAAGTGTTTGGGGTGTTCTACCGTGCCCTCGTCTGCACTTTGCTGGTTGGAGATAATGCGAAAGAGGGTTGATTTTCCGGCTCCATTTTTACCCACCAGGCCGGCCCTTTCGCGGCGATTGAGCATAAAAGTAACACCGGAAAGAAGGGTGCGGTCACCGAAGTGCAAACCGATATTATTAAGTGAAATCATAGTCGATTAATTGAGAGAAACACTGTCGGCCATATCGGCCAATACAGAGAAATGGTCGCCTTTATTGTACAAACATTTTTGCCAAAGGCCGGCATTGTCATTTAAAAATGGGTGGTTGATGTCTATTTCGTCTGTCACCCACGAATGAATATCCATCTCTTCTTCCAACTGCCCTGCAGACCATCCGGAATATCCTATATAAAAACGAATGTCAAAGGGTTTGATGACCTCGTTTTGAATTAAAAACTTGAGTTTATTAAAATCTCCGCCCCAATACAGACCGGGGATAATTTCTTTGCTTCCTTCCACCAGATCTCCCACTCGGTGAATGTAGTGGATGGTATCATTGGCCACCGGTCCGCCATAATGGATGACAGAGTCAAAATCAGGGAACTCATTCATCACCTCATCCATCCGAAGATTGGTGGGTCTGTTGAGAATGAAGCCCACAGAACCTTCGTCTTTGGTATAATCGCAGAGAGCTACCACCGTTTTTTTAAAATGCGGATCCAGCATAAAAGGGTCTGCAATCAGGATGCGCCCTTGCCGAAGGTCAAATCTTGACATGGATTAGAGGCTTTCGGTGATGGCCTCACCATTTACTTTTTTAATCAAACCACTCAAAACCTTACCTGTTCCACCTGATTCCACAAAGTTCATGATGCCATCCTTGACCATGTTTTCGATGGTCTGGGTCCACTTCACAGCACCTGTTAGCTGGGCGATCAGGTTGGCCTTGATCTCCTCTGGATCGGTGGATGAAAATGAAGTGAAATTCTGGTAAACAGGACACAGTCCCTTCCTGAAAGCAGTGCCATTGATGGCCTCTTCCAGTTCTGCTTGTGCGGGTTCCATCAAAGGAGAATGAAAGGCCCCACCTACGGGCAACAATACCGCCCTTTTGGCTCCACTTTCTTTCAGTTTTTCTATGGCAGCATTGACCGCTTCCATGGTACCACTGATGACCAACTGTCCGGGGCAATTGTAATTGGCCGGCACTACGATGTCATCCAGATCGTCACTTACCTCATCACAAATGCGCTCTACCGTAGCATCATCGAGACCCAACACAGCCGCCATGGTACCGGGATCGGCATCACAGGCATCTTGCATGGCCATGGCTCGTTTGTAAACCAGTTGTAAGCCGCTTTCAAAGGTCAAGATTTCAGCAGCAACCAGGGCAGAAAATTCACCCAGGGAGTGACCGGCAGTAGCGATGGGCTTAAACTGATCTCTGAGCATGCTTACCTTGGCCAGCGCATGGATAAAGAGG
This sequence comes from Saprospiraceae bacterium, assembly GCA_016717655.1. Taxonomy (GTDB): domain Bacteria; phylum Bacteroidota; class Bacteroidia; order Chitinophagales; family Saprospiraceae; genus JADKBO01. The sequence continues at coordinate 339,916 of JADKFC010000030.1, forward strand.
GCGGGCTGTGTCACCCGGGTCTCCTTAAGGTCATCTGCTGAACCCTCAAACATGATTTCAGAAATTTTATACCCCAGGATTTTGTCAGCCAGATCAATGGTGTGTCTGGCAGCAGAATCATTCATATAAATATCTTTTCCCATGCCCTCATATTGGGCTCCTTGTCCGGGAAATACATAGGCCTTTGACATTGGAATTTAAAAGCTTAACAATGGTTAGTGAGTAAATAAGGTTTTCTTGGGAGCGAAACTAAAAAAAATATTTCAATACCCATGTCTGATTTTTCGTAAAAAACAGATCAAGCCTTTGACTATCAGGGCAGAAAGCGCTGTTTTGACAAAAACAAATAATATTTGGTGGGTCGGGCCCGTATTCAAAGGAAGTTGACGAAATTAAATTTGGTTGAAAGCCCAATTTTACATGGTAAAAACTTTTTTTTGAAAATGTAAGAAACGCCACCAAATCTTTGGTAAGGAGGGGTTATTTTTGCGGAAATGATCGATATGCAGCAATTACAAGACACCATTGAGCAACTGTGGCAACACCCTGAAATGGTCAATGAAAATTTATCGCGAGACGCTATTCGTGAGACCATTGCGTACTTAGATGAGGGAAAATTGCGCACAGCCGAACCAACTGAATCAGGTGTCTGGCAGGTCAATGAGTGGGTAAAAAAAGCCATTTTGCTGTACTTCCGCATCCAGGAAATGCAAACTTATGAAGTCGGGCCCCTGGAATTTCACGATAAGATTCCACTAAAAACCAATTATGCAGGCAAGGGCGTTCGTGTAGTGCCCCACGCTGTTGCCCGATATGGCAGTTATATTGAAGCCGGGGCCATCCTCATGCCCTCTTATGTCAACATTGGTGCCTGGGTGGGCAGTGGATCAATGGTAGACACCTGGGCTACCGTAGGCTCTTGTGCACAAATAGGGAGAAATGTACATTTGGCAGGTGGCGTAGGCATTGGGGGTGTGTTGGAACCACCACAGGCCAGTCCCACCATCATCGAAGACAATTGTTTTATAGGTTCGCGCTGCATAGTAGTAGAAGGTGTCAGGGTTAAAAAAGAAGCCGTTTTGGGTGCCAATGTGGTATTAACCCAAAGTACCCACATCATTGATGTTACCGGGCCTGAGCCCATCACCTACAAGGGAGAAATTCCGGAACGTTCGGTAGTCATTCCCGGCAGTTACAGCAAATCATTTCCTGCAGGCACGTACAATGTCAATTGTGCCCTCATCATAGGTACCAGAAAAGAAAGTACGGATAAAAAAGTATCATTAAATGATGCTTTGCGTGATTACAGCGTAGCCGTTTAATCGTATAGGGTAAAACGACATTAAACCTTTAACCGGTTTCTGTGTCTTAACTTCAATTTTTTACACATGAGAATTGCCATTGCCCTATTTTCTATTTTTTCATGCCTGGTATTTTTATCCAACAAAGGAGGCAGAAATCAGCCAACTACGGGTGCAAGTTTTGAAAACAGTGCTCCTGCTTGTGCAGAATGCCATTCAGGAGGTAGTTATCAACCTACCCTTGCCATTGCCCTAAAAGACAGTCTGGGCAATGAGGTGGATGCCTATAGGCCCAACTCGACTTACACCCTTGAAATGCAAATTGGATCTACCAGCGGTAATCCTAAAACCTATGGCTTTCAGGCGGTGATGGTCGACGAAGCCGGGGTACAGGCGGGCAGCTTTGTATCTCTGGGCGATAAGGTCAGAAAATTAACCCTTCAAAACAGGGTGTACCTCACTCAGATTTCACCCGTGGCTTCGGGCTTGTTTACCGCCAAATGGCAGGCACCTGCAATTGGTAAGCCCCTAAAACTTTACATTGCAGGACTGGCAACCAATAACAACAACAATACCAGCGGGGATAAAGGTGCCTATACCAGCTTTGACTTAAGTCCCCAATTAGTGGCTACTGAAGATGAAACGGTAGAGGCCGATCCAATTTACATCAACGGCAGGTACATCAGCTGGTCGACCTATGCGCAAAATGTAAGGTTGTACGATCAAAGTGGCAGGTTGTTGCAAAAAACTTCGGGCAACTTATTGGAGATACCCCTGGCCCAGCCCGGCTTGTATATTTTGGTACTCGATTGTGATGGCAAAACAAAAAGTCACAAGTTGATTTTATAATTCAATAAAGTACTTTGGTCTCGCCCCCAATGACTTTTATCTAAAAAAATCAACCTTTGCCGCGTTTCGGGGTTTAATTTCCAAATATCTTATTCAATGGGAGGCAGAATTTTTGGCTTACTTATTTTTATTGGTTTTTTTATCCTGCTGGAAGTTTACACCTATTCCGGCATCCGATCCTTGGCTGCAGGTCATAAATGGGCAAAATATTTTTCTTATGTATTTTTTGCCCAAATCGTGGTCGTAGCCCTTGCCCTGTTCAACCTCTTCACAGGTATGCAATCGGGATCGATGATCAAATCGGCTTCTATGAACTTATGGCTGGGCATCATTCTTACCTCTGTAGTGACCAAAATCGTTTTTTGCAGCCTCTTGTTGATGCAGGATGGCGGAAGATTGCTGGGAGGCATATTCAATTTTGTACAAGCCAAGGTTACCAACAACCAGGACCAGGCTTTTATGCCGGGCCGGCGCCAATTTTTTAATCAGGCAGCCCTGGTAGCAGCAGGCATTCCGCTGGTTTCTATGTTTTATGGCATGATGGTGGGCAAATACAGGTACACGGTCAAAAATGTACAACTCGCCTTTAAAGATTTGCCAAAGGCATTTGATGGTTTTAAAATCGTTCAGATTTCAGATATACACAGCGGAAGTTTTGACGACAAGGATGCTGTGAAAAAAGGCATCGATCTCATCAATGCGCAACAGCCCGATCTCTTACTGTTTACCGGCGACCTCGTCAATTCTGAAAAAGACGAGATCAATCCCTACATGGATATTTTTACTGAATTGACGGCCCGCTATGGCAAGTATGCTGTTACCGGTAACCACGATTATTATGGCTATTTCGGTGTCCCCGAAGCCGGTAAAAAAGCCTACTGGGATGACTTTATGTCCAAATTTAAGTCGATGGGTTTTACCATGCTCAACAATGAACACCAAAGAATTGAAAAAGACGGTGAAAACATTGTTTTGGCGGGGGTTGAAAACTGGGGAGCCGGCAGGCATTTTCCAAAGATCGGTGACCTGGGCAAGGCCATCGCAGGCGTCCAGGAAAACGACTTTACCGTTCTCATGAGCCACGATCCTTCCCACTGGGATCACCATGTATTGCCCAACAATAAACACGTACACCTTACCCTGAGTGGTCATACCCACGGCATGCAATTTGGCATCGATATGCCCGGTTTTAAATGGAGCCCCGTGAAGTACCGCTATCCGCGCTGGATGGGCTTGTACGAGGAAAAAGGACAATACCTCTATGTCAATCGAGGCTTTGGTTTCCTGGCCTTTCCGGGTCGTGTAGGTATGTGGCCTGAGATTACGGTGATAGAGTTAAAAACCCTGGCCTAATTGAAGTTCCTAAAAGTTTAAGTGTCTAAGCTAAGCACCTCAAACTTTTAGTCCGTTCATTACAAATTTATCTATTGATTCTTCTGATGGAGATGGAGTGGCATGAAGTCTTGCTATCCTCAAAATTAGGGGAAGCATGATCTGATTCTTTTAATCGCATCACTATGTTTTTATCCTTAGTTGAGACATAGTTCTTTTTTCCCAGCGCCTGGAATTTATAGGTCTTATCATTTAATAACTGATTCAGAGCAAAATCAGCACAGGGTGAACAATAAATATTCATTTCCTGATAGAAACAGGTATCGTTTTTAAACAAATACAATATTTCCAAGGGCATCTCATCATGAGACCCATAAAAAACAATAGTGTCCTTTGAGGTGGTTATTTTGGTTTTTCCTTTTTTCTTTTTGTAAATTCCTGCTTTTAAATTGAGGAAATCGTTTACCTCATAACGATGAACATCAATAAAAACAGGAACTATATTACTCCGGCATGAACTTAATAAAATAAGGAATGCTATAAATCCGGGGACGAGAAAGTTTTTATTTTTCATGATACAATTGCGCCAAATTTGTCAGGTAAATATAGTAAACAAACCTTTATTCAATGTAATCAGGGTCAATGATTATGAAGAGTGAGACTCCTCAATTACCTCCATACAAGTGCGAAAAGCTCCAAACAGGCCTCCAAACTTGTTTTGGACATCCTGCTGCAATGCGGGCGCACATTCATTTTGGTAGGTAAGATAAGCCTCCATGTCGGGCGCCTGGTACTGGATGGCATAGGTCAAGCCGTCTGGATTGTGGTCCTCAATGATCCTTAACATTTTCCAGGAAGTAAATTTGCCGGTGGCCATTACCTCGGGAATGTGTTCATTTTTCATCCAGTCTACCCACTCGTCGTGGACGCTGTGGTCAATGATGATGGTGACATTGTATACTACCGGCATGATTACGATTTTTCCATATTATCACCCCTCAGCACCCTGTATCTCTTGCGGGCATCCACCACAAAGGTGCTGCCGGTGTATTCTGTAAACAATTTGAAATACAACTCCTGGGCCCTTGCGGTATCATTGAGCTGGTAATCATACATCCTCGCCATTTCGTAGATGGCATTGTCGGCCCGGATCTCGTCTTTGTATTTTTCTATGATGGCATTGTACATGTCGATCGCCTTTTCGGGCTGTTGCATTTTTTTGTACATCTGCGCCTTTGTGTAATAGATGTCATCAATCAGCGAGTGTTCAGGAAACAGGGTCGCCACTGAGTCGAGCTTTAAAAAAGCTTCGTTAAACTTATTCTGAAAAACCAGCAGTTCTGCGGTTGCAAACATGGCCAACGTTACATCGGTAGTATCGAGGTTGAGATTGTCCATGATAAATACCGACATGTCAATGGCATCATTGGCAATGAGGCGGGTGGTAGCTGATTTTAAAATGTCAAACTGCTGCTGTGCCCATTCAAAGTCGCCCGTGAAATAAGACAGTCTGGCGTTGCGGTAACGGGCATCTTCGCCCAAAACCCCTTCCTTAAAGGCTTTATCTACTTGTGAGTAAAGCAGGGAAGCTTCCCAGCGATCTCCATCCATCAGGTAGTAATCACCCAACTTCAATTTGGCGCCCGCTATTTCAGTAGGCTGCACACCACCGAAGTCGATCACCTCTGCCAACACTTCCTGTGCTTTTTTGAGGTCGTTCATATAGAGTGCTTCAAAATCGGCGTACTCAACCATAAGTGCAGCCGTTTGAGAGTTGCGACCGTATTCAGTCAAAAACGACTCATACTCACTTTGTAAGGATACCAGGTCTTCCTTGGTATAGTTAAAGCTGGATGTTATTTTTTGTTTTTTGGCGTTGAGCAGGGCCCGTTTGGCACTCAGGTAGTAAGTGGAATTGATAGAGTTGTTTTCCACCACGTAGCTATAGGCCTCAATGGCTGTATTGTAATCCTGGTCGTCGTAAGCGATGTTACCAATCTGAAAAACACGCTCACCGGGTCCTTCCATTTTGAGGTCCAGGGCTCTGGCTTGTCGCAAGGCTTTTTTGTAGTCTTTTTGCTGCACATAACTCCATTCCAATAACTCGGGGTATAAAATTTCATTCGGATACTCCTGCATCAGGGTAAAGATCTGAAGCTGCAGCTCTTTGATTTCCTCATCAGAGAGGTTTTTTTCAAAGGTCTGCTTCAGGTAGTCCATATTGGTTCTGAACTGATCTACGGCCAGTAGATAGTAGTAGATCATCTTTTTGGTGTCGCTCGTTCTTCGGTACAAATCGGCCAGACTGAAGGCATATTGTTTGAGGTTGTTGCTGATTTTGCCCCCTTTTTCGTAGGTTTCAATGGCTTCGGGAAACAAGGAGTAACCTATAAAGGCCCTTGCGAGGTCATCGGTGTTGTGGGGCTGTTTTTCCAATCGGTTGATGGCTGCAACATATTGTTTTTTGGCTTCATCACCCTCGTTCATGCGATCGTACAGACTGCCGAGGGTTACTATCAATGAGAGGACTTCCGGCTTTTTTTTCATCTCCGCCTGCACCAGGTCTTTGGCTTCATCATACTTGCGCATGGTAATCAGACACTCGGTGACGCGCTGAAAATAAAATTCATTGGCGGGTTCCTTTTCATACAGCTGCCTGTAAAGGGTGGAGGCTTTTTCATATTCGCCATTGGCAAAATATTGATTGGCCAACCTCGACTGCTGAGCCGATGCCGCAAGGGACAGGAAGAGGATAAAAATAAAAACGATGTTTCGTTTCATCATAATCAATGTATGTTGCAATAACGGAAGCAAGGGGTGCTTAGTTTCCTGCTTGCGTAAAAAAGAATGTGGAATGCCTCAGATTTGTACACCTTCGTCGTTTTTACCAAAAACTTCCCACGTATGATCGGCCAGCAAACGAGCAGATGCCACCCAGTTAAAAGGCTTGCTTTTACCCCACTCATTGGGGGCGATCAAAGACAAGACCCATTGCCCGTTGGGACGCTCATACAAATGATAGTCATAACCGATTACCGGCTTAAAACCCATTTCCGCCCTGTATATCTTTTCTGAGATATCAATCCTGTCGTGGATGGCCTGGGCTTGTCGGATTAGGGTCTCAACCTGCTCTTTGATCTGTTGGAGTTGATTGCCCGTCTGTTGGTACATGGCGGTCATGGCATTGCCCTTGGTCCTACCCTTGTCTAAGGGTCTGATAATGGCACTGCCCACGTGGTGAGCATACGGCAAGAGGTGCGGAGTTTCTGCCGTTTTGTCCTTGTCTATAGGGTTGAAAAAATCTTGCATATCCATTAAAGTACAAATTTACCAAATAGTTCAGAAATCCCCTTTTTTATAAAAGGTCAACAAACCATATAAAATTTTTACAAGAGCCATTTTACACCTTATTAACCAAATTATATTGTCTCAACGCCTCGATTTTGGTCAATATTTTTGGAAAAAAGCCTATTTTTGTGGATTATAACTGTGATCAATGGAATACAATCATCGCGCCATAGAGGCCAAATGGAAAAAACATTGGGAGGAAAACCAAACCTACAAGACCCTTACTGATAAAAGTAAGCCTAAATACTATGTACTGGACATGTTTCCTTATCCATCCGGCTCTGGTCTCCATGTGGGTCACCCCCTTGGCTACATTGCCTCCGATATTGTAGCGCGATTCAAAAGACAGCAGGGCTTTAATGTACTCCACCCCATGGGTTATGATGCCTTTGGCCTTCCGGCAGAACAGTATGCCATTCAGACCGGAGTACACCCGGCCGTTTCCACAGAAGAAAACATCAAAACCTACCGAGCGCAGTTGGACAACATTGGCTTTTCTTATGATTGGTCGAGAGAAGTAAAAACCTGTGAGCCCAAGTATTACAAGTGGACCCAGTGGATTTTTCTCCAATTGTACAGCCATTACTACGACCTCGACGCAGACAAGGCCCAGCCACTGACAGAGCTGATCAGCCATTTTGAGCGTGGTGGAAACGAAGGAATCAATGCCGCCCACAACCACGACGAAATATTTACGGCCGATCAATGGTCAGCCATGACGCCTTATCAAAAAGACCAGGTATTGATGAACTACCGATTGGCCTACCGCAAAACGGGTTATGTCAACTGGTGCGAAGCCCTGGGAACCGTACTGGCCAATGATGAAGTAAAAGACGGCGTGTCCGAACGCGGAGGACACCCTGTGGAGAGAAAGGCCATGATGCAGTGGTTTCTCCGCATCACCGCTTATGCCCACCGATTATTGGACGACATGGCTGGACTCGATTGGCCCGAAGCACTCAAGACCATGCAAAACAACTGGATTGGCCGGTCAGAGGGCGCCCAGGTGTTTTTCCAGGTAGCCGATCACGACCTCCAGTTGGAAATATTTACCACCAGGCCTGACACCATCTTTGGTGCCACCTTTATGGTGCTGGCACCCGAACACGATTTGGTATCCGTACTTACTACGGATGACCAAAAAGAAAAAGTTCAGGCTTGTATCGACTTTGTAAAAGGAAGATCTGAGCGCGAACTGAAAGACTATGGCACCGGCGCCATCATGGCCGTACCCAGCGACGATGACAGGGATATGACCTTTGCCAAAAAATATGAGCTGCCCATCATTGATGTGGTAGACAAGAGCAAATATCCGGGCGCCTCCCTGCACGATAAGTTGGGCATCATTATCAACAGCGACTTCCTCAATGGCATGGAAGTACCGGATGCCATCCAGGCAGCCCTTACCAGCATTGAAAACAAAGGCATCGGTAAAAGAAGGGTCAACTTTAAGCTGAGAGACGCCAACTTTTCCCGCCAAAGGTATTGGGGAGAGCCCTTCCCCATTGTGTATGACAAGGACGGTGTATCGCATGCCCTCGATGTAGCGGAGCTGCCCCTGACCCTGCCCGAATTGGAAGACTTCAAACCCACCGCAGATGGCCAGTCGCCCCTGGCCAAGGCCACAGACTGGGTGAAGTATGGCGAATTTACCCGCGAAACCGACACCATGCCGGGCTTTGCGGGCTCCAGCTGGTACTTTCTGAGGTACATGGATGCCACCAACGATACAGACTTTGCATCGCCCGAAGCCTTGGCTTACTGGCAGGATGTTGACTTTTACATTGGAGGAGCCGAACACGCCGTAGGTCACCTCATGTATTCAAGATTCTGGCATAAGTTTTTGTACGATAAAGGCCTGGTGCCGGGCAATGAGCCCTTTAAAAAACTGGTCAACCAGGGCATGATCCAGGGTGTGGTAGAGTCGATCTACCTGCTCAAGACCCACGATGGCAGTCACCAGTTTTACAGCGAAGAGCTGGCCAAACAACACGACGATAAAGAGTTTGCCCACATCCCTGTGCACGTAGATTTTGTGACCGACTATGGCAGTCCCAAAAGCCACCTCAACGTCCAGGGCATGATGCAATTTTTGCAGTGGAGGCCCGACTACCAGGGCGCTGTTTTCCATGTAGAAGGAGGCAGTTATACCATCAATGATCTGCCCCAAAACGCCCGGCTGAACACCAAGTCAGAAGTGGGTAAGATGTCGAAACGTTATTTCAACGTAGTGAATCCCGATGACATGGTCGACAAATACGGTGCCGATTGTTTCCGCATGTACGAAATGTTTTTGGGCCCCATCGAACAGTCGAAGCCATGGGATACCAAGGGCATAGAGGGTGTTTCCAAGTTTATCAAAAAGCTGTGGTTGCTCATGCACAAGGGCGAATCGTTTTTTGTATCAGATGAAACACCGACCAAAGAAGAATTAAAAGTATTGCACACCGCCATCAAAAAAGTAAGCGCGGATATCGAAGTATTGTCGCTCAATACCTCCATCCCTGCCTTTATGGTTTGTGTCAATGAACTCAAGAGGTTGGAATGCACCAAGCGCAGCATAATGGAGGCCCTCACCGTGTTGATAGCCCCCTTTGCGCCGTTTATTGCAGAAGAGCTGTGGCATCGCCTGGGCAAGACCGGATCGGTTCACCAGAGCCCCTTCCCCGTTTGTGATGAATCTTACCTGGTAGAAGACAATGTGGCCTACCCTATTTGTATCAATGGCAAACGGAAGGGAGAACTTACCTTTCCGGCGGCCAGCAGTGCAGATGAGTTGCAGGCCATGGCCCTGGCCAATGAGATGGTACAAAAATGGCTGGATGGGCAAACACCCAAAAAATCAATCGTTGTTCCCGGAAGAATGATCAATTTTGTGATTTAAATTGTTAGAAAAAAATGGAAAACAATAAACCCGCCTTATTGGTGCTGGCAGCAGGAATGGGTAGCCGATATGGCAGCCTCAAACAAATGGACGCCTTTGGTCCCAATGGTGAGTCCATCATAGACTATTCGATATACGATGCCATCGAAGCCGGCTTTGGCAAGGTGGTATTTGTAGTAAGAGAATATTTTTTGGAAGAATTTAAGGCCATGTTTGATGCACGTTTTGGCCATAAAATAGAGCTGTGTTATGTCACCCAGGAGTTGAACACCCTGCCCGATGGCCTGGTGTACAATCAAGAGCGGCAGAAGCCCTGGGGAACGGCCCACGCCGTCTATGTCGCGTATGAAGCCATTCAGGAACCCTTTGCCGTGATCAATGCCGATGATTTTTATGGCAGGGATTCGTACAAAGTATTGTACAACTTTTTGACTACAGACGAAAGCCCCAACTACTGTGTGGTATCCTATTATTTGGAAAACACCCTTTCAGAACACGGCACCGTCAACAGAGGGGTTTGCACCGCCGATGCAGAAGGCAATCTGCTCCACGTAGTAGAATGTACCAAGATCGAAAAAGATGCCCAAACCGGCGTTATCAGTTATCCCGATGCCGAAGGTAAAAAGAACTGATGCCCGACACCCTGGTTTCCATGAACTTGTGGGGCTTTAAGCCCAGCTACTTCGACTTTGCGGAAAGGCAGTTGACCAACTTTATCATCGAGTTGGGTCACGAGTTGAAATCAGAGTTCTACATTCCCAGCCTGGTCGACAAATTGATCCATGACGGAGATTTAAAAGTCAATGTGCTCAAGACCACCAGTTCATGGTTTGGGGTTACCTACCCTGAAGACAAGGCAGCGGTGCAGGCCCAGCTCCAGACCCTGATTGACAACGGAGCTTACCCACCCAACATCTGGGACTAAGTAGGCTATGCAGGATGCGGGAAAGTGGCTGGTAATCATTGGAGCCCTGATCCTCGGATTGGGGATGATTTTTTATTTTTGGGGTGATAAGTTCCAATGGATAGGCCACCTTCCCGGCGATATCCGCATCGAAAGAGACAATTTCAAATTTTACTTTCCACTGACTACCATGGTGCTATTTTCCATTGTAATCAATGTAGTCATCCGTTTGGTGAAGTGGATCACCGTTTACCTGCAGTCTTAGTAGCGCAATAAGGCCACCATACCCGGCATGCTGCCCAGGGCATCGTTGTCCATGACAACAACTTCCCCCTTGTGGTCAAAAACTTCACTCAGGATGTCGTTTACATCAAAGTCGCGATTGTGGTAATTGCGTTCCATGAGTAGACTTCTGACCCTGCCTGCCTTGGCGGCACTCCAAATTTCGCGGATGTCCTGGATGCCTTTGCCAAAGCCGATGGCCTCGGTAAACGCGGCTACCAGCCCTGTGTGGTTTTGATGTACGTGGTCCATGATGTGGGCAAAAGCCATCTCACCCAGCTCACCAATGGATTTGTGGAAATGGTTGCCGTGGATGCGCGCTACAATCCTGTCCTGGTGGACGGTAGATTGATTGAAGATGCCTATTTCTTCGATAGGAGCCGCGATGATGATGGGGCTTTTGTCATCTGCCACCGCGTGAAGGTGTTTGTCTACCACCTTAAAATAATCGTGGAGCCTTATTTCTTCAATGATGGATTTGTCTTTTTCAAAGCCCTTTACATTGGCCTGGGGTGCGTAAGAAGAAGCCCTGCCCGGCTTGCTGTACTCATGGGTATCGGCATAGACATCCGGAAAATCTTCGTTGTGTATTTCTTCGAGGTGGTTGAGTTGTCCTTTCAGCAGTCTTACCTTTTTTTCGCTGAGCAACAAAAAGTAATAAGGCACAGAAAGCCCGTACAAAAAGGCCAGTTCACTCCATTCAAACTGTTCGTCGATCACTATTTTTTCTTGCACTTCAAAGGGGAAGCCCACCATCACAGCCTCGGTGGCACTGACGTAAAGGCCAATTCCTTTTTCATTGTGGAGGTAGTCGATCCGACCTGCCAGCTCGTCTAGTTTTTCCCAAAGCGGTTTATAGATGGCGGCATCGCAGTACAGGGCTAGCTTTTCTTTGGCCTTGTGGATGGTGTTTTTGATTTCGATTTTATCATTTCTTCTTTCACGGGATACTTCGTGGGTGGGCACGATGATGCTAAGACAAGTCTCACCATTGACCTTCAGCATCCTTTGGAATATTTCCTTGTTCATTTGGTAGTATTTAAGATGTTATCAAACGGGGAATTCCCTTGTCTATAAGTTGTGCCCAAAACCGCTATTTTTGCCATGATCTGGGCATGGGTGGGCTATGACAAATATCACAGCAAAAGAAGGGGGCCGGAAATATACATTATAACAATTCAACATTTATATAACACTGATTTTCATACATTTAATTTTAAAAACCTTTGTCGATTTTTCTCATTTCAATTCTGAAAATAGTAGTATCTTTGCACACCATAAGCAGTTTCTGCTGAAGATTTTGACCTCGTAGTTCAAGGGATAGAATAGAAGTTTCCTAAACTTTTGATCCAGGTTCGAGTCCTGGCGGGGTCACTTTCCTTTAACCCTTCACCTCTTTCCACATGGCAGCCAAAGATTTTTTATCCAACCTTTTCCAGAAGATCTTAGCCGTATTGTTTCGCAACCTCAAAAAAACATAAGCCTTCAGCCTCTTCCCTACGAAGGCACCTGGGCCATTCGCGCCGAGGCATCGAAAGGTGACCCAGGTTTCAACACCAGGAGGAGCCATCCGACGGGCCAGACATCGCCTACAATTATCGTTCTTCCGTGGTTATCCATCGCCAATGGTCTATCAGGGATCATGGATTTTAACGGAACGGCCATCGGAGACATCGGGCACCGACAACGGCTTACCGGGGGCAAAACTGAACGGTTTGGGCAGAGCCAAAATTGATCCTACATGCCGCTGGTATGTAGGGATCAGTGCGAAAGCACCCGCAGCGATCGCAAATATCTTATTTCAGATAATTCTGCACCTGTCCGTACACCTCTATAGAGGTGTATGACATACCCATCATTTTTTGAAAACCCTGTTGGGCCGCAATGCATTGCGGCCCAACAGGCATGATATACCATTCATTAAACCCATAATAACGATTTAATGAATGATTTTTCATTCATTTGTGCCATTTTTGAATTAATTATATTATATTTGCATGACATACCATTCACTAATTGGTAATATTTGATATTATGACTGATAAACCATTCAAAGATTGGGCTGCTATGAGCGATAAGGCATTGGCAAAATACATTGGCACATTTGTAAGACACCATCGCATGGGACAAAACAAAACACAAGATGAGTTAGCAAATGCAGCCGGCATCAGTCGATCTACCTTAAGTTTGCTGGAGAGGGGCGAAACCGTTACGGTCAGTACTCTGATACAGGTGCTGAGGGTTTTGGATCAATTGGAGGTGTTTAATGCTTTTGAAGTCAGAGAAACCATCAGTCCTTTGGCTTTGGCAAAACAGCAAAAAGAAAAACGTCAACGGGCACGAAAAAAATTGGGGCATGTTCCCATAACTGAAGATACAAATTGGTAAACCATGCTGGTAGCAGAAGTAAAAATTTGGGGTCAGTTGGTAGGTGCCGTGGCATGGGATCAAGACAATGGCCTGGCTACTTTTGAATACGATCCAAAGTTTAAGTCGCTGGCATGGGAATTGGCTCCCCTAAAAATGCCAGTTTCCGGTAGTCGAAATCAGTTTTCATTTCCCGAACTTCGAAAGGACAAAAATGCTTACCTACGACACTTTGTAAAGGGTCTGCCCGGCTTGTTGGCAGATGCCCTACCCGACAGATACGGCAACCAGTTGATCAATCTTTGGCTGGCACTGGCAGGAAGGCCGCAAGACAGCATGAACCCCATTGAAATGCTTTGTTTCATTGGCACACGGGGCATGGGCGCCCTGGAATTTGAGCCGGTCACGCTGAAAGAAAACAAAAGGGCTTTTTCCATTGAAATCGACAGTCTGGTCACTGCGGCTCAACAGATGCTCGACAATAAGAAGTCCTTTAGCACCCATCTCAACAAAGAAGAAGAAGAACAGGCTGTATTAGAGATCTTAAAAATTGGCACCTCAGCCGGTGGAGCCCGTCCCAAAGCGTTGATTGCCTGGAATGAAAAAACAGGAGAAGTAAAATCAGGGCAAACCAAAGCACCCAGGGGCTTTGAGCACTGTCTTATCAAACTGGATGGCGTAAGTGATGTACAGTTGGGCAGCAGCAGTGGCTATGGCAGAGTAGAAATGGCCTATTACCGCATGGCCACCGCTTGTGGTATACACATGATGCCCTGCCGTTTGTTGGAAGAAAACGATAGAGCCCATTTTATGACCCAACGGTTTGACCGTGAAGAAGGCGATGTCAAACACCAAATCCAAACCTTTTGTGCCCTAAAACACTTTGACTACAGCCAGGTCAATAGTTTCCAGTTACGAACAACTCTTTCAGTGCATGCGTGAATTAAAACTTACCTACGCCGATGCAGAGCAAATGTTCAGAAGAATGGTTTTTAATGTGATAGCCCGAAATTGTGATGACCACACCAAAAACTTTTCTTTTTTACTCCCACAAGGAGGCAAATGGACGCTGGCACCCGCCTACGATATATGTCATGCCTACAGACCTGGCAGCGAATGGGTAAGTCAGCACGCATTGAGCATCAACGGTAAAAGAAAAAACATCACCAGAGAAGACTTATTGGTTATTGGCAAATCCATCCGTTGTAAAAAAGCAGCTGAGATCGTAGACGAGATCAACACCACTATCCAATCCTGGAAAAAATTTGCCGATGAAGTAAAGGTACACCCCAAGTTGCGCGATGAAATTGGGAAAACACTTTTGAATTTGTAAAGACAATTCCCTACCTCTAAGAGGTGGGCCCATCGCTACGCTTGTTAGGACATGCCCATCATTTTAAAACACCCTGCAACGACGCAAAATATTGCGTCGCCACTGTGACAATATTTTGCATATTATGTTGAAAAGTTATTCAAAAAGTACTTATATTTGTACATAAATAGTAACTTATTAACATTTCATTATGATAGCAGCCAACTTCACAGAGTTCAGGACGAATTTGAAACAGTATCTTGATGATGTTGAAAAGAATAACGAAACCCTGATTATAAAACGAGGATCGGGAAGCGGTACGGTGCTCATTTCTTTGGATGAGTATAATTCTATCCTTGAAACGGTTCATTTATTGAGCTCAAAAGCCAATGCTGATCGTTTGTATGAATCCATTCAACAAATGAAGTCAGGCAAGTCGTTTCAAAAAGAATTAATTGAGTAACAATGAGAATTACTTTCTCACAAAATGCCTGGGAGGACTATATTTCCTGGCAAGCTGATGACCGAAAAATTCTAAAAAAAATAAACGAACTCATCAAAGACATCAAGAAAACACCCTACTCGGGCTTGGGCAAACCCGAAGCGCTAAAGTTTGATTTATCTGGATACTGGTCCAGGAGAATAGATATGGAACACCGGCTGGTTTACAAAGTCATAGATGACGAAATACTAATTTATGCTTGCAGGTATCATTACGATCCCTAAACCTCCATAGATACGTAGGGAACTCTTCCCTCTACCCTTTATTTTCTTACATATAACCATATTTACTTACTTTTGAATAATGAGACAAACCAACACGGCTGGCTCAATTTGACAAATAGAAAGTAAAGTTTACAAAATGGCGGTAGAGAATCAATGAAAAATAAGGCATTCTTAATGTTAGTTATGCTACTTACCGGGGTTACGGTGTATGCACAAAATCTCTCGGAAATTGTCACAGACAGACCGGATCAAACAGATGGTGCCTATGTCTTACTAAAAAATTACTTGCAGGTGGAAAATGGCATCCTGTTTAATAAATCAGGAGTATTGAACAACTTCATGGTTAGATATGGATATTCTGGAAAGCGGTGAATTTAGATGCGCAATGGATTTAGGCAGAATAAACAGGAATTTTCAATCTTCCCTGTTCAATTCAGTGCCAAACAAAGACTATTCAATCAATCAGGAGCCATACCTTTAGTAACCCTAATTGGCTATCTAAACTTTGGACCCATAGCCAGTGCCAATGTAAAAAGCAATGAAATTGAGGGAGCACTGCTTTTAGCCTTTCAACATGAACTCAATGATGCTATGGCCTTTGAATGGAATTTTGGCAGTCAGTCTTTTAGAAATGACCTGAAATTCACCTTACTTTACTCCTATAAGATCTTCAACAGAGCAACCACGTTTGTTGAATATTTCTCTGACTTTAATAAATCATCAAAACCCGTCCACAACGCCGATGTTGGGATCTTATATGCTGCTTCCAACAATTTAAGTCTGGATATTGGCTTAGGGAGCACTTTAGATTCATCCTTGCGCAAATGCCTTTTTTTACACTTGGTGCATCGTATAGATTTTTACCTGCTTATTAATTTTGAGAAAAAGTGGGTTGAAGGGACGGAGCTTCGGTGTGTGGAAAAACTCCCCGACATAACAGAAGTAACCAACAATAAGGTAACTATTGTTTCAATTCCTTCAATTAATGGATAGATGTACCAAAAGTCTGCACCCTACAAGGACACATTACCCCAATATTTCTAATTTTGGACATAAAATTGAAAACATCCTCAAACCCCAAACTTGAAAATCCTACAAAATGAAATTTGTCAAAATCATTTTTGTGCTACTTGTCCCCATCTTGATCCTGGTATACCCCCTCCCCCTCCTCGATCTCTACCTCAACCCCCTACCCGTTTATCATTATCAATCCACAGATGGTAAATTTGAATTTACCTGTTATCCCGCCAAAGGCAGGGACTATTGGGCAATGGAAAAGGCTAAGCAGGACCATGAGGAGAAAAACAAGGTCAAATTGACTCTCTGCAGAAAATATAAAGCAAAGCCCCTGCATTTTTGGGAATGGCATAGATATGTAAATAGTCCGTATTATAATAATTATGAGGTTTGTGAGTAACAAGCCATCAATTTTATAAATCAATTTGATAATTGCAATTTATACAGAACTATTGTACATTTAACTTCCTAAAAGTGCTAACGTGAAAAAATTACTCATAAATATTGTCATTATATGGAGCTTCACTTCTACAACCATCCATAGCCAAAATTGCATTGAACAAAATGAAGTCAATTTTGGGATGAGCAAAAAAGAATATGAGCACAAATTCAATATTACCGGAGAAAGTAGAAGGCATGATGAAATAGGCTTATTTAATGCCGATACCCTGACAGAATTATATACACCCCTTAGGCACTATACCATATTATTTGATGACAAGGACAAGGTGGATACAATATGCATTCGACTACTGGATATGTCTTCATTTGGCTATTATAATACAGATGCATTCATTCAATACACCAAAAACTACTTTAACATGTTTTATGGCTGCGTTACCGAATTGCAAAATAAATTAAACATCATTTCTACATCACCCCAAACCTGGTATCAAGGTAAGTACAAATTCGAATTATACTATAAAGAATCAGATAACTCGTATTTAATTTATTTGACATTACCTCAAAGTGAATGCTTTTACACTGAGAAGAAACAAACTCAAAACAACATCTCAACCCATCTACCAGGCTACTTTCCTTCCTTTAATCTGGCATACTGCATCAGGCCATTACATCGCGCAGGAGGTTCTTCTCCATAAGAAAGTCGCTTAAGTTACAAGTGGGATTTCTTTGGATTATTGGTTGGACAACATGTTTCATAATTAAATTTGGTAGAAACGAATTAACAATTAATATTTCCAAATATTATTCCGTCATTGTTAATTTGACAAAATATCAAAATCTCCTTTTATATATTTGATAATTATTCTTACATTTACCTAGCTAAAAAGTACGTACATGAAAATGCCCACACCCAACTTTTTGATTGCAAATCCAGAATTAATCATAAAGCCAAAATTAACCTATGGTGGATTGGAAGATCGCTTCTTATCAAATATAACCTGCCAATAAACATTTATAAACGATTAAATACGTGTATGCAAACAAGTATTAAGCGAGTATAAACGTTTAAAATCGGATATTGAATATGATTATCAGATGGTTGAGACAAATATTGGAATTGCGCCTATAGGAGGGTTGCGGCTATAAACAAGTTGGCTATAATAGAATCGAATGAAAAATAGAAAACTCCAATAATATTATAAGAATTAGGTTTGATGGCTTTTTAAGTTGCCTATTTATCAAAAAGCCACGAGCAGTTGATTGGCCTGATTGCCGTGGAAGTGTAGCAAGGTATTATGCTTGTTTGCCAATGAATAAATGGGATAGAGAATTGCAAAATAATATTGAAAATAGAGTCTCAAAAGTCCAATCAATTGAAGATTTGAAGAATAGTGGTTTTTTGGACTTACTTGAAACGGGTGAATATGAATTTGAATTATACAAAGACCAACCAACCTCAATAATTTATAATACAGATCTCTATAACTCAAATGAAACTATCCATTTGTGGACTAAAAAACAATTGGGAAACCATAGAGCAAGTACTGAACATTTCTTAAATGGCTTCTATCCGTATGGCATGCAACTTATCTTTACACAGCCTTTTGAATCACTAAGTCCTGAAAGAATAAAACACTATGAAGATTTAATTAAAAAAGGAGAACGCCCAATAGCAATTGCCATTAGAGTTATGATTTCCAAACAAGAAGACGAAGATACTTATCAAGATACATCGTATAATTCTACCAAATATGTACTTGACGGTCACCACAAACTTGTTGCCTATCAAAACTTAGGAATAGACCCAATTTTCATTTTGATTAATAGGACAAGTAACGGAACAATAAATGAATTTGATGAATCCTTTTTACCAAATCTGAAACCATATTTATTTTATTTTCAAATTGAGCATATAATAAATAATGGACTCGGAAAAATGCAAATATCTCCTGATTTGACTAAATTTGTAGATGATTTTATAGATGATACTCAAGATTAAATGACAACCTAATAGGGCTATTTCATAGAAGTGTGAACTTTGCAGGCTATGAAAATAATATTGCAAAAAAAGGGAATGGTTTCATAAACGTTTTAACAATATGATTGATAGAATAAATAATAGAAATAATGGTTTGCATCTTGACTATTACACGTCAAAACATCCAGTTAAAAGGTGTGACAAGGTAAACAATTGGGAAGAAGTATTAGAATTAATGAAAGAACAACTAAAGCTAACAATGCACTAAACGCACAGACTCCCTATCGGTCGTCCGTCGTTAATTGCTAGATCGTTATGGATAATTAGTAAAAAATTATGGCACATGTTAAATGACCGAGCAAAACAAATACTGCTTAAAAGAAGGAAAGCTACTAAAGAAGAAATAAAATATGCCAAATCTGTGAAGTTATTGGTCGGACAATGAAATATTAACATGACGATGGAATGATTCTACTTAACAATATCATCCCTACTCTAAGCAAAGAAAAATTAGTAGATAATTTCCTTTATTCTTTAAGCACACGAAATTTAGTTTATAGATCAGGTTTGAGTGCATATGCTAATTCTTTTAATATGCCAGTTCATGGATTTCCACTAACTAAAAATCATATATGTTGTGAAATATGTTTAGATCATTCATACGCAACCGAAAGGAGTATAAATGATATTCGAATTCATATGTTCGCTTTGGGAGGCTTATTAAAAAGAAGTGTCACAAGTCTTTATTACAATCTCGAATTCACAAAAACTGCCTCATCAAATACCTAATGAAAATGATATAAATATTTTAAAAAAAATATATTCCGTTCAATTAATACGGTAGAGAAAAATATTGAAAAATTGGGAAACTATCTCAGATAATCGCCAAAATAAAATTCATAAAATCAAATTCTGAAAAGCGAAGAATGTTATTAGAAACATTAGTTTTTTAGAATTTTAGAAACAAATGAATATAAAGGATTTGTGAACTATTATACAAATCGTAAATATCAAGATCACACAAGAAAATCACTCGAGGAGATTATGAATATCCTGTTGATTGGTGGAAAGCATCTGATGGAATAAATATTAAGGCCGTTAAATTTGGTTCTAGGAAATAGGAGAAGAACTAATTGAATAACCCCAAGAATAATAAAAACTATCGATAATAAGCGATAATCATGTCTGATTGGCTAACGTCATAACCGTCAGATATCGCCGATCAGCTAACTACTCCTCCCACCAAAATCCAACCACCTTGAAAACCGACTTAATAAATAAAATCAACCCTGGCAAGTACGTAGACTGCTACTTAAGGAACCAACCAAATTTTTATATCGAAAATGATGCTTTTAATCAAAATGAATTTAAACATGCCTTTCAATTTGTGATGATGAGCATATAAATGAATCCGTGGGCCATTGATTTAAAGGGGTAAGTCATTATCACAATCTTTTGGCATAGCTTACATGCCACACTACAAATTGATCTGGAAGATCTATCATCCATTGCTATGAGATTATCTTTATGACAGTGCAGAAATGTGAATTAAGTGGTACAAAAAGATTTGGAGAGTAAACAGATGAATGAACTTATTGGAGAATTGGCCAGATGTTATCAGGATAACACATATGGTTTTATCAATCTTGGATCTAATCCACTACTCACGCAATTTAAAACAAAAAATGGAAATCCTTTCTTCTCAACAAATCAAAAAATGATTGAAATAACAGAAGGTATTTTCAATAAATCAAGGTCCATTTGTTGAATAAAAAATTAGGACAGGCAAACAAAGGGATGGGCATTCAGATCTAATGCAAAAAGTGGTAGTTGATAACCCTTTTTAGCGTCGACAACCCTGCTTTACCCCGGACAAGCTATAGTGGCAGATGAAATCATAAATGCCTCTAACGATGTTTAACAAGCCGCTACGATAACAAACAAATGAATGATTTTATAGTTATTTGGTTCATTCACTTTACAATTCCGCTTAACCGAAGTTTAACAAATTGATAAGCTCAGCAATTAAAGAGAAAAGGCAATACCCAATGCTCAATCGTTCGCTATTTTTGCTCTTCCCAAATTATGGTGTTCTCCTTCTACTTTGACTTCTGGTAATGTGGAAATGGTCCCGGGCATGGCATCTGTTAGGGCATTTGGAACTGTGGCCATTGGACCTATTTAGCAGAGGTATGTGCTTTCAGTGTTTACAAGGGAAGAGAAAACTAACTAGATATATCACAAATTGACTTATAGATTATCAATAGGATATCTAGGGTTTGTTCTTCTGTTAATCCTTTCTTCACTAATTTATAATTGGGACAGAAATAAAAACCTTGCGCGCAAATGAAAAACCAAAGGACCACTAAGGGCTTGTAAAAGTCCAACGTTCATTAAGTTGAGATGCATTTAGAGCAGTCAAGAAAACCTTTTAAACCAAAGTGTACTCTGGGCAAACTTTGTCAAGATGAAAATTATAAACAAAAGTCTGATGATCGCTACCTCAGCGGTAATTTTATTTCGTGGCTGGATTTACAGACATTCAGTGTCTTGACAAGGCAGTTGGAACGGACTACTTACCCGGCAAAAGACAAAATTTTTACTCAATTCATTGACTCTTGCATCGACCATCAAAATGAACCCGACATCAAACATATTATCAAACTGGCACTTCCATCACCCTCAGAAAAACTAACCTATACCGCTAATAAAACGACAATGATCCAAATAAACTCATAACTTCTCAGACGCATTGTGTAGCTACGCTGCTGCCTTTTTACAACAACTTGCAACTACTTACTCGCAAAAAAACCTTTCCAACCAATGGGCCGCCATACCCAGGATTGGTCAACTCTATTTTCTTGGGACTAATGTTCACTCATATTTCAATTCATCCTTTTTTAAAGACCATGATTTTGTGACCATTGAAAATAAAAAAACCGGAAAAATCTTTGCGGTGGACCCAACTGTCAAGGATTATTTGGCCAATTGACTTTATATCCTTAGCAAAATGACGGGCAAAATTGAACCAAAAACCAGTTACAGGTTAAGCCCTCTGGATGGCTCTCCCGCCGATACCCTGGGTTTAGACAACCACCCGGTAGCCAAGTTTCGATTTGAGGCTGATACCACCAACCACCTAAGGGTAAGATTTACCGACTTATCCTATTTCCGCCCCGAATCGTGGCGCTGGAGGTTTGGCGATGGCAAGTCGTGGAATGGTAAAAGGCCTCTCTGGCATACCTTTCCAGAAAACGGCAGCTATAAGGTTTGCCTTACTGTATGTAATGAAAACAGCTGTGACACCCTGTGCCGTTGGCTCACCCTGGGGCCTGATGCTATCCCGGAGGCTGAAATTTCACCCGCCAGGACAACGGTACACCACAAACCCACCGACGGGCCGCTTTTGGTCACACTCCAAGACTACATTCCGGAACATGCTATTATATATCTGTATGATATTATGATTAAGCAGGTATTTCATCAGCGGGTATTTAATGATTGGAACAGTCTGGACCTCACCCTTCTGCCAGCTGGGACCTATTTTTATATTGTCAAAGATCGGGATAGGGTGTTTGGAAGGGGGAAGGTGGTGAGGATGTGAAAAA
>JADKFC010000031.1 GCA_016717655.1 Saprospiraceae bacterium
CTGGGACTAAGTAGGCTATGCAGGATGCAGGAGAAAGTGGTTGGTAATCATTGGGCCCTGATCCTCGGATTGGAGATGATCTTTTTTATTTTGGGACGATAAGTTCCAATGGATAGGCCACCTTCGGCGATATCCGCATCGAAGAGACAATTTCAAATTTTGCTTTCCACTGACTACCATGGTGCTATTTTCCATTGTAATCAATGGAGTCATCCGTTACGGTGAAGTGGATGGCGGTCCCCACCTGCAGTCTTGGTAGCGCAATAAGGCCACCATACCCGGCATGCTGCCAGGGCATCGTTGTCCATGACAACTACTTCCCCTTGTGGTCAAAACTTCCTCAGGATGTCGTTTATCAAAGTCACGATTGTGGTAATTGCGTTCCTTGAAGTAGACTTCTGACCCTGCCTGCCTTGGCTTGGCCTCCAAATTTCGCGGATGTCCTGGATACCTTAAAGCCGATGGCTTCGGTAAACGTTGCTACCAGTCCTGTGTGGTTTGGTGTACATGGGTCCATGAAAATTGTGGGCAAAGGCCATTCACCCAGCTCACCAATGGATTTGTGGAAATGATTGCCGTGGATTCGCACGCTACAATCCTACTCCTGGTGGACGGTAGATTGATTGAAGATGCCTATTTCTTCGATAGGGCCGCGATGATGATGGGGCTTTTGTCATCTGCCACCGCGTGAAGGTGTTTGTCTACCACCTTAAAATAATCCATTGGAGCCTTATTTCTTCAATGATGGTTGTCTTTTTCGAAGCCCTTTACATTGGCCTGGGGTGCGTGAAGAAGCCCTCCGCGGCTTGCTGTACTCATGGAGTATCGGCATAGACATCCGGAAAATCTTCGTTGTGAATTTCTTCGAGGTGGTTGAGTTGTCCTTTCAGCAGTCTTACCTTTTTCGCTCAGCAACAAAAAGTAATAAGGCACAGAAAGACCGTACAAAAGGCCAGTTCACTCCATTCAAACTGTTCGTCGATCACTATTTTTCTTCCACCTCAAGGGAAGCCCATCATCTGAACTCCGGAAGGACTGACATAAAGGCCAATTCCTTTTCATTGTGGAGGTAGTCGATCCGACCTGCCAGCTCGTCTAGTTTTTCCAAAGCGGTTTATGAATGGCAGCATCGCAGTACAGGGCCAACTTTTCTTTGGCCTTGTGGATGGTGTTTTGATTTCGATTTTATCATTTCTTCTTTCACGGGATGCTGCCACTTCGTGAGTGGGGCACGATGATGCTAACATAAAGTCTCACCATTGACCTTCAACATCACTTTACGGAATATTTTCCTTGTTCATTTCTGGTATTTAAGATGTTATCAAACAGAATTCCCTTGTCTATAAGTTATTGCCCAAAACCAGTGTTTTTGCCATGATCTGGGCATGGGTAGGCTATGACAAATATCACAGCAAAAGAAGGGGCCGGAAATATACATTATAATAATTAACATCTATATTACTGATATTTACCAGTTATTTAATTTTAAAAACCTTTGTCGATTTTTCTCATTTCAATTCTGAAAATAGTAGTATCTTTGCACCAAAAGCAGTTTCTGCTGAAGATTTTGACCTCGTAGTTCAAGGGATAGAATAGAAGTTTCCTAAACTTTTGATCCAGGTTCGAGTCCTGGCGAGGGTCCTTTCCTTTAACCCTTCACCCTCTCACCATGGCAGCCAAAGATTTTTATCCCAACAAATTTTCCAGAAGATCTTGGCGTATTGTTTCGCAACCTCAAAAAAAACATCGCGGGTCCGAGCCATGTCCAGCACGTAGTACCCTACGAAGGCACCTGGGCCATTCGCGCCGAGGGCAGCGAAAAGGTGACCCAGGTTTTCAACACCCAGGAGGAAGCCATCGAACGGGCCAAAGACATCGCCTACAATTATCGTTCTGCCGTGGTTATCCATCGCCAGGATGGGTCGATCAGGGATCGTGTAAATTATTAACCGGGAACGGCTGACAGGAGAACGGCTTACCGACACGGCACGAACAGGACATAACTGATTGAATTAATTATATTATATTTGCATGACATACCATTCACTAATTGGTAATATTTCATATTATGACTGATAAATCATTCAAAGATTGGGCTGCAATGAGTGATAAGGCATTGGCAGAATCCATTGGTACATTTGTAAGGCACCATCGCATGGAGCAAAACAAAACACAAGATGAGTTACAAATGCAGCCGGCATCAGTCGATCTACCTTAAGTTTGCTGGAGCGGGGCAGAAACCGTTACGGTCAGTACTCTGATACAGGTGCTGAGGGTTTGGATCAATTGGAGGTGTTTAATGCTTTTGAAGTCAAGAAACCATCAGTCCTTTGGCTTTGGCAAAACAGCAAAAAAAAAACGTCAATCAGGCACGAAAAAAATCGGGGCATGTTCCATTACTGAAGATACAAATTGGTAAACCATGCTGGTAGCAGAAGTAAAAATTTGGGGTCAGTTGGTAGGTGCCGTGGCATGGGATCAGCAATGGCCTGGCTACTTTTGAATACGATCCAAAGTTTAAGTCGCTGGCATGGGAATTGGCTCCCCTAAAAATGCCAGTTTCCGGTAGTCGAAATCAGTTTTCATTTCCCGAACTTCGAAAGGACAAAAATGCTGCCTACGACACTTTTAAAGGTCTGCCCGGCTTGTTGGCAGATGCCCTACCCGACAGATACGGCAACCAGTTGATCAATCTTTGGCTGGCACAGCAGGGAAGGCCGCAAGACAGCATGAACCCCATTGAAATGCTTTGTTTCATTGGCACACGGGGCATGGGTGCCCTGGAATTTGAGCCGGTCACGCTGAAAGAAAACAAAAGGGCTTTTTCCATTGAAATCGACAGACTGGTCACTGCGGCTCAACAGATGCTCGACAAAAGAAGTCCTTTAGCACCCATCTCAACAAAGAAGAAGAACAGGCTGTTTTAGAGATCTTAAAAATTGGCACCTCAGCCGGTGGAGCTCGTCCCAAAGCGTTGATTGCCTGGAATGAAAACAGGAGAAGTAAAATCAGGGCAAACCAAAGCACCCAGGGGCTTTGATCACTGGCTTATCAAACTGGATGGCGTAAGTGATGTACAGTTGGAGCGGCAGCAGTGGCTATGGCAGAGTAGAAATGGCCTATTACCGCATGGCCACCGCTTGTGGTATACACATGATGCCCTGCCGTTTGTTGGAAGAAAACGGTAGAGCCCATTTTATGACCCAACGGTTTGACCGTGAAGAAGGCGATGTCAAAAACCACATCCAAACCTTTTGTGCCCTAAAACACTTTGACTACAGCCAGGTCAATAGTTTCAGTTACGAACAACTCTTTCAGTGCATGCGTGAATTAAAACTGACCTACGCCGATGCAGAGCAAATGTTCAGAAGAATGGTTTTTAATGTGATAGCCCGAAATTGTGATGACCACACCAAAAACTTTTCTTTTTTACTCCACAAGGAGGCAAATGGACGCTGGCACCCGCCTACGATATATCATGCCTACAGACCTGGCAGCGAATGGGTAAGTCAGCACGCATTGAGCATCAACGGTAAAAAGAAAAACATCACCAGAGAAGACTTATTGGTTATTGGCAAATCCATCCGTTGTAAAAAAGCAGCTGAGATCGTAGACGAGATCAACACCACTATCCAACCTGGAAAAAATTTGCCGATGAAGTAAAGGTACACCCCAAGTTGCGCGATGAAATTGGTAAAACACTTTTGAATTTGTAAAGACAATTCCCTACACCTCTAACGAGGTGTAGGGATCGGAGCCCCTACATCGCTACGCTTGTGTAGGGACATGCCCATCATTTTTTAAAACACCCTGCAGCGACGCAAAATAATGCGTCGCCACTGTGACAATATTTTGCATATTATGTTGAAAAGTTATTCAAAAAGTACTTATATTTGTACATAAATAGTAACTTATTAACATTTCATTATGATAGCAGCCAACTTCACAGAGTTCAGGACGAATTTGAAACAGTATCTTGATGATGTTGAAAAGAATAACGAAACCCTGATTATAAAACGAGGATCGGGAAGCGGTACGGTGCTCATTTCTTTGGATGAGTATAATTCTATCCCTTGAAACGGTTCATTTATTGAGCTCAAAAGCCAATGCTGATCGTTTGTATGAATCCATTCAACAAATGAAGTCAGGCAAGTCGTTTCAAAAAGAATTAATTGAGTAATAATGAGAATTACTTTCTCACAAAATGCCTGGGAGGACTATATTTCCTGGCAAGCTGATGACCGAAAAATTCTAAAAAAAATAAACGAACTCATCAAAGACATTAAGAAAACTCCCTACTCGGGATTGGGCAAACCCGAAGCGCTAAAGTATGATTTATCTGGATACTGGTCCAGGAGAATTGATATGGAACACCGGCTGGTTTACAAAGTCATAGATGACGAAATACTAATTTATGCTTGCAGGTATCATTACGATCCCTAAACCTCCATAGATACGTAGGGAACTCTTCCCTCTACCCTTTATTTTCTTACATATAACCATATTTACTTACTTTTGAATAATGAGACAAATCAACACGGCTGGCTCAATTTGACAAAAGAAAGTAAAGTTTACAAAATGGAGGTAGAGCATTAATGAAAAATAACGCATATTTGATTTTGATGGTGCTACTTACCGGGGTTATGATGTATGCACAAAATCCCTCGGAAATTGTAACTGACAGACCGGATCAAACAGATGGTGCCTATGTCTTACTAAAAAGTTACCTGCAAGTGGAAAATGGGGTCCTTTTTAATAAATCAGGTGTATTAAACAACTTCATGGTTAGATATGGATATTCTGGGAGTGGAGAAATTAGATGCGCAGTGGATTTAGGCAGGATAAACAGCAATTTTTCAATATTCCCTGTTCAATTCAGTGCCAAACAAAGACTATTCAATCAATCAGGAGCCATACCTTTAGTAACCCTAATTGGCTATCTAAACTTTGGACCCATAGCCAGTGCCAATGTAAAAAGCAATGAAATTGAGGGAGCACTGCTTTTAGCCTTTCAACATGAACTCAATGATGCTATGGCCTTTGAATGGAATTTTGGCAGTCAGTCTTTTAGAAATGACCCAAAATTCACCTTACTTTACTCCTATAAGATCTTCAACAGAGCAACCACGTTTGTTGAATATTTCTCTGACTTTAATAAATCATCAAAACCCGTCCACAACGCCGATGTTGGGGTCTTATATATGCTTCCAACAATTTAAGTCTGGACGTTGGCTTAGGGAGCACTTTAGATTCATCATTGCGCAAAACCATTTTTTTTACATTGGGTGCATCGTATAGATTTTTACCTGCTGATTAATTTTGAGGAAAAGTGGGTTGAAGGGATGGGGCTGGTGTGTGTGGAAAAACTCCCCGACATAACAGAAGTAACCAACAATAAGGTAACCGTTGTTTCAATTCCTCAAATTATTGGATAGATGTACCAAAAGTCTGCACCCTACAAGGACACATTACCCCAATATTTCTAATTTTGGACATAAAATTGAAAACATCCTCAAACCCCAAACTTGAAAATCCTACAAATGAAATTTGTCAAAATCATTTTTGTGCTACTTGTCCCCATCTTGATCCTGGTATACACCCTACCCCTCCTCGACCTCTACCTTAACCCCCTACCCGTTTATAAATATCAATCTACAGATGGTAATTTTGAATTTGCCTGCTATCCCTCAAAGGGCAGGGATTATATGGCCATGGAGAAGGCCAGGTGGGAATATGAGGAAAAAAACAAGGTCAAATTGACCCTCTGCAGAAAATTTAAAATGAAACCACTGCATTTTGGGAATGGCATAGATATGTAAATAGTCCGTATTATAAAAATTATGAGGTTTGTGAGTGACAAGCCATCAATTTTATAAATCAATTTGATAATTGCAATTTATACAGAACTATTGTACATTTAACTTCCTAAAAGTGCTAACGTGAAAAAATTACTCATAAATATTGTCATTATATGGAGCTTCAATTCTACAACCATCCATAGCCAAAATTGCATTGAACAAAATGCTGTCAATTTTGGGATGAGCAAAAAAGAATATACGCAGAAATTTAATGTTACCGGAGAAAGCAGAAGGCAGGATGAAATAGCTTATTTAATGCCGATACCCTGACAGAAATATATACACCCCTTAGGCACTATACCATATTATTTGATGACAAGGACAATGTGGATACAATATGCATTCGACTACTGGATATGTCTTCATTTGGCTTTATAATACAGATGCATTCTTTCAATACACCAAAAACTACTTTAACATGTTTTACGGCTGCGTTACCGAATTGCAAAATAAATTAAACACCATTTCTACAACACCTCAAACCTGGTATCAGGTAAGTACAAATTCGAATTATACTATAAAGAATCAGATAACTCGTATTTAATTTATTTGACAATTACCTCAAAGTGAATGCTTTTACACTGAGAAGAAACAAACTCAAAACAGCATATCAACCCATCTACCAGGCTACTTTCCTTTTCCTTTAATCTGGCATACTGCATCAGGCCATTAAATCGCGCAGGAGGATCTTTTCCCCAAGAAAGCCGCTTAAGTTACAAGTGGAATTTCTTTGGACTATGGGATGGACAATATGTTTCCTAATTAAATTTGGTAGAAACGAATTAATACTTACTATATCCAAATATTATTTCGTCATTGTTAATTTGACAAAATATTGCCATCTCCCAATTTATATTTAATGAATATTCTTACATTTACCTAGCTAAAAAGTACTCAAATGAAAATGCCCACGCTCAACTTTTTGATTGCAAATCCAGATTCAATAATAAAGTCCAAAATTACCCTATGGTGGTTGGGAAGCAGCTTCCATCTCAAATATAACCTACTAATAAACATTTATAAACGTTTAATTACGAATGTATGCAAGCGAGTATTGGACGGGTATAAACGTTTAATATCAGATATTGAATCTGATTATAAGATGGTTGAGACAAATATTGGAATTGCGCCTATAGGAGGTTGCGGCTATAAACAAGTTGGCTATAATAGAATCGAATGAAAATAGAAAACTCCAATAATATTATAAGAATTAGGTTTGATGGCTTTTTAAGTTGCCTATTTATCAAAAAGCCACGAGCAGTTGATTGGCCTGATTGCCGTGGAAGTGTAGCAAGGTATTATGCTTGTTTGCCAATGAATAAATGGGATAGAAATTGCAAAATAATATTGAAAATAGAGTCCTCAAAAGTCCAATCAATTGAAGATTTAAAGAATAGTGGTTTTGGACTTACTTGAAACAGGTGAATATGAATTTGAATTATACAAAGACCAACCAACCTCAATAATTTATAATACAGATCTCTATAACTCAAATGAAACTATCCATTTGTGGACTAAAAAACAATTAAAACCATAGAGCAAGTACTGAACATTTCTTAAATGGCTTCTATCCGTATGGCATGCAACTTATCTTTACACAGCCTTTTGAATCACTAAGTCCTGAAAGAATAAAACACTATGAAGATTTAATTAAAAAGGAGAACGCCCAATAAGAATTGCCATTAGAGTTATGATTTCCAACAAGAAGACGAAGATACTTATCAAGATACATCGTATAATTCTACCAAATATGTACTTGACGGTCACCACAAACTTGTTGCCTATCAAAACTTAGGAATAGACCCAATTTCCATTTTGATTAATAGGACAAGTAACGGAACAATAAATGAATTTGATGAATCCTTTTTTACCAAATCTGAAACCATATTTATTTTATTTTCAAATTGAGCATATAATAAATAATGGACTCGGAACAATGCAAATATCTCCTGATTTGACTAAATTTGTAGATGATTTTATAGATGATACTCCAAGATTAAATGACAACCTAATAAGGCTATTTCATAGAAAGTAGGAACTTTACAGGCTATGAAAATAATATTGCAAAAAGGAATGGTTTCATAAACGTTTTAACAATATGATTGATAGAAAATAATAGAAATAATGGTTTGCATCTTGACTATTACACTCAAACATCCAGTTAAAAGGTGTGACAAGGTAAACAATTGGGAAAAGAGTAAATTAATGAAAGAACAACTATAGCTAACAATGCACTAAACGCACAGACTCCCTATCGGTCGTCCGTCGTCAGTGCTAGATCGTTATGGATAATTAGTAAAAAAATTATGGCACATGTTAAATGACCGAGCAAAACAAATACTGCTTAAAGGAAGGAAAGCTACTAAAGAAGAAATAAAATATGCCAAATCTGTAGGTTATTGGTCGGACAATGAAATATTAACACATGACGATGGAATGATTCTACTTAACAATATCATCCCTACTCTAAGCAAAGAAAATTAGTAGATAATTTCCTTTATTCTTTAAGCACACGAAATTTAGTTTATAGATCAGTTTGAGTGCTATGCTAATTCTTTTAATATGCCAGTTCATGGATTTCCACTAACTAAAAATCATATATATGTTTGTGAAATATGTTTAGATCATTCATACGCAACCGAAAGGAGTATAAATGATATTCGAATTCATATGTTCGCTTTGGGAGGCTTATTAAAAAGAAGTGTCACAAGTCTTTATTACAATCTCGAATTCACATCAAAACTTCCTCATCAAATACCTAATGAAAATGATATAAATATTTTAAAGAATATATTCCGTTTAATTAATACGGTAGATAAAAATATTAGTGCACCGAAACTATCTCAGATAATCGCCAAAAATAAAATTATAAAATCAAATTCTGAAGAGCGAAGAATGTTATTAGAAACATTAGGTTTTTTAGGGATTTTAGAAACAAATGAACATAAAGGATTTATGAACTATTATACAAATCGTAAATATCAAGATCACACAAGAAAATCATCTCGAGGAGATTATGAATATCCTGTTGATTGGTGGAAAGCATCTGATGGAATAAATAATAAGGCCGTTAAATTTTGGTTCACCAAATATGAGAAAGAACTAATTGAATAACCCCAAGAATAATAAAAACTATCGATAATAAGCGATAATCATGTCAGATTGGCTAACGCCATAACCGTCAGATATCGCCGATCAGCTAACTACTCCTCCCACCAAAATCCAACCTACCTTGAAACCCGACTTAATAAATAAAATCAACCTTGGCGAGTACGTTAACTGCTACTTGAAAACAAACCAAATTTATATCGAAAATGATGCTTTTAATCAAAATGAATTAAAACTATGCCTTACAATTTGTGACGATGAGCATATAAATGAATCATGGGTCATTGATTTAAAGGGTGTAAGCCATTATCACAATCTTTTGGGCATAGCTTACATGCCATACTTCACAATTGATCTGGAAGATCATCATCCATTGCTTTGGGATTATCATTATGACAGTGTAGAATGTGAATTAAGTGGTACAAAAGATTTGGAGAGTAAACAGATGAATGAACTTATTGGAGAACTGGCCAGATGTTATCAGGATAACACATATGGTTTATCAATCTTGAATCTAATCCATTACTCACGCCAATTAAGGCTAGCAATGGAAACCCCTTCTTCTCAACCAATCAAAAAATGATTGAATTAACTGAAGGCATTTTTAATAAATACAAGGTCCATTTGTTGAATAAAAAAATTAGGACAGGCAAACAAAAAGGATGGGCATTCAGACCCAATGCAAAAGTGGTGTTATTTAGAAACCCTTTTTTATCGTCAAAGACAACCGCTTTTGGACAAGCTTACATAGTGGCAGATGAAATAAGCATAAATGCCTCTAACGATGTTTAACAAACCGCTACGATAGCAAACAAATGAATGATTTTATAGTTATTTGGTTCATTCACTTTGCAATTCCCGTCTTTGGAATTTTTATATTTATTAAGCTCCTAATTAAAATGAAAAAGGAAGCTATACCCGATGCTCCAGTCGTTCAGCTATTTTTGCTCTTTGGAAATTATGGTGTTCTCCTTATACTTATTTTGACTTCAGTAATGTGGAAATGGTCAGGCATGGCATCTATTGGGGCATTTGGAACTGTGACCATTGGACCTATTTTCGCAGGAATATGTGCTTTCAGTGTACACAAGAATAGAAAACTAACTAGATATCACAAATTGACTTATAAGTTGTCAATAGGATATCTAGGATTTGTTCTTCTGTTAGTACTGTCTTCATTAATTTATAGTGGGACGAAATAAAAACAATGCGCATAATTGAAAAAACCAAAAGACCACTAAGGGCATGAGTAAAGTGACGTTCAATTAGGAACTTATATTTTCTAGCGCTTGGCAATCTATGCAAAATCTTTGCGTTTTAAAGCCGAGGCGTAATTCTTAAGAAAAAAAACGACTGTGACCTGGATGAAAATTATAAAACGCAGCCTGCTGATGATCCTTCTGCTTACGGCAGTTGGAATTTTATTTCGTGGCTGGATTTACAGACATTCATTGTCCTACAAGGCAGTTGGAATGCGGACTACATACCCGGCAAGGAACAAAATTTTTACTCAATACATTGACTCGTGCATAGACCATCAAAATGAACCCGACATCAAACATATTATCAAACTGGCATTGTCCATCACCTCAGAAAAACTCAACTATACTGCCAATAAAAACGACAATGATCCAAATAAACTCATAACTACTCAGAAAGCGCATTGTGTAGGCTATGCTGCATTTTTTACAACAACTTGCAACTACCTACTGGCAAAAAATAACCTTTCCAACCAATGGACCGCCAAGCCCAGAATTGGTCAACTCTATTTTCTTGGGACTAATGTTCACCCCTATTTCCATTCATCTTTTTTTAAAAACCATGATTTTGTAACCATTGAAAATAATAAGACCGGAGAAATCTTTGCGGTGGACCCAACTGTCAAGGATTATTTGTCAATTGACTTTATATCCTTAACAAAATGACGGGCAAATTGAACCAAAAACCAGTTACAGGTTCAGTCCTCTGGATGGCTCCCCCGCCGATACCCTGGGATTAGACAACCACCTGGTAGCCAAGTTTCGATTTGAGGCCGACACCGCCAACCACCTGAGGGTAAGATTTACCGACTTATCATATTTCCGCCCCGAATCATGGCGCTGGAGCTTTGGCGATGGCAAGTCGTGGAACGGCAAAAGGCCTCTCTGGCATACCTTTCCCCAAAATGGCAGTTATAAGGTTTGCCTCACCGTATGCAATGAAAACAGCTGTGACACCCTGTGCCGTTGGATCACCCTGGGGCCTAATGCTATCCCAGAGTCTGAAATGACAGGGGATAAGGCAACGGTGCACCCCAAACCCACAGACGGGCCGCTGTTGGTCAGCATCCAAGACTACATTTCTGAACATGCTATTTTTTATCTGTACGATATTATGGGTAAGCAGGTATTTCAGCAGCGGGCATTTAATGATTGGAACAGCCTGGACCTCACAGCTCTGCCAGCTGGGACCTATTTTTACATCGTCAAAGATCGGGATAAGGTCATTGGAAGGGGGAAGGTGGTGAAGAAGTGAGACAAAGAGGGGGCTGTGTAGGAAAGAAATTGGGTTAAGTCCCCTACCAACCAAATCTACTCAAACTCTAAACAAATATGCGTTCTGGTTAAAGGACATTACCATTT
>JADKFC010000032.1 GCA_016717655.1 Saprospiraceae bacterium
TTTTTATTGTTAACCGAGTATATTACCTGTGCTTCAGGTCTGGCCTCAATTTCAACAAAACGCTGAGAGGCACGGAAGGGTTGAAAATGGCATAGAACCTCCTTTTAGGGTCAGATGGATATGGACGGGAAAAGATCATGTATTGCGAAATCAAAATAGCAACGCAGATTGGAGTGACGATCTTGATTCAAGACCGGGTTATGATTTGCCGATCAGAGACAGTGTAGATCACACCTTGTCAGGTACCATTCAGCCGGTAATTGGAAACAATGGTAAAGTGTATTTTGCCACAATGGAAGGATGGGCCTATTGTGTGGATGCCGATTCAGGTGTTACCCTTTGGAGTTATGACCTCGAAGCACCCAGTTTATCGACTGCAGCCATTGGGGATTCTATTGTTGTATTTACAACCGTTTATGGTTCCGTAAAAGGGATCTATATTGACAAGGGCCAATTGCTTTGGCAGAGGCTCACAGGTTGGGCTATTACCTCCTATGTCCTTATTCACTGTGGGTTATGTTGTGGCAGCCAAATCAGTTTGGAACCGTATTTTTGTTTGAATCAGGCTGGAAATGAAATATGGAGCCGACAATTGAGTGCCGGTATTACTGGCAATTTAGCCGGGCCTTTGAAAATTTGATTTATGGGCAGTGACGATATGATTTTTTACGCCTCTTTTCTCTCTGAATGACGGTGAGGGGATAGCTTCCACAAGATTGACGGGTCAGCATTTCAGATTTACGCACCCTGTGGTTCACGGTTCGGGGGTGCTATGAAGTGACCAGCCTCTTTCCTATACTGGGTAGTGAATATGTGATGGAAAGTTTGATGGACGAAGCATCTGATTTCGAGCAGGAGGAGGACTTCATCCGTAGGTGGCTGATCTGCGATGACCATGGTGGCAGTTGGCCAGATGCATCTAAAGACTGGGACCATGTATTTGCATTGGATAAGAATGTGACCTGAGTCGTGATTTTATCATTCCGGCCGGACCCGTGGATTGAGTAGGCTTTCCAGCACCTTCAGTGGTAGTGGATAATAAAGAAAGGGTTTTGACCTGGTGGAAGACGCGGTTTCCGACCCTTACCGCAGCATCGGCATTTGGTACTAAATACAGCCTTGACATTGCAGCCATTGATACCGTTACAGGAGGCAGGAAAAGAATAGACCCGGGCAAGTTGTCGGGAATGTGGCCTTTAGAAACGGACAATCTGTATGCCATGTCAGTAGCCGGCGATCATCTGTGGCTTCATCAGGCGTTCGGGGGCACACAGATGATTGATACGGGATCAGTGGGCAGCGCCAGATTGCGGGCAGGCCCCCATACGTTATAATGACGGAGGAAATTTTCCGGTGCAGATGTCAATTATATAGATCAAAGGCTTATATTGCCCCAAGGCACCTATGGGCCTTATCTCATGCCCAACAGACCCACAGAGAGGGCAGGACGCCACCAGCTTTGCCCATGGGAAAATTTACATTGCAGAACATTTTGGCATTGTATGCCTTGAAACCGCGAAATGATGAGGGCAAAAATATATCAGATTACAATAGCCTACTTTTTATTGAGTTGGGCCACCACTAAGGGTCAGTTCAAAATTTGATGCTTATCTGTGGGAATACCGCAAGCCTATCGCTGAAGATATTGTGGTAATAAGTACTATCCATTGCACGTATATCTTGGACAGCCTGCTTTCCGGATATCCATGGAGTGCCCCTATCCCTGAGATACGCAGATCAATTGTCGGAATCTATTTTATCTATCAGGAACCTGCGGCCATCTTATCCGTTTTATTTTGGGCCTGGCCCCACATGAGTCCACAAATGCAGGCCAGGTCAAAAGATATAGTGAGTCAATTGATGCAGGATGAAGTTCAGGCACCCTGGGCCAATCATCCGGTAGACAGAAGTTATGGCAGGCAGAGTGAATTATTTCCAGTGAATACCGATTGGAATATCGATTCACCTTTTGGCAATTTCAAGCACCCATTCAATGGGTTTATCATTTTTGGCATTTTGCCTACAGGAGCAATGATAGTTTATTGGTCTCACAATATTATGAAAATATCAAAAGAATTTTTTAATAGCAGAGCCCACGAAAGTCGTTGGGATAGTGGCAACCTGTAACGGCACTTATGGAGCTCATATAGGCATCAAGGCTTGCTCAATGGATGGGCGATGCAACTCAGGTGGTATATGCCACAAACCAACTAAGCAAGCAGCTCACCCTTGGCCTGGATTTATCTTTGGTTGATTCCGCACGCACCATGGCACCAGAGGTTGGGATGCCCTATCCCAATAATTGGGATGGACCCTAGGAGAGAGAAAAGATGGTTTTATCCACCGCGGTCATATCTTTTTACACCTTACGCCGGAAGTGGCCCGTTACATAAGTGATCACCAAAATCTCAAGGTCCAGGTACTACAGAGGCACAGGTCGGGTAAAAAAATGTTCCCACTCTGGTGGTTAAATCATAGCCCTTATTTTTCCAGGTGGACCGGTGATGAGGGCATAGGTCTGAGTCCAGAGATGTTTGGCATGGTAGTACCCCTTGATTTGTGGGGGAGGACTTGTCCAATGAAGAAGTGGGTAATTATTTCAGAGGGGCGCCCCCATGGCAAGGCTGATTTGTATTGGTTGACATCGTATATACAATGGTTGGAAGATCAATTTCCCAATGAGTGGCTTGATGTAAGGCAGACACCTTTTTTGACCTCTGCCATGGATGTTATCTCCAAAGAAAATAAACTATCGATTGATCCCAATCCTGCCAGTCAATTGGTCACTTTAAAATGGGAAACGGGAATGAAGGTTGATCAAATACAGATTTGGGATAGTGCCAAAAAGATCGTAAAAACGATTACTGGTTCAGAGGTTCAGTCTGGCATGGATATTCAAATTGATGATTGGGAAGCAGGATGGTATTATGTTAATACGATGAAAGCTAATCATTATTGGAGGTGCAAGTTTTATTAAATTGTAGACAAATTCGCCTCATTTAGGAGCAGGTATTCGCGTTAAAATGAAAGAGTTATCGTACTGCCTTTTTCGTATAAAAAAGTATGAAGGCATGGGTAAGTCAGTTGTTCAGTATGTTGTAAATGACATGTCGAAGGCTACGAAAACTGCCGTAGCTCTATGAATCAATCACAACAGAATAGAAGGTAACTTTTTTAAAGCTATTGTTTAATAAAAACAAAGGATTGACTTTGGGTACTGGTTTTCACCCTGGCTATCATGGGTCCTGATGGTAAATGATGTAGTTGGTGACACAGGCCTGTTGATTGGTAAATTCGTTGACCCAGTTGGTTGAAAACTTCAATGTTTACCTCTTTTGGTAATTCCTCCAATTGCAGACAGAGCTGATCTTGTACCGGATTAGGGAACCAACCAAGGTAACGTTGCCTCCTCACCTGGTAGCAACGAGAAGATCTACCAAGGTGTTGGTAATATTTAGTAAGTGTAGGACGTTTTGATCAAAATATATTTCCAGCATAATTACCAATAACCGTGCTATCAAGCAACCTTCTTTGGTTTGAATGGAATAGGTGAGGAAACCCTGGCTGAGGGCTTCATTTTGATTTTTTTGAGGGCAGGAAAATCGAAGGAAAAAATCGACTTCCGAGCACATCTCCACACAGTTGGAGATTACGGGTGACTCGCAGAGACAAATTGGAAGCTGTTGCGGTCCAAATCTGTGGAGATAAGATTGGAAATGCTTACATCAATGGCAGTGTCGTTGCCAATGTTTTGAAATCGGATGGTATAGGTGAGCTCGAAGGTTTGGTCAGGATTCACCCGATAAAGCGTGCCTATGGGTGAGACAGAGATGTCATTGGGATCAAAAGCGCATAAAACCTCACTGGTATAGCGAGAGGAATCGAGTAATTGGAATGAGCCATCGTTATTTTTCACATAATAAGAAGCATGGAATGCGAGGGTGTCACCTGTACTATCTTCTGAAGGTACCTGTAACGATGCCGATATTTTTTGAAAAGATGGAGGTTGAAGATTGTAAACTTCCAAACAGCCATTCCATGCAAATGATCTATATGGTCTGGTGTAGGGATAAATTCAGTGAGGGCGTTGATGTCATTGTAAAAGCCTGATTTCGCCATCCTGATCATAACTGCTTTCGTTTTGAAAAACTGATGTAGATCTTTGATTGGGCATTGCATCGCGTTCGATCAGTGGTGACTCTTACCTTGCCCTCTCTTGCGTTTTGAGGATGAACGAATCCAAAATAAAGAGCGTGTCATTTTTCATCATTGCTATCGTATTGATATACAAAAGCAGTGTCGGTGGTAAGTTTGAATTTGGGGTTGTACAATGATGATGGAGTAGGTGTTGCCAACTCGCAATAAAAATTCATAAATCCATTTCCATTCGAGATGAGCAGTGGATCGAAATGGTTTACATCTACTTTTATATTGACAATGCCAGGTTCCCCATTATCGCGAATTCCATTTTCATTGCGGTCACAAAATGCTAGGCCATTGATCAGACCGCCGAGCAGACAATTTCTGATGACTGGTTGCAGCCTGGGCGTTTTTACTGAATTGACTGGGCTTACCTAGCGCGAGATAGGCACATATAAAACGATTGTTGCACAGGCTGAGTTTAGGATTGTCGGTAATTTTCAAATTGGTTACCTTTGTAGGGTCGACCTTTTTGAGGCCGTCAACATGGGTGATGGATAGACCAAAAATATCTATCTTTCCATCATAACAGAAAGAGAGGGGAAAGGGTCCTAAATCTGTGATTTTAAAATTTTCAAAGAAGGTAAAGTCGCCTAAGATTGACTTCAGTTTTGGAAAAGTCGGAGTTTTTATTACCTTGATCGTTGAGCTAAAAATATCCTTCAATTCTTTCCAGGCTATTAAATTCAGGTAGAATCTCGAATTCTGCTCTAATTTAAAAAAGCCAGCGATTGCTTTTAGTTGTTCGAAGCCTTCCAGTTTTTTTAGTGATGAAGAGCCAAACAATTCGATACTTCCACTCTGTAACAGTTTTTCAAATCCGGTGATCGTATTTAAATTAAAGCAATCACTAATGTATATGGAAGAAACAATACTAAGTTGATGAAAGCCATTGATGACTGGCAACTTTCCATTGTATGTGATTTTCAATCCTCCCAAGGTGTCCAGAGAATTAAAATCTGTAATGTGGATGAGTTTAGCATTACCATTAATTTTCATGGTACTCCCACAAATTTTAGATTTTCAAAACCGTTGATGGAATCCAGGCGTCATTATTTTCAATAAAGAAATAACCTGATATTCGGCGCAATTTCTTAAAATCTTCAATACGTAACAAATTTGCGCATGCTGAAATGTGTAACTCCCCTGCGAGCAATAATTCATTGAATTCTGGTAATTTTTTTAAAGACGGTAGATTAAGATATAGTATTCCATGCACATGGGTTAAAAAATTAAAATGGTTGAACAATTGTACTTTTTGTCCAATAATTGTAAAGGGACCATTGACGGCCTCCAGTTGTGGGGCAAAATCCAATTGGCTTAGTAAGTTACAGTTTAAGTAAATTTCACTTGCTGAACTTAATTTGTTAAACCCTTGGATAATCTTTATTGAATCCGAACTGGAGGTAAATCCGTTCGTTGGCTAATTGCAGTTCGTTAAAAGGGCAAAGTTGGGTAGGGAGGGTAATCTTAGATAAAGGTCGCCTACCTGTTTTAGTTGATCAAAACCTTGTAAAATTTTCAATTTGTTGCTTCCCGGTAAAGTTTATTTTACCAATGCTAAGTGCTTTTGAGCGCTTTATCGTGGTGACTAAGGAAGGTTAATCACAAGAGAATTGCCTATTGAATCTAAATTGGCGAGGCACTCGTATGAGTCATTCAGGTTTGCATTTACCGTAAAACTCAATTTTACATACCTTAATTGATCAAAGGAGGGAAGGACTTTTATTTTGGAACTTTCTTTCAATGAAATAAAAATATCCTGACCGCCTGTGAGGGAATCAAATGCATTGACTACTACAATGTTTTTCAAACTATAAATATTTAAAACACTTTGTATGGATTTGAGGCGGTGGAAGGCATCGATGGTATCCAATAAATCATTTTGTGAAATGGCTATAGTTCCCGCAGCCGTAAGATTGTCAAAACCTTTGACAGATTGAAGTTTTGATTAAGCGATATGGAAATGGTTTTAGTTACCTGCTTTAACGAGTCGAACTTTGGGATGGCAACCAGTGCATTATTGGTTTGAATAGAAACATTACCCCAACATATTTAATATTAGAAAGCCCTACGATAGATGGGGCATTGTTTATAGTCAGACCAGATTACCTAAATGGAGTCTATCTTAAGCATCAGCTTAAATCCACGAGGGAGGCATTGGTGGTATTGGCAAGGTGATCGACATTGTGATTTTGTGGTAATTGGGATAGTTGTTGAAAAGTTGATTGAGCCCAGACCTGATTTGATAACGATATCCGTGTGGGACACTGTGCAGAAAGTTGGGTAGAGATAACTGATAAAAATACCAATAACATAAATCAGATTTTTCATAGGAAGCCCAATTTTATTCAAATATAAAGCATCCTATTTACTGATCCATGTGCTTTTGTATAATTTATATGAAAAAGCAGCATTTTGGATTTGAATAAAATATTTTCTTCCGTCAGATCAAAGTAATAATCCTTAAAAGTGATTCCATTTTAGTGTCCAGGTTTTGTTGTGAAAACAATTCGCACAACAAGTTAATAAAACGTTTTTGTCTGCATTCTCTGAAAAGGAGAAAGTGACTTAGAGAGTATGATGGTTATTTATTTTTCACACACCTGCACGAATATCCGATCTCTTTGATGCTGTTGAATTGTCCATCTGTGTTGGCAGAGATACCCGATTGTCCGTTTTGATTGGTGTCAGAAATTTCGAGCACTGTGATGGCATTTTCACCATAACTGCCGGCTCCTTTATTGGCCGACCACCAGGTGCCTTTGTTTCCTTTATTGCCAAATCTCCAGGCGCCAATCCAAAAGTTAGATTCACCTCCGGTACGGCATTGAAGCCAGATGGACTGGAGGGCAGGGTGGAATTATCCCACAAGGCGGTTGTTGATAGTTTCAGATTATTGATACCCCTGAGGCCTGAAGCAGGCTGTTAAAATCTCCATTGGTAGGAAGTCTCCATCCACGGGGCAGAGGCCCTGGATGTCACCGGATGCATTCATATTGCAGGGGAGTACTACCATTGGCTACCTCTTCAAAAGCATGCAATCACCAAATAAAGATTATCAGCATTGTCCATATTATTGTACCAATGTCCTTTGTTTCCCTGATTCCGTGTACCGCAAATTTTCAGTCATCCATATAGAGGTTGCCAATTATGTTAGTGCAGTATTCATTGCCATCTCTTGGTCGGTAAATTTTTTGAGTGCAGTTGGCTGTGAAGATGGATCCAGGATATTGTCAATCAAAGCACAGCCCAATCCAGCATCGATGTAAATTTGGCGGATGACCTGGTTGAGGATTGGATGAGGAAGTTGTTATCTGTATTGCAGAAATAAGTATTGGGCAACTTAACATTGTCCACCCATATATCATATCCACTGCTATGCGCGCCATTGCCGGTTGCAAAGTCGGATTCAATATTGATCACAGCACCTAAGCCATTGTTGACAAATGTTACGTTGCGGAAAGTGGAGCACGCATTGATTTTCCACAATGGGCCAGTCCAATTTTTTAAAGCGGGTTTCAAATTCGGGTGATTCAATGCCATAGCTCGAAGGCAACCATCCTGAAACGTTTTGACCACCAAAAAATTCTACTTCAGCAAAGGCAACAGCACCAATTCCAAAAAATGCGTCGAGGGCTACCCTGGGCTGGGGATTGGAAAAGCTGCCTTTGTGTAGAAGTTCTGTTCTACCAAATCCATAAATGAATACGCCACATTTTACCAAGTCAGGCACTCCCAGAATTCCGATGTAGGTGTCGAAGCCCAGTTTTACTTCAGCTGTACCTGCTCCTGTGGCTTGCCAACTTGAGTTTTCATTTTGAGTGCATCATGGTGGACAAAACTGTACTGAATGGTATCTGCCGTTGTTTCATCGTATTTAAAATCTATGGTGTAGGCACCAAATGTTTTCGAAATCTCTGGTGACTGAAGTTCTCCTGACAGCCTCGAGGCTGCCAACTAATTTGGGCTGTATATAAATGGCAAGACCTGTGGTAGCGATAGAGCTACTTCAATGGGGGGCTTTTTTTTTACATCTTTTCAAAACTAACTGCCGCCCTTGCTACATAGTTTCCAGATAGAGTGAGCTGTAAGTCTTCGAGGTGGAAGTGAAAGCGAGGGGCACCTGTAATACCGGAATTGGCATTGTACGAGGAGGTGAAATATGAATCTGTTTCATTATAAGAAAGTTCAACATCCATATCCGGCTCAATGTAACCTGACAAAGCGCTGTGCTCGCCGGTTTTCCATTTGAAGTTGGATGTATAAAGATCTCTGCTAACCGCAGTAAATCTGTCTGAGCGGGTGTCTATGGTCCAGGATTCATAAGCTTCTTTAAGGGTGGCCTGGGTGGTGTTGAAAATAATGGTGTTGTTATCGTTATCTATGGAGGTCACTTTTCGATAGAATGCAATTCCGGTGGTGGTGCCGGTGCTTACCAGAACATCACCAACTTGTATCGCTTGTGCCCATGTGGCAGCGGCAGATGCCTTAATGGAGGTACTATCCACGCG
Organism: Saprospiraceae bacterium; assembly: GCA_016717655.1. Lineage (GTDB taxonomy): Bacteria > Bacteroidota > Bacteroidia > Chitinophagales > Saprospiraceae > JADKBO01. The sequence goes on from JADKFC010000032.1 coordinate 8,715, forward strand.
TACAACATCTGATTCCTGTTCTGGTTTTTAAAAAGGGTGGTTTTGCTCTTTTGAGTACAACGTAATTGTCTTTTACTTCCTCATCAGACTTGATATCATTGGGATTTAATTCTTCGTCTTGACATGCAGAAATAAGCACAGAAAGGAGGCCCAAAATGATGTAGATATAGAATTTCATAGTAGCTGATTAAAGTTGAACAATGATTTCATCGCTAAAAGGGGCCTGTCTTCCATCACTTGATAATGTGCGTACCCTATATCTCCATTTGATACCGGGCTTACCCATTTCAGAGAAAGAATTTGTGGGTAAAATTTCGTATAACTGGTGGCTGGCATTGTCAGCAGCTTTATAAAGCATGTATTTGTTTTTTGTTCGTTGTTATCAGCACCTGCAATCGAAATAAGGATGGTGTTTTTTCATTTTAGTAAAAGATAATTCCGGCTTTGATAATTGAGATTTCATGGCTGCTATCTCTGCTATATCCACTGCCTTACTGATCAGACCACCATCGTCAACGGCATGGATTTTATAATAATAGCTTACGCATGACTTTACATCGGTATCGGTAAAAGAAGGAGGTATCTTTGTCAGTTGATGGATCAGCTGCCAGTCTTGCGTGCCTGCCTTTCGCCACAAATCATGTCTTACTACATCTCTTGAACTGGAGGGTAAAAGGTTAAACGGATGCCTTCGGGCAAGACCTGTAGTCACCAATGAGGGCCGGTGAAGGGGGATTCGATCGGGTCGACTGATGACCAAAGTATCCGATGGCGGGCTGCGCATAAAGTCGTCATCAACTGCAACAATAAAGTAATATCTTTTTTCATTGAGTAATGATGTACCAATGGTATCCTGGTAGATCCTGGAACGGTGGGTCTGTGCATTGAGTTTGATAAAACTTCTTTTATTGCCATCAGCGGCATAAATATTATAGCCAATGATGTCTTTTTCTGAATGCTCATTCCAGCCCAACGTAACTATGCCGGTGGTGTCAACATAAGCAACTGGTTTGGAGGGCTTGGATGGTGGAACCATGTCATGGATGCGGGTGTAAAGAGGGGTGGAGTAGGCAAAATTTCCCGCGGTATCGGCTGCGATCAATCTGTACTTATATATGCCTGCCAGATCTACCACATCTGTTTTTTTTTTCGTTCGGCTTTGCCCAATTGAGCAGGGTTTCTGTTTTATCGCCAAAAGAGCGTTCCAAATGGAGGGCAGCTATGTCAGAAGGATTGTCGAGGGTCCAATACAGATTTTTTGTCAGGTGGTTCATCAATGTATCGGCATATAACGATGGAACAGGGGGAGGCGTTTTATCGCGACCCATGGCCATAATGGCCTCGGAGGGCAAACTTTCATCACCAAGGCATCGTTGCCTATCAGTCTGTAATGCTTTTTTTTGGTAATTGGTATTGGGTGCGGTGAAGGAATAGTATTTTTTGTGGGTAGTTATCTTTTGATCGGTCATCTGCACAAAGGGCACCTCTGTCAATCTTGTGTAGTTGATGCCATCTGTTGATGATTCCACCCAATAAGAAGTGTAGTGGTAGTCATGCAGCTTTTGATCCCAGTACAAAACTACAGATGATTCTTTTTCTTCTTTTTGGTAAATGACTGGCTTAAAACTTGCTTGTTTGGATGGAATCACTTTGTAAGCTTGGTTTTCTCCAGCAACGACTTTATAAGCATAATTGAATTTTGGATTGATGGTTTTATCTCTGTAAACCTGAGCCCTGCTGCTTCTGCCGCCAAGGCAAACTGATCTGCTACCAGATGGACCAGCGACCATCGATTGTTGAAGTTATCGGTTTTTTCCAGTATAGTACCATAGTCTGAAAAAGTAGAATTGCCCCAATTGCGATAAATATTTTCAAGAACTACCACCAGGATTTCATTTTTTTTGTGAGACGGCAGCGGTGGCTTCAATTTTGGTGGAATCCCAGGGCATAATCTCTGCTATGGCCTCATATTTTCCATTTTGCGATACATTTCTGCGGTATACTTTGACCGGTTGTTTCAGCATTTTGTACCAGAGTTTGGCATCGGTGTAACCCCAGCGCAAGACAATAGAATCTCTGTAGTGCTTGCCCTGCAACTGGATGACATTCTTATTTGATACAGCTTCTTTCTGGGCATGACAAAAAGAAATGAACAAAACGGCGTACAAACCACAATCATTGTTGGGTGAAGAAGGCGGATTTTCATTCCAGAGTTTTATTTGTACAAATATGTAAAATGAGCTCTTGGATGGCCTAATTAAAACAGGTAGGGGTTAAAAATACTGGAAATCATATAGGGGATAGGGGTTAGGGGCTAGTAGGGGATAGGGACTAGGGGATAGTAGGGGCTGGGGACTAGGGGCTAGGGGATAGGCTCTATGTTGTCTGAAATTTAGCATGATCTTTTATGAAATGGAGCAAAGAGTGACCCCAAATAGAAATTTATACGAGAAAAGAGGTTGGGATACTATTTTTTAACATTTAGATAATTGAGGTAATTAAGATGAGTTGCTCGTAAAGACAAAGTAAGACTTAATTCTCTTCATTTTCTTAATGTTGATTTTCCAAATTCCATTTATAGGGAGTAGCTTTTAATAAAGAAGAATGAGTAATCATGATCATGCATCCAAAGTCATTTTCCCAGTGTACCAGAGGTGGTTATTCTTGGAACATTTAGGACAGAAAGGTTCATTAAGTTTCTGATGATAAATGAAACATTAAAGAACCTAACTGCTCATAATGTTTGGCGAAATGGCATTGTATTTTCCTTTAAAGCCCAGTATTTAATGTAATTCAAATTGCATAATCTTTGAACTTCCCCAATCTTCTTCATCGTAATTATACGATTTATTTGCACGGAATTTTACCTTATTGGAAAAGCCATTTTGACCTGGGCCTTGAATAAGAGTTGAGTTTAAAATTGTATTGGTAATGGACTCAAGATTTTGGATGAGGGCAGAAACCTGACCACTACTTAAGGATTGATTATAATTGGCACTGCCTGTAGGTGGATTGCAGGTGTTTTCTACGATGTCGAGCCATTGTTCTCCAAAATCGGCGTATTCCTGGGCGTCCTGTAGTACATCTTCGAGGATGTAATATTTGAGGGAGAACTCATTGGCATAGGATACATTGCTACCTGAACTATTGAAGGCCTGGTAATTGACCATGAAATTGTCATCCTCATCATCGTTTTGGAGGACGGTGCTGTTAATTGCAAAATCATTGAGGGTGGCATATAGATTTTCGGAATTGGACCAGGCAAAGTTGGTGGATGGAAGATAGGGGAAAAGCAAGGGTACTACTGAGCTGCTGCCTTGACTGCCCGATCCGCTGTTGTTATTGTTATTATTTCCTGTAGGGTTCTCATTGGTACTGATACCACCCCTGATGATCCACCAGCGCCCTGGGTCTGGGCAATGCCAATACCTCCGGCTCCGTTTTGGGAGATGGTCACAGAGCTTTCGCAACCGGTGGGTTCGCCCCTGTATTCATCATTGCACACGGTGGCAAAATTGCCCAATTTGGGCTTGCTGAGGTTGGTATGGAAACCTGAAATAAAGGGATTCGCAATTTCAACCCTAGGCGGTGCCTTGTATTTCATGGAGGTTTTCATCGTTCATTTTATATCCAAATATGTCATATTTATCAAAACCTTCGAAGTTGTCAAAATCGAGTTGATGATAGTTATTTTGGGCATCAACTGTGACTTCTGCACTTGCCATTTTATCAGCGAGGTTATTGAATCTGCTGGTTTCAAATTCAAAGGCATGGAGAAGGACTTCTCCGGCACTTACCTGGGTGAGGGCAGAAAGTTCCGGTAACTCAGGTTCTACCTTGTACTCAAAAGAGAGACTATCTGCATTATAGGCTTGCAGCAAATTAGTATTAATTAAAGTTTTTCGTGCAAGAGAAGGGATACTGGAAAGTCCGGGTGTTGGCTTAGGCTTTTCTCACTATTTGTACTGCATACTCCTTATTGTTGTCGAGATTGGGTTTGTTCCAATTAAGGCGGGATTGCCCGAAATTGTAGTTTACGGTTTGTCTGTTTAATTCTTCACCCTGGTTGTCGCGGTATACCGCAAAATAATCAAACTCTCTGCCTCTCGTATCCTGGAGGTAGTAATAGAGCTCGTTGATGTTGCTCTGGGTTTGCACATAGTGTCCACCAGTATCTTCGTTTTGCATGTAGAACTTCTGGTGCGTTATGGGTTTGGTTTTCTTATATTCCTGCGGCATGATAGGGCAGATCACCAGTGCGGAAGGTTATTTCTTTTTCTTCCTTCCACGTTTGACCGTTGAGAGAGACCAGGACCTCATTGCCATTGTTTCTCTTTTCTATTGCCTTCACCACAATTTTCATTTTATATTCTTTGTGCCCCTGCGCACCATTGATAGGGCCAAGTAGGTTGCGAGGTTTGTAGGTCGCACTTCTACCATCCTCTGCCAGCAAATCATATTCGGTATCTCTTTGAGCTGAAGAACAGTTGTTGCATTCTGCAGTCAATTCAAATTTATCCAGAACGGGTTTAATTTCATGGATTTTACCGTCGACATCTGGAATGGAAAGCCATTCATCTACAGGCACGGTAAAACTTACAGAAGGTCTCACATTGGGATCGATATCTCTGTTTTCTTCTTCATTGGGATAATATTCTGCGATGATAGGAAAGTCAAAGGGACTTGTCTGAGGAGGCACGCATTTATCGCCAATAGAGATCATCATCCTGGCACTGCCTTTGATGGTACCGGCCAATAAATTGTACTGCAAGATGGCACGACCATCCAGCCACATGGGATCAGGGCCACCGGCTTCGAGCATCATAGCAGCTATCAGCTGGATGATTTTTACGTCAATTTCTTTGCCCAGGATCTTGCCTTTGACACCAATGGCACCTTCAAGTCCTGCGTATGCTCTGCCAGATCCATACCAGCCATTGACACCCGGATTTTGTACCACACCGTTAGAGGTGTAACAGGATTGACCATCTAAGTTGACCAACATGATGTCCATGCCTGTAAATATGCTAAGACTGGCATAAAAGATGGCCCTTATTTCACAAGAAGCTGTGACGTGGGCGCCCATAACCAGGCCGTGACCACCTGATGCCTGGAGTGGATTTCTTTCATCTTCTTTGTCGCCGCCATCAAAACTGCCTTCATCAGAAGATTGCATACCAAAAGGGTTGCCACTGCTCCCGGCGGAGGAGTGTAGTTCTCCCGGAATATTCTGGCCCGTCATGAGGTACAGCATAGCCGAAAAGCCGGCATCGATGCCGAGGTGGTTGCCATTTTTCTGATTTTGAGATAGGTTGAATCCTGGTAAGTCAAAAACGATGCCACCCATGTCATTGATGTATGGGTTGCCTGCGTTGAAAAACCAAAAGATGTCATCGCTGTCACTATTGCTGTCTTCGCCTGGAAACTCGCTTTCAGGACCAATGGCAAAGCCCGAACGTATGAGTCGTTTGTTCAAGCCTGCACCATATAAAAGATTGGGAATGATATTGGCATTGATTGTATTCTCTCCTAGTAAACAGACCCTTGTACCTCCATTTCCATTGTCAGTAAAGGTAAGGGTAGTGCTTGAGCTACCGTAAAGCCGGGCATCGTTCCTTTTGGCATAACTTAAGGCCATCGACCAAAAGTCTCCTCCAAAACCCAGGGATCTAAGGCCTGTTGTCACATTCCACTCTCCATAAACATAGGGATCGATCATGAATACCTGATCTGCTGCAAGGTTCCAACTTGTATTAAATTTCAGGATTCTATTTCCATATACAGGTGTAGGTCGGTCAGCCCCGGTCGATGTGGGCTCCGGGTTGGTAATTTGGTCCATGCTAACCACAAATTCAGGGGCCGTTGCATTCCAGTAAATTCCTCCACCCAGGCCACAAAAGTGGACAAGATTAAAAGGAGGTAATACATCTATGCCTGAAATGGGTGGCGGAACGGATAACCGGAACATGCCATCAAAGTACCAATAGCCATAGTATCTTCTGCTTCCAAATTCTCCCGGCATCCGGGGTGCCGTATTTACCAAAACCGGCAATGAGGAAGCAGTGAAGGTACCGAGGGTAAGTTCGACATCACCATGGAATCCTTTTGTGCCATCTTCGTTGTTGGTAAGACACACCTCGCCTTTTACAACAAAGGGATCAAAGCCAATACCATCACCGTCAGATCCTCCAAACCTTCCACATTCCAGTCCGATCCGATTGGGTTTAAACCGTGTAATTCCTTTGTTATTGGTGGTTAGTGAATTCCATACATTGACCCTGGCCCCGATCATAAAATCAAACATATCGGTACTCAAACTAACATCGAGGTCGAAATCAATGGATACCTCACCTCCTGAAAAACCAATGGCAATGTCATTGATGGAAATAGGAAAACCATCCATATTTTCCTGCATCGAAGGTTCCTCCGGTAAGCCATTGGCCAGGAGTTCGTCCAAATCAGATACATCATACTCGTACCCTTCGAATCCTTCAAATTCTGCAATGGGTCCCGTATATAAATCGCCACAGGTTGCATCCGCCAGATCTATGCCAAAGCCAAAACAGCTGTGGGTGCCGTCGCTCACCATACTTTCAGTAACAAAGCCCTGTGTAGAGTTGTAATTAAACTGAAAATCGGCCAAACGTATTACAAGACCAGGATGGCATCGGGCACTTCAATAGAAGATGGCAAATTTTTCCATGACATCGATAACCATTTGTCCTTTCAAAAAGGTACCCACCTGGGCACCATTTTCACCCATGGTAAATTGAACGTAGGAATTGGGACAAAGAGCTGCCTTTGCCAGAGAAATGGGAACTGAAATCAGTGAATCGGGTAGGGCGATTGCCGTAAATTCAAATTGGTTGTTTTCTTCTTTCGTTAGAATGGCCTTGTAGTTTAGATAGTCTCCATCACCGGTAATGGGTGGGTTGATGCCCCCGTATAAGCCTCCGCTGATAAAGTCGTTTTGCACGATTTCAATTTTAAAGGTATCGATGGAAAAGCCCCAGCCACTGAGATTGCCATCACCGGTTTCCAATAAGCCTGAGACCCCGATATCCATTGTAAGCGTGGGGTCAAAGATGATGTTCTGCGCAAATGCACCTCTCCTTGTACCGTTGGTAAATTCTTTGGGACTCTTGATTTCTATGTTTTTTATAAATACTCCTCTCCAGGTTGTAATGAGCGCCGGGTCACTGCCATAGATGGCCTGGGTATTATAGCCTTCCGGAAATTGCATTTGATCCGGATTTTCTAAATCAGACAAATCGAGGTAGGCATCTTGTGCAGGTTCGAAGGTCCAACCAGCGAGACCTGTAACCTGGAAGGGATCCATGTCAAAGCCAAACATCATGTGGGTGCCTGTCATTGCCTCATTGTTGTTATAAGCATAAAGAGAAGTAGCCGGGTCATTGCGTTTGTCGAGTGTCATGCTAAATCTGCCCTTGGCTTTTCCACTCCCGGCGTTTCCATTGTTGTCTGGAATAATGAGAGAGCGATCAAAAGCCAGTTCTCCGCGAATGGCCATCGACTTCATGCCCTCACAATTCATTTCTATATAGCAGTAGTTGTCTTTAATGGTTTGGTCGTCGCCCAGTCCACCAAAGGTTTTTATGTCGAGATCGCCAAAGCCTGTTCCTCTTTTTCAAATGCCTGGTACAAGATGTATTCACCCCAATGCCTGCAGGGGTAAGACAAATGTCGTTGCCGGCAATAGACACCCAAAAATTTTCAGCAAGGCCTGATAACTCCAGTACATTGATCAAGGCAATGGAAGCTCGATCTGGTTCAAATTTCATGTCAATGATGCCCAATATAAACTGCCTGCCTTCGAGGTCCTGGTTGATCCCTAAAGGGACACCCGCTGCTTGACCGGCTGCCATATTGAAAAGACTGCGTGCAGTTGAAATCTCATCTGAAAGGGCTGCAAGAGAAGCGGAAGGGCATTCTGATTTACCCACAAAAAGAGTATTGTAGATGTCGCCAAGATCGTATTCTCCACCGCTTTCATCGATGGCTTTCGCAAAACCATCATAGACCCGACCGGCAGTATTTACTTTTAAGTTTTGGAAGGCAACGGCAATTTTCAGGTTGTTGAGCCAGGGTATTTCTACTGAGTTGTACCTTCTGGAGCCACCCCATTGTTGTTGGTGATTTCTTATTTCGCGCATTACAAAATGACCGATCTGCCATTCAGAAAAGGCAGAAGGATTGGAAGCATTATTGGTACTGATATTTGATGTGTAATGACAATTTTCAAAACAATCAGAAACGGCATTAGAGGCAGGTTCTTCTTCTTCATTGTCGTTGGGGTTGAAGCCAAACCAAAAGGTGCGGATTTCTGAATAACCATTGTTTCCAAACTGTACTTCATTGAAAGGATCAACGGCCCTGATTCGAAGGCCATACTGGTGACCATCGGTCATATCCCAGTCAGAACCATCGTTATTGTAGATATAGGTTTCATCGTAAACAACTTTATCGAGGAGGGCCTGAGCACTTCCATCCAAAAACAACAAGTCGAGGTCGCTTTGGGGGTATTCAGTAAGGTCAATGATTTTGATCTCGTATTCAAGCTGATCTCTTTTAGTAGGGTCTGATATAACAGGGTCCCCCAAAAAAAATAGTAAACACGTCGTTTGTAACCACTTCATCTTCATAGGGAGTGATGATGGCCTGAGCTGGTCTCCATAATAAATAGAGAATGGCATTGTACAGCCCGAAGAAAGTGGCAGGTTGTTGTTATTGAATTCGTACGCGTTGATGCACCACACATATTCACCTTCCGGCAGCATGCCATTGACATTGAGCTCCTGAGGCGGTATGCCTATAATTTCTAGGTCGTCAGAGGTGGCATCGTTGTAGAGCCCGGCTATTTCTTCGCCATTGAGATTGACCACGCCCAGGGCGGAATGGTAACTGGGATGTCTGCCCTCGAGTGAAGGCAGGGTTCTTATTGAAACACCATTGGAAGTACCTCTGATTTCTCCTAAAAATAAACGTGCTTCCTGTTCGGGTGGTTAATGGCTGTGATGGAGTAAGCTTGTGGATTGTTGAAATAGGCAGTAAATTCCCTGGGGTAGGGGTGGCGTAAAATTGATGATGACCTCTATTGGTCTTTGACCCATAATGGGGAATGACAAAATTATCAAGGCCAAAATAAAGCCCATCTTTTTTCCCGTATTCCAAAATATATGGTTCATCATTTCTCGAATTGTTTTAAAAACTTTGTGATAATTTAAGCGTACTCCTCCATTCAGTGTAGGACCTGTTGACGATACTTTCATTGATTCGGTAGAGGGTGGTCAGGGTAATAGACCTTTTGGGAGAAAAGCGATAATTGCCGTTGAGTGAAAGGTTGGAGGAAGTGCCGTCATTTAGCCCATTGTATTGATTAAAAAGAGCCGTCCGCCCAATTGAGCATTAATTTTATCCAACAGTTTTTGGACACCCTCAAGCCGAGTCCATAACGTGTTTGATCCACGGTTCTGTACTGGTACTGGTTGTAGCTTATGATGGATAAATACTGAGATCTTTTTGGGTAAAGTGAGCCAAGACTCAATCCTTCAGTAAAGACACTTATATCTCCTAAACTTTCATTCTGACTTTCATCTTTACCGTATTGTAATTGAGGTAAAGGAAAAATTCATCCTCTTGATTAGTCCAGGTACGGTATAATCAGCATTGAAGCCATATTGGGAGAAGAAACTGTGACAAATCTTAAAGTGTCATTAAGCTGGAGGATTTAATTCATGGACTCTGTCTGGCAGTTGGTGTACCTTAGTCCGAGGTTTAATTTTCAGATGGCACTAGATTGATTCCTGCATTGCCAATAACCCTATTTGCCGTTTGACTTCTGAGTTGGGTCAGGTTGTTGTGTTCCATTCCCAATTGTCCATCAAATCTTAGTTTTCTTTTGAAGAGATTTATTACGGTAGTAAAGGTGATTTGTTCGATGTCGTTTTGGAAAAATTGGCGCCAGATTGGAGTAAAAGGGGTCTACTCTTCGGTACTTAAATCCTATTTTATTTCCTCTTATTCTCAGATTGATCCCCCCATCACCGGCAAGAGAAAAACGGCTGGTTGAATTGGCCTGAAATAAATCTTTGGCAAAGGCGGGTACCTCATTGCCATACTTAATGGTGAAGGTATCCAATGCATCGGCTGTATATGCAGAGAGACCCGTATTGACGAACAATTCTATTCTCTTAAACAATTCCAATCCGGCATTTAAGCCCAGGGTAAGGTTCTCTTTGGGTGTCAACACCTGATAACCATAAAGCTGATTGACATCTCCACTGGGTGCAGGGCCATTGACATCATCAAAGGTCCTCACAGCCATCAGTTCAAGCTTACTTTTTGATTTTCGATAGCCAAACTTTGCTCCTTCCAATGTTTCTTTCTAGCCTGGAATCAGATTGGCACCATAAACCAGTGTATCTTTTATGGCAAGAGGATTTTGTGTTTTCCTTTTAAAGCTGAAAAATACCATTTTCCCGGGTTAGTTCCAGCCCTACTCCAAAAAAAAAGGATCGACCTGATAGGGTATAGGCAGAATAGTTGATATTGCTCCACTTTAAATGCAGTTTGACCCACTTGTAACTAGGACTTAATCCGAGTCTGTTGAAAGTATAATCATAACTGAATTGCGCATCTCTGTAACTTCCTGTGATCGGAAGATTAAACCCTTTGTAAGCAAAATTAATTGTGCCCGCAACAGAATAGCTATAAGGACTTCTTCTACTGCTGATACCATTGACATCGTACACCTCGCCGCCAGCATTGAGGTTGCCTTTTACCGTCACTCTATCTTGTGCCCCTGCCCTGTTGAGTTGGGCAAGGACAAAAAAAGAGGATTAAAACCCAACTCTTTGAGTCGAAAATGGTAGTTTATTTGGCAATCAGGGTTATCATTGGGCAACAATGAAGGCACATGGCCAGGCTGATCCGGAAGTTGCATGGATAATGGCACTTCCTCCTGAATAGGATACCTCATACGTTTTGGCAGTTGTTCTGGAGGTGACCACAATGGCATTGTTGGATGCTGTTAGGGGATTACCAGGTACTGTTACTATTACATTGTCGCTTTGGGTGGTAATGGTAAGACCATTGCTATAAGCCACAGCACCGTTTGAATTGACAGCGCCGGCTAAAACGCCTCCTCCACCCCCACCGGTAGATGGGGTTACGGGCTTCCATTGTCCTCCTGTAGGTGAGTACCCTGACCTTCTTGTAGTACATTCGTTGAAATAGTGCGCCCTTTATTTTATTTACCGATACATTTCCAAAGGTGCCGGAAATGTCTCCATCAAAAATGGTGGAATTGGTGAGGTTCATCACCCGCATTGGTATCTCCGGTATTGGTGATGGCATTAGCTATATTAATCTCCCGTGTCCGGCCGTATCCTTACTAGATCCAGCAGGTGTCACATACGACCATGAAGTGCCGTTGAAACCATTACCCGTCCATTGGTAGGTGTACCTGCCGGCAGGTTTAAGTTTTTAATTTTATTGACTGTGATGTTGCCAAAGGTACCTGATACATCGCCATCAAACTGGATCATTGTTATTGACATCGTCATTGGGATTGGTACTTCCGCTATTGGTGATAGTTCCCGGATGCAATAGTAATAATTTTGTTCCTGCTGTGTTGGTGCCTGCCGGTCCCAGGGGACCCTGGGCGCTTTTACGGGCCTGTGGCACCTGTTGGCCCTGCTGGTCCATTGGGACCAATGTCTTCTTTGTCACCTTTATCGCCTTTTGCACCCTGAGTTCCTGGTGATTCCGTTGTTGCTCCTGCCGGTCCCCAGCACCTGCAACACCTGTAGCTCCAGTTGGTCCTGCTGGTCCTCCTGAGGTCCCGCTGGTCCTGTTTGTCCCGCCGATCCGGTTGCGCCAGCTGCTCCCATGGCCCCAGTAGGCCCTGCTGGATCTTGTACATTCTGCCGGGCCGGTTTCACCTTTATCCCCTTTGGCCCGGTTGCACCTGCTGCACCTGTTGCCCCAGGTCTTCAAGGCCCTGCCGGTCCTGTTGCTCCTGCCGGACCTACTGCCCTGTCAATCCCATACTGCTCAGTAGCGCCTTGAGGTCCTGCGGGTCCTCGAGGCCCCCTGCGGGTCCTGTTGCTTCTACTGCGCCAGTAGCACCGGTATCGCCTTTGTCACCTTTGGCACCCGTAGCTCCGTAGCACCCTGAGGTCCTGCCGGCCTGGGCGGACCAGCTGACCCCGCAACCTCTTGCAGCCCTTGAGCTCCCCTGTAGGCCTGGGACCAATGGCACCTGCAGATCCAGTAGGTCCTTTAGGTCCTGGTGCAGGTCCCTTGAGCGCCCGTTGCTCCCATTGCGCCGGTTGCCCCCTGTGGTCCTGTTGCTCCTGTAGGCTCCTGCCTGACCCTGTAGTGACCTTGCGGACCGGTGGGGCCCTGGATTTTCCTACTGCCGTCTCAGACACTGCCATTCCACAAGTAGCCCACGCCGTTGCTCAATGAAATGTACATATCGTCAACATTGCCATTGTAATTGGCAGGTAGTGCATTGGGATTGGGGTACAGTACCCACAATGCTAACCCCTTGTGCCAGCTGGTCCCTGAGAGCCCAATGGGCCCTTGAGGTCCTTGTTGCACCTTGAGGTCCTTTAGACCCGGTATCTCCTTTAGGCCCAGTAGCGCCTGCTACCCTTTGTGCTCCTGAGCGCCTTTGTTGGCTTTGGTCTTTTTATCTCCTTTTTCACCTTTATCACCTTTGGCCCCTGTGGACCCTGGATTTTACCAAGGTTTACCCATTTGCTGCCAGTCCCAAAACATAGCCACCACCGTCGGAAATCACCACGATGAGATCACCTACATTTCCTTGGTACTTGGGAGGAAGGTCACCAGGTGTAGCCACTGGGAACTTACAACGGTAAACACTATTTCCTCTTTGTTGACCTTTTTAGATTAACCCATGGTCCCATAGCTACCATCAGGGTTTTTCAAATCTGATGGCGGTGCCATCCCATTCGTGTTTCGGTGCAGGACCGGGCAAAGAACTGCCCGATTTTTCGGCATACAGTGCATAGGGTACCGTAGCCATGTTGATAGAGCCCAGGTCTATGCTTCCCTTATTGCTGGAAACAGAGATGGAGTAGCTCGAACCACCTTCGACCAATCGATGGCTTTTCAGAGCAGGTCCCCTAATTGAAGGTTGACTACCCCAAATTCATTTGGTGGTTGCAGTTTGGGTATCAAGCAAAATTGCCCCCATTGGTAGTGATGTCGATACTCACGCTTACAGATTCATTGGCCATAGGTTTGCCATTTTCATCCTTAACGAAGCCTGGTAATTGGATGATTTTGGGTGTTTGAGCCATCAAACATTATTGGCAGATTCCAAACACCAGAAATAAGAAAATGTATTTTCTCATGGTTTAAAAATTTATTCGGTAAAAATGATCCATCCTGCAGCTCGGGTTTGGTTATTGAAGTCAATATATTGCAGGTGATGTGTATTTTCCCGACATCAAATCTCTCAGGTCAAGAATTTGTGCATTATCATTGGAGTTGATCTGGAACTTATGAATCAGAGCTCCTTTTTCATCGAGGAGTAAAAATCGAGAAATGAGCCCCTTTTTCTCCCATTGGATTTGAATAAAGTCATGGCTGGGATTGGGATAATAGCTTAGATGTAAGGCCTGGATTTCTGTATCGAAGACTGCTGTTATGGTGGCTTACGTTTCACCCTGAAAGCCCTGACAGTAGAAATAGTTGGCATTTTTACCCCCAAAATGAAGGCTGTTTCGCCGGCGGTGCCGCTGGCCGAGATGTTTCCGGTTTTTGCTTGGGCGATCCTGATGACAGCGCACACGCTGAGCTACCTTAATTTGTCCAAAAAGTGTATGGATACAAGCCAAAGCAATGATTAAGGTGCTACTAAACCCTTTATGGTTTCTTTTTTGACAAAGATGATCAGCCTCAAATGCGGAAGGCTGTTATAAAACCGTTATGGGTAGAAAATACCGAAATCATAGAGTAGCCATACGGCCGGTCCTTCGCACCGTTTCGCTGGCATATGGACAGTAACGGAGCCCCCTATACCGTTAGACAGGTTTTGGGGTGGAAATGATAGCACCAAAAGTATTTGGTTAAGTCAATATAGTGAGGTGTTGAGATATGTATCCGGTGGTATAGGGGAATTTAAAGGAGTTATTTTTAGTATCAAGATTTTTTGGCTACGCAGTCGATTTTCTTCGGTCCAGGAAGCAATATATAAGCCAGAAGGTAGAGAAGATATATCAAAAGTACCACTAGTTGAAGATGTCAAGGTGCTAGACTTGCCCATGATATTGAGAATCTAATTTGATTGAGGATAGTTTTCCGGAAATGAAATTTGGTCAAAAGCCGGGTTTGGAAACAGGTGAAAGATTCCAAGGAAGACTGATTTTCGTTACTTGTACCAACGATTGTATTTTCAATATTTTACCTCAATCAAACAACTTTCATCGCTCGGAAACAGCCTAGTGGGAGAGACGGGTCCAAATGAGGTCTGAGCTAATTCTGGAGGGAATGTTATTCTCTTGGTTTAAAAGTTTGTAGCCTGCCGGCAACCAAAAAGCTGCCGTCTTCCAATTCAATGATATCATTTATATCTGGATATTTTCCGTATTGATAAATATTGTCCATGACAAAATACCGTTCAAAAACCAGAGTACCTGAGGTATTTACTTTAAAGAACAAAAGCAGATTGCCTAAGGGACCGGTAGTTGCATCTGCATATTTGCCTCCACCTATGTAATTGCGATCTTTTGAGTAAATTAGTTTTTCAATTTCTCTCAATTGGCCCGGTTGGGCATTCCATGGGGTCATTTTATTTACATTGTTTTGGCTATCCAACACATGAAGTTCGGCGGACAGGGTGCCCAAATCTGTTATGATGGCAAAAAGTGTCTTATTGCCCGGTATTTCCATACCAACAGGGAGTTGCCTGATTGAAGCATATCCAGATGTATGACTAATTAAAAGATGGAGATTCTCATCATAGGTAGCGATTACGGATTTTGAACCGTTAACATTATTATCGAAGTGGTAGTGGACTTTTAAATTATTGTTGCTATCCATATAAGCTTCATGCAATAATTGTGAGCCATAGGGTAGATAGATTTTTGTAAGCAAGTCTAATTGAAATTCATCATTTAGTTTTAATAGGCAGAGTTGATTTCTTTTTGTTACCATATTTCGTCCATTTACCCCAACATACCAGTAGTTTTTTGAATGAACAATAAAATGAGGAACCACGTACAAAAGGCTGTCTATTTCTGGAAAATCAAGGATTTTGCTGATTTTAAGGGTTGAAGGGTCGACTATCACTAATTTTAAGGTAATCGCTGGTATTGTTTTCTTTGAAATTACCGGGCACAACTAATCTACCTTTATTGGCATCGACTGCCATCATTCCTTTTTCGGATACTGCTTTGATTTCTTCGGAAAATTTTAAGTCGCGACCATTGGGGTTTATTTCAATAATGCGTGGCAGCCAAAAGCGTGGGTATTGCAGCGGTAAAATTCGTTAATATAATATTTACCATTTAATTGGAGGAACTGCAACCCTGCATTAAGTGTATCGCCTCTTTCAATGATGTGGCTATGGTATTTTTGGGCAAAACATTAAGTTAGGTATTAGGTGCCGAAATAAGAGCAAAAACTCCTATTAAGGCAACCCTTAAGTAAGGTTGATTAAATTTAGTTTTCATCTTTCAGCTATAAATTTAACAACTTTATTCTTTGTACAGGAAGATTGGTTTTACAGATGGTAACAATCAAGATGGATTCCGGCATACCGGGAGATATCAACTTGGGTACTCTGCTGATTTAAGCTTTGAGAAAATAGACCTTATTCATCATATCTGTAATTTCTGCGATATACAGATCGCCCTCATCAAAATCAGGTAAAGATATTGTGATATTCTTTCTACCAGTTGGATTCGGGAAAACTGTAACTTCATCGATTTTTTTATTTCTATATGCTGCATTCCAGTGAAAGTAATGTCGGAAACGGTCGATCAATATTGATGTCGATCCCCGTTAAATATTCATAAACACCTCTGGCAAACCCTGCCGAACTGTTGTTTTGGTGGGCTAAAGTCAACAAGGTGGTGAATTGGCTGTTTTCATTTACATTGGGGAGGCCTCTTTGGTTTAAACATTCCTGAGAATGGGTGAGAGAATATGAAGTAGGATTGTTTTCTTGTAGGGTTGACAATAGTTGGTTGGCAAGTTCGTCCTCCTCCATATCTTTCAAAATACCGTAACCCATTATTTTGTGGTCTTCTTCTTCTTGTTCCAATAGATAGGCAATCAGTTTGTTGGTACTATCCGGCATGGTTAAGTATTGTCTGGTAATGGAAGGTACCAATAAGTAAAGACATCTGTAATATCTTGCAAGTAAATATTTTTTTAATGAAGAAGAGATGGAAGGATCGTTTTTAATTCGGTTGATTTCCAAATTTAATTGTGTTTGCATGTTGAGTTTTTCTCTGATAGATTCCGGAATTATACATTTTCTGAATCGGGGGTCTAAATGCACAAATATGCCATTGCCACAGCTGCTTTCCGGATTTGCATTGCTTGACAATGCTAGTATGAAATTACCTGCTGAAATTGGGATACACAATAACTTAAGGTGTCCTCAGATTCAGAAATATAATACATAAATATTTCAGAATTTTGTCCTGTTACAATGGAAGTAACCTGTTGGTCAAAACAATTGCCTGCAGAAATTTCAGGGTCACCTTGTTCGGGATAGATTGAACTGTATTCAGATATACCATGTTATATCTGGATATGTTGTCAAAACAGTTTTGTAAATATTCCCCCATTGTTTTGACCATCGGCTGTGAGCCTGTAATTTGTATTGCTAACTCGATTTGAGTGAACGTATTGGTTGTATTTTTTACCGGTATCCTTAGAATAGACAGCAGAGTGGGCATTTAAAAATTCATTGTTGATGATCAGGTATTGACTACTTCCAGTAGGGTTGATTGCAATTCACACACAAAATTGTTATTGGCTACTTCAAAGTGCATTCCACTGCCATGCGAATCCCATTCCAGGCCTGTACGGATATTGACAAAATCGTTGTTTATGATCGAGTTTTCTCCCAAAACAGGATATAAGGCAAGGTAACGTATGCCATAATCGCCGCCTTCCATACTGTTGTTTTCAAAGGTCATTGTGGATGAAATGGAATAAATGCCAGTGCCATAATCATTGATTTCAAATTGACTTTCGATTATGGATAGACCTTTATTCAATCGCAATTTTATGCCCGTATCGCATCCCAGAATTGTTAGGTTTTGAATGGTACTGTTTTCATTGTAAACGTTTAATAATGGTTTGGGTAAGCCATATTTTCCC